>NZ_JBVHMN010000001.1:264892-1418046 GCF_055558435.1 Streptomyces sp. NPDC025784
TGGGTCAGTGGGTCAGTGGGTCAGTGGGTCAGTGGGTCAGTGGGTCAGTGGGTCAGTGGGTCAGTGGGTCAGTGGGTCAGTGGGTCAGTGGGTCAGAGCGAACGTCCCATGAACACGTCGTCCACGTACGTGCCGTCCAGCAGGAACTCCTCGGGCAGGACGCCCTCCACGACGAAGCCCTCCGACTCGTACAGCCCCCGTGCCGGGGCGTTGTGCCCGAGGACCCGCAGCGTGATCCTCCGGGCGCCCTGCCTGCGGGCCTCGTCCTGCACGGCCCGCAGCAGGGCCCGCCCGACGCCGGTGCCGCGTGCCTCGTCGGCGACGACGAGCCCCTGGATCTGCCGCACATGCGCGTTGCAGGCGAGCGGGGTCGGAAAGCCCAGGCGGATGTAGCCCACCAGGCGGCCGCCGATCTCGGCGACGAGATGGTCACGCGGCCCGAAGCGCTCGCTGTAGAAGGGCTCGTACGGGGGCTGCGGGCGCGGTGCGACGGCATGCAGCGTGGACCAGGTGACCCGGTCGAGTCGCCCGAGCTCGTCCTCGTCGTCGAGCGTGGCGGTGCGTATGAGTGGTGCCGGCATGCCGATCACTGTACGGCTCCGCCACCCGGCCTCGTCCCGCGATTTCTGGGGCTTCGCGGGCAGGATGGACTCATGAGCGACTCGACCCTTCCCCCCGGTTCGCGTGTTGCCGTCGCCGGTGCGTCCGGCCTGATCGGTTCGGCGCTGGCGCGCTCGCTGGCCGCGGACGGACACGTGGTGGTGCGTCTGGTGCGCCGGGCGCCCCGTACGGAGGACGAGGTCGAGTGGGACCCCGAACGGGAGCGGATCGACACGGCGGGCCTCGCCGGCTGCGCCGCGGTGGTCAATCTGGCGGGAGCGGGCATCGCCGCGCAGCGCTGGACGGAGGCGTACCGGCGCAGGATCCGGGAGAGCCGGGTCCTCGGCACGGCGACGCTGGCCGACGCGGTGGCCTCCCTCGACGAGCCGCCCGCGGTGTTCGTGAACGGCAGCGCGATCGGGTACTACGGCGACACGGACGGCCGGGCGGTGGACGAGTCGGCGCCGCCCGGGACCGGTTTCCTGTCCTCGCTGTGCGTGGACTGGGAGGAGGCGGCGGGCCCCGCCCAGGACGCCGGTGTCCGTACGGTCTTCGCCCGGACCGGCCTGGTGGTCTCCAGCAAGGGCGGCGCGTGGGCGAAGCTGTTCCCGCTCTTCAAGGCGGGGGTCGGTGGCCGGATGGGCGACGGCCGCCAGTACTGGAGCTTCATCTCCCTGCACGACGAGGTGGCGGCGATCCGGCACCTCATCGACACGGACCGGCTCGCCGGCCCGGTGAACCTGACGGCTCCGGACCCGCTCACCAACCGTGAGATCACCGAGGCGATGGGCCGTGTCCTGCACCGCCCCACGGTGTTCACCACCCCGGCTCCGCTGCTGCGTCTCGCCCTCGGCGACATGGCCGGCGACATCCTCGGCAGCCAGCGGGTCCTGCCCGGCCGTCTCCTGGAATCGGGCTTCTCGTTCGCGTTCCCGTCGATCGAGGGGGCGCTGCGGGCGGCGCTCGACTGAGGCGTTCGCGGCGGCCGGGGCCGTCCGGACGGCCGTACCGGAGGGTCACGGGCGGCCGTACCGGAGGGTCACATGCACCCCCCATGCGCCCGTGCACGGCCGCCGCGCGTCTTCCGCCGTCGGCGGGCGCACCTACCCTCGATCCGAACTCGGGTATTCCAGACGCCTGTTGGGGGCATGACGTCCCCACCGGCCGCGCAACCTCGGGGAGGGGCACGTGCTAGAGCCCGCACGCTACACCGCGCAGATCGCGGAGATCGCGGAATACGCTGCATACGCAGAAGACGCACCACGCGCACAGGACGTCGACGTCGTCGTCGTGGGAGCCGGGGCAGCCGGTCTGGCGGCCGCGTTGCATCTGACCAGGGCGGGGCTGACGACCACCGTCCTGGAGGCCGCGCCGCACGTGGGCGGGCGCATGACCACGGAGAAGGTCGACGGCTTCCGGCTGGACCGGCTGGGCCGGCTGCTGTCCACCTCGTACCCCGAACTGCGCCGCACCCCGGGCCTGGACGGTCTCGTCCTGCGCCCGTTCTCCCCGGGCGTCCTGCTGCACAGCGACGGTCACCACCACCGTGCGGCCGTTCCCCCGTCGGCTCCCCGCGTGCCCCGAAGCGCAAGGGGCGCACTCACCACCGCGCGCGCCCTCGCGAGCGCCCCCCGGCTCTCGCTGGCCCGCCCGCAACGCGCCGCCACGCGCCCCGGCCCCCTCGGCGGCCCGCTCGACCAGTCCCGTCTGGCCACCGCCCTGGCACGGATCGCCGCCACCCCGCCGGAGCGCCTGCTCGGCCGCCCGGACGTGCCGGCCGCCCGGGCGCTCGCCTCCTGCGGGCTGCCGGCCCGCACGGTCGACGGCTTCCTGCGCCCCCTGCTCGCCGCGCTGCTGTGCGACCCCGACCTGAAGACCTCGAACCGCTGCGCGGACCTCGCCCTGCACTCCTTCGCGACGGGCCGACTGTGTCTGCCCGAGGGCGGCGCGGACGCGCTCCCGGAGCTGCTCGCCGCGGCGCTGCCGCCGGGCACGGTCCGCACCGGCGTCGAGGTCACGTCGGTCTCCACGACCACCGTGACGACGAGGGAGCACGGCCGGATCGGCTGCCGGGCCGTCCTGCTGGCGACCGGTGCCCGTGCCGCGGCCGAGCTGCTGCCCGGCCTGCGCCTGCCCGCCTTCCACCCGGTGACGGTCCTTCACCACACCACCGACGAGCCCCCGCTCACGGACGACGCCCTGCTGCTGGACGCCGACCGCAGCGGCCCCGTGGCGCACACCGCGGTCGTCAGCCGGGTCGACCCGACGCGCGCGCCCGAGGGCCGCGCCCTCATCTCCTCGACGGTGCTGGGCACCCCACCGGCCGCGGCACACCTGGACGCGGCGGTCCGCGCCCAACTGGCCCGTCTCTACGGGACGTCGACGACCCGCTGGGAACTCCTCGCGGTCCATCACGACCCCGAGGCGGTCCCGGCGATGCCGTCGCCGCACGATCCGCACCGCCCCGTGCGGCTCCTCGCCGGCCTGTACGTCTGCGGCGACCACCGGGACACCAGCACCGTGCAGGGTGCGCTGCACTCGGCCCGCCGGGCCGCCCATGCCCTGCTCTCGGACCTGGGCGCCCGGCCGGCCCCGCTGGCGGAACTCCTGGAGACCGCGGCCTGAGCCGTCCCCGGCGTCAGCCCAGCGCCGCCACCCTGTCCCGGTAACCGCGTACGGGCGTCGCGTCCTTGTAGGGCTCCAGGCGCCGCTCGAAGTCCCGTACGTACTCGACGGCCCGCACCGACCGCATCTCGGCCGCCTGCCCGGCCGCCTCCGCGCCGAGCTGGCAGGCCTGGTCGAGCTCCCCGAGGCCGAGCCGCGCGGAGGCGAGCACCACGCGGCAGAACAGCCGGCTGCGCGCATAGCCGGGCGCCCGCAGTTGCAGCGAGCGCTCGGCGTGCTGCGCGGCGGCCCGGTACTGCTGGAGGTCACGGTGGCAGTGCCCGAACTCGTCGGCGAGCTGCGCCTCGTCGAAGAACCGTGCCCAGTGCGGGATCTCCTCGCCCGTCCGGGACGCCTCCAGCGCGCGCTCGGCCCGCACGAGGGCGGCGGTGCAGGCGCGCACCTCGCCCAGCACGCCGTGTCCACGCGCCTCGGCCGCGTGCAGCAGTGCCTGCACCACGGACGGCGCCGCCGATCCGACGCCCTGCTGGGCCACACGCGCCAGTTGCACGGCCTCCCGGCCGTGACCGAGGTAGACGGCCTGGCGGCTCATCGTGACCAGCACGTAGGAGCCGTAGGCGCGGTCCCCGGCGGCCTGCGACAGGCGCAGCGCCTGGACGTAGTACCGCTGTGCGAGCCCGTGCGCGGCGATGTCGTACGAGGTCCAGCCGGCCAGCCGGGTGAGGTCGGCGGCGGCGGCGAACAGCCGCCGCCCGGTCTGTTCGCCGTACGTGCCGCGCAGCATCGGCTCGGCCTCGTGCTCCAGATAGCGCACCAGTGCCTGGCGTGCGTGGCCGCCGCCGTAGGCGTTGTCGAGGGCGCGGAAGAGTTCACCGACCGAGCGGAGCGCCGCGATGTCGCCCCCGGTGACCTTCTGCCCCGGGCCGCGCTCGGTCTGGCTGCGCTGCCGCGGGACCGCCGGTCGCCCCTGCCCGGGGACACGGCCGGCCCCGGTCTCGCCGCGTCCGACCCGGTCGTCGGCCCGCCCGATCAGCCAGTCCCGGCTCGGGACGACGAGTCCCGCCGGGGTGAAGGCGATCTTGCGGAGCTCGGCGTGACTGCCGGAGTCCTTGCGCCACAGGCCGCTGACGATGTCCACGGCCTCCTCGGGGGTCGCGGCGAACTCCAGCCCCGCGTAGACCGGGGCGCAGGCGTCGAGCCCGAGGTCCTGCGCGGTGAGCCGGCGGCCGAGACGGCGGGTGAACACCTCGGCGATGAGCGCGGGCGTGGTGCCCCGGGGCTGCTGCCCGCGCAGCCACCGGGTGACGGATGTCTTGTCGTATCTGAGATCGAGTCCGTGTTCGAGGCCGAGCTGGTCCACGCGACGGGCGAGACCTGCGTTGGAGAACCCCGCTTCTGCGATGAGCGCGGCGAGCTGGCGGTTGGGGGTGCGCTGCGCGGGTCGTTCCGTCATCTGCGGTGCGGTCTCCTGCCTTCCGGGTCTCTGCGACTTGCCCGGATTGCCTGTGAGCAGCCCTTATGGCCTCGTGAACGGCGCGAATGTAGCGGAGCGTAAGCACCTCATCGCAGACTTCGAGATTCATTCATCCGATCGTGTGAGGATTGGCCACTCGGCTGACGGCCGGCGGCCGGACGTACAGTGGCGTGGGTGCGCCACGGACCTGACGAAAGGTTCTTCCGCGTGCCGCACAAGGGCACCGCGGTGTGCCCGACGAAGCTTCTAGGGAGGCGCTTGCCGTGAGTGAGTTGCGGTTCGTCCGCATGGGATTCGGTGCCGAGGCGGTCGACTACCAGGAGGCGTGGGACGAGCAGCGCCGGGTGCACGCCGCCCGTTTCCTGGACGAGATGCCCGACACCTGCCTGCTCCTGGAGCACCCGCCGGTCTACACGGCGGGCCGGCGCACGGCGGACGACGAGCGGCCCCTGGACGGCACGCCCGTGATCGACGTGGACCGCGGCGGCAAGATCACCTGGCACGGCCCCGGCCAGCTGGTCGGCTACCCGATCCAGAAGCTGCCCCGCCCGGTGGACGTCGTAGCACATGTACGCCGCTTGGAAGAGGCTCTTATCCGTACGTGTGCGGAGTTCGGTCTCGAGACCACCCGCGTCGAGGGCCGCAGCGGCGTCTGGGTGCTCGGCGACCCGGTGGAACGGCGCCCCTCGCTCGGCGGCCTCTCCCTCGACTTCGACCCCCGGCTCCAGGACGAGGAGTTCGACCCCCGGCTGAACGGCCCGGAGTACGCGCCGTCCAACGCCGGCCAGCGCCGCGAGGACCGCAAGATCGCAGCGATCGGCATCCGTGTCGCCAAGGGCGTCACCATGCACGGCTTCGCCCTCAACGTGAACCCGGACAACGTCTGGTTCGACCGCATCATCCCCTGCGGCATCCGGGACGCCGGCGTCACCTCGCTCGCGAACGAACTGGGCCGCGACGTGACGATCGCCGACGTCCTGCCGGTGGCTGAGAAGCACCTCAGGGACATCCTGGAGAACGCCGACCTCAAGCCGCGGGTGGTGGAAGGCGCGTCGGCCTAGGGCAGTCCCACGGGGACGGGAATGCACCCCCGGTCCCGAAGGTTGCCCAGACGAAGGACCGCAACACGCACGGGCGTACGCTGGTGTACGCCGAAGATTCGAAGACCACGCAGAGTACGAAGCCTACTCAGAGCAATCAGCAGGGAGCCGATGTGTCCGCAGTCGCACCCGACGGACGCAAGATGCTGCGCCTGGAGGTCCGCAACAGCCAGACCCCCATCGAGCGCAAGCCCGAGTGGATCAAGACCCGGGCGAAAATGGGCCCCGAGTACACGAAGATGCAGAGCCTCGTGAAGAGCGAGGGGCTGCACACGGTCTGCCAGGAGGCGGGCTGTCCCAACATCTACGAGTGCTGGGAAGACCGCGAGGCCACCTTCCTCATCGGCGGCGACCAGTGCACCAGGCGCTGCGACTTCTGCCAGATCGACACCGGCAAGCCCGAGGCGCTCGACCGTGACGAGCCGCGCCGCGTCGGCGAGTCCGTCGTCACGATGGACCTGAACTACGCGACCATCACCGGCGTCGCCCGCGACGACCTGGAGGACGGCGGCGCCTGGCTGTACGCCGAGACGGTCCGCCAGATCCACGCCCAGACGGCGGGCCGCGAGGCCGGCCGCACCAAGGTCGAGCTGCTCGCCCCCGACTTCAACGCCGAGCCCGAGCAGCTCGCCGAGGTCTTCTCCTCGCGCCCCGAGGTCTTCGCGCACAACGTCGAGACGGTCCCCCGGATCTTCAAGCGCATCCGCCCCGGCTTCCGCTACGAGCGCTCGCTCAAGGTCATCACCGAGGCCCGTGACTACGGTCTGGTCACGAAGTCGAACCTGATCCTCGGCATGGGCGAGACCCGCGAGGAGATCAGCGAGGCGCTCCAGCAGCTGCACGAGGCAGGTTGCGAGCTCATCACGATCACGCAGTACCTGCGCCCGTCCGTGCGCCACCACCCCGTGGAGCGCTGGGTCAAGCCGCAGGAGTTCGTCGAGCTGAAGGAGGAGGCCGAGGAGATCGGCTTCTCCGGCGTCATGTCGGGCCCGCTGGTCCGCTCCTCCTACCGGGCCGGCCGGCTGTACCAGATGGCCGTCGAGAAGCGCGGCGCCTACGTCGCCTCCCAGGCGGTCTGACACGCCGGACGGCATGATCGAAAACACGAGCGGTGGCACTGCGTGCCACCGCTTTCGTGTGAATCCGCGCACAAGCAACGTCCCCCTCGCCGCGGACCGTTCACAGCCGTCCCGACCGTCCCCGCAGATGGGGCCACCATTTGGGCCGCGTCAGGATGCGCGCCCTTCACATCAAGGCTTCATTGGTGTTTGACCGGTCGGTCACGCCCTGGTAACACCAATCAGTGACCCTGGTCTTACGCCACGTACTTGCTTTTCACGAAAGCAGCCGATCCCGAGGGGGGACCCCCATCATGCAGGCCGCGCCGGTACGCGCCACCGCCATTCCGTCGTTCACAGATGCACTCCGTGCCGTCGAGTCGATCCTCATGAGCGGCGGCCAGCGCACGGCCCGCCGCAACGCCTGGACCTCCGTCCTGGAGGACCGCCGCCGAGCCAAGGACCGGGTCGAGGCGCAGCGCGTGCTGGAGTCCGTGGCCACCCGCCGCTAGCCGCGCCGGCCGCCGGGGCCCGGAACCGCGGCCCCGGTCCTGCCGTCGTCGGCGCTCGCGGGGCCACGTAGACTTCGTGGCATGGCGAGGAAGGAACCTGCAGCGGACGCTGCGAACCCCGGGCGACTCAAGCAGATCGCCCTGACCTACAAGATGACCCGCAAGGCCGACAAGAAGATCGGTCTTGTGCTCGCGGCTGTCGGAATCGTCACCCTCGGTGTCTTCCTCGCGATCGGCTTCTTGATCGGCCACCCGATCTATCTCGGCATTCTCGGCCTCCTGCTGGCCTTCCTCGCGACGGCGATCGTCTTCGGACGCAGGGCCGAGCGGGCCGCCTTCGGGCAGATGGAGGGACAGCCGGGAGCCGCGGCGGCCGTGCTGGACAACATCGGCCGGGGCTGGACCACCACTCCGGCGGTGGCGATGAACCGCAGCCAGGACGTGGTGCACCGCGCGGTCGGCAAGGCCGGCATCGTGCTGGTCGCCGAGGGCAACCCGAACCGGGTCAAGAGCCTGCTGGCCGCCGAGAAGAAGAAGATGGCGCGGATCGTCGCGGACGTCCCGGTGCACGACATCCTCGTCGGTGACGGCGAGGGCCAGGTGCAGCTCAAGAAGCTCCGCACGACGATGCTGAAGCTGCCCCGCGTGCTCTCCGGCCCGCAGGTCACCGCGACCAACGACCGGCTGCGCGCCATGGGCGACCTGATGAGCAACATGCCGCTGCCCAAGGGACCGATGCCGAAGGGCATGCGGATGCCGCGCGGCGGCCCGAAGGCCCGCTGACACCCCACCTACGAGAAAGGGGCGCCCGGATCACTCCGGGCGCCCCTTCGTCGTACGCGCTGACTCGCGCGGGCCCTTCTCGTCGTACGCGCAGACTCGCGCCGGGCCCTTCGCCGAGCGGAGCCTGCCGTGCGTGTACGGAAGTCCTCGGGCCCTCACCGGGCGCGGCGGTCGTCCTGGCGCGCCCCTCGCCGTGCGCGCCGAACCCTGCTCGCCCTTTCGCCGTGCGCGGTGGGCCGCCCCCGCCCCTTCGCCGCACGGGGTACGGGGCCGCTCACCGCCGAAGCGGTGGGCGGCGGCGCGGGCCGTCGTCAGATGCGGACCTCGACCGTGCGCGCGAGGCGGTCGTGCAGACCCCGGCCGTCGCGGTCCCAGATCAGGGCCGGAACGGCCACGCAGACGAGCGCGCTGCGCAGCAGCGCGCGCAGCGGGTTCAGCCGGCCGCCGCCCTCGGGTACGACCCGCAGACCGAACAGGCGCTTGCCCGGGGTGAAGCCGACCGTACCGACGGTGAGCACGCTGAGCGCGAAGAAGACGAGCAGGGCCCAGTTGCCGGTAGCCTGGTCATAGCCGTCGGTGAGCAGTCCGTATGCGATCAAGAGGCACAGCCCCCAGTCCACTGCCAGGGCGCCGAGGCGGCGGCCCGGGCGGGCGATGGAGCCCGGCCCGTGCTCCGGGAGACCGAGCTGCTGTCCCCGGTATCCGAAGTCGACCCCGGCATCCTCCGCGGCGGCGCGGGGGCCGGAGAGCCACGATCCGATTGCTTGCCTGTTGTCCACCCGTCCAAGGTACTGTGCCCGTTTTGGCATCCGGACAGGAGGGGCCGGACCGACCCGCGTCGGTTAACTTGGGCGAAACAAATGGGTCACGCTGGAGAAATCCCCCGTCCCTATGGTCGGCCCCAGCGTGTGCCACCGCACTGGCCGCACGAACGAACTACCACCCCGGTCCACAGTGGGCGGGAGTAGGAGGAGCTGGATGTTCCAGAACGCCGACGAGGCCAAGAAGTTCATCGCGGACGAGGACGTCAAGTTCATCGACGTCCGCTTCTGCGACCTGCCGGGTGTGATGCAGCACTTCACGGTGCCGGCGGAGGCCTTCGACCCGGCCGAGGAGCTTGCGTTCGACGGCTCCTCGATCCGCGGCTTCCAGGCCATCCACGAGTCCGACATGGCGCTCCGCGCCGACCTGTCCACCGCGCGCGTCGACCCCTTCCGCCGCGACAAGACGGTCAACATCAACTTCTTCATCCACGACCCGATCACGGGCGAGCAGTACTCCCGTGACCCGCGCAACGTGGCGAAGAAGGCCGAGGCCTACCTCGCGTCGACCGGTATCGCCGACACCGCGTACTTCGGTCCCGAGGCCGAGTTCTACGTCTTCGACAGCGTGCGCTTCCAGACCTCCGCGAACGAGTCCTTCTACCACATCGACTCCGAGGCCGGCGCCTGGAACACCGGTGCGCTGGAGGACAACCGCGGTTACAAGGTCCGCTACAAGGGCGGCTACTTCCCGACCCCGCCGGTCGACCACTTCGCCGACCTGCGTGCGGAGATCTCCCTGGAGCTGGACAAGCAGGGTCTCCAGGTCGAGCGCCAGCACCACGAGGTGGGGACCGCCGGCCAGGCCGAGATCAACTACAAGTTCAACACGCTGCTCGCCGCCGCCGACGACCTGATGCTCTTCAAGTACATCGTGAAGAACGTCGCCTGGCGCAACGGCAAGACCGCGACCTTCATGCCGAAGCCGATCTTCGGCGACAACGGCTCGGGCATGCACGTCCACCAGTCGCTGTGGAGCAACGGCGACCCGCTGTTCTACGACGAGGCGGGCTACGCGGGCCTCTCGGACACCGCCCGCTTCTACATCGGCGGCATCCTGAAGCACGCCCCCTCCCTCCTCGCCTTCACCAACCCGACGGTGAACTCGTACCACCGTCTGGTGCCGGGCTTCGAGGCCCCGATCAACCTGGTGTACTCGCAGCGCAACCGCTCGGCCGCCATGCGCATCCCGATCACGGGTTCCAACCCGAAGGCCAAGCGCGTCGAGTTCCGCGCGCCCGACTCCTCCGGCAACCCGTACCTCGCCTTCTCGGCCCTTCTCCTCGCGGGCCTCGACGGCATCAAGAACAAGATCGAGCCGGCCGAGCCGATCGACAAGGACCTGTACGAGCTGGCTCCCGAGGAGCACGCGAACGTCGCCCAGGTCCCGACCTCGCTCCCGGCCGTCCTCGACTCCCTCGAGGCCGACCACGAGTTCCTCCTCCAGGGCGACGTCTTCACGTCCGACCTGATCGAGACGTGGATCGACTTCAAGCGCACGAACGAGATCGCCCCGCTGCAGCTGCGCCCGCACCCGCACGAGTTCGAGCTCTACTTCGACGTGTGAGCCGACCCCGGCACCGTCTGCACACGGAGCCCCGCCCCTGCCTCCGGGCAGCGGCGGGGCTCCGCCGTTCGTCCGGTGCGGGGGCGAGTGCTTCCGGACGCGGACCCCGCCGTTCCGAACCCCCTGCCTCTGTGCGGGCCCGCCTCCGGGGCCCGGATTCCTTTGCGTTCCATGGGGTCGTTCGGACCCTGTTCATGGGTGGGTGCGGGCGCACAATGGGAAGCGGGACGAGTGCCTGACTGCGGGGTGATGCGCGATGCAGAGCCGGTTCCGGAGTGATCGGCGGCTGACCGTCCGGATGACGGTCACGTTGTTCCTGCTCGGATTGCTGTACGTGGCGTTCGTCGCCGCGCTGATCGTGTTGCTGAAGTCCTGGGTGCTGGTCGTCGTCTTCGCGGCCGGGCTGCTGGGCGCCCAGTACTGGTTCTCGGACCGGATCGCGCTGTACGCGATGCACGGGCGGATCGTGGAGCGGGAGCAGTACCCCCAGCTGCACGGCGTCGTCGACCGGCTGTGCGCGGTGGCCGACATGCCGAAGCCGCTGGTCGCGGTGTCCGACCTGGACATGCCCAACGCCTTCGCCACCGGACGCAACGCCGACCACGCCGTACTGTGCGTGACCAGCGGACTGCTGCGAAGGCTCGAACCCGACGAGCTCGAAGGCGTCCTGGCGCACGAGCTGTCGCACGTGGCGCACAAGGACGTGGCGGTGATCACCGTGGCGTCGTTCCTCGGCGTGATCGCCGGGCTGATCGTGCGGTTCGCCTTCTACTCCGAGCTCTTCGGGCGAGGGCGCAAGGACCAGAACACCGTCGCGATCTTCGCGATGGTGATGGCCGTCTCCGCGGCCGTGTACGCCATCAGTTTCCTGCTCATCAGGGCGCTGTCGCGCTACCGCGAGCTGGCCGCCGACCGCGCCGCGGCCCTGCTCACCGGACGGCCCTCGGCGCTGGCGTCCGCGCTGACCAAGGTCACCGGGGACATCGGCCGGATCCCCACGAAGGACCTGCGTACCGCGCAGGCCTTCAACGCCTTCTACTTCACGCCCGCGCTCGGCGCCGAGCCCGGTTTCGCCAAGCTGTTCTCCACGCACCCGAGTCTGGAGCAGCGCCTGGAGCAACTGGCCCGCATCTCCGCCGAGCTGGGCGAGCCCGCGGCGCCCGGTACCACCACCTGAGACTCCCGGAAAGGCCATCTGCATGGGGTTCCTGGACATCCTGCTGGGTCGCACCAAGCCCGTGGCGCCCGATCTGGACCAGCTCTTCGGGCTGCCGTCGGCGGCCGTGACCCTTCAGGCCGCCGCCGGGTTCACCCCGACCGGGACGGGCGCCGTGTGCTTCGCGAGCGTCGAGGGCGCGGCCTTCGCCGAGGCGCACCACGAGGCGCAGGCGCTGCTCGACGCCGATGCCGGGCGCACCGGGCCGCCCGTCGAGCTCGTCCGCGACGAGTACGGGTACTCGTGGCTGGTCTCCCGGCGGCAGCCCGACGACCTGCCCGCGCTGGTGAGCGACCTGCACGCGGTCAACAGCGCCCTGGAGGGCACCGGCTTCGGCCCGCAGCTGCTGTGCTCGGTCGCCGCCTTCGAGGACACCGGGCAGCGGCGGCTCGGACTCGTGTACCTCTACAAGCGCGGGACCTTCTACCCGTTCGCGCCGCTGGCCGGTACGGGCCGGCGGCGCGACAACGCGCTGGAGCTGCAGGTCAAGGCGGTGCTCGCCGACGACCTGCGGATCGAGCAGGACCTGGGGCGCTGGTTCCCGATCTGGGGCGCCCCAGGTCTGTGACGGCACGGATCCGCGCGATACGGGATCCGTGGACGGCTCGGACGGGCCTACTTCTGACGCTCCTGGCGGCGTGCCTCCAGAGGACGCTCGCGACGGTAGCGGCGCTCCCACCTGGCCTGACGGTCACGGCGGTCACGGTAGGCGCGGTAACTCGTGTCCGTGCGGCCCGCGGAACCCCCGGCGGGGGCCCCGTTCGAGGACGCGGCGGACGTGCTCTCCCCCGTGCGGCCGTAGCGGACGTACAGGAAGAGCAGGGCCACCGCCGCGAGCCAGAGGACGTGGTCGGAGAAGCCCATGACGACCAGAACCAGGGTCGCCGAGACGATCAAGGTGCCCATGACGGGACTCCTTGGGATGCGTGGATGGCGGGTCTTGACGTGCTGGTGGGGTGTGCCGACGAGGCGCTGGGGGTGGGCGGCCGCACGTCGGTGCGTAGAGAGTAGCCCCGTGTCCGCCGACTGATGCCTGTCCGGCGGCAAGCGGTGCTGGGCAGCTCCGCTACGCGTGTCCAGCGTAGGGACCGGGCCCGGGCGTACGCATCCGGATTTCTCCCGACTGCATCCCATCCCGTACCGCTATAAAGTCGAACGAACTCGACATAAGGGGTGCCTTCGGATGAGCAATCTGTTCGTCATCGCGTACAACGAACTCGCCACCGCCAACCAGGTGCGGGAGAAGCTCTTCGAGCTGTCCAAGCAGCACCTCGTCGAGCTGGAGGACGCCGTGGTGGTGGAGCGGCGCGACGACGGAAAGATCAAGCTCCATCAGGCCGTCAGCCACACCGCCGTGGGCGCGGCCGGGGGTGCGCTCTGGGGCGGCGTGATCGGACTGCTCTTCCTGGCGCCGCTGCTCGGCGCAGCGGTGGGCGCGGCGGCCGGTGCCGCCGGCGGCGCGGTCACGGACACCGGCATCAACGACAACTTCATGAAGGACCTCAGCCAGAACCTGCGGCCGGGTGCCGCCGCGCTGTTCGTGCTCGTCAAGCAGGCCGCCGCCGACAAGGTGGTCCCCCAGATCGCCGAGTTCGGCGGCCAGTTGGTGCAGACGTCGCTGAGCCAGGAGCAGGAGGACGCGCTGCGCGAGGCGATCGCCGCCGCACGGGCGAAGAGCGACACGGCGGCACACGCGCAGAGCGACACCGCCGCGCAGGCCGGGACCGGCACCGCCGCGTCCCCTGCCTCCTGAGCCCGCTCCCGCCTCCTCCCGAGCGGCCCGGAGCCCTGTTCCGAGGCGGCACGTACCGCATGCGTAAATGGGGAGATGCTCTCCTCCTTCACGCACCACCACGACGGTGAACGACTCAGCTGTGTCAGCGGCGGAGGCGGCGGAAGCGGTGGTGGTGCCGCCACCGCGGTCCTGTTGCACGGCGCGGGCAACGGCAGCAAGGAACGTCTGCTCCCGCTGCTCGGCGACTTCGTGGCGCGCGGCTGCCGCGCACTCGCGCTCGACTTCTCCGGACACGGCGAAAGCACGGGCGCGCTCAAGGAGTTGAGCCTTCGGCGACGCTTCGAGCAGGCCGTCTCCGTCATCGACGCGAACGTCCCCGCGGACGGAGAGCTGATCCTCGTCGGCTTCAGCATGAGCGGGCAGACCGTGGCCGATCTCGCGGGGCACTACAAGGAGCGCGTCGCCGCCGTCGGGTTGTGCGCACCGGCCGTGTACGGCGCCGAGGCATGGCCGGTCCCGTTCGGCGAGGGCGACAGCCTGTTCAGCACGATCATCCGTACCCCGGACAACTGGCGTACGGCGCCCGCACTCGACGTCCTGCGGGCCTACGCGGGCCGTGCGGTGCTCGCCGTGCCGGGCACGGACGCCGTGATCCCGCCCGCCGTGACCGAGGCCGTGACGGACGCCCTGTCCACGAAGGCCCGGTTCACCCGCTTCGACGTGCCCGACGCGGAGCACCGGCTCGGCCAGTGGTTCCACGACCATGCCGAGGACCGGGCACGGTTCGTCGACCTCGTCCTCACCGACCCGGCCCGCTGACCGGGAAGGTGGATCCGCCGCGCGCCGGGCCGCTCGTCCTCGCTCAGACGCCCGGGGCCGCCCGGACCACCCCGGCCGCGACGGCCGCGCCGAGGGCCGCGTGGTCCTCGACGGTCCGGTCGGCGTAGCGCAGCGCGAAGTCGGCGACGGACCGGTCGAAGGTGTCGGAGGTGCCGAGGTACGAGGCGATCGCGATGCGGTCGCCGGAACGCGCGTGCGCGCGGGCCAGGGTGGTGCCGCACAGCCCGGCGTAGATCCGCAGGACGGCCGGACTCATGCCCGCGACGTCCGCCGAGGTCTTCATGTCGCGCAACTGCCGCCAGTAGTAGGCCCGGTCCTGCGGGCCGCTCATCCAGCCGAGGAAGATGTCGCTGGCGGCCTGGAGCAGTCGCTGCCCCGCGACGACCCGGTGTCCCGGGTGCACGTACGGACCGCTGGGCAGGTGCTCCTCCAGGACCGACCGGCCGGCCTCCTTGATCTGGAGGAACAGCGGGTCGCTCATGTCACGGCCGGTGAGCAGCACGATGAAGCACCTGGTGCCGACGCTGCCGACACCCACGACCTTGCGGGCGGCGTCCACGAAGCGGTAGCGGTCCAGGAGCAGGCGGCGCTCCTCGGAGAGCGTGGAGCGGTAGTCGCTGAAGATCTTGCGCAGTGAGGCCATGTCGGGGGCGCCGACCGTCTCCAGGAGGGGCGGGTCCTGGACGATGCGCGGCCGTCCGTCGACGATCTCGGTGAGCTTGCCCAGGGCGTGCAGGCTGGTGCGGCCGCGGGCCCGGGTGAGGCTCGACTCGACGCGTCTGCGCCGCCGGGCCGTCGGGGCCAGCGGGAGCAGCTCCGCGGCGTCGACGCGGGCGTACCAGACGGCGAGTTCGCCCTGTTCGGCCAGGCGTCGTACGGCCCGGCGGTACTCGCCCGCGGCGGTCATGGCCGCGGCGTGGGCCTCTGCCTCCTTGTGCCCGTTCTCGCGGGCGGCGACCGCGACACTGGCCGCGAGCCGTTTGACGTCCCACTCGAAGGGGCCGGGGAAGGTCTCGTCGAAGTCGTTGAGGTCGAAGACCAGGGCGCGTTCCGGGGAGGCGTACACGCCGAAGTTGAGCAGATGGGCGTCGCCGCACAGCTGCACCATGAGGCCGGTGTGCGGGTGTGCGGCGAGGTCGGCGGCCATCACGGCGGCGGAGCCGCGCAGGAACGCGAACGGGGACGCCGTCATCCGCCCGTAGCGGATCGGCAGCAGCTCCTGGAGCCGGTCGCGGCCCTGCCGTTCGAGGACGGCGACGGGGTCCGGACGGTCGGCGGCGGGTATCCAGCCGGCGTGCGAGGAACGGGGGACGCGCTTGCGCGCGGCCTTGCCCCCTGCCGCCCGGTCGGCGGGCCCGGGGGCACCGTTCTGGGCCACGGCCGTCAGTACCGCACTGCGCGGGCGACACCGGCCGTGACGTCGCCGGAGAGCGAGCGGTTGGTGCGCGCGGTGGCGTCCTTGGAGGCGCCCTTCGCCACGTCGCTGACGGTGACGACGGACACGCCGAGGAGGTTGCCGTCCTTGTCGCGGAAGTCGACCTGGATGACGTAGGACTTCGTCGCGGAAGCCGAGTTGGTGGCGGTCAGCTTGACGGTGGCCCGTCCGTCGGCGTCGGAGGTGACCTTGCCGTCGAGCTTCACGTCGCCCTTGGCGTCGACGCCGTTCTTGACGTCGTCGAACTTCTGGCCGGCTTCGGCGGTCGCGGAGGCCAGGGCATCCCCGGCCTCGGACGCGGCGGACGCGGCCTTGGACACGGCCCCGGAGGGACTGTCGCCCTCCGAGCAGCCGGTGAGGGACGCGGCCAGGGCCGTCGTCGCGGTCGCCGCCAGGATCAGCCCTCGTACGCCGTGCCCGTGCATCGCGTCTCCCGATGTGCTCCTCGTCCTGCGGATCCCGCGTCTCGCGGTCGCCTCAGTCAATGCCGACGGCAGCGGGCACGCATGCGGGATTCGGCGAAACGAGTGAGTCGCTCCCGGTGACGGCCGCGTGTTCGAGAGGATGGGATCACAGGGTTCAGGGGACCGGCTGGAGGCGGCGTGAGCGGACGGCGGCGGCACATCGACGCGGTGGAACGGCGGGCCCGGCTCGCCCTGCGGCAGAGGCTGGCGGTCGCCGCGCGGGCGGCGCGGCCCGAGGAGGTCGGCGACTCCCTGGTCGCGCTGCACGGCACCGATCCGGCGACGGTGTACCTGGCGGTCGGCGCGCGGCTGGAGGACGCCGGGAAGACGGTGGCGGAGGTCGACCGGGCGCTGTACGAGGACCGGACGCTGGTGCGGATGCACGGCATGCGGCACACGGTGTTCGTGTTCCCCTCGTCCCTGGCCGCGGTGGTGCACGCCTCGACGGGGCTCGCCATCGCCGCGAAGGCGCGCGCGGGCCTGATCAAGGACTTGGCCACCGGCAGCGACGGGCGGCTGACCGCGGAGTGGCTCGCCGAGGTCGAGGCGTCCGCGCTCGCCGCGCTGGCCCGTCGCGGGCAGGCCACGGTGAACGAACTCACCCGGGACGAACCGCGGCTGAAGGAACAGTTCACCTACGGTGCCGGGAAGAGCTACGAGAGCCCGCAGGCCGTGTCGTCCCGGCTGATGCGGGTGCTCGGGGTGGAGGGCCGGGTGGTGCGCGGACGTCCGCTCGGCTCGTGGACGTCGAGCCAGTTCCGCTGGGCGGTCGCTCCGCCGCATCCCGAACTGCCGCCCGCCGAGGCCCAGCCGGATCTGCTGCGCCGCTGGCTGCGGGCGTGCGGGCCCGCCACCGAGGGCGACCTGAAGTGGTGGACGGGGTGGAAGGTCACCGATGTGCGGCGGGCTCTCGCCGCGGCCGGGGCGGTGGCCGTGTCGCTCGACGACGGCGCCACCGGCTATGTCGCCGACGGCGACGAGGAGCCCGTCCTCGCGCCGGGAACGCCCTGGGCGGCCCTGCTGCCCGGCCTCGACCCGACGGCCATGGGCTGGCAGGAGCGGGACTGGTACCTGGCGCCCGGTCTGCGGCCCGCCCTCTTCGACGGCAGCGGCAACGTCGGTCCGACGGTGTGGTGGGACGGACGGGTGGTGGGTGGCTGGGCGCAGCGGCCCGGCGGTGAGGTCGTGTGGCGGGTGCTGGACGACCGGGGGGTGGGGCGCGAGGCCCTGGACGCGATCGCGGCCGAGGCCGCGCGTGCGCAGGCCTGGCTGGACGGGACCCGGGTGACCCCGCGCTTCCGGACGCCCCTGGAGAAGGAGTTGTCGTCGGGGTGAGTCCGGGGCCGGTGCCGGGTGCCGCCGCGCGGTGCGGCGGCACCCGGCAGCGGGCGTCAGCGGGAGTACTTCATCAGCGCGCGCACCATGTGGCACGTCGTGTCGGACGGCGCGTGGACACCGATGAGTTCCGCGGTGCTTCGTATCGTCTCGTCGCGGGCCTGGTTCGGCACGTAGACGCCGGAGTCGAGCAGGGCGATGGCCAGACGCATCGCCTTGAGCCGGCGATTGTGCGTGACGTACCACTCGCGGGGACGGCCCGGCGGCAGCGGGCGCTTCTCCACGGGCTCGTACGGCAGGTCCAGCAGGACCGCCCTCCTGGACGTGGACTGGGTGGGCAGCGGCTTCAGTGCGGCAGCGGGCACAGGCATCCTCCTGTCGCGGTCAGGGAGCCGTCCGGACGTCCCGGCGACACCCTCGAACACTGCTTCTATTCTACTGCCCGGCACTGACAAAAGCCGCTGGCCACAGGGCTCTTGGGGACCCTGTGACGCCTGTGGAGACCGATGCCTGGCGTACCGTGTGCGGCATGGAGATCTGGATCAATCCGGCCTGCTCGAAGTGCCGCAGCGCGCTCACCCTGCTCGACGCCGAGGGCGCGGACTACACCGTCCGCCGCTACCTGGAGGACGTGCCCGCCGAGGACGAGATCCGCGAGGTGCTCGACCGGCTGGGACTGGAGCCGTGGGACATCACACGCACCCAGGAGGCCGACGCCAAGGAGCTGGGGCTCAAGGACTGGCCGCGGGACGCGGAGGCGCGGGACCGGTGGATCGCGGCGCTGTCGCAGCACCCGAAGCTCATCCAGCGGCCGATCATCACCGCGGACGACGGCAGCGCCGTGGTGGGCCGCACGGAGGAGGCCGTACGGGACGCCCTGTCCCGGTAGCCCTCGGACCGGCCTCACCAACTCGGCTGTGACCTACGTTACTTGAGTGACTGCGGTGACCGTTGAGTAACCCTGTTCGGCATCTCGTACATAGCGGCGTAACGCTCCACCTCACCCAGGAGGCGCGCATGTCGCGTAGGAGAACTCTCAGCACGAAGAAGAAGATCGCGCTGCTCGTCAGCGCCGCGACCGTGGCCGGCGGCGGGGCCTTCGCCCTGGCCGCCACGTCCAACGCGGCACCGGTGCAGAACGCGCAGAACTCCACGGTCTGCCAGGGTCTGGCCACCGCGCTCGGCAACAACCAGAAGTTCATCGAGGGCCAGCGGGCCAACCCCGACGCGCAGTCGGAGGCCCGGATCGCCAACCGCGAGGCCGTCATCGAGCAGATCAAGGTTCAGCAGAAGGCGTCCGGTTGCGCGGTCGGGGAGTCGGCTCAGGGCTCCCAGGCCGGAACGCAGCCCGCGCAGTCCGCGCCGGCGCAGTCCGCACCCGCGAACAACGGCGGTGGCGCGAACAACGCGGGAGGCGGTGCGGACAACGCCGGTGGCGCGAACAACGCGGGCGGCGGCGGCGGCCAGCAGGTCTGCAACGGCTCGACCGTCACGCTCTCCGGTGAGGGCGGCGCCCCGGCCGCCTCCAGCAACCAGTTCCCGGCGGGGACGAAGCTGAAGGTCACCAACCTGGACAACAACAAGTCCACCACCGTCGAGGTCACCTCGGTGTCCGGCAGCTGTGTGCTGCTGAACAACGCCGCCTTCGAGCAGGTGCGGGAGCCCGGGAAGTTCCTGATCCGCAGGGCCGTCATCGAGAAGGTGGGGTGACGCGGAGAACGGGTCGAAGGCCCTGCCGCTCCGGGACGGGGGCGGCAGGGCCGACACGTGTCCGCGCATCCCGGGCGTCTCCGCGCCCCATCGCATACGAGCCGTCGTGCGCGGCTCGTCCGCGACCGGACGGGCCGGCGGTCGCGGACGCGAACACTCCCGCACGGGCACCCGCACCGGCCGGGCGGAGTGACACCGGGCACACACAGCTCAGGTAACACGGGGTTCACATTCGGGCAATGATCGGGAAATCGCCTGTTGACAAGCTGCCCGCATCCCTGGCGGCGCCCCAGTGCCGCAGCGCCGCAGCACCCGCAAGTGCGCCTAGAGACACACCCCGAAGGATGTGGCCCGTGAGCTTCAAGGCTGAGTACATCTGGATCGACGGCACCGAGCCGACGGCCAAGCTCCGTTCCAAGACGAAGATACTGGGCGACGACGCCAAGGGTGCGGACCTGCCGATCTGGGGCTTCGACGGCTCCTCCACGAACCAGGCCGAGGGGCACGCCTCGGACCGCGTGCTCAGGCCCGTGGCCAGCTTCCCGGACCCGATCCGCGGCGGCGACGACATCCTCGTCATGTGCGAGGTCCTCAACATCGACATGACGCCCCACGAGTCCAACACCCGTGCCGCGCTGGCCGAGGTCGCGGAGCGGTTCGCCGCGCAGGAGTCGATCTTCGGCATCGAGCAGGAGTACACCTTCTTCAAGGGTTCGCGTCCGCTCGGCTTCCCCGAGGGCGGCTTCCCGGCCGCGCAGGGGGGCTACTACTGCGGTGTCGGCGCGGACGAGATCTTCGGCCGCGACGTCGTCGAGGCGCACCTGGACAACTGCCTCAAGGCGGGCCTCGGCATCTCCGGCATCAACGCCGAGGTCATGCCCGGCCAGTGGGAGTTCCAGGTCGGCCCGCTGGCACCGCTGGAGGTCTCGGACCAGCTGTGGGTCGCCCGCTGGCTGCTCTACCGCACCGCAGAGGACTTCGGCGTCTCCGCGACCCTCGACCCGAAGCCGGTCAAGGGCGACTGGAACGGCGCCGGCGCGCACACCAACTTCTCCACCAAGGCGATGCGCGAGGGCTACGACGCGATCATCACCGCGTGCGAGTCGCTCGGCGAGGGCTCCAAGCCGATGGACCACGTCAAGAACTACGGCGCCGGCATCGACGACCGCCTGACCGGTCTGCACGAGACCGCCCCGTGGAACGAGTACTCGTACGGTGTCTCGAACCGCGGCGCCTCGGTCCGCATCCCCTGGCAGGTCGAGAAGGACGGCAAGGGCTACATCGAGGACCGCCGTCCGAACGCCAACGTCGACCCGTACGTCGTGACGCGTCTGCTCGTAGACACCTGCTGCTCCGCACTGGAGAAGGCCGGCCAGGTCTGATCCGCGCCACGACTCCGTGAGAGGGGCGCCCACCGTCACGGTGGGCGCCCCTCTCGCACGATGTGATCGCGCGGGCGTGCGGCACCGGCCCGTGGACCACCGTGTCAGTGGCGCGTGCCAGTCTTGCCCCCATGGAGAACCACGAGCCGCTCGCCATCAAGGCCGAGACGGAGAACTGGCAGAAGCACGCCCGGATCTCTGAGCAGCGGCTGCGTGAGCTGGTACGACGGATCGGCGGCAAGGGCGACCACTTCCTGGTCGTGCAGCGCATACCCGACATCCCCGATGTCTTCGTCCAGGTGTGGCACGAGACGGGCGGCGACTACCGGCTCGAACACCGGGACGGCCGGGAGCAGTTCTTCGGGACCGGTGTGGCCGACCCCGACCGGGTCGCGGACGCCATGGTGGGCTGGGCCCGTCGGCAGGACGACTGGCATGCGGGTCTCGACTGGGAACCGGTGGCGGCCGACCCCGCGGAAGACGTCCCCGAACTGCCCGAGGACGTGCGCGAGGAGGTCGAGGAGCACGTACGGGAGCTGCTGCGCTGCGGGTACGACGACCGCGCCGGGCTGGCGGAGGACGCCGAGGAGTGGCTTGTGGACGGCGACGACCGGCCGGTGTCCGCGGCCCAGGCCCGGGAACTCGTGGACCGGCTCTGGCTGGAACGTCTGGCCGAGCAGGAGACCTGGCAGGGCCTCACGGACCCGGAGCGCCTCACCACGGCCTTCGCGTCGCTCGACGCGGACGGCATCACCGCCCGGGAGAACTTCACCTGCTGCCGCTCCTGCGGCACCGCCGAGATCGGCGGCGAGAGCCGCGAAGGAGCCCGCGGCTTCGTCTACTTCCACTCGCAGTGCACCCAGAGCGCCGCCGCCGGGCACGGACTGACACTGCTGTACGGGGGGTTCGACGGTTCGGCCGACACCACCAAGGCCGTCGGACACGAGGTCGTCGCCGCGCTCACCGCCGCCGGGCTGTCCGCCCAGTGGGACGGCAGCCCGGACAGGGCGATCACCGTGACACCCCTGACCTGGCACAAACGTCTCGTGGGATGACGTGGGCGAGGTCAGGATCACGCCGATCCGGCGTCCGACCCGTGAGAGGAGGCTCCTGCCCGGCGCCGGGTTCTGCTTCAATGGGCTCATGGCCGGTTTCCAGAAGCACCTCGCGGCGGGTCGCCATGACCTGGAGCCCTTCTGGCCTTCCCGTCAGCACCACGACTTCGACCGGGTGTGTTGCCGCGCGATGAACGCGCCGGCCCTCTAAAGCCGTACACCCCGGCCTTCGGCCAGCGCGCACGACGTACGTCCTCGACGGCCCCGACCACGAACTCGCGGTCGTCGACCTCCCCGACGAACTTCTCGCGCGAAAGAGCTGACCTCTCATGGCGACCACTCGTTCCTTCTCCTCCGTCGCGTCCTCCCCCGCCCTCGACTCCGTCCGGGCGGGCGGCGGGCCGTCCACCCTTCCCGCCGGCCCCGGGCGGCACCGGCTGCGTGCCGTCGACCGGGACGAGGTGGTGGACGTCACCGAGTTCCTGCCGCCGGGCGCCACTTGGCTGCCCGCTCCCCAGCACACCGTGCCCGTCCTGCCGGGACAGCCGCCGATGATCGGCTACCTGGTCCTCGTCCCGGCGGACCAGCACCCCGCGCTGCCCGTCGCCGTGCCGGACCGGCCCGAGCCCTCGCAGACCGCCGACACCGGTGGCGACGACCCGCTCGTCCGCATCGACACCGTGCAGCGCACCGCCGAGGTCGACGGACGGCCGCTCGACCTCACCTACCTGGAGTTCGAGCTGCTGGCGCACCTCGTCGCCCACCCGCACCGGGTGCACACCCGCGACCAGCTGGTCACCACGGTGTGGGGCTACGGCCACGTGGGCGACGGACGGACCGTCGACGTCCATGTCGCCCGGCTGCGCCGCAAGCTCGGCGCGCAGCACCGGCAGACGATCCAGACCGTGCGCCGCGTGGGATACAAGTACGCCCCTCCGACCGGGCGTTGATCCGGGTCGTGCCGCCGGGCGGCCGGCCGCGGTGACGGATCTTCTGTCGGCAGAATCCTGTTCCGTGCGGGCGGCCGGCCGTGCAGAGTCGTCCCCATGAGACTGCTGATGCTCGGAGGTACGGAGTTCGTGGGGCGCGCCGTCGTCGAGGCGGCGCTCGCCCGGGGGTGGGAGGTGACCGTCTTCCACCGCGGGCGGCACGAACCCCCGCCCGGGGTCCGCTCGTTGCTCGGCGACCGCACCGCGCCGGACGGGCTCGCGGCGCTCGCCGGCGGTGAGTGGGACGTCGTCGTCGACACCTGGTCGGCGGCGCCTCGGGCCGTGCGGGACACGGCACTGCTGCTGGCCGGCCGGGTGCGGCGGTACGCGTACGTGTCCAGCTGCTCGGTGTACGCGTGGGCACCGGCCGCCGGCTACACGGAGGACGCCGCCCTGGTGACAGGAGCGTCCGCCGCCGCGGAACAGACCGACTACGCGCGGGACAAGCGAGGCGGGGAGCTGGCCGTGCTCGACGCCTTCGGCGCGGAGCGCTCGCTGCTCGTGCGGGCCGGGCTGATCCTCGGCCCGTACGAGAACATCGGGCGGCTGCCGTGGTGGCTGAACCGGATCGCGCGGGGCGGGCCCGTCCTCGCACCCGGACCACGTGACCTACCGATCCAGTACATCGACGTCCGTGACCTCGCCGAGTGGACGCTCACGGCGGTGGAGGGGGCGCCGGGCGGCGCGTACAACCTCGTCTCTCCGCCGGGTCACAGCACGATGGGAGAGCTCCTCGACGCGTGCGTGTCCGTCACCGGGGCGTCGGCGCAGCTGCGGTGGACCGCTGCCGAGGCCGTGCTCGACGCCGGGATCGAGCCGTGGACGCAGTTGCCGGTGTGGGTGCCGGCGGGCAGCGATCTGCACGACGCCCTGCACAGGGCGGACGTCTCCCGCGCGGTGGACGCGGGGCTGCGGTGCCGGGGCGTCCAGGAGACCGTCGCCGACACCTGGAGCTGGCTCCAGGACCTCGGCGGGATCGCCCCGCAGCGGCCCGACCGGCCCGCGGTGGGGCTCTCCCCCGAACTGGAGGCGAAAGCCCTGGCGGGCTGAGCGGGGGGCTGCCCGCCCGGCCTCCCTGGTCCGCACCGGGATCCCGGCGCCCTCGTACCCGCCGGGGTCCCCAGTCGCTCTCGTCCGCACCGGGATCCCGGTCACCCAAGTACCCGCCGGGGTCCCGGTCGCCCGAGTACCCCGCCGGGATCCCGGTCCCCCTCGTCCGCATCCGGTTCCCGGTGACCCCGTCCGCACCCGGGGGTGGTGCCGGCACCACCCCCGGTGGGGGTGCCCGGCCCAGTGACCCGGTGCATCCGGTCGGTGAGACTGAGGCCATGGAGAAGCACAGCACCGACGTCCGGGCGCGAGCGCGCGAGGCGACCGTGGCCGGCGCACGGGGACTGGCCGTCGCCGTCCTGGGGTTTGCCGGATCCGTGGCCCTCTTCGTCCTGGCCGTCGTGTCACTCGTCCTCGTGCCGTTGGGCGTCGGCGTCGTGACGACTCCCTGGGTGCTGACCGGCGTCCGGTCCTTCGCGAACGCCCGCCGGGTGGTCGCGGCACGGTGGTACGGGACACGGATCCCGGCCGTGTACCGGCCGGTGCCGGCGGGCGCGGGCCCGTGGACGCGCTGCTTCGGGATGCTCGGGGACCCGGCGACCTGGCGGGACCTGGGGTGGCTGCTGTTCGACATGACCGTCGGGTTCGTCACGGCCCTGCTGCCCGGGGCACTGCTCCTGTACCCGCTGGAGGGGTTCGCGCTCGCGCTCGGGCTGTGGCGGGTGTTCACGGACGGCACTCACGTCGGCTGGTGGTACGGCTTCGTGCCGGTCTCGGGACAGAGCACCGCCCTGCTGGCCGGCGCGCTCGCCGCCGGCCTCCTGGCCGTGGGCTACCGCCTCTCCCCGCCGCTGCTGCATCTGCACTTCCGGCTCACCCGGTCCGTACTGGCCCCCGGACAGGGCGAACTCGCCGAGCGGGTCAGGGTGCTGACGGAGACACGGCGCGACGCCGTCGACACGTCGGCGGCCGAACTGCGGCGCATCGAACGGGACCTGCACGACGGGGCGCAGGCACGCCTGGTCGCCATGGGCATGGACCTGGGCACGATCGAGGCACTGATCGACAAGGACCCGGCGCGGGCCAGGGAACTGCTCGCCCAGGCGCGGAGGTCGTCCGCCGACGCGCTCACCGAGCTGCGGGACCTGGTGCGCGGCATCCATCCTCCGGTACTCGCGGAACGCGGACTCGCCGACGCGATAAGGGCGTTGGCGCTGCGCCTGCCGCTGACCAGCGAGGTGGAGGCGGAGCTGGCGGGGCGGGCGGACGCGCCCGTCGAGTCCGCCGCGTACTTCGCCGTCAGCGAGGTGCTGACCAACACGGTCAAGCACTCCGGCGCCGATCGCGTATGGGTCGACCTCCACCACACGGACGGCATGCTGCGCATCGCGGTCACCGACAACGGCAGGGGCGGCGCCCGGATCGGCGCGGGTTCGGGCCTGTCGGGGATCGATCGGCGGCTCGGTACATTCGACGGTGTCCTCGCCGTCAGCAGTCCCGCCGGCGGCCCCACCATGGTCACCATGGAGATCCCTTGCGCGTTGTCCTAGCCGAAGACCTGTTCCTGCTGCGCGACGGGCTGGTGAGGATGCTCCAGGCCTACGACTTCGAGATCGCCGCGGCCGTCGAGAGCGGGCCCGAACTCAGCCGTGCGTTGGCCGAGTTGGAGCCGGACGTGGCGGTGGTCGACGTACGGCTGCCGCCCTCGCACACGGACGAGGGCCTGCAGTGCGCGCTGGAGGCCCGGCGCAACCGGCCGGGACTGCCGGTCCTGGTCCTGTCGCAGCACGTGGAGCAGTTGTACGCACGGGAGTTGCTCGCCGACGGCACCGGCGGCATCGGCTATCTGCTGAAGGACCGGGTGTTCGACGCGGAGCAGTTCGTCGACGCGGTGCGCCGGGTCGCGGCGGGGGGCACGGCGATGGATCCGCAGGTCATCCAGCAGTTGCTGTCGCGGCGGTCCACCGTCGACCAGCCGCTCGGACGGCTCACTCCGCGGGAGACGGAGGTGCTCGAACTGATGGCGCAGGGACGGTCGAACGCGGCGATCGCCGGCCAGCTCGTGGTCACGGAGCGGGCGATCGCCAAGCACACCTCCAACATCTTCGCGAAGCTGGGCCTGGAGGTCTCCGACGACGACAATCGCCGGGTCCTCGCGGTGCTCGCGTATTTGGACCGGTGATCTCACCGAATGCGGTCAACGGAACTGAATCGGATTCAAAAATTCGCCGTTCAAACCTGAATCGCATCATCAACTCTCGCGGAAACGCGGGCTTCTGGGCCCATTGTGCCTGAATTGGCCACACGGACTTCCAAGTTTTTCCGAGGTTTCTGAACGCCTCACACACCTCACGCGTATGGAATGGAGCCGCTTCACTCCTGTCGGGCGCCTCGATGCCCCGCAAGGAAGTCAGAGGAGTTCCATGGGACGCAACACACGAAAACGCCGTTCGCCGCTGGCCGTCCGCGCCGTAGCCGCATCGGCGGCTCTAGCGCTCGGCGGAGGCGGGCTGATCTGGGCGAATTACTACGCTTCGGCGCACGAGGAGAATTCCTCCCCCAACACCACCAAGGCCGCCGCCGCTCAGGTGGCCACGATCAGCTGTCCCGATGTCGGGCAGAAGCTCCCCGACGTGCCGAACCAGGCCCGCACGGAGGTCGACGGCGAGCTCGCCACGCTCGACCAGCAGATCACCGACGCCTACCAGCGCCTCGCCACCACGCGGGACGCGCAGGCCAGGGACGCCCAGTTCGTGCAGAACTCCATCCTCCAGCCGCTCAAGGACCGGCGTTCGGCGATCATCGACCGGATCAAGCTGGAGATCACGCGCGTGGGCGGCACCGCCCCTGACTCGCTGAGCGGCCTCGCCGGCTGCAACGCGACCACCGCCGACCAGACGCAGGCCAACAACGGCGGCCAGCAGCAGGGCGGCGGGCAGCAGCAGGGCGGCGGCCAGGCCACCGCCTCCCCGAGCGCTCCGGCCGGCGGCCAGCAGCAGGGTGGCGGCCAACAGCAGGGTGGCGGGCAACAGCAGGGCAACGGCGGCCAGGCCGGCAACGGTCCCGTCGCCGCAGACTTCGTCGACATCACGAAGGTCCGGCCGAACGTGCCCCAGAAGGCGCGGACCCGGGCGGGCGGCTCCTCCGGCACCTTCTCGAGCACCTGCGGTGTGAACGCGAACAAGAAGTTCAACACCGACAACGTGATCGTGGCGCCCGGCGTGACCAACGGCGCGCACCACCTGCACGACTACGTCGGCAACCAGTCGAACGACGCCTTCGCCAACAACGACACGTTCGCCGCGGCCAAGACCAGCTGCTCGAACCAGGGCGACAAGTCGTCGTACTACTGGCCGGTCGTGCGTATCCAGAACGGCACGCAGGACTTCGACCAGAACAACGACGGCGGCGGCAAGGAAGGCAACGTCGGCCAGATCCAGCAGGCCAAGCAGGCGCAGATCAAGTTCGTCGGCAACCCGAAGAGCAAGGTCGTCGCGATGCCGAAGTTCCTGCGCATCATCACCGGCGACGCGAAGACGACGACCAACGGACTCGCGAACGCCAACGCCCACTGGAGCTGCACCGGCTTCGAGAACAAGGTGCAGCTGACGACGCAGTACCCGATCTGCCCCCGGGGCAGCAGCGTGGTGCGCACCTTCGCCTTCCAGAGCTGCTGGGACGGCCAGAACATCGACAGCGCGAACCACCGTACGCACGTGGCCTTCGCCGACGCCCAGGGCAACTGCGCCAACGGCTTCAAGGCGATCCCGCAGCTGACGATGCGCCTGGTGTACAACGTGCCGGCGCCGACCCTGCAGAACGGGCAGGTCAAGAACGCCTATGCGGTGGACGGCTTCCCGGAACAGCTGCACAAGCCGGCCACCGACCACGACGACTTCATCAACGTCTTCGACGAGAACCTGATGAACAAGATGGTCAACTGCATCAACCGGGGCCAGCGTTGCAGGTGAGCCGCTCGCAGCGGTGACCGACCCGACATGAAGCGCGAAGAAGGCCGGTGGCGGATCTCCCGCCACCGGCCTTCCGCGTTCCCCTCCGCCACCGGCCTTCGCGTTCCCCTCCCGCCGCCGGCCTTGCGCGGTCCTCCGGACGCCCTCGGGCCGCGGGCCGTTCGGACTCCTGCCCGGGACGTGCCGGCGGCGTCCCCGCCCCGTCCCTCCCGGGCCCGAGGCGTCAGCCGGCGTGGTGACCGGAGTGCCCGGTCGCGGTTCCCGCACCACCGGCGCCTCCCGCGTGGTGGGACATGCCCTCCTCGACGGTCCCGCCGAGCCGGCCGCGCAGCGTCGTGACCATCTTCTGGTCGCCGACGGCGACCCACTTGGCGCCGACGAGGTACGAACCGCCGTAGTCCTTGGCGCCGTTGAGCCACTCGCGCTGTCCGCGGTCGGTGGCGAAGGTCGCCAGGATGAACTTGCCGGAACGGATCTTGCACACGCCCTGACGGATCTCGTCCGCGTCCGTCTGGATGTCCGGCGTGCACTTCACCTCGGCCGCCAGGTCCTCGAGACTCCCGGTCGCCGTGGCCGGAACCTTGTCCTGCCGGTCGGCCGCCTTGTCGCCCGACCCACCGCAGCCGGTGAGCACCAGCAGGGCCACGGCGGCCCCGGCCGCGAGCTTCTCGCGTGTCAACGTCATACGTCCCTCCGCTGCCTGTCGGCGCTCACGCCGATGAGAGCCCCGGCGGGGGCTCTGCCTTCGATACGGCTCCGGCGGCCCCCGCGCTCAATCGTCCCCCCATCTGCCGTACCGCCGACGGCCGATGGCGAACCACGCACGTCCGCCCTGCGAGCCCGGGAAGCGGCACGCCCGGCGCGGGGTGACCATCCGCCGATTCGCTCGTTCTGCTGAACGTGCAGTCACAGGATGTAGCCCCGCGCCCCGCGCCCCCCTCAGGACCGGTCGTCGACGTCGAGCAGGCCGAGGCCGCCCTCGTCGAGCACTACCCGCGGCTGGTCCGGCTGGCCTATCTGGTACTGCCGCCGAGCCTGGGCCGTGGCCGCCGGGTACTGACCGCGCACGCCCTCACCCAGCGCGCGCTGCCCCGGGGCCGTACCTCGGGCGACGTCTCGGTCATCCCCGCCCAGCAGTCCGGCGGCGGTCGCGACGGCGACCCGGGCTATGCCTACGTGCGCCTGCGCGTGGTGCGCGCGGCCCTGGAGGCGGGGCTGCCGCTGAGACTCCGCGCCCGGCCCAGGCGCGCCCAGCTGCCGCCGCTGCTGCCGCACGTGTGGGGCCTGAAGCTGTTCCCGCGCTCGGGCGGAGCCGACGAACTCGCCCTGGACCAGCGACTGTCCGCGCTGTCCGGGCCCGCCCGTGCGGCCTATGTCCTGCGCGGTCTGGAGAAGCTGCCGGACACTCACGTACAAAAGGTCCTCTCGGCGGCGGGGGTCGCGGACCCGAACGCGGCGCTCACCGAGGCGTCCGGCGTCGAGGCCCGCGACTCGCTGCTCGACTCCCCCGAGTTCGACCCCTGTTCGCTGCACGCCCGGCCCACCGACCTGATGCGGCGCAGGCAGCACGTCAGGGCCGCGCTCGCCGCCACCGCCGCCGTGGCCGTGTGCGGGGCGCTCCTCGCGCTGCCCGGGGACGGCTGGGGCCCCGACGGCGCCGCGGCGCCCTCCTACGCACAGAACCCGGCGGCCGAGGCCGCCCTCGACCCCGGCAGGCTGACCAAGGTGGCGGGCACGGCCTGGGAGTCGTCCGCGCGCACCGACTTCTCCGTGTGGCCCGCCCGCGGCGGCCTCGTCGAGGACAGCGCGCTGCTGCGGCGCGCGCTCGCCGTGTGGGCCAGGCCCGGCGAGTCGGTGCGGGTCTCGGCGACCCCCGGCACCCCGTCCGGCGCCCCGCCCGGCCCGCCGCAGCTGCTGTACGCGGGCGAGGTCGACCAGGCACGCGTGGTGCTCCTGTACGACGGTCTGCGCATCGCGCGGTACGCGGAGCCGAAGGACGGCACGAGCGGCGCCGCCCTCGACTTCGCGCGGGTCGACGGCGCGAACCGGACCGAGGCGAACGCGGTGGTCGTGGGCCGCTCCGACGGCAACATCCGGTATCTGACCGCCCCCTGGGTGACCGGGGCGGCCGAGCGGGACCTGATGAAGCCGTCCTCGGGCGCGATGGACCTGCCGGTCTCCGCCGACGGCGTCACCTCCCCGCTGGCCGGTCCCGCCCAGAGCGGCGCCTGCACCTCGTGGAACGTGCTCCAGCTGAAGGACGGCTCGGGCACCCGTCTGGTGACCGACCTCGGCGAGCTGACCCCGGCGCATCTCACGGCGGGCAAGCCCTCGTCCCCGCACGAGGCCTCCGGCGCCGAGGCGCTGCGCGAGTGGTCGCCGTTCGCCTGCTCGCTCGCCTCGGTGCGCTCCCAGGGCGTGCGATCCGTGAACGCCTGGCGGTTCGCGCAGCAGCCGCTGCCGGACGCGAGTGGCACCGCGGCCTGGGTCTGCACCCGCGCCGACACCTGGCGGGGCGGCGGGACCCGGGTGCTCGCGCAGTTCCACACTCCGGGCGGGGTGTACGGGGCGGTCGCCGCGAAGGCCGAGAACTCCCCCGCGTGCGGCTCCCGCGACCCCCATGTGCTGGCCGGCGTGCTGTGGAAGTCGGGAACGGGCAGCTGGTACCTGCTGGCCGCCGGAAGCAGGGACACCGCGTCCGTCCGGGCCACGGGCGGGGTCGAGGGCTCCGTGCGGGGCAGCATGCTGGCGGTGCGGGCACGGCGGGGTGCCCAGGCCCAGCTGAAGGCGACCCTGGACGACGGGCGGTCGATCACGGGACTGCGCTGAGCCGGTCCGGCCGACGCCGACCGGACCGGACCCGGGGCTAGTTGACGTTCGCGTAAATAAGTAGGCGCACGGGGCTTCTCCGCACGCCTACCCGTCAGTACATTGACGCCATGTCTAACACGCAGGCCCGGCTGCCCCGGCCAGTCGACTCCGAGCGGACGGCGCTCAAGGCGCGGAAGGTGTCGTTCTCCTGGGAGGACACGCCCCTGCACTGGGTGCCCGGGGACCCGTTCGCCACGCACACCATCAACGTGCTGCACCTGCTGCTGCCGGCCGGTGAGCGCTGGTTCGTGCATGTGTACAAGCAGGTGCTGCCCCACATCCGCGACGAGCGGCTGCGCGAGGACGTCATCGGGTTCATCGGGCAGGAGGCGATGCACTCTCAGGCGCACGACGAGGTGCTGCCGCATCTCAAGGAGCTGGGGCTCGACCCGACCCCGTACACCGCCCAGGTCGACTGGCTCTTCGAGAAGCTCCTCGGCGACCGCACACTGCCGCCGGGCAAGGCCCGCAAGTGGTGGCTGCTGGAGCGGGTCGCCATCATCGCGGCGATCGAGCACTACACCGCCTTCCTCGGCGACTGGGTCCTGAACGCCGAGGAGCTGGACCGGCGGGGCGCCGACCCGACCATGCTGGATCTGCTGCGCTGGCACGGCGCGGAGGAGGTCGAGCACCGCTCGGTGGCGTTCGAGCTGTTCATGCACGTCGACGGGAGTTACCGGCGGCGGGCCAGGACCTGGGCCACCGCGTTCGCGGCGCTCGTCTTCCTCTGGCAGCGCGGGGCACGGTTCTTCATGGAGCACGACCCGACGCTGGTGGACGGCCGGGCGAGCTTCAAGGACTTCTACGAGAGCGGGAAGCGGGGCGTGCTGCCGTCCACCGGGGACATGCTCAAGTCCATCCCCCGCTACCTCAGCCGCTCCTACCACCCCTCCCAGGAGGGTTCCACCGAGCAGGCGATCGCCTATCTCGCCTCCTCCCCCGCGGCGACCGCGGCGGAACGGGGTGCGGCATGACGCCCCGGCTGCGGACCGTCGTGGCCGTGGCCGGTGCCGCCCTCGTCGTACGGCGCGCGCTGCGCCGCCGGATCGAGGCCTCGCCGCTGTGGCCGCTGCCCGCGCTGGAGGAGCCGATCTCCGGCCGGCCGCGCACCCGGGCGCTGCGTCTGCTGGTCACCGGGCACGAGCGGGTCGCCGACGGTGTCGTCCAACTGCGTCTGGAGGCGCGGGACCTGCCGCGCTGGGAGCCGGGCGCCCACCTCGACCTGGTCCTGCCGTCGGGTCTGGTACGGCAGTACTCGCTGTGCGGGGACCCCGAGGACACCTCCTCGTACACCGTCGCGACGCGGCTCGTCGAGGACGGCCGGGGCGGTTCGCGCGAGGTGCACGAGCAGGTGGGGGAGGGCTCCGAGATCGAGGTGCGCGGGCCGCGCAACCGTTTCCCCCTCGTGGACGCACCGTCGTACGTGTTCGTCGTGGGCGGGATCGGGATCACCCCGGTCCTGCCGATGCTGCGCGCCGTGCAGGGGCACGCGGACTGGCGGCTGGTGTACGGCGGCCGGTCGCGGGCCTCGATGCCCTTCCTGGAGGAGATCGAGAAGCTGGACCCCGAGCGGGTCACCGTCGTCGCGGAGGACGAGGACGGGCTGCCGGACCTCGACGCGCTGTTCGCGGAACTCTCCCGGGGCACGGCGGTCTACTGCTGCGGCCCGGAGGGGCTGATGGCGGCGGTCGAGGCCCGCGTCCCGGACGGGGCGACGCTCCATCTGGAGCGCTTCGCGCCCCGCACGTCGAGCGAGGGAAACGGCGCCTTCGAGGTCGAACTGCGGCGCAGCGGACGCACGGTGACCGTGGCCGCGGACTCCACCGTCCTCGCCGCCGTCCGCGCGGAGCTGCCGGGCACCGTGTACTCGTGCGAGCAGGGGTTCTGCGGAACCTGCCAACAGCGCGTGCTGGAAGGAGAGATCGACCACCGGGACGAGCTGCTGACGGACGCGGAGCGTGACGACTCGATGCTGATCTGTGTCTCGCGGGCACGCGGTGAGAGAATTGTGTTGGACATGTGAACGATCGCGGGCGGACCGGTCCGTTCCGGGCCGGATCCGGTCGGTAAGGTGTTCGCATGACAACCGGGGTACGACGCAGGATGGGTGTCGAGGAACGCCGGCAGCAGTTGATCGGCGTCGCCCTCGAACTGTTCAGCCGACGCTCGCCCGACGAGGTCTCCATCGACGAGATAGCCTCCGCCGCCGGCATCTCCCGTCCCCTGGTCTACCACTACTTCCCCGGCAAACTCAGCCTGTACGAGGCCGCCTTGCAGCGTGCTTCGGACGATCTCGCGGGGCGGTTCGTGGAACCCGCGGAAGGGCCGCTGGGGGCACGGCTGCTGCGGGTGATGCGCCGGTTCTTCGACTTCGTGGACGATCACGGGCCCGGTTTCGCGGCGTTGATGCGGGGCGGCCCCGCGGTCGGCTCCTCCACCACCAACGCCCTGATCGACGCCGTGCGGCAGGCCGCGTACGTGCAGATCCTGTCGCACCTGAACGTCGAGAGGCCGACGGCCCGTCTGGAACTGATGATCCGCTCCTGGATCTCGCTGGTCGAGTCGACGGCCCTGCTGTGGCTGGACGGACGGCGGATCCCGCGCGGCGAGCTGGAGTTGCAGCTGGTGCACGACTTCGCGGCGCTGGCCGCGGTGAGCGCCGCCCACGACGAGGAGATGAGCGAGCAGCTGCGCCAGGGGCTCAAGGGCGAGCCGGGCGACGGGCCGTTCAGCGACCTCGTCGTCCGGCTCGTCGCACTGGCCTCGCCCCCGGACGCCTGAGCCCGCGGGCGGCGGGCTAGAGGGTTTCGTTCGGACCGGCTCGGATCGGGCCGCGGCGTCCGGTGCGGTGCCTCGCAAGGCGGAGGACCACCCGCGTACTAGGGCGTACTCGGGTGGTCCGACAACGCGGCGAGGTGCCGTGCCGGGCGTCGCGGACCCGAGCCGATCCGAACGAAGCCCCCTACGCCCCCTCGAACTTGCGGTACGACGGGTCGAGGTCCCGCACTTCGGCGGAGGCGTGCACGGTGACGCCCTCGACCGGCTCGACGTGCTTGCGCAGCAGCTCCAGCGCGGCCTCGGTCAGCCTCGCCTTGGTCTCGTCGGACCGGCCGGCGAGCAGCGCCAGCGTGACGTGCACGATCGCGTGGCCCTCCCCGTCCGCTCCCACCACGTCGTCCCCGGTCGTACGGAACCGTGTCTTGCACGCCTCGATGCGGGCGGCAGCCGTCTCCACCACCACCGGGTGCAGCGCCAGCGCGAACCCGCGCCGGTCGAAGGCGTCGTCGAGCGACTCGGAGCAGTCGACGGTGATCTGCGGCATCAGCGCACTCCTGTTCTAGGAATCTGCGATCACCCTAACCGCAGCGCGAGCAGCGCGATGTCGTCCTCCCGGCCCGGTCCGAAGCAGTCGAGCAGGGTGTCGCAGAGGGCGGCGACGCCGGCCGGTGCCTCGGCGCCGGCGCTGCGCAGCTGCTCCAGGGAGACTCCCAGGTCGGTCCCGCGCGTCTCGATGAGGCCGTCGGTGACCATGAGGAGCCGGTCGGTCGGCAGCAGGACGATCTCGGTGGGCAGCGGCCGGTCCAGGCCGAGGCCGAGCAGCGGGCCGCGGACGTCCGTGTAGTCGGCGGTGCCGTCGTCGCCGACGATCAGGGGCGGGATGTGGCCCGCGTTCGCGATGCGCGCCCGCCCGCTCGCCGGGTCGACCAGGCACAGGCAGACGGTGGCCGTGACGTCGGGGTGGTAGTGCTGGAGCATCCGGTCCAGGCGCCGGGCCAGCACTCCGGGGTCCGGGTCCTCGACGCAGTAGGCGCGCAGCGCGTGCCGGATCTCGACCATCACGGTGGCCGCCTCCAGCGAGTGGCCGACGACGTCGCCGACGGCGGCGAGCACCCCGTCCGAGGTGCGCAGCACCGCGTAGAAGTCACCGCCGATCTCGGCCTGCCGGGAGGCGGGAACGTAGCGCACGACGACGTCGAGGCCCGGCGTCTCGGGCATCTTCTGGGGCAGGAAGCTGTGCTGGAGGGTCAGCGCGACATGCCGCTCCGCCTGGTACATCAGCAGGGGCTCCGCGGCCAGCGCGGTGGCCTGGGCGAGCCGGGCCACCAGGGTGTCGGTCTGCGGGGCCGTGTCCCGGTCGCCGTGCGCGGGCGTCGCGAGGCAGACCGGCACCCTGCCGTCGGGGGTGCGTGCCAGCACGACCCGGGCGGCGTCGGGCGCACCGGGCCGGAAGAATCCGCGCGGCCACAGCGGGGAGGGGACGACCGTGCCGCTCACTCCGGTGTGGCCTGCCGTCATGTGGCGGATCAGCCGGGCGACGGTCTCGTGCGCGCCCGGGTCGGACACTGTCGTCCGTGCCCGGGTACGGGACGTCCCGCGGTAGAGCTCCCCGTCCTCGGAGAGGACGAACACGGCGGCGGGCGAGCCGGTGAGGCGGGCGGTGCCCTCGGCGGCGGCGTCGGCGAGCTCCTCGGGGCAGCGGGCCGCCTGGACGGCGACGATGGTCTCGGACAGCAAGGTCAGCCGTCGTACGAGCGTCTCGGCGCCGATCCGCATCCGGGAGCGGCGCACCGCCGCGCGGACGACGGCCTGGATCTCCTCGGGCTCCGCGGGCACCGAGAGGTACGCGTCGCCGCCCGCGTCCAGGCCCCGGCAGCGGTGGTCGGGTCCGGAGGAGGCGGCGGAGAAGTGCACCACGGGCAGGGCGGCCATGGGGGGCTGCGCCTTGAGTCTGCGGCACAGTTCGAAGCCGCTCATGTCGGGCAGGCCGACGTCCACCAGGGCGACGTCGGGCAGTACTCCGGCGCGCAGCCGTACGTCGAGCTCGACGAGCGCCTCGGCGGCGCTGGCGACGGGTACGACCCTGTGTCCCGCGCGGGTGAGCACGGCGCCCAGCGCGTAGCGGCTGGCAGCGATGTCGTCGACCACCATCACGGTGGACAGGGTGTCCACCGTGGGTCCGGCCGATTCGATGGCCATCGGAACATTCCCTCGGAGCACGGGTGATGGGGGCAGGTCCGGGGAGGTCCCGGTCCTGCCCCCATCAAATTAGTGCGCTATCAGCCGGTCCGGGTGAAAACCGCCACCGTGCGGCCCGGAACGGCGAACGTGCCCGATTCGGCCGCGTAGGACGAGGACTTGACGATAGGGTCCGCGCCCGACGCCTGTACCGGATGCAGCGCGTACGCCGTTCCGGCCAGCGAGCCGACGGTCTGCTCCTGCTTCTCGGGCGTCGCGTTGAAGACGACGACGAGATCGCCGAGTTCCATCGTGATCACCCCGGGCGTCTCCGTCTTCCCGGACAGCGGGAAGGCGAGCTCGGACTGCACCCGGTCGGCCGTGGGGAGCGAGAAGAGGCCCTCCGTGCTGCGGATGCTCTGGAGGTCCCGGTAGGCGGCCGACGTCGCCCCGATCTGGTCGCAGCCCACCTTGACCGAGCTCAGCAGCGGCTTGGCGTAGGGCCACTTGGAGGCGTTGTCCGCGGCCATCGGCAACCCGCGCCCGAAGCCGTTGCCGTCGTGGCAGTCCCAGTGGACGGCGTTGAACCAGTCGCCGCTGTCGAACGAGTTGCGGTCGAGGGACTTGGAGCGCAGCAGGTCGCTTCCGGCCTGGGAGAGGGACGGGCCCTGCGAGAGGGTGGCCGTCGCCATCGCCAGGACCTGCATCCGGGCCCGGTCGGCCGCGCTCGTGCCGGCGGGCAGCTTGTAGGTGAGCGCGTCGAACAGTGATTCGTTGTCGTGCGCGTCGGCGTACGCGAGGGCGTCGCCGGGGGCGTCCGCGTAGCCTGCGGGCTGCCCGTTGTAGTCGACCTCGGAGCCCTTGACCTCCTTGCCGGCGGTGTCGGTGAAGCGGTACTTGGCGAGGTTGCCGGTCAGACCGACCTTGATGAGGTCCTGGTAGTGCAGCAGGCGGGCCTTCTGTTCGGCCGTGGTGCCGTTCGCGTCCGAGGAGTTGGGGTCGGTGTAGAGGCCGGAGGCGAAGCCCTGGATGCCGGGGTCGGCGTCGAAGGGGCCGCCGCCGCGCACGGCGTCGCGGGCGCGGTCGGAGAAGGTCGCGATTCCGGTGCCGGCCATGTTCTTCTGGGTGGCCTGGACGAAGCGGGCGTCGTCGGCGACCTCGCCGAAGTTCCAGCCCTCGCCGTACAGGATGATCTTCTTGCCGTCGACGCCGTCCTTCGCGAGGGTGAGGGCGTCCAGGGCCTTGCGGACCGCGAGGATGTTGGCCTTGGGGTGGTGGCCCATGAGGTCGAAGCGGAAGCCGTCGACCTTGTACTCCTTGGCCCAGGTGACGATCGAGTCGACCACCAGTTTGCCCATCATGGCGTTCTCGGTCGCCGTGTTGGCGCAGCAGGTGCTGTTGGCCACCGAGCCGTCGGCGAGGAGCCGCTGGTAGTAGCCGGGCACGATCCTGTCGAGCACGCTGGTGTCCGCCTGGCCGGAGGCCGCCGTGTGGTTGTAGACGACGTCCATGACGACCCGCAGGCCGTCGTCGTTGAGCGACTTGACCATCTTGCGGAACTGGACCGTGCGGGCGGTGCCGTCCGGGTCGGTCGCGTACGAGCCCTCGGGGACCGTGTAGTGGTACGGGTCGTAGCCCCAGTTGTAGGCGTCCTTGGCGGCGGTCTTCGCGACGCACTCCTGCTGCTTCTCGGAGTCGGCCGCGAAGGAGGCCAGGTCGCAGTCCGGGGTGGCCTGGTCGGCCTTCTTCTCGGGGATGGTGGCGATGTCGAAGGCGGGCAGGAGGTGGACGTACGACGTGCCGGACTTCGCCAGCTCGCGCAGGTGCTTCGAGCCGTCGCTGCCCTTGTCGGTGAACGCCAGGTAGGTGCCCTGGTCCTCGGCCGGGACCGTCTTGTCGGCCACCGAGAAGTCCCGGATGTGCAGTTCCTGGATCTGGGCGTCCCGCAGCGGTACGGCCTTGGGCTTGCTCAGGGTCGACCAGCCGCCCGGCGCGAGGGCCTTGTCGTTCAGGTCGACGACCAGGCTGCGCTCGGAGTTCGCGGTCAGCGCGACCGAGTAGGGGTCGGTGACCTTGTTCGTCACGACCTTGCGGACGCTGGGGGCCCAGACCTTCACGACGTACCGGTAGGGCTTGTTCTTCCAGGACGCCGGACCCGTGACGGACCAGACGCCGGTGGCCGCGTCGCGGTGCATGGCCACCTCGGAACCGGCCAGCTCCAGGGAGACGCTCTGTGCCGTCGGCGCCCAGACGGAGAGGGTCGGCCTCCCGTCGTGGAAGACGGGTCCGAGCTTCGCCGCGGTCGCGTCGTACACGTCGTCGAGGACGCCCGCGATCTGCACACCGGTCGCGGCCAGCACCGCGCCGTTCGCCGCACGCTGGGAGGCCACGATCTGGCCGCCGAGCGCCTGGCGCACCCGGTCCCGGTCACGCGGGTCGACGGACCAGGCCGTGTAGTCCTTCAGGTGCGGGAACTCGGCCTTCTGGGCATCGGTGAGGGTCGTCTTCGTCAGTCGCAGCCAGCGCTCGTCGTCGCTGGTCAGCGTCCCGTCCTTGACGGCGATCGAACCGTCGCGGGAGGAGAGCAGCTGGGTGGAGACGGCGCCGTCCGCGCCGTTCCAGGCGACCGTGTCCCGGTCGATCCAGACCGCCTTGGAGGTGGTCAGGTCGAGAGCGGCCGCGCTGCCCGCGGGCTGCGGCAGCAGGTACTTCTCCTGACCGTTCAACAGCCACACCTCGTAGCCGTTGGTCTTGATGTCCAGGGACTGGTCGGTGGGCAGATCCTTGTCGTCGCCCTTGTGGATGATGTAGCTGAGGCTGGTGGCACCGTCGGCGAGCGGTACCTCGAAGACCGCGCCATAGGCATCAGTCTTCACCGGCTTCAGGGGGTTCGACCAGTCGGTGGGGTTCGCGGCGCCCGTCCAGACGTGCAGGCCCCAGCCGTCGTAGTTCCCGTCGGCGCGGTGGTAGTGGACGACCGCCTTGGTCTTGTCCTGCGCCGGGTAGTCGGGCCTCTGGGTGAGGACGTCCGTCTTGCCCTGCTCGACCCAGACCTCGCCGGTCTTGGTGACGTCGATCGTCCGGTCGGCGGAGACGTCCTTGTTGCCGTCCTTGTCGATGACCAGGAAGCCGACGTTCGAGGCGCCGGGCTTGAGCTTGACGTAGGCGAAGGCGCCGTAGGCGTCGCGGCCGGTGAAGGGGTGGCTGGCGGGCCAGTTCGTGGCCTCGCCGTCGGCGAGGTCACCCCAGGCGTACAGGCCCCAGTCGTCGTAGTCGCCGTCGGTGCGCTTGTAGTGGACGATCGCGTAGTCGCGGGAGGAGGCCGTGGGAACCTCCGGGGCGGGCGGGGTGCCGGTGGTGCTCGCGGCGGTGGCGCTCGCGGTGCGCCCGGCGGAGTCGATCACGACCGCCTTGTAGCGCAGGGCGGTGCCCGCCGTCACGTCCTCGCCGATGGCCTGGGTGACCTTGTACGGGGCGTGGTCGGCGGAGCCGAGGACGCGCCACTTGCCGTTGCCCACCTGGGCGGCGAAGACGACCCGGTCGAGCCGGCCGCCTCCCCCGCTCTCGGCTTCGCTCGAGCGGGAGGTGCCCCCAACGTTCGCGGAGAGCTCGACGGTCCCGGTGGCGCCGGCGTCCGGGGCCTTGAGGGTGATCGTCGGCTTGGTGGCGGGCTTGGCGAGGCCGCCGGCCGCCTTGAGGACGACGGTGGATCCGGCCGGGACGCTGACGGTGATCTTCTTGTCGGCGTCGGTCTTCGTCGTGACGTCCGTGCCGTAGATGCCGCGGTACGTCATGTCCGCGGAGCCGGTCGCGAAGGTCGCGGTCCTCGCCTCGCCGGCGTTGTTGAAGGCGACGACGTACTCGGCACCGGTCCTGGCGTCGGTGCGGGTGACGGCGTACACACCGGAGCCGTCCGCCGCGTACCGCTGCGTCTGGACGCCGTCCGTGAGGGCCGGGTTGGCCTTGCGGAGCGCGGAGAGCGCGGCGATCCGCCGGTACAACGGCGCGCTCGTGTCGTAGGCGTCGCTCGCGTGCGTGCGGTCGGTGCCGATCTCGTCGTCGTCGAGGTAGTCGGCGACCTTGGAGGCGAACATCGTCTGCCGGGCGTCCTTGTCGCCGCCGGCACCGGTGAAGCCCTGCTCGTCACCGTAGTAGACGACCGGGTTGCCGCGGCTGAGGAACATCAGCTCGTTGGCGAGCCGGTCCTTCTTCAGCAGTTCGGCGTCGGTGGCCTTCGGGTCGTCCTGGTTCAGGAAGGTCCCGATGCGGCCCATGTCGTGGTTGCCGAGGAAGGTGACCTGCTCGTACGCGTTGGCCTTGTCCGTCGTGTACTTGTAGTCGTCGCCGAAGACGGACGCCAGCTTCTGCGCGCTGCCGCCCTGGGAGGCGTACTGGCGGGCCGCCTCCTGGAAGGGGAAGTCGAGCGTGGAGTCGAGGCGGCCCTCGGTGACGTAGGGCGAGGTGATCGACGTGTCGGCGGAGTAGACCTCGCCGAACATGAAGAAGTCCTTGCGGCCGTGCCGGGCGGCGTAGGCGTCGAGGGCCGTGGCCCACTGGGTCCAGAACTCCATGTTCACGTGCTTGACGGTGTCGATCCGGAAGCCGTCGACGCCGAAGTCCCGCACCCACTTCTCGTAGATCTTCTCCATGCCGGAGACGACCTCGGGCCGTTCGGTCCACAGGTCGTCGAGGCCGGAGAAGTCTCCGTACGTGGTGGACTCGCCGGCGTAGGTCGAGTCACCGCGGTTGGTGTACATGGTCGTGTCGTTGAGCCAGGACGGGACCTTGGCGTTCTTCTTCGCGGCGGGAACCGTCGGCGTACGCGGGAAGGAGTCGGCGTCCACCGACGGGAACCCCTCGGTGCCGTCCGCGTAGTCCGCGTCGTCGAAGGGCCTGCCGTCCTCGGTCAGGTACGGGAAGGCGCCCTTGGAGAGGTAGTCGTAGGACTTCTCTTCGTAGTCGACGACGTCGGCCGTGTGGTTGGTGATGACGTCGAAGAAGACCTTCATGCCCTTGGCGTGGGCCTTGGAGATCAGGGTCTCCAGGTCCTTGTTGGTGCCGAAATGCGGGTCGACCTGGGTGAAGTCGGTGATCCAGTAACCGTGGTAGCCGGCCGAGGCGTCCTTGCCGGTGCCCTGGACGGGCTGGTTCTTGAAGATCGGCGCCATCCAGATGGCGGTGGTGCCGAGGCCCTTGATGTAGTCGAGTTTGCGGGTCAGACCCTTGAGGTCGCCGCCCTGGTAGAAGCCCTTGTCGGTGGGGTCGTAGCCGGTCGACAGGCGCGAACCGGTCAGGCCGCCCTTGTCGTTGCCCGTGTCGCCGTTGGCGAAGCGGTCGGGCAGGACGAAGTAGAACTGCTCGCGGGTGGCGTCGTGCCGGGCGGGCTGCGCGGCGAGCGCGGCGTCCGACGGAGGCGCGGGCGGGGTCTCGGCCCGCGCGGCGAGGGGTTGTGCGAGCGATACGGCCAGAGCGGCGGCAAGAACGGCTGCGCGCAGTCTGGAACGGCCGGGGCGGCGCGCCGGCCCTCTCGGTATCAGGTCCACAGGTGTGAACTCCTAGCGATTACGGCGTACTCGGGTCCGACCCCGCGCAGCGTTCCGGCTCCGGTGCCGAACGCCCGCGTGACCGTATCGCTCACGCAAGGTTTACAGCAAGAGTCTTGCAAGGTGCGGAAAGGCTTTTCAGCAGCTGGACTTGCCCGCGTAGACCGCGAGCGCGGTGTTGGCGCCCAGGGTGGCCGTGAGCTGGCCCGAGGCGTTCACGGTGACCGTCGTGTTGTTCTGCACGTTGCAGTACGTGCCCGCGGCGAGCGAGGTGCTGTACGTGCGGGTCAGCGCGGAGGACTCGTGGTTGATGGCGACGAATCCCTTGCCGCCGCGGCCGAAGGCGATGGCGTCGCCGCCGTTGTCCCACCAGTTGGTGACGGACTGTCCGCGGGTGGCGTTGCGGAAGGCGACCATCGACTTGATCTCCGGCCAGGCGTGCTGGCACTTCCAGCCGTCCTGCCAGCAGGCGTTGACGGTGCCGCCGTTGGGCGGGCCGGCGTCCGCGTCGGACCACTCGTAGGCGGAGTTGATGTCGGGGGCGCCGTACGGGTAGGCGAGCATGAAGACGTTGGCGAGGGTGTAGTTCGCGCCGTCCTTGTAGTTGAGCGTCGAGCCGTTGCGCTCGGTGTCGTGGTTGTCGACGAAGACGCCGGCGACCGAGCTGCTCATGTAGCCCCAGCCCTCGCCGTAGTTCTTGAGGTAGGCGAGGTTCTCGTTGTTGAAGACCCGCTTGAGGTCGTAGGCGTAGCGGAACTCCTGCACGTCGCCGTTGCCGGTGTACTCGGTCGGCTGGACCGCCTCGCCCGAACCGTAGATGACCTCCTGCTTCCAGTACACCGACGGGTTGCTCAGCCGGGACTTGATGTTGGCCAGGTCGCCGGCGGGGATGTGCTTGGCCGCGTCGATCCGGAAGCCGTCGACCCCGTAGCCGAGCAGGGTGTTCAGGTAGCCGGCGATGGTCGCCCGGACGTACTCCTCACCGGTGTCGAGGTCCGCGAGACCGACGAGCTCACAGTTCTGGACGTTGCCGCGATTGGTGTAGTCGCTGATGGTGGCGGTGCAGTCGTCCATGTCGTACGAGGAGTACAGGCCCGGGTAGTTGTACTTCGTGTACGAGGAGCCGCCGGTCCCGGTGCCGGAGCCGGCCGACATGTGGTTGATCACCGAGTCGGCCACGACCTTCACGCCGGCGGCGTGACAGGTGCTGACCATGTTGCGGAAGGCGGTGGCGTCACCGAGCCGACCCGCGATGCGGTAGCTGACGGGCTGGTAGGACGTCCACCACTGCGAGCCCTGTATGTGCTCGGCGGGCGGGGACACCTGGACGTAGCCGTAGCCGGCCGGACCCAGTGTGTTGGTGCACTCCTTGGCGACCGAGTCGAACTTCCACTCGAACAGGACGGCGGTCACGTCCTTGGTTCCGGGCGGGGAGGCTTCGGCCACTCCGGTGGGGAGGGTCACGGAGGCCGCCATGCCCGCGGCGAGCGCGAGCGCGGTGGCGAGAGTTCTCTTGGCCATGTCTTCTCCTGCACATCGTCGTGCGGTGGGGGATGCGGGTGCGGGACCGGGGCGCCTGGTGCAAGTGGGGGGCCCTGGACGGAAGTTGCCCGATGAACCAGTCGGGCGTGTGCCGGAACGTATCTCTTGCCGGGAAGTTTCAGCAAGATGTCGTAAGGGATTTCAGTGCGCGAAAAAGGGGTGCCCCGGTCCCGTGGGACCGGAGCACCCCTTGGGGGCGCCGTGATGGCGGACCGTCAGGCAGTCCACCACACGGTCGTGTCCGCGGCCAGTTCGGCCTTGCCGTCCGGCGACACGGTCACGTCACCGCTGGCGATGAGCACCCGGCCGTGCGCCGGGAGGGTCACCGGTTCGCCCGTGGTGTTCGCCGTGCAGACGAACTCCCCGCGGCGGAAGGCGAGTACGCCCTCGGGCGCGGTCAGCCAGGAGACGCTGTCGCCCGCACCGAGGTCGGGCTGCGCGCGGCGCACCGCGAGCGCCTCGCGGTACAGCTCCAGGGTGGAGCCCGCCACCCCGGTCTGCGCCTCGACGCTCAGCTCGGCCCACTCGGCGGGCTGCGGCAGCCAGCTGCCCCCGCTGCCGAAACCGTACGAGGAGCCGGCGCGGGTCCACGGGATCGGCACCCGGCAGCCGTCGCGGAAGCCGTCCTGGCCCGCGCCACGGAAGTAGGCGGGGTCCTGCCGCACCTCGTCGGGCAGGTCCACGACGTCGGGCAGGCCGAGCTCCTCGCCCTGGTAGAGGTAGGCGGAGCCGGGCAGCGCCAGCATCAGCAGGGTCGCCGCGCGGGCCCGGCGCAGCCCCAGCGCCCGGTCGCCCGCCGTGCGGATCTGGGTTCCGAGACCTGCCTCGTTGGCGAACCGGGTGGCGTGCCGGGTCACGTCGTGGTTGGACAGCACCCAGGTGGAGGGGGCGCCGACCGGCCGCATCGCGTCGAGGGTGCGGTCGATGACCGAGCGCAGCTCCGCCGCGTCCCAGTGGGTGCCCAGGTACTGGAAGTTGAAGGCCTGGTGGAGCTCGTCGGGGCGCACGTAGTGGGCGGTGCGCTCGATGGTGGGCGTCCACGCCTCGGCGACGAAGATGCGCTCGCCGGAGTACTCGTCGAGGATGGTGCGCCACTGGCGGTAGACGGCGTGCACGCCGTCCTGGTCGAAGAACGGCATGACATCGTTGCCCAGCAGTTTCAGCTGGTCGTGGTCGCCCAGGTCCGGCAGGCCCTCCGCCTTCACCAGTCCGTGCGCCACGTCGATGCGGAAGCCGTCGACCCCCATGTCCAGCCAGAACCGCAGGATCGAGCGGAACTCGTCGCCGACGGCCGGGTGCTCCCAGTTGAAGTCCGGCTGTTCGGGGGCGAAGAGGTGCAGGTACCACTCGCCGGGGGTGCCGTCCGGCTCGGTGACCCGGGTCCAGGCCGGCCCACCGAAGATGGACTCCCAGTCGTTGGGCGGCAGTTCGCCGTTCGCGCCCTTGCCGGGACGGAAGTGGTAACGCTCCCGCAGCGAGGAGCCGGGGCCCTCGCGCAGGGCGCGCTTGAACCACTCGTGCTGGTCGGAGGAGTGGTTGGGCACGAGGTCGACGATGATCCGCAGGCCGAGGGCGTGGGCCTCGCGGATGAGGGCGTCGGCGTCCAGGAGGCTGCCGAACATGGGGTCGACCGCGCGGTAGTCCGCCACGTCGTACCCGGCGTCGGCCTGCGGCGAGGCGTAGAAGGGGCTGAGCCACACGGCGTCCACGCCGAGGTCGCGCAGGTACGGGAGTCGGGAACGTACGCCCTCCAGGTCGCCCATGCCGTCGCCGTTGCTGTCGGCGAAGCTGCGCGGATAGACCTGGTAGATCACCGCGTCGCGCCACCAGTCGCGATGAGCGGCGACGGTGGCGAGAGCGGAGTTCGGGGCCTGGTCGGCGGAGTGCTGGCTCATGTCGTCCTTGATGCGTGACGGGTTCGAGGTGGGGGCTCCCCCGCACCGGGGCGGTGCCCGGTGCGGGAGAGGAAATACGTCATCGGTGTGGCGGGCGATGAGGCGGCCGCGGAACCGGCGGGGTCGGATGGGCACCGCGGCCGCCACCCGCGCGCTGGGAGCGCGCGGGAGTCTTCGGGCGTCGGGGGCGTACCGGGCGGGTCAGCCCTTCGTGCCGCCCGCGGTGAGTCCGGTCACCAGGTTCTTCTGCACGAGGTAGAAGAAGAGGGAGACCGGTATCGCGATCAGTACGGCCGTCGCGGCGGCCAGGTTGCGCTGCGCGTCGTGCTCGCTGACGAAGGTCTGGAGGCCGACGGCGAAGGTGTACTTCGAGTCGTCCAGCATGAACGTCGAGGCGAAGGCGACCTCACCGAACGCGGTGATGAAGTTGTAGAACGCGGCCACCGCGAGGCCGGGCTTGGCAAGCGGCAGGATCAGCCGGAAGAAGGTGCCGAAGGGGGTCAGCCCGTCGACGCGGCCGGCCTCGTCGATCTCGAACGGGATGGTGTCGAAGTAGCCCTTGAGCAGCCAGGCGCTGTAGGGCACCGCCGTCGAGCAGTAGACGAGGATCAGACCGAAGTAGGAGTCGATGAGCTGCAGGTCCGAGAGGATCTGGTACATCGGCACGATCAGCACGGCGATCGGGAACATCTGGGTGACCAGCAGGACCCACATGAACTTCTTGTAGCCGGGGAAGCGCATGCGCGACACCGCGTAGCCGGTGGTGGCCGCGACCATGACGCCGATGACCGTGGTGCCGAGCGACACGATGAGCGAACTCTTCATCCACTCGAAGAAGTTCGTGTGCTGGAGCACGAAGGAGTAGTTGTCGAACGTCATCGTGTCCCAGATGCGTTCGGGGTGCAGGTAGTCGTCCTTGTCCGGGCCGAGGGACAGGAAGACGAGCCAGGCGATCGGGAACAGCGCGGCGAGGCTCGCGACGATCAGGATGCCGTGGGAGACGAGCTTGCCGGTGAGGCTGCGCTCACCGCGCCTGCGTGCCGGACGGGGCGACTCGTCGTACCCGGGAGCCTGCTCGGCCGGAGGCGTCTGAAGGGTGGTGGTGCTCATGGAGACTCCTGCCTCAGATCGCGAGCTGCTGGTCATTGCGGTTCAGCCAGCGGCGGTAGAAGGAGGTGAAGACGATCAGAATGGCCAGCAGCAGCATGCCGTAGGCCGCCGACTGCGCGAAGTCGCGCGGCTGCTGTCCGAAGCCGAGGTAGTAGGCCCAGGTGACGAGGATCTGGGCGTCCGGCGCGGTGTTGCCGAAGAGGATGAAGATCACCGCGAACTGGTTGAACGTCCAGATGATGCCGAGGAGCACGACGGTGGAGCTGACCGACCTGAGACCCGGCAGGGTCACGAAGCGGAACTGCTGCCACTTGTTCGCGCCGTCCATCTCGGCCGCCTCGTACAGCGTGCCGTCGATGGACTGCAGTCCGCCGAGCAGCGAGACCATCATGAACGGCACACCGCACCAGGTGTTGACCATGATCGCGGCAAACCGCTGCCAGAAGGTGTCCTCCAGCCACAGCGGCGTGGGCAGGTGCACCGCGTCGAGCATGGAGTTGATGATGCCGCCGTCGGCGAGCATGAAGCGCCAGCCGAAGACGGTGACGAAGGTCGGCACGGCCCACGGCAGCACCAGGACCAGCCGGTAGAACGTACGGCCGCGCAGCTTCTGGTTGAGCAGCAGCGCCAGACCGAGGCCGATGCAGTAGTGCAGGGCGACACACAGGACGGTCCAGGCGATGGTCCAGATGAAGTGCGACCAGAAGCGGTCGTACGACGTCGGACCCCACAGGATGTCCTTGTAGTTGTCCAGGCCGATGAACTTGTAGGTGGCGTCGATGTGGTTGACGCCGATCGTGCGGGCCGAGTTGAGGCTGTTGGCGTCCGTGAACGTCAGATAGAGGCCCCGTACCAGGGGATAGAGCACCAATCCGCCGAGTACGACGACGACCGGAGCGATCATCGCGTACGCATACCAGTACTTCTGGTACGAGTGCTTCAGACGCTGCATCCGGCCCGGACGCGGTGCTCGGTCACCGCGGCGCTTGCCGGTCGCTCGGTCGATGGCGACTGTCATGGTTCGACACCTTCTGCAAGATCAGGAGTTGGGCGCACACAGCCGGTGGCCGCCGGATCCTCTCCCCCTGTTGTAGGGGTCCCCCCGGCCCGACGGAAGTCGGGCCGGGGAAGGATCCGGCGGCCACACGGGCTCACTTGCTGAAGTCCGGGACCAGCTTGGCGATCGCCAGTTCGGCGTTGCTCAGACCCTTGTCCAGCGACTCCTTGCCACCCGCGATCTTCGGCAGCTCGGTGTCGAGCGGGCCCCACAGGGAGCCGTACTCGGGAAGCGCGGGGCGCGGCTGAGCGGCGGGGAGGACGCTCTGGTAGCCGGCGATGCCCGGGTCGGCCTTGACCTCGGCGGTGTAGGCGTCGTCACGCGTCGGCAGCGTGGAGTTCTTGAGGGCGATCGTCGACTGCGACTTCGCGGAGGTCATGAACTTCACGAACTTCAGCGAGGCCTCCTGGTGGGCCTTGTCCGAACCCGCGTACACGGAGAGGTTGTGGCCGCCGGTCGGGGCGCCCGCCTTGCCGGTGGAGCCGGCCGGGACGGTGGCGATACCGAGGTTCGCCTTGTCCGCGAAGGCCGAGCCCTTGTAGAAGTTGGTGATCTCCCACGGGCCCTGGATGATCGAGGCGACCTTGCCGTTGACGAAGGCGTCCTGGATGTGGGCGTACGCGTCGGCGGTGGTGTCCGCCTTGTGCAGGCCCTTGCCGGAGAACAGGCCCTGCCAGGTGCCGAACGCCTTCTTGGCCTCGGGCGAGTTCACCGTGATCTTCTTGGCGTCGGCGTCGACCGTGTTGGTGCCCTCGCCGTAGAGGAAGGACTGCGCGTAGTAGGCCTGGGTCGAGCCCCAGTAGCCGTCCACGCCCGTCTTCTTCTTGATCGTCGCGGCGGCGGTCTTCAGGTCGGCCCAGGTCTTCGGGGCCTCGGTGATGCCGGCCTTCTTGTAGAGCGCCTTGTTGTAGACGAGCGCCAGGGTGTCCGTGACGAACGGCACACCGTACGTCTTGCCGTCGAACTTGGCCTGCTCGATCAGGTTGGGCTGGAACTTGCTCTGGTCCGCGAGGGCGTCGGTGCCGTCGAGCGGCAGGAAGTAGCCCTTCTTCGCGAAGGCGGGGGTCCAGCCGACCTCGGAGCGCAGGACGTCCGGGGCACCCTTGGAACCGGCGGCCGTGTCGAACTTGTTCTGCGCCTGGTCGAAGGGCACGTTGACGTACTTGACCTTGATGTTCGGGTTGGCCTTCTCGAACTCCTTGGCCAGGGCCTTGTACGTCGGCGCCTCATTGGTGGCGTTGGAGGTGTCCCACCACGTGATGGTGAGGGGGCCGTCCGACTTGTCGCTGCCGCTGTCGCTGCCGCCGCAGGCCGTCGCCGCGAGGGCGAGGGACGCCACCAGCGCGGTGGCCGCTATGCCACGCCGCATGAGATCTCCTTGAGGGTGAAAGCCCGAGTGGGTGGAGGAGCGGTCCCGCCCGCTCTCCTTGCCGACTTGCCGACTGCGCCGTTGCGTCCGCCGGGCGACGTGAACGTAACAGCGTTGTAAGCGCCGCGAAAGACCTTGCAGAAAAAAAATGCAAGGACTGCCGAGAGTTACCCTCCCGTGACCCGTCGGTGGCACTAAGGAAACCCTTGTGCGAGGCCGCTCAGCAGACATGTGGCCCGCTGTGCAAGACTCTGCAAGCTCTTGCCACGGCGGACGGGTACGGGGATCATCTGCCCGTCAGCGCCTTGCAGGAGCCACCCCTTCCCGCGGCGCACGCACGGGACGCCGAGCCGACCAGAACAAGAGGGAGCGCGATGACGCAGCAGCCCGGAGCGGGCCGATCAACCGCCCGCACACGGCGTCTGGTTGGTGGGCAGGGTGAGATTCGGCCGGTACAGTCCAATCCCGTGACCACACGGCTTGCCGACATCGCAGCCCAGGCGGGGGTCAGCGAGGCGACTGTCAGCCGCGTCCTGAACGGGAAGCCGGGCGTCGCCGCGACCACCCGCCAGTCCGTCCTGGCCGCGCTGGACGTACTGGGCTACGAGCGCCCCGTGCGTCTGCGGCAGCGCAGCGAGGGCCTGGTGGGCCTCATAACCCCCGAGCTGGAGAACCCGATATTCCCCGCCCTGGCGCAGGTGATCGGGCAGGCGCTGACCCGGCAGGGCTACACGCCGGTGCTCGCCACCCAGACACCGGGCGGTTCCACCGAGGACGAGCTCACGGAGATGCTGGTGGACCGCGGCGTCGCGGGCATCATCTTCGTCTCCGGTCTGCACGCGGACACCTCCGCGGACATGCAGCGCTATGAGCAGCTGCGCGCCCAGGGTGTCCCTTTCGTCCTGGTCGACGGATTCTCCCCCAAGGTGCAGGCCCCCTTCATCTCCCCCGACGACCGGGCGGCGATGGCCCTCGCGGTCACCCACCTCGTCTCGCTCGGGCACACCAACATCGGCCTGGCTCTCGGCCCCAAGCGGTTCGTCCCCGTGCAGCGCAAGATCGAGGGCTTCGTGCGCACCGTGCAGGAGCAGTTGGGGCTGAGCCCCGCCGACATCGAGGAGCGGCTGGTCCAGCACTCGCTCTACACCCTGGAGGGCGGCCAGGCCGCCGCCAGCGCCTTGATGGACCGGGACTGCACGGCGGTGGTGTGCGCGAGCGACATGATGGCGCTCGGTGCCATACGGGCGGCCCGGCAGCGCGGCCTGGAGGTGCCGACGGACGTCTCGGTGGTCGGTTTCGACGACTCCCCGCTGATCGCGTTCACCGACCCGCCGCTGACGACGATCCGCAAGCCGGTCCCGGCGATGGGGCAGGCCGCGGTTCGCACGCTGCTGGAGGAGATCGGCGGGACGCCCGCTCCGCACAGTGAGTTCGTGTTCATGCCGGAGCTGGTGGTGCGCGGTTCGACCGCTTCTGCACCCGGGGACCGCAATCGTCCCTGAGGAGGAGCATACGGGGCCTTCGCGCCCCTCCTCCCGGTGTAGAACGTGCGGCCCGGACCCGACCAGGGGATGATCGGTCGGAGAACGCTTTTCTGGCAGACTCTGTGCCTATGGGTGAGAAGACCGTGACGACACTGGAAGGCCGGGAGCAGGCCCCTCCACAGCCCGTCGCGGAGGAGGAAGCGGGGCACGGATTCCTGCACGGGTTGCGGGCCCCGCGGCGCCCCCGCTTCTGGTTCGAGATCCTGTTGATCGCCTTGAGCTACTGGACGTACTCGCTGATCCGCAACGCCGTGCCGGAGCAGAAGCACGAGGCCCTGCGCAACGCGGACTGGATCTGGCGCACGGAGCACCACCTCGGGATCGCCGTCGAGCAGTCGGTCAACCACACCGTGAACTCGGCGACATGGCTGATCATCGGGATGAACTACTACTACGCGACACTGCACTTCGTGGTGACGCTCGGCGTGCTGGTGTGGCTGTACCGCAGCCACCCGGGCCGCTACGCGGCGGCCCGGCTCGCGCTGTTCGCGACCACGGCCGTGGCCCTCGTCGGCTACTACTTCTTCCCGCTCGCGCCGCCCCGTCTGATGACCGGCGGCGATTTCGTCGACACGGTGCTGGTCCACCACACCTGGGGTTCGATGGCCTCCGGCGACCTGAAGCACATGTCCAACCAGTACGCCGCGATGCCCTCGATGCACATCGGCTGGTCGCTGTGGTGCGGTGTGACCGTCTTCGCGCTGGCGTCCGTGCCCTGGGCGCGCGTCCTGGGTCTGCTGTACCCGGCGGCGACGCTCGTGGTCATCGTCGCCACCGCCAATCACTTCTGGCTGGACGCGGTCGGCGGCATGCTGTGCCTGGCGTTCGGGTTCCTGGTGGCCCGGCTGTGGTGCGGCGCCCTGCCGTACGCGCTGCCGCGCTGGGTGCCGGGTACGGGTGGGGCCGCCCTGCTGCCGCTGAAGGCCTGACCGGTACGCCCGCAGGCCCGGAGCGATGCGTCCGGCCGCCTCCGGCTCGCCCGCGGCGAGCGCGGCGTGCGTCGTGCGACCCTCCAGTGCCTGGAGCCCCGTGAGCCCGTCCCGCGCCGAGGCCGCGCCCAGCGGCGCGCGGGCGGTCGCCAGGAGGCCGCGCACGTCGTACGCGGCGATCGGCCAGTCGGAGCCCAGGGCGACCACCGCTCCGGCGTCGCGCAGGTCCCCAGTGCGCCAGGCGCGCGCGGCCCGCTCGGGCCCGAGCCTGCGGGACCATTCGTCGCCGTGGTCGGCGCGCGTGTACCCGGTGTGCGGCGGCTGCATGGAGGCGATGACCCCGAGCTCCGCGAAGCGTGCCGGGGTGTCGTCGATGGCGGTCTCGATGTGCTCGATCCGGTGGGCCGGCCGCCCGTCCGGGCCGAGCGCCCGCACGGTGTCGAGCACGTGCCGTACGGCGGCGTCCCCGCTCGCGTGCGTGGCGGTGCGGACGCCGGCCGCGTGCAGGTGCCGTACGGCGGCGGCGTAGGCGGCGGGGTCGGGCCGGAAGGCCTCGGTGCCCTGTCCGTGGCAGTCGGCGTGCTCCAGCCACGCCGTGCCGCCCTCCACGGTGCCGTCCATGAAGAATGTGACGCCGCCGACCAGCCGGTGGCGCCCCCTGCGGCCCTGCAGCGCCACCAGCTCGTCGAGGGCCGCGCGGTCCGCGCCGGGCATGCACCAGGGTGCGAACCGCAGCCGCACCGGCAGCACGGTCTCCTCGGCGACGGCGCCGACCGGCTCCGGGTCCCCGGCGTCCATCACGTGCGCGCCGGTCAGCCCGATGGCCGCCATCGCGGACAGCAGCTCGACGAGCCGGGTCCGCCGTTCCCGGTACGAGGGCCGCGGCATGACGTCGGCGACCAGGTCCATCGCGGCGTGCTCGACGAGGTGTCCGGTGGGGCGCCCGTCGGACGCCGGCTTCGCCCTGCCCGACGTGATGCCGGTGATCATCGCCCTGGAGGACCTGGTCCTCGGCTCGGCCCTGGACCTCGGGGCCCCGAGGCCATGTGGGAGCTCCCGGACGACACGGCCACCCCGCGCCTCGCCGCGGCCCTGGACGCCGTCGGCGACGGCCGCGCGGACCGCGCCTTCGAACTGGCCCTGGACGCCTTCCTCGCCCACGCCAGGGCCGTGCAGGGGGGCGTGAGGCCCGGGCGGGGTCACGTCCCCTCGCGGGCCACGACGCTCAGCGCGTCCAGCAGACCCCGCAGCGCGGGCCGTTCGGGGGCGGACTCACGCACGGCCGCGTAGATGGCCCTCATGGGCTCCGGGTCGCGGACCTTGCGCACGACGACGTCGGGATGGCGGCCGCCCAGCCCGAGCCGGGGGATCAGGCTCACCCCGAGTCCCGCCGCCACGAAGCCCTGCGCGGTGACGTAGTCCTCGCTCTGCACCACGAAGCCGGGCGTGAAGCCGGCCGCCGCACAGGCGTCGAGCTGGGCGGCGAGGCAGGGCCCGGGCCATTCGCTGCCCACGAAGGGCTCTCCCGCGAGGTCGGCGAGCGCGGGCGTGCGCCGCCCCGCGAGCCGGTGCCCCCGCGGCAGGACGACGCGGTACGGATCGTCCAGCAGGTGCACGAGCCGCACACCGTCCGGGACGGGGTCGCGCGGTCCCACGACGAGCGCCAGATCGGCCCGCCCCTCCTTCACGTCCGGCAACGGGTCCTCGGGGTCGGTGAGTTTCAACTCGACCTCGACACCCGGGTGCTCGGAGCGGAAACGGGCGATGGCGGGCGCGACGAGCGCGGCTCCCGCGGTCGCGAAGTACCGTACGGCCAGCCGCCCCGTGCGCCCGGACAGCAGATCGGCCAGCGCGGTCTCGGCCTCGGCGACCTGGCGCCCGATGACGTCGGCGTACTCGGTCAGCAGCAGTCCGGCGGGGGTGGGCCGCACGCCCCGCCCGACCCGCTCCAGCAGCTCGGCCCCTGCCTCCCGCTCCAGCGCGGCGATCTGCTGGCTGACGGCGGACGGCGTGTACCCGAGGTCCGCCGCGGCGCCCGTGACGGACCCGCATCCGACCACTGCCCGAAGGACCTGCATGCGCCGCACATCAAGCATGCAGTCCAGCTTAACATTCCATGCAGGACTCTTCACTTGTCCTCAATCCATTCCTCCTGGACCGTGGACCCATGCAGCGCTCCCTGACGTCCTCCCTGCGCATGGGCGCCCTGGCCCTCCTCTGGGGCTCGGGCTTCCTCTGGATCAAACTGGCCCTGAACCACGGCCTGTCCCCCGCCGTCATCACCCTCACGCGCTGCGCCCTGGGCACGGCGGTCCTCGCCCTCCTCGCCCGCTCGGCAGGTCAGCGGCTCCCTCGCTCGCGCTCCCTGTGGGGGCACCTGGTCGTCGCCGCCCTCTTCTGCAACGCGATCCCCTTCGCGCTCTTCGCCCTCGGCGAGCAGACCGTCGACTCGGGCGTGGCCGGTGTCCTCAATGCGACGACGCCCCTGTGGTCCCTGCTCATCGGAGTCCTGCTGGGCACGGACCGCGACCTGCGCCCGCTGCGCCTGACCGGCCTTCTCCTCGGCTTCGCGGGCGTCCTGGTGATCTTCGCCCCCTGGCAGCAGTCGCACCTCGTCGGCTGGGGCGCCCTCGCGCTGCTGGGCGCGGCCGCCAGTTACGCGATCGCCTTCGCCTACATGGCCCGCCATCTGACGGGACACGGCGCCCCGCTCGCCGTCTCGGCGGCCCAGCTGCTCACCGCCACCGGCTGGAGCACCCTGGCCCTGCCCGCCGCGGGCCCGCTCCACGACGTCGACGTGACGGCCCTGCCGGCGGTCGCCGTGCTCGGCGTCTTCGCCACCGGCATCACCTTCTACCTCAACTACCGCATGATCGCCGACGAGGGCCCCACCAGCGCGGCGACCGTGGGCTATCTGCTGCCGGTCGTCTCGGTGGCGCTGGGCGCGCTGGTCCTGGACGAACGCATCGGCGCGCGGGTCGTGGCGGGCATGGTGACGGTGCTCGCCGGCGTGGCACTGTCACGTCGGGCGCGGCCGGGCACGGTTGCGGGTGGGACCGGCGCCGGAACCGGGGCCGCGACCGCGTCCCGGACAGGAGCCGCGGAGGCTCGTGTCGCGGGCGCCGGTGCGGGCGGCGGCGACGGTCCCGACGCAGCCGTCGCGGACGCCGACGCCACGGACGCCGTCGCCGTCGCCGTCGCCACCACCGGTCCGGGCAAGGCTCAGGCCCCGTAGAACAGTTCCTCCACGAGGGCCCTCGCCCGCCTGGTGGTCCGCCGGTAGTCGTCGAGCATGTCTCCCACGTGCCCCGGCCCGTACCCCAGGTACCGTCCCACCGCGGCGAGTTCACGCGCGTCGGACGGGAAGGTGTCGCCGGCCCGGCCGCGGACCAGCATCACGGCGTTGCGCACCCGGGTGGCCAGCACCCAGGCCTCGTCCAGCGTCGCCGCGTCCTCCGTCGAGATGAGCTCCGCCGCACAGGCGGCGGCCAGCGCCTCCCGCGTCCGCGTCGTCCGCAGGCCCGGCTCCGCCCAGCCGTTCTGCAACTGCATCAGCTGCACGGTCCATTCCACGTCGGACAGCCCGCCCCGTCCGAGTTTGGTGTGCAGCGTGGGATCGGCGCCCCGCGGCAGTCGCTCCGCCTCCATCCGTGCCTTCAGCCGACGGATCTCGCGCACCGCGTCGTCGCCGAGCCCCTCCGCCGGGTACCGCAGCGGGTCGACCAGCTCGATGAACCGGCTGCCCAGGTCCTCGTCGCCCGCCACGAGTTCCGCGCGCAGCAGCGCCTGCGACTCCCACACCAGCGACCAGCGCCGGTAGTAGGCCTCGTACGACTTCAACGTCCTCACCAGCGGGCCCGACTTGCCCTCGGGCCGCAGGTCGGCGTCGATGAGCAGGGGCGGGTCGGCGCTCGGGATCTGGAGCAGCCGCCGCATCTCGGACACCACCTTGTTCGCGGCGCGGGCCGCCTCCTGATCGTCGACGCCCTCCCGGGGCTCGTGCACGAACAGCACGTCCGCGTCGGAGCCGTAGCCGAGTTCGTGTCCGCCGAACCGGCCCATCCCGATCACCGCGAACCGGGTGGGCAGGGTGTCCCCCCATCCGTCGCGCACCACGGCCCGCAGCGTGCCGGCGAGGGTCGCGGCCGTCAGGTCGGAGACCGCGCCGCCGACCAGGTCCACCAGGGCGCCCTGGTCGGCGACGGCGGGCATCTCCTCGGTGCCGTAGGAGGCGACGATGTCGGCCGCGGCGGTGCGGAACAGCTCGCGCCGCCGCACCCCGCGGGCGGCGGTGACCGCCTGCTCGCCGCCGTCGGCCCGGCCGACCGCGGCGAGTATCTCCTGCTCCAGGTGGGCCCGGGTCCGCGGTTCGAGCCCGCCGCCGTCCCCGTCGCCGAGCAGCGCCACCGCTTCCGGGGCACGCATCAGCAGGTCGGGGGCGAGCCGGCCGGCGGACAGCACCCGCGCCAGGTTCTCCGCCGCGGCGCCCTCGTCCCTCAACAGCCGCAGGTACCAAGGGGTCTTGCCGAGGGCGTCGGACACCTTGCGGAAGTTGAGCAGTCCGGCATCGGGGTCGGCGGAGTCCGCGAACCAGCCGAGCAGGACGGGCAGCAGGGTCCGCTGGATGGCGGCCTTGCGCGTGACGCCGGACGCCAGCGCCTCCAGGTGCCGCAGCGCGGCGGCCGGGTCGGCGTACCCGAGCGCGACGAGCCGTTCGCGGGCCGCGTCGGGGCTCAGCCTGCTCTCGCCGGGGGCGAGTTGGGCGACGGCGTCGAGCAGCGGCCGGTAGAACAGCTTCTCGTGCAGCCGGCGGACGACGGCGGCGTGCCGCTTCCACTCCCGGTTCAGTGCCACGACGGGGTCGGACCGCAGTCCCAGCGACCGTCCGATGCGGCGCAGATCGGCCTCGTCCTGAGGCACCAGATGGGTGCGCCGCAGCCGGTAGAGCTGGATACGGTGCTCCATGGAGCGCAGGAACCGGTACGCGTCGTCGAGCTGCATGGCGTCGGCGCGCCCCACATAACCGCCGGCGGCCAGGGCCTTCAGCGCGTCCAGCGTGGTGCCGCTGCGCAGCGACGTGTCGGCCCGCCCGTGCACCAACTGGAGCAGCTGCACGGCGAATTCGACGTCGCGCAGGCCGCCGGGGCCGAGCTTCAGCTCGCGCTCGATCTCGGCGGCGGGGATGTTCTCGACGACCCTGCGGCGCATCTTCTGCACGTCGGCGACGAAGTTGTCGCGCTCGGCGGCGTGCCACACCAGCGGGGCGAGTGTGGCCACGTACTGCTCGCCGAGGCCGAGGTCCCCGGCCACCGGCCTGGCCTTCAGCAGTGCCTGGAACTCCCAGGTCTTGGCCCACCGCTGGTAGTAGGCGAGATGGCTGCTCAGCGTGCGCACCAGGGGTCCGTTGCGCCCCTCGGGGCGCAGGTTGGCGTCCACCGGCCAGATGCTGCCCTCGACGGTCGTCTCGGAGCAGATCCGCATCATGTGGGAGGCGAGCCGCGTCGCGGCCTGGAGGGCCTTGCGTTCGTCGGCTCCGTCGGCGGCCTCCCCGACGAAGATCACGTCGACGTCCGACACGTAATTGAGCTCGTGTCCCCCGCACTTGCCCATCGCGACGACCGCGAGGCGGCACTGCGCCGCGTCGTCGGGGGCGGCCGTCTCGGCTATGGCGAGGGCGGCGCGCAGGGTCGCGGTGGCGAGGTCGGCGAGCTCGGCGGCGGACTGGGCGAGGTCGGTGGTGCCGCACACGTCGCGCGCGGCGATGGACAGCAGGCAGCGCCGGTAGGCGACGCGCAGCGAGACGGGGGTCGATGCCTCGGCGAGCCCCCGCTCGAACTCCCGCACTCCGGGGTGCAGGTCCTGCGGCTCGTAGGTGACGAGGGCGTGCCAGTCGCGCGGGTGCCGGGCGAGATGGTCGGCGAGGGCGGCCGAGGAGCCGAGCACGCCGAGGAGCCGGTCGCGCAGGGGCTTCGCCGCGATCAGGGTGTCGAGCAGTTCCCGCTGGGCGGTGTGGCCGTCCTGCGCCTCGACGAGCCGGACCAGTCCGAGGAGCGCGAGGTCGGGGTCGGCCGTGGCGCCGAGGGCCTCCAGGAGCACCGGGTCGGAGCGGACGGGTTCCAGCTCGGCGCCGTCCAGGAGGCGCTCGGCCGCGGAGGGGTCGGTGAAACCGTGCCGCAGCAGCCGTGTGAAGGTACTGCTCCTGCGTCCCGGCGCCGTCATCCTCGGCCTCCTGTCCGATCAAGGTCGTCCGAGCCAGAGCCTAACCCCGGTCACCAGGGTGGCGCCCCGCGCCGGACTCCGCTTCTGTAGGGGATGCCCGTGCGCTGTACGACAAAGGAGTCACGCCATGGACATGACCCTCGAAGTGATCCTGCTGCCGGTGTCCGACGTGGACCGGGCCAAGGAGTTCTACCGGGACAAGGTCGGGTTCCACGTCGACCTGGACGGCGAGGTGATGGAGGGGGTGCGGATCGTCCAGCTGACTCCGCCCGGCTCGGGGTGCTCCATCGCGCTGGTGGACGGCCTCCAGGTGCCGACCGGGACCCCGCAGCCGGGGACGTACCACGGGATGCAGTTGTGCGTCGCCGACGCCAAGGCCGCGTACGACGAGCTCACGGCCCGCGGCCTCGACGTCAGCGAGCCGGTGGAGTTCGCCCCGCAGGACGGCGCCACGTTCATGTACTTCAAGGACCCGGACGGGAACGGCTGGGCGGTCCAGGAGTACCGGCGGCGCGAGACCGAGCCGCTGCACCGGCTGCTGAGCGAGCTGGCCGCCCGGCGGCAGTAGTTCATCCGCTCTTCACCCCTCGGGTTGGGCCGCGTGAGGCGGGGGAAGGTTGGCGTGTGCATGCTCTGTCCGCACCGCCCCCGTCTCTCCCCCCACCGGAGGTCTGAAGTGTCCGGCAGAAACGTGTACCGCCGCAGCCGTGCCCTCGTGGCGTCGGCCCTCGCCTTCACCGCCGCGGCGGTCGGGCTGTGGACCGGGTTCGGCGGCTCGTCCACCGCCCACGCCGCGGCCGCGGTCCCGACCCCGGACCACGTCGTCGTCGTGGTCTTCGAGAACCACGCCTACAGCCAGGTGATCGGCTCGTCCAGCGCGCCGTACATCAACTCCCTCAAGACGGGAGGCGCGAACCTCTCCCAGTCCTACGCCGAGACCCACCCGAGCCAGCCCAACTACTTCGCCCTGTTCTCCGGCTCCACCCAGGGCATCACCGACGACAGCTGCTACACGCCCGGCTTCTCCTCCGCCCCCAACCTCGCCTCCGAGCTGATCGCGGCGGGCAAGACGTGGGGCAGCTACAACGAGACGCTGCCCAGCCAGGGCTCCACGACGTGCAGCAGCGGCAAGTACGCCCGCAAGCACAACCCGTGGTTCGGCTTCAGCAACGTGCCGACGTCGAGCGCCAGGACGTTCGCGCAGTTCCCGACGGACTACTCGACGCTCCCGCAGGTCTCCTTCGTCGTCCCCAACCTGTGCAGCGACATGCACGACTGCTCGGTGTCCTCCGGCGACACCTGGCTGAAGAACAACCTGGGCGCCTACGCGACCTGGGCCACGACCCACAACAGTCTCCTCGTCGTCACCTTCGACGAGGACAACCGGCTCAGCGGCAACCGCGTCCCGACCGTGCTCTACGGCCAGCAGGTGACCGCCGGTTCCTCGTCCTCCACGACGTTCAACCACTACGACCTGCTGCGCACGCTGGAGGACATGCACGGTCTCCCGCACGCGGGCAACGCCGCCTCGGCCAAGGACATCACCGGCATCTGGACGTCCTGAGATGTACGTGGCGGACAGCCGCGCCGGCACCCCGGAGACCTCGGCGGCGGCGTCCGCGGAAGGCGCCGCCCGGCCCCGGGCCGGGCGGCGCCGTGCCGCGGTCGCACCCACGGTGCTGGCGCTCGGCACGGTCAGTCTGATCACCGACGTCTCCTCGGAGATGGTGACGGCCGTGCTGCCCCTCTACCTGGTGGCGGGCCTCGGCCTGTCCCCGCTGGGCTTCGGACTGCTCGACGGGATCTACAACGGCTTCTCGGCGCTGGTGCGTCTGGTCGGCGGGCACCTGGCCGACCGGGGCGGCGGCCGGCACAAGTGGGTGGCGGGCGCCGGGTACGCGCTGTCGGCGGCCTGCAAGCCCCTGCTGCTGGTGGCGCAGTCCCTGACGCCCATCGGGCTGATCCTGGCCGCCGACCGCACCGGCAAGGGCCTGCGCACCGCCCCGCGCGACGCGCTGATCTCCTTGTCGAGCACTGGGGAGAACCGGGGGCGCGCCTTCGGCGTGCACCGCGCGATGGACACGGCGGGCGCGCTCTTCGGGCCCCTGGTCGCCTTCCTGATCCTGCGGACGACCGTGGACGGCTACGACGCCGTGTTCACGGTGAGCTTCTGCGTGGCCGTGGTCGGTGTGCTGGTGCTGGTGCTGTTCGTGCCGGGGGGTTCCGGCACGGCGGCCGGCTCCGGCACGGGCCTCGACTCCGGCACGGGCGTCGCCACGGAAACCGTCGTGGACGCCGCCGCGGCCGCCGACCGCGGAAAGGCGGCCCCCCGCCCCACGCTCCGCGCCGCCCTCGCTCTCCTGGGCCGGCGTGACCTGCGCCGCATCTCCGTCTGCGCCCTGCTCCTCGGGCTCGCGACCGTCAGCGACTCGTTCGTGTACCTGCTGCTCCAGCGGCGGCTCGGCGTGCCCGACCGGTGGTTCGCGCTGCTGCCGCTCGGCACGGCGGCGGCGTTCCTGCTGCTGGCCGTCCCGCTCGGCCGGCTCGCGGACCGGACCGGCCGGTGGCGGGTGTTCCTGGCGGGCCACGGCGCCCTGCTCGTCGCGTACGGGCTCCTGCTGTCCTCCTGGCACGGGTCGGCCCTGCCGTACGCCGTCCTGGTGCTGCACGGCTCCTTCTACGCGGCGACCGACGGCGTGCTGATGGCTGCCGCCTCGGACAGCGTGCCGAGGGAGCTGCGTTCGTCGGGGCTCGCGCTGGTCCAGACGGGTCAGGCGCTGGCCCGTTTCGCCTGCTCGCTCGGCTTCGGCGCGGCCTGGACGGCGTGGGGCGACCGCACGGCGCTGACCGCGTCGGTCGTGGCGCTGGCGTGCTGCGCCCTGTTCTCGTTCCGGCTCCGTCCCACCCCGCCCGAAGGGCTCGCATGACCCTCCGCACCCGCATCCTGGTCCTGGTCTCCGCGCTGGTCGTCCTGGCGGGCGTCGCCACGGCGTCCGTCCTGCACGCGTCGGCGAGGGCGGACCGCAGGAACCATGCCCGGCCCGGCGGCCCGCGGATCACCACGGGCACGGTGGCGTTGACCGGCGACCGCGGCCGTATGGTCTTCCGGAACATGGCGTGGGGCCCGCACCGCGACGAACTGGCCACGGTCCCGGCGTCCGACCCGTCGGGCCCGCGCACGGTGTCAGGGGTCAAGTGCCTGCGCTTCTACGCGGCGGCGGGCACCGGGGTGTGCCTCCAGGCGGTGCACGGTCCCGTCCAGGACACCTACCGTGCCGTGATCCTCGACGCACGGCTGAAGGAGCGCGCACGCTACGACGTGCCCGGCATCCCGTCCCGTGCCCGGGTCTCCCCCAGCGGCCACTACGCCGCCTGGACGGCATTCGTGGGCGGCGACTCGTACGCGGGCACGAACTTCTCCACCCGCGCGGCCGTCGTCGACACGCGGACGGGGAAGCTGACCGCGTCCCTGGAGGCGTACCGGGTGGTGAAGGACGGCCGGAACTACCACGCGGCGGACGTGAACTTCTGGGGCGTCACCTTCGCCGCCGACGACCGCACGTTCTACGCGACGCTGGCGACGGGCGGGAAGACGTACCTGGTCCGCGGGGACCTGCGCACCCGCACGGTCACCACGCTGCGCACGAACGTCGAATGCCCGTCCCTCTCCCCCGACGGCACCCGTGTCGCCTTCAAGAAGCGGGTCGAGGGCCTCCCGAAGGACGCCCCCTGGCACCTCTACGTCCTCGACCTGCGCACCCGGCGCGAAACCCCGCTCGCCGAGCCCCGCAGCGTCGACGACCAGGCCGTCTGGCGCGACGACGACACCCTCGTCTACGCCCTCCCCGGCGACTACGGCGCCGACCTCTACACCGTCCCGTCGGACGGCACGGGAGCACCACGACGCATCAGCACGGCGGCGGTGTCACCGGCGTACATCGGCTGACGCGCGGGCCCGAACCGGCCCGCCCGGGGAGGCGGGTGGGGCCGCGCGGTGACCGTGCGGGTTCATGCAGGGCCGACAGGCACCCGAGCAGTCGTCATCGGTCGTCGTCGGTCACCGTGGGCCGCCCTTCGACGGCCCACGGACGGCGTTGAACTCACGACTCCTTGGTCCCGGATGAGGCCAGGCAAGGAGTGCGCGTCCCTTTCTCAACGCCTGCTCTCACAGGCCAGGATCATCGAACTGGTCGAGAAGAAAGTCGACCGGGGCGAGGCCCAGGGCGGCGGATGCGCCGTCGTGAAGCGGCTGCTCCGTCCAGATGACCTTGCCGTGAGTGGTGTACCGCGTCCCCCATCGCGGGGCGAACTGCGCCACCAGGAACAGTCCCCGCCCGCCTTCGTCGGTGGTCGCCGCCCGCCGCATGCGCGGTGACGTGCCGCTTCCGTCCGACACCTCGCAGATCAGACAGCGTCCGTGGAGCAGCCGTACGCCGACCGGTGGCGAGCCGTACCGGATCGCGTTCGTGACCAACTCGCTGATGATCAGCTCCGTGGCGAATGCGGTCTCCTCCAGCCCCCACTTCAGCAACGTCTGCCGGCAGCGTGCCCGTACCGAGGGAACCACCGCCGGGTCCGGCGGCACGTCCCACATGGCCACATCCGAGCGCGGGAACCTCCGGGTACGTGCCGTCAACAGCGCGATGTCGTCGGAGGAGTGTGACGGCTTCAACGAGTCGATCACCGCTCGACACGTCTCCTCCGGTGTGCGGCCCCCGGACCCGCTCAACGCCCGGCGCAGTCGCTCCAGTCCGACGTCGATGTCGATGTCGTGGGTACGGTCCTCCACGAGGCCGTCGGTGTACAGCACCAGTTGCGAACCCTCCGGCAGGGACAGTTCCGCGGTCTCGAAGGGGTAGCCGCCCAGGCCGAGCGGTGCCGACGCCGGTACGTCAGGACAGGTGACCGTCCCGTCCACGCGCACCACCACCGGCTCCGGATGCCCCGCACGGGCCATCGTGCAGGCCTCCGTCACCGGGTCGTAGACCGCGTAGAGGCAGGTCGCTCCGGTCACGCCCTCGCCTTCCTGGCCCTCCCGGGCATCGTCCGTGTTCTCCTCGTCGTCCATGCGGACGACCAGGTCGTCCAGGTTCCCGAGCACCTCGTCCACGGGCAGGTCCAGGGTGGAGAAGTTGTGCACCGCGGTGCGCAGCCGGCCCATCGTCGCCGCCGCGTGCAGCCCGTGACCGACGACATCACCCATGACCAGAGCGACGCGAGCGCCCGGAAGCGGGATGACGTCGAACCAGTCCCCGCCCACCCCGGCCTCCGCGGGCATGTACCGCCAGGCCACCTCCAGTGCGTCCTGCTCCGGCAGCCGCCGCGGCAGCAGGCTGCGCTGCAGCGTCACCGCCATCGCGCGCTCCCGGGTGAACCTCCGGGCGTTGTCGATGGCCACCGCCGCCCGCGCGGCCAGTTCCTCCGCGAAGGTGAGGTCATCCGGCTCGAACGCCGCGGAATCCACCGTCCGGTAGAAGTTCGCCACGCCCAGCGTCACGTTCCGCGCCCGCAGGGGCACGGCCACCAGTGAACGCAACCCGCGCTCCAGTGCCCTCATGGCGCGCTCCGGATCTTGTTCCCGCCAGCCCTGTGCCTGCCGCAGGTCCGTCTCGAGCGTCACCCGTCGCTCCTGCAGCGCCCGCATCTGCGGCGTTCGGCGCGAGAACGAGATCATCTGGCCCCGCGGATACACCGGAATCATCCGCCCCTCGCCGCCGATCGCCGCCCGGCGCAGATGCCGCCAGCCCTCCGCCGTGGGCTCCCACCCCCGCAGCACCGCTTCGAGCAGGTCCACCGTCACGAGGTCGGCGAACTGCGGCACCGCCACGTCGGCGAGCTCCTGGGCCGTACGCTCCACGTCCAGCGTGGTCCCGATCCCCACCCCGGCCTCGTACAGCAGCTTCAGCCGCTCCCGCGCGACCTCGGCCCGCCCCGAGACCGCCGCCAGCTCCGTGGTGTCCCGCAGAGTCACCACGCTGCCCTCCGGGTCGGCCTGCGGGTACGTCGGCCGCTTGTTCACCGCCAGCAACCGGTTCCCCGCGAGACGGACCTCATCGGTGACCGCCTCCGGCGACGACAGCAGACGCGTGATCGGCTCCGGCAGTCCCAGCTCCCGCACCGGGCGCCCCCGCAAGTCCGCCGGCAGTCCGAGCAGCCGTGTCGCCTCGTCGTTGGCCATCAGCAGTCGTCCGTCGGCGTCGGTGATCAACAATCCTTCCCGCACCGCGTGCAGGACCGCGTCGTGGTGCCTGTACAGCTCCGCCAGCTCCGCCGGGGCCATGCCGTACGTCTGCCGCCGCAGTCGCCGGGAGACCAGCGTCGTTCCCGTCACGGCCAGCACCAGCGCGGCCGCACCGCTGCCCAGGATGATCGGCAGCTCCGGCAGCCACAGCGCCGCCACGTTCCTGACCGTGATGCCGGCGGAGACCAGGCCCACCACCTTGCCGTGCGAGTCGGTCACCGGGACCACCGCCTGCACGTCCGTCCCCTTGCCCGCGGGCAGCGGCGGCCCGCCGGCCTGCTCGACGACGGTACGGCCGCTCAGCGCCGGTTCGATGGTGCCGACGAACTTCTTCCCGATCTCCCGCGGATAGGGATACGTATAACGGATCCCGTCCGTGTCCATGGCGATGACGAAGTCCACGCCCGCACGCTTCCGCGCCTCCTCGGCCCGAGGCTGGAGCACCGCCGTCGGATCCGGGCTCTGCAGCGCCTCGGCCACGCCAGGAGCACTCGCGAACGACTGCGCCGCGACGATCGACTCCTTGCGCCCCTGCTGCAAGGCGTCATTTGCCGCCTGGAGCACCATGGCCCCCACGGCGGCCACGACCAGCAGGACCACGATCACGACCTGGAGAAGGAACACCTGACCGGCCGCACTGCGCAGGTCCAGCAGGGAGGCGCGACGTGCGCGCGAGCCCCCGACGGGCGGATGACGTTCCGGACCCCGTGGGCGCCCGGAAAATACTTCCATACACCCTTGATAACACCGCTGCGAGGAACCCGACGCACACACAATCGGAGCGTCCACCTGCTGCGGGAACGGGCCGCGTCGTGCCCTGGAGCGCAGAGCGCGTCTTCGCCGTCAGGGCGGCACTGTCGAAGCTCTGTCGCGCGACGGTCGACCTCGAAGGGGGAAGCGGACTCCGGCAGATGGAGATCTCCGACGCACGGGCCCGGAAGGCCGTGGACAGCATGTGCGAGGGCAGCGTTTCCGGGGCCGACGGCCCATAGACGGCCAGGGGCGGTGAGGACAGCCGCGGGGCCCGCGGTCGTCGACCGCGGGCCCCGCGTACGGCGTCACGAAAAGTGCCGCTGATCTGTCCTTACAGCACCGGCAGATTCTTCCGCAGCTCGAACGCGGTCACCTCGGACCGGTACTCCTCCCACTCCGACTTCTTGTTGCGCAGGAAGAAGTCGAAGACGTGTTCACCGAGGGTCTCGGCGACGAGTTCGCTGCGCTGCATGAGGGTGAGGGCCTCGCCGAGGTTCTGCGGGAGGGGCTCGATGCCCATGGCGCGGCGTTCGGCGTCGGAGAGGGCCCAGACGTCGTCGTCGGCGCCCGGCGGCAGCTCGTAGCCCTCTTCGATGCCCTTGAGGCCGGCGGCGAGGAGGAGGGCGTAGGCCAGGTAGGGGTTGGCGCCGGAGTCGAGGGAGCGGACCTCGACGCGGGCCGAGCCGGTCTTGCCGGGCTTGTACATGGGGACGCGGACCAGTGCGGACCGGTTGTTGTGGCCCCAGCAGATGTACGAGGGCGCCTCGCCGCCGGCGCCGGCGGTGCGCTCGGAGCCGCCCCAGATGCGCTTGTAGGAGTTGACCCACTGGTTGGTGACGGCGGAGATCTCCGCGGCGTGCCGGAGCAGGCCCGCGATGAAGGAGCGGCCGACCTTGGAGAGCTGGTACTCCGAGCCGGACTCGTAGAAGGCGTTGCGGTCGCCCTCGAAGAGGGAGAGGTGGGTGTGCATGCCGCTGCCCGGGTACTCCGAGAACGGCTTCGGCATGAAGGTGGCCTGCACACCCTGCTCCAGCGCGACCTGCTTCATGATCAGCCGGAAGGTCATGATGTTGTCGGCGGTGGAGAGCGCGTCGGCGTAGCGCAGGTCGATCTCCTGCTGGCCAGGGGCGCCCTCGTGGTGGCTGAACTCGACCGAGATGCCCATCGACTCCAGCATCGTGATGGCCTGGCGACGGAAGTCCTGGCCGACGTTCTGCGGGGTGTGGTCGAAGTAGCCGGAGTTGTCGGCGGGGGTGGGCCGCGAGCCGTCCAGCGGGCGGTCCTTCAGCAGGAAGAACTCGATCTCCGGGTGGGTGTAGAAGGTGAAGCCCAGGTCGGAGGTCTTGGCCAGGGCCCGCTTGAGGACGTAGCGCGGGTCGGCGAAGGACGGGGAGCCGTCCGGCATGAGGATGTCGCAGAACATGCGGGCGGTGCCGGGGGCCTCCGCGCGCCAGGGCAGGACCTGGAAGGTGGAGGGGTCCGGCTTGGCGATCATGTCGGACTCGTAGACGCGGGCGAAGCCCTCGATCGCGGAGCCGTCGAAGCCGATGCCCTCGTCGAAGGCCTGTTCCAGCTCGGCCGGGGCCACGGCCACCGACTTGAGGAAGCCGAGCACGTCCGTGAACCACAGACGTACGAACCGGATGTCCCGCTCCTCCAGGGTCCGGAGCACGAACTCCTGCTGCTTGTCCATCTTCCGCTTCCACCCATCCTTGCTGGTCAGGCCGCCTGCTCCCACGTCCCGGGGACGATCGGGGCACCTGAGCATCCCACCACAACACCATTTCGTGCGCGTTGCGGACCATGATCGCCCGGGCGACCCCGGTCTGAACGCCTCGCGTACGGCAGGTGTCCTGCTCTGGGCCCATCTTGCCTGTTCGGCCGCCTCTCTGAAATGGCCGACCCCCGCCTCCTCCCGCTTCCCTTTTAATTTGCATCTCAGATGCAAGTTTTACTACCGTGCGGGGCAGACAAGGGGGGCCGCGGCCCACCCTCCCGCCTCTCCCCCCGAGGAGCCCTGATGCTGTCCGAACAGTCCACCGCCACCGTGCGCGCCACCCTCCCCGCCGTCGGAGCCGCCATCGGAGAGATCACCGAGCGCTTCTACGCCGGACTGTTCGCCGCCCACCCCGACCTGCTGCGCGACCTCTTCAACCGCGGCAACCAGGCCGCCGGCACCCAGCGCCAGGCGCTGGCCGGCTCCATCGCCGCGTTCGCCACGTACCTGGTGGAGCACCCGGACGAGCGCCCGGACGCGATGCTCCAGCGCATCGCCCACAAGCACGCCTCCCTGGGCGTCGCGCCCGAGCAGTACGCGGTCGTCCACGAGCACCTGTTCGCGGCCATCGCCGGGGTGCTCGGCGACGCGGTGACCCCCGAGGTCGCGGCGGCCTGGGACGAGGTCTACTGGCTGATGGCGAACGCCCTCGTCGCCATCGAGCGGCGCCTGTACGACGAGCGGGACGGCGGCGGCTGGCGCGAGTGGGAGGTCGTCGACCGGGTCGAGGAGACCGCGGACGTCGCGACCTTCCGGCTGCGCCCTGTCGACGGCGGGCCGGTGCCGGACTTCCGCCCGGGGCAGTACGTCTCGGTGCGCGTCGAGCTGCCGGACGGCGCCCGTCAGATACGTCAGTACAGCCTCTCCAGCGCCCCGGGCTCACCCGTGCGCCAGATCGGTGTGAAGCGCGTACACGGGGGCGCCGCGCCCGACGGCGAGGTCTCCAACCACCTCCACGCGCGCGTGCACGCAGGCGGCAGGCTGTGGCTCTCCGCCCCGTACGGCGATCTGGTGCTGGAAGCCGACGACACGCCGCTCCTGCTCGCCTCGGCCGGGATCGGCGTGACTCCGATGATCGCGATGCTGGAGCAGCTCGCGGACACCGGGCACGGCACTCCGGTCACCGTGGTGCACGCGGACCGCTCACCGGCCGAGCACGCCCTGCGCGCCGACCACGAGGCGTACGCGGGCAAGCTGCCGGACGCGGCCGTCCACTTCTGGTACGAGCGCCCGGAGCCGGGGCACCCTGCCGACCGCACGGGCTTCGTCGACCTCTCCGGGGTGGCGGTCCTGCCGGGCACCCGGGCTTACCTGTGCGGCCCGCTGCCCTTCATGCGCAGGGTGCGGGAGCAGCTCCTCGAGAAGGGCGTGGCGGCCGCCGACATCCACTACGAGGTGTTCGGGCCCGACCTGTGGCTCGCCCACGGCTGAACCGACGATCAGCGGACGGCGAGGCGGCCGGCGCCGGAAGGTGCCGGCCGTCGTCGCGGGGCCGGTCAGCGCCGGGAGATGCCGAGCAGCACGGGCCCGGTCGGCGCGGCGACCATGTCCGCGACGGTGAGCGGGTCCAGCGAGGCGTAGAACGCCTCCTGGGCCCGCTTGAGCGCACCCCGCAGGCGGCAGGCGGAGTTCAGCGGGCAGGGCACGGCCCCCTCGCACTCGACGACGTCCCCGTCCCCCTCGAAGGCGCGGACGACGCCGCCGACCGAGGCCGAGAGTCCCGCCTCGGTGAGCGCGAGGCCCCCGCCCCGGCCGCGGCGGGCCGCCAGCAGCCCCAGGTGCTGGAGCTCGGCGACGACCTTCGCGGCATGTGTGTACGGCACGTCCATGTCCTCGGCGACCTCACGGGTCGTGGGAGTGGCCCCGTCCGCGACGGCGAGCCGCATCAGGACGCGCAGAGCAAGGTCGGTGGATCGCAGCAGCCGCATACCGCGAGCGTAAATAATGCGCATCCGAGGTTCAAATTATCGGGACGAAAGCCGCCCGTGCACCGGCCCGAAGGCCACTTGTTCGGTCATTCCTGTGGCCCGCTCTGCATACGCGCCCGTCTCCCCCACTACGATCAGCGGACCGACCGTCCCATTCCCCCATAAGGACTCGCCATGGGTTCCGCCAAGAACACCAGCACCGCCTCGCGCAAGGCGCGCATAGAGGAGCTGCGCCGTGCCGAGCGCGCCCGTGAGCGGCGCAACCGGATCCTCACGATCACCGCGAGCGTGGTCGTCGTCGCCGGACTCGTCGTCGGCGGCGTCGTCCTCGTGAAATCGCAGTCCGACAAGAACGACACGGCGAGCGACTCGAAGACGGCGGGCCATTTCGTCACCGGCAAGGACGGCGTGCAGACCTGGCAGGGCACGCTGGCCCGCAACCACGTCTCCAAGACCGTGAAGTACCCGATGGAGCCGCCGGTCGGCGGTGACCACAACCAGGTCTGGATGAACTGCAACGGCGACGTCTACACCAAGGCGGTCGACAACATGAACGCCGTGCACTCGCTGGAGCACGGCGCCGTCTGGGTGACGTACAACAGCAAGGCGTCGGACGCGGACGTGAAGGCCCTCGCGGCGAAGGTCAAGAAGACCCCGTACACGCTGATGAGCCCCGTCGACGACCAGAAGGACCCGATCATGCTCAGCGCCTGGGGCAAGCAGCGCACGGTGACGGGCGCGAGCGACCCGAACGTCGACAAGTTCTTCTCGGAGTTCGTGCAGGGCAAGCAGACGCCCGAGCCGGGCGCCGCCTGCACCAACGGTCTGTCGCAGTGAGGCAGGTCGGCTGGATCGCGGGAACCGCGGCGGCCGTGCTCGTCGCGGGCGGGGCGATCACGTACGCGGTGGCCCAGGACGACGGCTCGAACACCGGTGTGCCCGCCGCCGACTCCGCCGACGCGGGCTTCGCGCGCGACATGGCGGTCCATCACCAGCAGGCCGTCGAGATGTCGTACATCGTGCGCGACCGCACCAAGGACACCGAGGTACGGCGCCTCGCGTACGACATCGCGCAGACGCAGGCCAATCAGCGCGGCATGCTGATCGGCTGGCTCGACCTGTGGGAGCTGCCGAAGGTCTCCGCGGACGCTCCCATGACCTGGATGGGCATGGGCGACATGGCCTCCGGCGAGGACGGTGCGCTGATGCCCGGCATGGCCACCGACGCGGAGATGAAGAAGCTGGGCACGCTGAACGGCAAGCAGGCGGAGATCTTCTACCTCCAGCTGATGACCGACCACCACAAGGGCGGCATCCACATGGCCGAGGGCTGTGCCGCGAAGTGCAAGGTCGGTGTGGAGAAGAAGCTCGCGCAGGGCATGGTCGACGCCCAGCAGTCGGAGATCCGGCTGATGGCCGACATGCTCAAGGCGCGCGGCGCGAAGGCGCGCGACTAGGACGTGTGCGGGCCGGCCCCGGGGCGCTCCGAGCTCCGGGACCGGCCCCGGGTCGGGGCGGGCGCCCCGGCGCGACCGGAGCCCGTCGTCGGCAGCCCCCTCGCGCGCTGACGGCCCGTCAATTGCGCAGCTCCGCACGAGCGCACCGGAACTCCGTGCGCCCGGCCGGTCCGCCGCGCCCGAACCCCTGAATCGGGCAACCGGTCCCGTGCCTACACATGGCCGGGGCCTTTTCACAACAACTCGTCATGGAACCGAGGGAAAACCCTCGATTCTCCCAGGAAGCCTGCCGCAAATCATCCCAAACAGCCGCGAATCCCGGCCACTTGGGGTTTCCTTGGCCTTTCCATTCCCCTGGCATGAACGGTTCATCGCCAGAGTGGCCCCCATCGTGTGATCCATTACCCGCCACCTCCTCAGGCGCGGGCAACCACGTGTTTCACCGAAAGACCACTACATGCGACGAACCGCATCGCAGGGGGTTCTATGAGATCCAATCGCGCCAAGACGCGCGCCGGGGTGAGCATGGCGGCGACACTGCCACTGCTCGCCGGCGCGCTGGCGCTCGGCATACCCGCGGCCCACGCCGCGGACGGCCCGAGCCGGGACACCCTCGCGGGCACCAAGCCCGCCTGGGCGACGGCGAAGGCGGACAAGGGGGCCACGTCCGACGGCTCCCAGGTCTCCGCCCGGGTCTACCTCGCCGGCCGGAACGCCTCCGGTCTGGCCGCGTACGCCAAGGCCGTGTCCGACCCGGACTCGGCCTCGTACGGCAAGTACCTGAGCGCCAAGCAGGCGCAGGCGCGCTTCGGCGCCACCAAGGCCCAGGTCACCGCGGTGACCTCGTGGCTGAAGTCGGCCGGCCTGAAGGTCACCGGCACCACACGGCACTACGTCTCCGTGACCGGTGACGTGGCCGCCGCCGAGAAGGCCTTCGGCACCCAGCTGCACAACTACGCCAAGGGTGCGAAGACCTACCGGGCGCCGTCGAAGACGGCCTCCGCCCCGGCCGCCCTGAACGGCGCCGTCCTGACCGTCACCGGCCTGGACAACGCGCCGCACAAGGCGACGCACGCCGACCAGCTGCCGCCCCCGGACGCGGTGTTCAAGAACTCCGGGCCGTTCTCCTCGTACTACGGCTCGAACGTCGCGAGCACCCTGCCGAGCGCCTACGGCAAGACGATCCCGTACGCGGTCAAGGGCTACACGGGCAAGCAGCTGCGTGCCGCCTACGGCGCGGGCAAGCGCACCGGCAAGGGGGTGCGGGTCGCCATCACCGACGCGTACGCCTCGCCGACCATCGCCTTCGACGCGGCCACCTACGCCGGCAAGCACGGTGACGCGACGTACAGCAGCGGCCAGTTGCGTCAGGTGCTGCCGAAGAAGTACACGAAGACCGAGGAGTGCGGAGCCGCCGGCTGGTACGGCGAGGAGACCCTCGACGTCGAGGCCGTGCACGCCGTCGCGCCGGACGCGAGCATCACCTACGTGGGTGCCGCCTCCTGCTACGACGACGATCTGCTCGACTCGCTGAACAAGATCGTCGACGGGCACCTGGCCGACATCGTCTCCAACTCGTGGGGCGACATCGAGGCCAACGAGACGCCGGACATCGCGGCCGCCTACGACCAGGTCTTCCAGTTCGGCGCCGTCCAGGGCATCGGCTTCTACTTCTCCTCCGGCGACAACGGCGACGAGGTCGCCAACACCGGTACGAAGCAGGTCGACACCCCGGCCAACTCGGCGTGGGTGACGGCTGTCGGCGGCACCTCGCTGGCGGTCGGCAAGGGCGACTCGTACCTGTGGGAGACCGGCTGGGGCACCCAGAAGGCCGGCCTGTCGGCCGACGGGAAGAGCTGGGACGCGTTCCCGGGCGCGTTCACCTCGGGTGCGGGCGGCGGCACGAGCAAGACCGTGGCGCAGCCGTACTACCAGAAGGGTGTCGTCCCGAACGCGCTCGCCACGGCGAACAACCCCGCGGGCAACCGGGTCGTCCCGGACATCGCGGCGATCGCCGACCCCAACACCGGTTTCAAGGTCGGCCAGACGCAGACCTTCCCGGACGGGACCGAGCAGTACAGCGAGTACCGCATCGGCGGCACCTCGCTCGCCGCTCCGGTGATCGCGGGCGTGCAGGCCCTGGCCCAGGAGGCGCGCGGCGGCAAGGCGATCGGCTTCGCCAACCCGTCGATCTACGCCAAGTACGGCTCGAAGGCGTACCACGACGTCACGGACACCCCCACGGGGTCCGGGCTCGCCGTGGCACGTGTCGACTTCGCGAACGGCTTCGACGCGGCCGACGGTGTGCTCACCTCCGTCCGCAGTCTCGGCAAGGACAGCTCGCTGAAGGCCGTGAAGGGCTACGACGACGTCACCGGCGTGGGCTCGCCCGCCCCGGGCTACGTCGAGTCGTACAACCGTCACTGACGGACCGTCATCACGGGTGCGCCCGCTCCTCCCGTCTCTTCGGGAGGAGCGGGCGCGCGCGTTTGTCCTGTCCGTCCGGGAGGACCGGGCGCGGGTGTTCGCCCGGTCCCTCCGGGAGGAGCGGGCGCGGGTGTTGGCCCGGTTGCCGGGCCCGCCCGGTGCCGCGCGGGGGCCTCGCCCCGCCGCGGGTCACGCGTGCTCGCGCCAGCCGTTGGTGATGGGCAGCCGGCGGTCCTTGCCGAAGCCCTTCGCGGAGATCTTGGTGCCCGGCGGGTACTGGCGCCGCTTGTACTCCGCCGTGTCGACCATGCGGAGCGTCTTCACCACGAGCTCCCGGTCGAAGCCGGCCGCCACGATGGTGTCGGCTCCCTCGTCCCGGTCCACGTACCGCTCCAGGATCGCGTCCAGGACGGGATAGTCGGGCAGCGAGTCCGTGTCGACCTGGCCCGGCCGCAGCTCGGCGCTCGGCGGCTTGGTGAGGGAGCTCTCCGGGATCGGCGGCGTCTGCCCGCGCTCGGCCGCCGCCCGGTTGCGCCACTCGGCGAGCCGGAAGACGGACGTCTTGTACACGTCCTTGATGGGCCCGTACGCGCCGACGGAGTCGCCGTACAGGGTGGAGTAGCCCACGGCCAGCTCGGACTTGTTGCCGGGCGCCAGGACGATGTGCCCCTCCTGGTTGGAGACGGCCATGAGCATCGTGCCCCGCAGCCGCGACTGGAGGTTCTCCTCGGCCAGGCCCGTCAGCCCCAGCGACGACATGTAGGCGTCGAACATCGGCTCGATCGGCACGGTGCGGAAGTTCAGCCCCGTGCGCCGCGCCAGTTCGGCCGCGTCCCCCTTGGAGTGGTCCGAGGAGTACTTCGACGGCATCGACACGCCGTACACGTTCCGCGCGCCGACCGCGTCGCACGCGATGGCGGCGACGAGCGCCGAGTCGATGCCTCCGGACAGGCCGACCAGCACGGAACGGAAACCATTCTTCGCCACGTAGGCGCGCAGGCCGACGACGAGCGCCGAGTACACCTCCTCGTCGTCGTCGAGCCGCTCGGCGTAGCCCCCCGTCAGCTCCACCTCGTAGGGCGGCAGCGGCTCCTCGGAGACGACCAGCCGCTCGATGCGCAGCCCGTCGTCGACGACGCCCGTCACGGGCTCCGCGGCCCCGGCCGGCAGTTCCAGGTCCAGGACGACGCATCCTTCCGCGAACTGCGGTGCCCGTGCGACGACTTCACCGTCCCGGTCCACGACGATCGAGTCGCCGTCGAAGACGAGCTCGTCCTGTCCGCCGATCATGGCGAGGTAGGCGGTGGTGCAGCCCGCCTCCTGGGCCCGCTTGCGCACCAGCTCCAGACGCGTGTCGTCCTTGTCGCGCTCGTACGGGGAGGCGTTGACGGACAGCAGCAGGCCGGCCCCGGCGGAGCGGGCGGCGGGGACGCGCCCGCCGTCCTGCCAGAGGTCCTCGCAGATGGCGAGGGCGATATCGATGCCGTGCACCCGTACGACCGGCATGGTGTCGCCGGGCACGAAGTACCGGAACTCGTCGAACACGCCGTAGTTCGGGAGGTGGTGCTTGGCGAAGGTCAGCGCCACCCGGCCGCCGTGCAGCACGGCGGCGGCGTTCTGCGGGGCGCCGGCCGGCTGGCCGTACTTCGGCTGCGCCGTCTCGGACCGGTCGAGGTAGCCGACGATCACCGGCAGCTCCCCGAATCCCTCGTCGGCCAGGCGGGCGGCGAGCGAGTGCAGCGCCGCGCGGGAGGCCTCGACGAAGGACGACCGCAGGGCCAGGTCCTCCACGGGATACCCGGTCAGCACCATCTCGGGGAACGCCACCAGGTGCGCTCCCTGCTCGGCGGAGTGCCGGGTCCAACGGACGATCGCCTCGGCGTTGGCGGCGATGTCGCCGACCGTCGAGTCGATCTGATTCAGAGCGAGGCGTAGTTGAGGCACGGGGCCAGTCTAATCGTCAGAGCGACGCAATGGGGTGTGTGCCGCCCCACTTGCGCCCGACGGCCGGTGCTGTCGACCCGGCCGCCACCCGAACTCGGCCCCGCCGGCACCCGGGGCTCCGCCCGTGCATCCCCGGATCGGCCTGAACGGCCTCGTCCTCAAGCGCCGGACGGGCTGAAGACCTCCCGCCCGGCGACAACGGGTACCACCGGGCGGCGAAGAATCAGCCCCTCCGGCGCTCGAGGAGCGGGGTCCGGGGCGGAGCCCCGGGGACGGGACGGGCAGGGGCAGAGGGGGCGAATCCCGGAGGGGGACCGCCCGCCCCGGTCAGCCGGAGACACGCTCCGTGGCCGACGGTACGTGCCCGGCGACGAGCCGTCCGGCGGACGCGACGGCCCGGGAGGCCGGCGCCCGTCGCCGGTCCACGCCGTACGCGACCCCGGCGACGACGAGCCCGAGCACCGCGAGCCCCGCCCCGGCGACCGCGGGAGATGTCACGCCGAATCCGGCGGCCAGGGCGAGCCCGCCGATCCACGCGCCACCGGCGTTGGCGAGGTTGAACGCGGCCTGGTTGGCGGAGGACGCGAGGGACGGCGCGGCGGCGGCCTTCTCCATGACCATCAACTGGAGGGGCGAGCCGGTGACGAACGCGGCGACGCCGAGGAGGGTGACCCCGACGGCCGCGCTCCACTGGGCGCCCATGAGGGCCGGGAAGAGCGCGAGGACGACGACGAGGGACGCCAGGCCGCCGAAGAGCGTGCCGCGCAGCGAGTGGTCGGCGAGGCGTCCGCCGACGAGGTTGCCGACGGTCGCGCCGACACCGAAGAGGGCGAGCAGCAGGGTGACGCTGCCCTCGGCGTACCCGGCGGAGTCCATGAGCATGGGCGTGACGTAGCTGTACGCGGAGAACAGCGCCCCGAAGCCCGCCACGGTGGTGCCGAGCGCCAGCCAGACGGGCAGAGAGCGCAGCGCGGCGAGCTCGCCGCGCAGACCGCCCGCGGGGGCGTGCGGGATGAGCAGCAGCAGCGAGGCGATGGCGGCGACACCGATGACGCTGACGCCGAGGAAGGCGGCACGCCAGCCGAGGTGCTGTCCCACGAGCGTGGCGGCGGGGACTCCGGCGATGTTGGCGACGGTCAGGCCGAGGAACATCAGGGAGACGGAGCGCGCCTTGCGCTCGGGGGCGACCATGCCGGTGGCGACGACGGCGCCGACGCCGAAGAAGGCGCCGTGCGGCAGTCCGCTGAGGAAGCGGGCGGCGAGCAGCCAGTGCTCGTCGGGGGCGAGGGCGGAGAGGGCGTTGCCCGCGACGAAGAGGCCCATGAGGGCGATCAGGACCTTGCGGCGGGGCAGCCGGCTGGTGGCCGCGGCGAGCAGCGGGGCGCCGATGACGACGCCGAGGGCGTACGCGGAGACGAGGTGACCGGCGGCGGGGATGGAGATGTGCAGGTCGTCCGCGACGTCGGGGAGCAGCCCCATCATCACGAACTCGGTGGTACCGATGCCGAAGGCGCCCACGGCTAGGGCGAGCAGGGCCAGGGGCATGGAGGGGCCTTTCACGAGCGGGGTGGTGGAGCGGTGCGCCGCGCGGGTGCTGCTCCGTAGGTATGTCGCCGCCCGTGCACGGGCAGCATAAGTTCAGCTACGGAACAAAGTAGCTCAGGCCCAGTATTCCCGGGGTTACGACGCCGATTCGTCGATCTTGACGCGGGCGGCGATCGGCAGGTGGTCGCTGCCGGTCTCGGGCAGGGTCCAGGAGGTCACCGGTTCGACGCCCTTGACCATGATCTGGTCGATGCGGGCCATCGGGAACGACGCCGGCCAGCTGAACCCGAAGCCGCTGCCCGCCGCGCCCTGGGTGGAGCGCATCTGCGCGGTGACGGCGTTCAGGGCACGGTCGTTCATCGTGCCGTTGAGGTCGCCGAGCAGGACGACCCGCGTCAGACGCTCGTCGGCGATGGCCTCGCCCAGCGCGTCGGCGCTCTTGTCGCGCTGGCGTGCGGTGAACCCCGCCTCCATCTTCACCCGCACCGAGGGCAGGTGGGCGACGTACACGGCGACCTGCCCGGCCGGCGCGTCCACCGTCGCCCGCATCGCGCGCGTCCAGCCCAGCTTGATGTCGACGGGCCGGGAGCCGGTCAGCGGGTACTTGCTCCACAGTCCGACGGTGCCCTGCACGGAGTGGTACTTGTACGTCGACGCGAGCGCCTTCTCGTAGACCGGGACCGCGGAGGCGGTCAGCTCCTCCAGGGCCAGCACGTCGGCGCCGGAGGAGGCCACGTCGCGGGCGGTGCCGGACGGGTCCGGGTTCTCGGCGTTGACGTTGTGGGTGGCGACGGTGAGGTCGCCGCCGGTGCCGGTCTTGTCGGTGAGCAGTCCGCCGAACAGGTTCAGCCAGACGATCGCGGGCAGCAGCACGGCGATCAGGGCGGTGACGGACTTCCGCAGCAGGCCGAGGACCAGCAGGACCGGGACGAACACGCCGAGCCACGGCAGGAACGTCTCTGTGAGGCTGCCGAGGTTGCCGATGCGGTTGGGGATCTGCGCGTGCAGCAGCATCACCAGGGCGAGGAACACCGCGAAAGCGGCGAGGAGGATGCCGCGGCGCCAGATGCCCCGGTCGCCGCGCCAGCCGTCGAGCAGGCGCCGAAGGCGGGACCCTCTGCGGTCCGGCCCCTGGCCGCCGCTTCCCGTCTCCGTCATATACGCCTGCGCCATACCGTCGCCTCACAAACTGCCGCGCGCACCGTCTGCCCCTCGGCTACGACCCTAGGGGATGATCGGCGTCGTTCCTGCCGCCCGGGGGCGGCCGTACGGGCAAGGGGACGTACAACTTCGCGTCCGGAGTTCCGGATGGGGACGCGGATCGCGTCCTCTGTGACGAAACGCGCACATTCGACCCGTCAGGAACCGGGCCCGTCAGAAACGATGCGGACTACGGCCGGTCGGGACGCAGCCCCTCCAGCACCGTGTCGACGATCCGCTCCGCGAGGTCCTCGGGGAGTTCCGTCTCCGGGCGCATCACGGCCCGCACGAGCATGGGTCCGACGAACAGGTCGTTGAGCAACTCGATGTCGAGGTCCGTGCGCAGTTCACCGTTGCGCTGGCCGCGCCGCAGCACCTCGTAACCCAGCTGGCGCCGCGGCGCTATGACGGTCGCGTCGTAGGCGGCCCAGAGTTTCGGGCTGCTCTTCATCTGCGCGTGGACGTTGTGCAGGATCGCCGACGAGCGGTTGAGCAGGCCGCGTTGACGCAGCGACTCGAGCAGCACGATCAGGTCGTCGCGCATCGAGGTGCCGGGGAGGTCGGGATCGGGGGGTTCGGCGGCGCGCAGGACGTCGACGAACAGCTCCTCCTTGCCGCTCCAACGGCGGTAGATGGTCGCCTTGCCGACGCCCGCCGTACGCGCGATGCGCTCGATGGAGAGCTCGCCGAGCGGCACACCGTCCTCCAGGAGCTTCATCACACCCTCCAGGATGGCGCGCTCCACGGCCTCGCTTCGGGGACGTCCCCGGGTGGGCCCCCCGTGCCTGGGTCGGCTGTGCGCGAGGCTCACGTCGAACTCCGTTCCCTTCGTTGACCTGGTCCCATTCTCCCCGGTGCACGCGATTCGCGGGCACCCGGTGCCAGGATGCCCACGAATCGGTGCGACGGCGCGTCAGTGGTCGGCCGTCACCAGCTCGGCCTCCTCGCCCGCCCGCTCCTCGGCAGACCGTCCGGGCAGGAACACGGCGACGACCAGCGCGCCGATGATCGCCACGCCCGCGCCGCACAGCGCGGTGACGTGCATGGCGTGCAGGAAGGCGTCGTTGGCGGGGGTGACGAGGTCCTTGCCCTGCGGGCCCAGCCGGGCCGCGACGCCGAGGGTGGCCTCGATGGACTCTCCGGCCGTGTGCCGCAGACCGGCCGGGACGAGGGAGAGCTTGTCCTCGATGCCGGTGCGGTAGGAGGTGGAGAGCACGGAGCCGAGGACCGCGATGCCCAGGGCGCCGCCGACCTGCCGGAAGGTGTTGCTGAGCGCGGATGCCGAACCCGCCTTCTCGCGCGGCAGGGCCTGCATTATCACGACGCTGGTGGGCGTCATGATGTGCGCCATTCCGGTGCCCATGAGGAAGAAGATGACCTCCAGGAGCCAGATGGGGGTGTCCGTGTCCAGGACGGCGAACGCGGCGAGCATCGCGGCGATGATCAGCAGGCCCGCCGTGCAGGTGGCCTTGTTGCCGATGCGGTCGACGACGAGGCGGGCGCGGGGCGCGAAGATGATCTGGGCCGCGGCGAGCGGCAGCATCAGCAGACCGGTCTGCAGCGGCGAGTAGCCGCGCACGCTCTGCGTGTAGAAGACGGAGAAGAAGGTCACGCCCATCAGCGCGAAGAAGACCAGCGCGATGGCCGCGATCGCGGCGGAGAAGACCTTGTTCTGGAAGTACGTGACGTCGATCGACGGGTGGTCGCTGCGCTTCTCGTACACGACGAAGAAGGCGAGGACGGCGAGTCCGGCGGCGATGGTCGCGAGGACGGTGCCGTCGGTGAAGTCGGCGAGCTGGCCGCCCTTGATGATGCCGTAGACCAGCAGGACGAGCCCGATGACGGAGAGGACGACGCCGACCGGGTCGAGGCGGCCCGGGTTCGGGTCACGGGAGTCGGGTACCAGCCAGAACATCAGGACGAGCGCGAGCGCCACGATCGGCACGTTGATCAGGAAGACCGAGCCCCACCAGAAGTGGTCCAGCAGGACACCGCCGGTGATCGGTCCGATCGCGATGGCGAGGCCGACGCCGCCGGCCCAGATGCCGATGGCCTTGGGCTGCTCGTCGCGCTCGAAGACGTTCATCAGGACGGCGAGGGTGGCGGGCATCACGAAGGCGGCCCCCAGACCCATCACCGCGCGGAACACGATGAGCTGGACCGGCGAGCCGGACTCCGCGGCCAGCGCGGATCCGATGCCGAACACGGCGAGACCGGCGAGCAGCATCTTCTTGCGGCCGAGCCGGTCGCCGAGGAGGCCGGCGGTGAACAGAAGTCCGGCGAAGACGAGCGTGTAGGCGTTGATGGCCCACTCCAGCTCGCTCTGCGTGGCGCCGAGTCCGGTGGGCGCCGGTGTCGAGATCGTCTTGATCGCGACGTTGAGGATGGAGTTGTCGAGCACCACGATCAGCAGGCTGAGCATGAGCACGCCGAGGATCGCCCAGCGGCGCCGGTGCACCGCCTCGGGCACACGTCGTTCGGCAGGAGGAGCGGAGGTCGTCATGGCGACCACCCTAGGCGACTTCCGATACGGCACCGTCTCGTATCGGAAATGCTTTACGGAGACCTTACGAAGGGACCTAGGTCGCAGGACGGAGGCGGGGGCCGTGGCGCGCGGACACCGCCCGCTTGGACGAGACGTGGATCGCCCGGCCCGGTCTAGCCGCGCGTGGCACGAAGTGCCACCATGGAGGCGGTCCGGGGACGCCGTCAGGGCGCCTCGAGATGACAGAAGGAGCCGTTGCGATGACGCAGCTTTCGGCTGCCCAGGAGCAGTCTGCGGAGGGCGCCCTCAAGCGCACCGACAGCAGCAAGGCGCTCTACGGAGGCAAGAGCACCCGCCGTATCACGGTGCGCGACATCACCGCCGCCAAGGAGCGCGGCGAGAAGTGGCCCATGCTCACCGCCTACGACGCGATGACCGCGTCGGTCTTCGACGAGGCCGGCATCCCGGTGATGCTCGTCGGCGACTCGGCGGGCAACTGCCACCTGGGGTACGAGACGACCGTGCCCGTCACGATGGACGAGATGACGATGCTGTCCGCCGCGGTGGTCCGGGGCACCTCCCGCGCCCTGATCGTCGGCGACCTGCCCTTCGGCTCCTACCAGGAGGGCCCCGTGCAGGCCCTGCGCTCGGCGACCCGCCTCGTCAAGGAGGCCGGGGTCGGCGCGGTGAAGCTGGAGGGCGGCGAGCGCTCGCACCGCCAGATCGAGCTGCTCGTGGAGTCCGGCATCCCGGTCATGGCGCACATCGGCCTGACCCCGCAGTCCGTGAACGCCATGGGCTACCGCGTACAGGGCCGCGGCGACGAGGCCGCGCACCAGCTGCTGCGGGACGCCAAGGCGGTGCAGGACGCCGGTGCGTTCGCCGTCGTCCTGGAACTGGTCCCGGCGGAGCTGGCCGCCGAGGTCACGCGCACGCTGCACATCCCGACGGTCGGCATCGGCGCCGGTCCGGAGACCGACGCGCAGGTCCTCGTCTGGACCGACATGCTCGGTCTGACCGGCGGCCGGGTGCCGAAGTTCGTCAAGAAGTACGCCGACCTGCGTCAGGTCATGGGCGACGCGGCGAAGGCGTTCGCCGAGGACGTGGTCGGCGGGACGTTCCCGCTGGAGGAGCACTCCGTCCACTAGGGCCTGTCTGACAATTCGCGGCGTCGCCCGAAGGCCGGGCAGGCGGGAATTGTCGGACAGGGCATAGGACCCAGAGCCACTGCGGCACCGAGGCGACCCGTCGATCTTCCCCCGTCGACGGGTCGCCGCCTTTTCGCAGCTGCGCCGCGCCGAGGGACCGCCGCCGGCCGGACGGCGACGCGCTTGACGGCGGTGCGCTGTCGGCGGCCTGTCGGTGTGCGACGGACGGCGCCGGCGGGCTGTCGGTGGACTGTCGGCCGGTTGTCGGTGGCGGCTGACACCTTGGTCGGCATGACGCGAATCGACAAGAACCCCCGAGAGGGCGCCGGCGCCGCGAGCGCCGTCACCGTGCGGGGGCTGGTCAAGCACTACGGCGAGACCAAGGCGCTGGACGGTGTGGACCTGGACGTGCACGAGGGCACCGTCCTCGGGGTACTGGGTCCCAACGGCGCCGGCAAGACCACCCTCGTCCGCTGCCTGTCCACCCTCATCACCCCCGACTCCGGGCACGCCACCGTCGCCGGTTACGACGTGCTGCGCCAGCCCCGCCAGCTGCGCCGCGTGATAGGCCTCACCGGCCAGTACGCCTCGGTCGACGAGAAGCTCCCCGGCTGGGAGAACCTCTACATGATCGGCCGGCTGCTCGACCTGCCCCGCAAGACCGCGCGCCGCCGCGCCGACGAGCTCCTGGAGCGCTTCTCGCTCACCGAGGCGGCCCGGCGCCCGGCCTCCACGTACTCCGGCGGAATGCGCCGCCGACTCGACCTCGCCGCCTCCATGATCGGCAACCCGGCCGTCCTGTACCTGGACGAGCCGACCACGGGCCTCGACCCGCGCACCCGCAACGAGGTGTGGCACGAGGTCAAGCGCATGGTCGCCGAAGGCGCCACCGTGCTGCTCACCACCCAGTACATGGAGGAGGCCGAACAGCTGGCCTCCGAGCTGACGGTCATCGACCGCGGCAAGGTCATCGCGAACGGCCGGATCGACGAGCTGAAGGCCCGCGTCGGCGGCCGCACACTGCGCGTCCGCCCGGTGGACCCGCTCGAACTGCGCCCGCTGGCCTCGATGTTCGACGAGCTGGGGCTCACCGGCCTCGCCACGACGACCGTGGACGCCGAGACCGGCAGCGTGCTCGTGCCGGTCCTCAGCGACGAGCAGCTCACCGCCGTGGTCGGCGCGGTCACCGCGCGCGGCATCACCATCGGCTCCATCTCCACCGAACTGCCCAGCCTGGACGAGGTGTTCCTGTCCCTCACCGGCCACAAGGCCTCCGCCCCGCAGGACGAGGTCCCCGCCCCCGCCCCCGAGGAGGTCGCCGTATGAGCGCCAGCCCGTCGCCCACCACCACACTCGACAGGGACGGCTCCGTCGACGACCTGCCCTCCGTCGCCGCGGCGCCCAGCGCCGCACAGGGGGACTCCCGTATCTCCCCTCGCGCGCACGCCCGTCACATCGGCGCGCTGGTCCGCCGCAACCTGCTGTGGATCCGCCAGGACCCGGAGTCGATGTTCGACGCCGTCCTGATGCCGGTCGTCTTCACCCTGCTGTTCGTGTACGTCTTCGGCGGTTCCATCGGCCAGTCGCTCGGCGGCGGGCAGGACCGGTACGTGCAATATGTGGTGCCCGGTCTGATGGCGATGATGGGCATGAACATCGCCACCGCCGTCGGGACAGGCTTCAACCAGGACTTTCAGACCGGCGTGATGGACCGCTTCCGCACGCTGCCGATCGGCCAGGGTTCGGTGCTCTTCGCCAAGATCGTGGTGGAGTTGATGAGGATGCTCGTCGCCACCACCATCCTGTTGGTCGTCGGCGTGCTCGTCGGCTTCGACATCAATGACTGGCCCGGCCTGTTCGCCGCCGTGGGACTCTCCGTACTGTTCGGCTCGGCCCTGATGTGGATCTTCCTGGTCCTCGGTGTGACGATGAAGAACGCCCAGTCCGTGCAGGCGATGGGCTTCCTCGTCCTGATGCCCCTGCAGTTCGGCTCCTCGATCTTCTCGCCGCCCCGGACCATGCCCGGCTGGCTCCAGAACTTCACCGAATACAACCCGCTGTCCTCGCTCGCGGACGCAGCGCGCGGCCTGATGGTGGGCGGCCCGGTCACGCACGACCTGTGGGTGACCCTCGGCTGGACGGCGGCGCTGACGCTGGTCATGGCACCGATCGCGATCCACAAGTTCCGCACCAAGAACTGACCTTGCGGACCCACCGGTTCGCCTCAGACGAGGGCGGCGGCCTCCTGCGCGGAGAGCCCGCCGCCCTCGGCGTACGCGGCCTCGTACGCCGCGTCGTCGAGCACGGCGCGCACGCCGGCCTCCGCCTGCGCGCGCACCTCGTCCTCCATCGGGCCCGTGAAGTGGCCCGGCGGCAACAGGTGGTCGGCGGCACCGAGGAGCCGGGCCGCCTCGCGGACACGGCTGCCGCCGTCCAGACCGGTCAGGGCGATGGCGGCGGTGGTCAGCTGCGCCGAGGTCATGTGCGGCGCGATCATCTGGGTCAGGGGGTCCATGGACCGGGACAGCGCCCTGCGGACCTTGGCCAGGGCGGTCTCGTACTGCCCTTCGACCGCGTCCAGCCAGCCCTCCACGCCGAGCACGAAGCCCTCGAAGACCACGAAGGTGGCGGCGGCGAAGTCCTCGCGCAGCCGCCGCATCTGCTCGCGCGCCTCGGCGATCCGGCCGGTCCGGCCGAGCCACATGGCGAGGAAGAGCCGGGCCGCGGGCATCGCCTCGTTGAGGGCGCCGTGGCCCTCGGTGAGGGCGTCGCGCAGCATCCGCTCGCCCCGCTCGTGCTCGCCCAGTTCGACGTACACACCGCCGAGCCGGACGCTGAGCACCGCCATCTGGGCGTGCGCGCCGAGCCGCTCGGCGTACCCGCTCGCCTCGGTGTAGTCCGCGGCGGCGGCCGCGTAGTCGCCCTTGCGTTCGTGCGCCTCGCCGCGCGCGGACAACGCCTCGGCGGCGCCCCAGGCGTCGCCGATCGCGGCGAAGATCTCCAGGGCCTCGTCCGCGTCGCGGGTGGCGTCGCCCGCCAGGTCCGCCCGGTTGGCGAGGACGTTGGCGCGCATCTGGAGGGCGACCGCGAGCTCCCACTCGAAGCCGAGCTCACGGCAGGTGGCGACCGTCACCTCGACGACCTCTCGCATCCGGTCGAGGTCGCCGGTCAGCAGGACGGCGTAGAACCAGAGGTTGCCGGGGCTGCGGCAGGTCTGCGGGAGGCCCGGACGGTAGGTCTCGCTGATGACGTGCAGTTTCGCCTGGGCCTCCGGGGTCTGCCAGGCCTCCATGTCCATGTCCATGCAGGCGAGATGGACGAGATGCACTCCGCGCCGGGCCTCGGTGAGGACGTCCGGGCGCATCGGCGGCGGGGTGTCGATGCAGCGCTCGTGCAGCGGCTCGGCGGGGCGCGGCGGCGGGGCGAACGGGTCCGGGCCGAGGGCCATGACCTCGCGGGACCAGGCGCGGGCCTCGATGCGCTGGTCGCGGATCTGCCAGTACCAGCCCAGCGACAGGACGAGGCAGATCGCCTCCTGTTCGTCGCGCTCGGCGACGGCGTGCCGCAGGGCGGTGCGCAGGTTCTCGTACTCGCGCTCCAGGGTCGCGATCGCCGTCGCCTGACGGGGACCGCGCAGCTCCGGGTCGGTGGTCCGGGCGAGTTCGCGGTAGTGGGTGAGGTGGGAGCGTTCGGCGGCGGCGCGGTCGCCGCACTCGTCGAGGCGTTCGCCCGCGTACTCGGCAACCGTCTCCAGGAGGCGGTAGCGCATCTCCCCGTCGGCGCCCTCCCCCTCCGCGGTGGGCGCCGCGACGACGAGGGACTTGTCGACGAGCGAGCCGAGGGCCTCCAGCGCGGCGGGGCCGCAGACGGCCTCCGCGGCGGCGAGATCGCAGCCGCCCGAGAACACCGACAGCCGTCGCAGCACGTCCCGTTCGTCCGCGTCGAGGAGGTCCCAGGACCAGTCGACGACCGCCCGCAGCGTCTGCTGGCGCGGCAGCACGGTACGGCTGCCGGAGGTGAGCAGACGGAAACGGTCGTCCAGCCGGTCGGCGATCTGCCGCGGGGTGAGCATCCGCAGCCGGGCGGCGGCGAGTTCGATCGCGAGCGGCAGGCCGTCGAGGCGACGGCAGATCTCGGCGGCGGCCTCTGCGTCGTCCTCGACACGGAAGCCGGGGCGGGCGGCGGCCCCGCGGTCGGCCAGCAGCCGCAGCGCGACGGGTTCCGGCAGTGGTTCCACGGGTCGCAGCAACTCCCCCGGTACGCCGAGGGGTTCACGGCTGGTCGCCAGCACCGTCAGCCCGGGGCACCGTTCCAGGAGTTCCTCGACGAGGTGTGCGGCCGCGTCCACGACGTGCTCGCAGTTGTCGAGGACGAGCAGCATGCGGCGCTTGGCGCAGTGCTCGGCGAGCCGGGTGAGCGGGTCGTCGTGCCGGTCGGCCACGGCGCGCATCTCCTCGGCGCCGGCACCGCGCAGCACGGTCTCGCGCGCGCCGACCGCGGTGAGCACGGCCTCGGGCACCGCCTCCGGGTCGTCGACCGGCGCGAGCTCGGCCAGCCACACCCCGTCGCGGGCCGCGTACGCCACGGACTCCGCCGCTTCCTGGGACAGCCGGGTCTTCCCGGCCCCGCCGGGACCGAGCAGCGTCACGAGCCGGGCCGCCGCCAGGTCTCCGCGGATGGCGTCGATGTCCGCCTCCCGCCCCACGAAGGAGGTGAGCCGGGCCCGCAGATTGCCGGTGGCCGGGTGGGCGGGCCGGGAGGGGACGGTGGAACCGGGGGTGCGGGCGGTGTCGCCGTCGACGGGGGCGGCGGGACCGGCTCCGCCGGACGCGCCCGGGGCGAGGGCCACACCATCGGGTATCGGGAGCCCCTTCGGCGCGCCGACGGGGGTCCCCGTCGCGGGCGGGGCCGCGCCCGCGACGACGGTTCGGTCGCCGTGCCGTACCGCCCCGCCGTCCGGGCCGTGGTGACCGGCGGCCCGGCCCACGTACCGGGACGCGGCGCCGTGCGAGCCTTCGGCCCCGTGCGACCCGTCGGCGCCGTCCGCGGGCCGGGGCGCGGTCCCGTCCGGGTGCCCGGCCGCCGTCCCGTACCGGCTGCCGGTACCGTCCGGGCGCCCGGGAGGCTGGGTGCCGGGGCGCTCGTTCCCGGCGGGGGGCGTGTGCGCGATGTCGTGGGACTGGGCGGGCCGCGGCGCGTCGAGGAGTTCCCGGTGCAGTGCGCGCAGCTCGGGACCGGGGTCCGAGCCCAGGCGGTCGGCGAGGAGCCGGCGTACGGACTCGTAGGCGGCGAGGGCCTCGGCCGGGCGGCCGGCGGCACGCAGGGCGCGCAGCCGCAGGGCGTGCAAGGGTTCGTCGAGGGGATGGCCGTCGCACAGTGCGGTCAGCTCGGGCAGGACCTGCTCGGCGTGGCCGAGGGCGAGCGCCGCGCCGATCCGGGTGCGCCGCACGTCGAGCCGGCGGGTCTCCCAGCGGGCCGCCTCGGCGGCGCGGTCCGGGAGGTCGGCGAGGGCGGGTCCCTGCCACAGGCCGAGGGCGTCGTCCAGGGCGGTCGCGGCCTTCGCCGGATCGCCGTCGGCGAGCGCGCGGGTGCCCTCTCCCGCGAGCCGCTCGAACCGGTACAGGTCGACGTCGTCGGCGACCGCCGCGAGCCGGTACCCGCCGTCCGCCGACTCCACCGCGTCCGGCCCGAGCGCCCGGCGCAGCCGTCCGACCAGCGCCTGCAGCGCGCCGGGCGCGTCCGCGGGCGGATCGCCGTCCCACACCTCGTCGACCAGGACGGCCGGGGTCACGGTCCGGCCGGGCCGCAGCGCCAGGACCGTCAGCAGGGCACGCAGCCGCGCCCCGCCGACCGGGACGGGCGTGCCGTCGGGGCGAAGTGCCTGCGTGGTGCCGAGGATGCGGTAGCGCACGGGGTCCATTGTCTCCGGTGGTCTCAGGTACGGAGGTCCGGCACCTCGAGTTCGGCCAGGACACCGCAGCGGCCCTCGCCGAACCACTTCGGGCTGCTGTCGGCGGTCTCCAGCGAGCGCGACTGCGGCACCGGCTCCAGGGTGCGCGAGCCCGGGTCCGTCTCGGCGAACTCCTGACGCACCACACGGATCGCCCGCACCGTGCCGGCGGTCTCGGGCCACAGTCCGCCGTGGCGCTCGACGGTGAGCATGCCGACCGCCCTGATCCACTGCCCGGGCTCGTCCGGGGGTTCGCCGCTCAGCGCGGCCGTGAGCCCGTCGTCACCGCGCAGCGTGGCGACCACGCCCCCGTCCTCGTCCTCGTCCCCGCCGCCGTCCCCGTCAGGGTCCGTCACGGTCGCGACGGGACCCGACAGCTTGCTGAGCTCCTCGTACCAGCCGCCGCCCAGCACCTCGTCGGAGGACAGGAGCAGCAGCGGCCAGCTCACCTCGTCGCCCACCGAGAAGGGTGTGCCGCAGCACTCCAGCTGCCAGTCCGCGTAGAACACCCACCATCGCGCCATGCCCCCACCCTCCCCGGAACCAATGCCCTGTGGCGAGACGTTTTCCGCCTGAGCCCGGTACGGTCGGGCAGTCCCGAAGCACGTGTGTACCCGTCCCGACAGTCCAGGGAGCCCCATGACCGCCGTCGCGTCCCGCCGCAGTGACCGGAGGATCAGCCCCGTCTTCCTCGGGATCGTGGCCGTCATGGCGGTGACCGGGTGGGCGGCCTGGACCGGCTTCGCCGAGGAGCCCGGCGTGGCCGTGTTCCTCTTCGTCACGTCGGGCTGGATCGTCTCCCTGTGCCTGCACGAGTACGCGCACGCGCGCACCGCGCTGCACAGCGGCGACATCTCGATCGGCGCCAAGGGCTATCTGACGCTGAACCCGCTGAAGTACACGCACGCGCTGCTGAGCATCGTGCTGCCGGTGATCTTCGTGATCATGGGCGGGATCGGTCTGCCGGGCGGCGCCGTCTTCATCGAGCGCAGCCGCATCCGGGGCCGCTGGAAGCACAGCCTGATCTCCGCCGCGGGTCCTCTGACGAACGTCCTCTTCGCGCTGGTGTGCACCGCGCCGTTCTGGCTGCACGCCCTGGACGGCGTGCCCCCGGTCTTCCAGTACGCGCTGGCGTTCCTGGCGCTGCTCCAGGTCACGGCCGCGATCCTGAACTTCCTGCCGGTGCCGGGCCTGGACGGGTACGGCGTGATCGAGCCCTGGCTGTCGTACGGCGTCCGCCGGCAGGTCGAGCCGTTCGCGCCGTTCGGTCTGCTCGCGGTCTTCGCGGTGCTGTGGATCCCGTCGGTGAACCAGGTCTTCTTCGACGCGATCTATTCGATCCTCGGCGGTCTGGGCATCGACGACGGGCAGCGCTACTGCGGCCAGAGCCTCTACCGCTTCTGGGAAGGCGTCGACCAGTACTGCACGGTCAGCCGGTGACGGAACCGCTGCCCGCCCCGCCGGCCCGGGCGCGCCTCAGGTAGTACCAGGCCATGTTGGACGTGAGGCCCGCCAGCAGCACCCACACGATCCCGAGCCAGCTGCCCTGGACGAAGGAGACCACGGCCGCGGCGACGGAGAGGACACAGACGGCGAGGGCGTACAGCGCGAGGCGGGGCATGGGGGTCGGCTCCTGTCGGGGGGACACTGCTTGCCCACCAGTGTCCCCCACGTGACATCCACGGCCGTCACCCACCGGCCCGCGTGGGGCCCGGGGGCCGGGACGGCCGTCGTCCCGGGCGCCACCAGGGCGCCCGACACCCCCTAGACGTCCGTGACGCGCAGGCCCGCGTGGGCCTTGTAGCGCCGGTTCACGGAGATGAGGTTGGCGACCAGGGCCTCGACCTGGTGCGCGTTGCGCAGCCGGCCGGCGAAGACTCCGCGCATGCCGGGGACACGGCCGGCGAGCGCCTGCACGATCTCGACGTCCGCCCGCTCCTCGCCGAGGACCATGACGTCGGTGTCGATCACGTCGATCTCCGGGTCCTCGAGGAGGACGGCGGACAAGTGGTGGAAGGCGGCCGTGACCCGGGAGTCCGGCAGCAGGGCGGCGGCCTGCTCGGCGGCGCTGCCCTCCTCGGGCTTGAGCGCGTAGGCGCCCTTCTTGTCGAAGCCGAGCGGGTTGACGCAGTCGACGACCAGCTTGCCGACGAGCTCCCCGCGCAGCGATTCGAGGGTCTTGCCGTGACCCTCCCAGGGCACGGCGACGATCACGATGTCGCTGCGTCGCGCGGTCTCGGCGTTGTCGGCACCCTCGATGCCGTGGCCGATCTCGGCGGCGGCGGCCTGCGCGCGCTCCTCGGCACGCGAGCCGATGATCACCTTCTGGCCGGCCCGGGCGAGCCGGTAGGCGAGGCCCTTGCCCTGCGGCCCGGTGCCGCCGAGCACGCCCACGACGAGCCCGGACACGTCGGGAAGGTCCCAGGGATCCTTGGCGGGAGCCTTCTGTGCACTGTCAGTAGAGGTCATGGGCCGACTTTACGTGCGTGGTCCGCGACCGTGCGGGTCAGGTGAGGGCGGTCACGGGGATGCGCCGGAAGGCGATCGTCTCGTACGCGCCGAAGTCGCCTGTCTCGTAGAGGAGTCCGACGGTCGTGGCGTCGACGCGGACGAGGTCGGAGTAGGCGGCGGGCAGTCCGTCGACCGTGTGGGCACTCCGCCAGGTGGTGCCCCCGTCGGTGGAGACGCGGACGGTCATCAGGGCGCGGAAGTCGGGGTCGGCGGGCCCCGAGTACAGCAGCAGGTCCGGGTCGCGGAGCTGGAGGACGCTGCCCTGGACGACGGCCGTGACGATCCCGGCCTGCGGACGGAACGGCTTCTCCAGGGTCCTGCCGCCGTCGCGGGAGTGCGCGTCGGCGCGGTTGCCGGGCGACGGGGAGTCGTTGCGGGTGTTGAAGTAGACGCGTCCGTCGGGGAGTTCGGCCGCGGTCGTCTCGTTGACGTTGATGTAGCCGTTGGTGTTCTCGTCGATGTAGCCGAGGTACCAGGTCTGACCGCGGTCGTCGCTGAGGAGGCAGTGACCGCTGTTGTACTTCGCCTCGGTGCCGTTGTCGGTGCCGGTGGGCGCGAGGGTGTGGTTGCCGGGGACGACCACGCGGCCGCCGGTCAGCTGGATCGCGTGCCCGGGGGTGGTGGCGTACCAGCGCCAGCCCGCCTTCTTGACCTGCGCGGTGATCTCCTTCGGTGCCGACCAGGTGAGCCCGTCGTCGTCGCTGTGCTGCACCCATACGCGCCGCCCGTCGGCCGGTTTCACCTTGCCCCGCAGCAGGGCGTCCTCGCTCGCCGCGGCCGCGCTGCGGACGTGCACGAGCAGGACGCGGCCGGTGTCGAGGACGACGGGCGCCGGGTTGCCCGCGAGGTCGCCGCCGTTCTCGGCGACGGCCCGGAGCGGTCCCCAGGTGCGGCCGCCGTCCGTGGACCGCTTCAGCACGATGTCGATGTGGCCGTGGTCGTGCGCGGAGGCGACCCGGCCCTCGCAGAAGGCGAGGAGGGTTCCGGCGCCGGTGACGACGACCGCGGGGATCCGGAAGCCGGCGTAGCCCTCGCGGCCGCCGCGGAAGGGGGTGGTCGGCGCGGAGTCGGTACCGGGGGTGGGGTCGGTGCCGGGTTCGGTACCGACGCCCGCACCGGGCTCGGTCGGCCCGCTGTCGGGTGTGGCGGGTGTCCCGGTGGTCGGCTCGGTCATGGCGGGCTCCTCGCGGTTCCTGGGGGCGGCCGGTGATCGGGGCCTGTGCCCAACTCGGGCGAATTCGTGGTGAACTCCGGGTCACGAGTGGCCGTTTGAGGCAGGATCTGCCGCATGGATGCCGTACGGGTCGCGTTGCTGCGCGAGGTGCTCGCCGGGACCGAGTGGCTGGGCGCCACGCGGCGGTTCGGCGGGGCACTGCGGGGGTCCGTGGTGTCGCACGGGGGCGGACTGCTGCTGGTCGGCACCGAGGAGTACGAGCCCTGGCACCTCGCCGCGCACCTGGTGGACGAGGCGGCGTGGTCGGGGACGCCGGAACTGTCGCCGACCCTGGTGCGGCACGGGGCGCGCGCGTCCGATCCGGCCCACCTCGCCGTGGGGCTGGGCCGCGTCGAGGCGGCGCGGCGCGGGGAGACGCTGCTCGTGGTGGCGCCGGGCCCGACCGGCGCACCGCTGCTGGAGCGGCTGCACGGCGCGCGGAGGGCCGGGGCGACGGTCCTGGCCCTGTCCTCGGACGATCCGGAGCTGCCCGCGCTGGCCCATGAGTCGCTCGCCGTGCCGGCGGACCCCGAGCTCGACCTCGACACCGTGCAGCACCTGGTCAGCGCGGCGGCCGGGGAGAACGCGCTGCCCTCCCCGCGCGGGCCCCGGCGCTTCCGCGACCGTCTTTCCCGCCTCGCGGACCAGCTGACGGCACCGCCGTCGTACCGGTGGTAGCGCGGGGCCGCTCTCCGCGTCCGCGCCCTCGTCGACGCGCGGGCGGCCTTCGCATCGCTGCCGGACGGTGACGGCCCGGGTAACGCCGTCCCGCCGTGACGCCCCGGGGCCACTGCCGCACGGTGCCCGCCCGGGACCGCCGCCGCACGGGTGACGCGGGGAACGCCGACGCACCATGACGCCCCGGAACGCCGACGCACGGAGACAGCCCGGGACCACCGGCGCACGGGGCCCGCCCGGGACCGCCGCCGCACGGGTGACGCGGGGAACGCCTACACACCATGACGCCCCGGAACGCCGACGCACGGAGACAGCCCGGGACCACCGGCGCACGGGGCCCGCCCGGGGCCGCCGCCGCACGGGTGACGCGGGGAACGCCTACACACCATGACGCCCCGGAACGCCGACGCACGGAGACAGCCCGGGACCGCCGGCGCACGGTCGCGGCAGGGGTCCGGTGTCGCGCGGGCCGTGGTGCGAAGCCGCTGTGCGCGATCGCGGTGGCGGCGAAAAGCGGTTGCTCCGCTCGGCGCGTCCGCCGAGCATGGCCCGTTGTGGCCCCCTCCTCCCGACTCCGCTCCCTGCTGCCCGATCTTGCGCCGTGGCGGACCTCCGCCGACTTCCGGCGGCTGTGGGTGGCGGGATTGATCACCAACTTCGGCAGCTTCCTGACCTTCGTCGCGCTGCCGGTGCAGATGAAGGACCTGACCGGGTCGGCCGTGGCGGTGGGCGCGCTCGGAGCCGTCGAGCTCGTGCCCCTGGTGGTGTTCGGCCTGTACGGCGGCGCCCTCGCCGACGCGCTGGACAAACGGAAACTGATCCTCCGTACCGAGGTCGGGCAGGGCCTGCTGTGCGTCGCGCTCCTGGTGAACGCGTCGCTGCCGCACCCCGCGGTGTGGCCGCTGTACGCCGTCGCCGCGCTGTCCTCCGCGCTCGTCGCCGTCCAGCGGCCCGCGCTCGACTCGCTCCTGCCGCGGATCGTGGCCCACGAGCACCTGCCGGCCGCCGCCGCCCTCAACTCGCTGCGCTGGACCGTGGGCGGGGTGGCGGGCCCCGCGCTCGCCGGCGTCGTCGTCGCCTACGCCGGGCTGGGCTGGGCGTACGCCGTGGACCTGGCGACCTTCGCCGTGTCGGTGGCGCTGGCCGTGGGACTGGCCGCGTCGCCCGCCTCGCACGAGGCGGCCAGGCCGTCCCTGCGGTCCGTCGCGGAGGGCGCGCGGTACGCCTGGAGCCGCAAGGAGCTGCTCGGTACGTACGCGCTGGACCTCGCGGCGATGTTCCTCGCGATGCCGCTGGCGTTGCTGCCGTTCCTCGCGGACGAGTTGGACGCGGAGTGGTCGCTGGGGCTGATGTACGCCGCGGTGCCCGCCGGGTCGCTGCTGGTGAGCCTCACCAGCGGGTGGACCTCCCGCGTCCACCGGCACGGGCGGATGGTCGCCCTCGCCGCGGCGTGCTGGGGTCTCGCCATGGCGGCGGCGGGGGTCGTGCACAACGTGTGGCTGGTGCTGCTCTTCCTGACGCTCGGCGGCTGCTGCGACATGGTCAGCGGGATCTTCCGTGCCGCCATCTGGAACCAGACGATCCCGGACGAGCTGCGCGGGCGGCTCGCCGGGATCGAGCTGCTGTCGTACTCCGCCGGGCCCCAGCTCGGGCAGGTCCGCGCCGGTGGCATGGCCGCGTGGGCCGGCGTGCGGACGTCGATCTGGGCCGGTGGGCTGCTCTGTGTGGGGGCGGTGGTGGTGCTGGCCGCGTTCCTTCCGAAGCTGATGACGTACGACGTCCGGACGAATGAGCATGCTGTGCGGATGCGGGCGGTGCGGGGGGTCGAAGCGGGGGCTTCGCTCTGAGCTCCGGATTGGCTGCCGGGGCCTGCCGGTCCGGGGACCGTCGTCAGGGCCCCGTCACCCGGGGCGCCACCGACGCTTTCCCACCCCCACCACCAGAAACCCTCCGTCCGACAGGCTCGGCTCGTCCCGACGCGGCCGGGGAGCCAAGGGGTGGCGGTCAGCGGTCCTCGGGGGCCTGCTCCGTGTCCGACGCGTCATGCCACTTGGGGTCGGTTTCCCATTCGAGGTTCCGCTCGCGCGCGGTCTCCATCGCGTGGGTCGCCTCCTCGCGGGTCGCGTACGGCCCGAAGCGGTTCTTGGCCGGGCACTCGGGGCCTTCCTCGACCTTCTTGTGTTCCAGGCAGTAGTACCACTCGCCGGGCTTGCCGACGGTCCGCTTCTTGAACAGGGCCATGACCGGCTCCTTTCGACACGGACATGGTCCCCCATGCCCGCTGGTTAGACTCGCTGGCATGTCTGGCCAGTCGCTGCTCGTACCAGGGGAGCTCTCTCCCACCCGTCCCGTCCCGGGAAACATCCGGCGTCCCGAGTACGTGGGCAAGCCCGCCCCCACGCCGTACACGGGCCCCGAGGTGCAGACGCCGGAGACCGTCGAGGCGATGCGGGTCGCCGGCCGCATCGCCGCGCAGGCGATGGCGGAGGCCGCGAAGCTCATCGCGCCGGGCGTGACGACGGACGAACTGGACCGCGTGGCGCACGCGTACATGTGCGACCACGGCGCCTACCCGTCGACGCTCGGCTACCGCGGCTTCCCCAAGTCGCTGTGCACCTCCGTCAACGAGGTCATCTGCCACGGCATCCCGGACTCCACGGTCCTCAGGGACGGCGACATCATCAACCTCGACGTCACGGCGTACATCGGCGGCGTGCACGGCGACAACAACGCGACCTACCTGGTCGGCGACGTCGACGAGGAGTCGCGGCTGCTGGTCGAGCGGACCCGCGAGTCCCTCGAACGCGCGATCAAGGCCGTCAAGCCGGGCCGTCAGATCAATGTCATCGGCCGGGTCATCGAGTCCTACGCGAAGCGGTTCGGGTACGGCGTCGTCCGGGACTTCACCGGGCACGGGATCAACTCCTCCTTCCACTCGGGATTGATCATTCCCCACTACGACAGCCCCCACGCAACCACCGTCATCCAGCCGGGGATGACCTTCACCATCGAGCCCATGCTCACGCTCGGCACCCACGAGTACGACATGTGGGACGACGGGTGGACCGTCGTCACGAAGGACCGCAGGCGTACCGCCCAGTTCGAGCACACGCTGGTGGTGACGGACAGCGGGGCGGACATCCTGACCCTGCCGTAGCCCGGGAGGCATCGACCCCGGGAAGCATCGAGCCCGCCCTCCTCGGAGGGCGGGCTTCTTCGTGCCCGCTCGACCGGGGCGGGGTATGTTTTTACCGACAGGCTGTCGGGAAAGTTCCCGACAGGTGGTCGGCAAGCTGTTGACTTAGGCAAGGCTTACCTTAGATGATTCGGCGCATGGACTCCTTCTCGGCCCTCATCCGCACCGCCTCGCACGAGCAGCATGTGGAGGCGGAGACGTCGACGTTCATGGCCGACCTGCTGGGCGGCCGACTCGGCGTCGAGGCCTACGCGCGCTACACCGAGCAACTGTGGTTCGTCTACGAGGCCCTGGAGGCGGCGGCCGACCGGCTGATGTCCGATCCGGTGGCCGGCCCGTTCATCCGGCCCGAGCTGCTGCGCCGCACCGCCCTGGAGCGCGACCTGGCCCATCTCCGGGGCTCCGGGTGGCGGGAGTCGCTCACCGCCCTGCCCGCGACCCGGGCCTACGCGACCCGCGTCGCGGAGTGCGCACGGGAGTGGTCCGGCGGCTATGTGGCCCACCACTACACCCGCTACCTCGGCGACCTCTCCGGCGGCCAGATCATCCGCGGCAAGGCCGAGCAGACCTGGGGCTTCGCCCGCAAGGGCGACGGCGTCCGCTTCTACGTCTTCGAGGGCATCGGCAATCCGGCCGCCTTCAAGCGCGGCTACCGCGAACTGCTGGACGCGGTCCCGGCCGACGACCTGGAGAAGCAGCGCATCGTCGCGGAGTGCAAGCAGGCGTTCGCGCTGAACACCGCCGTCTTCCGCGCCCTGGGCGAGGAGTTCCCGCTCACGGCGTGACCGTCATGGGGCCGCGACCGGCCTGCGACGGCAGCCGGGGGCGCCCGGGGGACCTCGGCCCCGGGCCGTCAGCGTTCCAGCAGGACCCGTCCGCCCACCTCGACCCAGCCGTGCGGCTGCGGAGCCGTGAGGATCTGCGAACCCGCGCCTTGCACGATGTTGAGCGCGCGGCCCAGGCGGTCGGTGAGCAGCAGTGCCGCCGCGCCCGTCGCCTCGTCCTCGTCGATGCCGTCGTCACGGCCGGGGAAGGCACGGGCCCGCACACGGCCGGCCGCCTCGTCCTCCCACGCCCAGGCGTAGATCCACTCCCCCGGCGGCGGCACGGTCAGCGCGTCGACCTCGGCGGCCGATCCGTACTGCCGCAGGGTGCGCTCCGGCGCCCACTCGGCCCGAGCCTCGATCCAGCTGAACTCGCCGTCGAGCCGTACTCCCACCGTCCCGGCGGGGGTGACCAGTTCGGGCACGTCGAGCAGCCAGCCCACGCCGACGCAGGGATGTCCGGCGAACGGCAGCCGCAGTGTCGGCGTGTAGATGTCGATCACCCCGCGCTCGGGGTCGTCGACGAACACGGTCTCGCTGAACCCGAGCTTGGCCGCGAGCGCCTGCCGTTCCTCGCGGTCCGGCAGCACGGAGCCGTCACGCACGACACCGAGCTCGTTGCCGTACCCGCCACCGGGTCCGCAGAACACCCGGAGCACGTCGTAGTCAGTCACTCCGGCATTCAAACATCACCCGAGCCGCGGGCGCGTCCCGGACCGTGCGGCGCGGACCCCGAGGCCGTGGACCGTACGGATCCGAACCCGAGACCTTGGACCGTTCGGCGCGGACCCCGAGACCCGGACCCTGAGGTCCGCGTCGCGTCGCCCGGGCCGCCGCCGGTTCCGGACCACATCGTGCGGCGCCTGCGCACCGCGAGCACCACGCTCGCCCCGGCGCGACGTCCACGCCCAGGTGCCGGGCCGGACGTTCGCCGAGCGCCGGCAGATCGAGACGGCGGGCGTACAGCGGGACGACACCGAGACCGAGCGCCGCCCACGGCGGCACGGCCGGCACCTTCGGCCAGGTGGCCTGGGCGAGCGAGCCGGCTGGGCATGAGGCTCCCGCGTACGGTGCCACGTCTCGTGCGTACGGCGCGCGCCGCGCCCCCCTCCCCCGGCCGTGCTCGCCGAGGCGACGGGCGGCCCGCGGCCGACTGGTCGGCGGCCGCACTCGACCTGCGGCACCAGGAGTTGGTACTGCGGATCTGCCGGGACAGGGCGCGTGCCGGGGACGCCGTGGTCGTGGTGCTGCACGATCTGAAGCTCGCGGCGGCGTGCGCGCACCGGGTGGCGATTCTGTGCGCCGGTCGTGTCGCGGCCGCGGTCCCCCGGCCGAGGTCTTCACCGCTGATCTCCTCGGTGAGGTCCACCGTCAGCCGGTCGAGGTGTTCCCGCACCCCGGGACGGGTGCCGTACTGGTCGCACCCCGACGCGACTCTTGACTTTCGCTTGACCATTTCATGGGGTCTGCTTTTGGCCGCCGTGATCAAGCCGTGCCTGTACACCGTCTGTGAGAGCTGAATCACCGGACGGGCGGGTATCACTGAGGGAAGCCTCAGATAAGTTAGGCCAGCCTCACCATGCCGACGCGGTCACCGCCGTGCGGTTTGTCCGACTTCTCTTGGAGCCTGAATGCGAGCCGTCCGCCTCTCAGTTGTCACCGCTGCCGCCACCGCGGCAGCTCTGACCGCCGTCACGGGCTGCACCGAGAAGAGCGACGCCAAGAACGGTGACGCGATCCAGGTGACCGCCGCCGACAGCAAGTGCGACACCTCCGCCAAGACCGTCCCGGCCGGCCACGTCACGCTGAAGATCGAGAACAAGGGGTCGAAGGCCACCGAGGTCGAGATCGTCTTCCCGGACGACCGGATCGTCTCCGAGAAGGAGAACATCGGGCCCGGCACCAAGTACACGCTGACCGCCGAGGTGAAGGCCGGTTCGTACGAGATCGCCTGCCGTCCGGGCATGAAGGGCCACGGCGTCCGCCAGAAGCTCACGGTCACCGGCGGCAAGGCCGCCAAGCGGGACCCGCGCCTCGACAAGGCCGTCGCCGCCTACCGCGGGTACGCGCAGGAGCAGGCCGACGCCACGCTGCCCAAGGCCGAGGCGTTCGCGAAGTCCGTCAAGGACGGCGACATGGAGGCCGCGAAGAAGGCGTTCGCCGACTCCCGCCTCGGCTGGGAGCGCACCGAGCCCGTCGCGGAGTCCTTCGGCGACATCGACCCGAAGGTCGACGTCCGCGAGGACGGCCTGGAGGACGGCCAGAAGTGGACGGGCTGGCACCGTCTGGAGAAGGCCCTGTGGCACGACAAGAAGATCGGCGCGGAGGAGAAGACCCTCGCCGACCAGCTCGTCACCGACCTCAAGGACTGGCAGAAGCGGGTCGGCAAGGCCGAGATCACCCCGACCTCCATGGCCAACGGCGCCAAGGAGCTGCTCGACGAGGTCGCCACCGGCAAGGTCACCGGCGAGGAGGACCGCTACTCGCACACCGACCTGACCGACTTCAAGGGCAACGTCGAGGGCGCGCAGAAGGCGTACGAGCTGCTGAAGCCGGTCGCCCAGGAGAACGACGCGGCGCTGACCACGGAGCTCGACAAGCAGTTCACGGCGCTCGACACGCTGCTCGACAAGTACCGCACGGACAAGTCCTCGTACGTCTTCACCTCGTACGACAAGGTCGGCAAGGCCGACCGCAAGGAGCTCTCCGACGCCGTGAACGCGCTCGCCGAGCCCCTGTCCAAGCTCGCCGCCGCCGTCGTGAAGTAGGAGCAGCAGCATGACGGACACCACGGAAGCCTCCCAAACCGCCGAGAACACGGGCTCGTCCGCGCCGTCACGGCGTTCGCTGATCGGCTGGGGCGGTGCCGGGCTCGCGCTCGGCGCCGCCGCGGCCGGCGGAGCCGTGGCGATGACCCGCACCGGCAACGACGTGGACCCGGCCGGCGCCGACGCGGGCGGCGCGATCGCCTTCCACGGCGCGCACCAGGCGGGCATCGCGACGCCGGTACAGGACCGGCTGCACTTCGCCGCGTTCGACGTGCAGACGGACGACCGCGCCGAGTTCGTGCAGATGCTGAAGGACTGGACGGCCGCCGCCCGGCGGATGACCGCGGGGCACGCGGTCGGCGAGGGGGCGTACGGCGGTCTGGCCGAAGCGCCGCCGGACGACACCGGTGAGGCACTGGGCCTCAAGCCGTCGCGGCTGACGCTGACGATCGGCTTCGGCCCGTCCCTGTTCGAGAAGTTCGGGCTGAACGACCGGCGCCCCGAGGCCCTCGTCGATCTGCCGCAGTTCCCGGGCGACGCCCTGGAGAAGACCCGCAGCAACGGCGATCTGTGCATCCAGGCGTGCGCGGACGACCCGCAGGTCGCGGTGCACGCGATCCGCAACCTGGCCCGCATCGGCTTCGGCAAGGTCGTGATCCGCTGGTCCCAGCTCGGTTTCGGCAAGACCTCGTCCACCACCCCGGACGCGCAGACCCCGCGCAACCTGATGGGCTTCAAGGACGGCACGCGCAACATCGCCGGCACGGAGAAGGACCGGCTGGAGAAGTTCGTGTGGGTCGGCGAGAAGGACGGCGCCGACTGGATGACCGGCGGCTCCTACCTCGTCGCCCGCCGCATCCGGATGCACATCGAGACCTGGGACCGCACCTCGCTCCAGGAGCAGGAGGACATCTTCGGCCGCGACAAGGGCGAAGGCGCTCCGGTGGGCAAGGCGAAGGAGCACGACAAGCCCTTCCTGAAGGCGATGAAGCCGGACGCGCACGTACGGCTCGCGCACCCCGACTCCAACAACGGCGTGACGATCCTGCGGCGCGGCTACTCGTTCACGGACGGCACGGACGGCCTCGGCCGTCTGGAGGCGGGCCTGTTCTTCCTCGCCTACCAGCGCGACGTGCGCAAGGGGTTCATCCCGCTCCAGCGCAGCCTGTCGCGCTCCGACGCGCTCAACGAGTACATCCAGCACGTGAGTTCGGCGGTCTTCGCCGTCCCGCCCGGTGTCCGCGGCAAGGACGACTGGTGGGGCCGGGCGCTGTTCTCCGAGGAGGCGTAGCCCAGTGTTCAGCAACTACCTGATCGGTCTGCGCGAGGGGCTGGAGGCGAGCCTCGTCGTCTGCATCCTGATCGCCTACCTGGTGAAGACCGGCCGCCGGGACGCCCTGCGGCCGATCTGGCTCGGCATCGGCGTCGCGGTCGCGCTGGCGCTCGGCTTCGGCTGCGCGCTCGAATTCGGCTCCCAGGAGATGACGTTCCAGGCGCAGGAGGCGCTCGGCGGCTCGCTGTCCGTCCTGGCGGTCGGCCTGGTGACGTGGATGGTCTTCTGGATGCGGCGCACCGCGCGGCACCTCAAGAGCGAGCTGCACGGCAGGCTGGACGCCGCCCTCGCCATGGGCACGGGCGCGCTGGTGGCGACCGCGTTCCTGGCGGTGGGCCGTGAGGGCCTGGAGACCGCGCTGTTCGTGTGGGCGTCGGTGCACGCGGCGAGCGACGGCACGCCCCGCCCGCTGATCGGCGTGGCCCTGGGCCTGGCCACCGCGGTCCTCCTCGGCTGGCTGTTCTACCGGGGCGCGCTGCGGATCAACCTCGCCAAGTTCTTCACCTGGACCGGCGGCATGCTGGTCGTCGTCGCCGCGGGCGTGCTCGCGTACGGCGTCCACGACCTCCAGGAGGCCGACTTCGTCCCCGGCCTGACGAACCTGGCGTTCGACATCAGCAGCACCATCGACCCGACGAGCTGGTACGGCACCCTGCTGAAGGGCGTCTTCAACTTCCAGCCGGACCCGACCGTCCTCCAGGTCACGGTGTGGGCGCTGTACCTGGTCCCGACACTCGCCGTCTTCCTCGCCCCGGTAGGGTTCGCCTCCGGGAAGGGGAAGGTGAAGGCACCTGATGAGCAGGGATCGCACGGGTCGCAGCCCACGAACGCTTCGTAGTCTCAATCGATTCGCCCTGGCAACGGGGACGTTGACCGTTCTGTCGCTGACGGCGAGCGGCTGCGTGGTGGTGCACGGCGAGCGGGAGGTCGTACCGGCGGCGACCCGGTCCGAAGCCGCCCGCGCGCTCGAGGACTTCACCACCTCGTACAACAAGGCGGACGAGAAGTACGACCGTTCGCTGGACGCGGACCGGGTCGCCGGGCCGCTCGCCGACATCGACGCCGCGAAGCTCAAGGCGGGACACAAGAACAACCCGGGCGGCAATCCGTCGCATTCGCCGCTGACGTTCACGGACGCCAAGTTCGTGATACCCGAGAAGGCCGCATGGCCGCGCTGGTTCGTGGCCGACACGGCGGCCAACAAGGGCGTCAAGAGCAGCCGTTGGCTGCTCGTCTTCACCCGCACGAGCGCGGACGACGTCTGGGCGGTGTCGTACCTGACGGTCCTCGCCGCCGCGGACGTGCCGAAGTTCGAGACGGACGAGGACGGCTGGGCCCAGCCGGTCACGGCCGACGACGCCGCCGTGACGGTCGAGCCCGGCAAGCTCAGCCAGGCCTACGCGGCCTATCTCAAGTCCGGCGGCGACGAGTTCGGCCCCGGCATTCACACCTCGCAGTGGCGGGCCCAGCGCAAGAAGTTCGCGAGCAAGCCCGGACTCGCCCGGCAGTACATCGACGAGCCGATGTCCTCGGGCGAGTACGCCCCGGTGGGACTGCGCACGGCGGACGGCGGGGCGATGGTGTTCTTCACCACGCATCGCTACGAGAAGCAGACCGCCGCGGCGGGCACCGAGATCCCCGCGCCCACGGCGGACGTCCGGGCCCTGACGACCGGTGAGATCAAGCAGTCCCTCACCCTGGAGTTCGTCTCCAACCAGGTGGCCCTGGATCCGGCGAAGGGCTCGGGGGACCCTCGGGTCTCGGTACTGGGACGGATCGAGGGACTGACGGGGGCGAAGGGCGAGTAGCCCACCCGTCACTCGTCACCCGTCGCGTCGGAAGCGGGGTCGGTCCCGCCCTGTCGTACCGGACGCGGGAGGCGATCTCGTCGCGTCGTACCGGACGCGGGTCGGTCACGCGCCGGTGAGGTCCCGACGCGCGGGCGGTCCGTCGCCCGTGCGGGCCGTCAGTGCCGGTGGGGCCAGGCGGCCAGCTGGTCCGTCTCCTGCTGCCCCGCGTGCCGGGCGCAGGCGTCGGTGAGGATCTCCAGCAGGGTGAGCGGGTCCGGCAGGGCGTGCTCGGGTCCGCGCACCCAGTCGACCGTCAGGTCGCCGGGCAGCCGGGCCGGCGGGACGAGGACGTAGGAGCCGCGGCAGTGCCAGCGGAACCCCGGGTGCTCGTCCATCGTCTCGGGGTGGCAGTCCAGCTCGCAGGGCCACCACTCGTCCTCGTCCTCGGGCGTACCTCGGGTGAGGGTGAAGAAGAGCATCCGGCCGTCGCCGCTCTCGGCGACGGGACCGACCTCGATCCCGGAGGCGAGCATCCGCTCCAGCGCCTCGCGGCCCGCCTCCAGCGGCACGTCGAGGACGTCGTGCACCATGCCGGTCGCGGTGATGAAGTTGGCGTGCGGCTGATGCCGGGCCCATCGCTCGATCTGGGCGCGGTCGGTGGTGGACTGCGTCTGCCAGGCGAAGGAGACCGGGTGGCGGGCCGGGGTGGGACAACCGATGCGGTCGCAGGAGCAGCGGTAGCCGGACGGGTGGGCGGCCTGCGCGAGCGGCAGTCCCGCGGCAGCGGCGGCGAGCAGCAGGGCCTCACGTCCGCCGTCGTCGGCGGTCTCCTTCTGACGGCGTCCACGCAGCCACTGGGAGATCCTGCCCTGCGCGCCGGAGCGGCGACCGAACTCTGCGCTCATCTATCCCCTCGCTAGCCGTTGGTCCCGACGACAACCATCCGGGGCCGACAGCCCGTTCCGGGGCCGTCCGCAAGCCCTATCGTCCCACCATCCTGCGCTCCGGGTGGCCAGAGCCCGCATCCGGGGTGGGTGGGGCCATGTGTTCGCCCCCTTCAAATCGAGTGTCATTGAACGCTTTGTGTTGATTTGCACCCCTACCGTGGTCGCCATGCTCACACGGACTGCCCTCGCCGGTCTGGTCACGCTCGCCTCGCTCGCCCTCGCCGGACACGGCGGCCCGCCGTCCCCGCTGGAGTGGGGCGCCGGACCGCTGACGGTGGACGCGCTCCCCCGCTTCGTGCACGTGGCGCACCGCGGCGGCGCCCGGGAGGTGCCGGAGAACAGCATGTCGGGCCTGACGGCGGCCTACGAGCGGGGAACGGCGCAGGTCCTCGATCTGGACACGCAGATGCTGCGGGACGGGACCGTGGTCGTGATGCACGACGCGACCCTGGACCGCACCACCCACTCGCACGGCCGGGTCCGGGACCTGACCGCCGAGGACTGGCAGCGGGTACGGCTGCGCCCCGCGGAGAGGCTGCCCGGCAGCTGGCCCGCGGAGCGGCCGCCGACCGTCGCCGAGGTCCTGGACCGGTTCGGCGGGCGGATCGTGCTGACGATGGAGGCGAAGGACCCGCGGAGCGTGGACGCGCTGGCCGCCATGATCCGCGGCCGCGGCCTCACCCGCTCGGTGTTCGTCAACACCAACGACCCGCTGATGGCCCGCCGTATCCACCGGCTGGGCCTGCTCAGCCAGCTGTGGCGCTCGGCGGCCCAGATGCGCCGCGACCGGCCCGCGCGCTGGGCGTCGTTCCTGGACGTGCTCGACGTCGATCACAAGGCGCGCGAAGCCGATCTGGAGCGTGCCGTGCGCTCCGGCGTGCCGCGGGTGTGGGCGCACACCGTGGTCACCCCGGCCGAGCGGGACCGGGCGCTCACGCTGGGCTGCGACGGGATCGTCACCGACGCTCCGGGCCGCCTGGCGGCGGACGAGCGTGCCGCGGCCTCCGCCGTGCCGTCGGCCGTCCGGCCCGGGGCGAGGCGCTAGCGATCGAGCGGTCCGTCAGCCGGCGAACGGTCCCTCGGCCTGCGGCCGGCGACTCGGCGGTCCCGTGGTCCGCCGCCGGGCGCGCGTCTCCCTGACCCGCGGCCGGCGGCTCGGTGGTCCCGTGATTCCGCCGCCCGGCGCACGGTCCCATGGCCGCTGTCCCTGCCGGGCGATTCGGTGGTCCCGTCCGTCCGCCGCCCGGCATGCGGCGCGAGCGCGGCTCCCTCGTGGCGTCCGTTCAGCGCGGGGCGATCCCGTGGAGGGCGTAGTCGACGAGCGTGTCGGTGTAGTCGTAGGAGATCGGGCCGGTGCGCTGGAGCCAGCGCTGGGCGAGCGGGGAGACGAACAGCTCCAGGGCGATCCGGGGGTCGACGTCCGCGCGCACGTCGCCGCGGTCCTGCGCCGAACGCAGCCGCTTCACGTACAGCTGGAGCTGGGGTTCGAGGAGCTTGGCCACGAACTCGGCGCCGATCTGGTCGTTGACGACGCCCTCCGCGGCCAGCGCGCGGGCCGGCACCTCGAAGGCGGGGTTGATCAGCTCGTCCACGGTGGCGCGCAGGACCAGCCTGAGATCGGCGGCCAGGTCGCCCGTGTCCGGGATCTCGTACGGCTCCTGACCCGCGGCCCGGGCGGCCTGCTCGCCGAGATCCATGAACGCCTCCAGCAGCACGTCCGCCTTCGACGGCCACCAGCGGTAGATGGTCTGCTTGCCGACCCCGGCGCGGGCCGCGATGCCCTCGATCGTGGTCCTCGGGTATCCGACCTCGCCGACGAGGGCGAGGGCGGCGTCGAAGATCGCTCGACGCGACCTGGCGCTGCGACGGGTGGCGTCCGGGGTGGGTTTCTCGGCCATGAGGGGAATTTATCAAGCGGGCGATACGCTCCGTCTCGCCTCCGGCCTGAGCCCGCCCGGCCCCCCGGCGGACACAACCCTTTCGGCTCCCGGGCACCGCGCACCCCTCGGCGCACCATGGCACCAACTGCCCCTGCGGTTGCGTAAGGAGCCCTCCTTGCACCCTCCCCGACGCGCCACGCCCCGGCGCTATCTCATGTGCCCGCCGACGCACTTCGATGTCACGTACGCCATCAATCCGTGGATGAATCCCGCCAAGCCGGTCGACGTGGCGCTCGCCGTCGCCCAGTGGGAGGACCTCCGCGACCGGTACCGCTCCCTCGGGCACACCGTCGAGGAGCTCGAACCCCGCCCCGGGCTGCCGGACATGGTCTTCGCGGCGAACGGCGCGACCGTCGTGGACGGCCGGGTCCTCGGCGCCCGGTTCGCGCACCGCGAGCGCGCTCCGGAGGCACCGGCCCACCTGGAATGGTTCCGCGCGCACGGCTTCCCGCGGGTGCAGGAGCCGGTGCACGTCAACGAAGGCGAGGGCGACTTCGCGGTCACCGCGTCCTGTCTGCTCGCGGGCCGCGGGTTCCGCGCGAGCCCCCTCTCGCACGGAGAGGCCCAGGAGTTCTTCGGCCGCCCGGTGATCGGGCTCGATCTCGTCGACCCGCGCTACTACCACCTGGACACGGCACTCGCGGTCCTGGACGACAGCACGGACGAGATCATGTACTACCCGCCGGCCTTCTCCCCCGGCAGCCGTGAGGCGCTGCGCAGACTGTTCCCCGACGCCCTGATCGCCATCGCCGAGGACGCCGCCGTGTTCGGGCTCAACGCGGTCTCGGACGGCCTGCACGTGCTGCTCCCCCAGGCCGCGACGGGCCTGCTGGAACCCCTGCGGGAACGCGGCTTCGAGCCCGTCCCCGTCGACCTGAGCGAACTCCTCAAGGGCGGCGGCAGCGTGAAGTGCTGCACACAGGAGCTGCGCTCCCAGGGCCCGCCGGGCGTCGCGGAACTCAGCGGCGTGTGACGTCAGGCCCTACGGGGTGTCGGCGGGCGGCCACGCGTCGCCCCACTCCGCGTCACGGGCCGCCCGGTACAGCGGTCCGTGACGCTTCGTCACCGTCTCCCGCCGCAGCGACTCGTCCGGGCCGCACAGGTCCAGCAGCACCTGCCCCTTGCGGATCTGCGGCTTGCGCACGACCCGGGAGGCCGCCGGCTCGGGCGGGAAGCGGGTGGCGGCCACGTAGCTGAACTTCTCGTCCTCGTAGGGCAGGGAGCCGCCCTTGACCTGGCGGTGCAGGGAGGAGCGGGCGACCCGGGCCGAGAAGTGACACCAGTCCTCGCCGGGCGCGATGGGGCAGGCCGCGCTGTGCGGGCAGGGGGCGGCGACGTGGAACCCGGCGTCGATCAACCGGTCACGGGCCTCGATGACGCGGGCGTAGCCGTCCGGGGTGCCGGGCTCGATGATCACGACGGCCCGGGCGGCGGCGGCCGCGGCGGCCACCACGCTGGCGCGGTCGTCGTCGGTCAGCTCGCCCAGGACGTAGGAGACGGTGACGAGATCGGTGTTCTCGATGGTGAGCGCCGCCCCGATGCGGGAGCGCCGCCACTGCGCGGACTTCAGCTCGGGATTCGCCGCGGCGATCTCGCTGCCGAGCGCCAGCGCGGGTTCGGCCCAGTCGAGGACCGTCACCGGGCGGGCGCCCTCCCAGGTGGCGTTCACCGCCCAGGTGGCGGCGCCGGTACCGCCGCCGACGTCGACGTGGCTGCCCGGGGTCCAGCCGGGCACCGCGTCCGCGAACTCCTCCAGCGCCGCGCGCACCGCCTCGAACGTCGCGGGCATCCGGTACGCGGCGTACGCGACGACGTCCGAGCGGTCGCGGAGGATCGGCGCGTGCGTCGGGGTGGTCCCGCGGTAGTTGGCGATCAGCCGTTCCACCGCCTGCGCGGCGGCCTTCGGCGGCAGTCCGTCCAGCAGGCCGGCGAGGGCGGTGCGCAGGGTGTCGGCGGGGGGAAGGGGGGCGTTCACCCCGCGATTCTACGGTCGGCGCCGCCACCCTCCGGCCGGCGCCGACGGGTCCCCACCGGCACTCCGCACCGCCTCCTCCGGCCCACCTGGCGTGCACGGTCGGGGGCCGGCCCCAGCCAGCCCGCCCGGTCCGCGCGGCCGACACCGACCGGCGAGCCCGATCCGGAACCGACCCCACCACGCCCGCCCGGTCCGGGGACCGGCGCCCCCTGGACCGCGGCCGTCACGTGCAGTCGCGCACCGCGCGGGCCAGGCGGGTGGCGGCCGCCGCGCGGGGCGCGCTGTCCGCCGGCCGGCGCCGTGGGTGCACCGTGTTCGCGAGCAGTACGAGGAACGTGTCCGTCGCGGGGTCCACGACCAGCGACGTCCCCGTGAACCCGGTGTGCCCCACCGCCCCGCGCCCCGCGAGGCCCCCCATGAACCAGGCCTGGTCGAGGGCGAAGCCGAGCGCGGGCGGACCGAGCATCAGCTCGACGAAGTCGGGGCCGAGTATGCGGGCGGGCCCGTACGAGCCGCCCGAGAGCAGGGCACGGCAGAAGACGGCGAGGTCGCGCGCCGTGGAGAAGAGCCCCGCGTGCCCCGCCACCCCGCCGAGCGCCCACGCGTTCTCGTCGTGGACCACGCCCCGCAGCATGCCCCGGTCCGCCTTGCCCCAGGGCCGCCGCTGGTCCTCGGAGGCCGCGGCGCCCGGGCAGGGGCCGAAGCCGGTGGCCCGCATGCCGAGCGGCCGGGTGATGCCGTCCCGGACGAGGACGTCCAGGGAGCGTCCGGTGACGCGCTCCAGGACGTACTGGAGCAGCAGCAGGTTGAGGTCGGAGTAGAGGTACTCGCCCGGCGCGGACGAGGGAGCCTCGGCCCGCAGCATCGCGAGCCGTACCGTGTCGTCCGGGCAGTCGTACAAGGGCAGTTCGGGCCGCAGCCCGGAGGTGTGCGTGAGCAGCTGGCGCACGGTGACGCCGTGCTCGGCGGCCGCGTGGAACTCCGGCAGGTACGCGCCCACCAGCGCGTCGATGCCCAGGGTGCCGCGCTCCAGTTGCTGCACCGCGGCGACCGCGGTGAACAGCTTGGTGAGCGAGGCCAGGTCGAAGGGCGTGTGCACGCTCATCGGCACCCGTGCCCCGGGTGGCAGCTCGACCCCGGTGTCGGTCTCCTCGTCGTACGCCGCGTAGCGCACCGCCCACCCCGCCGCCTCCTCGACGGCGACGACCGGGCCGCGTCCCGCGATGAGGACCACGCCCGCCGCCCAGGGGTCGGCTCCGCGCGTGAGCGCGCGGACCTCGCTGACGAGGTGACGCAGTTCTCCGGGATCGAGCCCGGCCCGTTCCGGTGTGTCGATGCGCAGTCTGGGTGCGCTCAGCTGTCCGCCGCCTTTCCGTCCGGTGCACGTCCCGTCTGCCAGGGACGGCACAGTCCCACGAAGCAGGCGACGGCCACCAGTACCGCGCCCAGTTGGACGACGGCCATCGGGACGGCGGTGTGCTCGCCCGCGATGCCGACGAGGGGCGAGGCGATCGCGCCGATGAGGAAGGAGGAGGTGCCCAGCAGCGCGGAGGCGGAGCCGGCCGCGTGCCGCACCCGCATCAGGGCGAGCGCCTGGGTGTTGGGCAGGGCCAGGCCCATCGAGGACATCAGCACGAACAGGGCGGCGGCCACCGGGGCGAGGCCGACCTCGCCGAGGACGCCCGTGGACATCAGCAGCAGTGCGGTCGCCGCGAGCGCGACGAGGGCGAGGCCCGCGGCGAGTGCCTTGTCGAGCCTGACCCGGCCGACCAGGACCTTTCCGTTGATCTGGCCGACCAGGACGAGACCGACGGAGTTGAGGCCGAAGAGCAGACTGAAGGTCTGCGGGGAGGCGCCGTAGATCTCCTGCACGACGAAGGGCGACGCCGAGATGTAGGCGAACAGTGCGGCGAAGGCGAACCCGCCGGCGAGCATGTACCCGGTGAAGACGCGGTCCGCGAGCAGGCCCCGCATGGCGTGCAGCGCCACGCCGACGCCGCCGCCGTGCCGGTCCGCGGGCGGCAGGGTCTCGGGCAGTTTCGTCCAGACGACGGCGGTCAGTGCGACGCCGACCGCCGTGAGGACCACGAACACACCCCGCCAGTCGGTGACGCGCAGGATCTGGCCGCCGATGAGCGGCGCGACGATCGGGGCGACTCCTGAGATCAGCATGAGGGTGGAGAAGAAGCGTGCCATGGCCACGCCGTCGTACAGGTCGCGGACGACGGCCCGGGCGATCACGATGCCCGCCGCGCCGGCGAGTCCCTGGGCGAGCCGGAAGGCGACGAGGAGTTCGACATCGGGGGCCAGCGCACACAGCACGGTGGCCAGGACGTAGACGGCGAGGCCGGCGAGGAGCGGACGTCTGCGGCCCCACTTGTCGCTCATCGGGCCGACGACGAGCTGTCCGAGCGCCATGCCGGCGAGGCAGGCGGTGAGGGTGAGCTGCACGGTCGCGGCGGGTGCGTGCAGCGCCTTCGTGACGTCCGGCAGCGACGGGAGGTACATGTCCATCGCCAGCGGGGGTGTGGCGGTGAGGCCGCCGAGGATCAGCGTGACGAGGAGTCCGGTACGGCGCGCGGCTCCGGTGCCGGCGGGTGCTTCCGGGTGCGGGCCGGGCTGCGGGTCGCCGGGCAGCGGGTCGCCGGGGGCGCCGAGGACGGTGTCCGTGTCCCGGCGCGGGCCGGGGAGCGTGTCCGGTTGTGCGGCGGGCGTGGCGCCCGGGTGCGGGTCGGCCCCGGTGGCCGCCGCGTCCGGTATGTGCCCGTCCGGGCCTTCCCGGCCTTCCTGGTCCCGCGCGGTGCGGCCACGCTCGGGCATGCGCCCCTCCCTCTCCGAGTGATCCGCCACCTATGCTCTCAGTTCGAACGGCGTGTTCGGGTCACAAGGACAGGGCGCGAGGCGGACAAGGGGCGGGAATGACGGGCGAGCGCGACAGCGTGCGGTGGGGGATTCTGGCGACCGGCGGGATCGCCGCGTCGTTCACGGCGGATCTGGTGGACATGCCGGACGCCGAGGTCGTGGCCGTGGCCTCGCGGACGGAGGCCTCCGCGAAGACGTTCGCGGAACGGTTCGGGATACCCCGGGCGTACGGCGACTGGGCGTCGCTCGCCGAGGACACGGACGTCGACATCGTGTACGTCGCCACTCCGCACGCGGCGCACCGGACCGCGGCCGGGCTGTGCCTGGAAGCGGGGCGCCACGTGCTGTGCGAGAAGGCGTTCACGCTGAACTCGCGTGAGGCCGAGGAGCTGGTGGCGCTCGCGAAGGAGCACGACCGCTTCCTGATGGAGGCCATGTGGATGTACTGCAATCCGCTGGTCCGGCAGCTCAAGGCGCTCGTCGACGACGGCGTGGTCGGTGAGGTCCGCACGGTGCAGGCCGACTTCGGGATCTCCGGTCCGTTCCCGCCCTCGCACCGGCTGCGCGACCCGGCACAGGGCGGCGGCGCGCTCCTCGATCTGGGTGTCTACCCGGTGTCGTTCGCGCAGCTGCTGCTCGGGGAGCCGTCGGACGTCGTCGCGAAGGCGGTGCTCTCCGACGAGGGGGTCGACCTCCAGACGGGAGCTCTGCTCACCTGGGAGAGCGGCGCTCTCGCCTCGGTGCACTGTTCCATCAACGGCGGCACGCCCGTGTCCGCTTCCATCACCGGTTCCGAGGGCCGTATCGACCTCCCGGACGGTTTCTTCTTCCCCGAGCACTTCGTGCTGCACCGCGACGGCCGTGAGCCCGAGACGTTCTCCGCCGACCCGGCGTCCGGCCCGCGCAACAGCCTCAAGCACGAGGCCGCCGAGGCGATGCGCGCGCTGCGGGCCGGTGAGACCGAGTCCCCGCTCGTCCCCCTCGACGGCAGTCTCGCCGTGATGCGGACGCTCGACGCGATACGGGACCGGATCGGCGTCTGCTACCCCGGCGAGGCCGCCTGACCCGCGGCCAGGGCGGCCGGCGCCGGCCGCCCTGGCCATGTCTCTCCACCGGTGCCACTGCCACCGCCACGGACGGGACGGACACCGGCACCCCTCACCCTTCCGCAGTGCGGACCTTCCCTTCCGCACCACGGACTCTCCCGTACGCTGCGGCTCCATGAATGCCATGAACGCTCAGCACACGAAGATCGCGGTGGTGACCGGGGCGGGCTCCGGCATCGGCCGCGCGGTGGCCGTGGAACTGCTGCGCACCGGCTGGTCGGTGGCGCTGGCCGGACGCCGGACGGCGACACTGGAGGAGACGGCCGCCCTGGTGCCCGACACCCCCTCGACGGCCGTCCGCACGGACGTCGCACGCCCCGACGACGTGGCCGCCCTCTTCACCGCCGTGCGCGACCGCTTCGGACGGCTCGACCTGCTCTTCAACAACGCCGGCACGTTCGGCCCGGGCGGCGTACCACTCGAGGAGCTGCCCTACGACGCCTGGCGGCACGTGGTGGACACCAACCTCAACGGCGCGTTCCTGTGCGCGCAGGCGGCGTACCGGCAGATGAAGGAGCAGGACCCGCAGGGCGGCCGGATCATCAACAACGGCTCCATCTCGGCGCACGCGCCCCGCCCGCGGTCGGTGGCGTACACGGCGACCAAGCACGCGCTGACCGGGCTCACCAAGTCGCTGTCCCTGGACGGGCGCCCGTACCGGATCGCGTGCGGTCAGATCGACATCGGCAACGCCGCCACCGACATGACCGAGGGGATGCGGACGGGAACGCTCCAGGCCAATGGCGAACTGGCGGTCGAACCGGTGATGGACGTCGCCGACATCGCGCGCACGGTCCGGCACATGGCCGAACTCCCCCTGGAGGCGAACGTGCAGTTCGCGACGGTGCTGGCGACGACGATGCCGTACGTGGGGCGCGGCTGACGCCGTCGCGGCGACCCTCCGCGCGGTGCGCCAATGGCGCGCCAAGAACTGGTCAACGACTCAACTTACACAAACGGAAGCTGAAGCTCCGTACCGTATACACCGGTCAAGGGCTTATGCTCAACACCTCCTCCACGAGAGCTTCACACTTGGAGCACCAGACTTCGGTACGACCACGGTCCACACCGAGGGGGGAGGTGGCAGCCGTTCCGCGGCCCGGAAGGGGGCGGACCTCGCGCGGGACCGCGAGGTGAGCACCGGACCGCGGGACGGCTGCCCCCAACACGTGTGCGACCGCGAGGAGTCGGCACACGCGCGGGCAGGGGTCAGCGCTGGTGACGGGCGCTCCCCGCCTCGCCGTCCTCCCCGGTGGCCGCGCGCCGGCGCCCGCGCAGCGCGAAGGCGCCGCCCGCCAGCAGAGCGACCGCTCCCCCGGCCCCGGCGAACAGTCCCCACGACGGGCCGTCCGAGGCAGGACCGGCGGAAGCCGCCGAGGCACCCGCCGCCGCCTTCGGCGCCTTCCGCGTGGGCGCCGCGCTCGCCCCGCCCTCACTGAGCGGAGCGACCAGCCTGCCCACCGGCCGCACCTTCGCCGCGTTCGCGAAGCCCCAGTCGAGCAGTTGGGCGGTCTCCTCGTAGACGCCGCTGCCGCCGTTCTTCGGGTGCATCACCGTGACGAGCAGGGTCCGCCCGTCGCGGGTGGCCGCGCCGGTGAAGGTGTTGCCCGCATGGCTGGTGTAGCCGTTCTTCACCCCGATCAGACCGTCGTACGGCCGCACGCCCCACGCGCCCGTGAGCAGGCGGTCGGTGTTCTGGATCTGGAAGGTCTTCTTGCCGCCGGCGGGGAAGTCGGCGGTCCTCGTCGCGCAGTAGCCGCGGAAGTCGGCGTCGGCGAGGCCGTGCCGGGCGAAGAGCGTCAGGTCGTAGGCGGAGGACAACTGGCCCTTGTGGTCGAACCCGTCGGGGCTGACCACGTGCGTGTCCAGGGCCTGCAGGTCCCTCGCCCTGGCCTGCATCTGCGCGACGGTCACGGCTATGCCACCGTTCATGTGGCTGAGGACGTGCACCGCGTCGTTGCCCGAGCGCAGGAAGACGCCCTGCCACAACTGCTCGACGGTGTAGGTGATTCCGGGCTTGATGCCGACGAGGCTGGAGCCCGCGGGCACGTCGGCGAGGTCGCCGGCGGTCGCCTTGCGGGTCTCGGTCCGGTCGAACCGCTCCAGCACGGTGTCCGCGAACAGCATCTTCAGGGTGGACGCGGGCGCCAGCCGCCGGTGCGCGTCGTGCGCGGCGAGCACCTCCCCGCTCTCGTGGTCCGCGACGAGCCAGGCGCGGGCGGTGAGCCGCTTGGGCAGTGCCGAGCCGCCGAGGACCTGGACGCCGCCGCGGCCGAGGCGTTCACCGCCGATCGTGGTGGCGGCGGACGCGGCCGGGACGCCGGACGCGGCCAGCGGCACGGCCGCCGCGAGACCGAGGGCGGCGCGCCGCGACAGCACGGCGGAGCGGGCGGGCACGGAGGCCGCACGCGGGGACGTCGGAGCGGAACGCGGGGTACGCGGCGAGGAATCACGCATCCCGGGACCGTACAAAGCCCGTCGGTGAGACCGTACAGCGGGGTGACAAAGAAAAGGAAAGCCAATCCCAAAGGGGCGGCAAAACGGTGCCGGGTGACGGCGCGGGCCCGCCCGTACGGCCGCCCACCGTCCCACCGGGAGTTGCGTGCCGGGCGGGCCCGCCGTTCTTCACCGGGCTCCACTCAACAGGGGTTTTCTGGCAATAAGCCCTGAACGGATGAGGAATGGGCTGTCTTACGGAATTTTGATTTCGGGCTCCGGTTTCTCAGCTCGCGCACATCTCTCGCTCAGCCCCGTTCAAAGGTTCCTCCATAGCTTGTGGCCGCGCCCACAGCGGGCGCCAAGAACCTTTGAGGAACGGGATGTTTGGCATCTATCTCAAGCGTGAGCTGAGCCGGCGCAAGAAGGCGGCGCTGGTGATCGCCCTGGGTCTGGCGCTCGGTATCGCGCTGGTCATCACCGTCAACTCGGTGTCGGCCGGCATGCAGCAGGCACAGGACAAGGTCCTGAAGTCGCTGTACGGCCTCGGCACCGACATGACCGTCACCAAGGCCAGGTCGGCGCCCTCCGGCAGTGCCTCGGACCGGCCGAAGTTCGACTTCGACGCCAAGTCGGACAGCAGCAAGAAGCAGAGTTCGGACCGGGTGATGACACAGGGCGGTCAGGCTCTGAAGTCCTCGCTCGTCGCGAAGGTCGCCGACCAGAAGGGCGTTGCGAACGCGGTGGGCGCGCTGAGCCTGAACGTCACCAAGGTCGACGGCTCCTTCACCCAGGGCAAGGCGAAGTCGGGCACCACCCAGCAGCAGGGCGGCCCCGGCGGCGGCCAGAGCGGCGACACCGGCGCGCCCCAGGTGCAGGGCGGCGGCGCGTCCTTCGACGTGAACTCGTACTCCGTCGCGGGCGTCGACGTCACCGACCAGGACCTCGGCCCGCTGGCCACCTCGAAGATCACCACGGGTGCGACCTTCACGGCCGCGCAGACGAACGCGAAGGTCGCGGTGGTCAGCAAGTCGTACGCCAAGGAGAACAAGTACAAGGTCGGCAAGACCCTGAAGATCTCCGGCACCAAGTACACGATCATCGGGATCGCGACGCCCGACAGCAGCGACTCCACCACCGACGTGTACCTGCCGCTGAAGCAGGCCCAGACGCTGGGCGACGCGAAGAACCAGGTCACCACGATCTACGTCAAGGCGACCGACTCCCAGCAGATCGACACCGTCAAGGCGACCATCCAGAAGAACATCTCGGGCACCACGGTCACCACCTCCGCGGACCTCGCCGACACCGTCTCGGGCTCGCTGTCGACCGCCTCGAACCTGGCGACCAGCGTCGGCAAGTGGCTGTCCGTCGCGGTCCTCGTCGCCGCGTTCCTGGTGGCCGCGCTGCTCACCTCCTCCGCGGTCAGCCGCCGTGTCCGTGAGTTCGGCACCCTGAAGGCGCTCGGCTGGCCGTCCCGCAAGGTCACCCGGCAGGTCGTCGGTGAGTCCGTCGTCAACGGCCTGCTCGGCGGCGCCCTCGGTATCGCGCTCGGTCTCGGCGCGGCCTACGCGGTCACGGCGATCAGCCCGAAGCTGACGGCGGAGCTGGGCTCCACCGGCGGCATGGGCGGCGGCATGGGCGGCCCCGGTGGCGGCGGCCCCGGCGGTCAGGCGGCCTCCGCGGCGAAGAACACCCTGGAGATCGCGCTGTCGGCGCCGGTCTCGGCGACCACCATCGCGCTCGCCGCGGGCCTCGCCATCGCGGGCGGCCTGGTCGCCGGCGCCATGGGCGGCTGGCGCGCCTCCCGGATGCGTCCCGCGGACGCGTTGCGCAGCGTCTCCTGACCGGCCCCGGGCCACCACCCGAACCGGGCACCGGTCTCCTGACCGGCCGCCCGTTCCCCCCGAACCGGGGCGCCGCGTCCGTTCCCCCCGGCCGCGGCGCCCCACCCCCTTCCTCTTCCGCACCTTCGGAGAACCTCATGTACAAGCTCACCGGCGTCACCAAGCGCTACACGCGGGGCAAGGACACGGTGGAGGCGCTGCGCGGCGTCGACCTCGCCATCGAGGACGGCGACCAGCTCGTCATCCAGGGCCCCACCGGCGGCGGCAAGTCCACCCTGCTCCAGATGATCGGCGGCCTGGACCGGCCCTCCGCCGGCAGTGTCGAACTGGACGGCGTGGACCTCGCCTCCATCAGCGAGGCCAAGCTGACCCGGCTGCGCGCCGAGAAGATCGGCATCATCTTCCAGGCGTTCAACCTCATCCCGACGCTGACCGCGCAGGAGAACGTCGAGACGGCCCTCGTGCCGCTCGGGGTCAAGCCCGCCGAGCGTCGCGAGCGGGCCGCCGAGGCGCTGCGCTCGGTCGGTCTGGGCGAACGCCTCGCGCACGTGCCGTCCGAGATGTCCGGCGGCCAGCAGCAGCGCGTCGCCATCGCCCGCGCGCTGGTCAAGAAGCCGAAGGTGCTGCTCGCGGACGAGCCGACCGGCAACCTCGACGAAGGCACCCGCGACGACATCATGGGGCTGCTCGAAGGGCTGTGGCACGAGTACGGACTGACCTTCGTCATGGTCACCCACGACTCGTCCATCGCCCGTCGCGCGCCGCGGCTGGCGACCATCGAGGCCGGCCGGATCACCCTGACCGAGCGGGGCGGCGGCCACGTCGCGTCGCCGCAGCGGCAGGCCTCGCACGGGGACGAGCACGCGCGGCAGCCCGGTCTGCCGCAGTACGCGCAGCAGCGGTACGACAGCCGGGGGTACTGATCCCCCGGCTCCCGAACCGGGCCCGGCGGCGTGGGCCGCTCACCGTCCCAGCAGCCGGTCCACCTCGGCCAGCTGGCCGGCGGTGAGCGGCCCCTTGGCGATCGCGCCCGCGTTCTCCTCGGCCTGGGCCACCGAACGGAATCCCGGGATCGGGACGGTACGGGGGCTGCGCGCCCACAGCCAGGCCAAGGCGCCCTGGGCGAGGGTACGGCCGCCGCTGGTGAGGATCTCCCTGAGGGCGTCGACGCGGGCGAGCCATTCCGGGTCGGCGCCGTGCCGCTCCGTGAAGCCGGGCAGCCAGGCGGGCGGCGCATTGCGGATGTCGCCCGCTTCCAGTGCGCGCCCCGCCGTGTGCTTCCCGGTCAACAGGCCCATCGCCAGCGGGCTGCGGTTGATGCTGGCGATTCCCGACTCCTCGCAGAGCAGCAGCAGTTCGGGCGCGTCCTGAAGGACGTTGAGCCGGTGCTGCACGGCCGCGCAGTGCTCACCCTCGGCGAAGACGGCCGCGCGCCCGGGGTCGTCCGTGCTCCACGCGTAGCCGCGGATCAGCCCTTCGCGTACGAACTCCTCGCAGACGTCCCGGAGTTCGGCTCCGCGCTCCGGGTCGGCGTCGGACAGGTGCAGCTGGTACAGGTCGATCCAGTCGGTGTCGAGGCGGCGCAGTGAGGCGGTCAGCGCGCGGCGGGCGTAGGCCGGGGAGTCGTCGTTGCCGGTCAGCAGCCGGCGCTCCTCGTCGACGACGTTGCCCCACTTGGTGGCGACGACCACGTCGGCCCGCCGCCTGCCTAGGGCCCGCCCGAGGACACGCTCGCTGTGGCCCGCGCCGTACGCGTCGGCCGTGTCGAAGAACGTCACTCCGAGGTCGAGGGCGCGCCGCACCGCCCGTACGGATTCCTCGTCGTCGACCTTGCCCCAGCCGAGGGGCTGTCCGTCGGGTGTCGCCCACTCGCCGCCGATGGCCCAGCAGCCGAAACCGAGGGCACTGACCTCGATCCCGGCACGGCCCAGTGTCCGGGTCTGCGTGCTCTGCTTCTCGATGCGCTCCATGTCCCGGGACGCTAGGAGTTGGAGCGCACGCCAAGGCAAGTACCCGTCGAGTAAAGGCCGTTACGCCTGGCCGGTCTCGAAGCGGGAGATCTTGCCGTCGTCGACGGTGAACCTCCACTTCGTCTTCATCTCGCCCCAGGTGTCGTTGCTGTAGCGGGCGATGAGGGCGCGACCGCCGTTGGACTCGTTGTCGACGTCCATGTGGCCGTGGGTGGAGAAGATCTCCCGGTCGGTCCAGTCGTCGAGGTCCCGGTCGGAGCCGTCGTCGGACATCGTGGCGCCGGGCGCCAGGACTGCCTTGAATGCCTCACGGTCGTGGGCGTTCACGGCGGTGACGAAGGCCCGGACGGCCGGGTCGCTGAGTTTCGCTACCTGAATCGTCATGCCAGACAGAGTCACACCGGTCCTGCCGGGCCGCCACCCGAACGGAGGCCCGGGCACGCCGCGGGTCCGGGTTCGGTGCGACGGTGGGGACACGGGAGGGACCGTTGCCACTGCCGTCTGCTCTGGGAGTCACCGTGACCTGTACCGGCACCTGCGTCGACCGAACCGATCTGGGACTGCTGCTGCTCCGCCTGGGGACCGGTGGGGTGCTCGCCGCGCACGGCGCGCAGAAGCTGCTCGGCTGGTTCGGCGGGGGCGGGCTGGAGGGGACCGGGGCCGCCATGGAGGCCATGGGTTATGCGCCCGGGAAGGCGAGCGCGACCGCGGCGGGACTGGCGGAGGCGGGCGGCGGCACGCTGCTGATGCTGGGCCTGGCGACGCCCGCGGCCGGTGCCGCCGCGGCCGGAGCGATGGCGGGCGCGGCGGCGGTCCACATGCCGAGCGGGTTCTTCGCGAACAGCGGCGGCTACGAGTACGCGGCCTCGCTCGGGCTCACCGCGGCGGGCCTCGCGGTGGCGGGCCCCGGCCGGCTGTCCCTGGACCACCTGCTGCGCCACACGGTCAACCGCGGCTGGATGGTGCCGTTGGCGCTCGGGGCGACGGCGGCCGCGACCGCCGTGGTGGTGGGCGCACGCAACAAGCGGGTGCGCCGGGCCGCGGAGGGCGAGCAGGAGACGCTGTTCGACGAGTAGCCGCGCCGTACGCCCGCGCGGTGCGGCGGCGGGTCCCCGCGGGGGCGGCGCCCGCTCGCCGGGCTGGCTGCGGGAAGCTGATCCCATGACTGACGAAGACGTCTGGGGCACGATCGACGGACTGTACGCCTGGCTCGACGCGAACCGGGCGGTCGACGGGACCGACGGCCTGCTCCTGCGCATCCTGAAACTGTCGGAGGAGGTCGGCGAGGTCGCCCAGGCGGTGATCGGCGCGACGGGCCAGAACCCGCGCAAGGCCAGCCGGGCGTCAGCATGGGCCACCAGGACCTCCGAGGTGAGTGAAGAACAATCTCCACTACGCCCGGAGGTCCTCTCTTATTCACTACCGACGGCTGCGTGTCACCGACGTGGTGGCTGAGTACAGCTAGCACTGGCCGGCCGATCCGCCGGGCCGGCACGCCCGGCGAAACCGCGGTCTCCGTGAAGCGCAGGCGGCTGAGGGCTGAGGCCGTGCGCCGGCAACGAAGAGGGCACAAGAGGCAACACCCGCAGGCGAGTCGGCCCCCTCGGCGATGCCGTACTCGCGAAGGAGTTCGCGTAAGGCCCGGGCGTACCTGGCTCGCCTGAGCGTGTTCACGCAGTACACCTGCCCCTCGACGAAGCCATGGCGTTGACGGAGGACGCGTTCGGCGGTGAGTACGGCGAAGCTCCGCACCGGCGTCGGGGGCTGCAAGCACGGCCCGGAAGGGTCGTGGGCCGCTGCTCCCACTGCGCCCCTGCGCGAGTCCGGCCGCCCTGGTCGGCAGGGGTGAGCGGTACTGCCCGAGGACCCGCCCGGACCGAAAGCGCACGCCCGGGACCGATCTAAGTCATTTGATGGAAGCAACCCAAGGCGGCGGATCCCTAGCATCAGCACGACCGAAATAACCAAAGTTCGGGCGAAAGGGAGAAACCATGACCTATTCATCAGCGGCGACGCGGAACGTTGTACTCGTCCATGGCGGATTCGTCGACGGATCGGGCTGGCAGGCGGTGTACGAACGGCTCACCGAGGACGGCTATTTGGTGAGCATCGTGCAGAACCCGACGCTGTCGCTGGAAGGTGACGTCGCCGCCACGCGCCGCGTCATCGACGCCCAGGACGGTCCAGTCGTCCTCGTCGGCCATTCCTACGGCGGCGCGGTCATCACCGAGGCCGGCCTGCACGACAAGGTGGCGGCCCTCGTCTATGTCGCGGCGTTCGCGCCGGACAAGGGCGAGTCGGTGAGCACGCTGATCGCGGACCCGCCACCCGGCGCCCCGGTGCCGCCGATCCTGCCGCCCACGGACGGATTCCTGTACCTGGACCGCGACAAGTTCCCGGAGTCGTTCGCCGGGGACCTGCCCCTCGAGCAGGCCCGATTCATGGCCGACTCTCAGGTCCCATGGGGCGTGGAGGCGCTGGCCGGGGCAGTCGCCGAGGCCGCCTGGCGCACCAAGCCGAGCTGGTACCTCATCGCCGACGACGACCGGATGATCCCCCCGCCCGCGCAGCGCGCCATGGCGGAACGTTCCGGGGCCACGGTGTCTCAGGCGCCGGGCAGCCACTCCGTCTACCTCTCGCAGCCCGCCGCAGTCGCCGATCTCATCAAGACGGCCGCCACTGCGCGATAGCGGTGTGGTTGCGGACGCGACCACAGGCAGAACGGGAATCACCCGGCGCGGCGTCGTTCGAGCACCACGGCCTTCGGTATCCCTTCTTCACGGTCCGGCGATCCGCCGGACCGCACACGACCCGGCGGTTCACAGAGCCCTTCTGGCGCTGTCCACGCAATCGCCGGCGATCACCCTCACATGGAGACAAGTTGACTACTCATCGCAAGACGAAACGCCGTGCGCTGATCGCCGTGGGAGTGGCCGGGGTGGCTTCGGCCGCGCTGCTCACTCCGTCCGCTTTCGCGGCGCTGGACGACAGTACTGACGCCGCCACGCCGAAGCCCACAGTGGTCCTCGTCCACGGGGGCTTCGCCGACGCCTCCAACTGGAACGGCGTCGTCGACCGGCTGCAGAAGGACGGTTATCCGGTCGTCGCACCGGCGAACCCGCTGCGGGGAATACCCAGCGATGCGGCGTACCTCTCCAGTGTCCTCAAGTCCATCAAGGGACCGAAGGTCGTGGTGGGGCACTCCTACGGCGGGGCCGTCATCACCAACGCCGCCGCAGGCGATCCGGATGTCAAGGCACTCGTCTACATCGCTGCCTTCGTTCCCGACAAGGGTGAAAAGCTCGGCGAGCTGATCGCCAAGTACCCCGGCAGCGAGATTCAGGCAGCTCTCGATCCGGTGCCGTACCCGAACTCCGACGGCAGCACCGGCACCGACCTCTATCTCAAAGCCGACAAGTTCCATGATGTCTTCGCCGCGGACCTGCCGCAGCGGACGACCCGGCTGATGGCTGCCACCCAGCGTCCCTTCAGCGCGTCCTCCTTCGAGGACGTCACCCAGGAAGCCGCCTGGCGGACCATCCCGTCCTGGGCCCTGGTCGCGGGCGCCGACAAGTCCATCCCTCCGGCCCTCGAACGCTTCGAGTACGAGCGCGCCGGCTCCCATGTCGTCGAGGTGCGGGGGGCTTCTCACGTCGCCATGATCAGCCACCCCGACATCACCACCGACCTCATCGAGAAGGCGGCCGACGCCACCGGCTGACGACCGGGCCCCGGCGTCGACGGTGAAACGTGGTGCCCCCTGTCCACCGGCGCTCACGCCGAACCGTCGCACGCTGGAACGAAAGCCGGCGAGAAGAGGCCTCCGGGTTCGTTCACGCGGACCCGGAGGTCTCAGCCACGCGTCCTGGCCGGCCGCTCACCATACGGGTACGCCCCGGCACCGGCAGTCGTTCCGTACCGCACGGGATGCGTTCACCTGTGCCCGAGGGCAGGGCCCGGTCCTGCCCTCGGCGGGGAGGTGTCGCTCCCGCGACCGGGCGCGACACCTCTGCGAGCACGCTTGCCACAGGTCAAGAGCGCTCTGTCGTTCTCGATCACGACTCGGCCGACGGCCCCGCGCGAGGGGCGCGAGGCTAGTCTTGGAGCCGGCGGCACCTAGGTTCGGAGGCTGCTATGGACGCTACTGGTATGCCGCGGCAGCCCCCTGCGGAGCCGCTCGTCGGACGTGATGACGATCTCGCGGTCATCGAATCGTTCGTACGTGGGGACGCTGAGCAGGTGGGCGCCCTTCTTCTGGTGGGAGACGCCGGCGTCGGAAAGTCGAGTCTGCTGGACGCGGCTGCGGCACGGGCGGAATCGGGCGGGATCCGGGTGCTGCGCGCTGTCGGCGATCAGTTCGAGAGCCATGTGAGCTTCGCGGGACTCAACCAGGTTCTGCATCCTCTCCTGGGGGAGATCGACTGTCTGGGCCCGGAGCGCTCCAGGGCACTCAAGGTGGCTCTCGGCCAAGAGGTGGGGCCGCCCTCGGAGCAGCTGGTGGTCTCCCAGGCCGCCATGGATCTGCTCCTCCGAGCGGCCGCCGAGTGCCCTGTCTGGGTCGTTCTCGACGATCTCCAGTGGTTGGACCGCGCCAGCGCGACCACGCTGGGGTTCATCGCTCGTCGCCTGTCGGACTCCCAGGTGAGACTGCTCGCCGCGGCACGGTCGGAGGAGGAGACCTTCTTCGCCGGCAGTGGCCTGCCCGAGCACGAGGTGTACCCCCTCGACGAAACCGCCGCCGCCGAACTGCTCCGCGGCCGCTTCCCCGCGCTGTCACCGCGGGTGCGCCGACGTCTGCTGGCGGACGCCCAGGGCAACCCCCTCGCGCTGCTGGAGCTGCCGATCGCGCTCAGTCGCATGAAGGGCGACGGGGGAGGGCCGCTGCCGGCCGTCCTGCCACTGAGCCGGCGCCTTCAGGCGCTGTTCACCTCGCGCATCGACACGCTGCCGGCCCCGACCCGCCGTCTGCTCCTGCTGGCCGCCCTGGACGGTACGGGGGACCTCCTCGCCCTCCGCCAGGCCGCCGAAGGGACGGCTCGCTTGGACGATCTGGCCCCGGCCGAACGAGCCGGACTGGTGAAGGTCGATCACCACACCGCCCGTCTGGTCTTCCGTCACCCGCTGACCCGCTCAGCCGTTGTGGAGCTGTCGACCAGCGACGAACGCCGCCGATTCCACGAGGTGCTGGCCGACCGGCTCCTCGATCAGCCTGAGCGACGCGCTTGGCATCTCGCCGATGCACTCGTCGGGCCCGACGAGCATGTCGCCGGGCTGCTGGACGACACCGCCTACGCGGTGCTGCGCCGCGGTGACGCGATCGGTGCCATCACCGCGCTCCTGCGTGCCGCGGAACTCAGCACGAACAGAACCGCCAAGGCCCGCCGGTTCGCCGCGGCCGCCTACATCAGCGCGCACGTGACCGGGGATCTGCGCGACGTACCGCACCTCCTGGACAACGCGCGCCGGGCGAGCCCTGAGCGGACGGAGTCCCTGACCGCCGCCGTCGCCGCCGCCAGTCACCTGCTGAACGGCGACGGGGACGTCGACACCGCCCACCGTCTTCTCGTCGCCGCCATCGAGATGCATCCGCAGCCGCATCGCGCGGACGACGACACCCTCCTCGAAGCGCTGTACACCCTGCTCTCGGTGTGTTTCTTCGGGGGGCGCGCCCAGCTGTGGGATCCGTTCGACAGCGCGGTCGGCCGCCTCGTGCCGCACGCCCCCGTCGTCCTCGACGTACTGGCGGGCGCCTTCGGGGACCCGGCCCGAAGAGCCCAGCCCGTACTGGGCGAACTCGAAGCGCTCATCGCGGGCCTGAACACGGAGGCCGATCCTGCCCGCATCGTACGGATCGGCAGAGCGGCCGCCTACGTCGACCGGCTGCCCGGCTGCCGCGGCGCACTGTGGCGGGTGGTGAGGGACGGCCGCGCCGGAGGCGCCGTCGCCTCGGCCATCGAAGCGTTGTTCCTGCTGGCCAACGACGCCTTCATGACCGGACAGTGGGACGACCTCGACGGGCTGACCCAGGAGGGGCTCGCACTGAGCCAGGCCCACGACTACCAACTGCTGTCATGGCCGGGCCTGTTCCTGCGCGCCCTGCTGGCCGCCGCACGCGGCGACAACACCACCGTCAAGACCCTCACCGACCAGATGGTCTCGTGGGCCGCCCCGCGAAGGGTCCGGGCGGTGCAGATCTACGCCTCTCATGCCCGGGCTCTCACCTCACTCGGACGCGGTGACTTCGACAGCGCCTACCATCACCTCACCGCGGTCAGCCGGGCCGGAGAACTGGCGCCTCACACCCCGCATGCGCTGTGGCTGGTGATGGAACTCACCGAGGCCGCCATGCGCAGCGGCCGCAGCGCCGAGGCCGCGTCCCATGTCGAGGCCGCGCGGCAGGCGAACCTCCCCGCGCTCTCTCCACGCCTGGCCTTGATCACCGCAGGGGCGACAGCCATGGCCCAACCCGACATGCTCGAGCGGGACCTGTTCGAAGCAGCCCTCGCCACTCCCGACGCCGACCGCTGGCCGTTCGACACCGCGAGAATACGGCTCGCCTACGGTGAGAGGTTGCGCCGAGGCCATGCATCTGCCGAGGCACGCACGCACATCACCACGGCACTCGACATGTTCCAGCGGCTCGGTGCCGGGCCGTGGACGGCGCGCGCGACCAACGAGCTACGGGCCACCGGCCTGGCTCCCGCGCAGGCCCCACTCCTCGTGACGTCCCTGACACCGCAACAGCGGCAGATCGCCCAGCTCGCAGCGACCGGCCTGACCAACAAGCAGATCGCCGAACGGCTTTACCTCTCACCCCGTACCGTCGCGACCCACTTGCATCAGCTCTTTCCGAAACTCGGCGTCACCAGCCGCGCCGCGCTCCGTGACGCACTCGAGGCTCTGGACTCCGGTCAGTCGGTCGGCTGAGGCTCGGACCGGGCCGGCCCCGTCGGCAGGGCCACCTGGACACGGTCACCGGCTGACGCGACGCGAGCGCACCGGCACGGGAGGGGTCTCCGGTGCCGGTGCGCTCGCGTTCCCGCGGTGGTGCGGTCAGCCGATCTCGACGAGGAGGTCGCCGCCCTCCACCTGCTGCACCTTGTTGATGGCGAGCCGGGACACCGTGCCGGACCGCCCGGCGGTGATCGCCGCCTCCATCTTCATCGCCTCGATCGTGGCCACCGTCGCACCGGCCTCCACCTGGTCTCCTTCGGCGACCACCAGCGTCACCACTCCGGCGAACGGGGCGGCGACATGGCCGGAGTTGCCGCGGTCGGCCTTCTCGGTCACCGGGACGTCGGAGGCGGCGGCGGTGTCGCGGACCTGGATGGGCCGCAGCTGGCCGTTGAGCGTCGACATCACCGTGCGCATGCCGCGTTCGTCGGCGTCGCCCACCGCCTCCAGCGCGATGAGCAGCCGCACACCGGGCTCCAGGTCGACGGCGTACTCCGTGCCGGGGCGCAGACCGTAGAAGAAGTCCTTGCTCTCCAGCACACCGGTGTCGCCGTAGTTCTGCCGGTGCGTCTCGAAGTCCCGTGTCGGGCCGGGGAACAGCAGCCGGTTGAGCGTCGCGCGGCGGTCCTTGTCCAGCGCCGTACGGTCCTCGGCGCTGAGCTCCTGCACGGGCTTGGGGTCGGCCCGGCCCTGGAGGGCCTTGCTGCGGAACGGCTCCGGCCATCCTCCGGGCGGGTTGCCGAGCTCGCCGCGCAGGAATCCGATGACGGAGTCGGGGATGTCGAACCGGTCCGGCGTCTCCTCGAACCGGTCCGGCGACACTCCGGCGCCCACCAGGTGCAGCGCCAGGTCGCCGACCACCTTCGACGACGGGGTGACCTTCACCAGCCGGCCGAGGATGCGGTCGGCGGCGGCGTACATCTTCTCGATGTCCTCGAAGCGGTCGCCGAGGCCCAGCGCCACGGCCTGGGTCCGCAGGTTGGACAGCTGGCCGCCGGGGATCTCGTGGTGGTAGACGCGCCCGGTCGGCGAGGCGAGGCCCGCCTCGAACGGGGCGTAGACCCGGCGCACGCTCTCCCAGTACGGCTCCAGGTCCCCGACCGCCTGGAGGTCGAGTCCGGTCGGCCGCGCGGAGTGGTCGGTGGCGGCGACGATCGCCGACAGCGACGGCTGCGAGGTGGTGCCCGCCATCGACGCCACCGCGCCGTCCACCGCGTCCGCCCCGGCCTGGATCGCGGCGAGGTAGGTCGCGAGCTGGCCGCCCGCGGTGTCGTGCGTGTGGACGTGCACCGGCAGGTCGAACTCGCGGCGCAGCGCCGAGACGAGCGTCGCCGCGGCCGGGGCGCGCAGCAGGCCCGCCATGTCCTTGACGGCCAGGACGTGCGCGCCGGCGGCGACGATCTGCTCGGCGAGGCGGAGGTAGTAGTCGAGGGTGTAGAGCTTCTCGGAGGGGTCGGACAGGTCCGAGGTGTAGCAGAGGGCGACCTCAGCGACGGCCGTCCCGGTCTCGCGTACGGCCTCGATGGCGGGCCGCATCTGCCCGACGTCGTTCAGGGCGTCGAAGATCCGGAAGATGTCGATGCCGGTGGCCGCTGCCTCCTGGACGAACGCGTCCGTCACCTCGGTGGGGTACGGCGTGTAGCCGACCGTGTTGCGTCCGCGCAGCAGCATCTGGAGACAGATGTTGGGGACTTCCTCGCGGATGGCGGCGAGCCGCTCCCACGGGTCCTCGGCGAGGAAGCGCAGGGCGACGTCGTAGGTGGCGCCGCCCCAGCACTCCAGGGACAGCAGCTGCGGCAGGGTGCGGGCCACCACCGGGGCGACGGCGAGCATGTCCTTGGTCCGTACGCGGGTGGCCAGCAGCGACTGGTGGGCGTCGCGGAACGTGGTGTCCGTGACGCCGATGGCCGGCGACTCGCGCAGCCAGCGTGCGAACCCCTCGGGCCCCAGTTCGGTCAGGCGCTGCCGGGAACCGGCGGGCGGCTCGCCGGCGGGCAGCGGGGGCAGTTTGGTGACGGGGTCGATCAGTTGAGGCCGCTCGCCGTGCGGCTTGTTCACGGTGACGTCGGCGAGGTAGGTGAGCAGCTTGGTGCCGCGGTCGGCGGAGTGGCGCGCGGTGAGCAGCTGCGGGCGCTGCTCGATGAACGACGTCGTCACCCGCCCTTCCCGGAAGTCCGGGTCGTCCAGCACCGCCTGGAGGAAGGGGATGTTGGTGGCGACGCCGCGGATGCGGAACTCGGCGACCGCGCGCCGGGCACGGCCGATCGCGGCCTTGAAGTCCCGTCCTCGGCAGGTGAGTTTGACGAGCATCGAGTCGAAGTGCGCGCTGATCTCGGTGCCCGCGTGGGTGGTCCCGCCGTCCAGGCGGATGCCCGAGCCGCCGGGCGAGCGGTAGGCGCTGATGCGTCCGGTGTCGGGGCGGAAGCCGTTCGCCGGGTCCTCGGTGGTGATACGGCACTGGAGGGCGGCGCCGCGCAGGGTGATGCTCTCCTGCGACAGCCCGAGGTCGGCCAGGCTCTCGCCGGCCGCGATGCGCATCTGGGCCTGGACCAGGTCGACATCGGTGACCTCCTCGGTCACCGTGTGCTCGACCTGGATGCGCGGGTTCATCTCGATGAAGACGTGGTTGCCGTCGCGGTCGAGCAGGAACTCGACGGTGCCGGCGTTGCGGTAGCCGATCTCGCGGGCGAACCGCACCGCGTCGGCGCAGATCCGGTCCCGCAGTTCGGGGTCGAGGTTCGGCGCGGGCGCGATCTCGATGACCTTCTGGTGGCGGCGCTGGAGCGAGCAGTCCCGCTCGTAGAGGTGGATGACGCCGCCCTGCCCGTCGGCGAGGATCTGCACCTCGATGTGGCGGGGTTCGACGACGGCCTTCTCCAGGAAGACCGTCGGGTCGCCGAACGCGGACGCCGCCTCGCGGGCCGCCGCCTCGATGGCGTCGCGCAGCGACGCGGGGTCCTCGACGCGGCGCATGCCGCGCCCGCCGCCGCCCGCGACCGCCTTGACGAACACGGGGAAGCCGACCTCGTCCGCGGCGCGGACCAGTTCGTCCACGTCGGTGGAGGGCGCCGAGGAGCCCAGCACCGGAACGCCGGCCGCGCGGGCGGCGGCCACGGCGCGGGCCTTGTTGCCGGTGAGTTCCAGGGTGTCGGCGCTGGGGCCGACGAACGTGATGCCCGCTTCCTCGCACGCGCGGGCCAGGTCGGGGTTCTCGGACAGGAACCCGTACCCCGGGTAGACCGCGTCCGCGCCCGCCCGGCGCGCGGCCCGGACGATCTCCTCGACGGAGAGGTAGGCGCGCACGGGGTGCCCTGGTTCACCGATCTCGTACGCCTCGTCGGCCTTGAGCCGGTGCAACGAGTTGCGGTCCTCGTGCGGGAAGACGGCGACGGTTCTCGCGCCCAGCTCGAAGCCGGCCCGGAACGCGCGAATCGCGATCTCACCGCGGTTGGCGACCAGCACCTTGCGGAACATCCTTGGATCCCTTCAGCCTGCCGGTGACGCCCCCCATCGTGTCGATGCGGGCCCCCCGGTGCCATGTAACTCGCGTCACTCGGGTGGGGCACATCCGGATATGGCCACCCGGATCACCCGGATCGCGGGGGCGACCGCCGGAGGGACGTGACGTTGTGTGCCGCGCGACGGCCGACGGGGCCGGATCGAGCGGTACTTCCGGGTGCCTACCCGGTTTTCCGCGCCGCATGATCGAGATTTCGGTGCGTACGGGCCAGCATGACGCGGGCCATGAGGGGGTGCACCCGTTTCACGACGCCCCAGTAGAGCCTGGATCGCCACGCGTGCGTCTTCACCGAGCTGCACAGGATCACGTACGTGCCGTCGACGACGATCGAGGCCCAGGCGTCGAGACCGGCGGTGCTCACGTCCATCAGCACCTCGCCGTCCCGCCGCGCCGCGATCGGGAAGGCGTCCCGCAGGACGCCCGTCCAGGCCGCGGGATCGCGCGGCATCCCGGGCCGCAACTCCACGGCGTACGCGTCCTGGTAGTCGGGCCGGTCCAGCGCCGCCCTGATCAGCCGTGCACCTTCGGGGAACTCCACCGCCACGGGCCTGTTCCTGAGCATCGCGTACCTCCATACGCCGGCGTATGGAAACCATACGGTAGCGTACGGTCATGGAGCGACGGCAACAGGTGAAGAAGTCCAGACTGAGCGCGGACGACTGGGCCGACGCCGCACTCGCCGCCATCCGTGCGGGCGGCGGCCTCGCGGCGGTGGCGGTCGAACCGCTCGCCGCCCGCCTGGGCGCCACGAAGGGCAGCTTCTACTGGCACTTCGGCAACCGCGAGGCACTGATCGAAGCCGCGCTCGCCCGCTGGGTCGAGACGGACACGGAGCAGATCATCGCCGCGATGCAGACCGAGCCGGACCCGGAGAAGCGCCTGCGCCGTCTGTTCACCGAGGTCACCCGGCCGGCCAAGCACGACCCGCTCGAACTCTCCCTGCTCGCCAGCGTCGGCCATCCCCAGGTCGCCGCCGCGCTCGAGCAGGTCACCGAGCGCCGGATCGGCTACCTGGCCGGGCTCTTCACCGAACTCGGATTCCCCGACGCCGAGGCACGACGGCGGGGCCTGATGGCCTACAACTTCTACCTGGGCCACACCCAGCTCGGCCACGCCGTCCCCTCCGCGCTGCCCTCGGCCGAGGAGTTCCCGGGGTATGTGGAGGCGGTGGTCGGGGCGCTGCTTCGGCATGCGTAGCCGGGGTGTCCGGGCAGCCTCGACTCCTTGCCCGGCCGCCCGTCGGCACCGCGGCGGTGGCCGGCTCACCGGATGCGGCGGACGGGGCTACCGACGGGTGTTCGAGGCGGGGCGGCCCGTCAAGGAGCCTTCGGGCTCGGCGAGCACCAGCCTGCCCGCTTGACTGCACACCCGTGCGGTGACCTGCTGCGGCGACTCCTGCCGCGTGGCAAAGTGCCGCCGCAGCCCGGGGTCGGGTGCGTAGCCGTACCGGTCGAGGTAGTACGCGATCTGGTCGGACCAGACCCACGTTCCGTCGGTGCGGAAGATCGCGGGCACCACCCTGCCGCAAGCCGGCTCGACACGGTCGGGCTCACGCGGGAGAAGGACGACGGCACGCGCATCGCGCAGGCACTCCAGCAGGGCGGCCCGTTCCTGCGCCGAGACGATGCGCTCGTGCGCCGCGCCGATCGCCGGGCTGCCGTCGGGAGCATGGAGGTCGAACACGCGCGCCAGGCGCAGTCCGCCGGTCCGGCCGAAGCCGGTGAGCAGGTCCTGCGGCGGATCTCCGGCCGCCGATGCGGCCGGTTCGGGACGGGGCAGCGCGAGGCGGCTGAGGCGCTCCCGCACGGTCTGCGCGTCCTGCGGGCGCCGCTCGGGCTCCTTGGCGAGCAGATCGAGGACGAGCCGCTCGAATTCGGGGGTGACATCCGGCCGGTCCGCCCGGAGCGGAGGCGGCTCGTCCATCAGCTGCCGGACGGCGACGTCCCCCTTCGGTCCCTTCCCGAACGGCGGTGTTCCGGCGGTGAGTTCGTACAGCAGGCAGCCCAGTGCGTACAGGTCCGCGCGCGAGTCGACGCCGCGCCCCCGGATCTGCTCGGGGGCCGCGTACGGCGCGGTGCCGACGAACGCGCCCTCGGCTGTCAGCGACGTGCCGGCCGCCGCGATGCCACCCTCCAGAAGGGCCGCGAGCCCGAAGTCCAGGACTTTCACGGTGCGTCCGCCGGTGAGGATGAGGTTGGACGGCTTGAGGTCCCGGTGCACGACACCGCGCGCATGTGCCGTCGCCAGGGCGTCGCAGACCTGCGCGCCCCAGGCGACGACCTCGGCCGGAGCGGGGAGCCCTTCCCGCCGGACACGCACGTCCAACGGTGTGCCCTGGACCAGCTCCATGACGACGTGCAGCGGATCCTCTCCGAAGTCGTACACCGTGACGATGTTGGGATGGCCGGAAAGGGCAGCCGCGATCTTCGCCTCGCGTCGGAAACGGGCCGACAGGCGGGCGCCGCCCGGATCGGACCGGAGCTCGGCACGACGGAGCCGTACGGCGGAGCTGATCAGCTTGACGGCGACGTGCCGGTCGAGGCGCTCGTCCTCGGCGCTCCACACCTCCCCCATGCCCCCGGCCCCGAGCAGGCCGTGCAGCCGGTACCGTCCGGCGATCAGCCGGCCCTCGGCGGAACCCGTGGTGACGGTCAACGCAGGGCTCCGTCGCCACCGGCCTCGGACAGCCCGAAGCCGGCACTCGCGAGCAGCGGCGCCAGCGAGTCCACGGAGATCGCGAACGTCGCCGCTCCCGATCCGCGCTGCACCAGCAGGCCGACCACTTCTCCCAGTTCGTTGAGCAGAGGGCCGCCCCCTGCCTCGGGCGGCAGTTCCAGATCGGTGCGGAAGAGCTTCAGGCCGTACTCGGCGAACGCCTCGAATCCCTGGACGATGCCGGCCACGAGCATGTGGTCGGACGCGGCCCCCCAGACTTCGTCCCCGATGTTCGAGAGCCTGGGGAAGCCCAGTCGCAGCGGCTGGGCGGGCACCCGTTCGGCCAGAAGGACGACGCACGCGTCGATGAACGAGGATTCGGGACGGAACACATGTCGCACGGCGCATGCTCCCGTCGTCATGTGCACGGTGAGCTCCGAGGCCGACGTCTCGGGCCGGCAGCCGCCGGCCAGCACATGCCGGTCCGAGATCAGGAAGCCGGTCTCCGTCCGGCCGGCCGCGTCCGACACCTGAACCACCGCGGGGCGGGCCGATTCCAGGTACGACTCCGGGTCGTCCCGGTCCAGGACGACCGCCGGCAGCCTGGGGGCGTCCCTGCGCAGAGCCTCCCGGTACCCCGCGACGTCGCCGGTGCCGGCCAGACAACGCAGCCGTCGGCGCAGGTCCTCCGGATCCGTCAGCGGTTCGGTCAGCTCGTCGTGGGCGCGTAGTGCGCGCTGGTGGTCACCCGCGTCGTGCAGGGCCCGGAAGCGTCGCAGCGGATCACTGTCCGCGGCGGCCAGCGCCGCGAGCACGGCGTTCCAGCCGGCCACCCGGGCCATGCCTTCCCGCATCCGGTCCAGGTGTTCCGCGAGCCGCTCGGCGAGGTGTCGCCCGGCGTCGGCCCGGTCCGCTGCGGCCGCATGCCCCAGATAGTCCCGGACGGTGACCGTCAGATCACGCAACGGGCCCCGCAACGAAAGGAGTTCGGACTCCACGTCGGTCGCCTCGTTGCCGTACATCTCCAACAGCAGCCGCTGGCTGTGCCGGTCCAGCGGGCGATGGGTCGGCAGATGTGCTTCCAGCCGGTCCCGGAACTCCCCGCACAGCCGTTCCGGGTCGAGCTCGGCGGCCTCGTCCACGAGGCTGTGCAGCGTACGCCGGACCTCTTCCAGTTCCCGCTGCACTGCCTGCCGTTGCGCCATCTCCTGGATCTCGCGTGGTGACAGCAGGGTGGTGTCCGTGATCCGCACCGAGGTCGACCGGCCGGTTCCCTTGTCCACGGCGGTGACTTCGAGCACGCAGCTCGTGTCGATCGAGAAGGTCACCTCGATCTGCGGCTTCCCCTTCGGCAGCGGCGGAATGCCCTCCAGCCGGCACTCACCGATCTTGGACTGCGGGTCGAGTTGTCCGCCGTTGTAGACCTGCACCAGCACTGCTTGCTGGTTGTCCTCCGCCGTGGTGTAGACGTCCTGCCGCTGTGTGGGGATCATCGTGTTCGCGTCGACTAGGGTCGAGAAGCGCTGTCCGCCGGTCGTCCTGTCGACGACGCTGATGCCGAGCGGCAGCGGCGTGACGTCCAGCAGCAGGACTTCGCCGAGGTCCCCGGACAGCACCCCGCCCTGGAGGGCTGCCCCGAACGCGACCGCGGCGCGGGGATCAGGAAAGCCCGTCCGCCTGGACCCGAACGCCTGCTCCACGACACCGCTCACGAGCGGGGACAGCATCGGGCCGCCGACCAGCACCAAGTGCCGCGGTTCGTCGCCCGGATCGCCCCAGGACCATTCGTCGCGGGCCTTCTCGCAGACCCGGCGCAGCGTGTCCAACGGCTCGGCGAGCACGTCGGCGAGCTCGGTGCGGGTGAGCTCGATCCGCACGCTCGACCGGTCCAGGAACGCGTTGAGCGTGTACTCGGCCTCCTCCTGCGAGGACAGCGCGATCTTCAGGTACTCGGCGGCGATCTCCAGCCGCTGCCGCGCGAGGCCCTTGTCGGGGACGTCGAGCCCTTCGTCACGGAGCCGGTCGGCCAGGTGGTCGGTGATGGCCGCGTCGAAGTCCCGGCCGCCGTACTTGGTGTCGCCGAACACCCGATTCACTTCGTAGACGTTGCTCTCCACCTCGACGAAGCTCGCGTCGAGAGTGCCCGCGCCGAGGTCCAGCACGGCGACATGGCCTTCCAGGTCCCGGCGTTGGGACACCGCCATGCATGCGGCGGTCGGTTCGTGGATCAGCCGGACCAGGTCCACGCCGGCGATCCTGCAGGCACTTCGCGTCGCCGCCTTGGCGTTGTTGTGGAAGAAGGCGGGAATCGTGACGATCACCCTCGGCCGGCCGACGACGAGATCGTGCTCCTCCGCGGCCCAGTCCAGCCATGCGTCCTGGATCTCGCCCAGCTCGGCGCGGGCCAGCTCGGCGATCCGCTCCCTGACCCGGTCGGCGAGGTAGGACTCGACCAGGGTGCGGGCGTGCCCGATCATCCGTGCGGACACTTCTTCCGGCCGGTACGTGTGATCCCGGATCTTGAACCGGCTGCGACCGCCCATCCGGCGCTTGGCACCGCTGACATGCCCGATGATCCTGCGGGCCAGCATGGCGTCGGCGGTCAGCCCGACAAACTCCTCCCCCTCGTCGGACACGCTCAGCGTGGAAGCGAAGTAGGGCTGACCGACGTGCGGACAGACCACCGGCCGGTGGACCGTCGTGTCGTAGATGGCCGCCACGCAGGTGCTGGTGCCCAGGTCCATGCCCCAGATCCGGGAGTAGCGCTGGTCCACGTCCTGCTTGGCCTGCGCCGCCCACTGCGCGACCCGCTCCTCGAAGGCTCCGCGGCCGAGGGAGTCCGCGGCCTCCAGCGCTTCGAGGACCTGCTCCCTCAGGGCGCCGGTCACCGTGGTCTCGTCGTCGACGAGTGACCGCAGCAGGGGGCCCGCCTGCGAGTCGGACCCCCTCGACTCCATGGCGTCGAGGCAGAGGCGTACGAGTTCGTCGATGTCGCCCGTGCGACGCAGGAACCCGGGCAGGCGCGGGTCTTCGACCGCTTCGTCCCCGCGCCACCGGGTCAGGCACCGTGCGGCGGCCAGGGGGTCGTCGGCCTGTTCGTAGAGCGCGACGGCCTCCTCGTGGCGATCGGCCTGCTCGTGCAGGCGCGCCGCGCCGAGCAGGTCCCCGCCCGCCTCGCGGGCCGCCGCCCGGGCGGCCAGGCCTTCCGGCGAGTCGTCGTTGTGCAGAACCCGGTCGGCGTCCCCGAAGCGCTCGGCCGCACGGTAGAGGCGGTGCGCGCGGTAGTGCTCCTCCGCGTCCTCGGCGTGCCGGGCCGCTTCGAGCGGTTCTCCGGCCTCCTCCTCGAACCGGCTCCACCGGCTGTGGACCGATCTGCGGCCCTCGTCGTCGAGGACGGTGCCGAAAAGGTCCTGGAAGCGTCGGCGCTCGACCAGGGCCACGGCTTGGCGCAGTCCCTCCAGTTCCTCGCGCCGGCGGACCACCAGCTTGTCGGAGTCCGCCCGGTCGAGGCAGCTCAGCACCGCACGGGTCCTGCGTACGGCCTCGGTGCGTTCGCCCTGCTCGGCCAAGGCGTCGATCTCCGTGCGGCATTCACCTGCGAGACGGGCAAGGCGCGCGGGCTCGTCCGTCGGGCAGGTTTCCAAGGCGGCACTGAAATCACCGAGTTGTTCGTGGCAGTGGCTCACCCGGCCGGGATTTCCCGCCCGTTCGTAGTGGGGCAGCGCGTCCCCCGGTCCTCCCTCGGCCAGGGCCAGGTCGCCGGCCCGGTCCGACAGGCTCCGCACGTATGCGCCGTCACCTTCGGATTCGGCCAGCTGCAGGCCGTCCTGGACGTCCTGGAGCCGGGACGACCGCAGACAGCACGCGAGCGCCTCGCGTCGGCGGGCGGGAGTGTCCGCGAGCCGCACGGCGTCCGAGCCCCGCCCCAGGAACAGCCGGGTCTCGAACCGGTCCGGCACCAGATGGTGCGGCAGGTGGTCGAAGAAGCCCGCCCAGAGCCCGGCGTCCGCGTCCAGGCCGGTCCGTGCGGTGTGGGCCTCCAGGGCCGCCGACAGGACCGTCACGTCCAGCATCTCCTGCTCGTACAGGCGATGCAGCCATGCGACGAGTCCCTCGGCGTCCTGGGCCTCGCCGAGGAGGACCACCAGGCTGTGGCAGGCCCGGCGGCGGAGTCCGGGATCGTCCAGCCGGTCCGCGACGTCGATGACGAGGGCGAGCACCGTCGTGTCGAGATGACCGCCCAGGGCCGACAGTTGCTCCTTCTCGGCCTGGCCGAACGCCGAGGCGTACTCCGTGGCGGGCAGACGGGCGTCGTACCGTGCGTGCAGGTCTCGTGCCAGCGCCGGATTCTCCTGCAGAGCGAGCAGCAGCGCACGTACGTAGGCGGTGGCCGCCCGTTCGGCGTCGCGGCCGGCGAGCACCGTGGGCCGGAAGCGCGACTCGACCCCCTTCAACGCCCTGCGCAGCTTCCAGGAACCGCCCCCCGGCGCGCCATCACCTAACATGGCCCCCCCACTTCTCCTGCCGCGAACGGACGGCGTCGGTCCGAGGCCGCCGTGCCTGGTTCTCCCCACCCGGCTCTCGTCTCGCAAGGGACGGATCCGCGGGCCGTCACTCCATCATGCCGCTCCAGTCACCCGCTGTGCATGCGATTGGCGGCGACCCGGCCCGACCCTGCCGAGGCCGTGCCACCACCGACCGAGCAGAAGCAGCGGCACCGACGACGGCTCTGCTCGCCCGCGTCGTCGCCGTTGACGCCGTCGCGACGGCCGGATCAGCCCACCGTTCGACGCATCCACATCTATCGCTGCACGAAGCCTTGCAGCCTCGACCGCCCCATATCTAAAATATTTTCGCTGATTCTCGCGTTCAACGAAGTTTCTTCGGTAGACGGCTATCGAGAGTAGGTGCCTCCATGACGGTTGCCGCAGTGTCGACAGTCCACCCCGACGAGGTGCACGAGAGGCTCGGCCGGCATGTGCTGACCGACGGTTTCAAGCTTGTGCTCGACCTGCTCGACAGCCAGGGCTCGTGGATCATCGACGCGCGCACCGGTGGGAAGTTCCTCGACCTCTATTCGTTCTTCGCGTCCGCCCCGCTGGGGCTCAACGCGCGGGGCATCGTGGACGACCCGGAGTTCATGACCCTCCTCGCCCGAGTGGCGGCGAACAAGCCCGCCAACCCCGACGTCTACACCACGCACTACGCCGAGTTCGTCGAGACGTTCGCCCGGGTGCTGGGCGATCCGGACCTGCCGCGGCTGTTCTTCGTCGAGGGCGGCGCGCTCGCCGTCGAGAACGCGCTCAAGACGGCGTTCGACTGGAAGAGCCGCCGCAACGAGGCCGCAGGCCGCTCCCCCGAGCTCGGCACCAAGGTGCTCCACCTTCGGCGGGCGTTCCACGGCCGCAGCGGGTACACCCTGTCGCTGACCAACACCGAGCCCAACAAGACGGCCCGCTTCCCGAAGTTCGACTGGCCGCGCATCGACGTACCCGCGGTGCGCTTCCCCCTCGAGCGCCACCTCGCCGAGGTCGAGGAGGCCGAGCGGGAGTCCCTGGCGCAGGCGCGGCGAGCGTTCGAGGACAACCCGCACGACATCGCCTGCTTCATCGCCGAGCCGATCCAGGGCGAGGGCGGCGACAACCACATGCGCCCGGAGTTCCTGCAGGCGATGCAGGCGCTCTGCCACCAGTACGACGCGCTGTTCGTGCTCGACGAGGTGCAGACCGGGGTGGGGATCACCGGCACCACCTGGGCCTACCAGCAACTCGGCCTCGAGCCGGATATCGTCGCCTTCGCCAAGAAGGTCCAGCTCGGCGGCATCATGGCCGGCCGCCGGGTCGACCAGGTACCCGACAACGTCCTCCAGGTCTCCGGGCGGATCAACTCCACCTGGGGCGGCGGACTCGTCGACATGGTCCGGGCCCGCCGCATCCTGGAGATCATCGAAAGGGACGACCTGGTGGCCAATGCCGCTGCCGTGGGAGCGTGGTTCCTGACCGAACTGCGTGATCTCGAAGTCCGGCACACACCGTTGGCGGCCAACGCGCGAGGCCGCGGACTGATGTGCGCCGTCGATCTGCCCGACGGCGCCGTGCGCGACGACGTGGTGCGCAGGCTGCGAACCGAGGAACAGGTGATCGCATTGCCGTGTGGTGAGCGCACGGTGCGCTTCCGCCCTGCCCTGTCCATCACCCGGGACGAGCTCGGGTTCGCCCTGCGGGCCCTCGACCGGATCCTCGCCGGTCTCCACTGACCCGTACCGGACGAGACTGACCCGTACCGGACGAGCCGACCCCGTACCAGCCACCCCGGCCCAACCCACCCGAAAGGCAGGGCGAAGACATGGCCCGTTCCGTCGCCTCGATCGTTGCCGGCCGTCCGGTCGCCGGCGCTCCCGGCGGGACTCTGCGGCGCCCCAATCCCGGTCGTACCGCGGAAGTGGTCACCGAGGTCTCGCTCGGGGACGCCTCGACCTTCGTCGAGGCCGCCAGGGCCGCGAAGGCGGCTCAGCGGTCCTGGGCGGACGTCCCGGCGCCGGTGCGCGGGTCCGCGATCGGAAAGATCGGCCGGCTCGTCGAAGCCAACAAGGACCGGCTCGCCCGCATCGTCACCGAGGAGATCGGCAAGCCGCTGGCCGAGGCACTCGGCGAGGTCCAGGAGATCATCGACACCTGCGACTTCTTCCTGGGCGAGGGCCGCCGGCTGTACGGGCAGACGGTGCCCTCGGAGATGCCGGACAAGCAGCTGTTCACCTTCCGCAACCCCATGGGCGCGGTCGCTGTGATCACCGCCGGCAACTTCCCGGTGGCCGTGCCGGCCTGGTACCTCGTACCGGCGCTCGTGACCGGCAACACCGTGGTGTGGAAGCCCGCCGATTACGCCGCCGCGAGCGCCAAGGCCCTCTTCGAGCTGTTCGTGCACGGAGGGGGCTTGCCCGACGGCGTACTCAACCTCGTCCTCGCCGACGGGGAGCAGACATACGCCGGTCTGGAGGCCTCCCTCGACGCCGGTCTGGTCGACAAGGTCGGCTTCACGGGGTCCACGCTCGTCGGCCGGAGGATCGGCGCCCTGTGCGGGAGCCACCTGCAGACCCCGTGCCTGGAGCTGGGCGGCAAGAACCCTCAGGTGGTCACCCCGAGCGCCGACCTCGACCTGGCGGTCGAGGGGGCGTTGTTCTCCGGGTTCGGCACCGCGGGGCAGCGCTGCACCTCCCTCGGGACGCTCATCGTGCACGAGTCGGTGCACGAGGACTTCCTCGCCCGCTTCGACGCCGCGAGCCGCGCGGTCCGGATCGGCGACGCGTTCGAGGACGTCCTCTACGGCCCGATGCTCGACGAGCGCTTCGCGCAGCGCTACGAGACCTTCCTCGGCTGGATCAAGGACCACCACCGCACCTACGGCTCGGACGGCATCGGGCGGATCACGGCCGCCAACCCGCGCAAGGGCTTCGTCGGGGACCCTGAGGCGGGCATGTTCTACCACCCGGTGATCGTCGACCGAGTGCGCCGCGACGACGACCTGTTCCTCAACGAGACCTTCGGCCCCATCGTCGGAGTGACGACCTACCGGGACTTCGACGAGGCCCTCGATCTGGCCAACGCCCATGGCTACGGATTGTCCGCCGCGATCTACACCAACGATCCGCACGAGGTATGGACGTACCGGCGCGGCATCTCCGCGGGCATGGTCAGCGTCAACAACACCACCTCCGGAGCCGAGGCCCACCTTCCCTTCGGCGGCAACGGCAAGTCGGGCAACGGCAGTCGACAGTCTGGGCAGTGGGTGCTCGACCAGTTCACCCGCTGGCAGTCCATGAACTGGGACCACTCCGGCCGTCTGCAGAAGGCGCAGATGGACGTGGCCGCGCTCGAGCCCGACCTGTCCTTCCGTCTGTGAGCGCCGTCGAGGAGCTGGAGCGGCATTTCCGCGAGGCGGTGGCCGGTCCACGGTCTGCGGACGCGGCGATCCCGCTGCGCCACGCCGGCGGACTGGACACCGGTACCGCGCTGGACCTGTTCGACGCGCAGTCGGAGAGCCGGCACGCCGACGCCGCCGCACGCTGGATGCAACAACAGGGCCGCGGCTACTACACCATCGGATCGAGCGGGCACGAGGGCAACGCCGCACTCGCCCTCGCCCTGCGCCCCACCGACCCGGCGCTGCTGCACTACCGGTCCGGCGCCTTCTACTGCGCCCGCGCCCGGCAGGCCGGCGGCGTCGACGCCGTCAGGGACATGCTGCTGGGGGTGGCCGCCGGGGCCGAGGAGCCGATCGCCGGTGGACGGCACAAGGTGTACGGGCGCCACGAACTGGCCGTCATCCCGCAGACGTCGACCATCGCCTCCCACCTGCCCCGAGCGGTCGGCGTGGCATGGAGCATCGCCCGCGCCAAGCGCCTCGGCACCGAGTGCGCCTGGCCCGACGACGCCGTGGTCTGCTGCACCTTCGGCGACGCTTCCGTGAACCACTCCACGGCGGCGGGCGCCATCAACAGCGCCTGCCACGCGGCCTACCAGGGCCTCCCGATGCCGATCCTGTTCGTCTGCGAGGACAACGGCCTGGGCATCAGCGTTCCGACACCGCACGACTGGGTGCGGCAGGCCTACGGCCGCCGGCCTTCTCTCACCTACTTCGCCGCGGACGGCTGCGATCCGCGAGCCGCCTTCGACACCGCGCGCGAGGCAGTGACCCACGTACGCAAGAACCGGCAGCCCGCCTTCCTGCACCTGTCGATGGTGCGCTTCCTCGGCCACGCGGGCTCGGACGCCGAAGCCGCCTACCGCACGCCGTCCGAAGTCGCCGCGGACCTGGAACGCGACCCACTGCTGGCCACGGCCCGGCTGCTCACAACGGCCGGCATCCTTTCACCGCGGCAGGTTCTCGACCGGTACGACGAGGTGAGCGGACGCGTCTTCGCCGTGGCCAAGGAGGCCCTGGAGAGCGAGCCCCTGACCACCGTCGCGCAGATCACAGCCCCCATCGCACCCCGCCGCCCCGCCCTCGTGGCGGCTGCGGCACGCCGTACGACCGAACCACCCACAGCCCCCGTGGGCGAGCCCGTCACCGTCGCCCAAGCCATCACCCACACACTCGCCGACCTGCTCGGCAGCCATCCGGAGATGGTCGTCTTCGGCGAGGACGTAGGCCGCAAGGGCGGCGTCTACGGCCTGACCCGGGGCTTGCAACGGCGTTTCGGTACGGCTCGGGTCTTCGACACCCTGCTCGACGAGCAGTCCATCCTCGGCCTCGCGCTGGGGGCGGGCCTGTCCGGACTCCTGCCGGTCGCCGAAATCCAGTACCTCGCCTACCTGCACAACGCCGCAGACCAACTGCGAGGCGAGGCCGCCACGCTCCAGTTCTTCTCCCAGGGCCAGTACCGCAACCCCCTCGTGGTCCGCATCGCCGGCTACGGCTACCAGCGTGGCTTCGGCGGCCACTTCCACAACGACAACGCGCTCGGCGCCCTGCGCGACATCCCCGGCCTGGTCATCGCCTCCCCCTCCCGCCCCGACGACGCGGCGGCGATGCTCCGCACATGCGTGGCGACCGCGCAGGTGGACGGCACGGTCAGCGCCTTCCTGGAGCCGATCGCGCTCTACCACACGCGAGACCTCCAAGAGGAGGGCGACAACGCCTGGCTGGCGGCATACCCGCCCCCCGCAGCCCACGTACCGATCGGCCGGGCCCGCACCTACCGCACAGGCACGGACCTGACCCTCGTGACCTTCGGCAACGGCCTGCCCATCTCCCTGCGAGCCGCACGCCGGCTGGATCGAGAGGGCATCGCCGGCCGGGTCGTCGACCTGCGCTGGTTGGCCCCCCTCCCACTCGACGACCTCCTGCGGGAAGCCCGTGCGACGGGGCGCGTCCTCGTGGTCGACGAGACCCGCCGTACGGGAGGCGTGTCGGAGGGAGTCGTGACCGCCCTGGTCGATGCCGGATTCACCGGGGCGATCAGACGGGTCGCGAGCGTGGACAGCTTCGTCCCGCTGGGGAATGCAGCTCAGTTGGTACTTGTGTCGGAGGCGGACGTCGAGCGCGCCGCGACCGAGATGCTCTCCGCAGGCCCGAATATTCAGAGGTGATGGCCGGCTGGTCGGGCGGCCGTGGACACCGGTGGGTTCGAGGCGCTCGCGGATGATGCGCGAGCACTCCCAGGTCCGCTGGGTCGACGCAGACGCAATTCCCGAGGAGTTCGTGGACACCACCGTCAGCGCCCTCCGGCGCTGTCTGGCTCATGGCCCGCAGGCATGTCTGGCTGGGTGGGACTGACGGCCACGTTGGCGGGCCGAATCAAGAAGGGCCTCCTGACAGCACACCGAGAATCAGTCGGAGGTGATCTTGAAAGCGCTTGCTCGGTGGTGGAGAAGGCAGGAGCCGTCCCGACATAGGAGAGACAGTCCACAACCCCGCCCGAAATCCGCGCGCCACCAACCACAACACCGCCGCACCACCCGGCCGAGCCAAACCCGCCCATCCCCTCCTCGTGACCACACGCTGACCTAGGATGGCGAGCACCATCTCAGCGGCCCGACGGGCTTCCTGATCCGCCTGCCGGCGGACACCGGAGGACATGCCCCCACCCGCACGAGTCTTCTTCGTGCTGCCTGGGGGCGTTTTCTTGCTGTTTCGTGAGGCCGCGGCGTCCGTGGCCGCCCGCATCCTCGAAGGGTCGCTGGCGCTGCATCTGACCGAGAACTTCCGTCACCAGCACGGCCGGAGGCCCGCACCGGCGGAGATGCGGTCCTGGGAACGCAGCCTGCCCGCGCTCGCCAACGCACTCATGGAGGCCGGGCTCGACGACGTCGAAGTCCTCGTCGAATACAGCCTGCCTCTCACCAGCAAGCGTGCCGACGCCGTACTGGCCGGCGTCCACCCGGCCACAGGCGAACCGTCTTACGTCGTCGTGGAACTCAAGCAGTGGAGCACGGCCTACCCGGAGGAGGACGAGCCACTGCTGTGCCGGATCGACTCCTACGCGGAGCCCGTGCTCAACCCGATCGAGCAAGTGCGGGGCTACTGCGAATACCTGCTGTCCTTCAACGGGGCGTTGGAGCGGATGCCCAAGTCGCTGGCCGGTGTGGCGTTCCTCCACAACGCGACCGAGTTCGGGGTGGCAGGGCTGCGCGGCGTCGAGGAGGACCAGCACGGCCGGATGTACACCGGCGAACAGCGCGGCGCCTTCCTCGACTTCCTTCGCTCACGGCTCGCCGCCAAGCCCGGCGCGCAGGCGGCGGACCTACTGCTCGACGCCAAGGTACGGCCGTCGAAGCAGCTGATGGCCGTCGCGGCGGCCGAAATCCGCGACCGCGAACAGTTCGTGCTCATCGCCGAACAGCGGATCGCCTACGAGAAGGTGATGTCCGCCGTACGCAAGGCCAAGCGGTCCAATCACAAGCAGGTCATCGTGGTGACCGGCGGCCCCGGTTCCGGCAAGAGCGTGATCGCGATGTCCCTGTTGGGCGAGCTCTACCGACGCGGGGTGCCCGCTCTGCACGCGACGGGGTCCGCGTCGTTCACCAAGACGATGCGGAAGGTCGCGGGAGACAGGAAGCGCGAGGTGCAGCAGCTGTTCAAGTACTTCAACAGCTTCATGGACGCCGAACCGAACGACCTCGACGTACTGGTCTGCGACGAGGCCCACCGGCTCCGCAAGACCTCCGCCAACCGCTACACCAAGGCTGAACTGCGCACCGGCCGCCCCCAGGTGGCGGAGCTGATCGACGCGGCCCGGGTGCCGGTGTTCCTCCTCGATCAGCACCAGGTGGTGAGACCCGGCGAGATGGGAACCAAAGAGGAGATCCAGCGGGTCGCCGCCGCCCAAGGCGTGGACTGCATGGTGGTGGAACTGGACGGCCAGTTCCGGTGCGGCGGCAGTGAGGCGTACGAGAAGTGGGTCATCGACCTGCTCGGCCTGGACGACGGAACACCCCACCAATGGGAGCCGGACGACAAGTTCGAGCTGCTGACCGCGGAGAGTCCTCAGGAGCTGGAGGACTTCCTCGTCGCCCGTCGCGAGGAGGGCTACGGCGCGCGGATGTCGGCCGGCTACTGCTGGAAATGGACCACGAAGATCACCCCGGACATGACGGCGCTCCCCACCGACGTCACCATCGGCGAGTGGGCTCGCCCTTGGAACGTGTACGGCGACAGATCTCTACTCGGAGCGCCGCCCGCACCTCTCTGGGCCACCGACCCGGCAGGCTTCGGCCAGGTCGGCTGCGTCTACACCGCTCAGGGCTTCGAGTACGACTGGTCGGGCGTGATCCTCGGCCCCGACCTGGTGTGGCGCACGGACCACTGGGTCGTGGACCGCTCGGCGTCGAAGGACCCCTCCTTCACCAAGGCGACATCGGACGATGACATTAACCGGCTCATCCGCAACACCTACAAGGTGTTGCTGACCCGCGGCATGATCGGCACGATCGTCTACTCGACGGACCCGGAGACCCGCGAGAAGCTGCGGTCCCTCATCCACCCGGCATCCGAGGTCGAGGCACCGGTGCTCGTGTAGTCCCGCGTGCGCGAACGGTGGTCATCCGTTGTCAGAGCGACGCCCGTCGAGAGCGTGGGCTACGAGTGCGGCTCCGAGGCGCCTGCGGACACGGCGGAGGGCGGCGACGGGGAGCCGGGATCAGGTGCATGCAAGCCATCTGGGGAGGGTGTTGCGGCTGATTCTCCCCAGAGACTCCCCACGGGCCTTCTGGATCACGGGATTACCGGCTCCGCCCCAGCTCAGGGGCAGAAGCGGCAGACGAGTCGGGCTATACGCCGGGGAGAGTCACCGCAACGCTATGACCTGCGTAAACGCGCAGGGAGGGTGCCTGCGTGGCTACCTTGACGGCTACGTAAGGAGACGCCCCCGTCGCGGTCGTGAAAGCTACGCAGTCCGCGGAACACCGTTTCCAGCAGGCACCACGGACGTGAAACCCGCTATCGCCGAGGCATCCGGCATCGAGACTGCGAGAGACATGACGGATGCCCCTGGTGGCGACGCCCGCTCTGTCCACTGCTGCAGTACCGACGCTCTCCCCGCATCAGCTGCCCAGCGAGGTGAACCGGGAAGTCTCCGAAAGCACTGCCGACGCACCGCTGAGATCCGCGAGGCGAGTGGCGAGCGTGGCCGTGGCCAGGCGATCCGGCAGTGCAGCGCTGAACTTGAGCCCATTCAGCGCACGCATATCTACGGAAGGCAGGCAGAGGCGCTCGGCCACATCGATCCTGGCCTTCTTCCAATCGTCGGGAGACAGGTCCTCACGAAGTCTGATGTATGCGTCGGTGGGGCGTTGGAGAGGATCTGCGACCCCGGCGAGCGTGGCGGCCAGCGTGGCGTTGGCCCGGTAGCCCGCCCAAGTCCACCACCGCACGTTGGTGTCCTTCCCACCCCGGACGATGGCCGTGGAGTTCGGATGGACGAACTCGGCGTTTTCCTCACGTGCTTGTGCCAGGGCGCTGCGAGCACGTCTGGTCAGGGTGATCGGAGGTTCGGCCCCGAGGAGCACCTCCCGTACGGCACGCGTCAGTTCGTAAGAAGCGGTACGCGCGAAGCCGACTCCGCCCCAGCGAGCTCTGCCCCCGCCCTCGACCGGATCGACGTAACAGCGTCGTCGCGACCAGTCGATGTAGGTCACCTGCCAGCTCCGCCCGGCCAGCAGCAACCGACGGGGACCTGCCACCTCGTCGGTCAGCAGTGCGGGGTCGGTGGTACCGATCTCGGTGCGTCCGGTCAGCACTGTGAATTCCGGAGCGGCGGTGAACACCGCGGCGAGATCCATGAAGTTCCGGAAACCGAAGCGCTGTTCGGCCTCGGGGCCGATGAACAGCATCCCCTCGTCCTGGTCCAGATACCCCTCGCTGATCAGATGCCGCATGATGGGGTCCGCCGAGGGTCCGAACGGGCCGAGCCCGCCCCACCACTCCTGCCACAGCTTGTCTCCGACCGAGTGCTCCTGCAGGCAGAGCGCCAGTATCTGTTGCGCCACGATGTGACGAGGTTCCGGTGGCGCGACCACAGGTTCGACCCAGCCGCGCGACCACAGCAGGAGTAGCGCCGCCGCCGAGAGTAGACCGTTCTCGTCCAGCGCGAGGAACAAGCAATTACGGGGAGCTCCGGGACGGCGCCCGGTGCGACCGAGTCGCTGGAGGAAGGAACTGGCGGACTGGTACGACGATGCGGCGCTGGGCGGCGAGCTCAAAAGGCAAGTCGATGCGGCGGGTGGTCCCGAAGCCGTAAACGACGGGCCGGACACAGCTCCGTCGAAGCGACTCCTGCGTTTGCGTCCCGGGTACCTCAAGACCCAGGACGGCCCAGTAGCAGTTGCCGACCTCGGGCTGCCTTCCTTGGCGTGCGGCATGCCCGCATTTCGACACCTGGATCGACAAACTGCTGGCGCTCACGAGCCTGTGAGAGCCCGAATGGCGTCTCCCCCGCGTGACATGGCGTGACTCCCGCAACAAGCCGCCACACAGGATCCCGCTCGTCGTCGCCCTTGCAATCTTTTGTGCAGAGCCCCGCCCAGGGCTCACACTTACGGACCGTTCATGAATTGAGGCACGCCTCTGGCGCCACTCTCGGCTCGCATACACATCGCCGTGCACAATCGCGCGGGAACCCCCGGGAAACTGCAGGTACAGGTAGGCGCTCCCACGGGACGCATTGTCGCCCCGATCAGGAAGTTCCCCCGTCAGGGTCACAATGGCAGACGAGTCGGGCTGTACGCCGGGTTCTGTCGCCCGGTCGCCTCGCGGCGGCCGGGGAGACGGCCATCCATCTAGGACCGGCGTTGCCGCCGGCCTCGTGCGGTCTACCCGCGGACTCGGGCGGGCAGCCCTCGAACGTCCGCGCAGAGACGCCTTTTACAGCGACTCCTCTTGACCTTGCTCCGGGTGGGGTTTACCTAGCCGCCTGAGTCGCCTCAGGCGCTGGTGGTCTCTTACACCACCGTTTCACCCTTACCGAGGGCCGAAGCCCCCGGCGGTCTGCTTTCTGTGGCACTGTCCCGCGGGTCACCCCGGGTGGCCGTTAGCCACCACCCTGCCCTGTGGAGCCCGGACGTTCCTCGGGAAGGTCCACAAGGACCTCCACGCGGCCGTCCGCCCGGCTCGTCTGCCGTGCCGACCATGGTACCGGGCGGGCGAGGCGCCGGGGACCGGCGGTCGCCGTGGCCAGGACCGAGCCCGCCAGGATGAGGGCGAAGGCCGCGAGGACGCCGGCGGTCAGGGTTTCGTCGAGGAAGACGGCGCCGGCCGCCACCGCGACCGCCGGGTTGACGTACGTGATCACCGTCGCCCTCGTCGGGCCCGCCTCCTTGATGAGTTCCAGGAAGGCGACGAAGGCGACCGCCGTGCAGATGACACCCAGGCCGGCCAGGGCGGCCAGGACCTGCCCGGACGGGAGCGTGTCGGGCCGGGTGGCCGCCGCGGCGGGGGCGTAGACCAGCGCCGCCAGGGCCAGGCAGGGCGCCGTGAGGTGGAGCGACGGCACGTCCTTCAGATGGCGGGCCGCGATCACCGGTGCCGTCGCGTAGCCGACGACCGTGAGCAGCACCTCGGCCAGGGACCGGGCGTCGCCGCCGGTCAGGTGCGGGACGGTGAGGACCGCGACGCCGGACATGCCGAGGGCGAGGCCCGTGACGCGGCGGGTACCGAGCCGTTCCGTGTCGCCGAGGAGGCGGGCGGCGAGCACACCGACGATGGGGACGCCGGCGATCAGCAGGCCCGCCGTGGAGCTCGACAGGTGGCGTTCGGCGTCGGTCAGGGTCCACCAGGGGCCGATGATCTCGATGCACGCGAACGCCAGCATGGGGCGCCAGTGGGTGCGGACGTTGCGGGCCAGGCCGCCCTGGCGTAGCGCGAAGGGGAGCAGCAGCGCGGCGCCGAGCGCACAGCGCGTGAACACCACCGCGGACGGGGACACGGCGTCCACCGCCACCTTGATCATCAGGTAGGGGATGCCCCAGACCACTCCCATGAGGGAGAAGAGAAACCAGCCGCGTGCAGTCATGCGGGCAGTGTCGGCCGCCGGTCCCTCAGGAGTCTTGAACGCTGTTGCGGTACGCCGTCGCCGCCACGCTCGCCCGGTACGCCGCCGGTGTCACGCCGAGCACCCGCCGGAACCAGCGGGTCAGGTGCGCCTGGTCGGCGAAGCCCACGAGCGGGGCGACCTCGGCGGGGCGCAGCCCGGAGTCCAGCAGCCCGCGGGCACGGTTCACCCGGTACTGGGCCAGCCAGGCGTACGGCGGTATCCCCGTGGCCGTGCGGAAGGCGCGCAGCAGTTGGTAGCGGGACAGGCCCAGGTCGGCGGCGAGCGCGGCGAGCGAGGGGGGTGCCTGGAGTTCGTCGGCCAGGCGGTCCCGTACCGCGCGGGCGATGTGGGCCGCCCCGGTGACCGTGTCGCACGCCGCGCGGGCCGTGGAGTGGCGGCGGGCGAGGCCCGTGAGCAGCCAGGGGAGGACGGACTCGGCTTCCAGCGGGTCGGGGCAGGCGCTGAGTTCGGTGTGGGCGGCGCGGAGCGCGGCGGCCAGCTCGGGGTCGTCGAGGAGCGGCTCGCGGAAGTGCGGGAGGCCGCCGAGGGTGCCGTCGGCGAGCAGGGAGGGCTCGGCGTACAGGGCGCGGTAGGCGTAGCCGTCGGTGGCGTTGCCGGGGCCGCCGGTGTGCATCTCGCCGGGGGCCAGGACGACGATCGAGCCGGGCCCGGTGCGGATGTGGCCGCCGCGGTAGTCGATGATCTCGGACCCGCCGACGCAGACGCCGATGGTGAACTCCTCGTGGGCGTGCGGGGCGTAGACGTGCCGGTCGAACCGGGCGGTCAGGAGGTCGAGCGGCGGCCCGCAGCGCCCCAGCCGCGCCCTGGTCCACAACGCCTGTTCCCGTCCGCCCACCGCGCACCTCCCTGGCGGGTGCAACGCCTGGAGGACCCGTTTCCATGCCGCGGGCGGGTGGCAGGATCGCGGCATGGATGACGGGGGCGGGCCGTGGTACGGAAGGCCGCGCGGGCGGTCAGAGGAAGTCCGACGTGTCCAGTTCGAAGGCGAAGGGCTCCGGGAGGGAGAGGGGCTTGCCGAGGGGAAGCGTGCAGTGCCGTCGGTAGTCGTCGTTCTCCGGGTCTCCGAACAGCGTGATCGCGGAGGCGTCGCGGTCTACGAGCAGGTAGAGGGGGATGCCGCCGCGGGCGTAGCAGCGGCGTTTGGCCTCTCGGTCGACCTCGGGCTTCGTCGACGCCACTTCGAGAACCATGGAGACTCCGTCGCACGGCATCCAGGAGTCGGCGCCCCGGTAGAGCCGCAGCTCTGCGGGCGCGAAGGTGCCGTCCGGGATCACATAATTCTTCGGGCAGCCGCCCCCGCTCCGCAATTTCAGGCCCTTGTTCCCCGAGAAATCCATGTCGGTGCGGGACCGCCTGATCACTTGTTTCATGATCCGGTTGATGTAGTCCTCGTGATCCCCGTCCGGCGGCGGTGTCACAAGGATCTCCCCCTCGATCAGTTCGGCCCGGAACCCCTCCGGGGTGTCGAGGGACAGGAAGATGTCCAGCAGGCCTTCGGCCGGCGTGGTGGGCTCGTGCGCCACGGCAGTCATGTCACGCCCCTCCTTCGGTCGTTCGCCAGACTCGGACACCGGAAGACCACCTGACCATGAGATCGGGAACCGTTCCCTCGATCGTGGCACACGATCACGGTCGCCGTCAGGGACGCGCGGACACGGCGGGCCCCCGCTCGACGGCCGGTGCCGCCCGGCCCGTACGGGAGATCACGCGGGCGCGAACTCCACCTTCGCCGTGCCCGGTTCCGCCTGGGTGAGGCGTACGCGCAGGCGCTCGCCCAGGGGGAGTCCCGTCGTGCCCCCGGCGATCCGGGCGACGACCGCCGGGGACTCCAACTGCACCGTTCCGACGGTGGGTTCGTGCTCCTGTACGTCGACCACACAAGCCTCGAAGAGGTCGCCCACCCGGTCCTTCAGCAGCGCCGCCTCCACGATGTCGACGCACTCGCGCTCCACGGTGCCCGCGCGCCGGCTGCCCTCCGCCATCACCTCGGGAAGGTCGTCGAGGGCCGCGAGGACCCACTCGGGTGGCGGCCGGTCCGCGGCCGCCGCGAGGCAGAGCTCCGACGCGTACCGGTCCGCGAGCCGGCGCAACGGGGCCGTGCAGTGGGCGTAGGGCGCGGCGACGGCGGAGTGGACCGTGGTCTCGGGGAGGACGCCGTCCCGGAACACGGTGTAGCCCGCGCCGCGCAGCAGTGTCGTGCACTCCTGGAGGAAGGCCGCGTGGTGCGGCCAGTGCGGGTCGAGGGAGCGGATGAGCTCCGCGTACGAGACATGGTGCGGCCAGCGGATGCGCAGGGCCTTGGCCGTACGGCGCAGACGGCCCACCGCGCCGTCGGGGGCGGTGGGCAGCGTACGCAGGATCCCCGTGCCGTGCGAGAGCATCAGCTCGGCCGCCGCCATGCCGGTGAGCAGGGAGAGCTGCGCGTTCCAGTTCTCGGCGGGGAGTGGGGCGCGGTAGACGAGTTCGTACGTCCCGTCCTCGTCGACGATCTCCTGTTCGGGCACGTTGAGCGAGATGCCGCCGCGCTCGGCCTCCAGCTCCTCGCGTGCCTGCCCGATGTCCTTGAGGAGGGCCAGTGGATCCTCCGCCGTCCCCTCCCCGATCTGCTTCTGCGCATGCTTGTAGTCGAGCCTGGCACGACTGCGGACGAGGGCGCGGCGGACGTCGGTCGCCGTCGTACGGCCGTCCGCGTCGAGGTCGATCGTCCACAGGACGGCGGGACGGGTCCGGTCCGGGAGCAGGCTGGCGGCGTCCTCGGACAGGGCCGCCGGGTGCAGCGGCACCCTCTCGTCGGGGAAGTACAGCGTGGTCACGCGCCGGTGGGCCTCGGCGTCGAGGGCGCCGCCGGGTGCGACGAAGGCCGCGACGTCGGCGATGGCGTACCGGACGCGGTAGCCGCCGCGCCGCCGGGACAGGTGCATCGCCTGGTCGAGGTCCATGGAGCCCGGCGGGTCGATGGTGAACAGGGGGATGTCCGTCGCGTCGTCGGACGGCGGCCGGGGAGCCCGCCCGGCCTCCTCCAGCACGTCGGGCGGGAAGCCTTCGGGCACGCCCAGCTCGGTGCGCAGCGCGCGGAGCGCGGCCCGCAGGGGAGCCTCCGGTGCACCGGTGACGCGCATGTGACGTCGGGGCATGGGTCGAGCGTAGGACGAGCGCCACCGGGCGGCACTCCGGGCGCGGAACGGCGTGCCCGGCACCCTTTAGGCTGGCGCCGGGCCACACCACCGTTAGGAGAACACCACCGTGCTCGTGCTGCTGCCGCCCTCCGAAGGCAAGGCCTCCTCCGGCAGGGGGGCCGCGCTGAAGCTGGAGTCACTGTCCTTGCCCGGTCTCACCGAGGCACGGCAGGCGGTCCTGGACGAGCTGGTCGAGCTGTGCTCGGGCGACGAGGAGAAGGCCCGCGAGGTCCTCGGGCTGAGCGAGGGGCTGCGCGGCGAGATCGCGAAGAACACGGAGCTGCGCGCCGCGGGGGCCCGGCCGGCCGGGGAGATCTACACGGGTGTCCTGTACGACGCCCTGGACCTGGGTTCGCTGGACGCGTCGGCCAAGCGGCGGGCGAGCCGCTCGCTCCTGGTGTTCTCGGGGCTGTGGGGCGCGGTCCGGGTGACCGATCGCATCCCCTCGTACCGCTGCTCGATGGGCGTGAAGCTGCCGGGGCTCGGGGCGCTCGGCACGCACTGGCGTACTCCGATGGCCACCGCGCTGCCCGAGGCGGCGGGCGACGGACTCGTCCTGGACCTGCGTTCCTCCGCGTACACGGCGGCGTGGAAGCCGAAGGGCGAGGTGGCGGGCCGGACGGCGACCGTGCGGGTGCTGCACGCGCAGCTGGTCGACGGGGTGGAGAAGCGCTCCGTCGTCAGCCACTTCAACAAGGCGACCAAGGGCAGGATCGTGCGCAGCCTCCTCGGCGCCGGTATCGCGCCCAAGGGCCCGGCGGAGCTGGTGGAGTCGCTGCGGGACCTCGGGTACACGGTGGAGGCGGAGGCGCCCGGCCGGGCGGGCAGGCCGTGGGCGCTGGACGTGGTGGTGAGGGAGATCCACTGAGCCGGGCCGCGGCGGCGCCTCGCGCCGGGTGAGGCACGGCACACCGTGGCGGCGCCTCGTTCCGGGTGAGGCACGACAGGACATTGCAGCATGTGCAACGACCTTTGCGCATGCTGCACCCGCCGGGCAGGATGAGGCCATGACTTCGCCGCTGCCCTCCTTCTCGCCTGCCTCCGTGCTGGACCTCGCGCCGGTCGTCCCCGTCGTCGTGGTCGAGGACGCCGCCGACGCCGTCCCGCTCGCGCGGGCGCTGGTCGCCGGCGGGCTGCCCGCGATCGAGGTGACGCTGCGGACCCCGGCCGCCCTCCCCGCGATCCGGGCGATCGCCGCGGAGGTCCCGGACGCCGTGGTCGGTGCGGGCACGGTCCTGTCCCCCGCGCACGTCGCGGACTCGGTGGCGGCCGGCGCCCGCTTCCTCGTCAGCCCCGGCTGGACGGACGCGCTGCTGGCCGCCATGGCGGCGTCCGGGGTGCCGTTCCTGCCCGGCGTGTCCACGACGTCGGAGGTCGTGGCGCTGCTGGAGCGAGGGGTGCGGGAGATGAAGTTCTTCCCGGCGCAGGCGGCCGGCGGCACGGCGTACCTCACGTCGCTGGCGGGCCCGCTGCCCCAGGCACGGTTCTGCCCGACCGGCGGCATCGGTCCGGACTCCGCCCCGCAGTACCTGGCCCTGCCGAACGTCGGTTGTGTGGGCGGAAGTTGGATGCTCCCCGCGGACGCGGTCGCGGCACGGGACTGGGGGCGGGTCGAGCGTCTCGCACGCGAGGCGGCGGGCTTGCGGCCGTAGCGTCCGTGGCGTGCCGCGGTCGGGCGTCCGCTGAGCCACGACGACGGCGGCGGGACCGCGCCGGGGAGGGCCCGCGCGCATCGCGGCGGCGTGCGGACGGCGTGCGAGGCGCACGGGCTGCGGCCCTGTCCGAGCCGTCGCGTACAACTGAGGCATGACCACCGGCATCCCCGCGACCGAACCGTCCGCCTTCGCACGGGAGTTGCTGCGCTGGCGCACCGCGCGCCGGGTGAGCCAGCTGGAGCTGGCCTCGCGCGCGGGGACGACGCAGCGGTACGTCAGTTTCATGGAGCGCGGGCGTTCGCTGCCCGGCAGGGAGATCGTGATCAGGCTCGCCGAGTCGCTGGAGCTGACCCTGCGCGAGCGCAACGCGCTGCTGCTCGCCGCCGGTTACGCCCCGGCGTTCACCGAGTCGTCCCTGGACGCGGTCGCACTGAAGCCCGTACGGGAAGCGCTGGACGGCATCCTCGAAGGGCACCTTCCGTATCCGGCCGTGGTGGCGGGCCCCCGGGGCGAACTCGTCGCGGCCAACGCGGCGTTCGACGTGCTCACGGAGGGCGCCGCGCCCGAACTGCTCGCGCCCCCGGTGAACGTGCTGCGGCTGGCGCTGCATCCGCGTGGCATGGGGCCGCGGGTGGTGAACCTCGATGTGTGGGGGCGGCACATCGTGGAGAGCCTGCGGGCGCGCGCCCTGCGCAGCCCCGACCCGCTCCTCGACGCGCTGGCCGGGGAGCTCGCCGGGTACGTGCCGGCGAGCGAACCCGCCACGGACTACGTCGGCTTCGCCGTGCCGCTGCGACTGCGTTGCGCCGAGGGCGAGTTGAGACTCCTCACGACGCTGACGTCCTTCGCGACGGCCGTGGACGTCACGCTCGCCGAACTGCACCTGGAGGCGTTCCTCCCGGCGGACCGGGAGACCGCCTCGATCCTGCGCGACCGTGCCGCCGCACGCGGGGCGCGGCGCGGATGACGGGTGCGGGCCGCGGGTGCCGGCCTCGGCCCGGACCTCGGGTGCCGACCTCGGCGCGGGCGACGCGTGCCTCGCCTGCGCGCGGACGACGGGTGCCCGCCTCCGCGCGTACGACGGGTGCCCGCCTCCGCGTGGGTGAGCTCAGCGCAGATGAGAGGTGTCGTTGAACAACCGGACGCTCGCGTTGCCGTCCGCGTAGTACGCCACCGCGGAGAGCGAGGCCGCGGACAGTTCCATGCGGAACAGCGACTCCGGCGGGGCGCCGAGCGCCAGACGCACCAGCGACTTGATCGGCGTGACATGCGTGACGAGCAGGACCGTGCGGCCCGCGTACGTCGCGATCAGCCTGTCGCGCGCGGCGGCGACCCGGCGTGCGGTCGCCGTGAAGCTCTCGCCGCCGCCGGTCGGTTCGGCCCTAGGTGAGGCGAGCCAGGCGTTCAGGTCCTCGGGCCAGCGCTCCCTGACCTCGCCGAACGTCAGCCCTTCCCAGGCGCCGAAGTCCGTCTCGCGCAGCCCCTCCTCGATGGTCACGTCGAGTCCGAGCCGTGCGGCCACCGCGCCCGCGGTCTGCCGGGTCCGGGCGAGCGGGGACGCCACGATCGCCTGGATCGTGCCGCGTGCGGCGAGCGCCGCGGCGACCCGTTCGGCCTGTTCCCGGCCCGCGTCCGACAGCGACGGGTCGCTGCCGCCGCTGCCCGAGAACCGCTTCTGCGGGGTCAGCGGGGTCTCGCCGTGGCGCAGCAGGACGAAGGTGGCGGGAGCGCCCATGTCGGGGGCCGCGCCCCATCCGACGGTCGGCGCCTTGCCCTCCGCGGGGGCGGGCCTGTCGGCCGTGCCCGTCGCCACCGCCACGGTTCGCGCGGCGCGCTTGTCGGCCTCCGACGTCGCGGCGTCGCCGCCGGGCTGCCGGGGGGTGTCGGACGTCGTCGAGCCGCGGGTCCCCGCGGGCCGGGCGCGCAGTTCCCCGCGCCCCTGAAGGGGCGCTCCCTGAGTCGGCGTGGCAGAGGTTGCCGTGTCGTCGCGTGCGCCCGCGAGGGCCGCGCGGGCCCTCGCGGCGCCCGCCGCCGCGTCCCCGGGCGGGCCGGACGGCTCGGGCGGACCGGCCGTCGTGGCCCGCGCGTCCAGCTCCGCCGTCGACGCGGACGGCGACCACTGCTCCCCGCGTTTGCCCGCGTCCATCGCCTCGTTGGCCAGCCGGTCCGCGTGCTTGTTGCGCTCCCGGGGGATCCACTCGTACGTCACCTGCGACGCCGGGAAGATCCGCGCCGCCTCGGCGGCCAGCGGCTTCATGTCCGGGTGCTTGATCTTCCAGCGCCCCGACATCTGCTCGACGACCAGTTTGGAGTCCATGCGGACCCGGACCGAGGCGGTCGGGTCCAGCTCGCGGGCCGCGCGCAGGCCCGCCACCAGACCCTTGTACTCGGCCACGTTGTTGGTGGCGATGCCGATGTACTCGGCGCGCTCCACCAGGGTCTGGCCCGTGGCCGCGTCGGCGACCACGGAGCCGTAGCCCGCGGGCCCCGGGTTGCCCCGGGAACCGCCGTCGGCCTCGACGATGAACTCCCGCACGCGCCAGGCTCCTTACAGGCCGGACTCGGAGGTGCGCACCAGGATGCGGCGGCAGTTCTCGCAGCGCAGCACCGTGTCCGGGGAGGCCGCCTTCACCTCGTTGACCTCGGTGATGTTGAGCTCCAGGCGGCAGCCCTCGCAGCGGCGCTGGTAGAGCCGCGCGGCGCCGATGCCGCCCTGCTGCTCGCGCAGCTTGTCGTAGAGCTTCAGCAGGTCGGCGGGGATGGTGCCCGCGATGACCTCGCGCTCCTTGGTCACCGAGGCCGACTCGCCGTCGAACTGCTCGAAGGCCGCGTCCCGGCGGGCGGTCGCGTCGTCGATCTTCTGCTGCACGGAGGAGACGCGGCCGGTCAGCTCGGTCACCCGCTCCTGGGCGGACTCACGGCGCTCCATGACCTCCAGGACGACGTCCTCCAGGTCGCCCTGGCGCTTGGCGAGGGAAGTGATCTCGCGCTGGAGGTTCTCCAGGTCCTTCGGGGAGGTGACGGCACCCGAGTCGAGGCGCTGCTGGTCGCGGACCGCGCGCTGGCGCACCTGGTCGACGTCCTGCTCGGCCTTGGTCTGCTCGCGGGCGCAGTCGCTCTCCTCGGTCTGCGCGGCGACGAGCAGGTCGCGCAGCTGCGTGAGGTCCTTGTTCAACGAGTCGATCTCGGCGTGCTCGGGCAGCGACCTCCGCTTGTGCGCGAGCTGCTGCAGGCGTACGTCGAGGGCCTGGACGTCGAGGAGTCGGATCTGGTCGGCGGGCGCGGCGTTCAGTTGGGGGCTCCTGATGTGTCGGTGTGAGAGGCCGCGTGGGCGGTCCAGGGGTCGGTGACCGTCTTGGAGACGTGGACGCGAAGTCCCCATCCGTGCCGGTCGGAGATCTCGTCGAGCTGGGCGGCGGCCAGCTCGCACCAGGGCCACTCGGTGGCCCAGTGCGCCGCGTCGAGCAGCGCGAGAGGACTGCGGGCGCGGGCCTCGGACACCGGATGGTGGCGCAGGTCCGCGGTGAGGAAGGCGTCCACGCCGGCGGCGCGCACGTCGTCGAAGAGGCTGTCGCCCGAGCCGCCGCTGACCGCGACGGTCCGTACGAGTGCCTCGGGGTCGCCGGCGACGCGGATGCCCTGCGCGGTGGCGGGCAGCCGCTCGGCGACGCGGGCGGCGAGTTCACGGACGGTCAGCGGATGGTCCAGCTCGCAGACGCGGCCCAGGCCGCGGCGGCCCTCCGGGTCGGCGAGGTCCGGCACGAGGGGCCGTACGACCCGCAGGTCCAGCGCGCCGGCGAGGGCGTCCGAGACGCCCGGGTCGGCGCGGTCCGCGTTGGTGTGGGCCACGTGCAGCGCGACGTCGTTCTTGATCAGGGTGTGGACGACCCGGCCCTTGAAGGTGCCGGCCGCGACCGTCGTCGTACCGCGCAGGTAGAGCGGGTGGTGGGTGACGAGCAGGTCGGCGCCCAGCTTCACCGCCTCGTCGACGATGTCCTGGACCGGGTCGACGGCGAACAGGACGCGCGTGACCTCCTGGTCGGGGTCGCCGCAGACGGTGCCGACCGCGTCCCACCCCTCGGCCCTCTCGGGGGGCCAGAGAGCGTCGAGCGCGGCGATGACTTCAGACAGACGGGGCACGGGGAAAAGGCTACCTGCCCCGTGTCCGTGCCCGGCCTGCCGCGGGGCACTCGACCAGGGGCCCGGCAGCGGGCGGGCCCCGGCGCGCGCGGCCCGTTCCCGTCTCCTGACCACCGTTCAGCACACCCGCCCCCGTTTCCTCAGGCGAATCCCGACATGGCCACCCTTATGTGTGAAGGGGCAGCTCGTCGATCCCACGTCTGTGCGTGCGAAAACTAGCTTCATCGCCGGAGGTGACCGAACGATGACGGTCTGTGCGACGGAGCCCGGGGCGGGGAACGCCTCGGGGCTCGTGCCGGAGGACCCCGCGGGGCTCGTACCGGACCACGCGACGACACCGCTCGCGGCGGATCACCCGGCGGGAACGGCGGCGGAGTTCGTGCCGGACCGCTCCACGGGGGCGCCGGCGGAGACCGCGGCACCGGCGCCCGCGGCACCGCCGGCCGCCACGGACCGCCCGGCGGGGAGCGCACCGGACACCGCGCCGGAGCCCACCGCGGGCCTCACGCCCGACAGCGCACCGGGGGTCGCCCCGGACCGCGCCGTGGACGCCATGGCGGGGAACGTACCGGGCCACGCGGTCGTGCCCGCTGCGGTCCTCCCGACGGAGAGCGCGGCCGGGCGTACGGCCCGGATCGCGGCGGCCCCTGTCCCGGACGGCGCAGAGGGGGCGGACGGGAACGCGTCCGCCCCCGCCGCGGGTCACATGCCGGGCAGCACGACGGGCGCCACGGCCGACCACACCGCCAGTCACACGCCGGGCAGCACGACGGACGCCACGGCCGACCACACCGCCAGTCACACGCCGGGCAGCACGACGGACGCCGCGGCCGACCGCGCCGCGGGCGGCGCCGCAGGGCGCACGACGAGGAGCACTCCCGAACCTGCCGCGGGCTTCGGGACGCGGAGCACGACCTGGGGCGCGGTGAACCCCGACGTGAGCACCGGCACGGTGAGCACGACGGACCCCTCCGCGGGTGACACGGCGGGAAGCGCGCTCGACCGCGCCGTACGGATCGCGCGGGAGGGCCCGGCCGGGATCCCGGCCGGGCCCTCCGTCGAGGTCGCGACAGCCGGCACGCGCTGGACCGCGGCCGTCCCCACCGCCGACGACGCGACGGCCACCGCCGGCGTCCAGGCGTACACCGCGAGCTGGACCCGGACGGCCCCCGCCGCCGGTGGCACGACGGACCCCGCGACCTGGACCACGGCGAACCCCGCCGTCGGCGCCGAGACGGACAGCGCGCCGCGGAACGTACCCGGCCCCACCGTCGACATCGCGACGGCCGGCACGCGCTGGACCACGACGAACCCCGCCACCGGTGTCGAGACGGGCGGCGCCACCTGGACCGCGGCGAACCCCACGGTCGGCATCGCGTCGGGGAGTCCGGCCGGCGGCGCCGCAGTCGCGTGGGGGCCCGCGGCAGGGAGCGCGGCCGACCGCACCACGGGCTTCGTCGTCCGGGGCGCCGGCGGCCGCGCCGCCGGTGTCCCCCTGCAGCGCGCGGCCGACGGCGCGTGGGTCGGCGCGACGAACGGGGTGACCGACGCTACGACCGGCACCACGCCGGACGGCTCCGTCGAGCTCGCGGCCGACGGCGCTGCGGGCGGCCCGTGCGCCAACGCGGCGAACGGCGCGGCGAACAACGCGGCGGACCGCGCCGCAGAAGCCGTGGGGACCGCGGCAGAGCCCGCCGCGGTCGGCCCACGGGAGCACGCGAGCCGAGGCACGGCCGGCCACGCCGAGGACGCGGGTGGCCGGATCCAGGACAGGTGTACCGGGGACACGGGTGACCACATCCAGTACAGGTCGCCCGGGGACGCGGGTGGCCAGGTCCGGGACGGGGTGGTCGGGACCGACGTGGAGGCGGTGGGAGTGGACGAAGGTGCGTGGGCCGCACGGCCCGGGTGTGTGATCGCCGCCGACGGCACGTACGCCGCGCGGCTCGCCCTCGACGGCGCGTCCTGGTACCCGGAGCGCTGGACGCTGGACGGGCCCGAGCCGTACGCCGTGCCGCTGCCGGTCAACCAGCCGGAGGAGCCCGGCACCGAGGTACTGCCGCTGACCGACGGACGGGTGCTGATCCACCGGGTCGTGGACGGTCGGCACACCTTCTCGCTGCTGTATCCGACGGGGCCGGGCACCGGCGAACTGCCGCTCGGCGCCGTCGAGTGCCCCGACGCCGACACCAGGCTGCGGCTGCTGCCGCCCGCGCCGGGCGGGCAGCGCGCGTACGCCCTCGCCGTCGGCCGCGGCTCCACGACGGTGTGGCGGGTGGCGGGCGGCGCGTTCGGCCCCGAGCACGTCGCCGAGGTGCCGGGCCACTGCTCGGGTGGCGTCTGGCTGGACCGCACCGGCCGGCTGCTCGCCCTGGACCGGTTCCAGGACGGCCGCACCAAGACGGTGGTCGTCGACCTGGAACGCGGCGGCGAGATGTCCCCGCTCCTGCAGATCACCGAGCGCAGCAACGACCGCCTGCTCCTCGCGGACGCCGACAGCGGACTCCTGCTCATCCGCTCCGACGCGCCGTCGCCGGGCCACGACCGCCTCGGCTGGGGCGTCCTCGGCAGCACCCTCCCGGTCCGCTTCCCGGACTGCCTGCGTGCGCCGGAACACACCGTCACGCCCTTCGCGATCCAGCCCGGCCAGGTGCTCACCCCCGAGACCTGTGCGGTGGCGCTGCGCATCGACGGCCCGGCCGGCACCTGGCTGGGCATCTGGCGCCCCGCCGAACGCCATGTCCACCAACTCCCCGCCCCGGCGGGATGGCTGGCGGGCACCGGGCTGTGGACCAGAGAGGGGGTGCTCCAACTGCCGTACGCGACGGGGGCGGTGCGGTGCGGCGTGGCCCGGGTGGGAGCACCCGCGGGGACGGGGGAAGGGGGTCCTGACCGGGACGCCGTTCAGGACCCGGCCCCGCCCGTCACCGCCCGTCCCGTCCCTCTCCAGCAGGCGCCCCTGGAGGGCCGGGTGGTGCGTCCGGTCGCCCCGGTGCCGTCACCCGCCGACACCTCTGTGGTGACGGCCGGTTAGAATCCCCCGGCTGCAAAGAAGGATCTTGTATACGGGGTGAACACTTCAGATGAGCGACACCAGCATCAAGGAACCGCAGGTCACCGCCGACGAGGCCACGGCCCTCGCCGAAGGTCACGGCAGGCACCGCGGTCCGGTCTCCGGCCATGACGACGAGGCGACCCCACAGGGACGCCACCGCAAGCCGTCCGAGCAGACGGACCGGTCGGTCTGACGGCACGTCGCAACCGGCACACGGCCCCGCTCGCCATCGCGAGCGGGGCCGTTCTGTGCGGGGCTCCCCCGGGCCCCACGTGCGGGCGGCGTCCGACTCCCCCGCTGTCGCGGCGGCCTTGTCCGGCTGCGGACCGGCCCCCACAATCGAGACCCACCGTACGGAACTGACATCCGCGGGGGTATCCCAGATTCCTGGGATATGACGGGCCGATATTCCGGGGACCTGCCGATGACTCCTGCCGAGACCACCGCCCGCCTCGAACGCGCCCTGCGCGGCGAACTCAGCGCACTCGCCGTCCTCGACCGCACCGGCCGCGTCCTGCTCGATGCCGTGCCGGCGGACATCTGGTGCGGAGTCGTCCTGGACCCCTCGACACTGCTGGACACCGGGGGTCAGCACGAGTCCGGCTTCCCCGAGTCGAGCATGCGCCGCCTCTTCGAGATCGAGCACGTGGAGCAGGACGACGTCGACAACCTGCGGGCGCTGGCCCGGCGCCCGGGCAGGGTGAGCCTGCTGAGCCGCTCCACCCACGGCCGGCTCGACGACAGCAAGTACTACCGCGAGATCCTCCACCCCCTGGGGCTCACCGACGAGTTGCGCGTCCTGCTGCGGGACGGCCGGCGCACCTGGGGTCTGCTCGTGCTGTGCCGGGACGGGCACACCCGCGCCTTCTCCTCGGCCGACCTCGCCGTCGCCGAGGCGGTGAGTGTGCCGGCCTGCGCCGCGCTGCGCCGTTCGCTGCTGCTGTCCGGCGTGGACGCGGGCCCGCTGCCGGACGCGCCGGGCTGGGTGGTCCTCGACGGCGATCTGGAGGTGCGGTCGATGTCGCCGACGGCTCAGCACTGGCTGGACCGGCTGCAGGAGCGGCACGCGCCGGGCCGCGGCAAGGCGGGCCCGTACCTGATGCGGGCGCTGGCCGTGCAGGCGCGGGGCGAGGTGGCCGGGGCCGGCGCGCATGTGCGGGCGCCGACGAGTGCGGGGCGGTGGATCTCGCTGCGGGCCTGGCCCGTCGACCAGGGCGGCGAACCCACCACGGTGGTGTCGGTCGGCCCCACCGATCCCGGCGAGCTGACCGCGCTGGTCCTCGACGTGTACGGGCTGTCGCCGCGTGCCCGGCAGATCGCCCAGCTCGTGCTGCTGGGCCGCTCGACCAGTGAGATCGCCCGGCAGCTCGGCGTCTCCGCGTACACCGTTCAGGACCATCTCAAGCAGATCTTCGACAAGGTGGGGGTGCGCAGCCGCCGGGAACTGGTCGCCGAGCTGTTCTTCCGGCACTACGTGCCCCAGCTGGCGCACCCTCCCCTGTCGACCGACGGCCGTCTGCTCGGCGGCCCGGCCGACTGACCTCCCGGATCCGGGTCGGCGAGGGGCAGCCGGCCTTCCGGAACCGTGGCGGCCCGGAGCGGGGGCGGCCCTGAAGCGGGCCGCCCCGCTCGGTCGTCACCCGTGCTTGAGCCCCAGCACCTCCGCTGCCGCGAACGTCTCGCCCTTCGGCCGGTCGGCGTAGTACGGCGTGAGCAGCGCGTCGAGTTCGTCGTGGCTGAAGGCGTCCTGCTTGGTGTCGAACTTGGCGGCGACACGGGGGCGTTCGACGATCGCGACCATGCCGCCGTGCACGACGATGAGCTGCCCGTTGACATGTCCGGCGGCGGGCGCGGCCAGATAGCCGACGAGCGGGGCGACATGTTCGGGGGCGAGCGGGTCGAGGCCCTCGTCGGGCTCGGCGAAGCCCGCGAAGACGTCCTCCGTCATCCGGGTCCGGGCGCGTGGGCAGATGACGTTCGCCGTGACGCCGTACTTGGCCAGCGCCAGGGCGCTCGACGTGGTCAGGCCGACGATCCCGCCCTTCGCCGCCGCGTAGTTGGGCTGTCCGGCGGAGCCCGCGAGGAAGGCCTCCGAGGAGGTGTTCACGATGCGCCCGTACACGGGGCCGCCGGCCGCCTTGGACCGTGCCCGCCAGTGCGCGGACGCGAAGCGGGTGGTGTTGAAGTGGCCCTTCAGGTGCACCCGGATCACCGAGTCCCACTCGTCCTCGGACATCGAGAAGACCATCCGGTCGCGCAGGATGCCCGCGTTGTTGACGAGGACGTCGAGCTTCCCGAACTCGGTGACCGCCAGTTCGACCAGCAGGCGGGCCTGGTCGTGGTCGGCGACGTCCCCGGTGTGGGCGACGGCCCGGCCGCCCGCGGCGCGGATCTCGGCGGCGACCTCCTCGGCGGGCGTGGCCGAGGACTCGCCCGACCCGTCCCGCCCGGACTGGCCGAAGTCGTTGACGACGACGGCCGCGCCCAGCCGGGCCAGTTCGAGTGCCTCGGCCCGGCCGAGGCCGCGGCCCGCGCCGGTGACGATCGCGGCGAGCCCCTCAAGTGGCAGTGACATCAGGGTCCTTAGCGGTTGTGGGGGTCAGATCTCGATGCAGGTGCGCAGCGCGGTGCCCGTACGCATCTGGTCGAGTGCCTCGTTGATCCCGGCCAGCGGCACCCGGTGGGTGATCAGGCCCTCCAGGTCGATGCGGCCCGCCCGCCACAGGGCGATGGTGCGCTCGTAGGACCTCAGGACGTCCCCGCCGCCGTACATGGAGGGCAGGATGCGCTTCTCGTCGAAGAACAGCTCGAACATGTTGAGCTGGAGGAAGTCGTCCATGGCTCCCGCGCCGACGACCACGAGGGTCCCGCCGCGGCGGGTGTTGTCGTACGCGGTGCGTGCCGTGGCCGATTTGCCGACGACCTCGAAGACGTAGTCGAAGCCCTCGCCGCCCGTCACCGACTGTTTGGCGTCGGCGAGTTCGTCGGGCGAGAGGGCCTTCGTGGCGCCGAACCTCAGCGCGGCCTCGCGGCGCGAGGCGACCGGGTCGACGGCGACGATCTCGGCGGCGCCCTTGAGCCGCGCGCCCTGGATCGCGGAGATGCCGACGCCGCCGCAGCCGATGACGGCGACCGACGAACCGGCCTCCAGGTCGGCGGTGTTGAGGGCGGCGCCGAGTCCGGTGGTGACGCCGCAGCCGATCAGTGCCGCGATGTCGTAGGGCACGTCGTCGGGGATGGGCACCGCGCAGCCCGCGTCGACGACGACCTCCTCGGTGAAGGTGCCGGTGCCGGCGAAGCCGAAGACGTCACCGCCGGGGCGTTTGAAGTTGGGGGTGCCCGCGTTCATGAATCCGGCCAGACACAGTTCGGTCTGTCCGCGCTTGCAGGCGGGGCAGACGCCGCAGGCGGGCAGCCAGCAGACGACGACCCGGTCGCCGGGTTTGAGGTGGCTCACCCCGTCGCCGACCTCGGTGATCTCGCCGGCGCCCTCGTGGCCGGGGACGAACGGCGCGGGCTGCGGCAGTACGCCGTTCATCGCGGACAGGTCCGAGTGGCACAGCCCGGTGGCGCGCACCCGGATCCTCACCTTGCCGGGCCCGAAGCCCACCGCCTCGACGTCGTCGAACACTTCGAGCTTGTCCTGGCCTATCTCCTGCTGTACGGCTGCGCGCATGGTGCGGCTCCCCTCGGAAGGTCCCCTCGGAAGTGCGGGCGTACTGAAGTGCTGGAGTCCTGGGCGCCGGCGGCCCTGGGATGTCCGGCGGCGCTCAGGAGTGTTCGACGACCGTGTCGGCCAGTACCGGGGCGTCGTCCCGTTCGACCGCGCCGACCGCCACCTGGACCGAGCCGTCCCGCCGCCACATCCGGATGCGCAGGGTCTCGCCGGGGAAGACGACGCCGGCGAAGCGTGTGGTGTACGAACGGACGCGGGTGACGTCGCCGCCCAGGAGGGTGTCGACGACCGCCTTGAGCGTCATTCCGTAGGTGCACAGTCCATGCAGGATGGGCCGGTCGAATCCGGCGAGTTTGGCGAACTCGGGGTCGGCGTGCAGCGGGTTCCAGTCCCCGGAGAGCCGGTAGAGCAGCGCCTGGTCCTCGCGGACGGGCCGTTCGACGGTCCGGTCCGGTGGGCCCGTCGGTGCTTCGAGGCGGGTGGAGGGGCCGCGGTCGCCGCCCCAGCCGCCTTCCCCCCGGACGAAGATCTGGGCGTCGTTGGTCCACAGCGGGCCGTCGGTGTCGGCGACCTCGGTGCGCATGACGAGGATCGCCGCCTTGCCCTTGTCGTAGACGGCGGCGATGCGTCCGGTGGCGGTGGCGGTGCCCTCGACGGGGATCGGGCGGTGCAGCCGTACGGTCTGGCCGCCGTGCAGGACGCGGGCGAGGTCGACGTCGACACCGGGCATGGACAGTCCGCTGATCACACCGGGAGAGCCGGCGCCCGCGACGGTCGCGAAGCTGGGCAGGACGTGCAGCCTGGATTCGAGGGTGTAGCGCAGCTCGTCGGGGTCGGTCGCGGGGACGCCCGCGCCGATGCCCAGGTGGTAGAGCTGGACGTCCCGGTGGTTCCAGGTGATCTCTCCGGTCCGGGGTTCCGCGGCGACGGCCTTGGCGGCGTCAATGGGCATGGGGCTCCTGATGACTAGCGCGAGAGACCTCGGTGCGGCCGTCCGCACCGTCGGCCGCACCGAGGTCGACACTGGGCCGCGGAACCCGCCCGTGCTAGAACGCGTTCCAGTCCGGCGCCCCCTTGTATAGCCCAGCGCCCAGCACTTGTGAAGACTACTGACGCCATGTCAGATCCGCGGGTCGCCGCGGCCACCCGTGACATTTGTCCCGGCCGATCGCCCACAAGTGCATCTGCCGGGCCCGCTCGGCCGCCCCTAGCGTCGTAGTCATGACAAAGACGACGGGGGCACGGCCGACGACGGGGACACGGCCGACGACGGGGGCACGGACGGCCGTGTCCTTCACGGGGGCGGTCAAGTCCTTCGGCGACGTACGCGCCGTGGACGGGGTGAACCTCACGATCGCGCGGGGCGAGACGGTCGCGCTGCTGGGCCGCAACGGCGCCGGCAAGTCGACGACGATCTCCCTGCTGCTCGGGCTGGACGAGCCCGACGAGGGCACGGTGACGCTCTTCGGCGGCCGCCCGGAGGAGTCCGTGCGGGCCGGGCGGGTCGGCGCGATGCTCCAGGACACACGGCCGGTGCCCCGCGTCACCGTGCGGGAACTGGTGGGCTTCGTGGCCGGACGCTACCCGGCGCCGCTGCCGGTGGACGAGGCGCTGGAACTCGCGGGCATCGCGGACCTGGCTGCCCGGCGCGTCGACCGGCTCTCCGGAGGGCAGGCGCAACGGGTGCGGTTCGCGGTGGCGCTCGCCGGGAATCCGTCGCTGATCGTGCTCGACGAGCCGACCGCCGCCCTGGACGTGGAGGCTCGGCACGCCTTCTGGGCCTCGATGCGGGGGTACGCGCGACGCGGCCACACGGTGGTCTTCTCCACCCACTACCTGGAGGAGGCCGACGCGCACGCGGACCGGATCGTCGTCATCGACCACGGCCGGATCGTCGCGGACGGCACCGGGGAGCAGCTCAAGCGGTCGGTGGGCGGCAACCTGGTCTCCTTCGACCTCGCGGGGCACGGCACGGAGGGTCTGGCGCTGCTGCCCGGCGTCGTCTCGGTGGAGATACGCGGCGGCCGGGCCCGGCTGCGCACGGACGACTCGGACGCGACGGTGATCGCGCTGGCCGGGCTCGGGGCGATACGCGGCCTGGAGGTCGTGCCCGCCTCCCTCGACGACGCGTTCATGGCGCTGACCTCACAGGCTCTGGAGACGGTGTGATGCTGGACTATCTGCGGCTCGAGGTGCGCCGGACGCTGCGCGACACCGGCTTCGTGATCGGCGGCATCGCGATGCCGGTCATGATGTACCTGCTGTTCACCAACCTCGGCGGCGGTGACGACGGCGAGTGGAAGACGGCGTCCATGGTCGGCATGGCCGCGTACGGCGCGGTCGGCTCGGCCCTGAACACCGGCGGCGGGGTCGCCGAGGACAAGGTGATCGGCTGGCTGCGGCAGCTGCGGGTGACGCCGATGACGCCGCGCGAGGTGGTGGTCGGGCGCGCGCTGACCGGATCGGTCACCGTGCTGCCCGCGATCACCGCGGTGCTGGTGGCGGGCGGCCTGGTCAACGGCGTACGGCTGGACCCGTGGCAGTGGGCGGCGATCGCCGTGCTGCTGTGGCTGGGCTCGGTGCCCTTCACCCTGCTGGGCCTCGGCAACGGCTACCGGCTGACCGCGCAGACCACGGGCGTCGCCAACATGGTGTGCAACCTGGGTCTTTCGGTGGTCGGCGGGCTGTGGTTCCCGCTCGAACTGTTCCCCGGCTGGCTGCGGTCCCTGGCGGTGTACACCCCCACGAACCGCTTCGCGCAGCTGGGCGTCTCGGTCGCGGACGGCCACGCCCCCGCCGCGGGCGGGGTGGCGGTGCTCACGGCCTGGCTGCTGGCCTTCGGCTCGTACGCGGTGTTCGCGTACCGTCGGTCCGCACGGACCGTCTGAGCGGGGAGCGGCGACATGCCCTGGATGCGAGAGGTCACCTGTCAGCTGCACGAGTGGCGGGCGGCGCGGGCGCGCTGGAAGGCGGACATGGAGCGGTACAAGACCGAGCAGCGGGCCGCCCGCGCCTCGGGGAAGGAGGTCCGTGACCCCGGCCCGCCGCCCACCGGCTTCGCGCTGCTGCCGTGGCTGCTGATGGGCATGGGCGCGTTCTCCAACATCCTCCAGGGCCGGACACAGCAGCCCTGGATCGGCGCCGTCGGCCTGCTCGCCTTCAACTCTCTCTACATCTACGTGACCTTCCGCGCCTTCGTGAAGGAGACGCGCGAAGCCCGCTCGACCCGGGTGGCCCTGGTCCTGATGGGCCTGATCACCTGCACGCTGGCGCTCGTGTACGGCGGCACCTGGCTGTACTTCTTCCCGCTGCTCGGACTGGCCACGGGCGCGATCATGCGGGGGGCCTGGCTCGGCCGGATCGGGTTCGCGCTGACGGTGCTCGCCGCCGTGGTCTCCGCGTACCGGGCCGGCTGGGACGCGGTGAACGTCGCCTACGGCACGTTCCTGTCCACGATGGTGACGGCCGCGATCCTCTCCCTGTCGGAGGCCGTGCGCGAACTGCGCGCGGCGCGCGAGGAACTGGCGCGGCGCGCCGTCGAGAAGGAGCGGCTGCGTTTCTCCCGCGACCTGCACGACCTGCTCGGTCACACACTGTCGGTGATCGTGGTGAAGTCGGAGGCGGCCCGCAGGCTCGCCGCGCGTGACCTGGACGCGGCACTCGTCCAGGTCACGGACATCGAGTCGGTCGGCCGCCAGGCCCTCACCGAGATCCGTGAAGCGGTCACCGGCTACCGGGAGGGCAGCCTGGCCACGGAACTGGACCGCGCCCGTTCCGCACTGTCCGCGGCGGGCGTCGAGCCCGTCGTACGGCAGTCGGGGCCGCCGCTCGTCCCGCAGACCGAGGCGCTCCTGGGCTGGGTGGTCCGCGAGGCGGTCACCAATGTCGTGCGGCACAGCGGTGCGGCCCACTGCGAGATCACCGTCGACGGCACCCCCGACCGTGTCCGGCTGACCGTCACCGACGACGGCACGGGCTCGCCCGCCGGCTCGTCCCCGGGCTCGTCCGCCGCCGCGGGCATCGGCGGCACCGGCCTGAAGGGCCTCACCGAGCGTCTCGCGACGGCCGGCGGATCGCTGGAGGCGGGACCGGGCGCCCGCACCGGTTTCCAGGTGCGGGCCGAACTCCCCGTGGAGACAACCGACTTGACGGAGGTACCGGCGTGAGGACGGCGCCGGCTCGAGGGCGGTGCCGGCAGGAAGGCGGTACCGGCGTGAGCACGGTACCGGCGTGAGGAAGGCCCCCGTGCCGATGCTTTGCGCGGCAGCGCAGTTCAGGGCACCTCAGGGGGGTCCGCCGCCTACCCTTGCCCTGTGAACGAGATGCCCCGGGATCACCGGCCAGCCAAGTCCATTCGCGTCCTGCTCGCCGAGGACCAGGGGATGATGCGGGGAGCGCTCGCGCTGCTGCTGGGGATGGAGGCGGACATCGAGGTGGTCGCCCAGGTGTCCGCCGGGGACGCGATCGTGGACGCGGTACTGACGCACCGGCCCGATGTGGCGCTGCTGGACATCGAGTTGCCCGGGATGAGCGGGCTGGACGCCGCCGCCGAACTGCGCGGGCAGGCCCCCGACTGCCGGGTGCTGATCCTCACCACCTTCGGCCGGCCCGGCTATCTGCGGCGGGCCATGGAGGCGGGCGCGGCGGGCTTCCTGGTCAAGGACGGCCCCGTGGAGGAGCTGGCGGAGGCTGTCCGGCGGGTGCTGACCGGCGAGACCGTCATCGATCCGGCACTCGCCGCGGCAGCACTGAGCGCGGGCCCCAATCCGCTCACCGCCCGCGAGTGCGACGTGCTGAAGGCATCGGTGGACGGCGCCACCGTCGCCGACATCGCCGCCAGGCTCCACCTGTCCGAGTCGACCGTCCGCAACTATCTCTCCTCCGCCATCGGCAAGACGGGCACCCGCAACCGCATGGAGGCGATGCGGGAGGCCCGTCAGCAGGGATGGCTGTGATCCCGGCGGAGGAGGCCGCGGCCCTCCGGCCCGGGGCAGGTCACTCGGTCACGTTCACCGCCTTGTAGTTCTTCCCCTCCGGCGCCAGGCACACGAACCAGTCGGACGGGGAGCCGTCCACCGGACGGATCAGATCCTCGACGTCCGAGGTGAGGCCCGTGCCCGGGGCGGCTCGCCCGGCCTCGATCGTCGTGCCGTCGTCCCAGGTGCAGGTGACCCGCTCCGCGGTGGTCGCGACCTTGCCGATCACGAGCCGCTGGGACGCCGAGTCCTTGTCGGGTGCTCCGGTCGACAGCGGCATGGAGTACGCCTGGACGTCCGTGCCCGAGAGCGCGTCGCCCTTCTCGACCGCCCCGTCGATCACCGTCGACGGGGCGCCGTCACCCACCATGAGGCGCACGAAGAGCCATCCCTTGCCGACGAGATCCGCGGCCACGCGTGCTCCGGTGGGAGTGACGCCGTACTCGCCCATCTGCGAACGCTGGTACTGCGCCTCCGCGACGTCCTTGGGCGCGCCCCAGACGTCCACGGTGACCGACCACTTCTTGCCGTGGTCCGTGCCCCTGGCCACGGAGCTCCGCTGCGGCTCGAACACGTGCCGCTGGTCGCTCGTGGGCGGCCGGGTGGCGGCGGGGGCAACCTGTCCGCCGTCACCGCCGAACGATCCGGCGAGCGCCAGGGTGCCCGTCGAACCGGCGACCACCAGGGCCGCCGCGGCGGCGACCGCCCAGCGGCGGGCCCTGCGGCGCCGGCCGCCGCGGACGACGGCCTGGTAGGGGGCTATGCCGATCTCGACCTCGTCGGCGGCCTCGGCCAGCAGGAGGGCGATGTCCGTGTGCGTCATGTCGCTGTTCGTCTCCCGGTCCGCGTTCATCACTTCCGCCCTCCGTTGGTCACCAGCTCCGCCAGGCCCGGTATGGCGCGCAGTTTCGCGATCCCCTTGGCCGCGTTGCTCTTCACCGAGCCGACCGAACAGCCCATCGCCTCGGCCACCTGGGTCTCGCTCAGGTCCTCCCAGTACCGCAGGACCACCGCCTCGCGCTGGCGCGGTGGCAGCTCGGCGAGGGCCTTGAGCAGGGCGCCGCGGTCGTCGGCCTGAGCCATCCGGTCACCGCTGTCGGCCAGTTCACGGGTGAGGCCCGAGTCGTCCTTCGGCGCGAGGAACTCCTTGAGGCGTCTGCGGTGCCTGCGGGAATGCGCGTTGATCATCACGCGTCGTACGTAGGCCTCCGGGTCGTCGGCCGAGCCGACCCTGCGCCAGGCAACGAAGACCTGTTCGAGCGTCGTCTGGACCAGGTCCTCCGCGGCGTGCTGCTCCCCCGTCAGGAGAAATGCCGTACGCATCAGCCGCGGCCAGCGGCCGACGACGAAGTGCTGGAACTCCTCGTCCCGAGCCTGTTTCCGATCCCCCATGGGCACCTCCTAGATGTCTTATGGAGTCCACGAGGGCCGGATTCCGTTGCCTCGGGCCCAGGAGATCTTTCGCTCCACGTCCAGGACCCGGCGGACGTCACGTCCAGGACCCGGCAGCCCTGCCGCCTCAGGCCCGGTGGCCCTGCCGCCTCAGACCCGGCGGCCCTGCCGCCTCAGGCCCGGGAGATCTTCCGCGGCAGCCACAGCAGCATCAGCAGCGCCCCGCCCAGCAGCAGGAACCCGCTGGTGCGGAACGCCAGGGCGTACCCGGCGGTGAGCGCCTCGCCCGAGGTGCTGCCGCCCGTGCGGGCCGCCGCGATCGTCGACATGACCGCGAGGCCGAGCGAGCCGCCCATCACGCGGGAGGTGTTGACCAGTCCGGACACCAGTCCGGCATCGCCCGGCGCCGCGCCGGAGGTGGCGAGGGCGGCGAGCGGTGTCGCGGCCAGACCCGCGCCGGCCATCATCAGCAGACCCGGGAACATGATCCCCGTCAGGTACCCGCCGTCCGCCGTCATCGTGGACTGCCAGCCGAAGCCGGCCGCGGCCACCAGCGTGCCGACCACCGCCACGTTGCGTGCGCCGACGACCGGCATGAGGCGCGGCGCCAGCTTCGAGCCGAGGACGACGGCGAGGGAGCTCGGCACCAGGGCGAGCCCGGCGCCGAGCGGCGTGTAGCCGAGCACGTTCTGCGCGTACAGCGTCATGAAGAACCACATGCAGAACATCGCGGAGCCGCACACGAACATGGCCGCGTTCGCCGAGGACACGGACCGCAGGGTGAACAGTTCCAGCGGCATCAGCGGCGCCTTCGTGCGGGCCTCGACGAGGAGGAACAGGCCGATGAGCGCGAGTCCGGCGGCGAGCGGGACGAGGGTCGCGGCGGCCGTCCACCCCTCTGCCTCCGTCTGCACGACGCCGTACGCCACGGTCGCGAGGCCCGCGGTCACCAGCAGCGCGCCCGGCAGGTCCAGACGCCGTCCGTCGCCGGCCCGGCTCTCCAGGAGCCTGAACGCCGCCCCGGCGAGCAGCACCGCGCCGAACGGCACGTTGATGAGGAGCACCCAGCGCCACGACAGGCCGTCCACGAGGAGCCCGCCGACGAGTCCGCCCGCCGCGCCGCCCCCGGCGCCGACCGCCGTCCAGGTCGCTATCGCGCGGGCCCGGGCAGGTCCCTCCGGGACGGTGGACGTCAGGATGGTGAGGGTCGAGGGGGCGAGCACCGCGGCCCCCAGTCCCTGCGCGGCCCGCGCGGTCAGCAGTTGCCAGCCCTCCTGGGCGAGACCGCCGCCGAGCGAGGCCACGGTGAACAGCGCGAGGCCCACCAGGAACATCCGCTTGCGTCCGTACAGGTCACCGGCCCGGCCGCCGAGCAGCATGAACCCGGCGAAGGCGATCGAGTAGGCGTTCACCACCCACTGCAGTCCCGGCGCGGTCAGTCCGAGGTCGGCGCGCATGGAGGGCAGCGCCACGTTGACCACGGACACGTCGAGCACGACGAGGAACTGTCCGGCGCACACGAGTGCGACCACCAGCCAGGTCGGCGGTGCGGTGCGTACGGCTACGGGGGTGTCCTGCGCGGCTCTGAGCATGGGCGTCATGCTCTCAACCGGCCTGCGCCCCTTGCATCGGGATTTCGCCGCACGCGTCCGTAGGCCACGGGACCTAGGACCCGCCCGGCTCTGTGCGACGGCGCCCGCCGCACAGGCCCTCGCCCCGGCGACACCTCGGTGCTCAGTCACACAGGCCCTCGCCTTCCCGGCGACGCCTCCGTGCCCGGTCGCGCAGGCCCTCGCGCCCCGTCGACGTCGTCGAGCTCAGTCCGTGGCGCGCAGCAGCGTCACCACCGCCGCGCCGCCCAGTCCGATGTTGTGGGCGAGTCCGACCCGGGCGCCGGGAACCTGCCGCGGCCCCGCCTCCCCGCGCAACTGCCACACCAGTTCCGCCGCCTGCGCGATGCCGGTGGCGCCGAGCGGATGGCCCTTGGAGATCAGCCCGCCGGAGGGGTTCACCACCCAGCGTCCGCCGTACGTCGTGGCGCCGGACTCGACGAGTTTGCCGGACTCCCCCTCCCCGCACATGCCGAGCGCCTCGTAGGTGAGCAGTTCGTTGATGGAGAAGCAGTCGTGCAGTTCCACCACGTCGACGTCCTCGATGCCGAGCCCGGACCGTTCGTAGACCTGGCGCGCGGCCTCGCGGGACATGGGCTGTCCCACGACGTCGATGCAGGAGCCGGAGGCGAAGGACGCCTCGGTGTCGGTGGTCATCGCCTGCGCCACGAGCTCCACGGCCCGGCCGGCGAGCGCGTGCCGCTCGGCGAACCGTTCGGACACGACGACGGCCGCGGCGGCGCCGTCCGAGGTGGGTGAGCACTGGAGCTTGGTCAGCGGCCGGTGCACGACCCGGGAGGCGAGGATCTCGTCGACGTCGTACACGTCCTGGAACTGCGCGTTGGGGTTGTGCGCGGAGTGCCGGTGGTTCTTGGCGCCGACGGCGGCGAGCTGCGCCTCGGTCGTGCCGTAGGCCGCCATGTGCTCGCGTGCCGCGTCGCCGAAGATCTGCGCGGTGGGCGGGGACATCTCGAAGCCGTGCCGGGCGGCCATGATTCCGTAGTGCCGGGCCACCGGGGAGGTCTTGAAGTCGCCGCCGTCCGCCCCGCCGCCGAGCGCGCCGCGTTTCATCTTCTCGAAGCCGAGCGCGAGGACGCAGTCCGAGACTCCGCCCTCGACGAGCTGCCGTGCCAGCATCAGGGCGCTGGACCCGGTGGCGCAGTTGTTGTTGACGTTGTAGACGGGGACCCCGGTCAGGCCCAGTTCGTAGGCGGCGCGCTGTCCCGCGGTGGAGGGCTGGAAGCAGTACCCGACGGGGACCTGTTCCACGAGCTCGTAGCCGATCCCGGCGTCGGCGAGGGCGGCCGTGCCCGCCTCCCGGGCCATGTCCCAGTACTGCCACTCGCGGGTCTCGGGCTTCTCGAACCTGGTCATGCCGACTCCGGCGACGTACGCCTTCATGCGTTCCTCCTGGGTCCGTGGGGTCGGTCCGTGGGGTCAGTCCCTGGGCAGGCCGAGGATGCGCTCGGCGACGACGTTGAGCTGGACCTGGGTGGTGCCGCCCGCGATGGTCAGGCAGCGGGAGAGCAGGAATCCGTGCAGGGCGCGCTCACCGGCGCCCTCGCTCACCGCGCCGGCCGGGCCGAGGAGTTCGAGTGCCAGCTCGGCGACCTTCTGCTGGTGCGCGGTCTGCACCAGTTTGCGCACGGAGGCGCCGGCTCCGGGGTCGACTCCGGACACCTGCCGCAGGGTGGTGCGCAGTCCGACGCAGGCCAGGGCGTGCGCCTCGGCGAGGAGGGCACCGAGGCGCGCTCCGCCGATCTCGTCGGCGCGGTCGAGGAGTGCCTCCAGGCCGGTGTCGAAGGTCAACTGGTCGGCCATGTGGACGCGTTCGTTGCCGAGGGTGTTGCGGGCGACCCGCCAGCCGTCGTCGACCTCGCCGACGACGGCGTCCGCGGGCAGCAGGACGTCGTCGAAGTGGACCTCGTTGAAGAGGGAGTCCCCGGTGATCTCCTTCAGCGGGCGGATGCCGATGCCGTCGGTGTTCTTCATGTCGACGACGAAGTAGGTGAGCCCTTTGTGCTTGGGGGCCGCCGGGTTCGTGCGGGCGAGGAGGATTCCGTGGTCGGCCCACTGTGCCGCGCTCGTCCACACCTTCTGCCCGTTGACGCGCCAGCGTCCGTCGGGGGTGCGTTCGGCGCGGGTGCGCAGGGCGGCGAGGTCGGAGCCCGCGTCCGGCTCCGAGAAGAGCTGACACCACAGCAGGTCGCCGCGCAGGGTGGGCAGGAGGTAGCGCTCGCGTTGCCGCTCGGTGCCGTAGGCGATGAGGGACGGTACGACCCAGGTGGCGATGCCGAGGTCGCTGACGCGCACGCCCGCCGCGTCCAGTTCCTGCTGCACGGCGAGCTGCCGCACGGGGCCCGCGCCGAGTCCGTACGGCGGGGGCAGGTGCGGGGCGGCGTGGCCGGTGGGGGTGAGCAGTCTGCGGGCGGCGGCCGGGTCGAGCCCGCGGGCGGCGCCGATGGTCTCCCGTGCACTCTCCCGGTACGCGGCCGCCTCGGGCGGCAGTTCCAGGCGCAGTGGGCGCCGGGTGCCGATCCGCGCGATCCGGGCGGCCCGGTCCAGGTGGACGTCGCCGGTCCCGAGCAGCTGCCGCGCCACCACCGCCCGGCGCAGGTACAGGTGGGCGTCGTGTTCCCAGGTGAACCCGATGCCGCCGAGGATCTGGATGCAGTCCTTGGCGCACGAGTAGGCCGCTTCGAGTGCGGCGCCCGCGGCGAGCGAGCAGACCAGGCCGCGCACGGCACCGGGTCCGCGGGCCGCACGGGCCGCGTCCCAGGTGAGGGCCCGCGCCTGTTCGACGCGGACCAGCATGTCGGCGCACAGGTGCTTGACGCCCTGGAAGCGGCCGATGGGCCGGCCGAACTGTTCGCGGACCGTGGCGTGCCGCGTGGCGGTGTCCAGGGCCCAGGCGGCCGTGCCGCAGGCGTCGGCGGCCAGGAGCACTGCGGCGAGGTCGCGGACCCGTGCGGTGTCGACGTCGAGGACGTGCTCGGCGGGGACCCGCACCCCGTCGGCCCGTATCTCGGCGGTGGCCCGTGTCGGATCGGCGCTCTCGTGGGGCCGTACGGCGAGCCGGCCGGCGTCCACGACGAGCCATACGGTGTCGCCCGCCGGTGCTGCCGCGCCCCCGGAGGCCGTCGCGGCCAGGACGAGGAGGTCGGCGTCGGCGCCCGCCAGTACGGGCGGCGCGGTCCCGTCGAGGCGGTACCCGCCGTCGGCCGCCGGTGTGGCGGTCAGCGTGCCCGTGCCGAACGCCACGGCACCGATGCGCTCCCCGGTGCCGAGGGCCCGCACGAGGTCGTCCCGTCCGGTCAGCAGCTCCGAGGCGAGGACGCTCGCCACGTACGGTCCCGGCAGTGCCGCCCGCGCGGTCTCCTCCACGACGACGGCGAGGTCGACGAGGTCCCCGCCGCCGCCGTGCGGCTCGGGCAGGTGGACGGCGAGCAGCCCCTGTCCGGCGATGCCGTCCCAGTAGGACGGTCTGCCGTTGCCCGGGGCGTCGAGGCGTTTGCGTACTTCTTCGGGCGGTACGGCGCGGGCGATCCAGCCGCGTACGGCGTCGGCCAGTTCCCGCTGCTCCGGTGTGACGCCGATGCCCATGCGTGCCTCCCACGGCCCCAGGTGCGCGCCAGACTAGAACACGTTTCATTCTGACGGTAGGTCAGATACCCATGAGAGGGTCAAGGATTCGTTAGTACGCCGAAGCATCGGAATAGTTGCCCAGGCACACCGGCTTTCTCCTACACGTATCCCGCGCGGATCACGCGGTCAGGCAGCTCGCACGGCACGCCCCGACCCCCCGACCCACGCGGAACACCGACTTCCGTGTCCGGCCGAGCCACCCGCACCCGTACGGACACACCGACCCCGGTCCGCGCACCGACGCGGACGACCGCACTTCGTTACGGCCTGGAGGCCCCACGCAATGACGCACACGACGACCGACCAGCCCACGCGGAGGCCGAGCGGCACGACCGTGCCGGTGCTCGCCTTCGCGGGCATCGTTGTCGCGGTGATGCAGACCCTGCTCGTCCCGGTCATCAAGGACCTGCCGACGCTGCTGGACACCTCGCCCAGCAACGCCACCTGGGTCCTGACCTCGACCCTGCTCTCCGGCGCCGTGGCCACCCCGATCATGGGTCGCCTCGGCGACCTCTTCGGCAAGCGGCGCATGCTGCTCACCAGCCTGGCCGTCATGGTGGTCGGCGCCCTGGTCAGCGCCCTGACCAGCACCCTGCTGCCGATGATCGTCGGCCGCACGCTCCAGGGCTTCGCCATGGGCGCGATCCCCCTCGGCATCGGCCTGATGCGCGACATGCTGCCCCGCGAGAAGCTCGGCTCCGCGATGGCGCTGATGAGCTCCTCGATCGGTGTCGGCGGCGGCCTCGCGCTGCCCGCCGCGGCCCTCGTCGCCCAGCACGCCGACTGGCACGCCCTCTTCTACGGCGCCGCCGGACTCGGCGTCCTCTCGATCGCCCTCACCCTCCTCGTCGTACCGGAGTCCCCGATGCGCGCCGAGGGCACCTTCGACGTCCTGGGCGCGCTCGGCCTCTCCGCCGGACTCGTCCTCTTCCTGCTGCCCATCACCAAGGGCAGCGACTGGGGCTGGAGCTCGTCCACCACGCTCGGCCTGTTCGCCGCGTCGGCCGCCGTCCTGGTCCTGTGGGGCGTGATGGAGCTGCGGCTGAAGGCCCCGCTGGTCGACCTGCGCACCACCGCCCGGCCCGCGGTGCTGTTCACCAACCTCGCCTCGATCATGGTCGGTGTCTCCTTCTACGTCGTCTCGCTGGTCCTGCCGCAGCTGCTCCAGCTGCCGAAGTCCACCGGCTACGGCCTCGGCCAGTCGATGGTCGTCGCCGGCCTGTGCGTGGCGCCGCTCGGCCTGACGATGATGTTCACCGCACCCGTGTACGCCCGCCTGTCCGCCAAGTACGGCCCGAAGGTCACGCTGATCATCGGCATGCTGATCATCGGGGTCGGCTACGGCGCGGGCCTCGGCCTGATGAACGCCGCCTGGCAGACCATCGTGATCTCGGTCGTCCTCGGCGCGGGCATCGGTCTCGCGTACTCCTCGCTGCCCGCGCTGATCGTCGGCTCCGTCCCGGCATCGGAGACCGGCGCGGCCAACGGCCTGAACACGCTGATGCGCTCCATCGGCACCTCCGTGTCGAGCGCCGTCATCGGCATGGTGCTGGCCAACACCGCCCACCACGTCGGCCCCGTCGCCGTCCCGACCATGCACGGCTTCCGGGTGTCCTTCGCCATCGCCACCGGCGCCGTGGCGGTCGGCCTGCTCATGGCCCTGTTCCTGCCCGGCCCGCGCCGCGCGACCAAGCCGCAGCTGGTGGCCAGCAGCGAGGAGGACGCCGCGCTGGAGCGGGCGCACGAGCTCCTCGGCGGCTTCCACGGCCGGGTCCTGAACGCCGACGGCGCCCCGGTCGCCCGCGCCAAGGTCACCCTGATCGACCGGCGTGGCCGCCAGGCGGGCGCCACGCTCTCCGCCGAGGACGGCCGCTACGCGCTGGACGTGCCCGCCGAGGGCGCGTACGTCCTGGCCGCCCGTGCCGCGGGCCACGGCCCCCTCGCCTCGTCGGCCACGCACGCGGGCGACGCGCGCCCCGTCGAGGTGGACCTGGCCCTGCCGGGCGAGAGCGTCCCCGCCTAGCGGAACGGCCGGCACTCCCTTCCCGCACACCCCCGCCGCCGTCGCGGCGGGGGTGTGCGGCACCATGGGCGCCGACAGACCCGCACCCCCTGGAGGAACCCATGCCCGCGGCACCCAAGCCGGAGATCCTCGCCGCCTTCGAGGCCGCGAAGGGGTTCATGCCCGTCGGCGAGGGGCTCGCGCTGTACGAGGCAGCCGTCGAGGCCGGGCGGCTCGGGCTGCCCCTCCTGGAGGTCGGCACGTACTGCGGGCGCTCCACGATCCTGCTCGCCGACGCGGCGCGCGAGGCCGGGGTGACCGCGATCACCGTCGACCACCACCGGGGCAGCGAGGAACAGCAGCCGGGCTGGGAGTACCACGACCCGGACACCGTGGACCCCGAGGTGGGGCGGATGGACACGCTGCCCACCTTCCGTCGCACCCTGCACCGGGCCGGTCTGGAGGACCACGTGGTCGCGATGGTGGGCCGCTCCCCGCAGATCGCCGCGTTCTGGCGCACGCCGCTCGGTCTCGTCTTCGTCGACGGCGGCCACACGGACGAGCACGCGAACGGCGACTACGAGGGCTGGGCGCCGCACGTCGCCGAGGGCGGCCTCCTCGTGATCCACGACGTGTTCCCCGACCCGGCCGACGAGTTCACCGGCCAGGCCCCGTACCGCGTGTACCTCAGGGCCCTGGCGTCCGGCGCGTTCACGGAGGTCTCGGCGACCGACTCGCTGCGCGTCCTGCGGCGGACCGGCGCGGGCATCTGAGGCCGCGGCCGCCGCGGGGCGCCCTCGCCACAGCACCGCCGACGGCCCGCGCGGAGTCGACAGCAGCCATGTCCGCCGTGGAGACCGTGGACGGCCGCTAGGGTGGCAGGCGTGTCGTACGTAGGCCCTGACTTCGATCCGCCCCAGCCGCGCCGTCCCCGGCGCGGACCGCTCACCGTCGCACTCGCCGCGCTCGTGCCGGGCGCGCTGGCCGGATGGCTGGTGTGGCAGGCGGTGGGCGACGACTCGGGAGGCGGTTCCGGCAAGGCGGCCGGGGCCTCGACGGCGGCGCCCTCGTCCGCCTCGCCCGAGGCGTCCGCGTCCCCGACGGCCGACGGCAAGGCGAGTTCGCCGGCCGCGTCGTCCCCGGCCGCGAAGCCCTCCACGTCCCGGCCCGCCGCCTCCGGCCCCCTCAAGGGCAAGGTCGTCGTCATCGACCCCGGGCACAACGCGGGCAACTTCCAGCATCCGTCCGAGATCAACCGCAAGGTGAACATCGGCACGAACTGGAAGGAGTGCGACACCACCGGCACCTCCACCAACGCGGGTTACACAGAGGCGAAGTTCACACTCGACGTCGCCCGCCGGATGCGGACGATCCTCGAACAGCAGGGCGCCACCGTGAAGTTCACCCAGGACGGGAACCGCTCCTGGGGCCCCTGTGTCGACGAGCGGGCCCAGATCGGCAACGAGGCGCACGCCGACGCGGCCGTCTCCATCCACGCGGACGGATCGGCGGTCGGCAACCGCGGATTCCATGTGATCCTGCCCGGCTCGGTGCACGCGGGCGCGGCGGACACCCGCCCGATCACCGGCCGCTCCAGCGACCTGGGCGAGCGCATCGCCGGCCTGTTCGTCCGCGAGACGGGCAGCGCGCCCTCCAACTACATCGGTGACGGCACCGGTCTGGTGACGCGTAAGGACCTCGGCGGTCTCAATCTGTCAACGGTTCCCAAGGTGTTCATCGAGTGCGGCAACATGCGCGATAGCAAGGACGCGGCGCTGCTGACCAGCGGCGCGTGGCGGCAGAAGGCGGCGCGTGGGATCTCTGAGGGAATCGTGAGTTTCCTGCGCGGGTAGTGATCGGCGGACGGAACCCGGCGGACACCCAGATCGGACGGGCGATAGTGTCGTCCCTACGATGAGGGGCCACCCCCGCGCTTCACACCGAGGCCCGACGGCGACACCATGACGGCGACACGGTGACAGCGACGCCTCCACCGATGACGAGACGACTGACGAAGGACCTGAAGTGAATATCCGCTCCCTCACTAGAGGCGACGGCGTGGTGATCGGAGCAGCGGTGTTGCTGTTCATCGCGTCGTTCCTCGACATCTACTCCATCGACGGGGCCCCGGACAGCTACGACCTCCCGAACGCCTGGGAGAGCGGGCCGGTGCTCATGGGCGTCGTCCTTGCGGGCATCATCGGCGCCGCGCTCATCGTCGTCTCCCGCGGTCGTCCGCAGCCTTTGAAGGTCGCCGGCCTCGACCTCGGCCAGTTCGGCATCGCCTTCACAGTCTTCGCCGCGTGGACTGCCCTCGGGAACATCTTCGACCCGGTCGGCGGCGTCGACAACGTGGGCAACGGCTCGGACAACGGGGTCGACGCGGGCAGCGGTCTGATCCTCTCCCTGGTCGCCACCCTGGTGCTGGCCGGTGCCGCCATCGCCACCCCCCTCGTCCCCGCCCTCAAGGCGGCCCTCGTCGGCGCCCCGCGTCCGGCCGCGCCGCAGCCGTACGGCGGTCAGCCGCAGGGTGGTTACGGCTACCCGGGCGCCCAGCAGCCGGGACAGCAGCCCTACGGCGGACAGCCGCAGGGCGCGCCGTTCGGCGGCCCGTCGCAGCAGCAGCCCGCGCCGACGCAGCAGCAGCCCGCCTCGGACTTCTCGCCGTTCTGGTTCGCCGTGCCGGTGGCGCGTCCGCTGTTCGGCGAGGACGGTTCGCAGACGCCGATCGCCGAACTGGCGCCGGGCACCTGGTACCTGGCCGTCGAGCAGCGCGGTGCCACCCTGGTGGCGCAGACGCAGGACGGCCGTCGCGGTGTCCTGCAGGACACGTCGGGGATCCAGCGCGGCTGAACCCCGCACCCGTACACCGGACCACGGCCCCTCGCCCTTCACGGCGGGGGGCCGTTGTCGTACAGTCGCAGGCGCGGAACATCTCCTGACGGTTCGTCAGATACTGGGTTCTGGAGGCGACATGCGGCTCGGTCTCGCACTCGGCTACTGGGGACGCGGCCCGTCCGCGGACCATGTGCCGCTCGCCCAGGAGGCCGAGCGGCTCGGCTACCACTCGGTGTGGACCGCCGAGTCCTGGGGCTCCGACGCCTTCACCCCGCTCACCTGGATCGCCGCGCACACCTCCCGCATCCGGCTCGGCACCGCCGTCGCGCAGATGGCGGCCCGCTCCCCCACCACCACCGCGATGCACGCGCTCACCCTCGACCACCTCTCGGGCGGGCGCATGATGCTCGGTCTCGGTCTGTCGGGACCACAGGTCGTCGAGGGCTGGTACGGACGCCCGTTCCCGAAGTCGCCGCTCACCGCCACCCGGGAGTACGTCGACGTCGTCCGCCAGGTGCTCCGCCGCGAAGGGCCCGTCGAGCTGGACGGGCGCTTCCACTCCCACCCCTACCGCGGACCCGACGGGACCGGCCTCGGCAAGGCCCTGAAGCCCATCACGCACCCGCTGCGCGCCGGTCTGCCCGTGCTGCTCGGCGCGGAGGGGCCGAAGAACGTCGCGCAGACCACACGGATCGCGGACGGCTGGCTGCCCCTGTACTGGGCGCCGACGCGCCCCCAGGCGTACGAGGCGGCGCTGGACGGGCTGCGGGACGGCTTCCTCGTCGCCCCCATGGCCCGCGCCCACGTCTGCGACGACATCGCCGAGGGACTGCTGCCCGTCAAGGCGATGCTCGGCTTCTACATCGGCGGGATGGGACACGCGGCCCGCAACTTCCACGCCGACCTGATGGCGCGCATGGGGTACGAGGAGGAGGCGCGCAGGATTCAGCGGCTGTTCCTCGAAGGGCGCCGGCAGGAGGCCGTCATGGCCGTCCCCGACGCCTTCGCGGACGAGATCTCCCTCGTCGGTCCCCGTGAACGCATCGCGGAGCGCCTGGAGTTGTGGCGCAAAGGCCCGGTGACCGACCTGCTCGTCCTGTCGCCGGACCGGCACACGCTCCGGGTGCTCGCGGACCTGAACGCCTGACGGCGCGCGGGACGTCCGGTGGCCGGGCGCGGGGTGCCCGGCCACCGGACGCGGGGGACGGCGGGGCTCAGCCGCCCGTGAGCTGTGAGCCGGACGGGACCTGGTTCTTGACCTCGGCACCCGCGCTCTTTCCGGCGTCCTTCACCTGGTTGATGATGTCGTTGAAGGTGTTCGCGACGGCGTCGGTGGAGTCGCCCTTGCGGAGCTTGGCAGGCAGGTTCTTCAGCGACTCGATGCCCGCGGCGAGCGGGGCGACGGCCTTGGAGAGCGTGGGGTCGCCCTGGGCGTTCTTCAGGGCGGCCTTCAGCCGGTTGTAGGCGAACGCGCCCGCGAGGCCCGCCTTGATCAGGGTGAACTTGCGGCCATGGGCGCCCTTCTTGAACTTGCCCGCCTTCCAGGGCTTGTAGATCCACTGGTAGGTGGCGCCGGCGGCGAGGCCCGCGTTCGCCACGAACCGCGTCTTGGCGAGCTTCTGTTTCTGCGCGGTGGCCGACGGGCTCGACGTCTTGCCGGACGCCGAGGGGCTCGGGGTCTTCGCGGGCGCCGACGGGGTCGCGGTGGCGGCCGCGGGAATCGCGACCCTGGCGCCCTTCGCGTTCGCACCGCTGGTGCACGCGGTGCCGCCCGCGATCAGGGCACAGCTGAGGGTGAGCGCCACGACGAGGCGCCGTATCGGTACAGGCACGGGGTCCTCCGGGGCAGGAGCGATGCTCCCTGGTCCAGTGGTCCTCCCCGGTCATGGGAGAACACGGCTCTCCCCGCCAGCGTCACCCCGCGCGGGACGTTGCGCCACTTGGGCGAATCGGTTCAGGTTTCATACACGATTGCGCGGCAACCCGCAGGACATGTCCCCTCGATATCGCAACGGTTCCAACCAGGCGGGGACGGTCATCGCGATCGTCGCGGACGTGATGGCCGTCATCCTCGGTCTCTGGATCCTCATGTACCTGCTGGACGCCAACCGCGCCAACGATCTGGTGCAGTTCGTCCATGACGTGGCCGGCTGGCTGGCGGGCTGGTCCCGTGACCTGTTCACCTTCGACGAGGCGTGGGCGCGAGTCGTCGCCGGTTACGGCCTGGCGGCCGTCGTGTACCTGTTCATCGGACACGCGATCGCCAACCGCATGCACCGGCACTGACGGCAGGACTCGGCGCGCGACGGCCGACGGACGGCAGCCGCTCCCGGCGGGACGGCCGGGGGCGGCTGCATGACGGCGGTCAGGCGCAGCAGTCGGGATCCAGGCCCGTCGGCAGGCGCTCCCCGCCGAAAACGGCGCAGGTGGGCTCGTCGCCGCCGAGGGCGGCGACGGCCAGGAGCAGCGACCCCGCGGTCCATGTGGTGAGTTCCTCGGGCCAGATCACCTGGTCCTCGAAGACGTAACCCGTCCAGTACAGGCCGGTCTTCGGATCGCGCAGGTGCTGGATGGACTGAAGGATGTCGAGCGCGCGGTCGGATTCGCCCACGGCCCACAGGGCCAGGGCGAGTTCGGCCGATTCGCCTCCGGTCACCCACGGGTTGGGGACCACGCAGCGGACACCGAGGCCGGGGACGACGAAACGGTCCCAGCCCTCCTCGATACGGGACTTGGCCTCGGCACCCGTCAGCGCACCGCCGAGCACCGGGTAGTACCAGTCCATCGAGTAGCGGTCCTTGTCGAGGAACCGCTCCGGGTGCCGGCGGATCGCGTGGCGCAGCGCGCCCACCGCCAACTCCCAGTCGGGCTGCGGCTCTTCGCGCTGTTCGGCGATGGCGAGCGCGCAGCGCAGGGCGTGGTGGACCGACGAACTCCCGGTCAGCAGCGCGTCGTCGACCGGTGTGCCGTCGTCCTCGCGCTTCCAGCCGATCTGGCCGCCGGGCTGCTGAAGGCGCAGCACGAACTCCACGGCCGCGTGGACGGCCGGCCACATGCGGTCCAGGAAGGTGTCGTCACCGGTGGCGAGGTAGTGGTGCCAGACACCGACCGCGATGTAGGCGCAGAAGTTCGTCTCGCGCCCGCGGTCGGTGACGTCGTCGGCGTCCCCGTCGGCGTAGGCCGCGTACCAGGAGCCGTCCTCGTTCTGGTGCCGGACCAGCCACGTGTAGGCCCGCTCGGCCGCCTCGTGCTCGCCGGCCGCGTCCAGTGCCATGGCCGCCTCGGTGTGGTCCCACGGGTCGAGGTGGTGACCGCGGAACCACGGTATGGCGCCGTCCGGGCGCTGCACCGCGAGGATTCCGCGCACGGTGGCGGCAGCCTGCTCGGCGGTGAGGACCCCGGGCAGGACGAGGTGTTCTGTCCGGGGGGTCGTCACGTGGCGTCCGCCTCGGAGAGCTGCGGCAGGTGCGGCTTGGTCGCGTAGGCCACGAAGCTCTTGCCGATCAGCGGGTTCAGCGCCTGCTCGGCGACGCGCGTGGCCAGCGGCTTCTTCATGATGTCCCAGACCAGCAGCTTGTGGTACGCCCGCACGGGCAGTGCCTTGTCGTTGTCGACGCCGAACGCGCACTTCAGCCACCAGTACGGCGAGTGCAGCGCGTGCGCGTGGTGGGTGCCGTACGGCCGCAGTCCGGCTTCCCGGATCTTGGCCAGCAGCTCGTCCGCCTTGTAGATGCGGATGTGGCCGCCCTCGACCTCGTGGTACGCGTCGGACAGCGTCCAGCAGACCTTCTCCGGACCGTAGCGCGGGACGGTGATGGCGATCCGGCCGCCCGGCTTGAGCACCCGCACCATCTCGGCGAGGACGCCCTTGTCGTCGGGGATGTGCTCCATCACCTCGGAGATGATGACGACGTCGAAGGACTCGTCGGGGAAGGGCAGCGCGAGCGCGTCGCCCTCCATGGCCGTGGCGGTGGCACCGGCGGGTGCCTCACCGGCCTCCTTCATCGCCGCGAACCACTTGGCGACCTCGCGGATCTCGTCGGCGTTCTGGTCCAGCGCGACGACCTGGGCGCCGCGCCGGTAGCACTCGAACGCGTGCCGGCCGGCACCGCAGCCGAGGTCCAGGACACGGTCGCCCGGGGCGAGCGGGAACCGGGAGAAGTCGACGGTCAGCACGTGGCCCTGCTTTCGCGGTTGGCGACAACTACTTCTTCGTCGGCGTCCTGCGCGGGCGCCGCCGGGGGAAGGGAAGACGTGGCGGCCGGGCGGCCCGCGCCCGGCGCGGAGCGGTCCGGGGCCGCCGGGCCGCCGGAGGTCCGGCCCGCCGAGCGGGCCATCGCCTCGCGGTAGTGGGCCACCGTGCCCTGTGCGGCCCTGGCCCAGGTGAACCGCTCCAGGACGCGTGCGCGTCCCGCGGTACCGAGGCGCGCCCGCAGTCCGGGGTCGCCGAGGAGCCGGTTCAGTGCGGCGGCCAGCGCGCCGGCGTCGCCGGGCGGCACCGCGAGGCAGGTCTCCCCGTCGGGTCCGGCGACCTCCGGGATCGCCCCTCCGGTGGTGGCCACCAGCGGCGTACCCGTGGCCATCGCCTCGGCGGCCGGCAGCGAGAACCCCTCGTACAGCGAAGGCACGCAGGCGACTTCGGCCGAGCGGACGAGGCCGACGAGCTCGGCGTCGGAGATGCCCTTCACGAACTCGACGGCGCCTTCGAGCCCGTAGCGCTCGATGGCCTGGGCGACGGGCCCGTCCTCGGCGCGCTTGCCGACGACGACGAGGTGCGCGCCGGGGTGCTCGGTGCGCACCTTGGCGAGGGCCTCGACGAGGAAGACGAGCCCCTTGAGCGGCACGTCCGCGCTGGACGTCGTCACGATGCGGCCGGGCACCTGACGGACCGCGGGATCCGGCGAGAAAAGGTCGGTGTCGGCGCCGATGTGGACCACGTGGATGCGGCTGTCGCGCACGCGGAGGTGGTCGACGATCTCCTGGCGGGAGGTGCCGGAGACGGTGAGCACGGACGGCAGGCGGCGCGCGACGCGCTTCTGCATGCGCGTGAACGCGTACCAGCGGCGGACGGAGGCGCGCCGCTGCCAGCCCTCGGCGGCGTCGAGTTCGAGCTGCCGGTCGACGGTGATGGGGTGGTGGATGGTGGTGACGAGCGGTGCGCCCACGTCGCCCAGCAGGCCGTAGCCGAGGGTCTGGTTGTCGTGGATGACGTCGAACTCGCCCCGGCGGGCGCGCAGATGACGGCGGGCGCGCAGCGAGAACGTCAGCGGCTCGGGGAAGCCGCCCGTCCACATGGTGCCGACCTCCAGCGCGTCGACCCAGTCGCGGTACTCGTCGCGTCCGGGGGTGCGAAAGGGGTCGGGCTGGCGGTACAGGTCGAGGCTGGGCAGCTCGGTGAGGGAGAGCCCGGCGAGCCCCTCGCCCTCGTCGAGGACGGGGTAGGGCTGGGAGCCGATGACCTCGACGGTGTGGCCAAGCCGGGCGAGTTCGCGCGAGAGGTGCCGTACGTAGACGCCCTGGCCGCCGCAGAACGGGTTTCCCTTGTAGGTGAGGAGCGCGATGCGCAGGGGCCGGTCCTCACCGGGCCCTCGGCCGCGTCCGCTCAGGGAGGGGTCCGCGTCGGCGGCCGCACCTTCCCCGGGGCCCGCCTCCATGGCCTCAGCGGTCACTTCCGGCCCCCTTCTTTCTGCACTTTCCCGCGAGATTACGCCGGGACGCTAATCTAGAACAAGTTTCAGACTTGATCGTTCAAGGAGGACTGAATCTACCGGCAGGTAGCGCCGCTGTGAGCGGTGGATCAGGTGATTCACGCCACGGCCGACGCCACGACCGCGCGACGGGGTCGACTGGTTCGCACCGCGGCGACGGCCCTGCCATGCTGACTCCTCGCTCCTCTCGCTGATGTCACGGAACGGACCCATGCCTGCGGAAGCCAAGGCGGACTCGAAGAACACGCGACAGGCGTCGCACTCCCCCGCGCACGCCCCCCAGCCGGCCTCGCCCCCGCTCACCGAGCGGCAGGAGGCGCGCCGCCGCCGGATCCTGCACGCGAGCGCGCAGCTGGCGAGCCGGGGCGGCTTCGACGCCGTGCAGATGCGCGAGGTCGCGGAGTCCTCCCAGGTCGCCCTGGGCACGCTGTACCGGTACTTCCCGTCGAAGGTCCATCTGCTGGTCGCGACGATGCAGGACCAGCTGGAGCACATGCACGGCACCCTGCGCAAGAAGCCGCCGGCCGGGGACACGGCCGCGGAGCGGGTGGCGGAGACACTGATGCGGGCGTTCCGTGCGCTCCAGCGCGAGCCGCACCTCGCCGACGCCATGGTCCGCGCGCTCACCTTCGCGGACCGCAGCGTCAGCCCCGAGGTCGACCAGGTCTCCCGGCAGACCACGGTGATCATCCTGGACGCCATGGGGCTCGACGATCCCACTCCGGCGCAGCTCTCGGCGGTCCGCGTCATCGAGCACACCTGGCACTCGGCGCTGATCACCTGGCTGTCCGGCCGCGCCTCGATCGCCCAGGTCAAGATCGACATCGAGACGGTGTGCCGGCTGATCGACCTCACGACACCGGAAGACGGCCGCTGAGGCGCCCACGGGCACACAAAGAACCTACGAGACGGGTTCCCTTCGCCGGCATTGTCCGGATCAGGTGTTGGGGGTCGCCTTCCGGCCCTGCTGCTGCCTTCCGGCCTCTCAGCCCGTCCGTCGACGTCGGCCCCGGCGGATGCCGAAGCGTCACGCCCGAGTCGGCTACTCCGGTCGAACTCCCTCACTCGTCCCGTAGGCCAATACCAGAATAGAACACCCATCGCGGAATGGAACGCCCTAAAACGGATTTTTTTTCAGTCTTCCGGAGGGAAGACCGGTTCCCCGGTCCCCAGCACCGTGATCATGATGGCCTCCACGGGGCAGCCCTCCGCCGCCCCGAGGATCCTCTCGTTGGCATCGGTCTCCGGATCGACCGGATGCGACTGCATGGCGGTGTCCTGCCGGAAGGCGTCGGGTGCCTGGTGGACGCACTGGGCGGAGCCGATGCAGACGGAGCGGTCGACCTCGACCTGCCAGCGGTCGCCCATGCTCACGCCTCCCAGCCGGCCGGCAGATGGATCATCTTGTGCTCCAGGAACTCGCCGTACCCCTCGGGTCCGAACTCCCGCCCCAGACCGGAGTTCTTGTAGCCGCCGAACGGGCCGAGCATGTCGAGGCTGAAGGTGTTCACGGAGTAGGTGCCGGTGCGGACCTGGCGGGCCACGTCGATGCCGTGCGCGACGTCGGCGGTCCAGACGCTGCCGCTGAGCCCGTAGTCGGAGTCGTTGGCGATCTTCACGGCCTCGGTCTCGTCGCCGTACGGGAGCAGGCAGATCACCGGGCCGAAGATCTCCTCGCGGGCGATGCGCATGGAATTGTCGACGTCGCCGAAGAGCGTCGGCTCGACGTACCAGCCGCGGTCGAGGCCGTGCGGGCGTCCCCCGCCGGTGAGGATCTTGGCGCCCTCCTCCTGGCCGATGCGGATGTAGTCGAGGTTGCGCTGCTGCTGGCGCCTGGCGACCAGCGGGCCGACCTGCGTCGCCGGGTCGAGCGGGTCGCCGACGACCAGGGCGCTCGCGGCGGCGGCGAAGGCGTCCGCGAACTCGTCGTAGCGGGAGCGCGGGACGAGGATGCGGGTCTGGGCCACGCACGCCTGGCCGTTGTTCATCCAGGCGGCCGAGACGATCCCGGGGACCGACGTCCCGATGTCCGCGTCGGGCAGGACCACCGCCGCCGACTTGCCGCCCAGTTCCAGGGTCACGCGGGTGAGGTTGCGGGAGGCGACCTCCATGACGCGCCTGCCCGCGGCGACGGAGCCCGTGAAGGAGACCTTGTCGATGCCGGGGTGTCCGACCAGGTACTCGCTCACCTCGCGGTCGGCGGGGAGGATCGACAGCACGCCCTCCGGCAGCCCGGCCTCCCGGGCGATCTCGCCGAGCAGATAGGCGTCCAGGGGTGACTCGGGCGACGGCTTCAGCACCACGGTGCAGCCGGTCAGCAGGGCGGGCGCGAGCTTGGCCGCCGCCACGAACTGCGGCACGTTCCACGGCACCACGGCCGCCACCACGCCCACCGGTTCACGGCGCACCATGATCTTGCCGAGGACCCCGTCGCGCGTCTGCTCGTACGGGTAGTCGCGCGCGACGGTGATCGCCGCGTCCCACACCATCATCGCGCCGAGGGCCTGCGCGAGGACGCTCCAGGAGTACGGGGAGCCGTTCTCGGAGGAGATGACACGGGCGATCTCCTCGTGGCGCACGGCGATCGCGTCCTTGATCCGGGTGACCACCTGGATCCGCTCGTCGAGGCTCGTGCGCGGCCACGGGCCCTCGTCGAAGGCCTTGCGCGCCACGGCGACGGCCCGGTCGACGTCCTGTGCACAGGCGTGCGGCACCCGCCCGATGACTTCCTCGGTGTGCGGCGAGACGACCTCGATGACGTCCCGGCCCAGGGGGTCCGTCAACTCCCCGCCGATGAACAGCTGTCCGTGTTCCACGAGCTCGGTCATGGCCGACTGCCTCCCCGGGGAAGTTCTCTGACGATCCATCAGATACGAGAACTGATACCAGTTCCCGTCGGCACAGTCCACGGCCCCGGCACCATCGGGACCGGCACTCGCGCGACGGGGGCCGCTCCGGAGCCGCTCGGGAACCGCGGCCGGAATCCGACCTGCCGGACACACGACCCCGGAGGAACGGTCGACTTGGGCTCCCATTGGAACCCGTTCTAGTTATAGTGGCGAGAACTCGGCGATGGGTGGGAAGCGCATGACGCAGGTGACCGATCACGGCGGGGGCGTACGGTCGATCAAGGTGCCCATCCCGGACAACCCCCTCGGCCACACCCTGGTGTACGTCGTCGACACCGACGCCGGCCCCGTCCTGATCGACACGGGATGGGACGACCCCGGCTCCTGGGACACCCTCGCCGAAGGCCTCAGCGCCTGCGGCACCTCCGTCGCCGGCGTCCACGGCGTGGTCATCACCCACCATCACCCCGATCACCACGGGCTGTCCGGCAAGGTCCGCGAGACGTCCGGCGCCTGGATCGCGATGCACGCCGCGGACGCCGCCATCGTCCGGCGGACCCGGGAGAACCGGCCCGAGCGCTGGTTCGCCTACATGGTGGCCAAGTTGGAGGCCTCGGGCGCGCCCGAGGAGCACATCGCCCCGCTGCGCGGGACGCGGACGTCCGCGCGCCGCCCCAGCACCCTGCCCGGCTTCTCGCCCGCGCTGCCCGACCGGGAGATCGTCCCCGGCGAACTGCTGCCCCTGCCCGGCCGTCGGCTGCGCGCCGTGTGGACGCCGGGCCACACCCCCGGCCACGTCTGCCTCCACCTGGAGGAGACCCATCCCGCCCGGCTGCCCGGCCGCGGACGGCTGTTCTCCGGCGACCATCTGCTGCCGCGGATCACCCCGCACATCGGGCTCTACGAGGACCCGGACGACGCGACCGTCACCGACCCCCTCGGCGACTACCTCGACTCCCTGGAACGCATCGGCCGCCTGGAGCCCGCCGAGGTGCTCCCGGCCCACCAGCACCCGTTCGCCGACGCCCCCGCCCGGGTGCGGGAGCTGCTCGACCACCACGAGGAACGCCTCACCGGTCTGCTGACGCTCCTCACCACCCCCCTCACCCCCTGGCAGCTCGCCGAGCGCATGGAGTGGAACCGCCCCTGGGAGCAGATCCCCTACGGCTCGCGGACCATCGCGATCTCGGAGGCGGAGGCCCACCTGCGCCGCCTGGTCAAACTGGGCCGCGCGGAGGCCGTGCCGGGCAGCGAACCGGTGACGTGCGTCGCCGTGTGAGCACGCGGCGACGGCCCGCGTCTGAGCACGCGGCGACGACCCGTGCGTGAACACACGACGCCGACCCGCCGTGCGAACGCCGAGATGGTCCCGGCCGGCCCTCCCGTCCAGGTCGGGCACTACGAGGACGCCTTCCGCCGGACCGGCGGCAGCCGGCTGCTCGCCTCGCGCACCCTCGCCCTGCCGTTCGGCGGGCCGACGCCGCGCCGGTGACAGGCCGCCGCGCGCCCGTTCCGGGGGAAGCGGGCCGGCGCGGCGATGAGTTCCCGGCGCGCGGGGAGTCGTACGGGGTGACGGCGGACAGCGGAGCCCGCCCCGTACGGAAGGTGACGCGATGAGCGGTCTGCACGATCTCCTGAAGGCGTACGTCGACGACGGCACGGTGCCGGGAGCGGTGGGCCTGGTCGCCCGCGGCGACCGTGTCGAGGTCCGGGCCGTGGGCTCCGTCGACGTCGAGGGCAGCGCCCCGATGGCCCGGGACTCGATCTTCCGCATCGCCTCGATCACCAAGCCGATCACGGCGGCCGCCGTGCTGACGCTCGTCGACGACGGTGTGATCGCGCCGGACGACCCGGTCGACACCTGGCTTCCGGAGCTGGCGAAGCCGACGGTCGTGCGGACGCCGTCGTCGCCGCTCGACGACGTGGTCCAGGCCGTGCGGCCCGTCACCGTCGCGGACCTGCTGTCCTCCCGGCCGGGCTGGGGCTTCCCCTCCGACTTCTCGCTGCCGCAGGTCCAGGCGCTGTTCGGGGTGCAGGCGGACGGCTTCGGCCCGCAGACCTACCCCGCGCCGGACGCGTGGCTGGAACGGCTGGCCCGCGTTCCGCTGCTGCACCAGCCGGGCGAGGCCTGGCTGTACAACACCAGCTCCGACCTCCAGGGCGTCCTGGTCTCCCGTGCGGCCGGCCTTCCGCTGCCGGAGTTCCTGGCCGAGCGGATCTTCGAGCCGCTCGGCATGACGGACACCGCCTTCGAGGTGCCGGCGGCGAAGCGGGACCGGTTCACGAGCTCGTACCGGCCTGCCAAGGACGGCCTTGAGCTCGTCGACACACCCGACGGGCAGTGGAGCGGAGTCGTCCCCTTCCCGTCCGGCGCCGGCGGGCTCGTCTCCACGGCCGACGACTGGCTGGCCTTCGCTCGGATGCTGCTCGACGGCGGCACGGCGGGCGGGCACCGGGTGCTGTCCGCCGACTCGGTGCGGCGGATGACCACCGACCACCTCACGCCCGCCCAGCGCGAGGACGGCGCGCTGTTCCTGGAGGGGCAGGGCTGGGGGTACGGCGGTCAGGTCGACATCGCGCCCCTCGACCCGTGGAACGTGCCGGGCCGCTACGGCTGGGTCGGCGGCACCGGCACCACCGCCCATCTGGTGCCGTCCACCGGCACCGTCACCGTGCTGCTCACCCAGGTCGCCATGGAGAATCCGACACCCACTGCGCTGATGCGGGACTTCTGGCGGCGGACCGCCGACGGCCCTCAGTGAAGCAGTTCGCGGATCAACTCCTCGGCGTCGCCAAGGAGTTCGACTTCGCGCGTACTCATCGTCGGGTTGGCGGCGCGCCGGGCCCTGGCCCCGGCGAGGCCGTCGTCCGTCACGCAGTCCTCGTTGGCGTCGAGCATCGCGGCGAGCGTCTCGTGGGCCACCCCGGCGACGGCGTCGCCGCCGACCGCGACCTGGGCGAGGATCACCGCGGACATGCCCCAGTCCAGCCCGGGCGGCCCCTCCTCCGCGTTGGCCCAGTCGATGACCTTCGGGCCGTCGGGCGTGAGCATCACGTTGTCGGGGTGCAGGTCCAGGTGGAGGACGCGGACGGCGGGGTCGGCGGAGAGCCGGGCGGGCACCGCGTGCAGTTTGCGCAGCAGCCGGGCGAGGATGAGGCCGGCCTCCTCGGGGGACAGCAGTCCCTCACCGAACGCCCCCAGCATGGTCGGCCCGGTCAGCCGCTCCATGACGAGGTCGGTCCGGGTCGCCGCACGGATCGCGGGCACCGGATAGCCGTGCGTGTGGACGTGCTGCATCACCACGGCCTCGGCGGTGGCGTCGCCCCAGCCCTCCCGGTCGCGGCGCAGCACCCATGCCTCGTCGACCTCGTAGACGTCCGCCGAGCGCCCCGAGCCGAGCAGTCTCCCCGTTCGCATGGGGCCGAACCTAGCGGCCCCGGCGGCGCCCGTCACAGGCGGCCCTCGGGCTCTTGCTACGGGCCGGTAGAGTGAGCGCGTCGTCATCACACCCGTACGGGGGGAAGCCGGTGCAATTCCGGCGCTGACCCGCAACCGTGAACCGCCCCGAGGGCGGTGAGCCGGATCGCCTCGTCCGGGACGTGACCGGCTCGTGCCACCGGCAGCCCGCCGATGGCCGGCACCGTCGAGGCATACGGGGCCGGAGCCGCCCGGATGCTCCAGCGTGCCCGGTGCTGCCCGGCTCCCCCGCAGGGAGAGTCATGATTGTTCGCCGCAGCGCAGCGGTACTGGCCGCATCCGCCGTGATCGGCGCGGCCTTCGCACCGGCCGCCTTCGCCGCCGACACGTCCCCGTCTCCCTCCCCGGCCCTCCCGTCCGGCCTCTTCGGTTCCACCGACCCCACGTACGACGGCGTGTGGCGGCAGTCGCTCGCGCTGCTCGCGCAGCACACCGCGGGCGTCGAGCCGGCCGCGAAGGCGGTCAAGTGGCTGACCGGGCAGCAGTGCGCGACGGGGGCGTTCGCGCCGTACCGCGCCGACGCGAGCGCGAAGTGCGACGCCAAGACGATGGTCGACACGAACAACACGGCCGCCGCCGTGCAGGCGCTCGCCGCACTCGGCGGGCACGACGGCGAGCTGGGCAAGGCGGTCGGCTGGCTGAAGTCCGTGCAGAACAAGGACGGCGGCTGGGGCTACACCGCGGGCGGGGCGAGCGACGCCAACTCGACGTCCGTGGTGATCGGCGCGCTCACCGCGGCCGGGCAGCACCCCGGCGAGGTAGTGAAGGACGGCAAGTCGCCCTACGACGCCCTGGTGAAGCTGTCGGTCCCGTGCGACGAGGACGGCGGCGGCGCCTTCGCCTTCCAGCCGGACAAGAAGGGGAAGCCGGCGGCGAACGCCGACGCCTCGGCGGCGGGCGTGCTCGGATCGCTCGGCAAGGGCTTCGTGACGACGGCGGGCAAGGCCGCCGGCGGTGACACCTGCCGCGACGCCGACGGGCTGACGCCGCAGGGGGCCGCCGCCAACGGCGCGTCGTACCTCGCGGGAAGCCTGGACGCCAAGCCCTACCTGCTGTCCGCGATGCCGGGCGCGAAGGACCAGCCGGACTACGGCAACACCGCCGACGCCGTCGTCGCGCTCGCCGCAGCGGGCCGGACCGCGGACACGAAGAAGCCGCTCGCCTGGCTGGAGAAGGAGTCCGGCGCCTGGGCGGCGAAGGCCGGCCCCGCCGCGTACGCGCAGCTGATCTTCGCCGCGCACGCCACCGGCACCGACCCGCGTCACTTCGGCGGTCAGGACCTCGTCGCCCAGCTCGGCAGGACCGGCCCGGCCGGGGCCGCGGCCGACCACTCGGACACCGCGGACGAGAAGAAGAAGGACGACGACAAGGGTCTCGGCGTGTGGTGGATCGTCGGCGTCGGCCTCGTCGCCGGCATCGGCATCGGCTTCCTGCTCAGCGGCCGCAACAAGAAGCAGCAGCTGTGATACGCCGTCGGACGACCGCGCCGGTCCTGGCCCTCGCCCTGGCCCTGCTGTTCCTGGTGCTCGGCGGCACCTCGCCGGCGCAGGCCGTGGGCTATCGCTACTGGTCCTTCTGGGAGCTGACCGGCGGGAAGTGGGCGTACGCCACGCAGGGTCCGTCGACCGCGCGGCCGTCCGACGGTGATGTCGTGGGGTTCCGCTTCGCGGTGAGCGAGGACTCGAAGGACGCCGTGCGGCCGCGTGGTGACAAGGACTTCGCGTCGATCTGCGCCGGCACGGCCGCGCGGTCGGGCAACAAGCGGGTGGCGCTCGTCGTCGACTTCGGTGTGCCCGCCGACGCGCCGTCCGGCGAGACGCCGCCGGCGCCGCGCACGGCCTGCGCCCGGGTCGCCCCGGACGCGACGACGGCGGAGGCCCTCGCGTCGGTCGCCAAGCCGCTGCGCTACGGCAGCGACGCCCTTCTGTGCGCCATCTCCGGCTACCCGCGCACCGGCTGCGGCGAGCAGGTCTCGGCGAAGGGCGGGAGCGGCTCCGCCTCGGCAGAGGACCGCTCCGAGCCGTCGGACGACGGCCCGTCGGTGGGCCTGCTGGCGGGAGCGGGTGTGGTGGCGGTCCTGGCCGGCGCGGCCGTCTGGCAGGCGCGCCGACGCCGGGGCTGAGCGGGCGTGATGACGAGGGACGACACCGAGGAGACGGCGGTGCCCGCCGCGGACGGCCGTCCGGCCGGGCGCTGGTCGGTCCTGTTCGAGCGGGGCCGGGAGCCCGGTGACGGGCAGGGACCGACGCCGGACGCCGCCGTCGGCCGGCGCCCGCGGCGCCCTCACGGTGTCGCGCCCGAGGCGAACCGGACCAACGCCCTGCACCCGGGAGCCTGGTGGGTCTGGGCCCTGGGGCTCGGCACCGCGGCGTCCCGCACCACCAACCCTCTGCTGCTGGCCCTGCTCGTCGGCACGGCCGGATATGTCGTGGCGGCCCGGCGCACCTCGGCGCCCTGGGCCCGTTCGTACGGCGCGTTCGTGAAGCTGGCGATGGCGGTCCTCGGGATCCGGCTCGCCTTCGCCGTGTTCCTCGGCTCGCCGATCCCGGGCACGCACCTCGTCGTCACGCTCCCCGAAGTACCGCTGCCCGACTGGGCGCAGGGCATCCGCATCGGCGGCCGGGTCACCGCGGAGGGGCTGGTGTTCGCGCTGTACGACGGTCTGAAGCTGGCCACGCTGCTCATCTGCGTGGGCGCCGCGAACGCGCTCGCCAACCCCGCACGGCTGCTGAAGTCGCTGCCGGGGGCGCTGTACGAGACGGGTGTGGCGGTGGTCGTGGCGCTGACCTTCGCGCCGAACCTGATCGCGGACGCTCAGCGGCTGCGTGCGGCCCGGCGGCTGCGCGGCCGCCCCGATCGCGGTCTGCGCGGTCTGCTGCACGTCGGACTGCCGGTCCTGGAGGGCGCTCTGGAGCGTTCGGTGGCTCTCGCGGCGGCCATGGACGCGCGCGGTTACGGGCGCACGGCGCGGGTGCCGTCCGGCGTCCGCCGCACCACGGCCGTGCTGACGCTGGGCGGTCTCCTCGGGGTGTGCGCCGGCACGTACGGGCTGCTGACCGCCGAGGGGGGAACGTACGGACTGCCGGTCCTCGCGGCCGGTCTCGCCGCCGCACTCGGCGGGCTGTGGCTGGGCGGCCGCCGCACGGCACGCACCCGGTACCGGCCGGACGAGTGGGGTGTGCGGGCCTGGCTGGTCGCGAGCTCGGGCGTGGCGGTGGCCGCGCTGATGGCCGTCGCGGCCTCGTACGATCCGGCGGCGCTGCGTCCCGGTGTCGTCCCGCTCGTGGCCCCCGCCCTCCCGCTGTGGCCGGCGGCGGCCGTGCTGCTCGGCCTTCTCCCCGCGTTCGTCGCTCCGATCCCCAAGGAAGCCCCATGATCCGTTTCGAGGACGTCTCGGTGACCTACGAGGGGGCGGCCGGGCCCACCGTGCGGGACGTGGACTTCGAGGTGCCGGAGGGCGAGCTGGTGCTGCTGGTCGGCCCGTCCGGCGTCGGCAAGTCGACGGTGCTCGGCGCGGTGAGCGGGCTCGTCCCGCACTTCACGGGCGGCACGCTGCGCGGCCGGGTCACGGTCGCCGGGCGGGACACCCGCACGCACAAGCCGCGCGAGCTCGCGGACGTGGTGGGCACGGTGGGCCAGGACCCGCTGTCCCACTTCGTGACGGACACGGTGGAGGACGAACTCGCCTACGGCATGGAGTCGCTGGGGCTCGCCCCGGACGTGATGCGCCGCCGGGTGGAGGAGACCCTCGACCTGCTGTCCCTGACGGATCTGCGCGACCGGCCGATCTCCACCCTGTCCGGCGGCCAGCAGCAACGCGTGGCCATCGGCTCGGTCCTCACCCCGCACCCGAGCGTCCTGGTCCTCGACGAACCCACGTCGGCACTCGACCCGGCCGCTGCCGAGGAGGTCCTCGCGGTGCTCCAGCGCCTGGTGCACGACCTCGGTACGACGGTGCTCATGGCCGAGCACCGGCTGGAGCGCGTCGTGCAGTACGCGGACCGGCTCGTCCTCCTTCCCTCCCCGGGCGCGGCGCCGGTCCTCGGCACCCCCGCGGAGGTGATGGCGGTGTCCCCGGTGTGTCCGCCGGTGGTGGAGCTCGGCCGGCTGGCCGGCTGGTCCCCGCTCCCGCTGACGGTCCGCGACGCCCGGCGCAGGGCGGGCGACCTGCGCGCACGGCTCGCGCAGGCACCGGGCGGCGCCGGCCAGGCACAGCTCGGCGCGCCGGCACAGCGAGAAGGGGCGGCGCAGCGAGGCGGGACGGCTCAACAGGATGGCCGGCCGGACGGGACGGCGCAGCAGGACGAGATCGGTCGGCCGGACGTACCGGTGCAGCGGGACGAGACCGGCCGGAGGGCCGGAGCCGAACGGCGGCGGGAGGCTGGGCCACGGGGCGTGCGGCCGCTCTCCGCGCTGGCACGGCTGCTGCGCCGCGGCACCCCCGGCACCTCGGCGCCGGTGTCCCCGGGGGACCGGCCGGCCGTCGTGGAGTCGCTGGCCGTGCGGCGCGGGCGCATCGAGGCCCTGCGCCGGGTCGGCCTGACCGCCCCGCCCGGCGAGACGATCGCCCTGATGGGCCGGAACGGCGCGGGAAAGTCCACGCTGCTCGGGGCGCTGGTCGGGCTCGTCGCGCCGGCGGCCGGTTCGGTCCTGGTCGGCGGGGCGGTGCCGCACCGCACGGCGCCCCGTGACCTCGTACGGCGGGTGGGTCTCGTGCCGCAGGAGCCGAGGGACCTGCTGTACGCGGACACGGTGGCCGCCGAGTGCGCCGCGGCCGACGAGGACGCCGGGGCCGCGGCCGGGACCTGCCGGGCGCTGGTGTCGGAGCTGCTGCCGGGCATCGGGGACGACACGCATCCCCGGGATCTGTCGGAGGGGCAGCGGCTGGCGCTGGCGCTGGCCGTCGTCCTGACGGCGCGTCCCCCGCTGCTGCTGCTCGACGAGCCGACCCGCGGCCTGGACTACGCGGCCAAGGCCCGGCTCGTGACGGTGCTGCGCGGGCTGGCGGCCGAGGGGCACGCCATCGTCCTGGCCACGCACGACGTGGAGCTGGCCGCGGAGCTGGCCCACCGTGTCGTCATCCTGGCGGACGGCGAGGTCGTCGCGGACGGCCCCACCGCGGAGGTCGTCGTGGCATCGCCGTCGTTCGCGCCGCAGGTCGGCAAGGTGCTCGCCCCGCTGCCCTGGCTCACGGTCGCCCAGGTCCGGGAGGCCCTGTCGTGACCGGACCCGCCGCTCCCCGGCCCGCCCCGCTCCAGCGCCAGGCGCGGGCCGTGCGCCTCGGACCCCGCTCGGTGGCCGCGCTCGTCCTGGTGAGCGCCACCGGTGCCGCCGGATTCCTCTGGCCGCTGATCGCGGGGCCCGGTTCGCAGGTCGGCGCGCACGCGCAGGACGCGCCCTGGCTGTTCGCGGGGCTGCTGGTGCTGCTGGTCGCCGTCGTGGCCGCGACGATCTCGGAGTCGGGGCTCGGCCCGAAGGCCGTGGCGATGCTCGGAGTGCTGGCGGCGACGGGCGCGGCCCTGCGTCCGGTCGGGGCGGGCACCGCGGGGATCGAGCCGATGTTCTTCCTGATGGTGCTGAGCGGCCGGGTGCTCGGGCCGGGGTTCGGGTTCGTCCTCGGCTCCGTGACGATGTTCGCGTCGGCGCTGCTCACGGGCGGGGTCGGGCCGTGGATGCCGTTCCAGATGCTGTCGATGGGCTGGTTCACGATGGGCGCGGGCCTGCTGCCGGGCCCCGACCGGCTGCGCGGGCGTGCGGAGCTGGCGATGCTCGCGGCGTACGGGTTCCTGGCCGCGTTCGCGTACGGCACGGTCATGAATCTGGCCGGGTGGCCCTTCATGGACGCGCTGGCCTCGGACCTCGCCTACGACCCGGACCGCGGCCTGCCCGGGAACCTGGCCCGGTTCCTGGCGTACTGCCTGGCCACCTCCCTCGGCTGGGACCTGGGCCGGGCGGTCGTCACGGTCGTCCTGACGCTCGCGCTGGGCGCGACGCTCCTCAGGGCGCTGCGCAGGGCCACGCGCCGGGCCGCGTTCGAGGCGCCGGTCACATTCGAACCCCGCTGAGGTGCGGCCCAGGTCACACCGCCCGGTGACGGGGTGCGGGCGGTCGCGCACCCTGTGCCAGTTCCGGGGTGAAGCACCCCACAGGGCCTAGGTCACATCCTAACGGAGGTAGTAGGACAAACCGGACGCCATGTCCACGTCATTAGGGCCCCTGACCTGCGGTTTGAGAGCCAGGTCACACGAGGGGCTTTCCCCGTGGATGCGACCAACACTAGTAAAAGGGGTCATTGCGGACGCGCTTCGAGGCTGTTTCTCTGGAGTCGTCGCCAGGCGCCGACGAGCCCACCCGGGCCGCGGCGCCGACGTATGCCGGACCTGCGCACCGCGTGGCAACGGACAGCGTGCGATCCCATGTCCCCGAAGAAAAAGGTTCTCCGTGTCCGTCTCCTTCATCCGCCGTGCCGTCACCTCCCCGAAGAAGGCCCTCGCCGGTGCCGCCGTGGCCGCCGCCACGACCGGCATGGTGCTGGCCGCGGCCCCCGCCCAGGCTGCCGCGCCCACCTCGACCTCCTCCGCTCAGGCGATCGCGCACCAGATGATCCCGGACGCCGCGCAGTTCAACGCCTTCAGCAAGATCGTCGAGCACGAGAGCGGCTGGAACGCCAGCGCCACGAACGCGTCCTCCGGCGCGTACGGCCTGGTCCAGGCCCTGCCCGGCTCGAAGATGGCGTCGGCCGGCGCCGACTGGAAGACCAACCCCAAGACCCAGATCAAGTGGGGTCTGGACTACATGAACTCCCGCTACGGCAGCCCCGTGAGCGCCTGGAGCTTCTGGCAGGCCAACGGCTGGTACTGATCAGCCCGAGCCTCACCCTTGTACGCGAAGGCGGCGGTCCCCCGATCCCCGGGGCCGCCGCCTTCGCCATGCCGTCACACCGTCCGACGGCCCTGAGGACCCCGGCCGTCGACGGCAGCGGTCTCATTCACCGCTGACGGAGTCGAAGAACCGCACCACCTGCGGCGCCGACACCGCGAACGAGCCGAAGTGGTCCACGTCTCCCTGGTCGACGAGCTCCGCCCGCTTCCCGTGCCCGGCCAGCTGCCGGGCACAGCTGCGCGCGTTCGCGATCGGCACGTCGGTGTCGGCCGCACCCGCGTACAGGCGCACGGGCACCCGCGGCTTCCAGTCGCAGGTGTGGTCCGCGCCACGCATCGCGTCCAGCAGGGCGCCGGTGGGATGCCGCATCCGCTCGGCGAAGGCCGGCGTCAGCATCTCCCCCACGGTCGGCGGCAGCGCGCCGAGGACGTCCTCCTCCTCGTGCGCCCCGTCGTAGAGCCCCTCGACCCGGCTCGCGTACGGCTCGCGGAAGGCCTCGGCGGGGTCCTTGTAGACCGGGTGCAGCCGGTTCTGCGCGACCAGCCAGTACGAGGTGTAGAGGACACCGCTCGTGTCGTTGACCCGCCCGTCGAACAGGGCCGGGACCTCCTCCCCCGCCAGGTCGTACGGTCCGCTCACCGGGGCGAGCGCCTTCAGCCGGAAGTGTCCGTCCGCGCCGTTCTGCAGGACCTCTCCGAGGGCCATCGCGACCTGTCCGCCCTGGGAGAAGCCCGTCGCGTAGACGTCTCCGGTCAGCGGCCTGCCCAGCCGGTCCGCGGCGGTGCGGGCCGCGCGCAGCATGTCGACCGAGGCGGTCACCGAGGACCGGGTGTCCATGTAGGGGTGGCGGCCGGGGCCCTCGCCCAGGCCCAGATAGTCGGGCGCGGCCACCGCGCGGCCGGCACCGGCGTGCAGATAGGACGGGACGCGGCCGAAGTCCTCTCCGACGGAGGGCGCGTAGGCGCGGGCGACCATCGTGCCGTGCGTGTCGGAGACGAGGTCGAGCCGGTGCCTTCCTCCGGCGGGCAGGGTGAGCAGGCCGGTGGCGAGGGTCGGTGCGCCGTGCGGGTCGACGGTCCGGTAGGTGAGGCGGTACGACCGCACGCCGTACCGCACGGGGTCCGTGGCCGTCTCCCGTTCGGCCAGGAACCTCCGCACCGCGTCGGCGTCGTGCGAGGCGACCGGCACGACGGAGACGAGGGTGCCGCGCGCGGCCGGGCCGTGGCGGTCGGCCGCCACGGCCGCCGGGGCCGCGGCGAGCCCGGCGAGCAGCAGCGCCGCACCGGCGGCGATCGCCCGCCGGGTGTGCCGGTGGCGGCGTGTTCGTGTGGATCCGACGTTCCTGCGCGTGTTATCGCTCATGGGGTCGACGCTACGGACGCGCGCCGGGCGTCGACATCCGACGATCCCCCGCGTCCGTGGTGGACCTGGGTCCACCATGCCTGTCCCGCTGACCGGAGGCCCGATGACCACGGAGACGGAGAAGCCGCACGACCGGGAGGAGCGTGGACTGCGGCTGGTGGGGGTGCTGCTGGGACTCACGGTCGTCAGCGGGATCGTCGACGCGGTGAGCTATCTGGGGCTCGGGCACGTCTTCACCGCGAACATGACCGGCAATGTGGTGGTCCTCGGCTTCGCCGCCGCGGGCGCGCCGGGCTTCTCCACCACGCACTCGCTGGTGTCCCTGGGGTCGTTCCTGGTGGGGGCGGTGGCGGGCGGGCGCTCCGGACGGCGGCTGGGCACGGGCTCCCGCCGCACGTGGGTGCGGATCATCCTCAGCGCGGAGGCGCTCCTGGTCGGCGCGACGGCGCTGGTGGCCCACCTCGCGCCCGGCAGGACAGGCACCGTGTACACGCTGATCGCCGTGACGGCCTTCGCGATGGGCCTGCGCAACGCGACCGTCCGCAAGCTGGGCGTGCCGGACCTGACGACCACCGTGCTGACGATGACGCTCACGGGCCTGGCCGCCGACTCGCGGCCGGGCGGCGGGCAGGGCAGCCGTTCCCCCCGCCGTACGGCCTCGGTCGTCGCGATGCTGGCGGGCGCGGTGCTCGGCGCGTGGCTGGTGCTGCACCACGGCCTGGGTCTGCCGCTGCTGGTCGCGGCGCTGCTGTCCGGGGTGCTGGCGGTGACGGCGTCGGGCCGCGAGTGACGGCGGACGGGACACGTTCGCGTGGACGCCCCGCGGGAGGCAGGGGCGGGGCGTAGGGGGGATGCCCCTGCCTCCCGCGGGACGGGCCGACGGCACCGGGAGTCCGTCGGCCCGAGCGTGTGACCGCGTCGCTCAGCGGTGGCTGACCTGGAGTTCCTTGACGCCGTTGATCCAGGCGGAGCGCAGCCGGCGCGGGTCGCCGGTGAGCCGGAGGTCGGGCATGGCGTCGGCGATGGCGTTGAAGATGAGGTCGATCTCCAGGACGGCCAGGGACTTGCCCAGGCAGTAGTGCGGGCCGCCTCCGCCGAAGCCGAGGTGCGGGTTGGGGTCGCGGGTGACGTCGAAGACGTCCGGATGGTCGAAGACGTCGGGGTCGTGGTTGGCGGAGGAGTAGAAGATGCCGACGCGGTCGCCCTTCTTGATCTGCTTGCCGCCGAGTTCGGTGTCCTGGGTGGCGGTGCGCTGGAAGGAGACGACGGGGGTGGCCCAGCGGACGATCTCCTCGGCGGCCGTGGCCGGGCGCTCCCTCTTGTACAGCTCCCACTGCTCGGGGTGGGTGAGGAAGGCGTGCATGCCGTGGGTGATGGCGTTGCGGGTGGTCTCGTTCCCGGCGACGGAGAGCATCAGCACGAAGAAGCCGAACTCGTCGGAGGCCAGGTTGCCCTCGTCCTCGGCGGCGACGAGCGTGGTGACGATGTCCTTGGCCGGGCACTGCTTGCGGTCGGCGGCCATGTTCATGGCGTAGGCGATGAGTTCGGTGGCCGACTCGGCGCCGACCTCCTCGGTGATGGCGTACTCCGGGTCGTCGTACGCGATCATCTTGTTGGACCAGTCGAAGATCTTGGCGCGGTCGTCCTGCGGGACGCCGATCAGCTCGGCTATCGCCTGGAGGGGCAGTTCGCAGGCGACCTGGGTGACGAAGTCGAAGGAACCGGAGTGGGCGCGGGCGGTCTCGACGATCACGCGGGCGCGGGTGCGCAGGGTGTCCTCCAGCGCGCGGATGGCGCGCGGGGTGAAGACGCGCTGCACGATCTGCCGGACGCGGGTGTGCTCGGGCGGGTCCATGTTGAGCAGGATGAGCCGCTGGGCGTCGATGGCGTCGCGCTCGATGTGCTCGTTGAACCGGATGATGGCCGTGTTGACGGTGGAGGAGAAGATCTCCGGGTGGGTGGAGACGTACTTGACGTCCGCGTGCCGGGTGACGGCCCAGTAGCCCTCGTCCTGGAAACCGGCGAGATTGGACGGCTGGGCCACCCAGTGGACCGGTTCGACACGGCGCAGTTCGGCGAACTCCGGCAGGGGCACACGGTCGCGCAGCAGATCGGGGTCGGTGAAGTCGAACCCGTCGGGGAGCGCTGGACAGGGCATCGGCAACTCACTCCAGCCATCTGACGGTCCATCAGGAATTGCCGTGAAGGTAGTAACGGGTTCCACAACTCGCAAGAGGCGCGGCATCCTCAATTGCGTGCGGGATTCGTGCAGATCGCGACTTCCGAGGCTGCACGACCCTTGCGGTTGTGGACGCGATGTCAGCAGACTGCACACAGAACTAGAACGCGTACTAGTTCTGCGTGGCGGGTGGGCCGGGACGCCCGCGCCGCGCGGGTAACGGAGGAGAGGACCCACCCCCAATGGCCGCCGAACCCGTGATCGTCGAAGCTGTACGCACCCCCATCGGCAAGCGCGGCGGCGCGCTCGCCAATCTGCACCCCGCCTATCTCCTGGGCGAGACCTACCGGGAGCTCCTGGGCCGCACCGGCATCCACGCCGACTGCGTCGAACAGATCGTCGGCGGCACGGTGACGCACGCCGGCGAACAGTCGATGAACCCCGCCCGCACGGCATGGCTGACGATGGGCCTGCCCTACGAGACGGCGGCGACAACGGTCGACTGCCAGTGCGGCTCCTCGCAGCAGGCCTCGCACATGGTCGCCAACATGGTCGCGGCGGGCGTCATCGACGTCGGCATCAGCTGCGGTGTCGAGGCGATGTCGCGGGTGCCGCTGGGCTCCGGCTCCAAGCACGGTCCGGGCAAGCCGTTCCCCGACGAGTGGAACGTGGACCTGCCCAACCAGTTCGAGGCGGCGGAGCGCATCGCCCGCCACCGCGGCCTGACCCGCGAGAACGTCGACTCGCTCGGCCTCATCTCGCAGGAGCGGGCGGCGATCGCCTGGTCCGAGGAGCGCTTCAAGCGTGAGACGTTCGCCGTCCAGGTGCCGACCACCGAGGAGGAGCAGCGGGCCGGACAGGGCATGTGGCGCCTCGTCGACCGGGACGAGGGACTGCGGGACACCTCCATGGACGCGCTGGCCCGTCTGAAGCCGGTGATGCCGACCGCGGTCCACACGGCGGGCAACTCCTCGCAGATCTCCGACGGCGCCTGCGCCATCCTGTGGGCGTCGAAGCGGATGGCGCGCGCGCTGAAGCTGAAGCCGCGGGCCCGGATCGTCGCCCAGGCGCTCGTGGGCTCCGACCCGCACTTCCACCTCGACGGCCCGATCGACGCGACGCGCGCGGTGCTGGGCAAGGCGGGGATGTCCCTGAAGGACATCGACCTCGTCGAGATCAACGAGGCCTTCGCGTCCGTGGTGCTGAGCTGGGCCCAGGTCTTCGAGCAGGACCTGGAGAAGGTCAACGTCAACGGCGGCGCGATCGCGCTGGGTCACCCGGTGGGGGCCACCGGGGCCCGTCTGATCACCACCGCGCTCCACGAACTGGAGCGCGCGGACAAGGAGTTCGCGCTGATCACGATGTGCGCCGGCGGCGGGCTGGCCACCGGGACGATCATCCAGCGGCTGTAGCCGCCCAGGCGACGAAGCCGGTGAACGCGGCGGGTCCGAAGGCGAGTGCCGGGCCCGCCGGGTTCTTCGAATCGCGTACGGCGACGGTGGCGTGGGGGGTCTCGGCGACCTCGACGCACTCGCCGCCCTGGTCGCCGCTGTACGAGGCCTTGCGCCAGGCGAGGGGGGCGGTGGGGGCGCATTCGACGCAGGAACCGCCGGTGTCACCGCTGTAGCTCGACTTGCGCCACCGCACGTCCGACGACCGCAAGTTGCTCTCCATAGCGTTCCTCCATCACGTGCCGGATCAGCATCGCCGAGTCTCTGACGGACAGGGCCGCAGCCTGCAAGTGATCGTAACGGAGCGTCCGCGACTCGACGGCGTCAGGATTTGCCGTCGGGTGCCCGGACTCATAGTCCTCGCTGTAGACGATGGTCGGATCGCTCTCGAAACGGAAGACGTCGAAGGATCCCATCAGGCCGGCATGGACACCTACTTTGAACGGCAGCACCTGAACGTTGACGCGCGGGTTCCGCTCGAAGGCCAACAATCGGTGCAGTTGGCCTCGGATGACCTCGGGACCGCCGATCTCCTGGTAAAGGACCGCCTCGCTGAACACCGCCCAGAGCACTGGCGGCTTCGCCCTCTGCAGAATGCGTTGGCGCGCCAAACAAGCCGCGGTTCGGTTGGCCAGGTCTGCGTCGTCCACTGCACAGAGCACGGCCCGCGCGTACGCCTCGGTCTGGAGCAGCCCGTGCACCAACTGAGGCTGGAACACCTGAATCTCCGTGGCCCGCACCTCCAACTCCGCCACTTGTTGGAACCACGCCGGAAGCTGACTCCGCAACACCAGCCCCACCAACCGCGACAACAACCCGCCCGTCCCCAGCGCCGCGTCCACCCGTTCGCTGAACTCGGGCGTGGGCAGTTTGCGGGCCGTCTCGATCTGGCCGACCAGCGAACCGGTGTAGTTGACGATGTCCCCGAGCTGCTTCTGCGTGAGCCCGGCGGCCTCGCGATGGCGGCGCAGTTCGAAGCCGTAGTAGTCGAGCGGCGAGGCACCCGGGTCGAGGGCGCTGATGTGGGTCACGCACGGCCCCTTCTCGTACGGCTCGGCCAACAGCGGTACCAGTTGCATCCGTTCGGTAGCCCAGAGTAGTCGTGCGAGGCCAGCCTCGAAGGGTGAACGAATACTTTCCCCCCACGCTGCTGGGCCCCCGTCCCGCCCAGTACCGCATCCGCCTCACCGCGGGCGAGCACTCGGCCCGGCACATCCGCCGGATCGCCCGCTCGTGCCTGGAGGAATGGGAACTGGCCGAGGCGGCGGACGCCGTGGAGCTGGCGCTCACCGAGCTGCTCGCCAACGTCGTACGCCATGTCCCCGACCGCCGTTGCGTGGTGGTGCTGCTGCGGCTGGCGGCGGGCGTGCGGGCGGAGGTCACCGACGGTCACCCGCAACTGCCCGCCGCCCGGACCGGGTTGCGGCCGGAGGCGGAGAACGGCCGCGGGCTCGTCCTGCTCGACGCGGTGGTCGACAAGTGGGGGGTGGATCCCGAGCCGGGCGGCGGCAAGACCGTGTGGTTCGAGTGCTCCGCCCCCTGAGCCGGGCACCCGGCCGCGGGGAACGGCTTCCCGTGCCGCCCCGATGAACGCGTCCGGCCCGTTTCGCGTCTTCCCACGTGGCACAGCACACCCACACCTTCGAAGACTTCGAACGGAAACGCCGAGCCGTGGTCCCTGCCGAACCGACCGCTCTGATCCCCGTCCGGCCGGACCGGGCGACCGGGCGCCGAGGACGGCCCGTCCGGGCGTTCGGGCGCCGCCACCGGGTGGCGTCGCTGGCCACCGTGCCCACGCTCCCGCTGTACGCGGTGTGGTGGGTGTTCCTCGCCACCGGCGGCGGCGATCTGGCGGCCCAGGAGGCCTGGGCCGGATTCGCCGCCCGGCACGGCGGATCGGCGTACAACCTGTTCTGGTACGGCGGGATGCACACCGCCGACTACAGCCTGATGTCCCCGTACTTGATGGCCGCGCTCGGTGTGCGCACGGTGACCGTGGCCTCCGGACTGGCCGCGTCCTGGCTGGCCGCCGTACTGATCGGACGCACGGGTGTCCGACGGCCGGCGGGCCCGGCCCTGCTCGCCTCGCTCGCGCTGTGGTGCAACGTCGCGTCGGGGCGGACGACCTTCGCCCTCGGCGTCGCCTTCGGGCTGGCGGCCTGCGTGCTGCTGACCGGCGAGCGGCGCGGGCCGCTCGCGGCCGGATACGCGGCTCTCGCGACGGCCGCGAGCCCGGTGGCCGGACTCTTCCTGGCGGTGCTGGGAGCCGCGTACCTCGCGGAACGCGACCGGGTGCGGGCCTGCGTCCTGCTGCTGCCGCCGTGCGCCGTGGTCGGGGCGACCACCGTGCTGTTCCCCTTCACCGGCGAGCAGTTGATGCCGCCGGCCCGCGTCTGGCCGCCCGTGCTCCTCGGGCTCACGGTGGCCGCGCTGGCCCCGCGCGGCTGGCGGGTGGCCCGGTGGAGCGGTGCCGTCTACGCGGCCGGCACCGTCCTCACATACCTGGTCGCCTCGCCCGTCGGCACGAACGTCGAGCGGTTCGCGGAACTGTTCGCGCCCGCCGTGCTGCTGGCCGCGCTGCTCGCCGTCTCCCGGCCGAAGAGACTGCGGCGCGGCGTGCTGGTCGTCGTGCTGGTGTGCTCCGTCGCCTGGGTCGGCAAGAAGACCGCCGACGACCTGGTGGTCTCGACGGCCGTCCCCGCCTGGGCCGCCGACACGCAGGGCGTGATCGGAGCGCTGGAGCGGCTGGGCGCCGACCGCGGCCGGGTCGAGGCGGTCCCGGCCCGCAACCACCGCGAGGCCACCGCGCTCGCCCCGCACGTGAACCTGGCGCGCGGCTGGAACCGCCAGCTGGACATGGAGCGTGGACGGCTCTTCTACGACGGCACCTTCTCCGAGGCGTCCTACCGGGCCTGGCTCGACCGGTGGGCGGTCGGCTACGTCGTGCTGTCCTCGGGCACGCCGGACGGGTACGCGCGGGACGAGGCGCGCCTGGTGCGTGAACGGCCCCCGTGGCTGGAGCCGGTGTGGAGCGACGCGCACTGGCGGGTGTTCCGGGTGCGCGACGCGGTGCCGCTGGTGTCGGCCCCCGCCTCGGTGCTGCGCAGCTCCGGCGCCGACGTAGAGATACGGATACCGAGGCCCGGCCCGGTCACGGTGCGGATCGCGTACTCGCCCTGGCTGCGCGCCGAGGGCGGCTGCCTGGCGCAGGAGGGCGAGTTCACGCGGCTGACGGTGTCCGAGCCGGGCGAGTACCGGATCAGCTCGGAGTACGGCCCGTCGCCAGGGCGGGCTCCTTCGTGCTGACCTCCACGGGCCTGCCCGGCGTCCGGGGCCGCGGCCCCTGGAGCAGGTAGGTCAGGCCGAAGCCCGCCGCGACGACGGCCGCGCCGCCCACCGCGTCCAGCACCCAGTGGTTGCCGGTCGCCACGATCGCGGAGACCGTGAAGAGCGGGTGCAGCAGACCCAGTGCCTTCATCCACCACTTGGGCGCCAGGATCGCGATGACGAGCCCGCACCACAGGGACCAGCCGAAGTGCAGCGAGGGCATCGCCGCGTACTGGTTGGTGAGCGCGGTCAGCGTGCCGTAGTCCGGCTGGGAGAAGTCCTGCACACCGTGCACCGTGTCGATGACGCCGAGGCCCGGCATCAGGCGCGGCGGGGCGAGCGGATAGAGCCAGAAGCCGACCAGGGCGAGCAGGGTGGCGAGGCCGAGCGCCGAGCGCGCCCAGCGGTAGTCGGCGGGCCGGCGGGCGTAGAGGACACCGAGGACGGTGAGCGGGACGACGAAGTGGAACGACTCGTAGTAGAAGTCGAAGAAGTCCCGCAGGAAGCCGACCTTGACCACCGCGTGGTTGGCCCAGTGCTCGATGTCGATGTGCAGGAACCGCTCGATGGCCAGTATCTGGTCGCCGTGGTGCTCCGCGGTGGCCCGGCCGCCCGAGTTGGTGCCGCCGGTCGCGGCGAGCCGGACCTGCTGGTAGGCGGAGTAGCCGACGCGGATCAGGAGCAGTTCGAGGAGCAGGTTCGGGCGGGTCAGGACCCGGCCGGGGAGCGGCAGCAGCGGCACCCGCCGGAAGCGGGTGGGCACGGGCCGCGCGTAGTCGGTGGGGACCGGTGCCCGGTAGTGCTCCGAGGTGCGCGACAGGAACGGCACGACGGTGGCCGCGGCGAGCGCGGCGAGCAGCACCACGTTGTCGCGCAGCGGGTAGAGCGACGTCATGTTCGGCAGCATCATCGTCGCAGGCAGCGTCATGACGAGGACGACGGCGACGGGCCACATGTAGCGGTCCGAGGTCTTCCTGCCGACCCGGCCGACCACCGCCGGCAGCACCCACAGCAGCTGGTGCTGCCAGCTGGTGGGCGACACGGCGACGGCGACGCAGCCGGTGACCGCCACGGCGAGCAGCAACTGGCCGTCCCGCGCGTAGCGCACGGCGCGGCGCAGTCCGAGGACGGCGACGGCCGCCCCGAAGAAGAGGAACAGCCCTATCTCCGGCGGGCCGGTCAGGCCGAGCCGCAGCAGCGCGCCGTGCAGGGACTGGTTGGCGAGGTCGTCCGCCTGGTCGCCGAGTCCGACGCCCGCGAAGTGGTGCACCCAGTACGTGTTCGAGTCGTGCGGCAGCGCCGCCCAGGCCAGCAGGGTGAGGCCCCCGAAGGTGAGCCCGGTGGACGCGGTGGCGCGGCGGCGGCCCGTGCACCAGAGCAGCGGTGCGAAGAGCAGGACCGTCGGCTGGAGGGCCGCGGCGAGACCGATCAGGGCTCCGGCGGCGCGCTCCCCGCGCACGGCGAAGCAGCCGAGCAGGACGAGCAGCACCGGGATGATGCTGGTCTGGCCGAGGTAGAGGGCGTTGCGGACGGGCAGCGACAGCATCAGCAGGCTGATCGCGACCGGCGCGGCAAGCAGCGAGGTGCGGCGGCTCACCGGCTGCGGCAGGGCGCGGGCGGCGACCAGGCCGAGCGCGACGACCAGCAGCAGCGTGCCGAAGGTCCAGCCCCAGCCGAGGGCCTGCTCGGCCGCGCGTGTGAGGGGTTTGAGGACGAGTCCGGCGAAGGGTGTGCCGGTGAACTGCGTCGAGTCGTACAAGGAGCCCTTCACGTGCAGGACGCCGTCGGGTCCGACCCAGGTCTCCAGGTCCGTCAGCCGGTCCGTGCTGGGGGCGCTGAGGACCGCGGCCACCTGCCGCACCGCGAGGACGGCGGCGATCAGCCACAGCCCGACACGGGCGGCGCGCAGTCTCTCTCCCGTCGTCCCGACGACTCCCGCCCCGAGGGCATTACCTGCTCGTCCGCCGCGCTCCGCGTTCCCCACGCCCCGTCGGCCCTCCCGCCCCATCCGTCCCGCGTGTGCCTGTGTGTCCCGTACATCTGTCCCTTTCGGGACCCTATGAGGCTCGCACTGCCCCCGTCGAGAGACGCAGGCAACCCCCGATTCACCTGACGGCCTCCCTCCTTATGTCCGGAAGACGACCGTGCGCGGGCGGTCCGGTTCCCTCCCCGGCCCGCGACAAAGCTCACAGGTGACGACCTCGAAAGCGCTTGTCGATCTCTTCGTCGCCCCTGCGTACGCGGCATTTGTGTGCACTGCGCGGCGGGCCGGCCACTCCACGTAATGGCACCGAGTGCCCCTATGGTCGCTTTTCGGCCTGCTTCCGGGTGGGCCAGGTCCGCCCCCGGGTGGCCGAGTCCCGCCGCCCGACGGGCCGCGGTCCGCCCCGTGCGGGCCGGGTCCGCCGGCGAGCGGGCCGGGTCCGCCTCCGGGTGGGCCCGGGTCCGCCACCGCGCGAACCGTGTCCCTGTCCCCGACGGAAGGAAGGCCCTTGCCGACCGCCACGCCCGTAGCCCCCACCGTCCCCGCGGCGCGCGCCGCCCGCTCCGCGCCCGCCGCTCCCCCGGAGATCACCGTCACCGACCCGGCGCTGGTCAAGCGCGCCGTGAAGGCGGCGGCGCTCGGCAACGCCATGGAGTGGTTCGACTTCGGTGTCTACAGCTACATCGCGGTGACCCTGGGCAAGGTCTTCTTCCCGTCCGGCAACCCGACCGCGCAGCTGCTGTCCACCTTCGGCGCCTTCGCCGCGGCCTTCCTCGTCCGCCCGCTCGGCGGCATGGTCTTCGGACCGCTCGGCGACCGCGTCGGACGCCAGAAGATCCTCGCGCTCACCATGATCATGATGGCGGCGGGCACGTTCGCGATCGGCCTGATCCCCTCCTACGCGACGATCGGCGTCGGCGCCCCGATCCTGCTGCTCGCCGCCCGCCTCGTCCAGGGCTTCTCCACCGGCGGCGAGTACGCGGGTGCCACGACGTTCATCGCCGAGTACGCGCCCGACAAGAAGCGCGGCTTCCTCGGCAGCTGGCTCGAGTTCGGCACGCTGGCCGGCTACATCGGCGGTGCGGGCCTGGTCACGCAGATGACCGCCCTGCTCTCCGACGACGCCCTGCTGTCCTGGGGCTGGCGTGTGCCGTTCCTGATCGCGGGCCCGATGGGCATCATCGGCCTCTACCTGCGGATGCGGCTGGAGGAGACCCCGGCGTTCGCCGCCGAGGTCGAGAAGACGGAGAAGTCGCGCCCCAAGGTGCGGCTGCGCGAGATGGTCGCCGGCCAGTGGTGTGCGCTGCTGCTGTGCATGGGCCTGGTCCTGGTCTTCAACGTCACCGACTACATGCTGCTGTCGTACATGCCGAGCTACCTGACCAGTGAGCTCAAGTACGACGAGACGCACGGTCTGCTCGTCGTCCTCGGTGTGATGGTGCTGATGATGGTCGTGCAGCCCTTCGCGGGCGCGCTGACCGACCGGATCGGCCGCCGCCCGTTGATCTTCGCGGGCTGTGCCGGGTTCCTGGCCCTGTCGGTCCCCGCACTGCTGCTGATCCGCCAGGGCAGCCTGCTCGCGGTCGCTCTCGGCATGGCCGCCCTCGGCCTGCTGCTGGTCTGCTTCACCGCGGCGATGCCCGCGGCGCTGCCCGCGCTCTTCCCGACGAAGGTCCGCTACGGCTCGCTGTCCATCGGCTTCAACATCTCCGTGTCGATGTTCGGCGGCACCACCCCGCTGGTGGTCACGGCACTCATCGGGGCGACCGGCAACATGATGATGCCCGCCTACTACATGATGGCCGCCGCCGTGATCGGAGGCGTCGCGGTCTGGTTCATGTCCGAGTCCGCCGGGCGTCCGCTGCCGGGTTCCGCGCCGTCCGTGGAGCCCGCCGACCGCTGACGCGGACGCGAAGCACGAACCGCCAGGCCGCCACGGGCGCCGGCGCCGGGTCACAGCCCGGCACCGGCGCCCGTCGCCGTGGAACCGTGGCCTCCGCGACGCCGTCTGAGTCCCTGTTCCGACGGCACGACGGAAGGACCACGGGGGACATGCGCGCGGGTCGGTCGAGTTTCGTACGGGGACGGCTGCTGGTCGTCGTCCTGGCCCTGTTGGGGCTCCAGCTGGGATCGCTGGTGGCACCGGCGTACGCCTGCGGGTGCGGCGCCATGGTGCCGGACGCGCAGCGGCACGTCACGGTGGACCGTGAGACGTCCGTCGTCCGCTTCGACGGCCGTCAGGAACAGATCGTGATGCGCCTGACGGTCACCGGAGACTCCCGCAAGGCCGCGTGGATCATGCCGGTCCCGCACCGGGCCACCGTGAAGCTGGGCGATAGCGAGCTGTTCGGCCTGCTCGACGACGTCGTCGCGCCCGAGCACCGCACACGCCACCACTTCTGGCCGGACTCCGGTGACTGGCCCTTCGCCGGTGACGAGGACACCGCCGACGCCCCCCGGGCCGGCGCGACGGCTCCCTCCGTGGATGTCGTCGGCCGCGAACGCCTGGGCCCCTTCGACGTGGCCCGCCTGACCGCCACCGACTCCGGCGCCCTCGGCGACTGGCTCGCCGAGAACGGCTTCTCGCTCCCCGCACGGCTCGACAAGGCGCTGCGGCCCTACGTCGACCAGGGCTGGGAGTACGTGGCGATCCGGCTCGCCCCCGAGCAGGACGACGCCCCCCTCGGCGGCGCCCTGGACCCGCTCCATCTCACCTTCGCCAGCGACGAACTGGTCTACCCGATGCGGCTGTCCCGGCTCGCCCGGACCCCGCAGTCCCTGGGCCTGTACGTCCTCGCCGAGCACCGCATGGAGCCGGGCTCGTCGATCGGCGGCGACGCGCCCCGGATCACGTACGCGGGCCGGATCTCCGCCCTTCCGGGCCCGCTGGCCGGGCTCACGGCCGACGGCACGGACTTCCTCACCGCCCTCGACCAGGAGTTCCCACAGCCCTCACGCATCTCCGGCGACCACCGGCTGCGGCGCACGACCACCGACGCGACGTACCGTCAGGTGATCTACAGCGACCGGCTGTTGATGGCGGGACCGGTCCCGGCCTGGCTGCTGACGGTCCTCGCGGTGCTCGCCGCCGCCCTGACGGTCCTCGCGCTGCGCGTACGGGCCCACCGGCGCCGCCCGGTGCTGCCGCCGCCCCCGGTGCACGCACCGCCGCCGATCGGCTGACGTCCGACGCGCCCCGCGGAAAACCGGCTGGCGAGTGCCCGGAGCCGCGACTACATTCACCACCACAACTAGTTAGGACATCTAACTAGACATACGAAAGGCATGGTGCATGAGCGAGTCGCAGCTCTGGAACGACGTCGACGACTATTTCGCCACCCTCCTCGCCCCCCACGACGACGCCCTCGCCGCAGCCCTGCGCGAGAGCGACGCGGCCGGCCTGCCCCGCATCAACGTCGCGCCGAACCAGGGCAAGCTGCTCCACCTCCTCGCCCAGCTCCAGGGCGCGCGCCGCGTCCTGGAGATCGGCACCCTCGGCGGCTACAGCACCATCTGGCTGGGCCGCGCCCTGCCCGCCGACGGCCGGCTGATCACCCTGGAGTACGACCCCGCGCACGCCGAGGTCGCCCGCCGCAACCTCGCCCGCGCCGGCCTCGACAAGATCGCCGAGGTGCGGGTGGGCGCCGCCCTGGAGTCCCTGCCGAAACTGGCCGACGAGCATCCGGAGCCGTTCGACCTCGTCTTCATCGACGCCGACAAGGTGAACAACCCGCACTACGTCGAGTGGGCCGTCATGCTCACCCGGCCCGGCAGCCTGATCGTCCTCGACAACGTCGTGCGCGGCGGCGCCGTCACGGACGCGGACAGCACCGACCCGAGTGTCCGCGGCACCCGTGCCGCGCTCGAACTGTTCGCCAAGCACCCGAAGTTGAGCGGCACGGCGATCCAGACCGTGGGCAGCAAGGGGTACGACGGGTTCGCGCTGGCCCGCGTGGTGGCCTGACGTCCCGGACGGCGGGGCCGCCGCCCGGGACCGGAAACCCCCTAGGGCTCGTGGTAGAAGCCCACGTTCACGGTGCGCGGGCCGCTGCGGTCCTGGATGACGAGTTCCCCGGAACCGCCCGCCGGCAGCTTCGCCGTCCCCCCGTACGGGAGGGCCTGCGCCTGCTGCCCGGCCAGCGTCAGCCGCACCTCGGCGGACGGCTCGGAGTGCGAGCCGCGCAGCCAGGTCACCTGCCAGGTGCCCTCCGGGCCGCACAGGAACTCCAGATGGACCCGGGAGACGAACAGCCAGTCGTCGGGGGTCGCGAGACGGCACACGGCCCGGTCCCGGCCCACCCGCAACACGGCTCCGGGGTCGCTCGGCGCGTCGGCCATCAGCATCCCGGCCGTCGCACCCGCGTCCGCCCCGGACACCGAGGCCATGGTGAGTTCGAGCACGCGCGCTCCTTCGTGTTGTGCCGGTCCCGTCGTTCGGGCACGGAGCGCCGTCGGCGCGCCGCCGCCGCATGATAATTCGACCGATCGCCCCGTGGTGGGGCCTCCGGCACAATGGACCCATGACCGAGCGAAAGCCCCCCGGTGTCAGCTTCGAGTCCTGGATCGACAGACAGATCCGCGAGGCGCAGGCGCGCGGCGAGTTCGCGGAACTCCCGGGCGCGGGAAAGCCGCTGCCGCACGGGAACGACACGTCGTACGACGAACTGTGGTGGATCAAGCAGAAGATGGCCCGCGAGGGGCTGTCCGTGCTGCCGCCCACCCTCGCCCTGCGCAAGGAGGCGGAGGACGCGCTCGCCGCGGCCGCCGCGGCACCCTCGGAACGCGTCGTGCGACGCATCGTCGAGGACATCAACGTCAAGATCCGTGACGTCATGTTCAAGCCCCCGCCGGGACCGCCCCTCGGCCTCAAGCCGTACGACGTGGAAGCGGTCGTGCGCGAGTGGCGCGAAGCCCGGAGGGAATGACCGGCCGCCCGGGTGTGACCCGGGCCGGCAGGGGCAACCGGGCTGCTGGGCTGCGGGAGTCCGAACGGGGCCGGGGGGGGGGCGCCCGGGGGGGGGGGCGGGGGGGGGGGGGGGGGCGGGGGGGGGGGGGGGGGGGGGGCGCCGGGGGGGGCCCCCCCCCCCGCCCGGGCCCCCCCCCCCCGGCCCCGTGGCACGACCGGTGTGACCGACCGTGCGGAACGTGCCCCGCACCGTTGCCGACGACGGTGCGGGACACGGCTCACAGGTGCAGGAGCCGCTCGGTGATCTCGCGGTAGTCCCGCAGCGCCAGACGCAGCTGTTCGGTGTCCGCGCCCGCCTCCTTGCCCTCGCCCTGCTGGAGGACCGTGCGCAGGGTGCGCCGACGCCGGGTCACGGCCTCCGTGAACGTCCCGGCCAGCTCCTCCAGCACGTGGTCGGCCTCCTCCACGGAGTCCCTCGGCCCGTCCACGAACCCGCCGAGCGCGTGCCGCAGACGCAGCGCGAACGTGTCGCTCTCGTCCTTCGCCAGCAGCGGGGTGTCCGGCCGTCCGGCGTCCTGCGCGGGCCGGCCGCCGTGGTCCCCGTCGGCACGCCCGCTCCCCGTGCCGCCCTCGGCGGCAGCCGTGACGCCCGTGGCGCCGGTGGCGGTCCGGACACGGTCGCCGAGACCCTCGCCGCGGCCGGCGCGTTCGGCTCCCGCGATGCGGTCAGCGGACTTCCCGGGGCGGTCACCGGGCTTCCCGCTGCCGTCCCGGCCGAGACCGTCGCCACGGCGGGCCGGGACGTCGGCACGCCCGCCGGCGCGGTCCTCGTCCGTACGGGTACCGACGTCGTCGCCCCGGCCGCGTCCGTCCGTGCCCGTGCGGCCCACGGCCGCCGGTCCGTCGCCCTCGCGGGGAGTCCCGGCCGTGTCGGTCCGGCCCGGTCGCTCCTGCCGTACCGCGCGGCCCTCGCCGCCGGTGGCGCGCACGCCCTCCCGGGGCGCGGTGACGGAGCCTTCCGGCTCCCCGGCGCGTGCCGCCGCGGCCTCCTCCGCCGCCGCCCGGAACGCCGGGTCCACCGGGCCCTTGCCGGTCGTACGCGACGGTGTCCGCTCCGGACCCTGGTCCGGTGCCTTGTCGTTCATCTTCGTCAACTCCCCTTCACCTGACGGCGGGTGAACGCCCAGGGCAGCGGGGAGCGGCTGCCGGAGACCGGCTTCCCGGAGTCGGCCTCCGGGGTCTGCGCCTCCTTCGTGCGATGCCGCGGATCGTCCTCCCGCGCCGGGGCCACCAGCTCCTCGAACAGGGCGCGGGCCTCGATCATGGCCTTGCGCATCTCCTCCGTGCCGGCGCCGTTCTCCGCCGCCCCGGCCTGGGCGACGCGGTGCACGCGCCGGTAGCCGTGGACGTGGTGCCCGTGGTGCACCGAGAGGGCGTCGACCTGCTCCTCGTACCGGCCGCCGTCGGGGAAGCCGCGCTCGCCCGCCACCTCGCCGAGCAGCCGGTCCGCCTCGGCCACGGCCTCTCGCGGGGAGTCGACGAAGCGTTCCTGGGCGGCCGTCCAGCGGTTCGCGTACTCCTCGCGGGCCGCGGCCTCCAACGGCTGCCTGCGCAGGGTCCCGTGCCGCTTCACCCGCTCGGCCAGGTCACGTTCGGCGGCCCGGGTGTCGCCGTCGTGCCGGGCGACGGTCCTCTCGTACTCGGGTCCGAAGCGCCGCCGCAGACTGCGCCCGCCCTGCGGCCTTTGAGAAAGAAGGGTCAGGGTGGCCGCAACGACGACAACGGCCACCACGATCACGATCAGAGCGATGATCACGCCTGTGGACATGGATGCCTTCCCGGGTTCTCGACCCAACGGGCCGGTTCGGGGACCGGGTTGCCCGGAAAGCGCTCCCCAAACGGTCCCCGCATCGCGCACGCCCGCCGGCCCGCCGTCCGCCGCCCGCGCCGCGGGGTCCGCCGAAATCCGCTTGCGGGCGGGGTGCCCCGCCTCCCCACAATGACCGGCATGACCGACGCCCCCGCCGACAACGCCGCCCGTACGACGGCCTCCTGGACCGTCGCTCCCGAGCCCTTCGACTCCCCCGCGGCGGCGGCGCTGTGGCGGGCGTACTACACGGAGGTCAGCGACCGCTGGTACCTGCTGCACGAGGGACGCACGACGGACCCGGGCGAGCTGGAGCGTGAGATCGCGGCACGCACCGGCGGCGAATTCGCCCCGCCCACCGGGGTGTTGCTCGTCGCGCGGTACGACGGCGAGCCCGCGGGCACGGCCGGTGTACGGATGCTCGACGCCGGCACGGGCGAACTGAGCCGTGTCTTCGTCCGCGCCGAACTGCGCGGCAGGGGCGGCGCTCCCGTGCTGCTCGCGGCGGCCGAGGAGGCGGCCCGCGGCCTCGGCGCCGAGCGGCTCGTCCTCGACACCCGCAGCGACCTCGTGGAGGCCCGCGCGCTGTACGCCCGGCACGGCTACCGGGAGACCGCGGCGCACAACGACGACATGTACGCCGAGCACTGGTTCAGGAAGGAACTGACGGACCGGCCGGCGAAGTAGGCCGCCCGCTCTCAGGTCGGCCTGGTCTGCGGGCCGGGCACCGAGCCGTCGTGCGGCCGTTCCGCGTCGGATCCGCACATCTCCGCGTTCAGCTCCTCGACCAGCCGGGCCAGGTCGGTCGGCCGGTCCGGTCCCCACCAGTCGCCGAGCAGCTCGGCGAGCGACTCCTCACGGGCCTTGGCCAGCCTCTCGGCGGCCTCCCGGCCCTCCTCGGTCAGCACCAGGTCGAGTCCCTCGCGCAGGGCGAGCCGGCGCTCCTCCACCTGCCGGGCAGCGGCCAGGACGACGTGCAACGGCACGGAACTGCGCTCGGCGAGATCCGCGGGCTCCGCCCACCCGTACTTCTTGATCCGCAGCAGCAGCCAGCTCGCCGCGGGCAGCAGGTCGTAGCCCGCCCGCGCGGTGATCTTCTCGTAGATCTCCCGCCGCCCCTCGCGGGTCCCGAGCACCGACAGCGCCCGGCACACCTCGTCGTACGACGATCGCTCCACCGGGTTGCTGGCGAGCGTCTCCGTGACGTCCGGCGCCGTCACCGAGCCCCGCAGCCTGTCCTCGCGCAGGAACCAGGCCAGTACGAAGCCGAGAAGGGCCACCGGGGCGGCGTACAGGAACACGTCCGTGATGGACGACGCGAACGCGTGCAGGACGGGCTGGCGCAGTGCGGACGGCAGCTCGGCGATGCCCTTCGGGTCGGCCTTGAGCGCGTCGGGCGTCAGGCCCGGGGGGAGCTCCTGCCCGGAGAGCGCGACGACGAGGTTGTCGCCGAGACGGTTCGCGAAGACCGTGCCGAAGATGGCGACGCCGAACGAGGCGCCGATGGAACGGAAGAACGTCGCGCCGGACGTGGCGACGCCGAGGTCCTCGTACGAGACCGCGTTCTGCACGATCAGCACCAGGACCTGCATGACCAGGCCGAGCCCCAGACCGAAGACGAAGAAGTACGCGCTCATCTCGCCGGTGCTGCTGTTCTCGTCCATCTGGTGGAGCAGCAGCAGGCCGATGGTGGTCACCGCCGTGCCCACCACCGGGAACACCTTCCAGCGGCCGGTGCGGCTGACCACCTGCCCGGAGAAGGTGGAGGACAGCAGCAGCCCGAACACCATCGGCAGCATGTGCACACCGGACCAGGTCGGCGAGACGCCCTGGACGACCTGGAGGAAGGTCGGCAGATAGGTCATCGCGCCGAACATCGCGAAGCCGACGATGAAGCTGATCACGGCGGACAGCGTGAAGGTGCGGATGCCGAACAGCTTCAGGGGGAGAACGGGCTCGGCCGCCCGCCGCTCCACGGCGACGAACAGGAAGGCCAGCGCCACCCCCAGCACCGCGAGCCCGATGATCTGTGGCGAGCTCCAGCTCCAGGTGGTGCCGCCGAGGGAGGCCACCAGCACCAGACAGGTGGCGACCGCGGCGATCAGGAACGTGCCGAGGTAGTCGATGACGTGCCGGGCCGACTTCGCCGGGATGTGCAGGACGACCGCGATCACGACGAGGGCGACGACGCCCACGGGCAGGTTGACGTAGAAGACCCAGCGCCAGCTGAGGTGTTCGGTGAGCAGCCCGCCGAGCAGCGGTCCGAGCACGCTGGTCGCGCCGAAGACCGCACCGAAGAGCCCCTGGTACTTGCCCCGTTCACGCGGCGGCACGAGGTCGCCGACGATCGCCATCGACAGGACCATCAGGCCGCCGCCGCCGAGTCCCTGGAGGGCGCGGAAGCCGATCAGCTCGCCCATGTTCTGCGCCATGCCGCACAGCGCGGATCCGATCAGGAAGATCACGATCGCCGTCTGGAACAGCTTCTTGCGGCCGTACTGGTCGCCGAGCTTGCCCCACAGCGGGGTCGCCGCGGTCGACGCGAGCAGGTAGGCGGTCACCACCCAGGACAGGTGCTCCAGGCCGCCGAGGTCGCTGACGATGGTGGGCAGCGCCGTCGACACGATCGTCTGGTCCAGCGCGGCGAGCAGCATGCCGAGCAGCAGCGCGCCGATCGAGACGAGGACGCTGCCGTGCACGTGGTCGCGTGCGTCGAGCGCGGCGGCGGTGCGCCGCCGCACGGCCGATTCGTTGACGGCCGTCACCCCGCCCGGTCCTGTCGGCCCGTCCGGCCCGGTGGGCGTGTCCGCGCCGCCCGGCGCGTCCGGCGCGTCCGGCCCGCCCGGTATGTCCGCGCCGTGCGCATCCCCGGTCATTCGACCTCCCTGAGCCCCGAGGGTCCCGGTCAACCCCCATCCTGGTCGGTGTGACCCGTTATGGCCTGTCGAGTCATCCGGAAGCAGGCATTCCGGGGGGCTCCTTGAAGATTCCGTGAGGGACATCCGGATAATCTCTGGAGCTTCAGGGGGAGGGACCCACGCGTGACTGATCCGAACGGGCATGTCTGCCCCGAGTGCGAGACGCCCAGGTCGCCGGACGGCACCCCGTCGTGCGCCTGCGCACGACGGGCGTCCGACGCGCTCCGCGACGCCCGCACGGCCGAAGCCGCCGCGGCGGGGGACTTCGACCCCCTGCGCATACGTCCGTACGTGGAACTGGGCGCGGCAGGCGCCGGTGACACTCCGGAGACTCCGGACACCGCGGTGCCCGCGGCGGGCGCCTCCTCCGGCGACGGCGCGCCCTCCGGTGGCGCCGGCCCTGCCGCGACGGCAGGAGCGGCGGGCACCGACGGGGACCCGTCGGCCACCGTGCGGCTGAAGGCGGTGCCGCCGGACGCGACCATGCGGCTCGCGGCGCTGCCGTCCGAGCCGCGCGCCGCCGACGTACGCCTCTTCCAGGACCAGGAGCGAGGGTCCGGGCAGGGCCGGGGACGGCACCGGGAGGCCGGCCGGCCGACCGCCTCGGACGGGCCGCCCCGACGTCGTCGCCGTACCGCGGTCCTGGTCGCCGCGGCGGCCACCGTGACCGTGGCGGCAGCGGCCGGGTTCGCGAGCGGGCTGTTCTCGTACGACACCCCCGCTCGGGACGCGGCGCTGCCGGAGGACGTGCGGGCGAGCGTGCCGGACTCGTCCTCCGAGGCGGCCTCGGTGTCCCCCTCGGCGAGCGCGTCGGCCGCGACGCGGGCACCGAGCGCGTCGGCCTCCGCGTCACCGAGCACGAGCCCGTCGCCCTCGGCGTCGGAGTCGGCGCCGGAAGCGAGCGCGTCGCCGAGCCCGTCCCGGTCGACGGCCGGCCCCACGCAGTCGTCCGGCACGGCGGGCACCACCGCCTCGGCGCAGCCGCCGAGCGACACGTCCGAAGGGATCGGCGCCACGACCCTGCGGCGCGGCGACCGGGGCCCCGAGGTCACCGAACTCCAGCTGCGCCTGCGCCAGCTCGGGCTCTACCAGGGCGGCCCGGACGGCAGGTTCGGCAGACACGTCGAGGACGCCGTACGCCGCTACCAGTGGGCGCGGGGCATCTCCGGCGACGAGATGGGCGTCTACGGGCGGTTCACCCGGGCGAGCCTGGAGTCGGAGACGACGGAACCGTGAGCGCCCGCCGAGGCCGGCGCGGCGCCGGGATCCCCGGACGCGTCGCACCTCCGGGGACGGCCCTCCCGGCAGGTCCTCGACCGAACCGAACCGAGCACTGCAGGGGTCGGGTTCGGCCGGAACGAAGGGGCGCCACCGCGACCTGAAGGGGACCGGCCGGGCCGCGCCCGAGCGGGCACGGAGCGGTCGGCCGTCGGCCCGAGCGGGCACGGAGCGGTCGGCCGTCGGCCCGAGCGGGCACGGGACACGGTCGGCCCTCGGTCCTTAGACAGGCGCGGGGCACGGTCGATCGTCGGCCCGAGCGGGCACGGGGCACGGTCGGCCCTCGGTCCTTAGACAGGCGCGGGGCACGGTCGATCGTCGGCCCGAGCGGGCGCGGGGCACGGTCGATCGTCGGCCCGAGCGGGCACGGGGCACGGTCGGCCCTCGGGATCCACGCGGCGACCCGCGTGGGCGGGACTCAGCCGAAGTGGAGACGGAGGGCGCCGCCCTCCGCGGGCACGACGCGGACCTGCGTCAGGTCGGCGACGAGGACGTCCGGGCCGTGGAGTCCGGCCCGGGGACCGATCCCCACCACCGTCATCCCCGCGGCCCTGCCCGCCTCGATCCCCGCCCCCGAGTCCTCGAAGACGACACAGTCCTCGGGAGCGACACCCAGCTCAGCCGCCCCCTTGAGGAACCCCTCGGGATCGGGCTTGCTCGCCCCGACGGACTCGGCGGTGATCCGCACGTCGGGCAGTTCCAGCCCGGCGGCGGCCATCCGCGCGGTGGACAGCGCCACGTCCGCCGAGGTGACGAGTGCGTGCGGCAGCCCCGCGAGGGAGGCCAGGAAGTCGTGGGCGCCCGCGATCGCGACGACGCCGTCCATGTCGGCGGTCTCCTCGGCGAGCATGCGCGCGTTGTCCGCGTGGTTCTGCTCCATGGGCCGGTCGGGCAGCAGCATCGCCATCGAGGCATGACCCTGCCGGCCGTGGACGACCTTCATGACCTCGTCGCCGTCCAGGCCGTGACGGTCGGCCCAGCGGCGCCAGCAGCGTTCGACCACGGCGTCGGAGTTGACGAGAGTGCCGTCCATGTCGAGGAGGAGGGCGCGGGCGGTCAGAACGGTGGGGGCCGTCGTCATCGGCAATGCTCCAAGGCGCGGGAAAGGGGCACGGGGGTGCCCCTGGGAACAAGGCGGCCCCGTCCGCCGGTCAGGGAGGTGCGGACGGGAGCCACTTTGTTCTCTTACGATACAAAACAAGAGGGGTGCTGCGCCACCGGGCCTGACCTGCGGCTCGTCACTCCCGCGACAAGCGGCCACCCGGACGACACCGCCGGGACACCGACGCGACACCCTCCGGCCGCCCGGCCCGGCGCCGCCGCGCGGCCCGGCCGCGCGGCGGGACGTCAGCCCGTGACCGCCTCGTACAGGCTCCAGACACCCAGTCCGAGCATCAGCATGGCCGCCACCTTGGTGATCAGCTCCAGCGGCACCCGCTTCATCAGGGCCTTGCCGCCGACGATGCCGAGACCCGCGACCGCCCACAGGGCGAGGACCGCACCGAGACCGACGGAGAGCGGGTCGTCGTAGCGGGCGGCGAGGTTCGCCGTCATGATCTGGGTCAGGTCACCGAACTCGGCGATGAGGATGAGCATGAAACCCGCGCCGGAGACCTTCCAGAAGCTCTGGTTCTCGGGCTTGCGGATCTCCTCCTCGTCCTCGTCCTTCTTCATGAGCAGGACCGCGGCACCACCGAGGAAGAGCACGCCGGTGAGCGCGTGCACGATCTGCTGCGGCAGCAGGGTCAGGACACTGCCCGCCGCGACGGCGAGCGCGACGTGCAGGGCGAACGCGGCGGCGACACCGGCGAAGACGTACGAGGCGCGGTAGCGGGTGCCGAGGACGAGCCCGGCGAGCGCGGTCTTGTCCGGCAGCTCGGCAAGGAAGACGACACCGAAGACGAGCGCCATCACGCTGATGCTGATCAAAATTCCTCAATCGGTCGGGCTGCCCCACCGAGAGTGCTGTTGCTGCGCTGCGACACCTCGGCACGGCAGCACACGGCGGCGCCCACGCCGGGAGGCGCGGGCAGGAGCACCCACGCCCAAGGACACGGCACGGGCGGTGCACTGCTTGCCGAAGGTCTCGCTGGCCGGCCTCGTGGACGAGGCCTGCCTCCGGGCGCCGGCTCAGACGAGCTGAGCAGTATGTCGACGGTCCGGCGAAGAGCTACTCCCCTTCTGCGCCGCCCATGCTACGCGACGCCGACCCGGCCCCGACAGGGACTTTGGTCACATCGGGCGCAACGCGACATAAGGGCCCGCCGGCGACGTGGGGACCTCGCGGAGATCCCGCCACAGACCTTGTCGTGTCATGTGCACGTCACTAGCTTCTAACCCGAGCCACACCCTCCGGAAATACGCCGCCGCAAGCATGTGCTCGCTCACCCCCAACGGCCCCCGACTCCAAGGGAGTTCGCATGCCAAAGGTCTACGCGCGTCGACGACTGAGCATACTCGCAGCCGTCACGGGCCTGATAGCCATGGCCGGGATTTTCAACGGCCCGACCGCCTCCGCCGCACTGCCGACCCCGGTCAGCGCCGCCACCGCCCGCACCTACCTCGCCTCGCTGAAGGTGGCGACGGAGAACCGCACGGGCTACGACCGTGATCTGTTCCCCACGTGGATCACCATCAGCGGCACCTGCAACACCCGTGAGTACATCCTCAAGCGCGACGGCACGAACGTCGTCACCGACTCCGCGTGCGCGGCCACCAGCGGCACCTGGCGCTCGGCCTACGACGGCGCCACCTGGACCGCCGCCTCCGACCTGGACATCGACCACCTCGTGCCGCTGGCCGAGGCCTGGGACTCCGGCGCCGGCGCCTGGACCACCGCACAGCGCCAGGCGTTCGCCAACGACGTGACCCGCCCCCAGCTCATCGCGGTCACCGACAACGTGAACCAGCAGAAGAGCGACCAGGACCCGGCCGAGTGGATGCCCCCGCTCAGCTCGTACGCCTGCACCTACGTCCGCGCTTGGGTCCAGGTGAAGTACTACTACAACCTCTCGGTCGACTCCGCCGAGAAGTCCAAGCTCAGCTCGGTGCTCAGCGGCTGCTGAACCCGGCCGGTCCCGTCCCGCGCGCCGCTCCGCCGCAGCGCGCTGTTTCCGGAACCTCCCCACCGGCCTCCGTCGTTCCGTACCGTACGGGGCGACGGAGGAGGGGTGATCACATGGCGGAGCTGCGCCTGGGACCGCTGCTGAGGTATGTCGACGGCTCGTCAGCGACCTTCTGGGTCGAGACGAGCCGTCCGTGCACCGCCGAGGTGCGGTGCGCCGACGGCGCCCGCGGCAGCGCCGAGACCTTCCAGGTCGACGGCCACCACTACGCGTTGGTGCCGGTCGACGGACTGACACCGGGCACCGTCCGCACGTACGAGGTCGTGCTGGACGGCACCACCGTGTGGCCGCTGCCCGACTCCCCCTTCCCGCCCTCGGTGGTCCGCACCCCCGAGCCGGACGCCCCGGTCCGCGTCACCTTCGGCTCCTGCCGCTGGGCCGCGCCGCCCGCGGACGAGAAGGACCCGGTCGGGCCCGACGCGCTGGACACCCTCGCGGCCCGCATCGCCGCCGACCCCGACGGCGAACGCCCGGACGTGCTGCTGCTGTTGGGCGACCAGGTGTACGCGGACGAGGTCTCCAGGGCCACCCGGGAGTGGATCGCGGCGCGCCGGGGTCTGGCCGACCCCCCGGGCAACCAGGTCGCGGACTACGAGGAATACACCCGCCTCTACTACGAGTCCTGGCTCGACCCCGAGATCCGCTGGCTGCTGTCCACCGTGCCCAGCTGCATGATCTTCGACGACCACGACGTCATAGACGACTGGAACACCAGCGCCGCCTGGGTCGCCGACATGCGGGCCACCCCGTGGTGGCGCGAGCGGGTGCTGAGCGGCCTGATGTCGTACTGGGTCCACCAGCACCTCGGCAACCTCTCGCCGCGCGAACTGTCCGAGGACCTGCTGTACGCCGCGGTGCGCGAGACGCCCGACGGTACCGATGTGCTGCGCGCCTTCGCCGCCCAGGCCGACGCCGACCCGTCCTCCGTGCGCTGGAGCTACCGCCGCGACTTCGGCCGCACCCGGGTCCTGATGCTCGACACCCGGGCGGCCCGCGTCCTTGAGGAGTCGAACCGGTCGATGCTGGACCCGGGCGAGGAGCGGTGGCTGCGGGAACAGGCGCTGGACGCGCCCGGCTCGTACGACCACCTCCTCATCGGCACCTCGCTCCCCTGGCTGCTGCCACACCTGGTGCACGACGCCGAGACGTGGAACGCCGCGCTGTGCCGGGGCGAACGGGGCGCGCGGTGGGCACGGTTCGGCGAGGGGCTGCGCAGGCGGGCGGATCTGGAGCACTGGGCCGCGTTCCCGTCGTCGTTCGAGTCGCTGACTTCTCTGATCGCGGAGGCGGGGTCGGGGACGCGGGCTCCGGAGGAAGCGGCGGCGGGGACCCCGGTGGGAGCCGGGGCCGAGACGGCCGGAGCCGAGGTGGCCGGGGCGGGAGCCGGTGCCGGGGTCGGTGCTGCGGCCGAGGCGGGAGCCGGGGCCGGAGGCGGGGCCGAGGCGGGAGCCGGGGCCGGGGCGGGAACCGGCGGCGGGACTGACGTCGAGGGCGGAGCTGGGGTCGAGGGCGGAGCTGGGGTCGACGGCGGGTCCGGAGTCGGGGCGGGGACCGGAGCCGGGACCGGGACCGGGACCGGGACCGGGACCGGGATCGAGGCTGGAGCCGGAGCCGCGGCTCCCGCGACCGTGCTCGTGCTGTCCGGGGACGTCCATCACGCCTACGTCGCCGAGCCGTCCTGGCCGGGCCGCCGGCCCGAGGCCACGGTCCTCCAGCTGACCTGCTCACCGGTCCACAACCGGATCCCGCTCTCCATACGGCTCGGTTTCCGTTTCGGCTGGAGCCGTCTCGCCCGCACGCTCGGGCACCGGCTCGCCCGGCACGGCCGCTGCGCCCGGCCACCGGTGGACTGGCGGAAGACCGGCGGCCCCTGGTTCGGCAATCAGCTGATGACGCTGACCCTGCGCGGGCGTTCGGCGACGCTGCGGCTCGAACAGGCGCTGGAGGTGCGCGGCGGCAACGGCCGGAGCGGCGACGCGACCGCCGGCCGGGTCCGTCTGACGACCGTGACGGAGTCCGACCTCACCCCACTCACCCCGCAATAGGCCCCTTGGGCACGGTTGTTGGACACCTTGTCCGTGATGCCCGTGACCCGCCCCACACCCGGCGCGGATCACCGGCACCAGGGCTCGGTTCCCGTACCGTACGGCGGCATGATGAGGCGGACCGTCCGCTTCCAGCGGGCGGTCTGCTGCCATGCGCCCCACACGCCCGGGAGTCACACCTTTGTCTGCAGCACCCTCCCCCGAGTTCTCGGCTGCGCCCGAACAGGGGGGACCCCCACCCGAGTTCCCGGCCGCGCCCGAACAGGGCGGACCCCCACCCGAGTTCCCGGCCGCACCCGAACAGGGCGGACCCCCACCCGAGTTCCCGGCCGCACCCGAACAGGGCGGACCCCCACCACCGGCCGGGACCGCCGGCGTCTCCGTCGCCCTCGTCGGAGCCGGGCCGCGCGGCACCAGCGTCCTGGAGAGGCTGTGCGCGTCCGCGCCGGAACTCCTCCCGCCCGGTACCCCGCTGACCGTCCATGTCGTCGATCCGGACCCGCCGGGCCCGGGCCGTGTCTGGCGCACCGCACAGTCGCCGCATCTCCTGATGAACACCGTGGCCTCGCAGGTGACCCTGTTCACCGACGAGAGCGTGGACTGCTCGGGACCGATCCGTCCGGGACCCAGCCTGCACGCGTGGGCGCGCGGCGAGCTGGGGCCCGACGACTATCCGACCCGCGCCCGCTACGGCCGCTACCTGGAATGGGTCTTCGGCGAGGTGGTGCGCGGAGCGCCGCCCGCGGTGCGGGTGGAGGTGCACACGGCGCGGGCGACCCGGCTCGACGACGCTCCCGACGGCCGGCAGGACCTCGTGCTGTCCACCGGCCGCACCCTGTCCGGCCTGGCCGCCGTCGTCCTCGCCCAGGGCCATCTCCCGGCGCTCGCGGATCCCGCGGAGCGACGCCTGTCCGCGTACGCGGGGCGGCACGGGCTGCGCCACGTCCCGCCCGCCAATCCGGCCGACGTCGACCTCTTCTCCCTCACCCCCGGCGAACCGGTGCTGCTGCGCGGGCTCGGCCTCAACTTCTTCGACCACATGGCGCTGCTGACCGCGGGCCGCGGCGGCCGTTTCACGCGCACGGACGCGGGCCTGCGCTACCGGCCCTCGGGAAAGGAGCCACGGCTGTACGCCGGCTCCCGGCGCGGTGTCCCGTACCAGGCACGCGGCGACAACGCCAAGGGCCCGTACGGCCGGCACACCCCGCTCGTCCTCAGCGACGAGGTGATATCGGGCTTCCGCAAGCGCGCCGACTCCGGTGACGCGCCCGACTTCCTGGGCGAGATATGGCCGTTGGTCGCCAAGGAGGTGGAAACGGTCTACTACGAGGGGCTGTTGGGCCGAACCGGCGGACCCGTGCCCGCCGGCCGGCTTCCCGGCGACTTCAGGGACCGGTTCCTCGGCGTACCGCACCGCGACCCCCAGGAGGCGCGTCTGCTCGACGAGTTCGGCATCGCGCCCGGCGAACGCTGGTCCTGGGAGCGGCTCTCGCGCCCGTACGCCGGACGGGCCTTCGCCGGCCCCGGCGCCTGGCGCGACTGGCTGCTCGGCCATCTGCGCCAGGATGCCGAGCAGGCCGCGCTCGGCAATGTGGAAGGCCCCCTGAAAGCCGCCCTCGACGTGCTGCGCGACCTGCGCAACGAACTCCGGCAGATCGTGGACCACCGCGGCCTGTCCGGCGACTCGCGACGGGCGCACCTGGACCGCTGGTACACGCCGCTCAACGCCTTCCTCTCCATCGGCCCGCCCCGGCGGCGCATCGAGGAGATGGCGGCGCTGATCGAGGCGGGCGTGCTGAGCGTCCTGGGCCCCCGGCTGGAGGTGCGGGCCGAGGACGGCGCGTGGGTCGCGCACTCCCCCGACGTCCCGGGGTCCGCCGTACGCGCCACGACGCTCGTGGAGGCTCGGCTACCGGAACCGGATGTGCGCAGGACGGCCGACGAGCTCCTCGGCCGGCTGCTGAGGACGGGGCAGTGCCGCCCGCACACCGTCGACGGCTACGAGACCGGCGGACTGGACGTCACACCGCGCCCGTATTTCCTGATCGACCGTCAAGGACGTTCGCACCCACGAAGGTTCGCGTTCGGGGTGCCCACGGAGGGCGTGCACTGGGTGACCGCGGCCGGGGCCCGGCCCGGCGTGGACTCGGTCACGCTGTCGGACGCCGACGCGGTGGCGCGGGCCGCGCTGCGCGCGGCGTCGGCCGGGACGGATCGGGAAACGGAACCGGAAGCGGAAGCCCACGCATGGCCGAATGTTGAACTTGCAAGCATTGATTAGGGTAACCTAATGTTGGTGGCTCACTCGGTTCCGTCCCCCCACGATCCGGTCCCCCCACGGGCCGGACCAGACCGAAGGAGTCCCCCACATGACCGGACGCCTCGACAGCGCCCAGCCCTACGCCGTCGGCCTGTTCCGCATGGTCGTCGGCCTGCTCTTCGCCGCGCACGGCGCCGCCTCGCTCTTCGGCGTGCTCGGTGGCGCCGGCGGCACGGGCGGCACCATCGACGCCGGCACCTGGCCCGGCTGGTACGCGGCCGTGATCCAGCTCGCCGGCGGCGTCCTCGTGCTGCTCGGCCTCGGCACCCGCGCCGCCGCGTTCCTCTCGTCCGGCTCGATGGCGTACGCCTATTTCGACGTGCACCAGTCGGCGGCGCTGTGGCCGATCCAGAACGGCGGCGAGCTCTCCGCCCTGTTCTGCTGGGCGATGCTCCTGCTCGTCTTCACCGGGTCCGGCGCACTCGGCCTCGACCGCCTCCTCGCCGGCCGCACCTCACCCGCCGCCGAGGAGAAGCGGGCCTCGAAGCCCGTCGCGGCCTGACCCCCGCACCGCGCGCACGGCGCCCGGTCCCCGTACCGCTCGTACGGGGACCGGGCGCCGTCGTACCCGACGCGGGTGACGCGGCGTGAACGTGATGTGACTGACACATGAGCCCCCCGTGGATCTCCTGTCACACCCGCGGCGTACGCTGTATGGCTGTTACAGGCCGCCCTGCCGCTCCCCGCGACGTCGCGGTGTGGTCGTGCCTACGGGGGATTTCAGGGGGAGTGTTGCAGTGCTGGAAAGTATGGGGTCGCTGACGGGCAGCCCATGGATCTACGTGGCCGTCGCCCTGTCCGTCCTGCTCGACGTGTTCCTGCCGATACTGCCGAGCGGCGTCCTCGTCATCACGGCCGCCACGGCCGCGGCGGGCTCCGCCGCCGGCGCCGTCCCGCACGCCGTGCCCGACATGCTGGTGCTCACCCTGTGCGCGGCCACCGCCTCCGTGCTGGGCGATCTGGTCGCGTACCGGCTGGCCTGGCGCGGCGGCGAGCGCCTGGACCGGGCGATCGCCCGGTCCCGCCGTCTGACCAGGGCGCAGGAACGTCTCGGCGTGGCCCTCTCGCGCGGCGGCGGAGTTCTGGTCGTGATCGCCCGCTTCGCTCCGGCCGGCCGCTCGGTCGTCTCGCTCGGCGCGGGCGCGGCCCACCGCAGGGTGCGCGAGTTCCTGCCCTGGTCCATCCTCGCGGGCCTGAGCTGGGCCGGATACAGCGTGGCTCTCGGCTACTTCGGCGGCCAGTGGCTGGGCGCGACCTGGCTGGCCACGGGGGTCTCCTTCGCGGCGCTGCTCGTCGCGGGCGCGGGCGCGGCGTACCTCATGCGGCGTCCGGTGGTCGAGGGGACCGGCACCCGCGCCTGACACCGGGCCCACGGGACCGACGCCCCGGCGCACGCGAGCCGCCGGGTTCTCGCGGAGGCCCGCCGCCGTGCCGCGGGCGGGCCGGCAGCTATCCGGCGCGCTGCGCCGCCCCGCGCACCTCCAGTCCGCCGAGCAGCTCGGCAGTGGCCGCCGCGACGGCCTCGACCGCCCGGTCGAAGACCTCACGGTTGTGGGCGGCGGGGGCGCGGAAGCCGGACACCTTGCGGACGTACTGAAGGGCGGCGGCGCGGATCTCCTCCTCGGTCGCCTCTTCGGGGAGCACGGGCGGACGGAGCGTCTTGATGCTGCGGCACATGCGCCCAGTCTCGCGCGGACGCCCCCGTCCCGGGAAGCCGGGCACGGAACACCGTGCGCACCCCGCCCGGGACGTGGCGCGGCACCGTGTACGCAACGCCGTGCGGCATCACGTACGGATCGTCGCGCGCGAGCCGCGGCCGTACGGCGGAGTCCGGGAATAGCGCCGCTCCACGCCCCCTTGTGCTGGGCATGACCACAGTGGAGATCCTGTACGTCGGCGGCCCGACCTCGGTCGTCGAGATCGGCGGCGTGCGGCTGCTGACCGACCCGACCTTCGACGCCCCCGGCGAGTACCCCATCGGCTCACGGAAGCTGGTGAAGACGGCGGGGCCCGCGCTCCCGGCCGCCGAGATCGGCCCGGTCGACGCCGTCCTGCTCTCGCACGACCAGCACCCCGACAACCTCGACGCGTCCGGGCGCGCCTACCTCCGAGGCGCCCCCGTCACCCTGTCCACGGCATCGGCGTACGAGCGCATCGGCGCGCCCGTGCGCGCCCTGCCCTCCTGGGAGCACGTCGAACTGCCACGCCCCGGTGGCGGCACCCTGCGGGTGACCGCCGTGCCCGCGCAGCACGGCCCCGACGGCTCGGAGCCCGTCGTGGGCGAGGTGACCGGCTTCGTGCTGTCCGGGGACGGTCTGCCCAAGGTGTACGTCAGCGGTGACAACGCGTCCCTGGACGTCGTCCGCGCGATCGCCGGACGCGAGGGGCCCTTCGACGTGGCCGTGCTGTTCGCGGGGGCCGCCCGTACTCCGCTGGTGCCCGACGCCCCGCTGACGCTGACGAGCGAGGACGCGGCAAGGGCCGCCGACATCCTGGGCGCCCGGAATGTCGTACCGCTGCACTTCGAGCACTGGGGCCACTTCACGCAGGACGGTGCCACGCTCACCAAGGCCTTCGCGGAGGCCGGTCTCACGGACCGGCTGCACCTGCTGGAACCGGGCGCCTCCGTGCGCCTGCCGTAGACGACGCATAACACCCGAGCAAAACCTTGCACTTGGGCAAGCCTCTCCGAGGATTGACTCGGATGTCCGGGGCTTGTGATCATCGCCGGGGCTCTCGTCCGGGGGCCGCGGCCAAAGGATCGAGGAACCATGGCGAATGACCGGCTGACGGTGGCGGTACTGGGTCCGGGCGGGGTCGGCGGTCTGCTCGCCGCGCTCCTCTCCCGCACCGGCCACCGGGTGATCTGTCTGGCCGGCGAGGAGACCGCGCGGGTGCTGGGCGCGGACGGCATCGAGGTCCGCAGCGGCCACTTCGGCGACTTCACGGCGCGCGTGGAGGCGGACACGGTCCTGCGCGAGCCCGTCGACGCGTGCTTCGTCGCCGTCAAGGCCACGGCACTCGACGCCGCCCTCGAACGCGTCCCGGCGAAGGCCCTGGGGGACGCCGGTCTCGTCGTGCCGCTCCTGAACGGTGTCGAGCACCCGGCGGCCCTGCGGAAGCTCTACCGCTCCGAGCAGGTGGCGCCCGCGGTGATCCGTGTCGAGTCGACCCGCGTCTCGCCGGGGGTGATCGAGCACGGCAGCCCGTTCGCCGAGGTCGACCTCACCGGCGACACGGCACCCCGCGAGCGGGTCGACGCGCTCGCCGGAGCACTGGAGCGAGCCGGTGTGCGCGTCCGGGTCCAGGAGGACGAGGCGGCGGTGCTGTGGGCGAAGATGTCGTTCCTCGCCCCCTTCGCCCTGTTGACCACCCGGTACGGAGTGCCGCTCGGTGACGTACGCACCCGGCACCGCGCGGAGTTGGTGGCCCTGACGGAGGAGGTCGCGGCGGTGAGCCGCGCGAGCGGGGCGCCCGTCGACGCGGCCGCCGCCCTCGCCCGCTACGACGCCTTCCCGCCCGGCACCAAGTCCTCCATGCAGCGCGACGCGGAGGCGGGCCGCACGCTGGAACTGGACGCGATCGGCGGGGCGTTGCTGCGCGCCGCCGACCGGTTCGGGGTACCGGTGCCCGTGGCGAGCGGCCTGGTACGGGAGTTGGCCGGGCCGGACGGCTCCTGATCCGGACCGTGGCGCGTCACGGCCCCGAGGGACGGCGGTGACGCGTCACGGTGCCGAGGGCCGGCAGTGGCGCGTCACGGTGCCGAGGGCCGGCAGTGGCGCGTCACGGTGCCGAGGGCCGGCAGTGGCGCGTCACCGTGTCCGCGAAGGCACGCGCCGCCGGTGACAGGGCGTCCCACTGGCGGACGGCCCAGCCGACGGGCAGCGGCGGGAGAGCCGGGACCGGGACGAAGCGGAGGCCGTCGGGGCCGGCTCCCCATCCGGGCAGCGCGGGCACGACGGCATGGCCGAGACCGAGTCCGGCGAGCAGGACGGCGGTGTCCCAGTCGGCGACACTGGTGTCGGAGGCGCCCGACGGTATCCCCAACTCCCGGTAGGAGGCGTCGAGATGGGCCCGCGAGGTGGAGTTCTCGGGCAGCCCGATCAGCCGCATCCCGGCCAGTTCCTCCCCCTCGACGCGCTCCCGCTCGGCGAGTTCGTCGTCGGCGCGCACGGCGAGCACCCACGGCAGTGACACGACGGTCCGCTGCTCGACCCCGCGCCGGGGCGGCCCGAGGGTGACCCAGGCGAGGTCGAGCCCGTGGTCGCCGAGCGCCTCGAAGCAGCTCCGGCTGGAGTTCTCGGTCTGGAACTCCAGGCTCACCCGCGGATACCGCTGCCGGAACTCGACCACGGCGTCGGCCATGAAGTGCCGCACGGTCGCGCCGCCGGTGGCGATCCGCACCGCTCCGCCGCCCCCGCGCACCATCTCGTCCAGCCGTTGCAGCGCGAGGTCGAGCCCGGATATCCCTTCGGCGGCGGCCCGTTCCAGCAGCCGCCCGGCCCGTGTGGGGACGACGCCCCGCGCCTGCCGCTCCACGAGCCCGACGCCGACCTCGCGCTCCAGACGCCGTACGTGCTGACTCACCGCCGACTGGGTGCAGCCCAGCTCGCGGGCCACGGCGCTGAGGCTCCCGGCCCGGCAGACGGCGACGAAGACACGCAGATCATCCAGGGTCACGAGGCACCAAGTTAGCGGTGCCGCACCGGGTCGCCTCCGGCGCGTCCTGCCGGATACGCGGTCCCCGGCAGGAGCGCCGCGCCCGGGGTCACACCTGGGTCTTGGCCAGCAGCTCGACGACCTCGGCGGTGGTGCCCGTCTCGCCGAGCCGGGGGAAGATGCGCTCGACGCTGTTGCGGTGGCTGTCGGCGTTCATGTCGGCCATGGCGTCGGTGGCCAGGGTGACGTGGTAGCCGTGCTCGTGGGCGGCGCGGGCGGTGGACTCCACACCGATGCTGGTGGCGATGCCGGTCAGCACGATCTGGGTGACGCCGCGGCGGCGGAGCTGGAGGTCGAGGTCGGTGCCGTAGAAGGCGCCCCAGTTCCGCTTGGTCACGGCGATGTCCCCGGGGTGGCCGGAGAGTTCGTCGACGATGACGTCCCAGCCCGCCGACCAGGTGCGGGACGTGCTGCCGCCGTCGATGCGGCCGGGCACGGCGTCCGAACCGTCGGCGGCGGCCGTCACGCGCACGAGGACGACGGGCAGGCCCCGCTCGCGGAAGGCGTCGGCCAGTTCGACGGAGCGGGCCACGACGTCGGCGGGGCTGTTGGGGGTGAGGTTCGGGGCGCCGACGATGCCGCGCTGGAGGTCGATGACGACGAGCGCGGTACGGGGGTCGAGCGTGGTGACAGCCATGGTCAGGCCTTTCCTGGAACGGGGGTGGGGGTGGGGGTGCGGAGGGATCGGTCGAGGAGGGTCGTCACCAGCAGCAGCGCGCTGCAGGCGAGCATGAAGAGGGCCAGGTGGTGCAGGCCGCCGGTGTGGGCGCCGTGCGGGAAACGCGGCGTCGGCGGCCGAGGCGGTCATCGCGCCGAGGTACATGAACGTGCGCAGCAGTCCGGCCGCGGAGCCGATACGGGCGGGGTCGGCCTGGCGGTAGAGCGCGGTCTGGTTGGCGAGGCCGTTGAGGCCCTGCGGTACGCCCATGACGACGCCGAGCGCGACGAGCAGCCAGACCGCGCTGCGGGCGTCCGCCAGCAGCAGGCCGGTACAGCCGGCGGCCTGGACGAGGGCGCCGACGACGAGTTTGCCGCGGACCGCCTCGCGCCGCCCGGTCACGCCGGAGACGACGAGCGCGCTCAGCGACAGCGGCAGCAGGACGAGGCCCGCGGTGGCGGCGTGCAGTCCGCGGCCCTCCTCCAGCCACTGCGTGTATCCGTACAGGACCCCGTACGCCGTGGTGTAGGCGAGGAGTTGGCGTACGAAGGTGGCGAGGAGGGGGATGTTGCCGCCGAGCACGCGCAGGTCGATGAAGGGCTCAGGGACGCGCAGCTCCCGCAGGGCGAAGGCGCCTGCCGCGCAGGCGGCGAGCACGGGCAGGTACCAGAGGCCGGCCCCGGGCTCCATCAGGAACAGCATCAGCGCGACGAGCAGGGCGGCGAAGAGCGCCGTCCCGGGCAGGTCGACGCTCTTCCCGGGTCGCCGCGCGGCGGGGCCGGACGGCAGGCGCCGGGCGCCGAGGACGAGGCAGGCCGGCGACAGCGGCATGTTGACGAGGAAGACGGTGCGCCAGCCGCCCAGGCCGATGAGCACTCCGCCGAGGGTGGGCCCGACGACGGCGACGGTCTGGCTCCCGATCGCGAGCGCGGTCAGTACGCCGGCCGGGCTGTCGTGTCCGGTGCGTTCCGCTTCGCTGCGGGTGAGGTGCATGGCGGCCGGGTACGCGGCCGAGGTGCCGAAGCCGAGCAGCACACGGGCGGCGACCAGGGCGCCGAGGCTCGGGGCGAGGGCGCCGAGGAGACCCGCGGCCCCCACAAGTGCCGTACCGATGAGGTAGAGGCGGCGGGGTCCGTACATGTCGACGAGCCGGCCGATGACGGGCTGGCCCACGGCGGTGGCGAGGTAGAGGCCGGACACGAGCCACGCGGTCCGCGCGGGAGGTGCGCCGAGCGCGGCGCCGATCGGCACCAACGCCACGGCGATCATCGAGGAGTTGACCGGGTTCAGCACCGAACCCAGGACCATCGGGGCGATCAGGCGCCGGTCGAAGCCGTCGGCGGGCGGCCGGCGCCGGGTCGCGGGGAAGCGCTGCTCTTCGCGGAGCGTGGCCATCACGGCCGGGTGAGCCGGCCCAGCAGGGCCATCGCCTCGATGACGGTCTGCCGCTCGGCCTCGGTGCAGTGGTCCTGGAAGGCCCGGGCCAGCCATTCCTCGCGCGCCTGCCGGGTGCCCTCGACGCGGTCGCGGCCGGCGTCGGTGAGGGTGATCACCTGCCGCCTGCCGTCCCCGGGGTCCGGGTTCCGCGCGATCAGCCCGCGCTCGTCGAGGACGGCGAGGGTGGCGGCGATGGACTGCGGCCGGACGCCCTCGGCGGCGGCGAGCCCGCTGGCCGTCGCGGCCCCGCTCTTGCTGAGCAGGGTGAGCGCGGAGAACTGGGAGGGCGTGAGGTCGTACGTCTCGGCGACCTCACGTATCCGTCGCCGCAGCCGGCTGAACGCCACGCGCAGGTCACCGGCGGCGCGGGCGGCCGACTCGGAGATTCCGTCGGCACTCCCGCCCCGGGCCTCGGGGTTCTGGTCCATGCCGTCACGATATTTTCTTCAGTTGAAACTGTCCAGTTCAGCCTGGACAGTCTTGCCTGGCCAACGTCTCACCGGCCCGCAACCAAGACGCTGACCTGGGAAAACGCCGTACTTGACGGCAACGGAAGGCCGTCCGGACACCCGTTCGCGTGAAGTCCCCCAATGAACTCGCATCCCAAAATCGAACAGGCGTAGCATTGCGGCGTGGCTGCGACCTATGACTTTCCGAGTGACCTCCTCGCCGGTCAGGAGGAGCTGCATCAGGTCCGGGCCGAACTGCTGGCCCTGCTGAAACGACTCCCCTGGTCCGTGGAACCGCTGGACGGCTTCAGCGACACGGGCGGCTGGCGCAAGGTGGAACGCCCCGCCTCCCCCGGCTGGACCTCCGACGAGCAGGCCGAGGTGGAGAAGCTCCGGCAACGGGAGCGCGAGCTCGCCGTGTTCGTGTCCGGCCACCGGTTCTGGTCGGAGGTCGCCCCTCCGGAGACGGTCGACGCCCGTATGAGGCTCAAGCACGCCCACGAGGCGCCAGGACCGGACCCGGCGTGAGCCCCGGGACGCGAAGCGCGCGCCTTCACCGGGGCGGCGGAGCCCACCTGCCGGCCTCGTCGCCTCCGCCTTGAGCCGGTGCCCGTCGGCGACGCCGGTCTTCAGCCCCTCGATGTCCGGGCCCAGGGCCTCGACACGGCCGACGCATTCCATGTCGCCCCCGACGACGGGGAATCAGGGGGAGAAACCGTAGCGGCCACACAGCACGTGCAGATCGCCGGCGTGGGCCAGGTCACCCGGGCTGCGGCGGCAGCTCAGGTCGACGGCTTCTCGCGCCTCCCCCACACCGAGCAAGCACGGCTCTCCCCGTTGCCGGACCGAGCCGACCCGGCGTCACAGTGCGGACTCCTCGATCGGTTCCGTCGGGGGCACGGCCGGCAGTTCGTCCTCCGGGCCGCACCCCAGCTCCTCGCTGAGCTTCAGGGCCATGGAATGGACCACGGTGGCCATGTCCACTGCCTGCCGGCGGGCATTGCCGCGGAAGGACCAGTGGACCGTGAGTGCCATCCGCACCCACTCCCGCCCCATGCCCCGACAGTGGAAGTCGAGCCATGCGTGACGCCCGATCGCGCCGTGGGCCCCAGAGACAGTGAAGGTTTCGGTGGTCTCTCCCCTATCGAAATACAGGTAGCCCTCGTCCCTCGATCTCTTCGTCAAGGGGTACGAGGCCATGACGACATCGACGTCGACGGCCATCTGCAACTCTGCCGGAGCCAGTGGAGGCTGCGTGTACAGCGTGCAGAAGCCGATGTCGTCGTCCTCCCGACCCCGCACACTCTCGGCGACCTTCGCGAGCGAGGCGTGGCGCATCCCCGGGTACTCCCGTATGTGCCTGCGCCCGGTCAGGCGTACCAGAGCTTCAGCTGCGGGTTCGTTCAACGACGAGTCGCAGAGCCGAGCCCATCCCGGCGGCTTGGGACCTTGCGCGGCGCTCGTCGCCGGCACGGAACCGGTCATGGCCAGACTCAGGATCAGGACAAGGCCGCCCGCCACCGGCACCCGACGGCGCAGGCTGCCGACGCGGCTCCACGCATCACGGTTCATGCCACGGAACCTTCCCACAGCGGTGACCGCGGATCACCGTTGCCGCCTCGCCGGGCGCCGGACGTGACATCGATCGACGCTGCGACTGAACCAGCCGAGATCCACCGATGAGTTCCGCCGGCCGGGCCGGTCTACCAGGACGTACGCCATCGAGCCACCGACTGGAGCCCCACCATGACCGAGCCCGCACACCCCGGCCGCATGCTGTTCGTGAACATCCCCGTAGCGGACCTCGAGCGCAGCAAGGCGTTCTTCGCCGATCTCGGGTTCAGCTTCAACCCGATGTTCACCGACGAGACCGCCGCCTGCATGCTGGTCGGCGAGCACGCCTTCGTCATGCTGCTCAGCCGCGAGAAGTTCGCGGAGTTCTCGAAACTGCCGATGGCCGATCCCACCACGCACACGCCGGCGTTGTACTGCTTCAGCGTGTCGTCCCGCGACGAGGTCGACACGGTCAGCGCCGCCGCGCTCGCGGCGGGCGGCTCCGAGGCGGACGGCGCCGAGGACCACGGCTTCATGTACTCACGCAGCTTCTTCGACCTCGACGGTCACGGCTGGCAGGTCATGTGGATGGACCCCGCGGCGGCGGAACAGGGCCCCGAGGCGTTCGCTGCCTCCACGCAGGACGCCGACGGCCAGGCCTGACGCACCGCTGCGTTCCGCATGTGCGCCATCAGGCCGTCACGATGAACGTCCATGCCCACCAGTCGTCCAGGACACGCGGCGCGAGGCGGTCAGCCGCACGGACCGGCTGCTCACGCGGCGCCTTCAGCGCCTCGCACCCAGGTCACACGGGCTCCAGCAACAGCCCGGGCTCACTCGTGCGTCTCGACTGCGGTCACCTGGACACGCTGTCGTGCGGGCGCGGTCCTCTGTTACCCAGAACGACACGGCCGGCTACGGCGGACAGCAGACTCGCGATGGAGAGCATGATGCGCTGCTGACTTTCGGTGACCGCCTCGTACTCGCTTCGCGAGAGCTCCACCTCGACCCGGGGCGAGGTCGATTGGTCGTAGGAGAAGTACCGGCCGCCCTCGACCGTGGGCGACTGGAATCTCCCGTGCCCGCCCACCGCGGTGAGGACGATCATCGCAACGCTCAAGGCGATCAGCAGCCAGGACACCACCTTCACCGGGCTGGGCAGGTCCTTGAATTCTCCGAGCTGGGCACTCGGTTCGTTCTCGATCAAGGGGTAGAGGGCGGCGGCCAGGAGCAGAAAGGCCAGCACGATCGCCGGCACAGGCCACCCTGTGCCCTCGACCGGCGACGGTCCCGGTAGCCAGGTGAGCAAGACGAACGACAGCAGGACGACACTCAGCCCGACCGCGATCCCGCTGTGCGGCGTAAAACTCCTTCTCATGACCTGGAGCATCACGCCTGCACCCCTCCCTGTCACCGCCATGTCCCGGTACAGAACAGCATGATGAGCAACGGTCATCGCCGGAGTGTCGACCTGTTGTCTCCCCGTCCCTGCCAAGCACCCGGAGCGGGCGTGGTTCAGGACGTCGAGGTGGAGCGTCCCACTGTACGAACGACTTTGGCACCCCGGGTCGCGACTGCTCGGCACTGTCGGGGAGCCGCCCGGCTGGGCCAGAGTTCCAGCGGGTGTGGGCTCAGCGACAGGGGTGGACCACCACTTCGGCAGCGAGGGTGGGTACTCGCTGGTGTGAGCCGCGGAGACGCTGCCGGAAGCAAGAACCAGTGGTTGCACCGTTGTTGGCGCCGAGTCCCCGTGAGTCCCCGCCTGTTCCGGCACGAGAACGGCACGGACTTGCGGTGGTGGTGAGGCAGCCGAGGCATCTGGCTGTGCAGCCCGATCTGCAGACCCAGTCCGAAAGATCGGGCGAAAGCGGTGCCTCGCGGTGTGGACATGCCGTCTGCATGCGGCGCCGAGTACGTCGTCCTCGCCGTTGGGCCCGCCGCGGCGGTGCTGTGATGATGGGCGGGTGGAAGAAGAGCCGCCCGTACCGACGCCCGTCATCCTCGGCATTGACGACCTCCGGCCGCTGCCCTGGGCCACGCGGATCGCGCGCACCAGCGGCGAAGGTGTACGGCTCCTGCAAGAGCACCGCGACAGCTTCATCGACGAACTCTGGCTCGACCACGACCTCGGTGGCGACGACAGCATCTTGCCCGTGGTGACCCTGATGGAAGAAGCCGCTTTCAACGGACGGCCCTTTCGAGTCGGAACGGTCTTCGTACACAGCGCCAACCCCATCGGCGCCGAGACCGTCGTCCGGTCGCTCACACGCTGGAACTACCAGGTCCGGCGGGCGACGGCCTAGGACTCTGATTTCGCGGTCCGGCCTCATCCCTATCGGGCCGATCACGAGGGTCGAGGTCCTGCGTCGCCCCGCCCTGTTCCTCGACCGACCGCCCGCTGAGGTTCGACGTCAACCGTCAGGAACGGGGTTGCCCTGGGGCCCTCGGGAGTTGAGCTTCGGCCGGGACAAGTTCTAGGCAGGTGTCAGCGTGGTCGCCGCTGAGTGCCTCGGAGTGCTCGGAAGCGGCTCAGGTCGCACGACTGCTCCCTACCTGCTTTCGGTCCGCCGCCGGTACCAATAATCAGCGACCCACCACAGCGTCAACGCCGACAAACACATGGCCGACCCTACAAGCGCGTCGAGCCACGGCTCACCCCTGCCGAAATGGAAAATCAGCGTGAAAATGACGCCACAGACGAACAGCCTGACCAGACGCTCCGCCATGCCGATCACGCTAGCCGTGAAGAAGGCCGAGATGACAGAACTCCGTCAAGCTAGGCGGATGGCCGTTGAGCCTGCCAGTCGCTCTACGTGACCCGTCAGGCCGGCCCGCGGTCGACGACGGCGAGAGGTCGGCTTCGAGACTGCCCAGAGCCTCGGAGCCGACCGGCCCATCAGGGTGTTTACCGTCTACTTTGCTCTGACGAGCAACAGCACAACCGCGCAAGAGATCACCGCATGGCTGGGCATCGGGCCGGATGAGACGACCGTACGCGGAAGCCGTAGCACGGGTCCGCCGACCCGGCCGGCCATCGGTGGAAGATCGTGTGTCGTGATCCCGGCCTGAGGGTTGACGAGCAGATTGCGCGGATGCCGGACAGACTCCGACCACACACGGATCGCATCGCCGAAGTCGCAGCGAGGCTGTCAGCCGAGGAGGAAGAAGGCGGCGCTGCCGTGCTTGAAATCGTGCGGTACTTCAACGACGACGATGCGCCCCAGGTGGCTGCCGCGTCGGATCAGCCCGATCCATTCGGCTGGCACCTGGATCATGACGTGCTGGGATTCCTCACTGCCACCGGGGCAGCACTGGACATCGACGAGTACGACATGACACCGGAGTGAGGGCACCAGCAGGACGGACGTCCTTCCGGAGGCACTTGACGCCGGAAGGTTGGCGAGCAAAGCGCGCGGCTGTGCATGGGCATGTTCCTGAGACATCAGTGGTGGCTAGTGCCGCGGCAGGCAACGTTCGCCCCGTCGCGACGCCCGTCACGCACTCTCGCCGCACCGGCCGAAAGCCCAAGTACATCCAGTACGAGGACTTCCGGCCGGCACACCGAGAGCACGCACCGGACGCCGCTCCTCGACGGGCAAACGTTGCCTGCCGCGGCACTAGCCTGTCCGCGTGATTCCTACCGATCGGCAGTTGCCCGCCGCCCTCGCCGCCGCGCTGGCGACTCCGTTCGAGTACAACGGCGGCGATGGGGTCGACTTCGAACCCTTCCCAGCCTTCCTGTCTGCGGAGGAGACCACCGAATGGTTCCGGGCCTGGACTGGCAACGCAGAGCTGAGCGGCGACAGCTTCCGCTTGTTCGGCCAGGACGGCTCGGGCGGATACGCGGGGTTCTGGTTGATCCGCCCGAGCCGTCCACTCGTCGATCAGCCTGTGGTCTTCCTCGGCTCCGAGGGCGAGACCGGTGTCGTGGCGCGTGATCTGGGTGCCTTCTTGTGGCTGCTGGCCGGCGGCTTCGGACCTTGGGAAGCAGCCACCTCGTACGCTCCCGAGTGGACGCCGTCCCTCAATCACGAACTGGTGGCCGTCGCGGAACGATTCGCGGCCGACCGGCAACAGTCGGCAGCTGCCGTCATTGAGCAGGCCGCCCGGGAGTTCCCGGACTTCGATGACACCATCATGGAGCTCTGCCGCTGACTCGGCTCGCATACCGTCATCCGGTGGCCCGCTGTCCGACCAGAGATGTTCTAGCTGCCGGTGAACCCGAACCGTCAGGACTCAGCTGAACCTGGCCATTGATGAGGCGCTTGCCGTCGTGGCTCCGAACATGAGGGCCATTGCCGTCCAAGGCGTCCAAGGCGTCCAGAAGCCGGATCGCGAAGACCTCGGACATGCGCCGGCACGGCGGCTCTCAGCGGCCGAGAACGACCAAGGCCCAGGCTCGCGGACTCCCACCCGCTGACCTGGGCCTTTCCCATGTCCTGGAACTGGTGGGCGCGGACGGTTTCGAACCGCCGACATCCGCCTACTAAGTTCGATCCCGGCTCGCTTCTGGTGGGACCGTCGACCGGCACAGCGGCCGGGCCCGGGTGCCGTTGTGCACCACCGTCCGACCCCGTTGATGTCAGCCGTGGATGTCAGAACCTTCAGATCCGTAACCTACAGAGATCGGTCATCGAGGGTCACACAGGCTGCCGGGAAGCCCATGGTGGCCGGCGTGGGGCGCTGCCGGTTGCTGTGGTCGCTGAATCGTGTAGCGGGACGGGGGACCTCCTGACCGGCTACGGTCGGCGTGGTGATGCCGGTTCGTCGAGCAGGTGCTGGATCAGTGTGATCGCACGGTCGATGGCGGGCGGTTCGCCGATCACGATCGGGGTCCATTGCAGCGCGGTGCCGAGTTGGACGATGATCTCCACCGTCCGTGTGTCGACTCCGTTCACGCCGTGCGCTGTGAGGCAGGCAGTCACGCCGGCGCGCAGCGCGGCGTTCACCCGGCCTGCTTCGGCCATGAGTACGCGCAGGGCCACGGTGGGTTCCTGTTCCGCGAACTGCCGCAGCGGCCCGTCGTCGGACGTCACCTGCATGAACCGGCGGATATCGGCGAGCGCCCCCCGCACTCCGCCACCGGCGCTGCCCTCCGACACCGTCTGCCACCTCTCGGCGCTCAACTCCGCCAGGATCACGGCCAGCAGCGCCTCACGGTCACCGACCCATCGGTACAGCGTGCTGCGCCCAACGTCCAGGGCTGCCGCCAGGGTACGCATGTCTACGCGCTCACCGTGCAGGAACACCCGCCGGGCGTACTGCACGGCCAGCTCACGCGTCGGCCGTTGCAGCCGGGGGAGCACGGGCTCGGAATCCGGAGTGGACTTCACCGGACCATCGTAGAGCGGCACAGATTGTGCACCTGAATCAAATGAAACACTATTGACGAGTGTCCCACGGGGTTCTAGCGTCTCGGGAGCCTCGCGGATGCGGGGCCATCGAGACTCAAGGAGGAGTCCGCGTGCGCCTGCTCCCCGCTCCACTCGGCACCCTGACCTGCGCTCTGATCACGAGCGCCGCCCTGACCGTCGCACCCGCCCACGCCCGTGGGGGCGCCGACGAGAGCGCGGGCGCGCAGGCGGCCGACTGCCTGTGGCAGGGGCCGGCCGGCATGGTCGACGATCCTGCCCAGAACTACGCCTTTCCTGACGCGGGAGCCCGCTACTGGTCCGCACAGCTGACTCTGCCCGCAGGCGCCCGGCTCACTTTCGATGGCGAGTACGCCCACGCCCGCTACCAGTCACTGAACAGCTACGACATGGTCACGCACGGGCCGACCGATGCGCTCAACGATGTCTCCACCCGGCCGGATGCGGGCTCGTCCAACCCCTATCTCCCGGGTGCCCTGCGCGCGTCTGGTTCCCACCGCTCGTACCGCGTCACGGTCGTGGGCGACCCCGCGCCCACGGACCCGGCGCGACGAGCCGGGAACACGCTTTACGCCGGCGTGGCAGGGCAGTCGACGATGGCTCTGATCTACCGCGTCTACCTGCCCGACCGCGGTCGTGACGCCACTGGCGGTGCCGGTCTGCCTCGCCCCACCCTGCATCTGGTGGACGGCTCCACCGTGACGGGTCCGGCCTTGTGCCAAGCAGTCGCGGCGTCGCGGAGCCTACTGCCTCTGGCCACCCTGCCCCTGCAGAGCTATCTGGCGTTGCGCGACCAGTCCCACCGTCCGACCGGGTTCCCCGCCGATGCGCAGCCCGTCTGGCACGCCTTCTACAACTCCGCCTTCAGCCTGGCCTGCGTCTACCAAGGCGCCTGCGACGGCACGCCCGCCCGGACCGGAGGCCAGTACTCCAACCGCGACAACCAGTACGTCGACACCTATGTCAGCCGCGCCTTCGGTAACGTGCTGGTCCTGCGGGGCAAACTGCCCGTCACCTCCGCGACCCTCAACCGCGAGCCCCGCATGGCCACGCACACCGACCTGCGCTACTGGTCACTGTGCTCCAACGAGAGCTATGCCACCACCCGCGCGGTCGCCTGCGTGGACGACGAACATGTGCTGACCGACAGCCACGGCAGGTACACGATCGTGCTGAGCCTGCCGCAGGACCGGCCCGACAACGCCACCGCCGCCAATGGCGTCAACTGGCTGAGCCTGTCCCCGAAGGGAGACGGCGCCGGACACCCGGACGACACCATGCTCATCCTGCGCAACATGTTGCCTTCCGCAGACTTCCACCACGCCGTCCAGGACACCAGGGCTCCCGGCGACGAGCGCGCCGTCATGGGCGACTACCTGCCCACCGGCACGTACACGAACACGACAGCGTTCGAGGCTCTCGGCCACCCGGCCGCGGCTCCGCCCCGCGGCTCCCGCTGACTTATCAGGCCGAGCCGGCCTGGGCGGCCGGCTCGCTGAGTGCACGCAGCACAAGCCTGTTGGGGGTCCTGTGAGCTGCGTGCCCGGGCGTTCACCTGTGTTCATGCTCGTCCAGGTGCTCAGTACGAGCTGGCGGCCGGACTCTCGTGAACGGTGGTGGCCGTTGCTGAATAAGACGGAAACTGAGACGGATAGGCACCGGCTGACCAAGCTGGGTTCTTCGTGCAGCTCTCTCGGCCACCTGCCGCGAGGAGCTGATCGCCAGGAACGTCGTCACCCTCGTCGATGCGCCTCGCGTCGACTCCCGCAGTCTCGATCCCTGGAGCCTGGGCGAAACGCTCGACTTCCTCGCCGCCGCCCGAAGCGATCCGCTCTACCCCGCCTTCGTGCTCTCCATCGCGCTCGGCCTCCGTCGTGGGGAAGTCCTCGGACTCCGGTGGCAGGACGTCGACCTCGACAAGCGCGAGATCAGGGTCCGGAAGCAGCGACAGCGGGTAGGTGGGGAGGCGTACGAGGACGATCCCAAGGGCCGACGTCCTAGGCACGTGCTGCCATTGCCTGCCATGTGCGTGGCACCGCTGCGGTACCAGCGGATGCGGCAGGAGGGACGGGGTAGCCCTTGAGCCCAGGTCGCACGGGCTCTCGCAACAGCCCAGGTCGCTCGCGCATCTCGACTGCGGCGAACCGTCGTTGACCGTGGTTGACCGCCCGATGTGGCACGACTGTGGCACGTTCGAGTGGCCAAGCGCTTAGCAGAGGCGAGCACGGCTTGGCGAGACGACCCGGCCTCACCCTGCCGCCATCGTGCCGGGCCGTTCAGCACCGCCGGCGTCTGTTGTCGTTGCTGTTATGGCCGTCGGTACTTCGGCGACGAAGAGGTGGCCGGGGCGCCGGCACAGCTACCTCTTGCAGTGCCGGCAGGCTGTGAGCCCCTGCTCCTTGGCCTGGTCCTCGGACATCGACTCCTGACCCATGTAGGTGTCCTGCTTCCCGTTCAGCGACGGACAGTCGGCGTCAGTGTGGTACTTGGTCCGGTAGTCGCCGATGCGTACGTGGACAGTGCTCATGAGGCCTCCCGAACTGCTTGCCTGACGACGTGCAGGCCGGACACGTCAAGAAACACCGCATCTTGCCTGACTGCCACCCCTGGATGGAAACCCGTATGCTCCGAGGCCTCTGACCTGGAGCTTCGCTGGTGGCAGCTGTGGGACGTCCATCACTCTGGTCCGGACCCACACGAGAGTGGCACAGTCACCAGCCACGCCGGATCATCCCTATGACGTGCTTCACCTGCACGGGCATGACCCATAGCCACACGGGTCCATCAGAGGATTCGCACTCGATCACCATGGCGCCGTCCGGGAGCCGCAGCATCTCGCGGAGGGTCGTTTCACGTGTGCGGACACACTGCAGGTCTGCCGGGAGTTCACGCAGCCGCGTCCACGGCCAGCGAGGTTCCCATCGGAACTCTTCAGCACTGGCTTGCACTCGGCCCAAGTGCCATCGGTGACCCACGTCCGGCCGCTTGACCCCGATCGGGAAGTGGACTGCCTGCCCAGCATTGGCCCGAGCCATAGCCTGCTTCGCTCGCCTACGGAAGAGCACAGTCCCGAGTAGCACGCCGAGGCCTGTGCAGATCGCCGAAAACATGCGCGAAGTAAAGCAGGGCGTTGCCTCTCGGCCAATAGGTCCAGGCCAGCATTTGACACAACCTCACCCACCACTCTCCCCCGGCTCCCATCCCGTCCGCCGTCGACCCACACACCGTGGAGCGGGCGTGGTTCATGGCGTCCAGGTGGAGCGGGCCACTGTACGTACGACCTGGACGCCATGGGCCGCGTCTGCTCGGCTCTGCCTGGGTCGATCGTGGACGGGACGGGAGCCCACCACGCTCGCCACGATGTGCCCGCGGCCGGGAACGGCGCCCCCTCCCACCCGGTGCCGGTCGTCCCCGCCGGACGCATCGTCTGTGACCGTGGGCCGGATACGTCGGGTGCTCGAATCATGACCTCCGGGCCTGTCCAGTGGGCGGGCGTCGGCGCGGCCGGGGCGGAGCGGGCCGGAGGCAGAAGCGGCGCGCCGAGTGGAGCCGGGAAGGCCGCCCGGCGGAGCGGAGCGCAGCCGGGGCTTGATGAAGTAGGGAAGGTTCTACCGCCCTTGGCGATCGGTATGTCGTACTTCGTTTGATGCTTGACGCGCTGACGTCACTTGATGCTTGACGGTTCCGTCCTCGGTTTGCTGTCTGACACTGCTGTCGTGGAGACAGCGGGCGTACACCGCAGGATGGACGGTGCACCGGCGCCGCGCCCCTCCGCGAAAGGGCCCCACCACGGTTTCTTTGCCGGATCATGTCCGGCGGCGGGGTCCCCGACGGAACCGGGGCGCCCGTACGATCGCGCGATGATCGTGGGGGTCGTCATTTTCGCCGTTCTCGGCGCGGGCATGATCGTGGCGCAGATGATCAAGCGCCGGTGGGTTCGATGCCTCGGCCTGGTGTTGAACGTCGTCGGTGTAGAGGCTGGCTATGCCTCGATCATCTGGCATCAGGTCTGGCTGAGCGTCACGGCCACGTTCCTGCTCCTGACGGCATCCGCCGTCGTGTGGCGGGACAACCGGCAGATGGCCGCGAGGGCGCCCGCGAAGGAACCGGAACCGTCCTAGTGCCGCGGCAGGCAACGTTCGCCCCATCGCGACGCCCGGCACGCACTCTCGCCGCACCGGACGCCGCTCCTTGACGGGCAAACGTTGCCTACCGCGGCACTGGCTAGGGGCGAACTACCAGGCCATGCGGTGCAGTTGGGGGTGTGCACAGCGCGTACCGGCAGCAAGCGGACGCTGAACCACACACGAGAAGCAGGGAATTCACGCGGGACGCTTTTCGGCTCGTGCCGATGGTCACCGACAACAGAGCAAGCCCCCACACCGAGCGGCCGTTCCTCTCCGTGCCCGAGGTGTACCGGCTCGCCGACGCGGTCCCGCCGCACTGCCGCGTCCTGGTGCTCCCGGCCGTCGTCGGGGCCCGCGGCGGTGTCCTGCGCCGGAACGACTTCCGGCGGATCTGGCTCCGCGCCCTCACTGCGACCGGGCCGGGTGACGTCCACTTCCACGACCTCCGGCACACCGGCAACACGCTCACCGCGACCGGCGGCGCCACGACCCGCGAGTTGATGCACCGGATGGGCCACTCGCCGGTGCGGGCCGCGCTGGTCTACCAGCACCTCGCCAACGGCCGCGATCACCAGATCGCCGACTACGTGGACGATCAGACCAAGAAGGTGAAACGGCCTCCGCGCGGCCCATCCGGCACGTAAGTGGCACGACAGCTCTCAGCGGCCGAGAACGACCAAGGCCCAGGCTCGCGGACTCCCACCCGCTGACCTGGGCCTTTCCCATGTCCTGGAACTGGTGGGCGCGGACGGTTTCGAACCGCCGACATCCGCCTTGTAAGTTCGATTCGAGCCGGTTCTGACTGCTGCCGTCGGCTGGAACGACGGCCAGGCAGGGGTGCTGGTGTACGCCCCCGTCCGGCGTCGTTGATGTCAGCTGTGGATGTCAGACCGCCCCTCGATGTTGGGGTCACCGCCCGGGCCGCACCTCGTCTCCCTCATCGAGAGCGTCACGAGCTACTAGCGTGAAGTTCGTCAGCAGCTCCTCGACTTCCCCTTTCAAAGCCATAAGGTCTGTGGGAAGGGCTTCTAGTTCGGGGTGACGCTGCTGAAATTCCCCAGCATGATGCTGCATCAGCACAGCTCCGTTCCAGTCGCCAAGGGCGTACGCGAGTTCGCGGCCTACCACGGCGGCTCTCGCAGGGCCCTCAAGCTGAACGGTGATGCTGGCATCCCATAGCTCGGCCATCAGCTGACTGGTGTTGAACGTGCCGGGCAAACGCGCGCCTTGCCCGAGGGCGCTACTTCTCGGGGCTAGCTCCCTGCGCACAGCATTGGCCACACGCAGCAGATCCTTGTAGGCATCCCTCCGCACCTGTCGACGCCAATGCGAGTGTTGCGCCTGGCTCTGACTCCGGCCGCTGATGATGGCCGAGAAGATCGCCCCAGCAGCCCCGACCGCTGCCCCCAGCACTCCTGCACACGCGCCCACCAGTGCTACGCCCCCAGTGTCCATGGCAGGCATTGTGCCGGTCGTCTCGGCAGGCATTGAAGTCACCGTGCGCATCAGCAGCGATCTCCGCGCACACGCTACGCACCCTGGCAACACTCAAACCGCGGCCAAGCGCTCATGAAGATGCGGCCCTTGGTGCTTCGACCCGATCGGCACTACGCCAGCACCGCGCTGGACTGCTGGAGGTCGCTGCCGTCCGCAGTCGTTGCCGTCAGGATTGCCGTCACCGCGAGCGATCGGGCCGGGAGGGCGTCCGCTGTTGTTGGCACGCGAGCGGTACGTGCGGTGAACCCTGTTCAGGTGGTGTGCGCTCCCCTGTGCGCTGCTTGCGACCTTGTGTGACTCGCCTGGGCGCAGCACGGTTTAGGTGGACGCTGCTCGGTGCCTGCAAGACCACCAGGGAAAGGCGGTAGTTGTGGGTTCAGCCAGTCAGTGGGCACGTGAGACCTTCGGGGACATAGCCAGCGAACTGGCCGATATCCTCCCGGCCTCCCTCGTCCGGGCTCATGATCGGGCCCGCACCGGGCAGGAGGGCGTCCATACCCAGACGCTCGAAGCCTACGGACATGGCCTCTACGCTGTGCAATACGAGGAACTGGCCGCCGGCATCTCCGGACTCGGGGAACCAGTGCGCCTTCAAGGACGCACGATGATGCTTGTCCGCGGCCACCTGATCTACCCCCTCCGGTACGCGAAGAAGGATGTGCCTGTCACGGCTGCACGTCTCCGTCGAGCCACAGGCTTCCGAGCAGACCTGATCCGACGCCACGGCCCGCCTCCTCTGCAGCAGGCATTTGACCTGGACTGGGGGGAACTTGAGGACTCCGAGGTGCATCCAGACCTGGAGCTGCTTCCCGAAGACGTGCGGCTCGTCCTCGTCGCCTACGCCTGCTCCATGGAGAAGGGCATCATGCGCATTGAGTGGGGTTCCGCGGAGCTGCGCCGCGAGGACCGGTACCTGATCTGGCACCGCCACGAGCAGCTGCCCATCGCAGGTTGACCCGGAGCGGTGAACGGGCGGATACGAGCGTCAACGGCTCACGACGCTGTTCCGTTCACCCCAGCCAAGGTGACGTGCGCCGACCGATCCAGAAGCGCGCGCAATCCTGACCGCTACCCGGTGGCAACCGAGTCATAGTCCGCAGAAACTTTAGGAGCCGCATAGTTGTTAGCTTCCAACCATTCCCGAGTTACCACGTTGCTGGCATCCTGCTTGATGGTACGTGAAATCAACAACCTCTCATCTCGCGCATTCATTAGAGCCAAAGAATAGACTCGCTGGAAAATAGGGCGCGCCTCATCATCCAGACGTCGACGAATGATGTCCTTAGTTGCGGTGGGGTCAATCTGAGCCAGGCGTTGTGCCGCCACCGAAATTTGATGTAGGTCAGAACCCTTTTCCAACCATTCCGCCATCACTTCTCGATATGCTGGCAGCCTATTGGAGCTGGGGATAGCCAAGGCGAACTGAGCAGACGACCAGTGGATTGCCGCCCATTCGGTTGCACGGTAGCCACTATACCAATCGCAGTAGGCACCCATTCTGTGCGGGTCTTCTTTAACGGCATCGCGGAAGTACCTGCCCAGCGCGTCTGCAACGTGGGAGAGTTTCTCCGCAAACTCGAGCCATCGATCGAAATTCCCATACTCTTTATGTTTCCTGAGAGTTTTCAGGATCACCTTGATCGTGGCAGAAGATTGACTGAACGGCCTTTCCAGAGCTGCACCCTCTAGCTTTCTGAGCCATTCGATATCCATCTCCTCGACCGCGGCTTCAACGACATCGGATCCATTCTCTAGTATTTGAATCCTCTTCTTCACTGGGATCGGCACTTCTTGAAGGCCCTCTAGAAGCACATCATGCCGGATCTCTTTAAGGCGACCCAGGCGACTCTTCGAGGCGTTGGCCTCAAGACCCAACTCTCGAACGCGAGACTGGAAGTCGAGGAAGAACTTATAGAGCGTCGCCTCTTCTCCGGTGACGTAAATATCATCCATCCACCTGACTGCCCCTGTCAGTTGACCTGAAGACAACCTCTGCGAAATCAGGTTGTCGAGTGGAGCCATGTACCGGTTCGCCAGGATGGCGGATGGCCAACTTCGCTGAGGAAGCCCATTTCTGGATGCAAGCTCGTGATGAGATCGAACGATCTTTTCAATTAGGCGCGCACCGGCAGAATCGCCCGCCTCGGAATAGACGACATCTACCGCCTTATTGACATCAACGGAAGCGAAGAAGGAGGTAATATCCGTCTGTAGTGCATATCCTTCCATCAGTGAAGGGTTGTGAAAGAATGAAGAATAATTCTTCCATTCGTCGCCATTATTGGCCAATTTCTTCTCTTTGCGCAATCGCCAGCCGTAAACCCATTCGGGCAGATTGGCGTGAAGTTTTGAGGCTACCTGCGCAATAGCTGCCGCATAGGCAATCCTTACGTCTAGCGACATCACTACGGCCGGACGTACCCCTAGGCGACTTTTCGGCACGACAGTAGGTTCGAACCTAGGCTCCCGTCGCAGTGTAATATTGCCGTCTCGGTGCACGATCTCCGACCATGGAAATTCTTGCGGATTCTTCATCACCCAAGACAGTTCGGGCCACCCCCAGGGGTCCCGGTACCAGTCTCCATACATTTCCGTCTGGCAGATGTCCGCAGCCTTCTTCGCGTCAAGCCCAAAACTCATTAGCCCCCCCCCTGACCTGAGCTACCGATACAATGTGCGCGATGACCCTGTGCATCGAGAATAACTTAGCGTGCGGCGTCAGGCACAGGGCAGGGCTTTTCCTGCCTGTCGGCTCTGGTCGCAGGCTTCCGGTTAGGTCGGCGGAGCGGCTTTGGGCTGGAGCTGCTTTGGGGCGAGTGATCATGGCCCCGTAAGCTCATCGCGAGTCGGGCAGTCTGTGGACCTGCCCGTAAAGCACGACGTTGGGGCCATGATCTTAGAGGCTCGCCCCAAAGTGGCTGCCTAAAGCCGTGGAGCCGACCGTCCCAGCCACAGGGGGTGTCTCCCACTTCCAGCCCGCTGCCGCTAGCGCGCCGCCGGGCGGGGCCGCCGCTGGCGAAGACAGGGCGGCGGCCCCGCCGGCAAGGCGGCGCGCGCCCGCGCCGTGCGCGGGCCTTGATGAAGTAGGGAAAGTTTGGCCGCATGGCGCCCTTGTACAGGGGCATCGCCGGCTGCTGCCATGAGTGCTGGGGCAAAGGCGCACTTGGGGGGCGGAGCCGATGTCAGACCTCACGGTGAATCCGTGGAAGCGGCACGGCAAGGACAGGCTCTACGTGAACCTGCCGGACGGCACGCCCGTTGCGTGGGCGGACCGGGATTCCAAGGTCATCACCGTCAAGGTTGCTGAGCATCGCCATGAGGCTGTTGCCTTACTCCGCCAACAGCTTGGTGATCCGGTGACAGTGCGCACGGATCGCCCGGCCTCGTCGCCTCCTCGTCGGCCTCGGCCGGCCGAGCCGCCTCAGCAGTCGTCACCCCCGGCGAAGCCCCGGCGTGATCGACGCCCTTTGTCGCTGCCCGAACTCACCGTTGCCGACGACCTGGCGAAGAACCCTCCTGGTGCAGCGATTCTTAGCGACATGGCTGTCCGTGGACCGTCGGTTGTCGCGCGGGCTTGGTCCAAGCTGCTGAAGCGCCCATCGGGCTGGGAGTCGTGGCTCGATGGCCTTGAAGGGGAAAAGAGGGTGGGCCGTGAGCTGGAACGTCTCACCGTTCATGGCTGGCGAGTCCTGCACGGTATCCCCAAGGGCAATGGCGGGGACATCGATCACCTGCTGATCGGTCCCGGCGGGGTGTTCGTCTTCAACACGAAGCGGCACCCCGGTGCTTCGGTCTGGGTCGGTGACGAGGTAGCCAAGGTCAACGGCTCCCCGCACCCGTACCCTGCGGCGAGCAAGGCCGAAGCCGCCTATGTGCGACGGGTGTTGGAACGCTACGCCGGCTTCACACCTGATGTAGTGCCCGTCCTCGCCTTCGTCGATGTCGCCTCGGTGGTCCGCGCACCGACGCAGCACACCGTGCGGACCTACCAGGAACGAGAAGTCTCTGCTTTGGCGCCGTTGACCGGTCGGCTCACCCGGGAGCAGGTCGAGTCGCTGTTCGGCGTGGCCCGGCACAAACGCGCCTGGCTCCGCACGGACCCGTCTCCGGTACCTGATCAGGCTTCGGGTGCTGGGGAGACGTAACAGACAGCGTCGATCTCCTGTCCCTCTCCGAACGCGTGCCTTGCCGTGCCGAGACGCTGCATCCCCAACCGTTTGTAGAGCCGGATGGCTGCCTTGTCCTTGGTCATCACGTCGAGAACGACCCGTAGTCCATGGTCCCGGGCGTAGTCGAACCCAGTCCGCATCAGCCGCTCGCCGAGTCCATCGCCCCGCGCCTCGGGTGCGATGAACAGACGGGCGCCTACGGCTACGTGGTCCGCGGTGTCGCCACTCTGCTCGAGCCACATCTCCACGGCGTCCTCGCCCTGGGGCCGGCTGAGCATGGCGTGCCCGACGATCTCGCCCCCCTTCTCCGCCACCCACGCCTGAAGAACGCCCGCGGGGCTCAGCCATTCCAGCGGGGCATCGACACCTTCCACCGGGTATCCGTCGACAGCGTGAACGGCCACGAGTGCCGCCGCTGCTCCCGGTAGGTCCGCGTCCGTGCGTGGACGGATGGTCGTCGTCTGTCCGGCTGCGTCGCGGTGCATCTCGCTCCTCACCTGGTCCTCACTCGACAGGTACGTTGTAGCTGAGCCCGTTCATGTCGGCCCGCATCACGAACCTCGTCAGCTCGTACGGCTCTCCGTCCTGGTCAAGGCTGGTGTGGGCGACCTCGATCACAGGGACTCCAGACGGCAGGCTGAGGTATCGAACCTCCTCGGGAGTGGGCATACGCGCCGTGATCTCGTCGTTGATCCGGGTCATGACATGGCCCTTCTCTTCGAGAATTCCGTGGATGCCGTACTGGTGGGGAACCTCCTCCTGGAGCAGCCCAGTACCCTCCGCGATGCTCCATGGGATCCACGTCGTCACCCGGTAAACGGGGTCGTCGTCCGCGTAGAACACGTTTTCTCGCCGCAACACCGACTTCGTCTTGGCAGGCACCCTGAGCTGCTTGGCCACTTCGGCATCCGGTCTCACTCGCTCGATGCCGAGCACTTCGAACCGGCCGGTCTTCCCCTGCTTCGCGCACTCGATCAGGAACGGGGACAGGCCAGTTTCCCGGTACTTGGGCGAGTACCTGTCATTCCCCAGACGGATCAGTGCCTGTTTCTCCCGCACGAACACCCCTCGCCCCCACTCCGAGGTGACGAGTCCTTCGCGGCCGAGGATCTTGAACGCCTCGTCCACGGTGTTGCGTGCTACGCCGTACTGCTCCGCGAACGCGCGCTGAGACTTCAGCTTCTCCCCGGGCTCGTACTCCCCGCCTTGAATCGCAGCTCGCAGTTCGTCCGCGATCCGCTGGCTGGGCGGCTTGCTGTCGCCGGCCTGATCCGTCATCGACCCTCCTAACTGGCTGACGTCACGACGTCACGACGTCACTCTATCGTCTGGCTCAAGCCAGTTGAGACAAAGGGGTTGACGTTACTGGCTTGAGCCAGTTCTACTGGTGCAAGCCAGTTCAACTGGCCTGAGCCTGCTGCCAGTTGACGTCGACTCTCAACCGAGGAGCACGCACGATGCGTCAGATCCCTGTCGACACCTCCGCCGCCTCCGTGATGGTGGCCCAGCCTCCCCAGCCCAAGGTTCGCGACCGCCGTACCGGTGAGATCGCCACGGACACCGAGACCGGTGCTCCGCTGGTGACCGTGGACGTGATGTTCGTCCTCGACGGCAACGCCGAGATCCTCACCGTGACCCTCCCCGACACCGGTGTCTCCGGTGAACTGACCATGGGCACCCCGGTCGCCCTGACCGGCTTGATCGCCCGTCCGTGGGAGAACGACTTCAACGGCCAGAAGCGGCACGGCATCGCCTTCCGTGCGGTCGCCGTCACCTCCCTGGCAGCCGGCGCCACGAAGCCGAAGGCGGCCTGACCGTGGACCGGTTAACGGTCGCCCTCGTCGCCACCGTTGTCGTGGCGCTCCTGCTGAAGTGGCGGCGTCCGGCCTGGTACTGGATGAGCTTCGGCGTCGTCCTGGCCGTACTGCGGGTCCTGATCCGCTATCGGTCGGTGATGGACGCGTGCGGGCTGACCGTCCCGCCCTCCCGCTGGCGCCTGGCCCTGGCCCGCATGTCCAATCGGCCGGTGCCTGGTCCCCGCGCCCCTCGTGTTTGCCGACTGCGCCCGACCCGTACCGGGCTGGTGCTGCGGCTCAAGCTCCGCGCGGGACAGGATGCCTTCGACATCGCCGCCGCTACGGACCGTCTGCGGCACTCGTTCGCGATGTACGGGGCCACCTCCCGTGAGCTGCGCTCTGGCGTCGTGGAGCTGAGCATGACCGGCTACGACGTACTCAAGCGCGTACAGATGCCCGCCACCAGGACAGAGGCGGGTGCGCTCAGGGTTCCCGTTGCCCTGCGGGAAGACGGAGCCGTGCACTACCGCGACTACCGAGCGGTACCGCACGCTCTCACCCTGGGTGCCACGGAGTCAGGCAAGTCGGTCTACCAGAGGAATCTGGTCGCCGCGCTGGCTCCGCTCGATGTCTCCCTGGTCGGGATCGACTGCAAACAGGGTGTGGAACTGTTCCCGCTCGCCCGGCGGTTCTCGGCCCTGGCCGACAACCCGGATGCTGCGGCTGACCTCCTTGACGCCCTCGTGGATCACATGGAGTCCGTCTACCGGACGATCCGTGCTCATCAGGGTGTCGCTGTCGGGATGCCGGAGGCGGAGATCGCGGCCGACATCTGGGATCTGCCCGCCGACCTGCGCCCCACACCGGTCGTCGTCCTGATCGATGAGGTCGCCGAACTCGCGCTCTTCGCGAACAAGGAGCAGGAGAAACGACGGGACCGGATCATCACCGCCTTGGTCCGCCTCGCCCAACTCGGACGGGCCGCCGGGATCTACCTGGAGGTGTGCGGGCAGCGCTTCGGCTCCGAACTCGGCAAGGGCATCACTATGCTCCGTGCCCAGCTCACCGGGCGGACTGCCCACCGGGTCAACGACGAGACCTCGGCGAACATGGCCTTCGCCGACATCGCACCGGACGCCGTCCTCGCCGCGATCCAGATCCCCACCGATATGCCCGGCGTCGCCATCACCGGCGATTCCACCGGCGGATGGGCACGCATCCGCGCTCCGCACACCTCACTGCGTCAAGCCGTGAACACCTGCAACCGGCATGCCGACCGCGTCCCGGACCTGCCCGCGTTGGAGCCGTTCCGGCCCGCGCTCACGCATCTCGAAGTGGTCAAGGAACCGGCCCCAGCCGCTGCCTGACCCTCTCCCCGTACTGCGGCCGGCGTGACCGACTTCGCGCCCTGTCCCTACCCGACCCATGCCTGAAGAAGGGAAACGGCGATGTGCGAGCACTGCGAGGACTTCCACCGCACGGTGCTGATGCTTGGGGACCTGGCCCTGTACGCCGACACCCCGGGCGCCGACTCGGTGTTCATCGACTTCCTCGGCCCGTCCCTGGCGATCTCCCTGCCTGACCCGCCGCCCGGCCTTTTCCTGCCCGGCTACAACCCCGACCAGGGTCCCGACTACCCCGGCGGGTGGTGACCGTGGCCACCGCCAAACGTCCGACCCGTCGCAAGGCGGCCACCCCGGAACCGCCCAGGTGCCCGGACTGCGAGGGCACCGGCGAGATCTCCGAAACCGTCCAGGTCGGCGGCCGTAAGAAGCGCGCGACCGACGACCGGCAGACCGGCCTGTGCCTGACCTGCCTGGGCACCGGCGACACCCCGACCATCTGACCCGCCGGGGGAGGGACGACCGGACCTGATCCTTGCTCCGTCCCCCGGCGCCAACCCCGACAGGAGGTGACGACCGTGACCCGCTCGATCCGACTGGACGCCGTACTCGTACAAGCCGTGATCGCCGGTGCCCTGTCTTTCGCCCACCTGCACGACATCGCCCAAGCGGCCGGACAGACGGGCTGGAAAGCCTGGGCCTACCCCATCAGCGTGGACTTGCTCCTCGTGGCGGCCTGGCGCCGGCTGCGCGCTGATGGTCCGTCCCACCTGGTGTGGTGCTGGTTCGTGACCGCCCTGGTCGCCTCGCTCGGCGCGAACATCGCCACCGCCGGGCTCCTCGACCTGCACGACGTTCCGGCCTGGCTGCGCATCCTCGTGGCCGGCTGGCCCGCCCTCGCCTTCCTGGGCGGAACCCTCCTCGCCCACAACGCGCACACCGACAGGACCACCGAGCAGGCGGCCACCGCCTCGGGCGGCGCTCCGAAGGAACCGATGCGCGTGGCACTCGAACGCGACCCGGACCCCACTCCATTTGCTCCGGTCAGCACCACCCCAGAACGCCCGGCCGTCGAGTCCACTCCCGGCGCTGCTCCGGCTCCGGCGGTGCCCGCCGCCCTGGTCGACCACGCCCGAAAGGTCGCCGACGCGCACCGTGCCCGGACCGGCTCCGACATCGACACCGACACCCTGCGCGTCCGCCTCGGCGTCCCCGCGCCGTTGGCCGACGCCATCGCGGCCCAACTCACCTGATCAGACAAGGAGAACAGCTCATGCCTGCCCGCGACCACTTCCACTCCGTGATGCGGATCGGCCCGGTACAGATCGGCACCCACCGCGACCGGCACGGCCACACCAAGCACGCCGCGGTGTGCACCTCGAACCGCTGCGGCTGGTCGGCCGACTACTCGAGCCAGTCCGCCGCCCAGCTCGCCGCGCGCACCCACCGCTGCCACCTCGCCGACTGAGAGGACCACCGCGATGGATGTCCCGCTCTGGCTCGCCCTGATCGTCGTCGGCTGGCTCGGCATCAAGCTCTGGCGTCCGCCCTGGTGGCTCGTGGCCCTGCTTCTTCTGGGCGGCTATCTCCTCGCGGACAGCGTTCTCGCCCCGGCCATCGACACCGCCATCAAGTAACCCCTGAAGGGAGAACCCTCGTCATGCTCCGTCCGAAGATCCCCACCAATCCGACCCCCACCGGCACCGTGATCCGCCCGAACGTGGTGCAGGCCACCGCCATCGCCCCTCAGGCGCAGACCCCGCCCCCGGCAACTGTTCCGGTGCCGACCCGCCCCACGGTCCAGCTCACCCCGGGCTCGCTCGCCCTGGTGGTCGGCGGCGGTGTGGCCGTGGTCCTAGTCGTCGGGGTCGTACTGGTCTCGATGCTCCTCGCTGTGGCGGTCGCCGGCGCCTCGGTCGCCGTGTGCGCGGTCGTCCTGCGCTCTCTGCTCAACTCCGAGCGCACTCACCGTTGAACGGCCCCCGGAGCGGCCTCAGTCGGCAAACTCCGTCCGCTCCGGGCGCCTCCACCTTCCAGATCCAACGGACCCGAAAGGGAAAGCCCATCATGCCCCAGCACTACCCCGATACGCGTGTCTGCCCGGACTGCGACGGCTTCGCCTCCGCCGCCGTCACCACCGGTGCCCGCCACCGCGACGGCTCCCGCGTCACCCTCCGCGTCGACTGCCGGGCCTGCAAGGGCGCGGGCCTCGTTCTGGTCCGCCGAACCGTCCTTGCCTCGGTCGGGAGGTGACGGAACGATGATGCGCCGACCGCCCGACAGTCGCCCCTGTGCCCGCCCGATCCGTCGTTCCGCCACGTCCCGCCCGACGTCCATCCACCTGTTCTGTGGTGCTGGCGGTGACTCCGATGGCTTCCGCCGCGCCGGCTTCGATGTCGTCCTGGGCGCCAATCACTGGAGCCGCGCGGTGGAGACCCACGCCGCGAACTTCCCCGAGGCAGACCACCTGTGTGTGGATCTAGACCACTACGACATGCGGCGCCTACCCAAAGCCCGCGTCCTGGTCGGCTCCCCCATCTGCACCGAGGGCAGCCCAGCCGACGGAGTTGCCCGGCCCAAGCCTGCTCCGACTACCGGGCAGCTCTCCCTTCTCGAAGAGGGGCCGATGGAAGACGCGGCGTGGGAGCGCACCCGGGCCACCGCGTACGACATCCTGCGGGCCTGCGAGGTCCACAACTTCGACGCCGTGGTCTGCGAGAACGTGCCCCGGTTCGCGACCGGTTGGCCGCTGTTCCACTGGTGGCTGCACGGCATGGAACTGCTCGGCTTCCGGGCGCAGATCGTCTCCGTCTCCGCTGCCCACGTCGGCGGTGAGGGCAACCCGCACGCACCCCAATGGCGCGACCGGATCTTCATCGTCTTCACCCGCACCGACATGCGGACCCCGGACCTGAGCGTGCGTCCGCTGGCGTGGTGCTCGGGCTGCGAGCTGGACGTGCAGGCTGTCCAATCCTGGCGCAACGGACGGACGGTCGGCCGCTATCGGCAGCAGTACGACTACCGGTGCCCCAACGACCGCTGCCGCCGCCAGATCGTGGAACCCTACGTCCGCCCGGCCGCCTCCGCGATCGACTGGAGCGATCCCGGTGTACGGATCGCCGACCGAGGCGAGCACAAGATGCGCCCTCTGGCCGACTCCACACTCCGCAAGATCAAGCTGGGGCTTGCAAGGCACCGCGTCCCGTCCGTCATCACGGTCACCCACGCCGACCAGAGCGACGGCCGTGCAATCCCCGCGCTCTCCACTCCCCTGGCCACCCGCACGGTCCGGATCGGTGACGGCATCGCCCTTCCGCCACTGCTGATCCCCACCGGCGGGAGCTGGAACCGCGACGCGGCAACAGTGACCAGTCCGATGCGCACCCGCACGACACGGGAGAGCGAAGCGCTGCTCACCCCGCTGCCCTTCATCACCGAGCTGCGCGGCGGCGGCTCCACTACCCGCGTCGTCGCCGACCCGCTCGCCTCGATCACCGCTGGTGGCAACCACCACGGCCTCGTCATCCCCTACCGCAAAGGCAACCCGACTACCACCGCCGACCCGCTCCACACCATCGCAACTCGCGAGTCCGCCGGTGTCATCCTCGGCGCTGACGGTCTCGACGAGGAAATCGACCTCGGAGACTGCTACTTCCGGATGCTGTCACCCCGCGAACACCTGCGCGCTCAGCGCTTCACCGACGACTACACGGTCCTCGGCCACGGCGGCGAGCAGACCAAGCAGGCCGGAAACGCCGTCCCCAGCAACGTCGCCCAGTGGATCGCCTCCCGGCTGTTGGAGGTTCTGTGACAGCCGACTTGCTGAACGAGCCGGCCACCCTCAGCGATGCACTGCGAGTGGCCGGCTCGCCAGACTTCCGCCGCTGGGAAGACCAGATCATCCGCACCGGAGGCTGCTCCAACCCTGTCCACCTGGCGGGATGGACGATCACGAAGGACAAGATCACCGGTGAGGTCCTCAACCGGTACTCGACCGAGCATGAGCCAGGCGGCCGGCTGCGGATCGCCTGCGGTAATCGCCGTGCCTCCCGCTGCCCGGCCTGCGCCTTCACCTACGCAGGCGACACCTACCACCTGATCCGTGCGGGCCTGGCCGGAGACGATCGCCGCGACATTTCCGCCACAGTGCGCGAGCACCCCCGGGTGTTCGCGACCTTCACCGCACCTTCGTTCGGCCCGGTCCACAACCGGCCCGACCATGCCCGCTGCCGCTGCGGCGTCCTGCATGCCTCGGATGATCCGGCGCTCGGCACTGCACTGGACCCGGACAGCTACGACTACGCCGGGGCGGTGCTGTTCAACAACCATGCCGGGGAGCTGTGGCATCGCTTGGTCAAGCGGCTGCACCGGGAGATCGCTGCACGCGCGGGGCTGACTCAACGGGCGCTGAAAGAGGTCTGCCGGCTCTCCTACGGCAAGGTGGCCGAATTCCAGAAGCGTGGCGCGGTGCACTTCCACTCCGTGATCCGACTCGACGGACCGGACGGCCCCAGCACTCCCCCGCCGGCCTGGGCGACAACGGAACTCCTGGCCGACTCGATCCGGGCCGCCGCGGTCCACCGGTACGCCTCCGTGTCCGTGCCCGCCGCCGGGGACCAACCCGCCCGAACCTTCCAGTGGGGCAGGCAGCTCGACATCCGCCCAGTGCGGGCCTTCGGCGACGGCTCCGTACTCACGGAACAGGCGGTCGCCTCCTACGTCGCCAAGTACGCGACCAAAGCGGCAGAGACGACCGGCACTCTCGATCGCCCGGTGGGCAACCGCGAAGCTGCCGCGCTCCTGGGTGTCCCGGAACACACCCGGCGCCTGCTGGATGCCTGCTTCGATCTCGAACCGCTCTACCCGGATCGGCGATTACGCGCCTGGGCACACATGCTCGGCTTCCGGGGCCACTTCTCCACCAAGTCCCGCCGCTACTCGACCACGCTGGGCGCTCTGCGCGAGGCACGCGCCGACTACCGGGCCCGCGAGGAACGCGAGCTCCTCGGCCTGGACGACACCGAGCCGGACACCGTCCTCGTCCTCGCTGACTGGCAGTACGCCGGCCACGGCCACACCCCTGGCGAGTCCGCCCTCGCCGCCTCAATCGCCCGAGACCTACAGCTCAACCGAGAGACCGCGCGCGAAGCGCTGCGCGACGAACAGACCCAAGCCGCCCTGGAAGGAGCCACAACATGACCACCGTCACCGCAGAGTTGCTGACCGTGCCGGAGGTCATGGCACGGCTCAAGCTCGGACGCTCCAAGGTCTACGACCTGATCCGCTCGCACCGCCTGATCTCGATCAAGATCGACGGCGCCCGCCGTATCCCCGCCGATGCCGTGCGGGACTTCATCCTCGGCCAGATCGAGCAGGCCGCCTGATGACCGGCCAGCGCAAGCGCAACCCCAACGGGGCAGGCACCATCACCAAGCGCAAGGACGGCCGCTACCAAGCTGCCGTCTACGTCCTCCAGCCGGACGGCACCCGGGCCCGCAAGTTCGCCTACGGCAAGACGTGGCAGGAGTGCGACACCAAGCGCCGGGAACTGCTCGCCAAGGTCGACCAGGGCGTGCCCGTGCCCACTCGGTCGGCCAAGCTCTCCGAGTGGCTGCCGTACTGGCTGGAGAACGTGATCAAGCCCCGACGGAAGCGGACCACGTACGCGAAGTACGAGTTCCACGTCCGGCTCTACCTGGTGCCCATGCTCGGCACGAAGAAGCTGCAGTCACTGAGCGTCGCTGACGTCCGCCGCTTCCTCGCCCGACTGGAGCAGCAGACCACCGCCGCTACCGCGAAGGAGACCCACAAGGTTCTCCGCACGGCTCTCTCGGCTGCCTGTCGTGAGGAGCTGATCGCGAGAAACGTCGTCACTCTCGTCGACGCGCCTCGGGTTGAGTCCCACAGCCTCGATCCCTGGAGCCTGGACGAAACGCTCGACTTCCTCACCGCCGCCCGCCGTGATCCGCTCTACCCCGCCTTCGTGCTCTCCATCGCGCTCGGCCTCCGTCGTGGGGAGGTCATCGGGCTCCGGTGGCAGGACGTCGACCTCGACAAGCGCGAGATCAGGATCCGGAAGCAGCGACAGCGCGTCGGAGGGGAGGCGTACGAGGACGATCCCAAGGGCCGGCGGCGTAGGCAGGTGCTCCCGTTGCCTGCCATGTGTGTGGCCCCACTGCGGTACCAGCGGATGCGGCAGGCCGCGATGCGCGAGCGTGCGGGTGATCGCTGGGAGGACAGCGACTACGTGTTCACCACGCGTACGGGACGGCCGATCGAGCCGCGCAACGTGTACCGCTCCTTCACCCGGGTCGCCGGGAACGCGGGCCTGCGGGTCATCCGACTGCACGACGCCCGGCACGGCTGCGCGACCCTGCTCACCGCGGCCGGCGTGGCGCCCCGCGTCGTGATGGAGATCCTCGGGCACAGCCAGATCGCCGTCACGATGAACGTCTACGCCCACGTCGTCCAGGACACGCAGCGTGAGGCCGTCAGCCACATGGACCGGCTGCTCACACGGCGGCTGCAGCGCGAGTAACCCCGGCGCTGATGTCAGATCTGGATGTCAAAGACCCCCAGCCATGATCGGCTGGGGGTCTTTGTCCTGGTGGGCGCGGACGGTTTCGAACCGCCGACATCCGCCTTGTAAGGGCGGCGCTCTACCGCTGAGCTACGCGCCCAGGACGAGTCGACAGCCTACATTGCCGGAGGGCGTGCCCCGCAAACCCGTATCGGGGCGGCGCCGGGAGCGCAAGGCGGGCGGGGGTTATCCCCACCTCGGATTCGGGAGCCGTCCGGATGCCCCGGGACGGGCCCGGTCCGTACGGTCGAAGGGCGTCGGAGATACGTCCCGAGAGGCCCGGCGCGTGTCGCCGTTCTTCTCAGGGGGAGATCACCATGGCCCGATCCGTCGCCGTCCGCGCGGCCGCCGTCACCGGGGTCGTGGCGGCCCTCGTCGCGACCGTCACCGCCTGTGGCGCGTCCGCCGGGGACGACAAGGAGCCCGACCACCGCGCGTTCGACCTGCACGGCCGGACCCTCACCGTCGACTCCGACGACTCCGCGCTCGACCTCGTGGTCTCGGACGACGCGCAGGCCGGCCGGGTCGAGGTCACCCGGTGGTTCCAGGGGCACGTCGTCGTCGGCGGCGACCCCGAGGTCACCTGGGCGATGAAGGGCGACGACCGGCTCGTGCTGCGGATGAAGTGCTCGGGCATGGTCGCCGACTGCTCGGCCCGGCACCGGATCGTGGTGCCGCGGGGCGTCGCGGTCACCGTCGACGACGGGGACGGGCGGGTGACGGCGCGCGGCTTCGAGGAGCCGCTGACCATTCGTACGTCGGACGGTTCGGTCCGGGTGTCCGACTCCTCGGGGCCGCTGGACCTGCGCAGCGCCGACGGCTCGATCCACGCGCTCGGTGTCGGCTCGCGGCAGGTGCGGGCCCGCACCCAGGACGGCTCGGTGCGGCTCGAACTCGCCGCCGTACCGGACCTGGTGGAGTCCCGCACCCAGGACGGCTCCGTCTCGATCGCGCTGCCCAGGGCGACGTACCGCGTGAACACCGGCAGCGGCGACGGATCGGTACGGGTGTCCGTGCCCCGTGCCGACAGCAGCTCCCACGTCGTCACCGCCCACACCGGCGACGGAAAGATCACGGTACGAACCGCGAACTGACCGGCCCGTGTGTTCGTCTTCAACCGGTGGGAGAATGACAGCCGGGCAAGGCGGATGACAGCACGGGAGAGGGATGTGACGGCGACACCTGCGCAGCCGTACTCGCCGTTCGAGCCATGCGCACGGTCGGCACACCGCCCACCGGCGCCGGCCCGGACCCGTCGTCGGCCCGCCCACGACGCCCTCGCCCTCATCGTCTTGCCTCTGCTGGCGGTTCTCGCACTGCCCGCCGCCTTCGCGGGCGGCGGTACCCGGCGGTGGTTCGGCGGACGTGCCGAGAGCCAGCGGGCCGAGGCGCAGGCAGCCAAGGACGCCGCCGCGGCAGCGTTCTACGAACTCGACACCGCCCAGCGCGATCTGCGCATCTCCATCGAGACCATCACGGCCGTCGACGACTCCCCCGCCGCGCGCCGCGCGGTCGCCGACTTCGATGCGCTGGGCCGGCGGATCGACGAGGCCAGCCACCGGTACATCACCGCCGTGGACGCCCACGACCTCGACCGGGACGACCTGGAGGCCTCGGCCGCCGTACGGGCCCGCACGGAGCTGACCGCCGCCAAGGACGAGCTGGGCCGGGTCAAGTCCGACCTGGAGCGCTTCGAGCAGGGGCTCGGTCCGCTGCTCGGCAAGGCCGAGACCCAGCTCGCCCGGCTGGCCCCGGCCGTCGAGCGGGCCCGGCAGGCCCTGCTCGCCGCGTCGAACGCGCTGGACGGCGTACGGGGCTCCGGGCTCAGGGCCGACGACCTCGCCGCCCGGCTCGCCGCTCTCGGACCCGAACTGACCAAGCTCAACCAGGGGGCCGGACGGCACGGCGTGCCCGAGACGCTGGAGCGAGCCGAACGGGTCTCGCGGGAGGCCGGGGCGGTGCGCGCGGAGGCGGAGCGGCTGCCCGAGCGGGCCGCCGAGATCGACCACCGGCTCGTCTCGCTGCGGACCCGCGCGCAGGCGCTGACCACGCGGTCCGGGCAGGTGGAGCCGGTGCTGAGCGAGCTCAGGCGCCGCTTCTCGGCCGCCTGCTGGCAGGACCTCCAGCACGTACCGGAGCAGGCCGCGGAGAGCGTGCGACAGGCGGAGCTCAAACTGGAGGAGGCGCGGGCCGCGCGGGACGAGCAGCGCTGGCCGGACGCCACCTCGCTGCTGTCCACGGTGCGTGCGCTGCTGAACAACACGGACGAGGCCGTGTCCGCGGCCGGTGACCGGCTGCGACGGCTGAACGCGGTCGCCAAGGACCCGCAGCAGGAGATCGACCGCACACGCTTCGCCATCCGTGACGCCCAGCGGCTCGCCATGGCGGGCCGCAGCACGCCCGATCCGCGGCACGCCCGCCCGCTCGACGACTCGGTCGCGCGGCTGGACCGTGCCGTCGCCACGCTGGAGGGCCGCCACCCCGACTACTGGCACTTCCTGACGGAGACGGAGGCCGTGCGGCAGACGGTGGCGCGGGTGGTCTCCCAGATCCGCGAGGAGCGCGGCGCGGGCGCCTGATCGACGGGGTTGCGGCCCGCTGCGCCGTGCCCCGGACGGGGTCGGCGGTGCCCCGGAGGGGGCGACAGCGCCTTGGCGGTGTGCGTGGTCCTCCGGCCGGTGTCGGCAGGCCCTCCGCCGGGTCGGCCCTTCCTCAGAGGGTGCCGGTGTGTGCCCTCACCGCGGGCAGAGGTACCTGGGGCCGGCTCTCCCGACGCGGCGGCCCGGCCACGGACCCGCCCTCACGAGGTGAACCGATCCGCGACGGTGCGGGCGCAGAGACTCCGCGCGCCCGCCCGTCCCGGGCTAACCTGTGCGCATGCCTCGCTACGAGTACCGCTGCCGGACCTGCGGCGACACCTTCGAACTCAGCCGCCCGATGGCGGAGTCCTCCGCCCCCGCGGACTGCCCCGCCGGGCACGACGACACGGTGAAGCTCCTGTCGACGGTCGCCGTCGCCACGGGCGGGTCGTCGTCCGCACCTGCCCCCGCGCCGCGCGCCGGCGGTGGCGGCGGCGGTTGCTGCGGCGGGGGCTGCTGCGGCTGACCCACCGGTCCGAGCGGTTTCCCGGGGCCTGCGGTACGCGAACGCTGCGCTCCCGGGACCGCGAACAGCGGGCCCCTCGCCGCTCCCGGGGAGCGGAACGAGAGGTCAGCCCCGCACGCCGCCGTCGCTGGCCCGTACGAACTCCCGCAGGATGCGCTCCCCCGCCAGTACTCCCCGCTCCGGGAGTGCGGTGATCGCGGCCGCCGTCCAGTCCGCGTCGGCGAGTTCGCCGTGGCCGGGGCGCCAGCCGCGGTCGGCGGCGAGCAGGAGGTCGGCGTCGAGGAGGGAGTCCCCGGCGGCGAGGGTGAGCTCGGCGCCGGTGCGGCGGGCGATCTCCCGCACGGCGGCGCTCTTGGTGAGCGGCTTCGGCACCGCGTAGATCTTGCGGCCCTGCAACGACACCGTCCAGCCGCGGCTCTCCGCCCACACGGCGAGGTCCTTCACCCACTCCTCGGGGAGCAGTTCGCGCTCCACCACGAGATAGACGAACAGGTCCTCGGCGACCCGGTGCTTGCGCACCCAGGCGGGGTCCGCGGTGGTCTCCAGGTGTTCACGCACCTCGGCCAGCGGCGCGCACTCCGAGGCGAGCCGCGCCGTCACCTGCGCGTGCCAGTCGGGGTCCGACGCCCCGTCGACGAGCAGGTGCCCGCCGTTGGCGCAGATCGCGTACTTGGGCGCGGGCCCGGGCAGGTTGATGCGCTGGTACTGCTTGCGGGTGCGGGTCGTGGTGGGCACGAAGTGCGCGGTGTCGCCGAGCCCGGTGAGCAGTCCGGCCGCCGCCTCCGTCATGTACGACAGGGGCTTGCTCTCGTGCACCTCGACGCAGAGCAGCCGGGGCGCCCGCGCGTCGGGCATGGTGAGCGCGAGGGCCGCGGAGGAGTAGATCAGCGTGCGGTCGAGGTCGCTGGCGACGAGCACCTTGGGCGCGGACATCAGGCGGTCACCGCCTTGCCGTCGGCGCCCGTCGCGCCCCTGGTGTACTTCGGGTGGATCAACCCGACGCAGGTGTAGGGAAGTTCGTCGACCTCCTCGACGGGCACGCCGCGCTGCTCGGCGAGCAGACGTACGTGGTCGAGGTCGGCACCCGCTCCGGTCCGGGCGAGGATCTTCCAGGGGACGCGCCGCAGCAGGACGCGGGTGGTCTCGCCGACACCCGGCTTGACCAGGTTCACGTCGTGGATGCCGTACTCCTCGCTGATCCGCTCGACCGCCGCCCAGCCCTCCCAGGTGGGGGTGCGGTCGGCGGCGAGGAGTTCCTTGGCCTGGGCGCAGGCCGCGTCGGCGACGTCGTCGAAGCGGGCCGCGACCGCGTCCAGGAAGTCGGCGGAGACGTCGGAGCCGGCGAGTTCGCGGTAGAACTTCGCGCCGTGGAAGTCATGTTCGCCGACCAGGTCGGAACGGAGCACGGTACGCGAGATCAGGCCCGAGACGGTCGAGTTGAGGCAGGCGGAGGGGATGAGGAAGTCCTCGCGGGTGCCGTACGTGCGGACGCAGGAGCCGGGGTCGGCGAGGACCGCGATCTCCGGGTCGAAGCCGGTGATGCCGTCGGAGGCCTCGAACTCTTCGACGGCGTCGGCGAGTTCGCGAGTGATGGCGCCCTTGCCGGTCCAGCCGTCGACGAAGACGACGTCGGCCGGGTCGTGGTGGGCGGCCAGCCAGCGCAGCGCGTTGGCGTCGATGCCGCGTCCGCGGACGATGGACACGGCGTAGTGCGGCAGGTCGAGGTCGTGGCGGTGTTGCGCCCAGCGGCGCATCAGGACGCCGACGGGGGTGCCGGCGCGGGCCAGGGACACCAGCACGGGTCGCGGCGACCGTTCGGCGAGGACGATCTCGGTGACGGCGCCGACGGCCTGGGCGAGGCGGGCGGCGGAGTCGGCGAGGGCCGTGTGGAACAGCTCCTGGTACTGGGCGTTCGGCTGGTACTCGACGGGCAGCGACTCCGCGTAGTGGGCGCCGCCGCTCTGGATCGCCTCCTCGCGCTCCTCGGTCGGCGCCTCCAGGCCCACGTCCGAGAGGTCCTGGAGCAGCCAGCCGACCTCGTCCGGCGCGTACGAGGAGAAGGCGGGGCCGCGGAGGGGCTCGGGGAGCATGGAGGGCCTTTCGGTCGGCGTCCGAGCGGGGACGTACGAGGGGACGACGGCGAGCAGGACGCTCGGTGTGTGCTCCGCGAGCCGGGCCAGCAGGCCGTCGGGGGCGTGCAGCTCCGGGGTGTCGGCGACGGAGTCGACGACGGCGACGACGGCGTCGAAGCCGGCGCCCGCGACGTTGTAGGCGTAGCGCTCGCCGGGGCCGTCGTCGGGGTCGTCGTGGGCGGGGAAGACGATACGGCTGCGGATGGCGTAGCCGGGGTCGTCGAGGGCGAGGACCGGGGACCGGGTGGTCGTGGAGTACCGCACCTCGGCGGTCACGACCTGTTCCAGCTCGCGCGCCAGCCTGAGCGGCGCGTACATCAGCTCCTCGAAGCCGAGCACGAGCACCCGGCGCGCGCCGTCGGGGAGGGCGTCGGCGAGCCGCGCGGCCATGGCGGGCAGGGCGCTCTCCAGGCGTATTCGGTGGCCGGGCGTGAATCCGTGCCGTCCGCCGTCGGGCACGCCGCTGGGCCAGCCCAGCTCGACCCGGACGGCCTTCGCGGTGCCGCCGTGCACGGCCGGGGCGGGTGGCGCCGGCTCGTGGGCGGCGACGAGGGCCTGGCCCTTCTCCAGGACGCCCTCGGGGAGCCGTACGGTGCCCGAGGCCGCGGACACCAGGTCGATGCGCGCCCCGATCTCCGCGGCGAGCTGCTCCAGGCGGCCCAGGTCGGCGGCGGAGCGCATGTCGACGAGGGCCACGACGACGTACCGCCGGCGGGGGTAGCGCTCGTGCAGGGCACGGACGGTGTTGAGGACGGTGTTGCCCGTGGAGAACTCGTCGTCGACGAGCACCAGGGGGCCGCTGCCGGCCAGCAGCGGGGGGTCCTCGGGCAGGAGGAGGTGCGAGGTGGCGTGCGAGTGGGACTCCTCGAATCCGCCCGCAGTGGCGACGGCCGCGACGGGGCGGCGGGTGGAGTGCAGGTAGGGCGCGAGGCCCAGGCCGTCGGCGACGGAGTGGCCGAGCCCGGTGGCCGTCTCCGCGTATCCGACGACGACGGCGGCGCGGGCTTCCTCGGCGCCCAGCAGGTCACGGACCCGGCGGCCGAGCGCGAACCCGTGGCCGTAGACCACGGACGGCGACTGCGGTACGTGCTTGCCGAGGACGTTGGACACGAGGAGGTGGGCGCGCTTGGGGTTGCGGCGCAGCGCCAGCCCCAGCAGCTCGCCGAGCCGCTCGTCCCCGACGAGTTCGACACCGAGTCGCTCGGCGACCCACGTACCCGTCCACACGACGTCGTTCACAGCGTTGTTCATCGATTCCTTGTCGATCGTGTTCCGCGGGGCCCGGCCGGGCCGGCTCACTCGGGGAGTCCGGCGGCGAGCAGCTCCACGAAGCCGATGTCCTCGTTCGCGACGCCGAAGACCTCGGCGCGCAGGAGCGTGCGCTCCGCCCAGGCGCGGTGCGGTTTCACTTCATTCATCTTGTTCGTGTAGGCCGACCGAAGTACACCCCCGCCGCCGCGCTCGGGGCTGAGGATGTCCTGGGCGTCGCTGAACTCCTCGTGACTGACGACGGACAGCGCGTGCACGGGCAGGACGTGCGAGGGGTGGATGCAGGTCTTGCCCAGCAGGCCGTTGGCCTGGTCGAGGGCGATCTCGCGGAGCAGTCCGTCCATGGCGTGCTCGATCAGTGCCTCGCGCAGTTCCTCCGCCTGGCCCTCCAGGAAGGGGCTGCGGCGCAGCTGCGGCTTGAACATGCGCTCCTGGACGCGGAAGTATTCCCAGACCGGTCCGGTCACCGTGAAGCCGGTGCCGTCGGCCCGTCCCAGCATGTTCACCACGTCGGCGATCACGGAGGCGACGACCTGCACGTCGTAGGCCGTCATGTCGGGTGCGCGGCGCAGCCCGTACGAGGAGCAGAAGTCGGTGACGCCGAGGCGCAGGGCGAGCACGCGGTCGCGGTACTTGTCGACGGCGCGGGATATGCCCTCCAGGGTCTCCACGCGCGATTCCCGGTAGAGCAGCTCGGGCGACTCCAGCACGGGCATGGCGAACAGCCGGCGTCCGCTCGCGGTCTCGGCGCCGGCGAGGGCCTCCAGGAAGGGCATGCCGCGTTCCTCGGTGAACTTGGGCATGACGAACCCGGACAGCAGCCGGACGGAGGGGCCGAGGCGCCGGACGAGGTCGGGGATCTGCTCGGGGAAGCGGACCCGGACGAAGAGCAGCGGGAGCTCGCCCGCGTCGGCGCGGCCGGCGAGGTCGGCGAACTGCCTGACGAGGTTCTCCTCGGCGCCGGTGACCTCCGCGTCGTCGATGGAGTCCTCCAGGCACAGCACCATGGAGACCACACCGCGTTCGGCCTGCTTGACGATGTCGTCGGCCAGTCGGGGCCTGGTCGCCGGGCTGTACAGCGTGGCTCCGAGGGCCGTGGCCAGTACGCGGGCCGGTGAGTCGGCGGTGAAGACGCTCGGCTCCTGGTGGAAGAGGCGTTGCCGCTCTTCCGGGGCGATGTGACCGAAATGACGCATGAAACTCCCCCGTGGCGACTAGGCGGCCCTACGTGATCTGGCCGGTAATAGTACGTATGGATCCATGTCTGAGGTTCCCACCGAGCATGAAGTTCAGGTAACCCGGCCGTGTCCGGCACCCACCGGTTCCGGGGAGACCCCACGTTGTCGTGACCAGGACCGAGAGGGCAGGATGACCGCATGACGCACGCGATGCTGAAGGGGTCGAACGTCCCGCTGGACGCCACAGCGGTGCGCGCCGTGCTCCGCTGGACGCCCGGGCAGGACGTACCCGATGTGGATGCCTCGGCGCTGCTCCTCGGCCCCGACGGTCGTGTGCGATCCGACGAGGACTTCGTCTTCTACAACCAGCCCCGCCATCCCTCCGGCAAGGTGTGGCGGCTCGGCAAGAAACGCGTCACCGAGGGCCTGACCGACACGATCCAGACGGATCTGGCGGGTGTCGAGTCCGGTGTCGGACAGATTCTGCTGGTCGCTTCGGCAGACGACGTCACCTTCGACCGCGTACGTGATCTGCGCATCGTGCTGTACGACGCCACCGTCGCGGACGGTGAACCGCTGGCGTACTTCGACATCAAGCCGGAGACCGGTGCGGAGACCGCGCTGATCTGCGGCGAGCTGTACCGGCGTGGTGACGGCTGGAAGTTCCGGGCGCTCGGTGAGGGCTATTCCAACGGTCTGGTCGGGCTCGCGACGGACTTCGGCATCTCCGTGGACGAGACGGAGGCCGCGGCGGCGGCCGTGACCGGATCCGGTCCCGACGCCGCCTGGTCGGCGCCCGTGTCCTCTCCCGAGACCTCGGTGCCGCTGCCTCCCGAGCAGCCCGCTCCGGTGCCGCAGCAGCCCTCGTACGGCTATCCGCAGCCGGCCGCCGCGCCCACCGCCCAGCCCGCTTACGGCTATCCGCAGCCGCAGACCGCTCCGGCCGCCCAGCCGGCCTACGGCTATCCGCAGCCGCAGACCGCCCCCGCGACCCAGCCCGCGTACGGCTTCCCGCAGCCGGTGGGCACGCTGCCGGACCCGGACTTCAGGCTGCCTCCGCAGGGGCCTCAGTTCCTCGGGCGCTAGGGCCTGCCTGAGCGTGCGGGGAGGGCCGGACAGGATCCGGGGCGTCAGCGCTCGACCTTCGACTTGTAGCCGCGGCCCCACTGCAGGCCCCAGCCGTAGAGGCGGTCAAGCTCGGCCTGGAAGCCGTAGACGAACTTGACCTCGCGGCGCACGGTCACCTCGCCCTTGTTGCTCTCGATCATCACGACCGCGCAGGAGCGGGCCTGCGGGTGGCGCTCCTCCAGGCCGATCTCGATGCGCGGCCCGTTGCTCGGGTAGAGCGTGATGATGGCGTGGGTGCGGTCGAAGGCGGGGGTCTGGTCGTAGATGTAGACGAAGACCAGCAGCCGCTTGATGTCGTCGCGGTGGTCGAGGTTGACGTAGGCCGTCTCGCCCGACGCCGAGCCGAAGCGGTCGTCGCCGCTGAGCTTCACGTAGGGCGGGGCGTTGAGTTCGCCGAAGAAGCTGCCGAGCGGCTGGACCACGCCCTTGGTGCCGTCCTTCAGCTCGTACATGACGCCCAGGTCGAGGTCGACGTTGACCATGCTCTGGGTGTGGGCCTGGACCACTTCCGGCTTGAGGGTGCGGAAGGGGTGGCGCAGCACGCTGCCTCGCTGCGGGCCGCCGATGTCGGAGGTGCGCATCCGCCAGGACAGGTTGATGCGCAGGTTGCCGGTGGCCGCGCCCTGCTTGGTGAGCGAGACGGTGTGGTTGCGCTTGGTCAGTTCTATGGAGTTGGTGGCGGCGCTGCCGGAGTCGAAGTCCGCCGAGCGTCCGCGCCACAGGTCCTGCCAGATACCCATTTGGCCCCCCAGGTTCCTCGAAAGTGCGGCGGGGCGGCCGCGAGGACTGTTCCTCGTCGGCCGCCCCGCTTCAGAGCGTTCCTCGACCGGAGGGGTGTCACACCCCCGATCGTGCCGGGGGTGTCACACGCCGGGTCCGGCCGGGCCGTCACACCCCGGAAGAGATCTCAGCCTTCTCGTCCGAGGTCTCGCCTTTTCCCTCGGCCGCGGCGAGCGCCTTGTTGCGGCGGACGGAGGACCAGAAGGACCAGGCGATCAGGACGACACCCACGAGGCCGGTGATGACCTCGTTGATCTCGTACTGGATGGTGACCATGAGGATCACGGCGAGGGCGCCGATCGCGTAGTGCGCGCCGTGCTCCAGGTAGACGTAGTCGTCGAGGGTGCCCTGGCGGACCAGGTAGACGGTGAGCGAACGGACGTACATGGCGCCGATGCCGAGGCCGAGCGCCATCAGGACGATGTCGTTGGTGATGGCGAAGGCGCCGATGACACCGTCGAAGGAGAACGACGCGTCCAGGACCTCCAGGTAGAGGAACATGAAGAACGCGGCCTGCCCGGCGAGGACGACGGCCGGCTTCTTCTTGCCGGTCCGCTCGGCCTCCTCCTCTTCCTCGTGTTCGCGCTCCTCCTCCTCTTCGAGCTTGTCCTCGAAGTAGCCGGAGAGTCCGCCGACGACCATGTACGTGATCAGGCCGGCGATACCGGAGATCAGCACCGTCTGCGCCTTGTCGACGTGCGCGCCGCCGTGCTGGTGGGCGTGCGTGGCGAAGGTGAACGCCGTGATCAGCAGGACGATCAGCGCGATGCAGACCGACAGCATGTCGACCTTGCCGAGCTTGGCGAGCGGGCGCTCGATCCAGCGCAGCCACTGGATGTCCCGGTCCTCGAAGATGAAGTCGAGGAAGATCATCAGCAGGAACATGCCACCGAAGGCCGCGATCGCCGGGTGGGCGTCGGTCACGAGCTCCTGGTAGTGGTCCTTGTTGTTGAGCGCCAGGTCGACGGCCTCGATCGGGCCGATCTTGGCGCTGATGGCGACGATGACGACGGGGAAGACCAGTCGCATACCGAAGACGGCGATCAGCACGCCGATCGTGAGGAAGATCTTCTGCCAGAAGGCGTTCATCTTCTTCAGGATTCCGGCGTTGACCACCGCGTTGTCGAAGGACAGCGAGATCTCGAGGACGGCCAGGATCGCCACGATCCCGAAGGCGGTCCACCCCCCGTAGAACGCCGCTGCGACCAGACCGAGCGCGGTAATCGCGAACGACCAGCCGAAGGTTTTCAGAAGCACTGGCTACCCAATCGTGTATGTACGGGTCTCCCCCGCGCCGTACTCGGCTTTACCTAACGTTGACCACGAAGTCTAGAGGGCCGCCGCTCCGGCTGAGGTGGGTGGGCCTAGGAAACATTGACCCCGAAGTCCAGGGCGATGCCCCGCAGGCCCGACGCGTACCCCTGACCGACCGCACGGAACTTCCACTCGTTGTTGTAGCGGTAGACCTCGCCGAAGATCATCGCGGTCTCCGTCGAGGCGTCCTCGCTCAGGTCGTAGCGGGCGAGCTCCTGGCCGTCGGCCTGGTTGACGACGCGGATGAAGGCGTTGCTGACCTGGCCGAAGGTCTGGCCACGGTTGTCCGCGTCATGGATCGAGACCGGGAAGACGATCTTGTCGACGGTGGCCGGCACCTTGGAAAGGTCGACCAGGATCGACTCGTCGTCGCCCTCGCCCTCACCCGTCAGGTTGTCGCCGGTGTGCTCCACGGAGCCGTCCGGGCTCTTGAGCTGGTTGTAGAAGATGAACCACTCGTCACCGAGCACCCGGCCGCCGTTGCACAGCAGCGCGCTGGCATCGAGGTCGAAATCGGCTCCGGTGGTGGAGCGCGCGTCCCAGCCGAGCCCGATCATCACCTGCGTGAGGTTCGGTGCGGCCTTCGAGAGGGAGACATTGCCCCCCTTGGCGAGCGTGACGCCCATGATGCTGGTCCTCCCCGAGGTCTGTCTTTCAGTTGTGCGGCGGGTCCGGCACCGCACGCAAGGGTGCGGTGCCGGACCTCGGAGCCGAAGGCCCTACAGATCAGACGTTCACGCCGAAGTCCTGCGCGATGCCGCGCAGGCCCGAGGCGTAGCCCTGGCCGATGGCGCGGAACTTCCACTCGGCGCCGTTGCGGTAGAGCTCGCCGAAGACCATCGCGGTCTCCGTGGAGGCGTCCTCGGAGAGGTCGTAGCGCGCGATCTCCGCGCCGCCCGCCTGGTTCACCACGCGGATGAACGCGTTGCGCACCTGGCCGAAGGACTGCTGGCGGTTCTCCGCGTCGTAGATCGAGACCGGGAAGACGATCTTCTGGACGTCGGCGGGAACGGCGGCGAGATTGACCTTGATCTGCTCGTCGTCGCCCTCGCCCTCACCGGTGAGGTTGTCACCGGTGTGCTCCACCGAGCCGTCAGGGCTCTTGAGGTTGTTGAAGAACACGAAGTTCTGGTCGTTGGCGACCTTGCCCTGGTCGTTCGTCAGCAGCGCGCTGGCGTCGAGGTCGAAGTCCGTGCCGGTGGTGGTGCGGACGTCCCACCCCAGACCGACGATGACCGCGGTCAGTCCCGGGGCCTCCTTCGACAGCGATACATTGCCGCCCTTGCTGAGGCTGACTCCCACGAGTCCTCCCAATGGTGTCCAGGGGCGGGGAGCCCCGAAGTGCGTTGGTATCGGATCAACGTGTCGATCCTAGTGACGGGTTCCCGGACCCCGCAGGCCCTGGAACCGAACAAATCAGAGGGTGTCGAGCGCCTTCACGTACTCGTTCAGGTCACGCGCGTCCGGCAGGCCGTTGACGACGGTCCAGCGGACCACACCCTCCTTGTCGATGATGAACGTGCCGCGCAGCGCGCAGCCCTTGTCCTCGTCGAAGACGCCGTAGGCGCGCGAAGTGTTGCCGTGCGGCCAGAAGTCGGAGAGCAGGGGGTACTCCAGGCCCTCCTGCTCGGCGAAGACGCGCAGGGTGTGGATGGAGTCGTTGGAGACGGCGAGCAGCTGGGTGTCCCGGTCCGTGAACTGCGGCAGGTTGTCGCGCAGGGAGCACAGCTCGCCGGTGCACACGCCGGTGAAGGCGAACGGGTAGAAGAGCAGCACCACGTTCTTCTCGCCGTGGAAGTCGGACAGGCGCACGGTGGCGCCGTGGTTGTCCTTGAGCTCGAAGTCCGGGGCCTTGCTGCCGACCTCGATCGCCATGGTCACTCGCTTCCCTTCCGAGGGTCTGTTCGGGTGACGACCACCCTACGCAGGGAGCCGCTCGCGGCCCTGTGCGGGCGGGCCGCGCGGCGTCCGAGGCCACCCGGGCGGCCCCTCGGCGGGGCCGGGGCGGGGCCTGCGCCCCGGCCGGCGAAGGTCTCCGGGACGGGCGGGGCGCAGGCCCCGCCGCCGAAGGCCTCCGCTCAGGCGGGCCCGGCCCGGCCGACGGTGTCCGGCGCCGCCCCGGAACGGCGGCCCGGCCGCGGTTCCGGGCATGCGTGAGGCCCCCGCCGGGTCTGTCCGGCGGGGGCCTCACGCGGTGCTCTGCGGAAGGCGGAGCGGGATCTCAGCGCTTGGACTTGGGCGTGGCCAGGCGGGTGCCCGACCATTCCTTGGCCACGGAGATGCTCTTCGTCTGGGAGAGGCCGGCGGTCTGCGCCGCATCGCTGATGTCGCTGGGCTCGACGTATCCGTCCCGGCCGGTCTTCGGGGTCAGCAGCCAGATCATGCCGCCGTCCTCGAGGAGACCGATGGCGTCCACCAGTGCGTCCGTGAGATCGCCGTCCTCGTCCCGGAACCACAGCAGCACGACGTCGGCGACGTCGTCGTAGTCCTCGTCGACCAGATCCTGGCCGATCAGCGATTCGATGCCTTCACGGAGCTCGTGGTCAACGTCGTCGTCGAAGCCGATCTCCTGGACCACCTGTCCGGGCTCGAACCCCAGCCTGGCGGCCGGGTTGGTCCGCTCCTCCGCGTGGTCCGCGGTCGCGCTCACGGCTTGCCTCCTGATCATGTTTCGGAATTAGGGCCTCCCCCGGCTCGTCAAGAACTCGGGGAAGTCTCAGCCACGCGCGTGCGCGAAGCATTGGCCGTAGTCCACACGGGCCGGGCGGATCGCGCAAGTACCCGGCCGCCGAGACCGCCGAAACGGTGACGATCCCGGCGCTGTCGACGCAACCAACGGCCCGCCGCGAGTACAGCGCGTGACACACACCACACCCTTCTGCCCCTTTTACGAGTTTCGGAACCCTGCGGACGTACGAGTGCCGAACGACTTTGCGGAACGCGTCATGGAGTGAGCGTATCGTTACGTTTTGACCGGGCACGTCCCGCCGATCTCGGTGAACGTGGCGGTTACCCCTTGGTAGAGATGACGTTTGCGTTCCCGAGGTACACGATGGGGAACGGTGAAATGACGGGGAAAAACCCACCGCAGACAGCCCTCTGACAGCGAAGGAACAGCGTGGCTTCCGGATCCGATCGCAATCCGATCATCATTGGCGGCCTTCCCAGCCAGGTCCCGGACTTCGACCCTGAGGAGACTCAGGAGTGGCTCGACTCCCTCGACGCCGCCGTCGACCAGCGGGGCCGCGAGCGCGCCCGCTATCTGATGCTGCGGCTGATCGAGAGGGCCCGCGAGAAGCGCGTGGCCGTGCCCGAGATGCGCAGCACGGACTACGTCAACACGATCGCCACCAAGGACGAGCCGTTCTTCCCGGGCAACGAGGAGATCGAGCGCAAGATCCTGAACGCGACCCGCTGGAACGCGGCCGTGATGGTCTCGCGTGCCCAGCGCCCCGGCATCGGCGTCGGCGGTCACATCGCGACCTTCGCCTCCTCCGCCTCGCTCTACGACGTGGGCTTCAACCACTTCTTCCGCGGCAAGGACGAGGGCGACGGCGGCGACCAGGTCTTCTTCCAGGGCCACGCCTCGCCGGGCATCTACGCGCGCGCCTACATGCTCGACCGGCTCACCGAGGACCAGCTCGACGGCTTCCGGCAGGAGAAGTCGAAGTACCCGAACGGGCTGTCCAGCTACCCCCACCCGCGCTCCATGCCGGACTTCTGGGAGTTCCCGACCGTGTCCATGGGCCTCGGCCCGCTCGGCGCGATCTTCCAGGCGCGGATGAACCGCTACATGGAGGCCCGCGGGATCGCGGACACCTCCAAGTCGCACGTGTGGGCGTTCCTCGGCGACGGCGAGATGGACGAGCCCGAGTCGCTCGGCCAGCTGTCGATCGCGGCGCGCGAGGGCCTGGACAACCTGACCTTCGTCGTCAACTGCAACCTCCAGCGCCTCGACGGCCCGGTACGCGGCAACGGCAAGATCATCCAGGAGCTGGAGTCACAGTTCCGGGGCGCCGGGTGGAACGTCATCAAGCTGGTGTGGGACCGCACCTGGGACCCGCTGCTGGCGCAGGACCGGGACGGCATCCTGGTCAACAAGCTGAACATCACGCCGGACGGTCAGTTCCAGACGTACGCCACCGAGACCGGCGCGTATATCCGCCGGCACTTCTTCGGTGACGACCACCGGCTGCGCGCGATGGTCGAGCACATGACCGACGACCAGGTCCTGCACCTGGGCCGCGGCGGTCACGACCACAAGAAGATCTTCGCGGCGTTCTCGGCGGCCAAGGCGCACAAGGGCCAGCCGACCGTGATCCTGGCGCAGACGGTCAAGGGCTGGACGCTCGGCCCGAACTTCGAGGGCCGCAACGCCACGCACCAGATGAAGAAGCTCACGGTCGCCGACCTCAAGGGCTTCCGCGACCGCCTGCACCTGCCGATCTCCGACAAGCAGCTGGAGGACGGCCTCCCGCCGTACTACCACCCCGGCCGGGACTCGGAAGAGATCCAGTACATGCACGACCGCCGCAAGGGGCTCGGCGGGTACGTACCCACGCGCCTGGTGCGCGCGAAGCCCCTGGCGCTGCCCGACGACAAGACGTACGCGAGCGTGAAGAAGGGGTCGGGTCAGCAGTCGATCGCCACGACCATGGCCTTCGTACGCCTGCTGAAGGACCTCATGCGGGACAAGGAGATCGGCAAGCGCTTCGTGCTGATCGCGCCCGACGAGTACCGCACCTTCGGCATGGACTCGTTCTTCCCGAGCGCGAAGATCTACAACCCGCTCGGCCAGCAGTACGAGGCCGTCGACCGCGATCTGCTGCTCGCGTACAAGGAGTCCCCGACCGGCCAGATGCTGCACGACGGCATCTCGGAGGCCGGCTGCACGGCTTCGCTGATCGCAGCGGGCTCGGCGTACGCCACGCACGGCGAGCCGCTGATCCCGGTGTACGTCTTCTACTCGATGTTCGGCTTCCAGCGCACCGGCGACCAGTTCTGGCAGATGGCCGACCAGCTGTCGCGCGGTTTCGTGCTCGGCGCCACCGCCGGCCGCACGACGCTGACCGGTGAGGGGCTCCAGCACGCGGACGGCCACTCGCAGCTGCTCGCCTCGACCAACCCCGGCTGCGTCGCCTACGACCCGGCGTACGGCTACGAGATCGCGCACATCGTGCAGGACGGCCTGCGCCGGATGTACGGCCCGGACGCGGAGGACGTCTTCTACTACCTCACGGTCTACAACGAGCCGATCCAGCACCCGGCCGAGCCGGAGAACGTGGACGTCGAGGGCATCCTGAAGGGCCTCCACCGCATCGGCGAGGGCGCCTCCGGATCGATCCCGGCGCAGATCCTCGCCTCCGGTGTCGCCGTGCCGTGGGCGATCGAGGCGCAGCGGATCCTCGCCGAGGAGTGGAACGTCAGGGCGGACGTCTGGTCGGCGACCTCCTGGAACGAGCTGCGGCGCGAGGCCGTCGAGGTGGAGCGGCACAACCTCCTGCACCCCGAGGAGGAGCAGCGCGTCCCCTACGTCACGCAGCGGCTGTCCGCCGCCCAGGGCCCGTTCGTCGCCGTCTCCGACTGGATGCGTTCGGTCCCGGACCAGATCTCGCGCTGGGTGCCGGGCACCTACCAGTCGCTGGGTGCGGACGGGTTCGGCTTCGCGGACACCCGCGGCGCGGCCAGGCGCTTCTTCCACATCGACGCACAGTCGATCGTGGTCGCGGTGCTCACGGAGCTGGCCCGTGAGGGCAAGGTGGACCGCTCGGTGCTGAAGCAGGCGATCGACCGCTACCAGCTGCTCGACGTGGCGGCGGCCGACCCGGGTGCCGCGGGCGGCGACGCCTAGAGCGTCCGTACGGCGGCATGAGGGGCAGCGGGGCATCGGCTCCGCCGCCCCTTCGCCGCTTCTACGATGCGGGCATGAAGGATGAATCGGCACAGGCCCGCTGGGAACAGCACACCCAGCGTCCCCTGCTCGCGCTCGCGGTGGCCTTCGCCGTCGCCTACGCCGTGCCGATCGTGGACAGCGACGCCGGCCGGTCGCTGGAGCTCCTGTGCACGGTGGTGGAGTGGACGGTGTGGGGGGCCTTCGCCGCCGACTATCTGGTCCGGCTGGCGCTGGCCCCTCAGCGACGGGACTTCGTGCGCGGGCACTGGCTCGACCTGTGCGCGGTGGTGCTGCCGATCCTCCAGCCACTGCGGCTGCTCCGGCTCGTCGCCACCCTGATGCTGGTGGGACGGCGGGCGCGGATGGCCTCGCAGATCCGCCTGACGACGTACGTCGGCGGCGCGGTGATCGGCCTGCTGATGTTCGGCTCGCTCGCGGTGCTGTCCGTGGAGCGGGACTCGCCCCACGGGAACATCAGAACGCTGGGCGACGCGGTGTGGTGGTCGTTCACGACGATGACGACGGTGGGGTACGGCGATCACGCCCCGACCACGGGGATGGGCCGGGTGCTCGCGGTCGGCCTCATGCTCTCCGGCATCGCGCTGCTCGGTGTCGTCACCGCCAACATCGCCGCCTGGTTCATCTCCCGCTTCGAGAAGGACGACGTGGAGGAGCGCCGGCAGACCGCCGCGATCGAGGCTCTCGCCGAGGAGGTGCGGGCCCTGCGCGCGGAGGTCGCCGCGCTGTCCGGCGGGGCGGCCTCGGGTGTGCCGCACCCGGTGCCGGGAACGGTGGAGGATGCCGCGCACCGGCCCGCGTACATCACGGTGGACGGCCGTTCCGCCGGGGCGGACGACCGTCCACTGACGTGACGCCGCGCGGCGCGGCCGGTCAGAACAGACCGTTGCCCGGGCCCGTCGAGCCCGCCAGCCACAGGACCGCGAGCAGTGTGTCGACGGCACCGAGGACCACGGCGGTCAGGGCCGGCCAGGGTCCTGAGCCCGCCCAGCGGCGGCCCATGGACAGATAGCCGCAGACGATGGCCGCCGGGCCGAGGAGGATCCCCAGCGTGAAGAATCCGGCGACCGCGCAGACGAGGCCGATGATGCCCAGGGTCGCGCGATCCGGCCCGCTCCCTGACCTCGTACGGCCACGTGAACGGGGGTACCTGCGCGTACCGTGTCCGAAGCCCGCCATCATCAACTCCTGAACTCCCTTGACCTTTCGGTCGGTTCGGGTCGATGCGTCGGGTACCCCCGTTCCTCACCTTCAGACCTGCACGCGCGCTGCCCCCCTCCGGCAGCGCGCCGCAGCTCCGGCCGTCCTCCGGGTCGTACGGAGGACGTGACCCACTGTGACCTGCGGGCGGACCGGACGGGAGGGATCTTCAGCCGAGTCACCCTGATAGGCGAAACCGGCCGGGACGCCCCGGCCGGTCGACGGCTGACGGACGACCGGTGTGCGGTCGCCCGTCAGCCGGTGGACGGCCCGTCAGATGTGCCCGGCGCCCGCCCCGACGGCCTCCGCGTTCTCGCCCCGCTTGGTGAGCATCGCGACGAAGACCGCCACGACGGCCACCCCGGCGGCCACGAGACACGCCAGGCTCATGCCGGAGATGAACGTGTCGTGGGCGACGTCGGTGATCTGCGCGGCGATCGCGGCCGGTGTGTCCTTGGTGACCGGCGCGGCACCGACCTGCACCGCCTCGCCGGCCTGGTCGAGCTGGGCCGGGGTGAGCGGCGGGAGCTTGGCGTCCGCCCAGTTGCCCGCGAGGTCGCCGTCGACCTTGGAGGCCATGACGGCGCCGAGCACCGCCGTGCCGAGGCTGCCGCCGATCTGCATCGCGGCCTGCTGGAGACCGCCGGCGACACCGGACAGCTCCATCGGCGCGTTGCCGACGATGACCTCGGTCGCGCCGACCATGACCGGCGCGAGGCCGAGGCCGAGCAGCGCGAACCAGAGCGACATGATGCCGCTGCCCGTGTCCGTCTCCAGCGTGGACATGCCGAACATGGCGATCGCGGTGAGGGCCATGCCGCCGGCCAGCGGGATGCGCGGCCCGGACTTGGTGATCAGCGCGCCGGCCAGCGGCGAGCCCACGATCATCATGCCGGTGAGGGGCAGCAGGTGCAGACCGGCGTCGACCGGGCTCATGCCGTGCACGTTCTGCAGGTAGAAGGTGACGAAGAACAGGCCGCCCATGAAGGCGATGGCCATCAGCACCATGAGGACGACACCGGCCGACAGCGCGACGGACCGGAAGAGTCCGAGCGGGATGAGCGGCTCGCCCACCTTGGTCTCCCAGACGGCGAAGAGCACGAAGCCCAGCACCGAGGCGCCCAGGAAGGCCCAGGTCGTACCGGCGCCCCAGCCCCAGGTCGGGGCCTTGATGAGCGCCCAGACCAGGCAGAACATGGCGCCGGACAGCAGCGCGATGCCGGGCAGGTCGAAGGAGCGGGGGGCCTTCTCGGCGCGGTGGTCGGTGAGGATGACCAGGCCGAGGACCAGCGCGACGACGCCGACGGGCACGTTGATGAAGAACACCGACTGCCAGCTGACGTGCTGGACCAGCAGACCGCCGAGGATCGGGCCGCCCGCGGTGGAGGCGCCGATGACCATGCCCCAGATGCCGATCGCCATGTTCAGCTTCTCGGCCGGGAAGGTCGCGCGCAGCAGGCCGAGCGCGGCCGGCATCAGCAGGGCGCCGAACAGGCCCTGGAAGACGCGGAAGGTGACCACCAGGGCGATGCTGTCGGACAGGCCGATGGCTCCCGAGGCGGCGGCGAAGCCGACCACGCCGATGAGGAAGGTCTGCCGGTGCCCGAACCGGTCGCCGAGCTTGCCCGCGGTGATCAGGGTGACCGCGAGGGCCAGGAAGTAGCCGTTGGTGATCCACTGGACGTCGGCGAAGCTGGCGCCGAGGTCCTTCTGGATGGCCGGGTTGGCGATGGCGACGATGGTGCCGTCCAGGGCCACCATCATGACCCCGACGGCCACGGTGATGAGGGTGAACCACGGATGGCCGCGCAGCCCCTTGGCCGGAGCCTGGCCCGACGGGTCGAGCGGGCTCCTGTCCCCCGGACCCGTCTTGTCGAGGGTGGTCTGACTAGTCATGCGTCGGAGGCTAGTGACAGCCACTGACAGTTGACAAACCAATTCACAAGTCGGTAACTGTCACGTCACTCACAGATAGGCTGAACCGGTCGAACCGCAGGGAAACGAGGGCCATGGAGACGGCGGACACGATCGGGGCGGCACCGCGCCCGGGACTGCGCGAACGCAAGAAGCAGCGCACCCGGGACGCTCTGCTGCGAGCCGCCCTCGAACTGTTCACCACCCAGGGGTACGAGCAGACGACCGTCGACGAGATCGCCGACGCCGTCGACGTGTCCCAGCGCACCTTCTTCCGCTACTTCGCGGGCAAGGAGGACGTCGCCCTGTTCGTCCAGCGGCTCGCCGAGTCCCACTTCCTCGCCGCCGTGCGCGAACGGCCGCCCCACGAAGCGCCGTTGGAGGCGCTGCGGCGGGCCGTCCTGGAGAGCTGGGACACCATCGGCGAGGCGATCGAGGCGGTCATCCCGATCGAACTGCACATGCGCACCTTCCAGTTGATCGAGTCGACCCCCGCCCTGCTCGCCGCCCACCTGCGCCGCTCCGCCGAGATGGAGGAGGAGATCGCCGGGGTGATCGCCGAGCGCGAGGGCCTGGACGTCGACGCGGACCCCCGCCCACGCGTGGCGGTCGCCGTGTTCGGCGGGGTGATGCGGGTCACAGGGCGGCTGTGGGGTGCGGGCGAGGACACCAGCGTCGAGGCGATCCGCGCACTGACGGCGTCCTATCTCGACCATGTGGGGCCCGCGTTGGCGGAGAAGTGGCGCACGTAGCGTCACATCTCGCACAGGCGTCGCAGCAATTCGGCCACGCAGCGTGAGTATTTAACTCAAACTGAACCCGGTTTGCCCCAATTACCCCACCAGAAACGTGATCCCGCTCACTCGTTTAACGTGAGGCACTCTGCTTCTCCTAGGGTGTCCTCTCAGTGACTTCCTTCGACACGTCTCCCCAACTCAACGTCTGGCGCGCACTGCTCGCGCTGGCCGTGGTGTTCGTGATGCTCGCCACAAGTGGCTGGACCGCTCTCCACAGCCACCGCGGAGCCACCCCGCTCCAGGCGTCCCGCGACGCCTGGCGGCACGGGCACATCGCCGGACGGCCGCTGCCCGACGCCGAGTCGGCGCCGGGCGTGCTGGCCCGCTTCTTCGCGACGCTCGACGCCCAGCAGCGCACCCACCTCGCCCACCGCTACCCGCTCGCGGTCGGCAACATGAACGGCGCGCCCGTGACCCTGCGCTACCGGGCGAACCGCATCGCCCTCGACCAGCAGCGCAAGGTCGAGCGCAAGCGCATGCACGACAACCGGCTGTCGCCCCTCGGCCAGCGCGACGCGGGCCGCCGCATGGACCGCTACGAGGCGCTGCTGCACAAGGGCCGCAAGATCCTCGCCTTCGACCCCATCGGGTCGGGCCGGGTCGCCGAGGTCTTCGGCAGCCTCGACAAGGCGGAGCGGATCTCGGTCGTGGTGCCCGGGGTCGACACCGACCTGCTGACCTTCCAGCGCACCTCCAAGAAGTACTCGGCTCCGGTCGGCATGGCACGTTCGCTGTATGCGGAGGAACGCGCCGCGGGTCCGGGCACGCGCACCGCCGTGATCGCCTGGGCCGACTACACGGCGCCCAGCGGGCTCGGCATGGACGCGGCCACCGCGATGCGGGCGAAGGAGGGCGCGGTGCGGCTGAACGCGCTGCTGCGCGCCCTGCCGGGGGAAGCGCCGGTCGCGCTGTACTGCCACAGCTACGGCTCCGTGCTGTGCGGGGTCGCCGCCCACGAACTGCCCACCCGGGTCTCCGACATAGCGGTGGCGGGAAGCCCCGGGATGCGGGCCGAGAAGGCGGCCGGCCTGCACACCTCGGCGCAGGTCTGGGCGATGCGGGACCGCGACGACTGGATCCAGGACGTGCCGTACCTGGAGGTCGGCGGTCTCGGGCACGGCGCCGACCCGGTGTCGAAGGGGTTCGGTGCGCGGGTGCTCTCCGCGGACGGGGCGCAGGGGCACGCCGGCTACTTCGAGCCGGGCACGGAGAGCCTCCGCAACTTCGCGGAGATCGGTGTTGGCGCGTACCGCGCGGTGAGCTGCGCACGTGACGATGAGGCGTGCCGGGCGGGTTTGTCCGACGCCGCGTCGGCCTGACGCGCGTAGAGAGCGAAAAACTGCGGTCCGTACGAGGAGGCGACGGAGGCTTGCGTGCCGCATACGATGGCCCGCATGGGTGACGTACTGGCCGGATTTCATGCCGCCTGGGAGTTCGAGTCCGACTCCGTGCTCATCCGCTTCGAACGGGGGATCCGTACGCCGAAGCTGTTCCAGGCGCTCGGTGAACGCCGTATCCCCCTGGAGGCGATCGCGGCGGTGACGCTGACGCCCGGGAAGCGCGGCACGGTCGTTCTGCGCGCCGTGCCACGGTCGGGCGCCGATCCGCTGATGGAGGCTGCCGCGGGACAGCTGAAGGAGGGGTGCGACCCCTACCGGCTGGTGCTGCCCGCCGACCGCGAGACCCTCGCCGAGTACTACGCGGACGAACTGCGCGACCGGCTCACCACCGACGACGAACCGGCCGAACGCTATCTGGTGGATCCGCCCGCGGGGCCCCTCCATTTCAAGGCGTACGACGGGAAGGCCTCCTTCGACGGCAGGGCGGTGTCCTTCCGCTGGTTCTGGACGGGAGCCTCCTCCGCGAAGTGGAAGGCCGGCGACCAGAGTTTCCCGGTCGCCGACCTGAGCGGGGTGGAGTGGCGCTCCCCCGAGGTCTTCGAGGGCCACCTGCGGCTCCTGCGCCGTGCTCCCGCGGCCGCGCAGCCCGCCCAGGCCGACCAGGATCCGGCGGCCGTCGTCTTCGGCCTCGGCTACGGCCCGGTGCACGAGTCGCTGCCCTTCGCCGCCGCCGTCCTGGCCGCGGTGCGGTCCGCCGGCCCCACGGCCGTCGCCGCGCCGGCTCCCCGCCGCGATCCGGCCGACATCGCCGACCGGATCCGTCACCTCGGCGAACTGCACGAGGCCGGGCTCGTCACGGACGAGGAGTTCAGCAGCAAGAAGGCCGAACTGCTGGCGGAACTGTAGGCCATCCTCCGCACCCGGAGTGCCGCCCCGCCGGGCCACACACCGCGTTCCGGGCCGGGGAGTCCCCACCCACCCGGCGCGCACCCATGTCCGGGCCCCGAGGTCGGTGTGCAGGAGCTGGAGCCGGTCGCCGGGGACCGGTACGCCGACATGACGTTCGCTTCGCCCCCGTCGCCGAGCTGGACCTTGCGGATGGCGCTGTCCGCCGTCAGGACCTCTCCGACGCCAGGGCCCGCCCCGCGTCCGCATAGAAGTTGATCTTGTGGTCGAGCACCGCGAGCGTGTCCTGGAGCTCCACGATCCTCGCCTTGACGTCGCGGCGCGTCGCCTCCAGGAGCTCGTAGCGCTCGATGTAGGTGTGGTCGCCCTCGCGCACGAGTTCCGCGTACCGGACCATGTCGGCCACGGGCATCCCGGTGAGCCGGAGCTTGCCGACGAGGCCCAGCCAGTCGAGGTCGCGGTTGCTGTACCGGCGCTGCCCGGTGTGCGAGCGGTCGATGTGCGGCATCAGCCCGATGCGCTCGTACCAGCGCAGGGTGTGCGCGGTGAGGCCGGTGAAGGCGACGACCTCGCTGATCGTGTAGTTGTCCTGGCCGTCCGGGCGCCGGTGCCGCTCGGGCGGCGCCGCGCAGAGGTCGGTCCTGCTCCTGGTGCCGGTCTCGGCGGCCTCGGCCGTGGTCTCCATCACCGTCATGCCCCCACGCTAGAACCTTGGAGTGCACTCCAAGCAAGCGGAATCAGGTGAAATTCCGGCGACTCGGCCGGGGCGGGTGGATACCGTGCCGATCATGAGTCTCGTACGACGTGCCGTGCCCGAGGACGCCGGGGAAGTACTGCGTCTGCGCCAGGTGATGATCGACTCACTCGGGGCCCCGGGCGACGCTCCGCCGGACGCCTCCGCCTGGCATCCGGAGTCCCTCCCGACCGTACGCCGCCGGCTGGCCGACACCGACGGTACCTTCGCCGCCTTCGTCGTCGACCATCCCGACCGTCCCGGCGCCCTGGCGGCACTCGTCGCCGGGACCGTCGAGTACCGGATCGGCCGCGCGGGCAACCCGCACGGCCGGGTCGGCCACGTCTTCAGCGTCGCCACCGACCCGGACACCCGGCGCCGCGGCTACGCCCGCGCGTGCATGGAGGCGCTCCTCGACTGGTTCCGCGAGCGGGGCGCCGCGCAGGTCGACCTCAACGCGTCCGCCCAGGCCGAGCCGCTGTACGCCGCCCTCGGCTTCGTGCGCAAGCCGGACCCCTCGATGCGTCTGCAGCTGTGAGCCGCTTAGGCTCGTAGGCATGTCCCTGCAGAGCCTGGCGCTGATCTCGAACTGGCCCGTTCCCACCGCCGCCGCGGCGGTCGTCCGCGCGGACGGCGCGGTACTGGGAACGCACGGGCCGCTGGAACACCGTTTCAAGCTCGCGTCGGTCACCAAGCCGCTCGCCGCGTACGCCGCGCTCGTCGCGTACGAGGAGGGGGCGATCGACCTCGACGAACCGGCGGGACCCGCGGGAGCGACGGTCCGTCATCTGCTCGCGCACACCTCCGGGCTCGCCTTCGACGAGCACCGTACGACCTCCGCGCCCGGGGAGCGACGGCTGTACTCCAACGCCGGGTTCGAGGTGCTCGGGGACCACATCGCCAAGGCGACCGACATCCCCTTCGGCGAGTACCTGCGCCAGGCGGTGCTGCACCCGCTGGGCATGACGTCGACCACGCTCGACGGCTCGCCCGCCAAGGACGGCGTGTCCACGGTGGCCGACCTCGTCCGCTTCGTCGCCGAGGTGCAGGCACCGCGGCTGCTCGACCCGCGGACGGTCGCGGAGGCGATGAGCGTGCAGTACCCGGGGACGAAGGGCGTGCTGCCGGGGTACGGACACCAGAACCCCAACGACTGGGGCCTCGGGTTCGAGATCCGCGACCACAAGTCGCCGCACTGGACCGGGAATGCGTCCTCGCCCCGCACCTTCGGACACTTCGGTCAGTCCGGCACGTTCCTGTGGGTCGACCCGGTGGCGGGCGCGGCGTGCGTCGCGCTGACGGACCGGGCCTTCGGGCCCTGGGCGGCCGAGGTGTGGACGCCGTTCACCGACGGCGTGCTGGCGGACCTCCGCCGCTGAGCCGGGCCTTCACCGCTCCACCGCTCGTCGGCCGGTCACCCGGGGGCTCCACCCCCGGACTTCCGTGCCTCCCGGGGGCCCGTCCGCGCACGAACCGGATCCGGGATCACGGTCACGGCACACGACGCACGACGCACAGCTCACGGCTCACGGCTCACGGCTCACGGCTCACGGCTCACGGCTCACGGCTCACGGCTCACGGCTCACGGCTCACGGCGCGGTCATCTCCCACAGCAGGAGCTCCGCCGGGGCGCCCGCCACGGCCTCCAGGTCCTTCGCCTCGGTGATCCGCGCGGCGTCCCCGGCCGCCAGTTCCTCGCCGTCCAGGCGGATTTCGCCGCGCACGACGTGCACATAGACGAAGGGCGCGTCGGGGACCGCCGTACGCTCCCCCGCCGTCAGCCGGCGGACGTGCAGCATGGCGCCCGCCTCGGGCACCGCGTACGGCGTGGAGTCCGCGATGCCGTGGACGATCTCGTACGCCGGATCGCCGCCCGGCTCCAGTGGGGCCAGCCACATCTGCACGAAGACCAGGGGCTCCGTGCCGTCGTTGCGTTCCGCGTGCCGGACGCCGCCCGCGGAGCTCAGCCGCTGGACGTCGCCGGAGCGCACCACCGACGCGTGCCCGGCCGAGTCCCGGTGGGTCAGCTCGCCCTCCACCACCCACGTGACGATCTCGGTGTGGCTGTGCGGGTGCTCGTCGAAGCCCGCGCCGGGCGCCAGCCGCTCCTCGTTGCAGGCGATCACGGCGCCGAAGCGGAGGTTGTCCGGGTCGTAGTGCGGACCGAAGGAAAAGGCGTGGAGGGAGGAGATCCCGGCCTCCGGATCCCCTCCGCGGTAGCGCTCGTCGGCGCGGCGGACGTCCATCACAGGCACCACGGTAGCCGCCGGTCCGACGCCCTTCGCGCGCTTAGCGGTGACCCGCCGCCGCACGGCTCCGTCCTGATAAGGCAGTCTTGTCCCGTGCCCGAACCCGAAGCCAGCAACACCGACCGCCCGTCGCACGACGTCCACACGCACTCCGCGACCCTGAGGCGACTGGAGAAGTCGTCCGGAAGTCTCGCCGCCCAGGCCATCGCGCGGATGGACGAGACGCTGCCCTGGTACCGGGCCATGCCACCGGAGAACCGTTCCTGGATCGGGCTCGTCGCGCAGGCCGGTATCGCCGCCTTCACCGAGTGGTTCCGGCATCCGGACGCCCCGCAGGCCATCTCCACCGACGTCTTCGGCACGGCTCCCCGCGAGCTGACCCGGGCGATCACCCTGCGCCAGACCGTCGAGATGGTGCGGACGACCATCGAGGTCATGGAGAGCGCCATCGACGAGGTGGCCGCCCCGGGCGACGAGTCCGTGCTGCGCGAGGCGCTCCTCGTCTACGCCCGCGAGATCGCCTTCGCCACGGCCCAGGTGTACGCGCAGGCGGCGGAGGCACGCGGTGCCTGGGACGCGCGCCTCGAGTCGCTCGTCGTGAACGCGGTGCTCTCCGGCGAGGCGGACGAGGGTGCCGTCAGCCGGGCCGCCGCCCTCGGCTGGAACTCCCCCGAGCACGTCTGCGTGGTGCTCGGCACGGCACCCGACGGGGACAGCGAACTGACCGTGGAGGCCATCCGGCGGGCCGCCCGGCACGCCAAGCTCCAGGTGCTGACCGGGGTCCTCGGGGACCGGCTCGTCGTCATCGCGGGAGGCAACGACAACCCGCTCGCCGTCGCCAAGTCGCTGATCGGACCGTATGCCGCCGGCCCCGTCGTGGCCGGGCCGATCGTGCCCGACCTGCTCGCCGCGACCCGCTCCGCACAGGCCGCCGCCGCCGGACTCAAGGCGTGTTTCGCCTGGCAGGACGCCCCGCGGCCGGTTCTCGCGGACGATTTGCTGCCCGAGCGCGCGATCGCCGGAGACCCGTCCGCGCGCGAACAGCTGGTGGAGGAGATCTACAGACCGCTGGAGGAAGCGGGCTCCGCGCTCCTGGAGACCCTCAGCGTCTACCTGGAACAGGCGAGCAGCCTCGAAGGCGCTGCCCGCATGCTCTTCGTGCACCCCAACACCGTGCGCTACCGGCTCCGACGTGTGACAGACGTCACCGGCTGGTCGCCGTCGGATGTACGCTCCGCATTCACCCTGCGCATCGCGCTGATCCTGGGGCGTCTCACCGATGGAGATCCCCAGACCTAGCCTTTTGTCGGGGACCTACAATTCCCCTCCGTGTTCTTCGTCCCTGTCCCCACGGGCGGCCGTGGCCGTCCACAAGAGAGAGTGTGAGAGTGCTCGTACTCGTCGCTCCCGGCCAGGGCGCTCAGACGCCCGGCTTCCTGACTCCTTGGCTCGAACTCCCCGGCGCCGCCGACCGCATTGCCGCGTGGTCGGAGGCCATCGGACTCGACCTCGCCCACTACGGCACGCAGGCCGACGCGGACGCGATCCGGGACACGGCTGTCGCGCAGCCGCTGCTCGTCGCCGCGGGTCTTCTGTCCGCCGCGGCACTCGGTGACATCGCGCCCGGTGCCGTCGCGGGTCACAGCGTCGGTGAGATCACCGCCGCCGCGTTCGCCGGAGTGCTCGACGACACCGCCGCACTCCAGCTCGTCCGCAAGCGGGGCCTGGCGATGGCCGATGCCGCCGCCATCACGCAGACCGGCATGTCGGCGCTCCTCGGCGGTGACCCGGAGACGACGGTCCCGCACCTGGAGAAGCTCGGCCTCACCCCGGCCAACGTGAACGGCGCGGGCCAGATCGTGGCCGCCGGCACCCTGGAGCAACTGGCCGCCCTGGAGGCGGACAAGCCCGAGGGCGTACGCCGTGTCGTCGCCCTGAAGGTCGCGGGCGCGTTCCACACGGCTCACATGGCCCCCGCGGTCGACGCGCTCGCGAAGGCCGCCGAGGACCTGACGCCGGCGGACCCGACGGTGCGGTACGTCTCGAACAAGGACGGCCAGGTCGTCGACACCGGTGCCGAGGTCGTCTCGCGTCTGGTCGGCCAGGTCGCCAACCCGGTGCGCTGGGACCTGTGCATGCGGACGTTCGAGGACCTCGGCGCGACCACGCTGATCGAGGTGTGCCCCGGCGGCACGCTCACCGGTCTGGCGAAGCGCGCGCTGCCCGGCGTCCGGACGCTGGCCCTGAAGACCCCCGAAGACCTCGACGCGGCTCGCGAACTCGTCGCCGAGCACAGCGCGGCCTAAGGAGCCCGAGAGCATGTCGAAGATCAAGGCCCCCAAGGGCGCTCCTTTCGCCCGCATCCTCGGTGTCGGCGGCTACCGCCCCGTCCGGGTCGTGCCCAACGAGGTGATCCTGGAGACGATCGACTCGTCCGACGAGTGGATCCGCTCGCGCTCCGGCATCCAGACCCGGCACTGGGCCTCCGACGAGGAGACCGTCGCCGCCATGTCGATCGAGGCGTCCGGCAAGGCCATCGCCGACGCCGGGATCGACGCCGACCAGATCGGCGCCGTGGTGGTCTCCACCGTGTCCCACTTCAGCCAGACCCCGGCCATCGCCACCGAGATCGCCGACAAGCTCGGCACGAACAAGGCCGCAGCCTTCGACATCTCGGCCGGCTGCGCGGGCTTCGGCTACGGTCTGACCCTCGCCAAGGGCATGATCGTCGAGGGTTCGGCCGAGTACGTCCTCGTCATCGGCGTGGAGCGGCTGTCCGACCTCACCGACCTGGAGGACCGCGCCACGGCCTTCCTGTTCGGCGACGGCGCGGGCGCGGTCGTCGTGGGTCCCTCGCAGGAGCCGCACATCGGCCCGACCGTGTGGGGCTCGGAGGGCGACAAGGCCGGCACCATCAAGCAGACCGTGCCGTGGGATCGTTTCCGCATCGGCGACGTCTCGCAGCTTCCGCTCGACTCCAAGGGCGAGATCAAGTTCCCTGCGATCACGCAGGAAGGCCAGGCGGTGTTCCGCTGGGCCGTTTTCGAGATGGCGAAGGTCGCCAAGGAGGCGTTGGACGCCGCCGGACTTTCGCCGGACGACCTGGACGTCTTCATTCCCCACCAGGCCAACGAGCGGATCATCGACTCGATGGTGAAGACGCTCAAACTGCCGGAGCACGTCACGGTCGCCCGTGACGTACGCACCACCGGCAACACCTCGGCCGCCTCGATTCCGCTCGCGATGGAGCGGCTCCTGGCGACCGGTGAGGCGAAGAGCGGCGACACCGCGCTCGTCATCGGATTCGGGGCGGGTCTCGTGTACGCCGCCACGGTCGTTACCCTCCCCTAGGCACACCGTCCGGATCATCTCCGGGCGGAGTACCGCCACACCCTCTGGATACACACCGAAGGAGCGCCTGACATGGCCGCCACTCAGGAAGAGATCGTCGAAGGTCTCGCCGAGATCGTCAACGAGATCGCCGGCATCCCCACCGAGGACGTCCAGCTGGACAAGTCCTTCACCGACGACCTGGACGTCGACTCGCTGTCCATGGTCGAGGTCGTCGTCGCCGCCGAAGAGCGCTTCGACGTGAAGATCCCGGACGACGACGTCAAGAACCTCAAGACCGTCGGCGACGCGACCGACTACATCCTCAAGCACCAGGCCTGATCTACCGATCACCTGGGCTGGAGCCCCGGTTCCGTCCGGGCTCCGAGCCCCGGTCCGCCTGGGCCGCATGCCCCGCCACCCGGCGGTGGCGCCGCTGAATCCTCGTATCCGTTGGAGAAAGAATTCCCGTGAGCCCGACCAATCGCACCGTGGTCGTCACCGGTATCGGCGCAACCACACCGCTGGGTGGCGACGCAGCCTCTACCTGGGAGGGCCTGGTCGCCGGACGTTCCGGTGTCCGTCCCCTGGAGCAGGAGTGGGCCGCCGACCAGGCGGTCCGTATCGCGGCACAGATCGCCGTCGAGCCGGGCGAGGTCATCCCCCGCCCGCAGGCCCGCCGGCTGGACCGCTCGGCGCAGTTCGCGCTCATCGCGGCCAAGGAGGCCTGGGCCGACGCCGGTTTCACCGACAAGGCGGGCGAGGACGCGAGCGTCGATCCCGACCGGCTCGGTGCCGTCATCGCCTCCGGCATCGGCGGCGTGACGACCCTGCTCGACCAGTACGACGTGCTGAAGGAGAAGGGCGTACGCCGCGTCTCCCCGCACACCGTGCCGATGCTGATGCCGAACGGCCCGTCCGCCAACGTGGGCCTCGCCGTGGGCGCCCGCGCCGGTGTCCACACCCCGGTCTCCGCCTGCGCCTCCGGCGCCGAGGCCATCGGCTACGCCATCGAGATGATCCGCACGGGCCGCGCCGACGTCGTCGTCGCCGGTGGCACCGAGGCGGCCATCCACCCGCTTCCCATCGCCGCGTTCGGCAACATGATGGCGATGTCCAAGAACAACGACGACCCGCAGGGTGCCTCGCGCCCCTACGACGTCGACCGTGACGGCTTCGTCCTCGGCGAGGGCGCCGGCGTCCTCGTCCTGGAGTCCGCCGAGCACGCCGCCAAGCGTGGCGCCCGCGTCTACGCGGAGGCCGTCGGCCAGGGCATCTCGGCCGACGCCCACGACATCGTGCAGCCGGAGCCCGAGGGCCGCGGCATCTCGCACGCCCTGCAGAACCTGCTCGACAACACCGACCTGGACCCCGCCGAGATCGTGCACGTGAACGCGCACGCCACCTCGACGCCGGCCGGTGACGTGGCCGAACTGAAGGCGCTTCGCAAGGTGTTCGGCGACGACGCCGACCACATCGCGGTGTCCGCCACCAAGTCGATGACCGGCCACCTGCTCGGCGGCGCCGGCGGTGTCGAGTCGGTCGCGTCGGTGCTCGCGCTGTACCACCGGGTCGCCCCGCCGACCATCAACGTCGAGAACCTCGACCCCGAGGCCGAGGCCAACGCCGACATCGTCCGCGGTGAGGCGCGCAAGCTGCCCGTCGACGGGCGGATCGCCGCGCTGAACGACTCGTTCGGATTCGGCGGACACAACGTGGTGCTGGCGTTCCGTACCGTCTGACGCCGGTGTCCCTCTGCTGAACGGCGTGTGGCCCGTACTCCTGGCCAGGAGTACGGGCCACACGCCGTTCGTCGTCCGGGTCCTCCGCCCGGTGCGGCTCGCGGGCTCACAGGCGGCTGGTCGCGTGGTCCGCCGGTCAGACCACCTGGTGGAGCCAGCGGACCGGGGCGCCCTCGCCCGCGTAGCGGAAGGGCTCCAGCTCGTCGTCCCAGGGCTTGCCGAGAAGCTTGGCGATCTCGGCCTCCAGGTCGGTCTCGCCGCGCTGGGAGCGGAGCAGGGCGGCGCGCAGCCGGTCCTCGGGGATCAGGATGTCGCCGTGGATCCCGGTGACCGCGTGGAAGATGCCCAGGTCGGGGGTGCAGCTGTAGCGCTCGCCCTCGGCGGTGGGGCAGGGCTCGGCGGTGACCTCGAAGCGCAGCATCTGCCAGCCGCGCAGCGCGGAGGCGAGTTTGGAGGCCGTGCCGACCTCGCCCTTCCAGGAGAACTCCGATCTCCAGGTGCCGGGCGCGGCGGGCTGCCGGATCCAGTCGAGGTTCACGCGTGTGCCGAGTACCCCGGCGACCGCCCACTCGACGTGCGGGCACAGCGCGCGGGGCGCGGAGTGCACGTAGAGAACTCCACGTGTCGTCACTGGGGCCTCCGGACAGAGCGAGACATCTTGTAACTTAGCGGAACGGCAGTGGCAGGGCGGCCACGGGGCGAGGCTACCGTGCGGCGGCGCAAGGAGTGTGACGTACCGTCGGTCCCGACGCCTGGAAACACCGAGGTTTCACCCATGGGGACGCGGTGCTGCCGACCGGGCACGACGCGGTGCCACCAATGGCCTACGGCGCGACACCGACCGGTGCGCCCGAAGGGTGTGACCGACCCTGCACAACGAACGAGGGGACCTGGGGATGCGGAACCGCAGTCACCGTTCACGGGCCGTCGTCGCCGTCGCGGCGGCGGCCCTCCTGGGCGTCGCCGGGTGCGACGCCTCCGGTGGCAACTCCCCGGCGCCGAGAGACACCTCCGCGGCTCGTCCGTCCCCGAAGCCGACGCCCACGTGGAACACCAGCCCGCGGTCGCTGGCCGCCGTCGGCGACTCCATCACACGGGGCTTCGACGCCTGCGCCGTGCTGTCGGACTGCCCCGAGGTGTCCTGGGCGACGGGCAGCGACGCGCAGGTCAAGTCCCTCGCCGTGCGGCTGCTCGGGAAGGCCGGCGCCGCCGAGCGCAGCTGGAACTACGCGGTGACCGGCGCCCGGATGGCGGATCTGCCCGGCCAGATGGCACAGGCGGCGACCCGGCGGCCGGAGCTGGTGACGGTGATGGCGGGCGCCAACGACGCCTGTCGTGCTTCGGCCTCCGCGATGACGTCCGTGGCGGACTTCCGCGTCGGCTTCCAGGACGCGATGGACACGCTGCGTGCGGCCCTGCCCAAGACCCAGGTGTACGTGGCGAGCGTGCCGGATCTGAAGCGCCTGTGGTCCCAGGGCCGCACGAGCGCGCTCGGCAAGCAGATCTGGAAACTGGGGATCTGCCCGTCGATGCTGGGGGACGCGGACGCCCTGGACTCGGCGGCGACGCTGCGGCGCGCCAAGGTGCAGAGCCGCGTCGAGGCGTACAACGAGGTGCTGCGCGAGGTGTGTGCCAAGGACCGGCGGTGCCGCTTCGACGGCGGCGCGGTCTTCGAGTACCGCTTCGACACGGAGCAGCTGAGCCACTGGGACTGGTTCCACCCGAGCAAGGACGGGCAGGCTCGGCTGGCCGAGATCGCATACCGCAACATCACCGCACGCAATCCGGTGACCTAGGGTTCGCTCATGAGCGAACTTTTCAGCACACTTTCCGACGGCACCGCGGTCCATCGCTGGACTCTGGAGCGGTCGGGTGTGCGGGTAGGGATCCTGACGTACGGCGGGATCGTGCAGTCGGCCGAGATCCCCGACCGGGACGGGCGGACCGCGAACGTGGTGCTGGGCTTCCCGGACCTCGCGGGCTATCTCGCGCACCCGCAGCCGTACTTCGGCGCGCTGGTCGGCCGGTACGCCAACCGGATCGCGGGCGCCCGCTTCCCGCTCGACGGCTTCACCTACCACCTGACCCCGAACGACGGCCCGAACTCGCTGCACGGCGGCGAGTTCGGCTTCGACAAGCGGGTGTGGGACGCCGAGCCGGTCGACGGGGGCGTGCGGCTGTCGCGGGTCAGCCCGCACGGCGAGGAGGGCTTCCCGGGCCGACTGGCGGTCTCGGCGACGTACACGCTCGACGCGGACGGCTCGCTGCGGATCGCGTACGAGGCGCGCACCGACGCGCCGACCGTGGTGAACCTGACCAGCCACACCTACTGGAACCTGAGCGGCGGGGGCAACGCCGGAGGGCACGAACTGCGCCTCGCCGCCGCGCGGCTGACGCCGGTGGAGGCGGACCTCATCCCGACCGGGGAGCTCGCCCCCGTCGAGGGCACGCGCTTCGACTTCCGGCAGTCCCGGAAGGTCGGCGCCGGGTACGACCACAACTTCGTCCTGGACAAGGGGGTGACGGACGCCCCCGTCGAGGTGGCGGAGCTGCACGACCCGGAATCCGGGCGCCTGCTGACCGTGTCGACCACCGAGCCGGGGCTCCAGCTCTACACGGCGGACCACCTCGACGACTCGCTCCCCTACGCGCCCGGTGACGGGATCGCGCTGGAGACGCAGCACTTCCCCGACTCGCCGAACCGGCCGGACTTCCCGAGCACCGAGCTGCGGCCGGGCGGGGTGTACCGGTCGGAGACCGTGTTCGGCTTCTCCGTGCGCGAACGGTGACCGTCCCCGGCACCGTCCCGCCGCGCGGTCCGCGCCCGTGAGAGAGGGCGCGGAACGAGGCGAGCCCCGGTCCGGAGGTCAGGTTCCGGGCCGGGGCTGGTCTTGGGGGCGGCTCGCGCCCGTCACACCTCGATGATCGTGCTCAGACGACGGTCCGTGAGGGAACGGCCTGCCTGAACCTCGTACAAACCCTTCACAAACGCCCACGATGCGCTGTTCTCGTCCCAGATCTCGAAGGCGCGCCGCGGGAGTTCCACAACGGCCTCCACGCTCTCGCCCGGTCCGGCCGCCACGCCCGCGAAGGCGGCGAGCCGGCGGGCGGGCCGCCCGGGGTCGGCCTCCACCGGGGCGAGGTAGATCTGGACGACCTCGCGTCCGGCGCGCTCGCCGCTGTTGCGGACGCGGACCGTCGCGGTCGTCCCGTCGACCTCGATCGACTCGTACGTCCAGTCGGTGTAGCCGAGACCGTGCCCGAAGGCGTACGACGGGGTCCTGCTCTCCCTGTCCCAGGCGCGGTAGCCGATGAACAGGTCCTCGCTGTACGGGAGTGCGCCGTCGTCCGGGACGACCTGGGTGACCGGGGCCTGTGCGAGGGAGCCCCAGGTGGTGGGCAGGCGGCCGCCCGGCTCGTGCGCCCCGGTGAGGACGTCGGCGAGCGCGGAGCCGCCCTCCTGGCCGGGGAACCAGCTCAGCAGCACCGCGGCGACCTCGTCACGCCACGGCAGCTCGACCGGGGAACCGGAGTTGACGACGACCACGGTGTTCGGGTTGGCGGCGGCGACGGCGTGCACCAGCTCGTCCTGACGGCCCGGCAGACGCAGGTCCCTGCGGTCGAAGCCCTCGGACTCGACGCGCTCGGTGGTGGCGACCACCACGACGGCCGTGTCCGCGGCGCGGGCCGCCTCGACGGCCTCGGCGATCAGTTCGTCGGGGTCGCGCTGCGGTTCCTGATGGGTCAGCGTGAAGGTGATCGCCTTCATCGGCATGCCCTCGGGGAGGGCCACGACCTGGGTGAGGGAGACCTCCACCGGCTCGCCCGCGGCGAGTTCGGCCCGGGCCCGGGGCACCGGGGCGCCGAAGAACGTCAGGAACGGGTCGTCCTTGTCGGCGCGCTGGACGCCGTCGAAGTACGTGACGCCGTCGACGGCGAGGGTGAAGGCGCCCAGCCCCCTGATGCCGAAGGTGTGCGGGCCGCCGACGCGCGGGGTGAACCGGCCGGTCAGCTCGATGGTGTGCAGGCCGTCGTGGGTGACCCCCTCGGGCAGGTCGTTGCCCATCCACTGGATGTGGCCGTTGGGCGCGGAGCCGGTGCCGATGATCTCTCCGCGTGCGTCGCGGCAGACCGCGCGCAGCTCGAATCCTCGGTCGGCGACGGCGAGTTCCTCGTTCGGGTCGGCGCCGACGGCGTAGCTGAGGGCGCCTTCGGGCAGGGCGGCGGTCAGGCCGGCCAGCGGGGAGACCACGCGGGCGGGGAAGACGGTGGCGGAGCCGCCGCCGAGGACGCGGGCGTCGCGGGCGGCGGCGCCGATCAGCGCCACCGTGCCCGGCCTCAGGGGCAGCGCCCTGCTTCCGTCGCGGGCCTCGTTGCGTACCAGGACGAAGGCGCGGCGGGCGATCTCGCGGGCCAGGGCCTCCCCGTCGACGGGGGCCGGCGGCTCGGTGACGACCGGCTCCGCGCCGTCCAGGATGCCGACGCGGGCGGCGAGGCGCAGGACGTTGCGGACGGCCTCGTCGACGGTGGACTCCTGGACCCGTCCGTCGCGGACGGCCTGCGCGAGCGGCGCGCCGTAGACGGTTCGCGGGCCGGGCATGGCGACGTCCAGTCCGCCCTCGACGGCGGCCGTGGTGGAGCGGGCCGCGGTCCAGTCGGAGACGTTGAAGCCGTCGAAGCCCCACTCGCCGCGCAGGATGCCGTTCACGAGGTGGTGGTGCTCGGTCATCGTGGTGCCGTTGACCGAGTTGTAGGCGGTCATGATGCCCCAGGGGCGGGCGTTCTCCACGATGGCCTCGAACGGGGCCAGATAGAGCTCGCGCAGCGCGCGTTCGGAGACCAGGTTGTCCACCGTGAAACGGTCGGTCTCGGCGTCGTTGGCGACGAAGTGTTTGACGGTGGTGCCGACGCCGCCCGACTGCACGCCCCGCACGTAGCCCGAGCCGATGACGCCGGTCAGGTACGGGTCCTCGCTGTACGCCTCGAAGTGCCGCCCGCCGAGCGGGGAACGGTGCAGGTTGACGGTGGGCGCGAGGAGGACGTGGACGCCCTTGCGTCGGGCCTCCTGGGCGAGCAGGACGCCGGCACGCTCGGCGAGGGCCGGGTCCCAGGTGGCGGCGAGCGCGGTGGGCGACGGGAGGGCGATCGAGGGGTCGTCCGAGGTCCAGCGCACTCCGCGGACCCCGATCGGGCCGTCGGACATCACGAGGGACCGCAGTCCGATCTCGGGGAGCGCGGGCAGTGTCCACATGTCCTGCCCGGACAGCAGGCGGGCCTTCGCGTCCAGATCGAGCCTGCCGAGAGCCGCCTCGGCGACGGCCTCACGGGCGGCCTCCCGCCCGTCCCGCCGGTCCTGCCTGTCCTTCACGGTATCCGCCACCGCGGCACCTCCTCGTCGAAGTCCTGGACGCCCTCATCCTGCACCCCCTGCCTGTAGAGCGGTAGGTTTCGTGACCTCGCCGTTATTCGAAGGGTGATCGGATGCCGTACGGTGACGCCATGGCGGCCAGGACCAGGAGCGAGGAGCGGCGCGCGGAGATCGTGCGCGCGGCCCTCGATGTGATCGCCGAGCGCGGCTACCGGGGCGCCAGCCTCGCCGCCGTCGCCGAGCGGGTGGGCCTCACCCAGCAGGGGCTGCTGCACCACTTCCCGACGAAGGAGGCGCTGCTCGTCGCGGTGCTCAAGGAGCGGGACCAGTGGGACGCCGTGCCCGACTCCCGGTGGCGGGCCGACCTGCTCGCCTCGCTCGTCGAGTACAACGCGATGCGGCCCGGGATCATCCAGACCTTCTCCGCGCTGCTCGGCGAGAGCGTCACCGAAGGGCACCCGGCGCGCGAATTCTTCACCGAGCGGTACGGCGCCGTGCGCGCGAGCATGGCGTCGGTGCTGCGCGCCGAGTACGGGGAGCGGCTCCCCGGCGGACTCACGCCGGAGCGTGCCGCCCCCCTGCTCGTGGCGGTGATGGACGGGCTCCAGTACCAGTGGCTGCTGGACCCGGAGTCGGTGGACATGCCGGCCGCCTTCCGGGACTTCCTCGCGCTGCTGGGCGAGGATCCGGGACCGGGCGGGACCTGAGCGCCGACCGCGCGCTGTCCGCCGCGGCTCCCCGGCATCACCTGCGCCCGTGGCCGTCCCCTCCCCGGCCGCGGCTCTGCCGGCACGCCCTCACGGGATCGCCGCGACGACCTCGACCTCGACGAGGGCGTCCGGCTTGAAGAGGCGGGAGGCCTCGAAGGTCATGCTGGTGGGGGCGGTCCCGGTGAGGAACTCGCGCCGCACGGCGCCGTATTCGCCGATGCCGTCGATGTCGGTCAGATACGTGCGGATGTTGATGACGTCGGCGAGGGTCGCGCCGTGCGCCTTGAGCAGGGCGTCGAGCGCCTCGAAGACCCCGCGGCTCTGGGTGGCCAGGTCCGGGCCGTCCGCGACCTGCCCCGACACGTACAACAGGACGCCCCCGCCCGGGAGTTCGACGCGGGCGACCTGCGAGTAGTAGGAGTTGGCGGGCTGCGGCGCGGAGGCCGGGTTGTCGAGTGTGATCTGCACGGGATCCCCTCAGGCCGAGGTGCGGATGTGGGTGACGGCCCGCGCGACGTCCGCGCGGGCGACGGCCGGGTCCGCGGCGGCGGACCGGTAGTGCTCCAGTACGGCTTCCAGGGCGGGCAACCGGGCCGCCTCGACCGCCAGGCCCACGTCCTTCACCGCGAGCGAGGTGCCGAAGTGGACGCCGTCGGCGAAGGCGCGGGCGACGGCGCCGCCGAGCGGGCTGTTCGCGAGGGCGGTGCGCGCGGTGTCGTCGTCGAGGCCGAGGGCCCGTGCGAGGACCATGCTCTCGGCGACCAGGGCGAGCCCGCCGAGGACGGCGGAGTTGACGACCAGTTTGAGCGCGGCGCCCGAGCCGGGCGGGCCGGTGCGGGTCACCGTCCCGAGGTGCGCCAGCACCCGCTCGACGCGGGCCGTGTCACCGCCCGCGAGGATGCCGAGCGCGCCCGCCGCCGCCCGGTCCGTGCTGCCCATGACCGGCGCGTCGACCAGCGTCACGTCCTCCCCGAGCCGTGCGGCCAGTGCCCTGACGACGTCCGGGCCGACCGTCGACATCTCCACCCAGCAGGCGCCGGCGCGCAGTTCCGGGAGGACGGCGCCGGCCACCGCGTCGAGCGCGGCCGGGTCGGCGAGCATCGTGATCACCACATCCGCGTCGCGGACGGCCTCGGCCGGGGACGCGGCGAGCACGGCCCCCCGCGCGACGAGCGGTGCCGCCTTGCCCGGCGTCCGGTTCCAGACGGTCAACGGGTGCCCGGCGTCCAGGAGTCGGCGCGCCATGGGCGCGCCCATGTGCCCCAGCCCCAGGAAGGCGATCTTCTCCATCGTGTCCATGTGCGTGACGCTAGGCGTGCCCCCGTGATGCGACAAGCGAATGTCTAGCATGGAACCCATGCCCAACCCGCATACCGAAACCTCGGACTCCCTGCCGCCGGACGCATCGGCACCGGTCTCCTCGCCATCGGACTCCATACCTCCGGGCTCTCTTGCAGCGAGCGCCCCGGCGCCCCGGGGCGCCCCCGATCTGAGCACCACGTGGCTGCGGGTCTTCCTGGAGGTGGCCCGGCACGGTTCGTTCACCGTGGCGGCGCGGACACTGGGATGGACCCAGTCGGCGGTGTCGCGCCAGATCTCCTCGCTGGAGGCGGCGCTCGGCGGGGCGCCCCTCTTCGACCGGCTTCCCCGGGGCGTCCGGCTGACGGAGGCCGGGCAGGTCCTCGTGCCGCACGCCGAGTCGGTGGTCCAGCGACTCCTCGGGGCCGGCCGCGAGCTGGCCGCACTGCGGGAGCGGGCCGGCGGACGCCTGCGGGTGGGCGCCTTCGCCACGGCGGACGCGGCCCTCGTCCCGCGGGCCATCGCGGCGTTCCGGGTCCGCAGTCCCGGGGTCCGGCTCAGCCGCGAGGAAGGACTCACCCCCGCGCTGCTGGACCGGCTCTCCGCCGACCGGCTCGATCTCGCGGTCGTGTCGACGACGGGCCGGGCCCGGCTGGACACCTGCGCCCTGCACCACATCCTCGACGAGTCCCTGTACGTCGCCGTCCCCGCCGGGCATCCGCTCGCCGCCGAAGCGTCCGTGCGGCTGCCCCGGCTCGCCGACGCCGACTGGATCTCCGGGGGTCCGGGCCCCGAGGGCACCCTCCTCGACGCGGCCCTGCGGCACGGGTTCCGGCCACGCGTCGCACACGTCGTCGCCGAGTGGACCGCCAAGCTGGGATACGTCGCCGCCGGGCTCGGCGTCACCCTGGTCCCGGCGCTCGCGGCGGAGTCCGTGCGGCCCGACGTCGCCCTGCTCCCGGTGCTCGACGAGGACGCACCGGCACGGGCGGTGTACGCGGCGACCGTGCGCGGGCGGCCCCTGACACCGGCGGCGCAGGCGTTCCTGGCCGCCCTGCGGGAGTCGGCGACGAGGATCCCCGGCACCCGTGCCGTCGGGGCGGTGTGAATGGTCCGGCCGCCTCCACGCCCGTCTCCGGGTCGGCTCGAACCGCCCGGTCACACGGGCCTTCCCGGTCACGTGCCATGGCGTGTGCCCCGGCCGTCACGGGATACTGCCGCCGTCCGGCAGCGTCCCCCGAGCTCCCGACCGCGCAGGAGCGAGGGACTCCCCCCCATCCCGGCGACGGAAGGTACGAACTCCCCTGACTCACCGATGCGTTCGGATCGGCATTCTCGGACTCACCCTCGTGGCGGGACTCGCGACGGCCACCGCGGGCACCGCACCCGCCGCCGCATCCCCCACCGTGGAGGAGCAGCGGCTCGACCGGGCGGCGCCCCAGGAGATCCGGCGCCGTTCCGGATTCGACTCCGTGGCGCCGCGGTTCGCGCGGGCCCTGGCCGACGCGGACTCCTACGCCGAGGCGGAGCACCTCGTCGAGCGGCAGAGAGCCCGGCTGTGGCGGCGGCGACTACCAGTCGAACGAGATCGCGTACCGCGCGACCCTGCTGCGCGACCGTCTCGGCCTGCACTCCTCGCTGCCCGGAGGGCATGTGCGCACGCCTGTGCTCCAGTTCGGCACGGGCAGCACGGACCCGGCGACCGGCACGGCCTCCGACCCCGAGTTCGTGCGCAACCGGCTGGACATCATCGCGCAGGTGCGGGCGATCCTGACGGTCGCCGCGGACACCACCGCTCCCGCCGTCAGTGGGACGGAGCGAAGGCGAGACTGATGCCGAGCCCGGCCAGGACGGATCCGATGACCTTGTTCAGGACCTTCTGGCCGCGCAGCATCAGCGTGCGCATCCGGTCGTGCGAGAAGAACACGGCGACCACGCCGAACCACAGCAGGTGGGCGAGGGACATGAACAGCCCGTAGCCCGCCTGCTGGTAGAGCGGCGTGCCGGGGCTGACGACCTGGGCGAACGTCGACACCACGAAGAGCGTCGTCTTCGGGTTGAGGACATTGGTGAGGAACCCGGTGCGCAGCGCGGCCCACGGGGTCAGCTCCGTCTTGTTCTCCAGGTCCACCTCGACGTCGCCGCGCGCCCGGAACGTGCGTACGCCGATGTACACGAGGTACGCCGCGCCGATCAGCTTGATCACCGTGAACAGGGCGGTCGAGGACGCGATCAGCAGGCCCACGCCCAGCATCGTGTACGTCACGTGCACCAGGACGCCGGCGGCGACGCCCGTGGCGGCCAGCAGGCCCGTCCTGCGGCCGTAGAGGTAGCTGTTGCGGACCACCATGGCGAAGTCGGCGCCCGGGGCGACGACGGCCAGGACGGTGATGACGGCGACGGCGAGTATCTCGGTCACGGGGCGACTTCCTCCTCGGGAGCGTCCGCTCCGGTCTCGGCGGTCTCCTCGTCGAGGAGTTCACGCGCCATCAGGGTGGCGCCGGCGACGGCTCCGGGCATCAGGAACACGGCCACGAACGGCACCAGGAACGCGATGCCCAGCGGGGTGCCGAAGCCCCAGACCAGCATCTTGCGGGAGCGGAGCAGGGTGAGGCGTTCGCGCAGATCGACGCGGCGGCGCTGCAGGGCGACCGCGACGAGCTCCTCCGTGAGGAAGAAGCCGGTGACGAAGAAGCCGATCACCGGGACGGCGGTCTGGCCGACGAAGGGCACGAAGCCCAGGGCGAAGAGCAGTACACCCCAGACGGCGGCCCGTACGAGGATGCGGAGGCTGTCGCGCCCGGAGATCCACAGTTCCCGCCAGAGCGGCAGCCCCGACTCGGGGGCCGTGCCGTCCGGGGAGACGTCCCGGTCGACCTTCTCGGAGAGGTTCTCGTAGAACGGCTGCCCCACGAGGAGGGTGACCGCGGTGAAGGTGAGGACGGCGAGGAGCAGGGCCAGGGCGACGAGCACGGCGGTGAGCAGGCCCCGGAACAGTCCCTGCCAGGGGCTGGTCCAGTCGTCCGCGAAGGGGGTCGCCCAGCCGATGAAGTCCTCGCCGTACAGGGCGAGAGAGACGAGGGCCGCCGCGTACAGGACCAGGGTGATGAGGCCCGGGAGCAGACCGAAGCCGAACTGCTTCCCGTGCCCGGCCACCCATCGCTGGCCCCGCACCAAGTAACCGAAGCCCACCCCGAGATCGCGCATGAGGGGAACTCTAGCGGGGCGGGCCTCCGGGCCCGGGCGGGCCCTGTGGCCCCCGGCGGCCCGCACTCCGGACGCCGCACGCCCGGTGCCGGGGCGGGCGGGTCACGCCGGGGTGACCGCGACCACCACCGTGCGGTCGGCGGCGGGGGACACCGCCGCCGAGACACGGACGGCCCCGGCGCGCGCCACCTGGCCGGCCCGGGACGCCGTGGAGAGGAGCAGTGGCTGAAGCTGTTCGAGCCCGGCGACGAGCATCTCCTCGCCGGCGACCAGGACCGGCCGGGCCGTCCGCATCACGGCGGCGGCCGCCTCCGTGAGGTCGGCGAGCGGGGGCAGCGTGGCCCGTACGACCCCTGCCCCGGCCACCGCCGCCCGCTCCGCCAGCGTGACCTGGAGCGGCAGCAGCGGTGCGAGCGCGGCGGTCAACGCGTCGGCGATGCGCCGCAGTTCGGGCGTGGAGCCGCGCAGGACGTCGGCGGCTGCCCGCAGCACCGGGGTCAGCGCGAGCAGCACACTCGCGGCGATGCCGGCGGCCGCGGGCAGCAGTGGCGAGGACGCGTCGACCAGTTCGCCGAGTGCGGCGACCGCCTCCTGCACGGCGGGTTCGACCGCGTCGAGGACGGGCAGCAGGCTGTCGCCGAGCGCGGCCAGCAGCGCCTGCGCGGGTTCGCTCACGGGGTGCACCGCGAGGGGTGCCCCGCTGGTGCCGAGCCGGGTCAGGGTGTCCACCATCCGGTAGAACGCCTCCTGCGCCTGCGGGGAGGCGCTCGCCTCGGCGAGTTCGGCGGTCGTCTCGCGCAGCACGCGCAGCGCCTCCGCCCCGGACCCGTCCCGGGGGTCGAGGGTGTTGACGGCGATCCTGGTGATGTTCCCTGCCGTGTCGAGGAGTTGGCCGGTGATGTCGGTCGTGCTGCGCGCCATGCGCAGCACGTCCTCCCGGCTGGGGAGCGACGGAATCGGGGACATGGGGCCTCCTCGCCACGCACGTTGCCGCTCGGCCGTTCGCTTCGGCGGTCCGGCCCTCCGTCGCGCCGGCGCCCGCACTCAGCATGCCCCTTCCGGTCCACCGGTGCTGCGCCATCCGGGCCATCACCGATGGCTGCGGTGACGAGAACGCGCTCTTGTTGCGGATGGGTCGAACAGGTACACCTCGCCGTACCGACGTGGACCGACCTGACCCGCTCTCAGGAAGCCCCCGGCGCCCGGTCCGGGGAACCCAGGAGGTACGACACGTGCGCCTGCCGAAGCCCGTCGCCAGACCCGTCCTGACCGCCGCCGTCGCCGTGACGGCGGCGGGTTCGCTGCTGCTCGCCCCGCACAGCGCCACAGCGGACCGCAGACCGCCCGTCCGTGAGGGCTCGGCCCCGGCGCACGGGGCCGCCGGGGCGCCGGCCGCTGCCGCCCGCACCGCCCTCACCGCACCCGTCACCGATCTCGCGGCGGACGGCCGCGGCTACCCGCGCGAGCAGGTCCTCGCCGCGGACCCGGAGAACCCGGCCGACAAGTCCCTCAAGCTGGGCCTCGTCCCGTACCACGCCATCGCTCCGAAGCTGAACGCCCTCCAGCGGCTGGGCGACCGGGTGAGTGTCGAGGTGGCGGGCCGCTCGGCCGGAGGCCACCGCCTCTACCTGGTCACCGTCACCGCACCGGAGTCCGCACGCCGGGCCCGCGAGCAGGAGCGCATGCGTGAGCTCATCGAGAACGACCCCGGGGCGGCGGCGAAGGACCGGACGATCAGGACGGCGTACAAGACGCCGGTCTTCTTCGACAGCAACATCCACGGCGACGAGTGGGAGGGCACGGACGCGGCCCTCCGGCTGATCGAGCGGCTCGCGACCGCCCGGGACGCCGGGACGAAGGACCTGCTCGCGCACAGCCGGCTGTACTTCGACATCACCGCGAACCCGGACGGCCGGATCGCCGGCACCCGTGAGAACGCGGGCGGCTTCGACCTGAACCGGGACTTCGTCACCGCCTCGCAGCCCGAGGTGCGCGCGATGCGGCAGATCGAGATCGACAAGCAGCCGGCCGTCATGCTCGATCTGCACGGCTACGTCAACGGCACCCTGATCGAGCCGACGACCCCGCCGCACGGCGAGAACTACGAGTACGACCTGTTCCTCAAGAACACCTACGCCAACGCCCTCGGCATGGAGGCCGCCGTCAACGGCCTGGGCCACACGCCCGACAAGGACGGGGTGGAGCCGGCCCACATCCCGTTCCGGGACCAGCAGGAGGGCTGGGACGACTGGCCGCCCGTCTTCACCCCGCAGTACGCGGCCTTCCACGGCACGGTCGCCGCGCACACCGTCGAGATCCCGCTGACGGTGAACGGCTCGGCGTACGACACGCTGCCGGCCGCCGAACTGCGGCGGCGCTCGGCCGTCAACGTGGACGTGGCGGGTGCGGCCATGCGCGCCACCCTCGACTTCGTCCGGACCCACCGGGCCTCGCTGATCGCCGACCAGATCGAGGTGTTCCGGCGCGGGTCGGCGGGCGCCGCGCAGGTGCCGGTGTCCGCGAAGACCGTGCCCGGCGTGCCGGGCATCGGCCCCGAGGACGTCTACACGACCGTCTTCCCGCGGGCCTACGTCGTGCCGGCGGGCGGCACCCAGCGATCCGCGACGGCCGCCGCGCGCCTGGTGGACCACCTGATCGCCGACGACGTCCGCGTGACCCGGGCGACCCGCGACTTCCGGCTGGCGGGGCGGACGTACCCGAAGGGCTCGTACGTCGTCGATCTGCACCAGCCCAAGCGCGGTCTGGCGAACGCGCTGCTGGCGGACGGCAGGGACATCAGCGACAAGGTGTCGACGATGTACGACATCTCGGGCTGGAGTCTGGGCCGGCTGTGGGGAGCGACGGTCGAGCGGGTGCCGGGCGGAAACCTGGCGGGGGTCCCGCGCACCGCGGTCCGTTCCGCGGCGCCGGTGGGGCATGTCGCCGCGCACGGCGACCTCCGGCTCCGCCTCGACACCCCGCAGGAGATCGCCGCTGTCAACTCCCTGCTGCGGGACGGAGTCGCGGTGCGGCGGAGTGCGGACGGCAGTGCGCTGGTGCCGTCCTCGGCCCGCGCGCGGGCCGTCTCCCTGGCGCGCGCGTACGACGTCGTCTTCGAGACGGCGAAGGCGGCCGGCGGCACCCCGCTGCGCGCCGTCCGGGTCGCCGCCGCGGTCACCCCCGGCGAGCTGTTCGCGCTGCGCGAGATGAACTTCGACGTGGTCCCGGTGTCGACGGCGATCCTCGACGCGGGCTTCGACTGGTCCGCCGCCGACGTGCTGTTCGTGTCGTCGGGCCTCGACCACGCGGCGCTCACCCCGTCGGCGCGGACGGCCCTCGACGCGTTCCTGCGCGCCCACGGCCTGGTCGGGCGCGGTGCGGTGGGCGCGGCGCTCAACACGGATGCCGGACTGCTCGCGGTGCGGCCGGTGGAGGGCGACGGCGACGCCAACGGCGTGGTGCGGGTGGTGAACTCGGGCGGGCCGGTGACCACGGGCGCCCCTGATCACAGCTTCGTGTACGCCCCGGTCTGGTTCACGGCCCTGGGGCCGGGCGTCCGGGTCGAGCAGTCGTACGCGACGGGCGATCCACTGGTCTCCGGGCACTGGCGGCCCTCGGCCGACGGCACCGGAGGTCCCGCCGCGGCGGCGGGCCGCCCCTCGGTGGTCAGCGGCCCGCACGTGGTCCTGTTCGGCACGGAACCGCTCTTCCGCGACCATCCCAAGGGCGAGTTCTCGCAGGTGGGGAGGGCTCTGCTGACGGTCTCCTGAGGCGGCCGGCGAAAGGGCGGAGGCCGCACCCCACGTCCCGGGGTGCGGCCTCCGTCGTGTGCAACGAGCGCCGTCAGGCAAGCGTCACGGTGATGTTGCCGCGGGTCGCCTTGGAGTACGGGCACACCTGGTGCGCCTTCTCGACGAGCGCGCGGGCGGTGGCGGCGTCGACGTTCGGGATGTCGGCGGAGATCTCGACGATGATCCCGAACCCGTCGTCGTTCCTGCCGATGCCGACCTTGGCCGTGACGGTCGATCCGGAGACGTCGGCGTTCTCCTGGCGCGCGACGACGCCGAGGGCGCCCTGGAAGCAGGCGCTGTACCCGGCGGCGAAGAGCTGCTCCGGGTTGGTTCCGGCGCCGCTTCCGCCCATCTCCTTGGGCGGGTTGACGACGACGTCGAGCTTGCCGTCGTCGGTGGCGACCCGGCCGTCCCGGCCGTTCTCGGCGGTGGCGACGGCGGTGTACAGGACGTCGGTCTGCTGGATGGACATACGGTGCGTTCCTCCTAGGCCCGCCGCGACTCGCGCCCACGATCGCGACAACTTCGGAAAGAAGTTACCGCATGCCGGAAATCCAGGAAACAGATCCCGCCCGGAGACCGGCACCCGCCGCCGCGGGCCCGCGGGGTCCGGCGGTCACCGCCGGGCCCCGCGGGCCGAGAGCCCGGCCGCCGCCGCGGCCGTCACGGGCTCAGAGCTTGACGATCATCTTTCCGATGTTGTCGCCGCGCAGGACGCCGAAGAACGCCTCCAGGTTGTTCTCGATGCCCTCGACGACCGTCTCGCGGTACTTGAGCTGCCCGGACGCCACCCAGGGGCCGACCTCCTGGACGAACTGCTGCTGGAGGTCGTAGTGGTCGCTGACGAGGAAGCCCTCGATGCGGCCGCGGGTCTGGATGAGCCGGGCGAGGTTCTTGGGGCCGGGAGCCGGCTCGGTGTTGTTGTAGATGGAGATCATGCCGCAGACGGCGATCCGGCCGTTCACGTTGAGGGAGCCGATGGCCGCCTCCAGGTGGTCCCCGCCCACGTTGTCGAAGTAGACGTCGACGCCGTCGGGGGCGGCGGCCCGCAGCTGCTCGGCGACCGGCCCGTTCTTGTAGTTGAAGGCGGCGTCGAAGCCGTACTCCTCGACGAGCAGCTTGACCTTCTCGTCGGATCCGGCCGAACCGATGACGCGCGAGGCGCCCTTGAGCTTGGCGATCTGGCCGACCTGACTGCCGACGGCACCTGCGGCGCCGGAGACGAAGACGGAGTCGCCCTCCTTGAAGGACGCGGTGCGCAGCAGGCCGGCGTAGGCGGTGAGACCGGTCATGCCGAGCACGCCGAGGTACGTGGACAGCGGGGCGGCCGCCGGGTCGACCTTGACGGCCTGCTTGGCGGAGACGGTGGCGTACTCGCGCCAGCCGCCGAAGTGCAGCACGTGGTCACCGGGCGCGATGCCCTCGGCGCCGGAGGCGATGACCTCGCCCACGGCGCCGCCCTGCATGGTCTTGCCCAGCTCGAACGGGGCGGTGTACGACTTCGCGGCGCTCATGCGGCCGCGCATGTACGGGTCGACGGACAGGAACGCGTTCCGCACGAGGACCTCACCCTCCCCCGGCTGCCGGACCTCGGCCTCGACGAGCGCGAAGTCGTCGGCCTGGGGCCAGCCGACCGGCCGGCTGACCAGATGCCATTCACGGCTTACGGCGGGAAGCTGAGGGGTGTCGGTCATGAGGGTGCGCCTTTCCTGCGTTCTCACGGGCTCGCGTGCGTACCTGTCCGCACGTGCCCCGCGGCCGAAATACTTCAGTACCTGAAACAACCATGCGCCTGAATATTTCAGGATGTCAAGTAACGGGGTAGCCTGGAGTCCATGTCCACTCAGAAGACCCCCCGGATCGACCCCCTCACCCTGGAGGTCGTCGACCTCATCGGCTCGGTGGTGGCCCGCTATCACGAGGAGTACGAGGAGGCCGCCGCGGAGCACGCGCTGACCGGGGCGCAGGCGCGGCTGCTCGGACTGCTGTCGATGGAGCCGGTGCCGATGCGGCGGCTGGCGCAGCAGCTGAAGTGCGAGCCGTCGAACGTCACGGGGATCGTGGACCGGCTGGAGGCACGGGGCCTGGTGGAGCGGCGGCCGGATCCGGCCGACCGGCGCGTGAAGCTGGCGGCGGCCACGGCCGAGGGGCGCACGGTGGCCCGCGGCCTGCGGGAGTCGCTGAATTTCGCGCGTGAGCCCCTGGCCGGCCTCTCGGACGAGGAGCGTCTCGCACTGCGCGACCTGTTGCGCCGCATGCTCGACGCCTGACCGCCACCCGCCTCGGACGGCGCCGTCCGCGGGACCCGAAGGACCCCTGTCCCGGATCATGCCGGGTCCGCGCCGTCCGGCGTCGCGCCCGTGGCGGTCCCGTCAGCCGTCCGCGCTCCGCGCGGAGACGGGCCGCGCACCTCGGCCGCTGGTCCGTCCCGGCAGGCCGGGACGGACGCAGGGCGTGTGGCGCCCGCCCGGCCCGGGAGCGCTGCCACGCTCGTCGTCCATGGATGTGAGCACCTTCTACGCCCTCTTCTCCGCCACCTGCTTCACCCTGGTCGGCCTGTGGTGGAACGTCGTGCAGAGCCATGACGACTGGATGCGCGACGCCGGGCTGCGCCATGTCGTCGGCGGGATCTACCTTTCCTTCCTGCTGCCCGCCCTGATGGGCCTGTTCGCCCAGGTGGGCGGCTCCGAGCACCCGAAGATCTGGCGGACGGCCTTCATCGTTCTCGCCGTGATCGGCTGCGTGTGCACCCTGCGGCTGCTCGCCCGCGCCCGCGCCCGCGGCGACCGCTTCATCACCTGGCATCAGGCCGGCGCCGCACTGTTCTACGCACTGATCGCCGTCGTCGGCGCCTTCCCCGAACTCGCCCGCCACGTCGGGCTGAGCGGCATCCAGGCGGAGGCCCTGATGCTGATCGTCCTGATCGCCCTGGGCCATGCCCTGGCCTGGCGGTTCATGGCGGGAGAGGCCCGCGCCGCGGACGACTAGCGGGTCACGTGCACCACCACAGGAACCGGTTGCACGTCTCGGACGGCGTCGGGGCCGGCGGCGGAGCGGGCGTGGTCGGTGCGGTGGTGGGGGGCGCGGTCGTCGCGGGCGGCGCGTGGGACGCGGGCGCGGAGGCGGAATCCCCGGGCGCCGTGCCCGAGCCGGCCGACTGCTCCTCCTTGTCCTTCTCCTCGTCCTCGGCGGAGGCCGAAGCGGAGGCGGACGCGGAAGCGGAAGGTGACGCGGAGGCGTCGGCGGCGTCGCTCGCGGAGGCGCCGCCGACGCCTCCGGTGTCACCCAGCGGGCTGGCCGTCTCGCCGGGCTCCGGGGAGGCCGAACCGTCGGCGGAGTCCTCTCCGGCCGCCGCCGGCTTCTGGCTCAACCCGGGTGCGTCGATGCCGAGTTCGGCCAGGCTGAGCGCACCGGCCGCCAGGACGAAACCGGCGGCTATCAGCAGTGTCCTGCGCCGCCGACGGCGGTGCGCCGCGGCCTTGCGGTCACGCCGGCTGGCCCCGCCCGGAATCTCCGGCCCGTCCGGGTCACCCGGGTCCTCCGCCGCCCTGCCCCGGCCGCGGCCTCGCCGCCGGGCGGCCCGCCCGAGGTGCTCCTCCGGTCCGTCGTCGCCGTAGGAGGTGTCGGCCGCGTCCGCACCCGGTTCCGGATGCGGCTCGGGGACCTCCGCGTGCGCGCGGAGTTCTTCGACGGGGGTGCCGCACCCCGGGCAGGCAAGGGCGCCGTTGAGGTGCCGTCGGCACGGGTGGCAGTAGTCCATGACGCGGGAAGACTAAGTTCCGCACACGTCACGTTCATAGGCACAGCTGTGAAAATTGTGTGGGGAAGTGGCCGTTCCGGCGCGGCGACTCTAGACACCCCCGACCATTCCCCGCCATCCCACTCCCATCGCGTCGAAACCGTTATGCGTTCGACCCATTGACACCTCCCGGGCCGCATCCTTACTGTCACGCCAACATTTCGAACGTGTGACGAAATTTCGAACAGATCCGAAGCACAGGGGGCAACTGCCGTGCGCATCACGGGAATCAGCACACACGTGGTCGGGACGCCCTGGCGGAACCTGACCTACGTCCAGGTGCACACCGACGAGGGCATCACCGGAGTCGGCGAGACCCGCATGCTGGGCCACACCGACGCGCTGATCGGGTATCTGCGGGAGGCGGAGGCCAACCACATTCTCGGCTCCGACCCGTTCGCTGTCGAGGACCTCGTACGACGGATGAAGTACGGCGACTACGGCCGCGCCGGCGAGATCGTGATGTCCGGTATCGCCGTCGTCGAGATGGCGTGCTGGGACATCAAGGGCAAGGCCCTCGGCGTGCCGGTGTGGCAGCTGCTCGGCGGCAAGGTCACCGACAAGGTCAAGGCCTACGCCAACGGCTGGTACACCACCGAGCGGACCCCGGAGGCCTACCACAAGGCCGCGCAGGAGGTCATGGCCCGCGGGTACCGGGCACTGAAGATCGACCCCTTCGGCACCGGGCACTTCGAGCTCGACCACGAGCAGAGCCTGTACGCCGTCTCGCTCATCGAGGCCGTGCGGGACGCCATCGGACCCGACGCCGAACTGATGCTGGAGATGCACGGCCGCTTCTCGCCCGCCACCGCCATCCGGCTGGCCCGCGAACTCGCCCCCTTCAAGCCCGCCTGGCTGGAGGAGCCGGTCCCGCCGGAGAACCTCAAGGCGCTGGAGAAGGTGGCCGCGAAGGTCGACATCCCGGTCGCCACGGGCGAGCGCATCCACGACCGCATCGAGTTCCGCGAGCTCTTCGAGAGCCAGTCGACGGACATCATCCAGCCCGACGTCGGCCACATCGGCGGCATCTGGGAGACGCGGAAGCTGGCCGCCACCGCCGAGGCGCACTACGTCCTGGTCGCGCCGCACAACGTCGGCGGACCGGTGCTGACCGCCGCCTCGCTCCAGGTCGGCTTCACCGCACCGAACTTCAAGATCCTGGAACACTTCAACGACTTCGCGGACGCGGAGATCAAGAAGGTCGTGAAGGGCGCCCCGCAGGTCGTCGACGGCTACTTCCAGCTCTCGGACGCGCCCGGGCTCGGTGTCGAGCTGGACACCGACGCGGCGGCCGAATTCCCCCAGCAGCAGGCCCGGTTCGACCTGTGGGCGGACGGCTGGGAGCAGCGCAAGCCGAAGGGGACGCGGTGAGCACCGCGGTCGTCGTCGAGGCGCCGGGCGAACACCGGCTGACCGCCCACGAGCCGGTGCGTCCGGCGGCGGGCGAGGCGCTCGTGCGGGTGCACGCGGTCGGGATCTGCGGCTCGGACCGCGAGGTCTACCAGGGCAACCGGCCCGAGGGGTACGTCCGTTACCCGCTGACGCCGGGCCACGAGTGGTCCGGAACGGTCCAGGAGGTGGGCGACGGGGTTCCGGCCTCGCTCGTCGGCCGCAAGGTCGTCGGTGAGGGCTTCCGCAACTGCCAGGTCTGCGACCGCTGCCACGCGGGCGAGACCACACTGTGCACGGCCGGGTACGAGGAGACCGGGTTCACCCAGCCGGGCGCCATGGCGGCCACGCTGACCCTCCCGGCCCGGCTGCTGCACGTCCTGCCGGACGACGCCGACCTGACGGCCGCCGCCCTGCTGGAGCCGGCCGCCTGCATCGCCGCCGCGGCGATCAAGGCGAACGCCCGGCCCGGCGAGCGGGTCGCGGTGGTGGGCACGGGGACGCTCGGGATGTTCGCCGTGCAGTTCCTCGCGGCGGGCTCCCCGGCCGAGCTCCTCGTGGTGGGCACCCGCTCGGACCGGGCGGCACTGTCCAGGGACTTCGGCGCCACGGACTTCCGTACCAGGGACCAGGAACTGCCCGGCGACTTCGACGTCGTCGTCGAGACCGCCGGGTCGGCGTCCGCCGCGCGTACCGCCGCCTCCCTGCTCCGGCGCGGCGGGCGCCTGGTCCTCACCGGGATCCCGGCGCCGGGTGCCGAGGGACTCGACCCGACCGACCTCGTCGTACGGCAGTTGGAGGTGCACACCGTGTTCGGGGCGCCGCCGGAGGCCTGGGCGCACACGGTGCGGGTGTTCGCCGCCGGGCTGCTGAACCCGTTGCCGCTGGTCACGCACGAGCTGCCGCTCGCCGAGTTCCCGCAGGCCATCGAGTTGGTGGGGTCGGGCGACCCCAAGGTCGGAAAGGTTCTGCTGCGCCCCTGAGCGCGTCGTCCCGCGCCCTCGATCAGTACGCCGGTACGGGGTTCCTGACGCTCCGTACCGGCGTACGCCCACCGACACGAACTTTGCTCGAGATATCGAACGCACGTATCGCACAACCGACGAACGCGAAGGACAGCTCGTGACCGACGCCGCACCCACGGCAGCCCGTCGACCCGGTGAGCAGGCGCTCGCCGCGCTCGGCCTGGGCGCGCCCGCCCCCGCACCCGCCGACGCCTCGCCGCACGCCTTCCCGGGAGGCGGCCGCTGGCGCACCGAGGTTCCCTCCGTGGAGGGGCCCGAGGCCCTCGCCGTCGTCCTCAAGGAGTCCTCCCGGCTCGACGTGCCGATCCACCGGATCAGCCAGGGCAGCGGCGTCTGGATGCTGACCGACGCCGAGATCACCGAGATGGTCGAGGCCACCGCCGAACGCGACATCGAGCTCTGTCTGTTCACCGGACCGCGCGGCACCTGGGACATCGGCGCCTCCGTGCGCACCGACTCGCGCGGGGCCGGACTGCGCGCCCGGGGCCACGACGCGGTCGCCGGCTGCGTCGAGGACGCCGTCCGGGCCACCGAACTGGGCGTCAAATGCCTCCTCGTCGCCGACGAGGGCGTGCTGTGGACGCTGCACCGTGCGCGTGAGGCCGGCATCGTCCCGGCCGACACGACCCTCAAGGTCTCGGCACTGATCGGCCCCGTCAACCCGGCCTCGTACGCCGTGTACGAGAACCTCGGGGCCGACTCGCTCAACGTGCCCAGCGATCTGACGCTCGATCACCTCACCGAGATCCGGCGGGTCTCCGCCGCCCCCATGGACATGTACATCGAGGCCCCCGACGACCTCGGCGGGTACGTGCGGATGTACGAGGTCGCCGAGCTCATCCGGCGCGGCGCACCGCTCTACCTGAAGTTCGGTCTGTCCAAGGCGCCCGGGATCTACCCGTACGGCACCCATCTGCGGGACCTGACCCTGGACACCGCCCGGGAGCGGGTGCGGCGCGGCCGGCTCGCTCTCGACCTGCTCGCCCGGCACGGCGCGGACGGCGACATGGCGCCGCTCGGCTCCCGGCTGCCCGGCCCGCTCAACCGTTTCCCCACCGATGTCTGACACGCCGTCATCTCCCTCTCAACGACGAGAAGAACAAGGACTGATCACCATGCGCAACCGCAGAGCCGCCCTCGCCGCCATCGCCGGAGCCGCCTCGCTCGCCCTCACCCTGTCCGCCTGCGGTCAGGACAGCGAGGGCGGCAGCAACGAGAACAAGGGCAGCGCGAAGGGCGGCACCATCGGCATCGCCATGCCGACCAAGTCCTCCGAGCGCTGGATCGCCGACGGCAAGAACGTCGTCAAGAACCTGGAGGCCAAGGGCTACAAGACCAAGCTGGTCTACGGCGAGGACGACCCGGACCAGCAGGTCTCGCAGATCGAGAACCTGATCACCCAGGGCGTCAAGGCGCTGATCGTCGCGGCCATCGACAACAAGTCGCTGAACAACGTGCTCCAGCAGGCCGCCGACGCGGACATCCCGGTGATCGCCTACGACCGTCTGATCCTCGGCACCAAGAACGTCGACTACTACGCGTCCTTCGACAACACCAAGGTCGGCGAGCTCCAGGCCAACTACATCGTCGACAAGCTCGGCCTGAAGAACGGCAAGGGCCCGTTCAACATCGAGCTGTTCGCCGGTTCGAACGACGACAACAACACCAAGTACTTCTTCAACGGCGCGTGGAGCGTCCTGAAGCCGTACGTCGACAGCAAGAAGCTCGTCGTCCAGTCCGGCCAGACCGGCCTCACCCAGGTCACCACCCTGCGCTGGGACGGTGCCACCGCGCAGAAGCGCATGGACGACATCCTCACCAAGTCGTACCAGAGCAAGAAGGTCGACGCGGTGCTCTCGCCGTACGACGGCATCTCCATCGGCATCCTGTCGGCGCTGAAGTCGGACGACTACGGCTCCAAGAGCAAGCCGCTGCCCGTCGTGACCGGTCAGGACGCCGAGCTGGCCTCGGTGAAGTCGATCATCGCGGGCGAGCAGACGCAGACCGTCTACAAGGACACCCGTGAGCTGGCCAAGGTCGCCGCGAACATGGTCGACGCCGTCCTCGGCGGCAAGAAGCCGGAGACCAACGACACCAAGACCTACGACAACGGCACCAAGGTCGTCCCCGCCTACCTGCTCCAGCCGGTGAGCGTCGACAAGAGCAACTACAAGCAGGTCCTCGTCGACGGCGGCTACTACACGGAGGGCGAGCTCAACTAACCGCCGGTCCCATCGATTTCCCACTGACTGGAAGGCACGACCATGGCGGGACCCGTCCTGGAAATGCGCTCGATCGTCAAGACCTTTCCCGGTGTCAAAGCGCTGTCGGACGTCACCCTGACCGTCCGCCAGGGCGAGGTCCACGCCATCTGCGGGGAGAACGGCGCCGGCAAGTCCACCTTGATGAAGGTGCTCTCCGGCGTCCATCCGCACGGCAGTTACGAAGGCGAGATCCTCTTCGAGGAGGAGCTCTGCCGCTTCAAGGACATCCGGGCGAGCGAGCAGCACGGCATCGTCATCATCCACCAGGAGCTGGCGCTGGTGCCGTACCTCTCCCTCGCGGAGAACATCTTCCTCGGCAACGAGCACGCCAAGGGCGGGCTCATCAACTGGAACGAGACCCTGCGGCACGCCACCGAGCTGCTGCGCCGGGTCGGTCTCGACGACCACCCCGAGACCCGCGTCGCGGACATCGGCGTGGGCAAGCAGCAGCTCGTCGAGATCGCCAAGGCGCTGTCGAAGAAGGTCAAGCTGCTCATCCTGGACGAGCCGACAGCCGCCCTGAACGACGAGGACAGCGGCAAACTCCTGGACCTCATACTGGAGTTGAAGAACCAGGGCATCACCTCGATCATCATCTCCCACAAGCTCAACGAGATCCGCCGGGTCGCCGACTCGGTCACCATCCTCCGCGACGGCCGGTCCATCGAGACGCTCGACGTGAAGGCGCCCGAGACCACCGAGGACCGGATCATCAGCGGCATGGTCGGCCGCGACCTGGACCACCGCTTCCCCGAACGCACCGCGTACGACGGCGAGGAGGAGGCGGCCCCGGCCCTGGAGATCCGCGACTGGACGGTGCACCACCCCATCGACCAGCAGCGCAAGGTGGTCGACAACGTCTCGATCAACGTGCGGCGCGGGGAGATCGTCGGCATCGCCGGACTGATGGGCGCCGGCCGCACCGAGCTGGCGATGAGCGTCTTCGGTCGCACCTACGGCCGGCACGCGGGCGGCACGGTCCTCAAGGACGGCCGGGAGATCCGTACGAAGACCGTCGCCGAGGCGGTCGGACACGGGATCGCGTACGTCACCGAGGACCGTAAGCACTACGGCCTCAACCTCATCGACACCATCAACCGCAACATCTCGCTGACGGCCCTGAAGAAGGTCGCCCGGCGCGGGGTGGTCGACGAGCACGAGGAACGGCAGGTCGCCGAGGGCTACCGCACGTCCATGAACATCAAGGCGCCGACCGTCTTCGAGCCGGTGGGCAAGCTGTCCGGCGGCAACCAGCAGAAGGTCGTCCTCAGCAAGTGGATCTTCGCCGGTCCGGACGTGCTGATCCTGGACGAGCCGACCCGCGGCATCGACGTCGGCGCCAAGTACGAGATCTACACGGTCATCGACCAGCTGGCCGCCCAGGGCAAGGCGGTCGTCTTCATCTCCTCCGAACTGCCCGAGCTGCTCGGCATGTGCGACCGCATCTACACCATGGCCGCCGGGCGGCTCACCGGCGAGGTCCCGCGGGCCGAGGCCACGCAGGAAGTGCTGATGCGCCAGATGACGAAGGACAAAGAGGTAACCCGATGAGTACGGATGTGACCGCCAAGAGCCCGGCCCCGGCGCCGGCCGGGAAGAGCGGGAACTCGGCCGGGGGCGGCGGACTGCTCCAGCTGATGCTGGACGGACTGCGCCGCAACATGCGCCAGTACGGCATGCTGATCGCCCTCGGCCTGATCGTCGCCCTGTTCGCGGTCTGGACCGACGGCGACCTCCTGCTGCCGCGCAACGTCTCCAACCTGGTGCTCCAGAACAGCTACATCCTGATCCTCGCGATCGGCATGATGCTGGTGATCATCGCGGGCCACATCGACCTGTCGGTCGGTTCGCTCACCGCGTTCGTGGGCTCCTTCGCGGCCGTGCTGACGGTGCAGCACGACGTGGCGTGGCCGCTGGCCCTCGTGCTGTGCCTGGTGGTGGGCGCGGTGGCGGGCTCGGTCCAGGGATTCCTGATCGCCTATCTCGGCATACCGTCGTTCATCGTCACCCTCGCGGGCATGCTGCTCTTCCGCGGCCTGACGGAGATCCTGCTGAAGGGCCAGACCCTCGGCCCCTTCCCGGACGGGCTGCAGAAGATGGGCAACGGCTTCCTGCCGGAGGCCGGCCCGGACACGAACTACCACAACATCACGCTGCTCCTCGGCCTCGTGCTGATCGTCTTCGCGGTCCTCCAGGAGGTCCGTGACCGCAAGCGGCAGCAGGAGTTCTCGCTGGAGGTGCTGCCGCGCAACGTCTTCCTGCTGAAGCTCGTCGCCATCGTCGCGGCGATCCTCGTGGTCACGATGCTGCTCGCCAGCTACAAGGGCGCCCCGATCGTGCTGATCATCCTCGGCGTGCTGGTGGTCGGCTACGGCTATGTGATGCGCAACGCGGTCTTCGGCCGCCACATCTACGCGATCGGCGGCAACCTGCCGGCGGCCAAGCTGTCCGGCGTCAAGGACAAGAAGGTCACCTTCTACGTCTTCCTGAACATGGGCGTGCTCGCGGCCCTGGCGGGTCTGGTGGTCGCCGCCCGTCTGAACGCGGCCTCGCCGAAGGCGGGCCTGAACTTCGAGCTCGAGGCCATCGCCTCGTCGTTCATCGGCGGCGCGTCCATGAGCGGCGGTGTCGGCACCGTCCTCGGCGCGATCATCGGTGGTCTCGTGCTCGGTGTGCTGAACAACGGCATGAACCTCCTCAGCGTCGGCACCGACTGGCAACAGGTCATCAAGGGTCTGGCCCTGCTGGCCGCGGTCGGATTCGACGTGTGGAACAAGCGCAAGTCCGGTTCATAAGTCAGCTCGGGCCCCGCACCACGGTGCGGGGCCCGACCTTCATTGGGCGCGTGAGCCGAAGGGCCGTCGGCACCCCGCACGGACACCCCTGAGGCGAACCGAGCCACAAAAAGGGAGAGCCGCACAATGGAACTGAACAGACGCACGGTCATAGCAGGCGCGGCGGCAGCGGGCCTCGCCGCCACCACCCTCGGAACGGGCTCGGCCGAGGCCGCCCCGGGCGGCAGGAAGCCGGTCAAGGAGCTCTTCGGGAAGCTCGCCGACGGCACCAAGGTCCACCGCTGGTCGCTGGAGAACGGCGGCACCCGGCTGAAGGTCCTCAGCTGGGGCGGTGTCGTCCAGAGCCTGGAGCTCCCCGACCGGCACGGCCACTACGCCAACGTCTCCCTCGGCTTCGACAACATCGACGACTACGTGGCGAAGACGCCGTACTTCGGCGCCCTGATCGGCCGTTACGGAAACCGCATCGGCAAGGGGCAGTTCACGCTGGACGGCACCGCGTACCAGCTGTCCGTGAACGACGGCGTGAACAGCCTGCACGGCGGGACCAAGGGCTTCGACAAGCACGTCTGGGACGTCGAGCCGTTCACCAAGGGCTCCGACGTGGGCCTGCACCTGTACTACGTCAGCATCGACGGGGAGATGGGCTACCCGGGCACGCTCCGCACGAAGGTGACGTACACCCTCACCCGGGACGGCGACTGGCGCATCGACTACGAGGCCACCACCGACAAGGCCACCGTCGTCAACCTGACCAGCCATGTCTACTGGAACCTGGCCGGCGAGGGCAGCGGCTCGATCGAGAACCACGAGCTCACGATCGCCGCCTCCCGCTACACGCCCACCGACTCGGGACTGATCCCCACCGGTGAGCTGGCGAAGGTCTCCGGCACCCCCTTCGACTTCCGCAGGGCCAAGGCGATCGGCCGGGACATCCGGGCCGCGCACCCGCAGCAGGTCACCGCCAAGGGCTACGACCACAACTGGGTTCTGGACAAGGGCATCACGGCGCGGCCCGAGCACGTGGCGACCCTGCGCGACCCGTCCTCCGGCCGCACCCTGAGCATCGCCAGCGACCAGCCGGGCCTGCAGTTCTACTCCGGCAACTTCCTCGACGGCACCCTCGTCGGGACGGGCGGCCACGTCTACCGGCAGGGCGACGCGCTCTGCCTGGAGACCCAGCACTTCCCGGACTCACCGAACCAGCCCTCGTTCCCGTCGACGGTGCTGCGGCCCGGCCGGACGTACCGGACGAGCACGGTCCACTCGTTCGGGTCGTGACCCGACTTCACAGCGAGTTCACAATCTCCACACGACTTCACATCGATTGAACAGCGCCACCCCCGTATCCGTATGGAAGGGCGGCCCGTGCTCCCCCGCACGGGCCACCCACAAGACGGAGGGCCCGTTCTCCCCGACGGTCCGCCCCCTACGGAGGTTCCATGGCCGGCAATGTCACCTCGCTCTTTCGCGGCACCGCGGCGCACAGCCCGTCGATGGCCGCACTGACGCGGGAAAGTGACGGCGCCGGCCCGGTGGACTTCTGCATCCCGTGCAACCCGTACTTCCCCACGCCCGCGATGTTCGACGAACTGGCGGGCCGGCTGCGCGAGATCATCACCTACTACCCGAGCAGCGCGGACACCATCACCGCCGAACTGTGCTCGCTGCTCCAGCTCCCGCCGCAGTGCGTCGCGATGGGCAACGGCTCCACCGAGCTCATCACGTGGATCGACCACCTCCTCGTCCGCGACTCCCTCTCGATCCCCGTCCCCACCTTCGGCCGCTGGACCGACCAGCCGATGGAGACCGGCAAGCGGGTCGACATGTTCCCGCTCCAGGAATCCGCCGGATTCGCCCTCGACCTCGCCGCCTACGCGGAGTTCATCCGCGCCCGCGGCACCCGGGTCGCCGTGCTCTGCAACCCGAACAACCCCGACGGCGGCTTCCTGCCGCGCCACTCCGTCGTCCAGTTCATGGACGCCATGGCGGACCTGGACCTCGTGGTCATCGACGAGTCGTTCCTGGAGTTCGCCGACGCGGAGTCCGACCCCAGCGTGGTCGAGGACGCGGTGATGCGGCCCAACGTCATCGTGCTGCGCAGCCTCGGCAAGAACTTCGGTCTGCACGGCATCCGCTTCGGCTATCTCGTCGCCAACCCCGCCCTCGCCGGCAAGATCCGCTCGATGCTGCCCAAGTGGAACCTCAACTCCTTCGCGGAGACCGTGGTGTTCATGCTCAAGGAGCACGGCGCCGAGTACATGGAAAGCCTGCACATGGTCCGCCGCGACCGGCTCGACATGGCCCGCCAGCTCTCCGCCCTGCCCGGTCTGACGGTCTACCCGTCCCAGGGCAACTTCCTGTTCGTGCGCCTGCCCGTGGGCGCCGAAGGCACCGTGGTCCGGGACCGGCTGCTCACCGAGCACCGGATCCTGGTCCGCGAGTGCGGGAACAAGATCGGATCGTCCAGCCGCTTCCTGAGACTCGTGGTGCGCCCCCAGGTGGACGTGCGTCGCCTGGTGTCCGGCCTGGAACAGGTGCTCTACGGGACCAGGAGGGGAGCCGCCGTGCCCGAGCTGGGCACAGGGACCAGCTACAGCTCGGGCACGGCGGCGGTGGACCGCCTCGTCAGCGCCACCAACGGGGGCGGGATACAGGGGCTGGCCGCACAGGCGAACGCCTGGCCGGGGCCGGCCCCCGCCCAGCCCGGGCCGCCGCCCGGCCTGCCCGCTCCCCAGCCCGCCCCGAGTCTGCCCGCACCGCAGCCGCTGCCCCAGCCCCTGCCGCAGCCCGCTCCCCAGCCTGCGCCCGCGGCGGCGGCGAACTTCCCGGCCGCGCAGCCCGGCCCGCAGTTCCCCGCCCAGTCGACGGCCTGGCCGACGCCCGCCGCCGCACAGCTGCCCGGCACCGTCGCGAGCCCGGCACCGGCCCCCGCGCCGGCCATGCCCGCTCCGGTCGAGGGGCTCCAGCCCATCGGCCAGACCGGGATGCCGGGGATGAACAGGGCGGCCTCCCCCCTCGGCGCGCAGGGCGGGCTGACGGCGGCTCAGGTCCGCGGCCGGACCCAGCCGGAACCACCACCCCGGTCACAGCCCCCGCAGACGACCGGCTGGCCCGCCGTGGGCGCCATACTCTACAACCGGGCCGGCTGACACCCGAGGCCCGGGACACACGTCCGGCCGGGCGCCGTCCCGCACCGATCCCCGTCGGTGCCACGGCGTGCGGCTACACCGCCACGGGCACCCGCTCCTCGGCCCGCGGCACGGCGGCACGCTCCCTGCGGTGGGCGCGCACCGCGTGGCCGAGGGCGGCGGCCCACAGCACGAACAGCGCGACGTGGACCGGGGTGACGAGGGCGTCCGGCACACCGGCCCACTCGCTCGCGAGCAGCGTGCGGACGTTGGTGACGACGATGACGCCGCCCACCGCGGAACCCAGCACGCGGGGCGGCACCAGCCGGACCAGCCAGGCGGCGACCGGCGCGGCGACCAGACCGCCGAGCAGGAAGGCCGGCACCCAGGCCCAGGCCAGTCCCTGCGAGCCGAGCGAGAAGAGGAATCCGAGGCTCGCGGCGATCGCGACCAGGAACTCGCTGGTGTCGACCGAACCGATCACCTTGCGGGGCTCCATCCGGCCGCCGGCCAGCAGGGCGGGCGTGCCGACGGGACCCCAGCCGCCGCCCCCGGTGGCGTCCAGGAATCCGGCGACGAGCCCGAGCGGCGCGAGGAACCGCTTCCGCAGCGGCTCGTCCGACCGGCCCTCGGGCAGCCCGCGAAAGGTGAAGCGGGACATCACGTACACGCCGAGGGCCAGCAGGATCAGGGACATCGCGGGCTCCGCGACCTCGGTCGAGAGCTTCGACAGGACCGTCGCGCCGAGGAAGGCACCGACGGCGCCCGGCACACCGATCCGGGCGACGACCTTCCAGTCCACGTTGCCGAAGCGCCAGTGCGCGGCACCGGACATCAGAGTGGTGCCGATCTCCGCGAGGTGGACCGTGGCGGACGCCGCGGCGGGGTTGGTGCCCATGGTGCGTCCCGTCGTCGTTCCGGACCGCCGGGCCCGGAACCCCGGATGCCCACCGGCCGGGTGGGGATGATCGGGAGGCGGGGCTAGGACGCCGGTCTGAGGACAGCCTGAGTGCACGATGAGGACGGCTCACAGGTTGCGTACGCCGGACCGCCCCACCCCCTACAACGACACCTCCGGGGTGGGCCGGATCGCCCTGAACGGCCCCGTCCTCGAACGCCGGACGGGCTGAAGGGTGGCTCTCTGCCCTCAAGGCGGGACGGGCCGGGGTGGGATCCCCGCCGGACCCGACGGGAGCCACGGCCGGACGGGCCGACGGCCGGCCCCCAGCCCCACTCACACCCGCAGCCGCCTCCCCCGCAGAAGCGGCCGTGCCGGTGCATCACATGCCCGTTGCGGACGGCAACACGACCCCACCGCACCGACACACCGGACCACCCAAGGGCTGCAACGGGCGGATCACCGGCACGGCCCCGACCCACCCACCGGAAGGCGCCCGCACGCCGCCGCCTGGATGCCGGCGGTGCACACGCGTGCGGGGGTGCGCGGAGGCGTGCGGGACGAGAGCGGCCCGCACCCGTCACCGCCCGCCGTCCCGCCGCACGGCGGGCACCGGTACCGCCCGTACCGCGTAATCCGCCCACGCCGGGATCCTCATATGACCAGTGTGGGACGCACCGCTGTGGACAATGGCCGCACCCTCCCCCACGGCCTCGGCCACGCCCGGACAGGATCGGGCAAGTCAGGACAGGGGGATACCCATCGCCGTCCCCGGGAGGACCCGCATGGTGTTGAGCAGACGTACCTTCAGCGCATTCGCCGGCTCGGCCGCGCTCGGCTTCTCCCTGAGCGGCAGCGTGAGCAGTGAGGCGTCCGCCGCCGGAAGGGCGCTCCTCGCTCCCACGGGTCCCGCTCCGGGCCCGCCCGCGGCCGACGGCAGGACGCACACCGTCGGCTTCGACCGGTACTCGATGCTCGTCGACGGCAGGCGACTGGTGCTGTGGTCGGGCGAGGTGCACCCCTTCCGGCTGCCCAGCCCGTCCCTGTGGCGGGACGTCCTGGAGAAGCTGCGCGCCCACGGCTACAACACGATCAGCATCTACGTGTCGTGGAACTACCACTCCGCCGCCCCGGGGTCGTACGACTTCACCGGGGTCCGCGACCTCGACCTGTTCCTGCGGACGGCCGCCGAGACCGGCCTGTACGTCATCCTGCGCCCCGGCCCCTACATCAACGCCGAGGTCGACGCGGGCGGCTTCCCCGGCTGGCTGACCGTCACCCCGGGCACGGCCCGCACCTCCGACCCGACGTACCTGAAGTACGTCGACGAGTGGCTGACCGCCGTCGACCGGATCGCCGTGCGGCACCTCTACACCCACGGCGGCGGCACCGTCGTCCTCTACCAGCTGGAGAACGAGTACGCGAACAACGTCACGAGCCCCCTCGGCCGCGACTACATGACCCATCTGTACGCCAAGGTCCGCGCCGACGGCATCGACGTGCCGCTGTTCCACAACGACAAGGGCAGGAACGGCCACTGGGCGCCCGGCACCTTCGACACGGCCGGCGAGACCGGCCGTTACCTGTACGCCTTCGACGGCTATCCCTCGCCCGCCGGCCAGCCGCCCGACTGGGGCTGCTTCGGCATCGGCGGCGCCAAGGGCGGCTCGACGGCGAGCCCCGAGACCCCGGGCTTCATGGCCGAGTTCGGCGGCGGCTGGTTCGACCCGTGGGGCGGGGCGGAGTTCGAAGGGAAGGGCTACGCCGAATCGCGCCGGACCCGGGACGCCGCGTACGAGCGCCGCTTCTACCTCACCAACCTCGCCAACGGCATCACGATCCACAACGTCTACATGACGTTCGGTGGCACGTCCTGGGGCTGGCTGCCCGCACCCATCGTCTACACCTCGTACGACTACGGGGCCGCCCTGGACGAGGCCCGCCGGCCCACCGAGAAGCTGATCCCGATGCACCAGATCGGCCAGCTCCTGCACTGCGTGCCCGACCTCGCCAAACTGGACCGGGCGCCGGACGTCACGGTCGGCGACGACCCGGCGGTCAAGGTGTATCCGCTGGTCAACCCCGACACGGGGGCGCGTTTCCTGGTGCTGCGCAACGACGCGTCCTCCGACGCCGTCGTCCAGGTGCCGCTCGCCGGATCGACGGTGCCCGTGCCGGTGCCCGGGCTCGACGCGCGCCTCGTCGCCACCGGGATCTCCCTCGGACGGCGCACCCTGCGCCACTCCAGCGCCCAGCCGATGCTGTGGCTCACCGCCGGACGCCAGGACATCGCCGTGTTCACCGGCCGGGCGGGCGAGCCGACGCAGACCGCGATCGAGTGCGCGAGCGAGCCGACGGTCACCGTGCTGGAGGGCAACGCCGGACACGAGTACGCGGACGGCGTGCTCCGCGTGGACGCCCCCCTCGACGGGCTCACCCGGGTCCTCGTGGAAGGCGGCGGAACCGCGGCGCCCCTCCTGCTGCTGCTCGCCGATGACACGACCTCGGGGCGGCTGTGGCGGTACGACACCCCGTCCGGACCTGTGCTGGTGCACGGGCCCGCACTGCTGCGCTCGGCCGCCCTGCGCGGTACCGCCGTCCATCTCACCGGCGACACCGTCGAGTCGGCGGACCTGGAGGTGTGGGGTCCGCGCGGGACGACCGAGGTCGTCTGGAACCAGGACACGGTGAAGACGCGGGCCACGCAGTCCGGCAGTCTGCGGGCCGTGCAGCAACTGCCCGGCGTGCCCGCCGTACCGCTGCCCGCGCTCACCGACTGGCGCCGGGCCGAGGAGAATCCGGAGTCCGCGGCCGGCTTCGACGACTCGTCGTGGAGGACGGCCGACAAGAAGTCCTCGTTCAGCGTCACCCCGGTCCCCGCCGGGCAGCCCGTGCTGTTCGCGGACGACTACGGCTTCCACTACGGAGACGTCTGGTACCGGGGGCACTTCGCGTCCGCGAAGGACGCGGAGTCCGTCTCCCTGTCGTACGTCACGGGCGCGCAGGGGCTGCTGATGGCCTGGCTGGACGGCGAGCCGCTGGGCACCCACCGCATGCCGGTGCCGGACAAGAAGACGGTCCGGCAGGGCACCTGGGAGGCCACCGCCACCTTCCCCGTCGAGCCCGGGACGCGCGGCCCGCACGTGCTGTCCGTCCTGGTCCGCCGTATGCAGCACGACGAGGACGGCGCGGCCCGCGACACCCACAAGGTGGCCCGCGGGCTGACCGCCGTGACCTTCGCCGGTGCCTCTCCGGCGCTCACCTGGCGGATCCGGGGCGGGGGCGCGCCCGACAAGGTGCGCGGCCCGCTCAACAACGGTGGCCTCCACGGGGAGCGCCGCGGCTGGCACCTGCCCGGCTTCGCGGACCGCGGCTGGAAGGTCGTCGATCTCCCGCGGGCCGAACGGCGCCAGGGCGTCGTCTGGTACCGCTCCGACTTCCGGCTCGCCGTCGACACGGGCGTGGACGCGTCGATCGGGCTCACCCTCACCGACGACCCGGCCCGCGCCTACCGGGTGCAGATCTTCCTGAACGGCTGGAACATGGGCCAGTACATCAACGACGTGGGCCCCCAGCACACCTTCGTCCTGCCGAACGGGCTGCTGCGCACCCGGGGGAGCAACACGCTGGCCCTGGCCGTCCTGTCCGACGGGACCACACCCGCCGGGCCGGGCCAGGTGCGGCTGACGCTGCTCGGCAGCGCGGCCGGAGGAGTGCCGGTGGCCCCGGTGGACTCCCCCGGCCCCGCGAGGCGAGGCGCCCGGCGGTGATCCCCCGACCGCGCAGGCCGGGCCGGCGGGAATGGTCGGACAGGGCCTAGCGCAGCCGGATCACGTTCCACGACAGCGGTTCCAGGACGGCGGTCAGCGTGCCGTCCCGGAGCGCCGCCCCGTCGACCGGGTGCGGGGTGACCCGCTCCTGGTCGTCGGCGGTGTTGACGGCGTCGGGGTCGGCGTCGGACAGCGCGGTGTGCTCGACGACCGTCGTCAGGTCCAGCCGGCTCAGGGCGACTTCGAGCGGCAGCGGCGCGGTCCGGTCGCGGTTGACGGCGAACACGGTGACCGAGCCGTCCTCGGCGCGCACGGCGGTGGCGTGCAGCAGGTCCACCTCGCCGTACTTCTTCGTCCGGTACGTCGGCGAGTCCACCCGCACGTCGAGGACCTCGCCGCGCCCGTGCTTCGACGCCTGCGCGAACGGGAAGAACGTCGTCTGCCGCCAGGCCGGCCCGCCCGGCTCCGTCATGATCGGCGCGATGACGTTGACGAGCTGGGCGAGACAGGCGACGGTCACCCGGTCCGCGTGCCGCAGCAGTGCGATGAGCAGGGAGCCGAAGACGACGGCGTCCGTGACGGAGTAGACGTCCTCCAGGATGCGCGGTGCCTCCTGCCAGTCCTCGACGGGGTGCGGGTTGGGACGGCTCTGGTACCAGACGTTCCACTCGTCGAAGGAGAGGTTGATCTTCTTGGCGGACTTCAGCCGGGCCCCGACGTGGTCGCAGGTCGCCACGACGTTCTCGATGAAGGACTCGGTGTCGACGGCGGAGGCGAGGAAGGAGTCCCGGTCGCCGTCGGTCTCCTCGTAGTAGGCGTGCAGGGAGATGTGGTCGACGAGGTCGTAGGTGTGCTCCAGCACCGTCGCCTCCCACGCGGCGAAGGTCTCCATGCCCTGTCCGGAGGAGCCGCACGCGACGAGTTCCAGGTCCGGTTCGATCTGCCGCATCGCGCGGGCGGTCTCGGCCGCCAGACGGCCGTACTCCTCGGCGGTCTTGTGGCCGGTCTGCCAGGGTCCGTCCATCTCGTTGCCGAGGCACCACAGCCGGATGCCGTACGGGTCCTTGTCCCCGTGCGCGATCCGCAGGTCGGAACGGGCCGTGCCACAGGGGTGGTTGGCGTACTCCTGGAGTGCCAGGGCCTCGGCGACACCGCGTGTGCCGAGGTTGACCGCCATCATCGGCTGGGCCTGCGGGCCGATCTTCTTCAGGAAGGCGATGTACTCGCCGAGCCCGAAGCGGTTGGTCTCGGTGGAGCGCCAGGCGAGGTCGAGGCGGCGGGGCCGCTCCTCGACCGGTCCCACCGAGTCCTCCCAGTTGTAGCCGGAGACGAAGTTGCCGCCGGGGTAGCGGACCGCGGTGACGCCGAGTTCACGGACGAGCTCCAGCACGTCCGTGCGCAGCCCCGCCTCGTCGGCCGAGGGGTGGCCGGGCTCGAATATGCCGGTGTAGACGCAGCGGCCGAGATGCTCGACGAACGAGCCGAACAGCCGGGGGTCGACCGCGCCGACGGTGAAGGCGGGGTCGAGGGCGAAGCGGGCGGTGCGGGGCATGGCTTCCTTCCGGAGAGCTGACGAGCGGTGGGGTCTCACTGGCCGGCGAGGCCGGTGTGGGCGACACCGGCGACGATCTGGCGCTGGAAGAAGACGAAGACGACGATGAGCGGGAGGCCGGCCATCAGGCCCCCGGCCATCAGCTGGGCCCACTGGATGCCGTAGGAGTTCATGACCGTCGCGATGCCGTTCGGCATGGTCATCAGGTCGGGGTTGTTGGTCACCATGTACGGCCACAGGAAGTTGTTCCACGAGGCGATGAAGGTGAAGATCCCGACGGCGGACAGCGAGGGCCGGGCAAGTGGGACCACGATGGTGAAGAAGACCCGCCAGCGGCCGGCGCCGTCGATGAACGCGGCCTCCTCCAGTTCGCGGGGGACGCCCTGGAAGAACTTGTAGAGGATGTAGACCATCGCGGCCGGCGCGCACTGCGGGAGGATCATGCCCCAGTAGGTGTCGACCATCCCCATCTGCTGGACGGTGGTGAACAGGGGGACGCCGAGGACGGCCGGGGAGATCATCAGGCCGCTCATCACGACGCCCATCAGGACGCCCTTGCCGCGGAACTCGGTGCGGGCGAAGCCGTATCCGGCGAGCGCGGCGACCGTCAGCACGACGGCGGTCACGAGGACGGACACGACCAGCGAGTTGACGAACCAGTCGGTGATGTTGCCGGTCTCGAAGAGGGCCTTCCACGCCTGGCCCGTCCAGACCTCCGGCAGCCAGTGCGGCGGGATCTCGGCCGCTTCCGCCTCGGACTTGAGCGAGGTGAACAGCGCCGCGGCGATCGGCGCCACGAAGACGGCGGAGACGGCGACGCCGATCAGTGTGAGAACGATCTGGCCGGGCGTCCAGGGCTTGCGGGACTTGGTGGTCACGGTCGTCGCGGCGGTGGTCATCGGCCGCCCTCCTCACGGTTGCGCAGCAGCCACATCCGCGCCAGGGCGACGACTGCGATGATCACGAAGAAGATGATGGACATCGCCGAGGCGTAGCCCACGCGGTAGCTGGTGAAGCCCTGTTCGAGGGTGTACTGCACGAACGACCTGGTGCTGAGCTCCGGTCCCGGCCCGAAGTCCATCATCACGACGGCCTGGTCGAAGAGCTGGAGCGAGGCGAGGACCTGGAGCGCGATCACCAGGCCGGTGATGTGGCGCAGCATCGGCAGCGTGATGTGGACCATGCGGTGCCAGGCGCCCGCACCGTCCAGCTTGGCGGCCTCGTACAGGTGGTCGGGGATGCCCTGGAGCGCGGCGAGGTAGAGCAGGAAGCTGAAGCCGACCGTCCACCACAGGGTCTCGATGACGATGGCGAGCATCGCGTACGACTTGTCGGTCAGCCAGGGCGTGTCGGTCCCGAGGACGTGGTTGAACATGCCGATGCCCTGGGTGAACAGCCACTGGAACAGATTGCCCGCGACGGTCGACGGCAGCAGGAACGGTGCGAAGAAGCAGAGCCGCCACAGCCACTTGCCGCGCTCGATGTTGTGCGCCAGCATCGCGAGCAGGAAGGCGAGCACGGTGATGCACGGCACGACGAGGAGCGTGAAGTACGCGCTGTGGCCGAGCGCGTCCCACATCGCCGAGTCGCCCAGGGCCTCGCGGTAGTTGTCGAGGCCGACGAAGCTCGCGCCCTCGCCGGAGATGTTGGCGTCCGTGAAGCTGAGATAGACGCCGCGCAGCAGCGGCCAGATCACGAAGAGCGTGAACAGGACGAGGAACGGGGCGACGAACCAGCCGCCGTGCTGGAGGCCCTGGTTGCGGCGGACGGTGGCGCCGGCCGCGGCGGTCTTCGCGCGCGCCGGTGCGACGACGGTCTCGGCACTGGTCGTGGTCATGCGACCGCACCTCCCTGCGCGGCGGTCCTGCCGTCCATCGGGTTCTTCGAGGCGAGAAGCCCGGTGAGGTCGTTCCTCATCCGCCGCGCGGCGGCGGCCGGCTCGGCGGAGCCCATCGTCGAGGAGACGACGATCGGGCCGAGGTCCTGCGCGAGGACGCCGGTGGAGCCGGCGAACCACACCTTCGGCTCGTTGGCCTGGTGGTCCATGGCGCTCACGTACTCGTTCTGCGGGGTGAGCTTCCGGTACGCATCCGTGGAGAGCGTCGGCGTGTACGCGGGGATGTGACCGCCGGCCGCCCACTGGAGGGCGTGCTTGACCACGTAGGCGGCGAGCCTGTGCGCGCCCTTGTCGGCGGCGCCGCCGCGGCCCGCCTGGTGCGGCAGGACGAAGGCGTGCGACTCGGCGTGGGTGGCCTGCCTGCCGAAGACGGGCGGCAGCGGGGTCGCGCCGTAATCGAGCTTCGCGCCGGAGAAGACCGGCACGGACCAGTTGCCCTCCCAGGTGAAGGGGGCGCCGTTGATGAACTGCTCGCCGGTGGGGGCACCGGGGATGACGTAGCCGTCGGTGACGTGCTGCCGGAGGAACTCCAGGACCTGGGTGGCCTTGTCGACGTCGAAGAGGACCTCGGTGCGGGCGTCGTCGAACCACTCGCCGCCGAGCTGGGTGTAGAAGGCGACGAAGAACCACCACTGGAAGTTCTGGTCGTTGGTCCACAGGCCGATGGTCTGCAGGCCCTTCTTCGTGACCTTCCTCGCCTTCTTCAGGACGTCGAACCACTCCTCGGTGGACGTGACCGGCACGATCCTGCCGTCGTCGCCGAGCAGGTCCGCCTTCTTCAACACGTCCTTGCGGTAGAAGCAGAGCTGGACGTGGACGTCGAGCGGAAGGGCGTAGAGCTTGCCGTCGATGACGCCGCGGTTCCACAGCGCGGGGTTGAAGTCCGCCTGCCGCACGCCGTACTCGGCGAGCAGGTCCACGTCCCAGGGGTCCAGGAGGCGGCCGGGCGAGAACCCGGTGACCCGGCCCATGTGCATGACGCCGAGGTCGGGTGCGCGATTGCCCGCGGCCGCCATGGCGAGCTTGGTGTAGAAGGGATTGCCCCACTGGAGGGTCGAATCCTTCACGTCGATGCCGGGATTGGCCTTACGGAAGGCGTCCAGCATCGCGATCATGTTGTACCCGTCGCCGCCACTGAAGAGGTTCCAGTAGCGCACCCGGGTGTCCGCTCCCGACGCGAGCGCGTCCGCGCCGGTGCCGAGCGCGGCGAAGCCGAGGCTGCCCGCCACGGCCAGTCCACTTGCTCCGGCCAGGATTTGCCTGCGATTCAGGCCAGGTCGTCCCATACCCCGCCCCTACTGTTCGAGATTTCGATAAGCGATCGCAACTTCGAACGGGACCGTAGATAGGAAGCGCTTTCGCGTCAATGGTTTGCGCAGAACTCGGGTGACGGGAGAGAGACTCGGCAGGCCGGGGCTGGGTCCGGCCGGACGTCAGGGGGTCAGACAGGACGTCGGAGGATCCGGGAGGGAACGTCAGAAAGCACTGCCGGGCTTCAGCAGACCGGACTCGACGAACGACGTCTCAGGGCACGGACCCGGGCGACGCCGACGGCCCGGACGAGCTGGAAGCAGCAGGTCTCCGACACCGAGGTGACCTCGGTGTCGGAGACCTGGACGTACTCCTGCCGCGCCTGCTCCACCGTCGCCCGGGCTCCCCGACCGATCAGCAGACCGCGAGATCGTCAGGTCTCACTGCCTGCCACCCGGGGGCGCGGAACGGTGCGTCAGCGTGCGAAAGGTGCCTGCGCCAGCCCCTTTCCGGCGCCGGGGACGACGAGCACCGAGCCGGAGAGCGGGTGCGGGGCGTCCAGGCCCGTGCGGGCCGTGGTGATGTAGAGGTCGGTCAGGCCGGGGCCGCCGAACGCGCAGGCGGTGGGGCGGCGGACGGGCAGGTCGATCACCCGGTCGAGGGACCCGTCGGGGGCGTAGCGGTGGACCGCCCCGCCGTCCCAGAGGGCCACCCAGACGCAGCCCTCCGCGTCGACGGTGAGGCCGTCGGGGAAGCCGTCCTCGACGGCCGCCAACTGCCGCCTGTCGTGCGGCATTCCGTCCGCGTCCACGTCGAAGACGTCGATGCGCCGGGTCGGGGAGTCGATGTAGTACATCAGCCGGCCGTCCGGGCTCCAGCCCGTGCCGTTGCTGACGGCGACGTCGTCGAGGACCGTGCGCACGGTACCGTCCGGGGTGATCCTGGACAGTGTGCCGCCGCGCGGCGCCTCGTCGTAGCGCATGGTGCCGAACCACAGCGAGCCGTCGGGAGCGACCGCCGCGTCGTTCGCGCGACGTCCGGGGACGGGCTCCCGGTGCAGCCAGCGGAAGGCCTCCCCCGAGCCGGGCGGGCCGTAGAGCCCGACGCCGTCACGGAGGTTGACGACCAGACCGCCGCCGGCCCGCGGCTTGGCCGCGCCCACGTGCTGCTCGGTGGTCATGACCGTGCGGCGCCCGGAGGCCGGAGCGTAGGTGTGCACCCGGGACCCGAGGATGTCGACCCAGACGAGCCGCTGGGCGGCCGGGTCCCAGGTGGGACCCTCGCCCAGGGCGGCTTCCGCGCGGACCGCGACCTCGGCGGCGCTCATCCGATGCTCCGGTGACCGAGCCGCTCGGACAGCTCGGCGGCGCCCTTCGCGGCGAGCTGCTCCAGCTCGCCGCGGCGCTCGTCGCTCCAGCGGATCATCGGCACGGAGATGGAGAGCGCGGCGACGACCTGTCCCGTGCGGTCGCGGACGGGGGCGGCGACGCAGCTGACATCCGGGTTGGACTCGCGGCTCTCCACCGCGATGCCGCGCCGGCGGATCTCGGCGAGGGCCGCGCGCAGGGCGGCGGGCTCGGTGATGCTGTTGGGCGTCATCGCGACGAGTTCGGCGTCGTCGGGAATGCGCGAGGTCAGCTCCGGCTCGGAGAGCGCGGCGAGCAGCATCTTGCCCACGGAGGTGCAGTGCGCGGGCAGCCGGCGGCCGGCCGCGGACACCATGCGCACGGCGTGCGTGGAGTCGACCTTCGCGATGTAGATGACGTCGGTGCCTTCGAGGATGGCCACGTGCACGGTCTCGTCGCAGGTCTCGGCGACGGAGCGGGCCACCTGCTGCCCCTCGGCGGCCAGGTCGAGCTGCTCGGCGTAGCGGCTGCCGAGCTGGTACGGGCGCACACCGAGCCGATAGCGTCCCGGCTGCCCGGGCACCTGGACGATGTACGAACGCGCGGCAAGCGTGGTGACGAGCTCGTGCACGGTGGTACGGGGCAGTTGTAGTTTGCGCACGATGTCGGGGGCGGAAAGAGTCCCGTCCCCGTCGAGGAAGAGCTCCAGTATGTCCAGAGCCCGGGTCACGGCAGGTACGAGGCGTCCCACAACCGGCCCCTCCCTATGTTCGAAATTTCAACAGACGATCGGCATGACGAACACAGGCTAGTCACAGTGGGCTTGACCGGGCAATGGCCGGTGCGGTGGTACGACACCGATGCCGGGCCATGACCGGTGCGGCGGTACGACACGGACGCCGGCCGGACGACGGCACGCGGCATGATCGGCCGGCCCGTCACCCGCCCTCTGCAAGGCGTCCGCTCGGCCGCACGCCGCTCGACGAACCGGACTGCCGGCATCCCTGCGCGGACGACGAACGCACCGCCGCTCCGGCAGACTTCCCGCACACCTACAACCGCCACCACCGCCGCACCGCACTCCACGGCCACTCATCCGTCAGCCGCGTGAGCGACCCTTCAGGTCGATACACCTAGCGGCGGGCTCGGGGGTCACCGAGTTCGCCGCGCAGGCGTTTGGCCCGCAGCACCAGCTCCAGCTCGAAGCGCCGGTCCGGGTCGTCGATCTCGTCGCCCCACAGTTCCCTGATCTGGCGCAGGCGGTAGCGGACCGTCTGCGGGTGGACGCCGAGGCGGGCGGCGACCTCCGGGGCTCCGCCACGGGTCTCCAGCCAGGCCAGCAGCGTCTCGGCGAGACGACGACCGTGGGTGGGCCCGCAATGCTCCAGCGGGGCGAGGCACCGAAGCGCCAGATCGTCGATGAGCTCCTCGGGCTGGAGCAGGACCAGCGCCTCGGTGTGCTCCGTGCAGTGCAGAACCTCTCCGGCGGGCAGCAGTCCCCGCTCCATGAGCCGTACGGCGGCCTCCGCCCAGCGCAGCGACTTCGCCGCCTCGGCCAGCGGCACCGGCGGCCCGATCGCGCCGGCCCAGCCGGTCAGCGCCCGGTCCAGCAGCTCCGGCCGGCCGGCGGCGTCCGGCTCGGGCACCACCATGCGGGGCTGCTCGTACTCCATGTCGAGCAGCACGCCCTGCCCCACGGCGGGCGCGACGGCCTCCCTGGCCGGACGCAGCAGCACGCCCACGGCGACCCGGTCGGGCAGGGGCCAGCCGACACGGGCCGCACGTTCGACGAGCGCGTCGGCCGGGTCGCCCCGGTGGTGGTGCTCGGAGAACAGCAGCTCCATCAGGCGCCGCTGGAGGCGCAGCCGCTCCCCCGCCTGCCGCGCCGCGGCCTCGGCATAGCCCCGTACGGACTGGTCCACCAGGCCGTCCAGGTACTCGTATCCCGCGTCGACGAGCTCGTACATCGCCGGTGGCGGGATGTCGACGCGCTGCCCGATCTCGGCGAACCGCCGCCAGGCGAGCCTGACCCCCAGCCGGTAGATCGCCTGGAGCGAGTCGAGACTGCGGCCGTGCAGGCCCTCGCCCCGGCCGAACTCCTGGAACACCTCCGGGGGAACGCGCGGTCTGCCCTCGGTCGCCTCCAGTTGCTGCACGAAGACCTCGATGGCACGCCGGATGCCGACGAGGGCCATCGGCTCGCCGGAGTCGTCCAGCACGAGCGGCAGATGAGGGTACTCACGGCGGATCTCGCGCAGGATCTCCTCGGCGAGCGCGGGTGCCTCGGCCATGGCGATCGCGGCGAACCGGCGCACCTGGAGCCGGGGAACGTCACGCCACGCCGAGCGCACGGTGAGGGTTCCCGGGCGGATCTGCACCACGCGCTCCGCCTCCGGCGCGCCCCTGGGGGCCGGCACGGTCAGCGCTCCTGGCCGGCGTGCTCATAGGTGATCAACGGGGTGTTGGGCTGGTCGGGCGTCGCGTCGAGCAGCGCGACGACCCCGAGCGCGGCACCCACCGCCAGCAGGGCGGCGGCGACGACGGTCAGCGCGGCGGCGAGCAGTCTGGACATCGCAGGGTCAGCCTCTCTGTCGGAGGTCGTCCCCACCCGGACCCGTGCGGCCACCGGTCGAGTGGTCCCACGGTCACTGCCCACGCCGGCCCCGTCCGGCAGAGCCAGTCTCGACAATGCATTGACACCCGTCAAGGGTGCGCCTACGGTTCCCGGCCCATACCGCACGTGCACTTTCCCTCCCGGTGTCGACGCACCCGTATCGCCTCGAACCACCCGATACCTCCCGTGCGTCGAGCCTCCTCACGCCCCTGGAGTGCCCGGATGCGCCGCAAGGTCTCACCCCTCTCGCTGATCCTCCTGGGTCTCGGCACCTTCCTGCTCGTGCTGGCCCCGATGCTCGCCTGGTACGTGGAACCACGCGCCGCCGTGAACCCGATCGACATCGACACGACCGCCGTCTACACCGGCACCGGCAGCGTCTTCGACGTGGACGAGGCCAAGACCGTGACCGACCGGAGGATCACCGTCACCCAGCAGGTGCGCGGTGACGTCGCCGACAGCGAGCGCAGCGGCAAGGCGGTCTGGGACGTGACGACCACGGTCGACACGGACAAGTCGCTGCCGGCGGCGGACCCGCACGACGCGCTGGAGTTCGTGCCGGGCCGCTGGGTGACCGACCGCCGGACGAACGCTCCCGCGCACTGCTGCAAGGAGCACCCGTACTTCGAGGGCGAGGCCTATCTCAAGTTCCCCTTCGACGTGCAGAAACGCGCCTACCGCTGGTGGGACAACTCCCTCGGCGCGACGGTCACGCTGCACTACCGGGGCACCAAGAAGATCCGCGGGTACGAGGGCTACCGGTTCACCGGAACCGTCCCGGCCACCCGGACCGGGACCCGGCAGGTGCCGGGCGCGCTGGTCGGGGAGCCCGAGCGCAGCCAGGTGCTCGCCGAGGAGTGGTACGCCAACCACCTGATCGAGCTGGTCGTCGACCAGCGCACCGGCCGGGTGATCTACGCGCAGGTCGGCCCGCGCCGGACGCTGCGCGCCCCCGGCGGGGAGAAGGACGCAGCGGTGCTCCTCGACAGCCGGAAGCTGGCGTTCGACACCGCGACGCAGAAGGACCAGGTGAAGCAGGCGAAGAGCGAGAGCGGCCAACTGCGCATGGTGGGGCGGACGGTGCCGGTCGGTGCCGGCGTGCTGGGATTCGTCCTCGCCGCCGTGGGGGCCGTTTTGGTGGTACGCGGGCGACCCGGTCCCGATAGGCCCGACTCTTCCGACCCTTCTCTCACGATGTGATGTTCCGTCAGCTCCACAAAGGCCGGAAATTGTCACCCCGGTGAGTAGCCGCGGGGAACGGCTGGGCGAAAACTGTCCACCCCACCCGAGCACAGCCCACGCACATCCCCGTTACAGCGAACTCCCACATCCCCCACAGTTCGTCGGATCGTGCGCGTCGTCCGCAGGAGGAATTGCGGAAGACGCGTCACCGGACCGGAAGGTGTGAATCCGCACCGAGCCCCACCCCCCACGCTGAGTTCCGCACCCTGAGACGAGTTGGAGCACCCATGCCCCAGCACGTGCCCTCCCCGCTGCGCGCCGCGTTTCCGCGCTCCGCGCAGTACCCCCCGGCGCTCCCCCCACATCCGCGCCGGATCGTCTTCCTCGCCCGCCGCGATCTCGGCAATCCGGCGGCGGGCGGCTCCGAACTCCTGGTCGACCGGCTCGCCGGAGGACTGACCCGGCTCGGCCATCAGGTCACACTGCTGTGCGGCGGCCCGGCCGCCTACCGCGACTACCGGGTCGTGTCCGCGGGCGGCGATCTCGGCCACTTCCTGCGCGCACGGCCCGCGTTGCACCGTCAGGTCGGCGACTGCGACCTGCTGGTGGAGGTGTGCAACGGCCTGCCCTATCTGGCCCCGCTGTGGCACCGCGGGCCCACCCTGTGCCTGGTCAACCACGTCCACACCGACCTGTGGAGCATGCGGTTCGGCGGACCGCTGGCCCCTGCCGCCCGGCTCGGACGAAGACTCGAACACTGGGCCCTGGCCGGTGCGCAGCGCGGCGGTCTGCTGGTCGCCGTCTCGCCGTCGACCGCACACGCCCTGCGCGCGATCGGGGTCGAGCGGGACCGCATCCGGGTCGTGCACAACGGCGTCGAGCAGCCGGGGCCGCGCGCCCTGCGCTCGCCGGAACCTCTCTTCGTGGCGATGGGCCGGCTCGTCGAGTACAAACGGATCGATCTGCTGCTGCGGCTGTGGGAGCGGGTGCGTCCGGTCACCGGCGGCCGGCTGGTGATCGTCGGCGACGGGCCCGAGCGGGAGCGTCTCGAACAACTCGCCGGGCCGCAGGTGGAGTTCACCGGCCATGTCCCGGAGACGGAGAAGCACCGGCTGCTGTGCGCGGCGTGGCTGCTGCTCCATCCGTCCGCCGTCGAGGGCTGGGGCCTGGTGGTCACCGAGGCCGCCGCCCGCGAGACCCCGGCGATCGCCTTCGACGTACCCGGGCTGCGGGACTCCGTCGTCGACGGCGAGACGGGCCTGCTGGCGCGCGGCGAGTCCTCCTTCGCCGCGGCCTGGTGCACCCTCGCGCTGTCCACGGAGCGTCGCACCCTGATGGGCAGGGCGGCTCGCGACCACGCGGCCCGTTACCGCTGGAACCACACGGTCCGCCAGTTCGGAGCGGTGGCCGCGGAGGCGGTGAGGGGCTGGACACCATGACGTCCCCCTGGACCAGGCCCGACGCACGGGCGGCCGGTGCGGCGCACGCCCCGCGGGCCGGGCGACCGGCCGGAGGCCCAGGGCCCGCCGGGGCGCCGCACGTCTCAGGAGTCCCGGAGACCGCCGAGACCGCACAGGCCCCGCGAGCGGCGGACTGCAGGGCAGGCGGAGCTGTCGGGGGCACCCGGGGCACCGACTTCAAGGACCCCTCGCTGCGGCGCTCCCTCGCGCTCTTCCGGGCCTTTCTGCAGGAGCAGGAGGACCCCGAGTCCTGCTACACACTGCTCGCCCGGGACGCCGCGGACCAGGTCGAGGCGTACGGCCCCGTGGAGGGCCGCGTCGTCGTCGACGTCGGTGGCGGCAGCGGGTACTTCACCGAGGAGTTCCGGCGGCGCGGCGCCCACGCCTATCTGTTCGAGCCGGACGTCAGGGAGCTGGGGCCCGCACCCGCCGGCTCGACGGTCGTCGCGGACGGCTATCTGCTGCCTCTGGCGGACGGTGTCGCCGACGTCTGCTTCTCCTCCAACGTGCTGGAGCACGTGGCCGACCCGCAGACGTTCCTGAGCGAGATGGTCCGGGTGACCCGCCCGGGCGGCCTGATCTACGTGTCGTTCACGAACTGGCTGTCCCCTTGGGGCGGCCACGAGTGGGCGCCCTGGCACTACCTCGGCGCCGAGCGGGCCCGCGCCCGCTACCGCCGCCGAACCGGAAGGGACGCCAAGCACACCCTCGGCGAGAACCTCTTCGCCGTGCACATCGGCAGCACCCTGCGGCAGGTGCGCGCCCGCGACGACGTCACGGTCGTCACGGCCCGCTCCCGCTACTGGCCGTTCCTCGCGTCGGCCGTCGCGAAGACGCCCGGACTGCGCGAGTTCGCCACCTGGAACCTCCTCCTCATCCTCCGGCGGTGTCCACCATGACGAGCACGGTCCAGGCTCCTCCCCCGGCAGCCGTCCGCCCCGCCACGACCGCGGCCGGCCCCCCGCACGGGCCGCGCTCGCGCCGCTGGCTGCTGGGTTTCTGGGCCGTGGTGTTCGTCCTCTTCCTGGCCGTGCATCCCGGACGGGCGACGTTCGACACCAAGCTCGGCGTGGCACTCGACCCGTGGCAGTTCCTGTCCGACCTGGGCCAGTTGTGGCACGACCGGGGCGGCTTCGGCGGCCTCCAGGACCAATACGTCGGCTACGCGTGGCCGATGCTGCCGTTCTACGGTCTGTGCAGGCTGATCCACCTGCCGGTGTGGCTCGCGGAGCGGCTGTGGCTGTCGGTCGTGGTGTCCGTCGCCTTCTGGGGCGCGCTGCGGCTCGCGGAACGACTGCGCGTGGGCAGCGCCGCCTCCCGGCTGCTCGCCGCCGTCGCGTACGCGTTGTGGCCGGTCTTCACGGTCGTCGTCGGCTCGACCTCCGCGGCGGCGCTGCCGGGTGCCCTCCTCCCCTGGGTGCTGCTGCCGCTCGCCGACGAGCGGTACGCCGCCCGGATCGCCGCCCTGCGCTCGGCGCTCGTCGTCCCCTTCATGGGCGGGGTGAACGCGGCGTCGACCCTGGCGTCGCTGCTCCCCGCAGGGCTGTACCTGCTGTCCCGCCCGCGCGGGCCCCGGCAGCGCAAGCTGATCGCCTGGTGGGTGCCGGGCGTGATCCTGGCGACGGCCTGGTGGTGGATCGCCCTGCTGGTGCTCGGCGTCTACGGCGAGAACTTCCTTCCCTACGTGGAGACTTCGGCGACGACGACCGCCACCATGTCGGCGACCGAGTCGCTGCGCGGCGCGGGCAACTGGGTGGCCTACCTGAACTTCGGGGAGGCCTGGCTGCCGGCCGGCTGGACCGTCGCGTCCTCCGTGGTCGTCATCGTCTGCTCGGCGCTCGCGGCCGGTCTGGGCCTGGCCGGACTGGCCAGACGGGACATGCCCGAGCGGCGCTGGCTGGTGCTCACGGTGCTCACGGTCGCGCTCGTCACCCTCGCCGGGTACGGCGGCTCGTTCGGCGCGCCGTTCCACGGCGTGGTCCAGGACTGGCTGAACGGCTGGCTCGTCCCCTTCCGCAACATCTACAAGTTCCAGACGGGGCTCGCCCTCGCGCTCGTCCTGGGCCTGGCCCATCTGGCCGCGGTCGCCGCCGAGGCGCGCGGTGCCCGCCCGATGCGCGGCCGGCGCTTCGCCCCGCTGATCGCCGCGGTGCTGGTGCTGCCCGGGCTCGCCTGGCCGTACCTCAACGGGTCGATCCTGCAGCCCGGTTCGTTCCAGGAGCTACCCAGGTACTGGCAGACCACGGCCGACTGGCTGGAGAAGTACTCGCCGGACTCCCGCGCCCTCGTCGTGCCCGCCACCGCGCACGGCATCTACACCTGGGGCTCCCCGATCGACGAGCCCCTGGACGTGCTCGCCGACTCCCGCTGGGCCGAGCGCGACTACGTGCCCTTCGGCACCCCGGGCAACCGGCGCGCCATGGACGCGGTCGAGCAGGCGCTGACGACCGGCGGCCAAGTCCCCGGACTGGCGGACTACTTGAGCCGGGCCGGCCTCTACTACGTCGTCGTACGCAACGACCTGGACCCCGACCAGCTCGGGTACGTGCCCACCGCCACCGTGCGGCGCACCCTGGAGCAGTCCGGGTACCGGCGGGTGACCGGGTTCGGTCCGGTCACGACCGGCGGGCGCATCGCGAACGACACGCCCCTCCAGGTGGAGGGTCTCTACCCGCGCGGGCGGGCCGTGGAGATCTACGAGCCCGCCGGCCGGGACGTGCCGCGGCCCGGTCAGGCCGGACTGAAACCCATCGCCGACACCGCCGTCGTCTCGGGCGGCCCCGAGGCACTGCTGCCGCTGGCCGCCGACCCGGCGGCACGGGGCCGGGCCGCCGTGCTGACCGGCGACAACCACCCCGGTCTCGGCACCCCGCAGGTCCAGGTGGTGGGCGACGGGCTGCGGCGCGCCGACACCCGGTTCGGCCTGGTCGACGCCAACACCTCGTACACGTACACGCGCGACCAGCGCAACGACAGCGACAGCGTGCAGGACGCGGGGAAGAATCCGCACCAGATCCTGCCGACGAAGGGCATCGAGCACCAGACGGTCGCACAGCTGCGCGGCGCCCGCTCGGTGACCGCGTCCTCGACCGGCAACTGGCTGTTCCACCTTCCGCAGTACGACCCCGTGAACGCCTTCGACGGCAACCCCGACACGGCCTGGGCCGAGGGCGCGGCGGGCTCGGCGGACGGGCAGTGGCTGCGGATCCGCTTCGACGGGTCCGTGGACGTGCCCTCGTCGTTCGCGGTGACACCGCTGCCGCAGGACGGCGTGCGTGCGGCGGCGACACGGATCCGGGTGGAGACGGAGAAGGGCTCCGTCACCAGCTATCTCCAGCCGAACGGCATGAAGCAGACGGTCGGGGCGCGCCCCGGGTCCACGGGCTGGCTGAAGATCACGATCGTGGACTCGACACGACAGCACGCCGGTCTCACCGGCGCGGGCTTCTCCGAGATCGCCCTCCCGGACGTCCAGGTCACCCGACTGCTGCGGCTGCCCACGGACGCCTCGGGACCGGACGCGTCCGCGGCGTCGGCCGAGGTCGTCTCCCTGCACCGCACCACCGACCCCACCGGGCTCTCCCCCACCGGCACGGAGGCGGGGCTGCACCGCAGTTTCGCCACCTCGACGGCGGGGACGTACGCGATGAAGGCGAGCGCGGTCCCGGTTCCCGGCGCCGAGCTCGACGAGCTGCTCTACGAGGTGGCGCCCGACCAGCAGAGCAGGATCACCGCGACGGCTGACTCCACCGCGCGGCTCGGCGCCGGTCTGTCCGCGCGCAATCTCACCGACGGCGACCTCACCACGGCGTGGATCGCCGGCGGCAACCCGACGATCCATCTGAGCTGGCCGGACAAGCAGCCGGTCTCGTCCCTCGTGCTGGCCCCGGCGGGCGGTCTGTCGACCCGGCCGGCCAAGGTCGAGATCAGCTCCCCGGACGGGGCGGCCGTCGTCGGCGTCGACGAGAACGGCTGGGCCCGCTTCGACCCCATCACCACCGACCGTCTCGACATCACCGTCACCGAGACCGCTCCGCTGACCGTCCACAACCCGGTCGCCGACGCCGATCTGCAGCTGCCGGTCGGCCTCACCGAGGCGTACGTTCCGGCGCTCGACCGGTACCGCACCCCGCAGCCGTCCGGCACCCGCCCGTTCTCGCTCCCGTGCGGGAAGGGCCCGGTCGTCGCGGTCGACGGGAAGCTGTACGAGACCGCCGCGAAGGGCACGGTGCGCGACCTGGTCGAACGCCGGGGCGTCGAGGTGACGCTCTGCCAGGAGGGGCGCAAGGACACGGCGCTGGACTTCGCCGACGGCTCCCACCGCGTCGAGTCGGGGGACGCCGGGCCGCTGGCGCTCACGGACGTGACGCTGACGCGCGGGACGGTGGACGAGGCGGCCGGTGCCGGACGCGAGCTGACGATCCGGGACTGGCTGGGCGACCGCCGTACGGTGACGGTCGGCTCCGGCGCGGCCTCGTACCTGACGACGTACGAGAACTACAACGACGGCTGGAAGGCCACGCTGAACGGCCGGGAACTCACGCCGGTACGGCTCGACGGCTGGCAGCAGGGCTGGCAGATCCCGTCCGGTGCGGGCGGCACGGTCACGTTGTCGTACGAGCCGTCGACGACGTACGAGGCGGGGCTGATCGGCGGCGGTGTCGCGGTGGCCGCCCTCGTGGGCCTCGTGTTGTGGCGACGCCGCGCGCCCAACCCCGACGCACCGCAGCCGGAGGCCCCGCTGCCCGGTCTCTGGTCGGGCCTGGTCGCGCTCACCCTGGTCGGCGTGGTCGTCGCGGGCTTCTTCGCCCTGCTGGTGCCGGCGCTGGCCCTGCTCGCGCGACGGCGGCACACCCTGCTCGTCCCGATCGCGTTCCTCGCGCTCGCCGGCGCCGGGATCGCCGCGGCGACGGGCGCCGGTTCGCCGGTGTCCGCGGACGAGGGGGCCTTCGGACCGACCGCCCAACTCCTGGCACTCATCGGGCTGTTCGCGGGCCTGGTGAGCGTGGGGGAGCCGGGGTCCGGCACCGTCCCGGCCGCGCGGCCGACGCAGCCGCCGGTGTCGTCGGAGGCCCCGACGGCACCGCTGCCGCACCGGGTGCGCGCAGCGAGCGGGGGGCCGGGGAGCGGAACCCCGGCCGGTCCGCTGCCCGGAGGCTTCGAGAAGAAGGCGCGGGCCGACGAGCCGGGTGCCGGCTCCGCCGTGGCGGAGCCGGGAACGGCCGAGGGGTCCGCTTCGGGCGGGGAGCGGTCCGGTGCGACGGAAGGGGGGCGGTCCGGTGCGGGAGGGGAGCGCCGGGTCGCGTCCGGTCCGACCGTCTCCGCCCGGGGGCCGGGGGCGGACCGGGCCGAGCCCGACCCGCCGACCGCGCGCATCGCGCTGCGCAAGCCGCGGTTCAGGGTGACACCGCCCGAGGAGCCCGGTCCGGGCACGGGCCAGGACACGAGCTCGGGCACGGACACAGGCACGAGCTCGGGCACGGGCACGGGCACGGGGAGGGGCGACACCCCATGACGGCTGTGGAGCGCCCCCCGCGGGACGGCACGGGCAGCCCCGCCCGGCCGCCCGTCCGCGTCCCGTTCCCGGTGGTGGACGAGGTCGCCCGGCACTGCCTCCAGGAGGAGGAACCGGAGACGGTCCACATCGAGGTCCACCTGCCGGGACGGCTCGAACCGGCGCGGCTGAGGGCGGCGTTCGCGGAGGCGCTCCGCCGCCATCCCCGCATCCTGATGCGCGAGGCCCCGCGCCCCTGGTACCGGCGGCGCTACGAGTGGGAGCTGACCTCCGAACCCGACCTGGACGTGGTGGCCTTCCCGCTCCCCAGCCGGGACGCGCTGCGCGACGCGCGGACCCGGGCGCTGCTGACGGCGCCCCCGCTGACCGCCTCCCCGCCGATCCGGCTGGAGGTGGTCGAGGGCGCGGGCCCGGCGATCGGCAGCGAGGCGACCGACGCGGTCGGCCGGACGGGCGCGGCCCTCCCCACGCGAGCGGCCGTCCCCGCGGGGCCGGACAGCGGCCCCGCGGCGGGAGGCGGCCCCGCGCCGGGGGACGGTGTCGGTGCCCCGGCGCACGGCACCGCGGCCCGCCCGGACGGCGACGGGAGCGGCGTCGCGAGAGGCGCCGGCGGCTCCGCGACCGGCGCGGGCAGCGGCGACGACAGCCGTGGCCCCGGCGCCACCGCGGACAGTGGCGCCGGGGCGGGAGACGGCGCCGACGCGGAAGCCGGCGGTCCCGATGCCGGCGCCACCGGTGACCGCAGCGGTGCGGCGGCCGGTGCCGGCGGTGGGCGGCCGGAAGGGAAGGGCACCGTCCTCTTCCTCACCATCAACCACACCGCCCTGGACGGCCCCGCCTGTCTGCGCATCCTGGCGACGGCGGCCGAGCTGTACGGCGGCCGGGACAACACCCCCACGGCACCCCCGGTGCGGACACCGGAGGCGCCGGGGGCGGAGGAAGCGGTGGGCCCCTCCACCTGGACCCCGCCCGCCCGGGTCGCCCACGGCACCCCCGAGCCGTCCGCGGGCAACGGCCTGCTCGTCACCGAACTCAGCGTGCCGCGCCGCCCCAAGGGCTCCCCGTACACGGTGAACGACCAGCTCATGGCCGCGACGGTGCTGATGGTCGCCCACTGGAACCGCGAACACGGCGCACGACCGCGCCCGCTGCGCGTCACCATGCCGGTCGACGACCGCACGAGGGACGCGGACATGCCGATCGGCAACGGCACACGGCTGGTCGAAGTCACCTTCGCGCCGGACGAGGTGAACGCGGACCGGATGGCCGAGCTGCTGCGCCGCACGGCGAACCGCACCCGTGCGCTGAAGTCCGTGGACCGCCCCCAACTCGGCCACGGCGCGGCCCTGCTGACCGCGCCCGTGGTCCCCGTCGCCTGGCGCGCCGCGGTCACCCGGGGGCTGCGGCGGGCCGCCGGGCCCTGGACGTCGACCGTCCTGCTGAGCAACATCGGCCGCATCCCGTACGCCCTGGACTTCGGCGAGGCGGCCGGCCGCGCCCACGCGGTCTGGTTCTCGGCGCCCGCCCGGATGCCGCGCGGCCTGACCGTCACGACGGCGTCCACGGCGGGCCGTCTGCACCTCGCGCTGCGCTGGTCGCGGACGCTGCTCAGCCACGGCGACGGCGCGCATCTGCGTGACCTCTTCGAGCACTATCTGCACGCCACGGAGCTGAGAGAGGCGAACGGCGCATGACGACGACAGCACCGGCCCCCGGCGGACTGCGCGACTTCTACGAGGACCCCTCCGTCCCCGTCGCCTCCGGGACACCGCGCAGCCTGCGGCAGGCCCGCATGCTGGCCGCCGCGCTCGGCCCGGCCACGGCGGGCCCGCGGACCGTCCTGGACATCGGCTGCGGGGACGGCACCGCCGCCGCGACCGCGGCCCCGCTGCTCGCCGGGCACCGCCTGGTCGGCGTCGACTGGTCGCAGGACGCGCTCAGACGCGCCCACGCGCGGCTGCCGTACGCGGTCCGCGGCGAACTCGGCGGCGGCGGGCTGCCGTTCGCGACCGCGTCGGCCGACGCGGTGCTCTTCAGCGAGGTCGTCGAGCACCTGACCGACCCGGACTCCGCCCTGGACGAGATCCGCCGCGTGCTGCGCCCCGGCGGCCACCTGATGCTCTCCACCCCGAACCTCGCCGCCTGGTACAACCGGGCCCTGCTCCTCGCCGGTGTCCAGCCCGTCTTCTCCGAGGTGAGCCTGCGCGCGATCCACGGCCGCCCGGGCAAGGAGGTCGTGGGCCACCTGCGGCTGTACACGGCGCGCGCGCTGCGGGAGTTCGTGACCGCCTCGGGCTTCGAGGTCGTACGGCTGGCGGGCGCCCCCTTCCACGGCGTACCGCGTCCGCTGCGTCCCCTGGACCGGCTGGCCTGCGCCGCGCCCGCCCTGTCGTCCATCCTGCTCCTGCACGCACGAAGGACGTAGCCCATGTGGTGGGGAGTGGCCGCGGCACTGCTGGCGAACGTCCTGTACAGCACCGGATTCGTCCTGGAGAAACGCGCGCTGGCGGCCCTGCCCGACGTGGACATCCGCCGGCCCGCCCGGCTGCTGCGGCTGGTGCTGGGCAGCCCGCTGTGGATCGGCGGCTCGCTGGCCCTGGCCGCCGGGTTCGCCGCCCAGCTCGCCGTCTACCGCACGCTGCCGATCGCCGCGGCGCAGGGCATCTTCGTCTCCGGGCTCGTCCTGCTGGTCCTGCTCTCCTCCCGGCTGCTCGGTGAGGAGACCACGGGCCGCGAGCGGTACGCGCTCGGCGCGATCCTCGCCGCTCTGCTGATGGTCGTGCTGTCCCTGAACGAGGACTCCGACACAGTCAGCCGCGGCGCGCCCGCCCCGCTGATCCTCACGGTCTGCCTGCCGACGCTGTCACTGGGCGTCTGGCTGTACGGAGCGGCCGAGCGCCGGTCCCGGAACCGGCACCGCATGCCGACCACCGGCGTCGAGTACGGCGTGGCGGTGGGTCTGCTCTACGGGGTGAGTTCGCTGGCCATCAAGGGCGTGTCGAGCCGCCTGACCGCCCACGACCCGGGAGGAGCCGTCCTCGCCCTGCTCCGTTCCCCCTACCCGTACCTGCTCGTGTTCACCGGCGCGTTCGGCCTGGTCATGTCGCAGGCGGCGCTCCAGCGCTGCCGGGCCTCGCTGATCGTGCCCGTCTGCACGACGGTGACCTCTCTGTTCACCGCGGTGCTCGGCACGCTCGCGTTCGGCGAGGCGCTGCCGCACGACCCGGTCCGGCTCGCCCTGCGCCTGGCGGGCACCGCTCTCGCGGTGGCCGTCCTGCTCGCCATGCCCAAGCACGACGAAGCACCCCGACCCCCCATCGGTGCCAAGGAGTTGACACCCCCATGAACCCGGACGACCCGCTGCTGAGGATCCTGGCCTGCCCGCTGGACAAGGGGCCGCTCCACCTGCTCGTACCGGACGAGTCGGTGGCGGCGGAGGAAGCGCTGTACAACCCGAGACTGCGCCGCCGCTACCCGGTCGTCGACGGCATCCCGCAGCTGCTGCCGTCCTCCGGGGTGCAGGTCACCGAGGACGAGCACGAGGAGCTGCTGAAACGCATGGCCCCCTGAACCGGCCGCGGAGCGGTCCGGGTGGGCGACGATGGACCCATGCCGGCCAAACGCCCCACCGCCCCCTTCACCCCGCTCGACTTCCAGCTGGTCCTGCTGCGCCGTATGGCCGACCACAACCCCGGACTCGTCGAGGACGCCCGCCACCGGCTCGGCGTCGGTGTCGCCGACATGCGCGAGGCCAACCGCCGCTGGCAGGCGATGCTGCACGCCCCGCGCTCCCGCTCCGCGGTCGCCCGCTACCGCTCGGTCCTCGGCGAGCCGGAGTCCGTCACCCCGCGCCGGATCGGCGACCTGGACTGCGAGGCCCTGCTGTGGTCCGTCCCGCTCTGGCCCGAGCTGCGCTTCGAGGTCCTCGTCGCGCCGAACGGCGTGGCCTGGAACGAGTGGCTGGTGCGTGCGCCCGGTGTGCCCGGCCCCGAACTGCGCACCGTGGACGACCTTCTCCCCTGGTCCTGCACGGTCGACGAGGCGGCCCGCGCGTTCGCCCCCGCGCGCCCCCTGGAGGGCACCGCGCCGACGCGCTGGGGCCTGGCGTTCTCGGCGCCGGACACGTCGGGGGCCGCGCGGGAGTGCGCGGCGGAGTTCACCTGGGGGCTGCTGCAGCGCGTCGCCGTCAGAGAGCGGCCCTGAGGACCGCCTCCACGACGGCCGGCACCGAACCGGGGTGCAGCCAGAGGAAGAGGTTCGGCTCGATCAGTTCCAGCTCCATGACCCGGGGCTCGCCGTCGTCGCCGTCGACGAGGTCGACCCGGGCGTACAGCAGCGCGTCGGGCCCGCCCGGCACGGCGGCGAGCGCCCGCCCGGCCACGGCCAGTTCCGCGGCGGACGGCTCCCAGACCTCCAGCCGGGGATGCGGGACCTTGTCACCGTCGAAGGGCGTTCCCGGCTCCAGCACGGCCCCCTTCCGGCTGGCGTGCAGCAGCCGTCCGCCGTAGAACTGCAGGGCCCGCTCGCCGCGGACGTCGACGCCCTTCAGGTACGGCTGCACCATCGCGGTCAGGCCTTCCGCGTGCATCCGCGCGAGCTGGCGCACCGCCGTCTCCCGCTCCTCGGGCAGGTACCGGGCGGCATACCGTGCGCCGGCCCCGGCGGTCGGCTTCACGACGAACTCCGTGTCGCCGGGCAGCTCGACGGGGTCGCCCGGCGCGAGGTACCGGGTGGGCACGACGGGCACCCCCGCAGCCGCGAGATCGCCGACGTACCGCTTGTCCGAGTTCCACCGCACGACGTCCGCCGGATTGGCCAGCCGGGTCACCTGCGCGCAGCGCTCGACCCACGCCACGAACTCCGCCAGGCGCCGGCTGTAGTCCCAGGTGGACCGGATCACGACGAGGTCGAAGGCCGCCCAGTCGACCGCGGAGTCGTCCCAGTGGACGACGGCGGCCTCCGCGCCGGCCTCCTCCAGGGCGGCCCTGAGCACGGGCAGGTCCCGGTCCGCGCTGGTCTCCCCCTCCTCCGGCCGGTAGGTGGCGAGCGCGATACGGGCGCGGTCGGCTGTGCGGGCCACGGCGGACTCCCTCTTCGTACGACTGGTCCTCGGGGAGGCTAACAACCACCCGGGCTGCCGCCCCAGGCCTTTTGACCTCCCCCTTCGGTGGGGCCGCCGCGGTACCCGCGGGCCGGGTTCCCGGACGGGCCGTCCCGCGGGCGGGAAAGATCGTTCGGAAAACCCTGGCACGGGCCGGAGGGGGCCCGTACTCTCGGTGACGTGTGAGAACTTGACGCATCAACAGCCGGGAGCCCCTTGGTGAGCCAGTCCCCGCCGACCCTGCGCGAGACGCTCGCACGTCCGCGCGTGAGCGGTGCGGAGCCGGGCCGATGAGACTGGCCGAGGGCATCCGGAGGCTCGCGGCGGCGCTGCGCTCGCCGGTGGCCGACTCCGAGATGCACGCCCTCGCCGTGGAGCTCAGCCGCGTCCTGCGCGGGCGGATCGACGCCCCCGTCGACGTACGGGAGCTGGCGGACGCCCTGTGCGCGGAGATGAGCAGACGCCGCGACGGCCGCCCCGTGCAGCTCCGCTTCGAGCGCTTCCCCGACGAGATCGAGGTCACCGGTCTGTGGATGGAGTTCCACGACTTCGACCTCGTCATCGTCGAGGAGCGCGCCGAGGCCGTGCAGCAGCTCGTCATCCTCGGCCACGAGCTGTGGCACATGAAGGAGGGTCACCGCGACCACCACGTCGCCGGCGCCGCGGCCGCCGCGCACGCCCTGTCGGAGCGGCCCGACTGGCAGGAGGTCGCGCTGACCGTCGCCGCCCGCAACGGCTCCCACGCGACGGACGAGGCCCAGGCCGAGGACTTCGGCCTGCATCTCGCGAGCGTCTTCCGCTCCTGGCTGACAGGCCCCCGGAGCAGGGGCGCCGGCGGGCCCGTGGACCCGGTGGGCCGCGCGATCCAGGCCTCCCTGGGCTACCGCGGCCCTCGGGGCTGACCCGCGATGAGCCCCGCCCGCCTCGCCGACGGCCTGTACATCTCCTTCTGGATACCGGCGGCGGTGCTCACCGCCGCGCTCGCGATCAAACTGCCCAGCATCATCAAGCTGTGGAAGGACCCGCTGCTGCGGGCCGTCGGCGGTCTCCTCGTCCTCGCCTGCGCCGTCTTCGTCTTCGCGGCGCCGCCGACCATCACCCGGGTCAACCGCGCCACCGGCGTCCCGAACTTCTCGGCGCCCCTGGTCTACAGCCTCATCACCGCCTTCTGCGGGTCCTGTCTGCTGCTCATCACCGCCTGGCGCAACGGCATCTCCGACCGCTCCGCGACGACCCGCCGCGCCACCCGGTGGGTGGTGAGCGTCTACTCCTGCGTGGCCGTCGCGCTGTGGGTGCTGTTCGCGTTCGCCGACGCGCCCGTCGAGCGGGTGCGCGACCTCGACACGTACTACGCCACCACCCCGTTCATGCGCGAACTGATCGTGCTCTATCTGCTCGCGCACACCGTGGCCTGTCTGATCAGCTGCCGGCTCATCCGGAACTGGATCCGCGCCGACGGGCTCGACGCCTGGCTGCGCGGCGGCCTGAAACTCCTCGGCGTCGGCTACGCGACGAACCTGGTCTACGACGCCGCCAAGGCCGCGGCGGTCGGCGCCCGGTGGACCGGCCACGACCTGGACTGGCTGAGCACCTCGCTGGCACCGCCGGTCGCCTGCGTCTCCGCCATCCTCATCGCGGCGGGCTTCATCCTCCCGCACACCGGCCAGTACCTGCACCGCCGTGGCCGCACCCGGCTCAGCCACTGGCGGCTGCGGCCGCTGTACCGGCTCACCCGGAACGCCACCGGAGGCCGTGTCCCCTTCAAGCTGCGGGCCACCCCCGAACTGCGCCTCACCCGCCGCGAGACGTTCATCCGGGACGCGCTGCTCCACCTCGCCCGGTACATCGACCAGGACCTGGACCGGCGCGCCTACGGTGCGGCCGTGGACCTGGGCCGGGACGCCCGCCGGGCCCGCCCGCTCGCCCACGCCGTGACCATCCAGGCCGCCGTCGACGCCAGGCGCCGCTCCCGCGCGGAGGCCCCCGCGCCGCTGGACAGCCCGGACATCGAGGAGCTGCTGGAGGAGATCGAGGCCGTGTCCCGGGCGCTGCGCCGCACCGACGACATCAGGGCGGTCCGCGCGCGCGTGGCCGCGGCGGCACCCGCGCACCTCGGCTGAGGCCCGCCGGGACCGCCCGGCCGGAAGGCGTCCCGGCACGGGCCTCGACGCGCGCCCCACGTCCCCGCTGCGGCCGGACGGCCACCCGTGGGCGCGGCGTCATCGTGTAGGAACGGTGGTGACGGTCTCAGGCGGAACGTCCCTACTGGCAAAGGAGCACACGTGTCCTCCCTCTTCCCGGCCCTGGTGGGCGGCTCGGTCGCGGAGCGGTCCGCGCTGCGCTTCGGTGAGCGGTCCCTGACGTACGCGCAGCTCGCCGCCTCGGCCGGGGCCCTGGCCGCGCGGCTGGACGGTGCCGGGAGGGTCGCCGTGTGGGCGACGCCGACCCTGGAGACGGCCGTCGGCGTGGTGGCCGCGCTGCTCGCCGGAGTGCCCGCGGTGCCCCTCAACGCGAAGTCCGGGGAAGGTGAACTGGAGCACATCCTGACCGACAGCGCGCCGTCCGCGGTGCTCGCCGCCCCCGGGGACGAACTGCCCGGTCCCGTGCGGGCGTTGCGACGGATCGACGTCGTCGCCGAGCCGGCCGGCCACGGGGCGGTGCCGCCGCTGCCGCCGGAACCTGCGGGACCGGCGGACCCCGCGCTCGTCGTGTACACCTCGGGCACCACCGGCCCGCCGAAGGGCGCCGTCATCCCCCGCCGGGCGATCGCCTCGACGCTGGACGCGCTGGCCGACGCCTGGCAGTGGACGGGCGACGACGTGCTCGTGCACGGGCTGCCGCTGTTCCACGTGCACGGGCTGGTCCTCGGCGTCCTGGGGCCGCTGCGGCGCGGCGGCTCCGTCCGGCATCTGGGGCGGTTCAGCGCGGAGGGCGTGGTCCGGGAGCTGAACCGCGGGGCGACCATGCTGTTCGGGGTGCCGACGATGTACCACCGGCTGGCCGAGACGCTCGACACGGATCCGAAGGCCGCCGAGGCCCTCGGCCGGGCACGGCTGCTCGTGTCGGGGTCGGCCGCGCTGCCGGTGCACGACCACGAGCGGATCACGGCGGCCACCGGGCGCCGGGTCGTCGAGCGGTACGGCATGACGGAGACCCTGATGAACACGAGCGTCCGGGCGGACGGGAAGCCGCGGCCCGGGACCGTCGGGGTGCCGCTGCCGGGGGTCGGCCTGCGGCTCGTGGAGGAGGACGGCTCCGTGCTCGCGGGGTACGACGCCGACGGCACCCCCACCGGCGCGCACGACGGCGGGAGCGTCGGCGAGATCCAGGTGCGCGGGCCGAACCTGTTCACCGAGTACCTCAACCGGCCCGACGCGACCGCCGCCGCGTACACCGAGGACGGCTGGTTCCGCACCGGCGACATGGCGGTCCTCGACACCGACGGCTCCGTGCGCATCGTCGGCCGCAAGGCCACCGACCTGATCAAGAGCGGCGGCTACAAGATCGGCGCCGGGGAGATCGAGAACGCGCTGCTCGAACACCCGGGGGTGCGTGAGGCAGCCGTCACCGGGGAACCGGACGAGGACCTGGGCGAGCGCGTGGTGGCCTGGATCGTTCCCACGGACCCGCAGTCCCCGCCGTCCGCGGCCGAGTTGGCCGACCAGGTGGCCCGCAGGCTGGCCCCGCACAAGCGGCCGCGCGTCGTGCACGTCCTGGAGTCGCTGCCCCGCAACGACATGGGCAAGATCCTGAAGCGGGCGCTGAAGCGTGGCTGAACGGATCCCGGCCCGCGCGGCCGTCGCCCTGCTCACCGACGACTTCGTGCCCTTCCCCGCCCCGAAGGGAACGCACCCGCCCGACGGTCCGCTGTCCTGGCGGGGATACGACGACGCGCGCGCCCGCGCCCGGGAGCGCACCGGCGAGGAGGAGTCCGTCGTCTGCGGCACCGCGCTCGTCGGTGCCGCACGGGCCGTGCTGGTCGCCTTCGAGTTCGGCTTCCTCGGCGGCTCGCTGGGGGTGCGCACCGGTGACCGGCTGGAGGCGGCGTACACGCACGCCCGCGCGCAACGGCTGCCCGTCGTCACGCTGGTCGCGACGGGCGGCAGCCGGATGCAGGAGGGCATGCTCGCGCTCACCCAACTCCAGCGGGTGGCACGGCAGTCGGCGCTCACCCGGGAGGCGGGGCTCGCCCAGATCGCCGTGCTGCGGGACCCGACGACGGGCGGCGGCTGGGCCACGCTGGGCGCGGGCGCCGATGTGACGCTGGCGCTGCCGGGCGCCCAGGTGGGTTTCGCGGGCTCCCGGGTCCGGCCGTCCGACGCGGACCCGGCGGCGTACACGGCACAGGCCCAGCTGGCGGCGGGCGCGGTGGACGACGTCGTGCCGGCGTCGGAGCTGCGCGGCACGCTCGCGCTCTGGCTCGACCTGCTCACCCGGTCCTCCGCCGGGGCCGCGCCGCCGCCCCGGGCGCTGGGCTCGGCCGGGCTGCCCGCCACGGGATGGGACGCGGTGCTCCGGGCCCGTTCCCCGCGGCGACCACGCGCCCACGCCTATCTGGACGCGTACTTCACGCACCGGGTCGCGCTCCGCGGGGACCGCTGCGGGGGCATCGACGAGGGCATGCTGTGCGGTGTCGGCCTGACGCACGACGGACGGTCCGTCGCGTACGCGGCCCAGTGCGGGACCGCGACGCGGCCGGCCGGGTACCGCACCGCCGCCCGGCTGGTCCGTCTCGCGGGCCGGCTCGGCATCCCCGTGCTGACGCTGGTGGACACGCCGGGTGCGGCGAACGACGCGGACGCGGAGCGGCAGGGCGCGGGTGCCGCGATCGCGGACCTGTTCGCCGCGGTGGCGACGGCACGGACGCCGGTGACCACGCTGGTGATCGGCGAGGGCGGCTCCGGCGGTGCGCTCGCACTGGCAGCGCCCGGCAACACCTGGGCCACGCCGGACAGTTACTTCTCCGTCATCGCCCCGGAGCTCGCGGCCGCCATCCTGAAGCGGTCCCCGGACGAGGTGCGCGGCACCGCGGACCAGCTCCGCGTGCGTCCGCAGGATCTGCTGGAACTCGGTGTGGTCCGCGGCATCGTGGAGAGCGCGGCGGTCTGAGCGGACCCGGCGACGCCGGCTCCCCCTCCGAGGGGAGCCGGCCCCGTCCGTGCGGGAGCGGTGGCCGCGCACCCGGTGGTGGCTAGCGCACCCCGGTCGCGCGGATGATCTCCTGGCTCACCGAGCCGCCCCGGTCGTCGGCGGCAGAGGCCCGCAGCGAGACGTACGCGGTGCCGCGCGGCACGTTCAGCGTCCCCTTCCACGACGCCGTGCCGCCCGACAGCGGGACCGCCTTCCAGGTCCGGCCGTCGTCGTAGGACACCTCCAGCTTCGCGCCGCCGATGGTCCCGGTGTCCGGCGCGCCCTTCACGTACTCCGCGTGCAGGCCGACCGGCACCCGGCCGCCGCGCACGTCTCCCGCGAGGTCGGTGTCGATGTCGTAGCCGAGATTGAGCAGCGGCAGGAAGGTCCAGCGGTCGTCGGGGGTGGCCGCCGAGCGTACGGTCCACTCGGAGTGGCCCTTGGTGGACAGTCTCCAGCGGTCGGGGTCGAGGGTGGTGTCCGTGACGACCTTGTAGGTGTGCTCGTCGGCGGGCGCGTCCCAGACGTAGGCGCCGGAACTCGTCCTGCGGTCGACCAGTGTGCCGTCCTGGTACACCTCGGTGAACTGGGTCATCCCGCTGTCGTCGCTCCACACGTCGCCGAAGCCGGTGTGGTCGGGCCCGGAGTCGCCCCAGCCGGGCGTGTTGAACTGGATCACGTTGCCCGAGCGCTGCTGCCCCCAGCCGAGCCCGGTGCCCAGGTACGGGTGCCAGACCGGCTTGAACCAGTCGAGCGGGGTCCGGGTGCCGCCCCGGTAGGCGATGAGTCCGCTGCGCTCCTCCAGCGCGCCCGCGCCGACGTTCACCGACTCGTGCCAGAGCTGCCCGGTCCCGGTGGAGACGTAGTCGGTCCGTTCGGCCGGGTAGTCGATGCGCTCCTGGAAGCCGATGCCGATGCGGAAGGTATCGGTGATCGAGTAGCGGTACTCGCTGCCCGACACGGGCTTCGCGGCATGGAACCGGGTGTTCAGCGTGGCCAGTTCACCGGCGCCGGGCTCGTAGGTGAGGTCTCCGCGCGGGACTCCGCCCCGGTGGCCCTGCGCGAGGTCGTACACGTACGGCGTGTTGCGCGTCCCGGTCATGTCGACCCGTCCGGCCGCGCGCAGCCGTGCCGCGTCCGCGGTGTCGACGGTGGCGATCTGCAGCGGCCGGTCCGTGTTGTCGTCCGTGCCGAACCAGGCGTTGAGGCGTCCCGCGGTGTCGTCGGTGACGAACAGGGCCGCGGCTCCCGCGTCCTGGGCGGCCTGGGCGAGGGCGGCGGGCTCGACACCGTCGGCGAGGCGGGCGAGCACGGCCTTGCCCCGCACACCGGTGAACGGACCGGTCCCCACGTCGGCCAGCGGCAGCCTGCTGCGTCCCTCGATCAGCGTGCCGCCCGGCTGGACGACCGCCTCGCGGACGCCGTCGACCTCCAGCAGCGGCTTCCCCAGCCGCCACACCGTGCGGTACTCGAAGCCGCCTTCGGTGACCTTCCCGGTCGGCGCGGCGAACACGCTGTCGTACTTGACGGGCACCTGGACCGCACCGAACAGGTCGGAGCCACCGCCGCTGCGGTCGTACTCCATCAGCAGCTGCCGGGTCTCGGTGCGCCGGTCGACCTTCGCCCTGATCTCCTTCAACTGCCTCCCGTCCAGGGTGACTTCGCGGTTGCGGTCGAGCTGTACCTGGGGCGCGGCGAGGAAGCCGAGACCGAGGGAGTCCGCGCCGCGGCTGCCGCGCACGTCGAGGAAGGACGTCAGGCTGTAGGTGCCGGGCTTCAGGCGGAGTTCCAGCGTGCCGGAGTCGCCGACCGTCACGGGATAGGGGTCGGCGCCCTGCGCCAGCTGCTGCACCGCGAGGTCGGCCGCCGTCGGCGCCCCGTCGCGGTCCTTGACGTGGACGGTGAGCGTGTACCGCTCCTCCTCCTTGACCAGCCCGAACACGGTGTGGGCGACGGGGGTGCCGGCGACCGAGGCGACGATCTGCCCGGAGGTGTTGCCCACGGGCGCCTTGCCGGCGTCGCCGGTCACGGTCGTGGACGCGGTGCCGTGCGCGGGCACGGTGAGCGCCCGGTCGGCGAGGGAGGCCACCCCGTCGGGGCCGCCCTGCACGGCGAGCGCCAACTCGACCGGCTGGTCGGAGGAGTTGGCGTAGGTGAGGGTCTTCGTGACGGGCTTGTCGTCCTCGTAGGGCCAGCTGTGGAAGCCGAGGTCGGCGCTGCCGGTGGCGGTGACCTCCGCGTCGACGGCGTCCGGCACGCTGACCCGGCCCGCGCCCAGCACGTAGGCGGACGCGTCCAGTTGCTCCGACGTCGACATCAGCGCGTCCTTGAGCCGGGCGCCGGACCAGTCCGGGTGCTTCTCCGCGAGCAGTGCGGCCACGCCCGCGACGTGCGGTGTCGCCATCGACGTACCGCTCATCGAGGTGTAGGGGCCGCTGCCTTCGACCAGGCCGGAGCGGGCCGCGAGGATGTCGACGCCGGGGGCGGAGAGGTCGGGCTTGAGCGCATTGTCGCGGTAGCGCGGTCCCGCGCTGGTGAAGTAGGCGGCCTCGTCGGCGGAGTCCACCGCGCCGACGGTGAGCGCGGAGTCGGCGGCGCCGGGCGAACCGATGGAGGAGGGCGCGCCGGTGTTCCCCGCGGCGATCACGAACAGCGCCCCGGTCTCCGCGGAGAGGCTGTCGACGGCCTCGGCCATGGGGTCGGTGCCGTCGCTGGCCTCGGTCGAGCCGAGGCTCATGGAGATCACCTTCGCGTGCACGTCGCGCGCCGCCCACTCCATGCCCGCGATGATCTGCGACTCGCTGCCCGAGCCCTGGTCGCTGAGGACCTTGCCGACGGCGAGCGTGGCGCCTGGTGCGACTCCCCGCTCCTTGCCGTCGGAGGCGGCTCCGCTGCCGCCGACGGTCGAGGTGACATGGGTGCCGTGCCCGTTGCGGTCGGCGACCTCCTGTCCTTCGATGAAGCTCTCGCTCCGGGAGACGCGCCCGGCCAGATCGGGATGGTCGGCGTCGACACCGGTGTCGAGGACGGCGACGGTGACCCCCTTGCCGGTGAGTCCCGCCTCCCAGGCCTTCGGAGTGCCGATCTGGGCGTTGCTCTCGGCCATGTCGGCCTTCACGCGCCCGTCGAGCCAGACCTTGCCGATGCCCGCCTGGCGGGTCACGGCCCGCCAGAAGGTGCGGCCCTTGTCCGCGTCGACGGCCGCGCCGCGGATGCTGGGCAGCTCCCGTTTCCGCTCCGCGCCGGACGGGACGGCCGCGCGCGCCTTGCGGTCGTAGGTCACGATGAGCGGCAGCTCGTGCGTCTGCCGGTCGGTCAGCCCCTGACGTATCAGCTCGCTCACGTCGAACAGGCGCCGGTCCAGGGTGCCCGCCCGCAGGTAGGGCAGCGCCTCGTCCGGTACGACGGTGACGACGCCGTTCGCCACCTGCGTGCGCACCGCGCCGGCCGCGCCCCGCGGCCGCTCGACGGACACGGTCTTCTTCCCGCCGCCCAGGTCGGTCACGGTCACCTTGTCGCCGGTGACGAGGGTGACGGTGCGGGCGGCGGACGCCGCCTTCGCCGGCTCGGGGGTGGCGGTGCCGGTGCCTAGCGCGCCCGCCCGCCCCGTGGGCAGCAGGGCGAGCACGAGCCCGGCCGACAACAGCGCCGCCCCGCGTCTTGCTGGTCCTCTGGTCGTCATCTCTGCCCTCTCCGCTCGGCTGTGCCCCGGCTGGGTCCGTACTCCGCTTCCGCTGTGCCCGGCTCCGCTCCCCCGTGCGGGACGGGCGCTGCGAAGAGTGTCAGGGGGCTTGTGTTGCAGGGGAGTTGACGCGACCTGGCGGGAAGGCGCCCTGGCGGCTTCCCGCCAGGACAGGCGGGTACGAGCCGCAGAAACCGGGACAGCTCCGAGCACCGTCCGTAACAATGGGGACGGCCGAGGGTCACGACGGACGGGGGAGCCGGCGCCATGGACGGACTGGTGGAGTTCAAGACCGACGAGGGTGCGCTGGTCGTCGTCGAGAGCGTCGACGACGAGACCGGATCGCGGCTGGTCGCGCGGGACGACGGGACCGTGCAGGCGGCCCGCACCTTCGAGGGCTCGCTGGAGGGCGTGCGGGCCGCCGCCCGCTCCGCGCTGCGGGTGTTCCGCGACGGCCTGAACCCCGACGCCGTGGAGATCGAGTTCGGCGTCAAACTCACCGCGGAAGCGGGTGCGTTGATCGCCAAGAGCGCCGTCGAGGGCCATCTCGTCGTCAAGCTCTCCTGGTCGCCGGGACAGTCCGGGGGCTCCGGCTCCGCGGAGACCGCCGCACGGTCATGAGCAGCGCCGCGTGGCACGCCAGGATCAGCTGCGGGCGGGAGACGGGTGCCGGGTTCCTCGTCACCGAGCGGCACGTGCTGACCTGCGCGCACGTGGTGGCGCGCAGTGGCACCGAGGAGGTGCGCGTCCGCTTCGGACCGGGCGTGCCGGACGGCAACGACGGCGACGGGCTGCCCGCCAAGGTCGTCGCGCACGGCGGCTGGGACGGCCGCGACACGGACCCCGGTGACGTCGCCGTCCTCGAACTCGACCGCGCCGTGGGCGTCGAACCCGCGCGGTTCGCACCCCCCGCCGACGCGTACGGCGACCCGCCACGCAGGCTCCTGGCGTACGGCTTCCCCAAGCGGTACGAGGAGGGGACGCTCGCCGAGTACCGGGCCACGGCCGATCAGCTGATCGCGGGCGAATGGGTCCAGCTGGAGGCGTGGGCGGCCCACGGCCAGCCCCTGGTGCCGGGGTTCAGCGGTGCCGCGGTCACCCTCGCGGACACCGGCCGGGTGGTGGGCATGGTCTCCGCCGCCGCACGCGACCCCCAGATCCGCAACGGGCGGATGCTGCCCGCGCACGTCATGGCCCGCTACTGGCCGCGGCTCGGCGAGCTGATCCCGACGCCGGAGTACGGGCGGGCGGAGAAGGAACGGCTGCGGGAACTGGTGCAGGGACGCGGCCCGGAGTTCGAGGGCCGCCCCGACTGCAGCCCCGAGCGGCTCTACAGCGACGCGGTGGGACCGTTCGGGCCGCCGCTGCCGGCCCGGCGGTTCGGCTCGCTGTGGGACGCGGCCTGGTACCTGCTCTCCGAGGTGCCCGACACCGGCGCCGTCGCCCGGTTCGCCGCGCGGCTCGCCGACTTCGTGGAGGACGCGCCGGCCCGCGGCGCGCTGCGGGCCTGGCCGTCCCGGCCGCACGACCGTCACCCCCGGCCCCCGCTGCCCGGCCCCCCGGCGGCACACCGCCCGGCGGCCGACCGGCAGCCCTGGTCGCCGATCCTCGTCGAGATCGCGCCGAGCGGCTCGGGCGACCACCACTTCCTGGTCGAGGTGTCCGCGTACACCGGCCGGCACCGCAGGGTCGTCGGCTCGCGCGCGCTGCCCGCCGACCGGGTCCGCGGCTACGCCCTCCAGCGCATCGACGAGGCCTACCACGAACTGGAGCCGGAGGCCCGGGAGCTGATCGCGTTCGTCCTGCCCCGCCGCTGGCTCAACACGGACGTGGCGCACTGGCAGCGCAGCGCCGACGACGACAGCCCGCTCGGCTCCTTCGCCCCGCTCGTCGTGATGGACCTGGAGCGGCGGCGCAGCGGCGGGCTCCAGCACAAACTGCTGCAGAAGTGGCAGCGCCTCGACGCGCAGCCCGCGGCACGGCTGCACCGCATCGGCTGCGGGGCCCTCGGCCAGGACCCGGTGCGGCTGACGATCGGGCTGCGACGCGGCGCGGACATGGTGGGGTTCGCGGCCCCGCCCCGCGCGGGCGGCCCCCGGCGGCTGTTCCAGGCGAGCCTGAACGCGGCGGTGCCGGTGATGTTCTGGCCCCGCACCGGGTGCCGCGGGGACCATCGCGGGGCGGCGCACGAGGACTGCACGGGCGCCGCGTTCCTGGACCGGCTCGCGGAACACCTCGCGGACCTTCCGCCGTCCGAACTTCCCTCCCACATCCATGAGTTGCGGGAGGCCGCATACGCCTCCGACGCGTCCGAACCGCACTGGGCGTACGACCTGGCGCTGCTGTGGGAGGACCCCAGATGCCTGCCCGACCCCGTCGGCTATCTGCACTCACCCGTCGGCTGAGCACCCGTCCGCCGTCCGGCCGGCCCGCTAACGAGGAGAGACCATGTCCCTGTGGCCCGTCTACACGGGTGGGAGCGAGCCCCACGACGGCATCGCGAAGCTGCCGGCGCCGCCGCCGTGGCGCGACTTCGACGGCGGCCCCGAGCTGGACACGCCCGCCGTGGACGACGACACCTCGGCGGCCTCCCCGGACCGCAGGCACCGCGCCCGCACCTACCGCGCCACGGACCGCGCCGTCCAGCTCGTCAACGCGGCCCTGTACCTGCGCCGGCCGCTGCTGGTGACGGGCCCGCCGGGCAGCGGGAAGTCGAGCCTCGCGTACGCGGTGGCGCGCGAGCTGCGGCTCGGGCCCGTGCTGCGCTGGAACATCACCAGCCGCACCACCCTGCGCGACGGGCTCTACCAGTACGACCCGCTGTCCCGCCTGTACGCCGCGGGCCGAGCCGCCGCGCAGGAACCGGCCGCGGACGACGGGATCCAGGACCATCTGCGCCTCGGCCCCCTCGGCACCGCCCTCCTGCCCTACCGGCGGCCCCGGGCGCTGCTCATCGACGAGATCGACAAGAGCGACCTCGACCTCCCGAACGACCTGCTGAACATCCTGGAGGAGGGCGAGTACGAGATCCCCGAGCTGGTCCGCGCGGCCCGGCACACACCCGCCGCCGAGGTGATGATCGCGGGAACGGACGACCGTGTCGCGGTCCTGCGGGGCCGCGTCCGCTGCCGGGCCTTCCCCTTCGTGGTGCTGACCAGCAACGGCGAACGCGAGTTCCCGCCCGCCTTCCTGCGCCGCTGCGTCCGACTCGAACTCCACCAGCCGCGCGACGCCCACCTGGAAGCCATCGTCCGGGCCCACCTCGGCGAGCCCGACGCCTATGCCCGGGAGCTGATCACCCGATTCCTCTCCCGCGGCACCGGCGGTGAACTCGCCACGGACCAGCTCCTGAACGCCATCTACCTGACGGGGGCCGCGGGCATCGACGCCACGTCACGGGACGACCTGGCGGAGCAGCTGATGCCGTACCTGAGCCGCACCCAGGACGACGATGAGTTCTGATCCCGCCGACGCGACCGGCATGCCCGGCACGTGGGACGGCACGGCCGCCGGCGAGGGGCCCGCGCCGGGACCCGCCGCGCTCGCCCGGCTGCTCGGGCAGGTCACCGGCGGGGAGCCGCCGGGCTCCGTGGAACTGGCCGAACTGCTGTGGCTCGCGGGGCATGCCGAAGGGGACTCGGAGCCCGGGCGCGCGCCCCGGCCGCCGTCCGCCGGACGTGAGCCCTCCGGCACCCCGGCCACGCCGGGAACTCCCCCGCCGGCCGGCCCGCCACCGCCCGCGCCCCCGGTCGGCCCCGGGGCCGAACCGCCCGCGGGGTCACGGCACTCCGAGGACCGTGTCCCCCTCCTGCTGCCCGGCAGCGGCGACGCGTCCGGCAGCGGCGGACCCGGCGACGACGACGGACCGCACACCACGCTCCTCGCCCCGGCGCCGCCGATGCTGCCCCACCCGCTCGCGCTCCAGCGCACCCTGCGCCCCCTCAAGCGCCGGGTGCCCGCGCCCGTCGGCCAGGAACTCGACGAGGAGGAGACCGCGCACCGCATCGCCCGGCTCGGCGCCGCACCACCCTGGTGGATGCCCGTGCTGCGTCCGGCGACGGAACGCTGGCTGACCCTGCACCTGGTGCACGACACCGGGCCCACCATGCCCGTCTGGCGCCCGCTCGTCCGCGAACTGCACACCGCGCTGGCCCAGTCGGGCGTCTTCCGGACGGTGGAGCTGCACCGCCTCACCTCCGGCGGAACGGTACGGCGGCCGGGCTCGCAGGAGGCCTACGCCGACGGGCGCACGGTCACCCTGCTGGTCAGCGACTGCATGGGTCCCCAGTGGCGGGGCGGACCGCCGGGCACCCGCTGGTACCGCACGCTGCGCCGCTGGGCGGCCCGGATGCCGGTGGCCGTGCTCCAGCCGCTGCCCGAACGCCTGTGGCGCACCACCGCCCTCCCGGCGACGACCACCCGGATCTCCGCCCCATGGCCCGCCGCCCCCAACTCGGCCTACTCCGTGGACTCCTACGCCCCCGCCGACCCACACGGATCCGCGCCGCTGCCGCTGCCCGTGCTGGAACCCTCGGCGCCCTGGCTGGCGAACTGGTCGGCGCTCGTGGCCGGTTCGGGTCAGCTCCCTGGTTCGGTGGCACTGCTGGACGCCGCTCCCCCGCCCGCCCCGCTGGACGAGCAGGGCCGCGGCGACGTCGAGCAGCTCTCCCCGGAGGAACTGGTCCTCCGCTTCCGGTCCATCGCCTCCCCCGAGGCCTTCCGCCTCGCCGGGCATCTCGCCGTCGGCCGGGCCGAACTGCCCGTCATGCGGCTGGTCCAGGCCGCGATCGAGCCCAGCCCGCAGCCGCAGCACCTGGCGGAGGTCATCCTCAGCGGAGTACTCAGCAGCACACCGGGCCCGCCCGGTTCGTACGCCTTCCGCCCCGGCGTCCGCGAGCTCCTGCTGGGCACGCTGCCGCGCACCGCGCACACCCGCACGGCCGAACTCCTCTCCCGGGTGGGCGCGTTGATCGACGTCCGGGCGGGGGTGGCCGCCGGCGAGTTCCCCGTGCTCGCTCCGGGGCGTGGGGACGAGCGGGGCGGCGGCGAGCCGATCGCGACGGTGCGGGAGGAGAGTCTCAGGAGGCTGGGCGGTGCGAGGCCGCCGCGCTCGGGAGGTCTGGTGCTCGGCCGGTACCGGCTGGTGCGGCGGCTCGGGACGAGCGGCGGACACGCGCTGTGGCAGGCGACGGACACCGCGGCGGACCGCACCGTGACCGTGCACCAGTACCCCGCCCCTTCCGCACGGCACCAGCTGTTCCTGGAGCGCGCCCGCGCCCTCGCCGCCGTCGGCCACGCCCATGTGATCGCCGTGCGCGACTACGGGATCGACGACGGACTGCCGTGTCTCGTCACGGAGTTCGTCGAGGGGCTCACCGTCGCCGAGCTGACGGCGGAGGGCGGCTTCGGGCTGCCCTTCTCGCTGCTCGCACCCCTGGCTCAGCAGGTGGCGGACGGCCTGCGGGCCGCGCACGAGAAGGGCGTCGCCCACGGCCGGCTCGCCCCGAACGCGCTGCTCGTCGCCCCGGACGGCACCGTGAAGATCACCCACTTCGCGCTGGACGCGGAGCGGCCTCCCGACCAGTCGCAGGACCTGAGCCGCTTCGGCCATCTGCTGCGGCGGCTGGCCGGCGGCGACTCGGCGCCCGAACTCGGCGCCATCCCGGGCGAGTTCAGGGCGTTCTTCGACGACGCCCTCACCCCGCTCACCTCCGCGGACCTGGAGGCCCAGCGACGCGGCAGGGACCTCTTCCTCACCCCCTCCTTCGCCCAGGTTCTCCAGGCCGGGGAGGCCGCCCGGTTCCGGTACCGCCTGCTGGGCCCCGTGCGGGTCAGCCAGGGCAGCCGCCCGCTGGCCGCCGGCGCGCCCCGGGAACAGGCCCTGCTGTGCATGCTGCTCCTGCGCCGCGCGCGGACGGTGACGCACGAGGAACTGATCCAGGGCCTGTGGGGGCGTCGGCGCCCGCAGCGCGCGGCACGGCTGCTGTCCACGTACGCGGCCGGTCTGCGCAGGACCCTGGGCCCCGGCGTGCTGGCCACCACCGCGGACGGCTACGCCCTCCTCGCGGACCCCGGGGGCGTCGACCTGAACCGCTGCGAGGAACTGATCGCCCGCTCGAAGGCCCTCCGGGACGAGCAGAACCCGGCGGGAGCGCGCGCCGCCGTCCGCGAGGCGCTCGCCCTGTGGCAGGGCCAGCCCGTCGACGGCGTGCCCGGACCCGCCGCCGAGACGACCCGCGGCCGGCTGCGCGCCCTGCGCCTCACGCTCTGCGCCACCCGCGCCGAACTCGACCTGGAGCTCGGCCGCTTCGAGCGCGCGGCGGCCGACCTCACCGAACTGCTCCGCTCCCACCCCCGGCGGGAGGACTTCCGGCGGCTGCACATCCTCGCCCTCAAGGGCCAGGGCCGGATCGCCGAGGCCATCGAGTCGTACGAGGCGTTCGAGGAGGCCAACGCACAGTACGGCGAGCCGAGCACGACGATGCTGGAGCTGTACCGCGAGCTGCGCGGCGCCCCGGAACGCGCCCGGCCCACCATCGTCGTCGAGTACCTCGATCCCGGCGAGCAGGCCCGGCAGCCCCGGAGTCACAGCGCCGTCGGCCGCACCCTGGCCTGGCTGCTCTCGCTGAGCGACATGGCCCCCCGCGACTACGAGCTGCTGGCCCGCGACAACGGCTACCTCGTGATCACCGAGCCCGAGGCGTCCGTACTGACCGCGCTGCACGCCGTCATGCGGGAACTGCCGGGCGCCCTGATGGAGATGGAGGATCCGCCGCGGCTGTCGGTCACCTTCTGGCACACCGCGCAGTTCACGCCCGCGGACCGTGCCGCGACCCTCACCGCCGACGTCGGCTCCGGCCGCGACGTCGTCATCGTCCTGTCCCCGCCGCTGCACGAGGAGCTGATGGGCGGCGGCACGGCCGACACCGACGCCTCCTTCCTTCCCCTGCGCTGGGAGGGGGCGGGCCCTCCCGTGGCCTGGTACTGCCCGCTGGACCTGCCGGAGCGGGCGCCGGAACCGGGCGAACGGGACCTGGTGCGAGGTCCGTTCACCCAACGCGAGATCGAGCGGATCCGCGTCCCCGAGCAAGGCCGCGCGGCCGTCGTGCACACGGAACCCGACGGTTCGCTGACACTCCTCGACCCCGCCCGGCCACTCGGCAAGCGCCCGCCGCGGTACCTGATCACGTACTACGAGGTCGATCTGACCCCGCACGGGACCACGCACGAGCTGCACCTGCCCAGCTCCGGGCGCGGCGCCTTCGCCGCGTCGGTCGACCTGTCCTGGCACGTGGACGACCCGGTGGCCTTCGTCCGCAGCGAGACCACCGACGTGTCCGGACTGCTCCTCGACCACCTGGTCAGGGAGGCCGGGCGCATCACGAGGCGCCATCCGCTGACGCGCGCGGGCGCCGCCCAGCGCGCGGTGCACGACGGGCTGCGAAGATGGCCGGTGCCGGGGCTGTCGGTCGGGTGTTCGGTACGGCTGCGCCCGGGCGCGCCGGCGTCGCAGACCCCGCCTCCCGAACCGTCGGAGCAACCGGTGGAGCGCACGGCGCCGCACGGGAGGGCGGGGCGTCACCCCGCGGATTCCCTGCTGGGCGACGCCGTGTGCGTGCTCCTCGGCTTCCACGGCACCCTGGCCCGGCTGTGGGGCGGCGTGCAGCGCGACGCCGTGAACCGCGAGCTCGCCACGCTCCTCGTGGAACTGCGCAGTCCCGACGACGCCCTGAGCGGCATTTCCCTGCCGGGCGGGGGCGCACCCACACCGCCTCTTGAGGGACACCCCGATCCGTACGACCTGCTGCGCGCGTTCGCGGACCACCGGTCCGGGTCCGAACTGCGGCGACGGCTGGACCGGCTGGAGGCGGCGGCCGCCGCCTCGGCGTCACCCGTCCCGTACGCGGACTCCCTGGTCCGCGCGCTCGCGGACACCGGCCGGGGCCCCGCCGTCGTCACGAACGCCTCGCGGCGCGCCGTCCTGTCGTACCTGACGTCCCGGGGTCTGGCGGACTCGGTGACCGGCGGAGTGCACGGACGGTCCGACGACCTCGCTCTGCTGATGCCGGACCCCGACTGCCTCCGGCGCGCCCTGGACGAACTGGGGGTCGCCGCCCAGGAGGCTCTGCTCATCGGCTCCACCGTCGCCGAACTGGCCGCCGCGGACGCCATCGGCCTCCCCTTCGTCGGCCTGACCCGGCAGACGGGGGTGGAGCGGCGGCTGACCCGGGCGGGCTGCGAGCGCATCATCACGTCTCTGGAACCGGTTCTCGATGCGGTGCGTACCTCCTAGACGCGTGTCCTTCCCCAAGACCACCCGTCCAGCGGCACCCCGCCCGGCCCCCCACAGAAGGCGTCGCCCCGGCGGCCCGCGCACGATGCGAAAGAGGACCGCCGCCCGGCGGGGCCCATGCTCTGCGCTCTCGGAGGACCTGCCATGACCGCCAGTCTGGAGCAGCTGCGCCGTTGCCACTTCGCCGTCGACCTGGGCGCCGCGCGGACCCGGGTGTACGTGAAGGGCGCGGGCCTGGTCGTCGACCAGCCGAGTGTCGCCGCGATCAACACGAACACGGGCGCGCTGATCGCGGTGGGCGAGTTCGCGGAGAAGATGACGGGCCGTACGCCCGACTACATCCGTGTGATGCGGCCGGTGTCCGGCGGCACGGTCGTCGACATCGAGATGGCCCAGCGGATGCTGCGCCAGCTGCTCGGCGACAAGGTCCGCCGCGCGCTGCGCCGCAAGCCGCGGTTGCGGGCCGCCGCGTGCACCCCGCACGACGCGGACCCACTGGCGCAGCGCGCGGCCGTGGAGACGCTGGTCGGGCTGGGCGCACGGCGGGTCGAGCTCGTCGACACGCTGATCGCCGCGGCCGTCGGCTGCGGACTGCCCGTGGAGCAGCCCGAGGCCACCATGGTCATGGTGTGCGGTGCCGCCGCGACGCAGCTCGCGGTGCTGTCGCTGGGCTCGATCGTCACCGCTGAGCGGGTCCCGGTGGGCGGCGAGGCCGTCGACCACGCGATCGTGCAGCACCTGCGACACCAGCACGAGCTGATGCTGCCGAGCCAGGCCGTACGCCCCCTCCAGCTGGCCCTCTCGGGCAACGGGCTCACCGCGCAGGGCCCGACGTCCACGGAGATCCACGGCCGCGACGTGGCGACCGGCCTCGCCCGTTCCGTGCAGGTCGACACGGCCGCCGTGCGCAACGCCATCCAGACACCGCTGACCGCCGTGCTGGACGGCATCGGCAAGGTGCTGCGCACATGCCCGCCGGACCTGGTGGCCGACCTCGCCGACCGCGGGATCATGATGGTCGGCGGAAGTGCGCTGCTCCCCGGGCTGGACCAGATGCTGCGGGAGGCGACGGGGATGCCCGTCCACATCGCGGAGAGGCCGGACGTCTGTGCCGTGCAGGGGCTGGGCTACATGCTGGAGGGCATGATCCAGCCGATGATCCTGGACCCGCTGGCGGGCTGACGGCCCGACCGCCGAGGGCGCCGCATGACCGACCCGGTCCCCCGCCTCCCGTCCCTGCTGGAGGCCGTCCTCAGCGTCGGCACCGACCTCGATCTGCGCGCGACGCTCCAGCGCATCGTGGACGGCGCGGCGGAGCTGACGGGTGCGCGCTACGCGGCGCTGGGCATGAACGATCCGGGCCACGACGGGCTCGTCGAGATCCGTGCGGCGCGTCCGTACGCGCCCGGCACCGAGAAGGGTTCCGCGGTCCCGGCCGGTGACCGCCTGGAGGTTCCGCTGCGCATCGGCGACGAGGTGTTCGGCGACCTCTGGCTCGCCGGCAAGCCGGACGGGCCGTTCACCGAGGAGGACGAGGAACTGCTGCGGGTCCTCGCCACGCAGGCCGGCATCGCGATCGCCAACGCCCGCCTGTACGAGACGGCACGGCAGCGCGAGCGCTGGATCGAGGGTGCCGCCGCCGTGACGACCGCGCTGCTGACCGCCGACGAGGCGTCCGACGCGCTGGCGATCGTCGCCGAACGGGCCCGCGTCCTCGCCGGCGCCACGGCGGGCGTCATCCTCCAGCCCGACCGGGCGGGCGGCATGGAGATCGTGACCGCGTCCATGCTCGGCGATCCCGGGAACATCGTGGGCGCCACCATCGCCCCGGGCAGCCCCGTACTGGATCAGCTCCTGAGCGGTGAGCCGGTGTTCATCGACGACTCGGCGACGGACCCGCGGATGACGACGCATGTGCGCACCAGGTTCGGGCCGAGCATGATGCTCCCCCTCCAGGCGGAGGGCCACCTGATCGGCACGCTGGCCCTGCCGCGCACGCGCGGCGGCCGGCCGTACACCTCGGTGGAGCGGCTGCTCGCCACGCAGTTCGCCTCGCAGGCCGCGCTGGCCCTGGTCCTCGCGGACGCCCGGAACCGCCGTGAGCGGCTCGCGGTGTACGAGGACCGCGACCGCATCGCCCGGGATCTGCACGATCTGGTCGTGCAGCGGCTGTTCGCGACCGGAATGATGCTGGAGTCCACGCGGCGCAGGAGCGTCGTGGCGGGCGGCGAGGACGTGTCCGTGATGCTCGGCCGGGCGGTCGACGAGTTGCGGGCGACCGTCCAGGAGGTCCGGACCGCGATCTTCGCCTTGCAGCAGCCGCCCGCCGACGCCCCCACCACGTTCCGCGGAAAGGTGCTGCGCGAGGCCGCCGGAGCGGCGGCGGTGGTCGGCTTCCAGCCGTCCGTGCGGTTCGCCGGTCCCGTCGAGAGCCGCCTCACGGAGCTGGTGGCCGGGCAGCTCCTGGCCGCGCTGCGCCGGGCGCTGGCCGCGGCCACGCGTCGCGCCGGGGTGTCGTGGATCGAGGTGACGGTCGACGTGACCGCGACGCTTCCCGACCGCCGCCCCGGGGTCCGGCTGACCGTGCGCGACGACGGCGCCGCGGACGGCGCCCCTTCGGGAGCGGACCGCGGCATCCCCACGGGAGCCGACCGCGGCATCCCCACGGGAGCCGACCACGGCGTCCCCACAGGTGCGGACCGCACGAGCGGTCAGGGCCGGGGCGGCGGCGTGGAGGGCGGGGACGGGGTCGCGACCGGCGGGCGCGACGCGGGCGGGGACGACGCGAACACCACCGTCATCTGGCAGTCACCACTGTGACGTCGTGGCACCCGGCGAACTGACGTCCTCGAATGCCCCGGACGGCCCCACCGCCCGCTGCGACTTCCCGCCGCGCACGGGTCCCGACCGGCCAAGGCGTTTTTCGGCCGCTTCCGACGAAGTACTCGCCTCTTGTCGTTCTTATCGGGTAGAGTCCGCCGATCTCAGGTAGGGTCCGCGGTGGACGCAGTATTCCCCTATCCAAGAGTGGACAATCCTCAAATGAACGTTTCGGTGATGCCGACGACGCGCCGCCCCGTCGCCGCCCGGCCCGTGCGCAAGCAGCACACTCCTCTGTCGGCCATCGACCCGCTCGGAACAGCCGCGGTGCGGTCGGCCGGACGAGTGACGGACATCCCCGGGCGGCGCCCCACGAAGCCGATCACTTTCGACTCGGCTCTCTAGCCCCACAGACTTCGGACGGGCGCATCCGGCGGCGCAGAAGCCGCCCGGTGCGCCCGTCCGCGTGCGCCGGAGGCGTCAACCGGCTTGAAAGATCTGGAAGTTCGCGGTACAAGCAGCCCGCTGTCGGCACTACCCTTCACCAAGTGAAGCTTCAGCAGCTGGTCCTCAAGATCCACAGTCGATGCGACCTCGCCTGTGATCACTGTTATGTGTACGAACATGCGGACCAGAGCTGGAAAGGGCGCCCCACCTTTATTTCCGAGGAAACGCTCGGGATTGTCGCCCGGAGATTCGCGGAGTATGCCGATGAGCAGAAACTCCCGTCCGTTTCCGTGATCCTTCACGGTGGCGAACCGCTTCTCGTGGGACCCGTTCGCATGAGAAACATCTGTGCGGAACTCACACGCACTCTCGGCGAGGTCACGGAACTCGATCTCCGTATTCACACGAATGGCGTCCAGCTGAACACCCGGCATCTCGACGTGTTCCGGGAATTCGGCGTCAAGGTCAGTGTCTCGCTCGACGGAGACCGCGCCGCGAACGACCGGCACCGGCTCGACCGCCGGCACCGCAGCAGCTACGACCGGGTGCTGCGCGGGCTGGCCCTGTTACGCAGACCCGAGTACCGGCACCTCTACAGCGGCCTGCTGTGCACCGTGGACGTGGCCAACGACCCCGTGGCGGTGCACGACGCGCTGGTCGCGCTGGAGCCGCCGCGCATCGACTACCTGCTGCCCCATTCGACCTGGGACAACCCACCCCACAGACCCGTCGACTCGCCCACCGCGTACGCCCAGTGGCTGCTGCGGATCTTCGACCGGTGGGACGAACAGGGCCGCACGGTTGCGGTGCGCACCTTCGAATCCGTCCTCAGCACCCTGCGGGGCGGTCCGAGCCTGACGGAGGCCATGGGGCTCGCGCCCAGCGACCTGGCGGTGGTGGAGACGGACGGCAGCTTCGAGCAGGCCGACTCGCTGAAGACGGCCTATGCCGGAGCACCCGCCACGGGCTACGACGTGTTCGAGCACAGTTTCGGGGAGCTCGCCCGGCACCCCGGCGTACGCGCACGTCAGCTCGGACTGGCCGGGATCAGCTCCACCTGCAGGCGCTGCCCGGTCGTCGAGTCGTGCGGCGGCGGGCTCTACGCCCACCGGTACAGCACCGGCCGCGGCTTCGACAATCCGTCCGTGTTCTGCGCCGACCTGCGCGCGCTCGTCGACGGCATCGCCGAGCGGACCACCGACCGCGCGCTGAACCCGGCCGTCCACGACAGCGGTGAGCTGTGGTTCGCGCAGGGCGAGTCGATCCGGCACGCGCTGTCCCGCGCGATGGCCCGGCACACCGGGGAGGAGGACTGGGACGAGATGTGGCGGGCCCTGCTGGACCTCGACGGCAGCCCGCTGGGCCCGGCCCACGTCGACGACGTCCTCGCTCACCCCTATCTGTCCACCGCGCTCAAGGAGAGCCTGCACGACCGGCTCGACGGCCCGGCGCCGCTCGCCTCGGCGATCGCCGCCGTCGCCGTCCGCTCCGGCGCCGACCTCAAACTCCGCTGGCACCAGCGCACCCGTGAGCTGCATCTGCCCACCCTGGGCACCCTCACCCTCCCCGAACCGGGACGCGTCGAGGTCTCCGTCACCGCCGGCCGGCTGCGGGTGCGCACCCACACCGGCGAGGAGCGCGCGCCCGAGGACGGCCCCTCGGTGTGGCGCCCGCTGCCCGCCACGACCTTGACGGACGGCACCGTCCTGCTCCTCGACGACGCCGATCCGCTGCGCGACTGCTTCCCCGTGCCCGTCACGCCGCCGCTCGACCCCGGCCGGCTCGACGCGTTCGCCCGACGGCTGCACATGGCGTTCGACCTGATGGACGAACGCGCGCCCGGCTGGCGCACCGACGCGAACGCGCTGCTGGTCACCACGGTCACCCCGCTGAAGGAGGGCTCGGGCGTGCGGCTCGGAGCCCACGGTCTCGGGGCGCTCGGGGTGGCCGTCGACTTCGATCCGGAGGAGTTCCTGCGGGAACTGCCGCGCACCGGGCGGCGGGCGCGTCTCACCGCGCTGCGCGGCACGGCCGACCTGAACGTGCCCGGCAACCGTGCCGGCCGGCTGCTCGACGAGGCCAGCCGGGCGCTCGGCAACGCCACGTACTTCGCCGGCGACGCGGCCCTGCGGGCGGCCGCGCTGGACCGCGCGGAGCGCGCGCTGGAGCAGCTGGGCGAACGCCCGAAGGACGAACTCACCGAGACCGGTGTGGTGCTGGCCGAGGAACTGCGGGCGGAGTGGGCGGTCCTGTCGTGACCTCTCGCGGCGAACTGGCCGAGTTCTTCGCGGAGTTGGGGGTCCGTCGCGGCGGCGTCCTCATGGTGCACGCGTCGCTCGGCGGTGCGGGGGTGCGCGCCGCGGACGTACGGGACGGCCTCCTCGACGCGCTCGGTCCCGACGGCACGCTCGTCGTGCCCACCTTCACGCCGGAGAACTCCTTTACCTCACGTGCGTACAAGGCGCTCACCGCGGCCATGTCGGAGACCGAGGAGGCGGTGTTCCGGGCGTCGGTGCCGCCGTTCGACCCGGCGGCGACGCCCTGTCCGACGATGGGTGTGCTCGCCGAGTGCGTACGCACCACACCGGGCTCGGTGCGCAGCGGGCATCCGCACACCTCGCTGGCCGGCCTCGGCCCGCGCGCCGCGGAACTGCTGGGCGGGCACGACCCGCACTGCCACCTCGGCGAGGCCTCCCCGATGGCCGAGCTGTACGCGGCCGACGCACAGGTGCTGCTGCTGCGGGTGGGGTTCGAGGTGTGCAGCGCCTTCCATCTCGCCGAGTACCGGCTGCGTCCCGCGCCCGCCCGACGGTCCTACCACTGCGTGGTGGGCGGTCCGGGCCGCTGGACGGCGTACGAGGACATCGTGCTGGACGACGGGGACTTCGGGGCGATCGGGGCGCGCCTGCCGCGTGATCTTTGGACGGAACGGGAAATGGCGGGGAGAGCGGTGCTGCTCTTCGGGGTGCGGAAGGCCGTCGACCTGGCGGGTGTCCAGATGTCTGGATATCGACATGGTTTGACGTGAAAGAGGCGACCCGTGCGGGCCCTCGGTCGGGAAGATTGTGGGTTCCGGCCAGGTGAACATCCCGTAGGGGCACATCCACAGGCAGGGGGGCGCGTGGACATACCTGAACGGGCATCGGACAACCGGCCGTATTTCTTCCTGAGTTACGCCCACACACCGGCGTGGGGGTCCAGCGGCGGGGATCCGGACCACTGGGTGCACGTCCTGTTCACGGATCTGTGCGACCACATCATGGCGCTCACGGATCTGCCCGCGGGCGCGCCCGCGGGTTTCATGGACCGCGAGATGCGCGCCGGGGACGGCTGGCCGGAGAAACTCAGCGAGAATCTCGCGACGTGCCGGGTGTTCGTGCCGCTGTTCTCGCCGCGGTACTTCACCAGTGAGAGTTGCGGCCGGGAATGGTTCGCCTTCAACGAGCGGATCGTGCGGGCGCGGGCCACCGGCGCCGGCGCCATGTCGGCCATCGTCCCCGCGCTGTGGACGCATATCGACTACGCCCAACTCCCTGATTCCGTACGGCATATCCATGTCGACCAGGCGCAGTTCGGCGACCGGTACGCGGCCAACGGGATCTACGGCCTGATCAAGCTGAACCGGCTGCACGACGAGTACGAGGAGACCGTGCTCGGGCTCGCCCAGCGGATCGTGCGGATCGCCCACGAGTCGCCGCTGCCGTCCAGCAGGCCCCGCCCCTACGAGAGCACGCCCAGCGCGTTCAAGCCGCGCGGCGAGGGGCCCCGGCGGATCCACCTGACCGTGGCCGCGCCGACCCGGCACAGCATTCCCGGGCACCGGGACACCCGGCCCTACGGCGAGGACGCCCAGGACTGGAACCCGTACCACTCGGAGTCCACCCGCTCCCTGCCCGCGCTCGCCGAGGAGCTGATCCGCTCCCTGGACTACCGGATCACGGTGTCGTCCTTCGACGACGAGGACACCGGCGAGAACCTGGTGGCGGACGACTCCGACAAGGCGGCGCCCAGTCACCCCGGCATCCTGCTGGTCGACCGGTGGGCGCTGACCGACGAGGAACGCAAGCGCAGACTCGCGGCCTTCGACGCCAACGCCCGGCCCTGGGTGAGCGCGATCGTTCCCTGGAACCGTGCCGACATCCAGTGCCACGGGGACGAGGGCCGCAAGCTGGCCGCGGACCTCGAACAGACGCTGCCGCTGATCCTGGACCGGGGCCGGCGCGCCGACTGCCGGGTCGCCGTCAACGGCGTCCCGACCCTGAAGGCCTTCACCGACGTACTGCCCGCCGTCGTCGCGCACGCGACCCGGCAGTACCTCAAGCACGCGGAGGCGCATCCGCCCGTGGGCCCGCCGATCCGCAGGCCCCGCCTGCTGGGCCCCATCCAACCGCCACTGGACGAAGGCGGAGCCGACGACGGAGGAGAAGAAGCATGACGGCCGTGCAGGACGGACGCATCATCACCTTCTACTCGTACAAAGGGGGCACGGGCCGCACCATGGCTCTGGCCAACACCGCATGGATCCTCGCCGCCAACGGAAAACGCGTACTCGCGGTCGACTGGGACCTGGAGGCACCGGGCCTGCACCGCTTCTTCCACCCGTTCCTGGACCTGAGCGCGCTCGCGGCCACCACCGGCGTCATCGACATCATCAACGAGTACGCCTGGGCGTCCACCACCGGCACCCAGCGCTCCGGGCCCTGGCACCTGGACTACGCGCGCGTCGAACCGCACGCCATCTCCCTGACCCCGGAACGGCTCGGACTGCGCTTCCAGGAAGGCGGCTCCCTCGACTTCCTGTCCGCCGGACGCCAGGACCGTTCGTACTCCGCGACCGTGTCGTCCTTCGAGTGGGACAACTTCTACGAGCGCCTCGGCGGCGGTCAGTTCCTCGACGCGCTGCGCGACGACATGAAGGCCTCGTACGACTACGTCCTGATCGACAGCCGCACCGGGCTGTCCGACAACGCCGACATCTGCACCATGCAGATGCCCGACGTGCTCGTGGACTGCTTCACCCTCAGCGACCAGTCCCTCGACGGCGCGGCGGCCGTGGCCCGCAGCGTCGAGGACGGCTATCGGAACCGCAAGATCCGGGTGCTACCGGTGCCGATGCGCATCGACGAGGGCGAGAAGGAGAAGGTCGACGCGGGACGCGCGCTCGCCCGGATGAAGTTCGACGGACTGCCCAAGGGCCTCGGCGGCGAGGACCTCGCCTTCGAGGAGATGACCGCGTACTGGGGGAACGTCGAGATCCCGTACCGCCCGTACTACGCGTACGAGGAGACGCTCGCCACCGTCGGCGACGAGAGCGGCATCGCCAACTCGCTGCTGTCCGCCTTCGAGCGGCTCACGGCCGTCATCTCGGACGGCGAGGTCACCTCGCTGCCGCCGGTGCCGGAGCCGGTGCGGCTGCGCTGCCGCGACGCGTTCCTGCGGCGCCGGCCGATGACGTCCGTGGCCGACGTCTCCATCGTGTACGCGGCGGAGAACCGCATGTGGGCGGACTGGACCGAGGCGCTCCTGAAGCGGGCCGGCTGCAACGTGGTGCCGCACGACATCTCCACCGGCCCCGTCGAGCAGCCCGACCCGGCGACCCGCACCCTCGTGCTGCTGTCGAACGCCTTCCGCAAGTCCCGCTACGCCGACGCCGTCTGGCGCACCCTCACCGAGACCGACCCGGACACCCCGCACAGCCCGCTGACAGCGCTGCGGGTCGACGAGGTCCGGCTGCCCGACTCCTACCTCGACCGCAACCCGGTGGACCTGCACCGTCTCGACGAGGCCCAGTGCATCACCTCGCTGCTGAACGTCCTGGAGCTGCCGGGCCGTCCCCTCGACAGCGGACCCTCGGGCCCCCGCTTCCCGGGCAGCACCCCGGGCATCTGGAACGCCCCGCAGCGCAACAACACCTTCACGGGCCGCAACGTCATCCTCGACCACGTCCGCGACCAGCTCAGCGGGGGCATATCGGTCGTCCTGCCGCAGCCGCAGGCACTGTTCGGACTGGGCGGCGTCGGCAAGACACAGGTCGCGCTGGAGTACGTGCACCGCTTCATGGCGGACTACGACCTCGTGTGGTGGATCTCCGCCGAGGACCCCGGCAACGTCGTCTCCTCGCTCGCCGAACTCGCCGCCCGCATCGGCGCGCCCGGCGGCGAGGACATCAACGTGGCCAGCCAGGAGGCCGTGCAGATGCTGGGCCGCGGCGCGCCCACCAAACGCTGGATCCTGGTCTTCGACAACGCCGACGACCCCGCGAAGCTCACCCGCTTCTTCCCCACCGGGGGCGGCGGGCACATCCTCGTCACCTCGCGCAATCAGGCGTGGGCGCAGGAGGGCGCCTCCCTGCCCATCGACGTGTTCCTGCGCGAGGAGAGCATCGAGCACCTCACCCGCCGCGCCTCCGGGCTCACCACCGAGGAGGCGGACCAGGTCGCCACCGCGGTGGGCGACCTGCCGCTCGCGGTCGAGCAGGCCGCCGCCTGGCTCGCCGAGACGGCCACGCCCATCGACGACTACCTGCGCCAGCTCGCCGAGCAGACCACCGAGGTCCTCGACCTCAACCAGCCCGCCGACTACCCCAAGACGGTCGCCGCGACCTGGAACATCTCCATAGCCCGGCTGCGGGAGAACTCCCCCGCCTCGGTGCGGCTGCTCCAGCTGTGCGCGTTCCTCGCCGCCGAGCCGATCTCCGTCCACCTGCTCTACAGCAAGGAGATGATCGACGCCCTCAGGCCCTACGACCCCGCCCTCCAGGAGAGTCTGCTGCTCGGCCGGGTCATCCGGGAGATCGGCCGGTTCGCGCTCGCCAAGGTCGACCAGGTCAGCAACAGCATCCAGGTCCACCGACTGGTGCAGGCGGTGATCCGCTCCCAGCTCACCGAGGAGGAGCAGCGGCACGCCCGGCACATCGTGCACACGGTCCTGGCGGGCTGCCGGCCGGACGGCGACGAACCCATCGACGACCCCGAGACCTGGGCGAGGTTCGCCGTCATCTGGCCGCACCTGTCGGCGTCCGACGCCCGCAACTGCACCGAGGCGCCGACCCGCAGGCTGCTCATCGACCGCGTCCGCTACCTCTGGAAGCGCGGCGAGTTCGCGGGTGCCCAGGCGCTCGCCGAGGACCTCCTCGAACACTGGAAGCCGGCCCTCGGCGAGGACGACGTCCAGTATCTGTACCTGCGCTGCCAGCTGGGCAACATCCTGCGCTCGCAGGGGCGTTACGTGGAGGCCCGGGAGATCAACACCGAGCTCCTGGAACGCCAGAAGCGCGTGCTCGGCCCCTCGCACCCGCACACGTACGTCACCATGTCCGGCCTGGCCAGCGACCTCGCGGCGCTCGGTGTGTACGGATCGGCGGTGGAGTTCGCCCGCGAGGCGCACGAGGGCTTCAGCCAGATCTTCCACGAGTCGCACCGGCGCACCCTCAGTGCGGCCAACAACCTCGCGCTGGCGCTGCGCATGGTCGGCCGGTACGGCGAGGCGCGCGCCATCGACCAGGACACCTACGACCGGCGCATCGAGGTCCTCGGCCCCGACCATCCGTACACGCTGGCCTCGGCCGCCCGGCTGGGCCGCGACCTGCGCGAGGTCGGCCGGTACACCGAGTCGGTCTCCCTGCTCTCCCGCGCCTACGACGCCCACAAACGCATCCTCGGCAAGGACTTCCCGGGCACGCTGAGCTGCGCGAAGTCGCTCGCCGTGTCGCTGCGCAGGGCAGGTCAGTTCGAGGACGCGCGCCGGCTGACGACGGCCACCCGCGCGCAGTACCGGGCGCAGTACCCGGCGCCGACGCCGGACTCGCTCGCCTGCGACCTGAACATGGCGGCCGACCTCTTCGCCGCGGACGAGCGGGAGGCGGCGCGCGATGTCGCCCGGGAGGCGCTGACCGAGTACATGAAGGTGCCGGGCGAGGCTCATCCGTACACCCAGGCCGCCCTCAACAACCTGGGGATATTCCACTGGGGCTGCGGCGACGCGGAGGAGGCGGAGACCGTGTTCCGCCAGGTGCTGCGCCGCATGGGCGAGGTGCTCGGCGAGAAGCACCCGCACACCCTGTTCACCGGCATCAACTACGCCAACGTCCTCGCCGACCAGGGTCAGCTCGGCGAGGCCCGTGAACTGGAGGAGAAGGCCGTCGTCACCCTGCGTACCGTCCTCGGTCCGCACCACCCGGAGACGCTCGCCGTCGTCACCAACTACGGCCTCACGCTGGCCGAGCTGGGCCGCAAGGACGAGGCCGGGCGGCTGCGCGACGAGGCCCTGTCGGAGCTGCGCGACCGTCTCGGCGACGATAACGGCATGACCCGGGTGGCGGCGGAGGGCCGCCGCATCTACCGGGACCTGGAACCACTGGCGGTGTGACCACCGGCCGCGCGGTGCCGGACGGGCTTACCGGCCCGCCCGGCACCGCGGGACGCCCGTCTGGGCGAGCGGGGCGAGTCCCAGCCCGCCCAGCACCGCAGGGCGCGCGTTCAAGCGGGCGGGTCGAGTCTCAGCCCGCCCGGCACCGCAGAGCACCCGTCCAGGCGAGCGGGACGAGTCCCAGCCCGCCCGACACCACAAGACGCCCATCCAGGCGAGCGGGGCGAGTCTCAGCCCGTCCGGCGTTTGAGGACGAGGCCGTTCAGGCCGACGCGGGGGCCTGGGGGCGGCAGCCCCCGGAGACCTGCACATCAAGCACGGGCACGGAAGGACCCGGAACAGAAGGACCCGGCACGGAAGGACCCGGAACAGCAGCGGAGTGCGCCCCCCGCCCCCGCCGGTGCGCCGGCCAGACCGGCACATCGGCGAGCAGCCACGTCAGCACCTTCGGCAGGGCCCGCAGCGCGGCGAAGTGCGCCGCGCTCGGCTCCAGCACGGCCGTCGCACGGGGAATCCGCGCCGCCATCCACGAGGAGTGCGACGCCGGTGAGAACACGTCCTTCACCCCGTGCCACAGGAGCACCGGCACCCTGATGTCCGCCGGGTCGAAGCCCCAGTTCCCGGTCAGCGCGAGCGCGTCGTCGATCCACCCGTACGGCGACGTGCGCAGCGCCTCACGGTAGTTGCGCAGCAGCATCGAGCGGATGGTGTTGTCGGAGACGATCTGCCGGTCGTCGTCGGTGAGGTCCTGCCGCAATTCCTCCAGCAGCCGCACGGGATCGCGCCGGATGGCGGCCGACCGTGGGATCAGCCGGGCCACGAAGCGCTCCGGGTCGGTGAACGCGGTCCGGAACTCGTTGACGTTCGACGGCGCCATTCCCTTGAACCAGTCGAGCCCCTCCGCGTTCCGCGGCGCCAGCCCGACCAGCGCGGCGGCCCGGGTGACCCGCGTCGGCATCAACGCGGCACAGGCCAGCGCGTGCGGGGCGCCGCCGGAGCGCCCGGCCACCGCGAACCGGTCGATCCCCAGCGCGTCGGCGACCTCGGTGACGTCCTGCACGACATCGACGACCCGGCGCCCCTGCATGCGGTCGGATCCCCCGTACCCGGGGCGGTCGTAGCTGATGAGCCGGGTGCCGCGCTGGTAGAGGAACATGGAACGCGGCCTGGGCCCGACCCTGCTGCCGGGCATCCCGTGCAGCAGGAACACCGGGCGCCCCCCTGGATCCCCCGAGACTTCCACGCGCAGCTGCCGTCCGTCCGCCGTCCGCACATGATCGCGCACAGCGCCCCCCTTCCTCGGTCCATGGACCGGGACAAACGCTGCCCCATCCCTGCCCGGCGGGCCGTGCCACGAAACGAATGCGCAGGTCAACATAGCTTCATAACAAGCCACTTGACGCCACTTCGCGGTCTCCGTAGCGTCGCCTTCCGTATGTGGATCTGACCAGAATTCATATCCGAGGACAGCAACGAGACGGGCGGGGTGTCCATGAGCGGGCGACGTGTGGTGGTCTCCGGCGGCGGGACCGGGATCGGTCTGGCGACGGCGGAGGCGTTCGCGGCAGACGGGGACCGTGTGGTGCTCCTCGGCCGCCGCGAGGACGTACTGCGCAAGGCCGCCGACGCACTGGACGAGCGGCACGGGACGGGCACCGCCTCCTGGTACGCGGCGGACCTCGCCGACCCCGAACAGGTGGAGTCGGTCCGCGAGTTCATCACCGGGAACGACACCCCGGTCGACGTACTGGTCGCCAACGCGGGCGGGAACGTGGCCCCTTCGCACGACGGCAGCCTCGCCTCCGTCGCCGAGAGCTACCGGCGCAACTTCGACGCCAACGTCCTGACCGCCGTTCTGCTCACCGAGGCGCTGATCCCGCACATGCGCCGCCCCGGCGGCCGTGTCGTGCAGCTCTCCTCGATCGCCTCGCTGCGCGGCCCCGGCTCGTACGGCGGCTCCAAGGGCTGGATCAACACCTACACCTTCGACCTCGCCCAGCGCCTCGGCCCCGAGGGCATCACCGCGAACGCGGTCGCCCCCGGTTTCGTCGGCGACACCGAGTTCTTCGGCGACCGCGCGACCCCGGAGTTCGTCGCCTCCCGAGTGGCACAGTCCCTCACGGGACAGCCGGGCCACCCGGCGGAGATCGCCGCGCTCATCCGGTACGTGGCGTCTCCCGAGGCCGCGTATGTGACGGGCCAGTTGCTGCACATCAACGGCGGTGCCGCGCTGGGCCGTTGAGCCGACGGCCGGGGATCGCGGACGGCCCCGGGGGCGACCGCGGACGAACCGCCGTGTCCTGGATCTCCGGCCTTCCGCCGAGGGGCCCGGCCCTCCGCCGCGTGCAACCCTTCAGCCGTCACACGTGTCTCAGGAGTGGGGAACTGGCGTTCCCGCGCAGTTCGCCCGTCCGTCACCGACGCTTCGTCCAGAGGGATCTCCATGCCGCACACCGCTCCCGACCGCCGTACGCTCCGCCGGACCGCCGGCGTGATCGGAGCCGGCGCGATCGGCGCCGTCGCCGTGATCTCCCTGGGAGCCGCGCCCGCCCTGGCCGCCGACCCGGCACCCGGGCTGGTCCTGGGCGAGATCACTCCGCCGGAGGGGCTGAAGCCGGGCGGCAGCTTCGACGTGCCGGTCACCTTCACCAACACCGGTCCCGCGGACCTCGGCAAGGTCTGGATCGCGTACTCGGTGACCGAGGGCCTGAGCCAGGCCGAGCTGCCGTCCAACTGCCTCCGCTACGAGGTCGGTTCCTTCGACGAGGCCCCGAGCCGCTCCGACGCGGTCTGCGAGTTCGACCAGACCGTGAAGCCGGGCGTCGTGTACGCCCCGGAGACACCGGTGACGATCAAGGCGCTCGACCGCGCGCTGTACGACGACCTCTCCGTCTCGGTCGCCGACTACGACGCCGCGCCCTCCGAAGGCGCCTCGGAGCCGGTGCGCGGCATCGGCCCCGCGGTCAAGCTCGTCGAGCGCCCCGACGCCCCCGCGGCCGAGCCCGGCTCCGCGGAGCACGAGGACTGGGACCGGATCAGCGTGCGGGTGACCGCGGACAGCACGGCCGACTTCCAGGTGACGGGAGCCGCGCTGAAGGGCAGGGTCGGCGAGACGGTCGACCTGCGGGCGAAGTTCACCAACGCCGGTCCGGGCTGGGTGCTCCCGGAACTGGGCGCCCCGTCGACCCGGATCCTGATCAAGATGCCCGCGGGCACCGAGGTGACCAAGACCGACGGCTTCTGCAACAAGGTGGACGCCGGCTCCTACGAGTGCAGCACCGCCCAGGCCTGGGTGGAGGCGGCGTACCTGGGGACGTACGACTTCAAGCTGAAGATCACGAAGGCGGTCGCCGGGGCCGAGGGTTCCATCGCGCTGGCCGGGCCGGCCCGTCCGTTCGACGAGAACAAGAAGAACGACAAGGCCGCCATCACCCTCGCCGTCGCGGGCAGCGGCTCGACCGGCGGCGCCGGTGGTTCGACCGGCGGCAGCGGTTCGACCGGCGGTGACGGCTCGTCCTCCACCGGAGGATCCGGCTCCTCGTCCACCGGCGGATCCGGTTCCACCGGCGGCACGGGCGGATCGTCCACGAACGGCACCTCGGGCGACTCCGCCGTCGACGGCGACCTGGCGAGCACCGGCTCCGGTCCCGCCCTGCCTCTCGCCGGCGCCGCCGCCGCGGCCCTCGCCGTCGGCACGGGCACCGTCGTCGTGATGCGGCGCCGCGCGGCCCGTCGCTGACGACCGCACCCCGCCGTAGGAGCCGGCCGGCGTCCGCAGCCCGGCCGGTTTCCGCTTGCCCGGGCCCGCGGAGAGCGGGCTCTCCAGGCCCCCCGCCCTACGGACGGAAGCCGTCGATGGCGAGCTCCATGATGCGGCGCGCCTGGGCGAGCCCCTCCTCGCCGGATCCGACGCGCCACAGGAACCCCATGAGCAGCAGCACGTCGGCGGCGTCGAGGCCGGGACGCACACTGCCGTCGCGCTCGCAGGCCTCCAGGAGCCGGGCGACGGCGCCCGCCACGGGCGCGTACGTGTCACTGATGACCTTCTGGGCCGCCACCGTGTGCAGAGCCTCGCCGAGGCCGTGCTTGAGGCGCACATAGGCGGCGAGCCGTTCGAACCAGACACGGAACGCGTCCAGCGGCGCGTTCTCGGCCAGCACCTGATCCACTTCGCCGACGAGGCATTCCACGTCGTGCCGGTACACGGCGAGGATCAGGGCCTCCCGGGTCGGGAAGTGCCGGTAGAGCGTGCCCGCGCCGACTCCCGCACGCTTGGCGATGACGTTGAGCGAGGTCGCCCCGTCCTCGGCGAACGCGTCGTGCGCCACCCGCAGCAGGTGCTCCCGGTTCTTGAGCGCGTCCACCCGCACGGGCCCCTGCCGGCGTCCGGCCACTGTTCCTCCCCGAGCGTGCGGCGGATCGATCTTTCTCACGGTACGGCACGGGCGCCGCGCTCCCGCGCCCCGGCACCGATAAACGGAGAACTCTCCGCCAAGGACCCGGCGCTGCGGTCGGTGCGCCCGGTGCCCGGCCACCGGCACCCGCACTCCTCGGCCAAGGCCGAGCGGCTGCCGGGCCGGCGGGCGCACCCAGCGGCGGAGGCCGTCGCGGCCTGCGTCCAAGACCTCATCGCGAAGGGGGCAGTTCGGGTGCGACCGGCCGCCGCACGGGTGACGGCGGCTCCACAGACACGTCCGCCCTGACCGGTGAAACCCAGTCAGGGCGGAGACCACACAGGTCAGATCGTTTCTGCACGCGTAGCGCTGGGTGGGGCGGGTGGGACTCGAACCCACGGCCGACGGATTATGAGTCCGCTGCTCTAACCGGCTGAGCTACCGCCCCGTACGGCGTGTCGCGCACATTTGTGCGCGCCGTCTGCCGCAGCATAGCCGCTCATACGATCTCCTGCTTCGGATGGTCGGCATCACATGACCATGAGGACTTCGGCGTGCCCCGCGCGGTTCCCCCGGACATGAAAAAGGACCCCTGAGGGGTCCTCTTCCGTTGCTCTCCCGACTGGACTCGAACCAGTAACCTGCCGGTTAACAGCCGGCTGCTCTGCCAATTGAGCTACAGGAGATCGAGCTCCCCCGACTGGACTCGAACCAGTAACCTGCCGGTTAACAGCCGGCTGCTCTGCCAATTGAGCTACGGAGGATTGCCTCGTTGCATCGAACGTACCTACCTGGGTATTCGCCAGGGGGCGTGCGCTCGCTGCGACACATACATTAGCGCAAGCAGGGGGGTGCTCCGCCAATCGGTTCCCTCCACACCGATGCCGACGCAAGGGAAGGGTGGCCGTCATGCGCTACCGGCTCACATTCGTCGCCGGACTGGCCCTGGGTTACGTGCTCGGCACGCGCGCCGGGCGCGAGCGCTACGAGCAGCTGAAGAAGTCCGCACGCCAGGTCGCGCAGAACCCGGCGGTGCGCAACACCGCGGAGACCGCCGCCCAGCAGGGCCGCGTGGTCGCGGGCAAGGCGTTCCACGCCGTGAGCGAGAAGGTCGGCGACCACGTCCCGGACTCGGTCGCCGAGCGTGTGCGCTCCCTGCGCGAGCGGAACAGCAACGGTGCGGTCGAGGACGACTGGGGCACCAGCAACACCTAGGAGGTGCCCACCTCCCGTCGTACGGCAGAATTTCCGCCATGGGGATAGTCGCCGGGCTGGACAGTTCGCCCGATTTCACTCGTATCGTCGTCTGCGACACGGACACGGGCGCCGTGCTCAGGCAGGGGTATGCGCCGCATCCGGTCGAGACCACCGAGAGCGGCGGCCGTCCTTCGGACGTGGATCCGCAGGCCTGGCTGCTGTCCCTGGGCGAGGCGGCCGGAGGCGGCCTGCTCGAAGGCGTGCAGGCCATCGGTGTCTCCGCGCAGCAGAACGCCCTGGTCCCGCTGGACGTGCAGGGCAACACCGTGCGCCCCGCGCTGGTCGGCGGCGACAAGCGCGCCCAGGTCGCGGCCGCCGACCTGGTGGACGCGCTCGGCGGACGCGAGGCGTGGGCCCAGGCCGTGGGCTCCGTGCCGCAGGCCGCGCAGCCGGTGACCAAGCTGCGCTGGCTCAGCAGGACCGAGCCGGAGACGGTGCGGCGCACCGCCCTGCTGATGCAGGCGCACGACTGGCTGGTGTGGCAGCTGCTGGGCCGCCCCGCGCGGCGCACCACCGACCGGGGCGGGGCCTCCGGGACCGGCTACTGGTCCGCGGCCACCGGCGCCTACCGGCCCGACCTCGTCGAGCTGGCACTCGGGCACCAGGCGTCCCTGCCCGAGGTGCTGGGTCCCGCCGAGGCGGCCGGCACCACACCGGAGGGGCTGCTGATCTCGGCGGGGACCGGCGAGACGATGGCGGCGGCCTTCGGGCTCGGCATCGGGCTCGGGGACGCGGTGGTGTCGCTCGGCGCCTCCGGGTCCGTGATGGCCGTGCACCCCGAGGCGCTGGTGGACTCCAGCGGCATGATCACCTCCCTCGCGGACGCGACGGGCATGCATCTGCCGGTCGTCACCACCCTCAATGCCGTACGGGCCCTGCGGGGCACCGCCGAGCTGCTCGGCGTGCCCGACCTGGAGGGCCTGTCCGATCTGGCGATGAAGTCGACGCCGGGCTCCCACGGCCTCGTCCTGCTGCCCTATCTGGAGGGCGAGCGGACGCCGAACCTGCCGCACACGGCGGGCACCCTCGCCGGGCTGCGGCGGGAGTCCATGCGGCCCGAGCACCTGGCACGGGCCGCCTTCGAGGGCATGCTCTGCGGGCTCGCCGACGCGCTGGACGTACTGCGCGGGCGCGGCGTCGACGTACGCCGGATCTTCCTGCTGGGCCAGGCCGCCGAACTGCCCGCCGTCCAGGCGATGGCACCCGCGCTGTTCGGCGCGCAGGTCGTCGTGCCGCAGCCCGCGGACTACGCGGCGATCGGCGCGGCCCGGCAGGCGGCCTGGGCCCTGGGCGTCTCGCAGGGCGCGCTCGACCCGCGGACGCCGCCGATGTGGCAGGGTCCGGTCGCCCAGGTGCTGGAGCCCGGCGAGGAGCTCGCCGTGGGCCAGGCCGTACGCCAGCAGTACGTGTCCGTACGGGAACAGACGCATCCTGGGGCGTTCCGCGGCCCGGGGGCGCCGTAGCCTCGCGCCGGCCTCCGTCGAAGGGCCGGGCCCGGCCCTTCGACGGACCGCGGCCGGGTTAATTCGGTTGAGGTAACGCGGGTGGAGTGTTCGACGATAGGGGGTGGTGCACCACCCGATCGCGTGCGATCACCCAGCCGTCGACGACTCCGAGAGACCCCGCGTGCTCATACGACTCCTGCGTACCCACCTCAGTCCTTACAAGAAGCCCATCGCCCTGCTGGTGCTGCTGCAGTTCCTGCAGACGTGCGCCACGCTCTATCTGCCCACGCTGAACGCGCACATCATCGACAACGGTGTCGTGAAGGGAGACACGGGCTACATCGTGTCCTTCGGGGCGCTGATGATCGGCATCTCGATGGCGCAGGTCGTCTGCAACATCGGAGCGGTCTACTACGGCGCCCGTACGGCGTCGGCGGTCGGCCGGGACATCCGAGCCGCCGTCTTCGACCGCGTCCAGTCCTTCTCGGCCCGTGAGGTCGGCCACTTCGGGGCCCCGTCGCTGATCACCCGCACCACCAACGACGTCCAGCAGGTGCAGATGCTCACGCTGATGACGTTCACCCTCCTGGTGTCGGCGCCGATCATGTGTGTGGGCGGCATCATCCTGGCCCTCGGCCTGGACGTGCCGCTGTCCGCGGTCCTCGTCGCCGTCGTGCCGGTGCTCGGCATCTGCGTGACCCTCATCGTGCGCAGGCTGCGCCCGCTGTTCCGCACCATGCAGACGCGGCTGGACACGGTGAACCGCGTGCTGCGCGAGCAGATCTCCGGCAACCGGGTGATCCGCGCCTTCGTGCGCGACGACTACGAGAAGGACCGCTTCCGCGGCGCCAACACCGAGCTGACGCAGACGTCGCTGGCCACCGGCCGGATGCTCGCGCTGATGTTCCCCATCGTCATGACCGTGGTGAACGTGTCGTCCATCGCGGTCGTCTGGTTCGGCGCCCACCGCATCGACAGCGGTGGCATGCAGATCGGCGACCTGACCGCGTTCCTCGCCTACCTCATGCAGATCGTGATGTCCGTGATGATGGCCACCTTCATGTTCATGATGGTGCCGCGCGCGGAGGTCTGCGCCGAGCGCATCGAGGAGGTGCTCGGCACCGACAGCAGCGTGGTCCCGCCGGCCGCGCCCGTCGTCGAGCTGCGCCGCCACGGCCATCTGGAGGTCAGGCAGGCCGGGTTCCGCTATCCGGGCGCCGAGGAGCCGGTCCTCAAGGCCATCGACCTGGTGGCCCGGCCCGGTGAGGTGACCGCCGTGATCGGCTCCACGGGCAGCGGCAAGTCCACCCTGCTGGGCCTGGTCCCCCGGCTGTTCGACGCCACCGAGGGCGCGGTGCTCGTCGACGGCGTGGACGTCTCGACCATCGACCCGAAGGTACTGGCCAGGACGGTCGGTCTCGTCCCGCAGAAGCCGTACCTGTTCGCGGGCACCGTCGCCGGCAACCTCCGGTACGGCAATCCCGACGCCACCGACGAGGAGCTGTGGCACGCGCTGGAGGTGGCGCAGGCCAAGGGCTTCGTCCAGACGCTGGAGAACGGTCTGGACTCGCCGATCGCGCAGGGCGGCACCAACGTGTCCGGCGGTCAGCGCCAGCGCCTCGCCATCGCCCGCACCCTCGTGCAGCGCCCGGAGATCTACCTGTTCGACGACTCCTTCTCCGCGCTCGACTACGCGACCGACGCGGCGCTGCGGGCGGCGCTCGCCGAGGAGACCGCCGAGGCGACCGTGCTGATCGTGGCCCAGCGGGTGTCGACCATCCGGGACGCCGACCGGATCGTGGTCCTCGACGAGGGCCGGATCGTCGGCAGCGGACGGCATCACGAACTGATGGCGGACAACGAGACCTACCGGGAGATCGTGCTCTCCCAGCTCACGGAAGCGGAGGCTGCCTGATGGCCGGGCCCATGGGACGCATGATGGCCGGGGGCGGCCCCGACCAGCGCTCGATGGACTTCAAGGGGTCGGGCAAGCGGCTCCTGTCCCAGTTCAAACCGGAACGCGTCACGATGTGCGTGATGCTGGTCGCCGTCGTCCTGAGCGTCGGCCTCTCGGTGGTCGGCCCGAAGATCCTCGGCAAGGCCACCGACCTCGTCTTCGCGGGCATCATCGGCCGGCAGATGCCGGCCGGGGCCTCCAAGTCCGAGGTCCTCGCCGGGATGCGGGAACGCGGCGAGGGCGGAATCGCCGACATGCTCTCGGGGACGGACTTCACCCCCGGTGTGGGCATCGACTTCGACGCCGTCGGCCGTGTGCTCCTGCTCGCGCTCTGCACGTTCCTGCTGGCCGGTCTGCTGATGGCGGTGGCGACGCGGATGGTGAACCGCGCCGTCAACAAGACCGTCTACCGGATGCGCGAGGACATGCAGGCGAAGCTCTCGCGGCTGCCGCTGTCGTACTTCGACCAGCGGCAGCGCGGTGAGGTCCTCAGCCGCGCGACGAACGACATCGACAACATCCAGCAGACCCTCCAGCAGTCGATGGGCCAGCTGGTCAACTCGCTGCTGACGATCGTCGGCGTGCTGGCGGTGATGTTCTGGATCTCGCCGTTGCTGGCGCTGGTCGCGCTGGTGACCGTGCCGCTCTCCTTCTACGTCGCCACGCGTGTCGGCAAGCGGTCGCAGCCGCACTTCGTGCAGCAGTGGCGCACCACCGGCAAGCTCAACGCCCACATCGAGGAGATGTACACCGGGCACACCCTGGTCAAGGTGTTCGGGCGGCAGGACGAGTCGGCGGCCCAGTTCGCCGAGCAGAACGAGCAGTTGTACGAGGCCGGGTTCAAGGCGCAGTTCAACAGCGGGGTCATGCAGCCGCTGATGATGTTCGTGTCGAACCTGAACTACGTGCTGGTGGCCGTGGTCGGCGGACTGCGGGTCGCCTCCGGCACGCTGTCGATCGGCGACGTGCAGGCCTTCATCCAGTACTCCCGCCAGTTCTCGATGCCGCTGACGCAGGTCGCCTCGATGGCGAACCTGGTGCAGTCGGGCGTCGCGTCCGCGGAACGCATCTTCGAACTGCTGGACGCGGACGAGCAGGAGGCCGACCCGGTTCCGGCGGCGCGCCCCGACGAGCTGCGCGGACGCGTGGCGCTGGAGCACGTGTCCTTCCGCTACGAGCCCGAGAAGCCGCTCATCGAGGACCTGTCGCTGAAGGTCGAGCCGGGGCACACGGTCGCGATCGTCGGCCCGACCGGCGCGGGCAAGACGACGCTGGTGAACCTGCTGATGCGCTTCTACGACGTCACCGGCGGACGCATCACCCTCGACGGGGTCGACATCGCCTCGATGTCCCGGGACGACCTGCGGGCCGCCATCGGCATGGTGCTCCAGGACACCTGGCTGTTCGGGGGCACGATCGCCGAGAACATCGCGTACGGCGCTGGAATGGAAGGGGCGGCGCGAAGCGCCTCCGGCAAGGGCGGTGGTGGGCGACGGGTGGGCGTCACGCGCGGGGAGATCGAGGAGGCGGCGCGCGCGGCGCACGCCGACCGGTTCATCCGTACGCTGCCCGACGGCTACGACACCGTGATCGACGACGAGGGCACCGGGGTCAGCGCGGGCGAGAAGCAGCTGATCACGATCGCCCGGGCGTTCCTGTCGGACCCGGTGATCCTGGTCCTCGACGAGGCCACGAGCTCCGTCGACACCCGTACCGAGGTGCTGATCCAGAAGGCGATGGCGAAGCTCGCGCACGGGCGGACGTCGTTCGTGATCGCGCACCGGCTCTCCACCATCCGGGACGCGGACACGATCCTCGTCATGGAGAACGGGTCCATCGTCGAGCAGGGTGCGCACGCGGAGCTGCTCGCCTCCGGCGGGGCGTACGCGCGGCTGTATCAGGCGCAGTTCGCCCAGGCCGTGGCCGAGGTGGACTAGGGGTTCCGCCCCCCCTCCGCCCCCTCCCGGCCCTCGGCCCGGGGGCCGGCGGAGGGGGCACCGGCGCGTGCTGCGTCAGTCGAGGTAGCCGCGCAGCTGGTCCGCGAACGCGTGGTCGCGCAGCTTGTTGAGGGTCTTCGACTCGATCTGGCGGATCCGCTCCCGCGTGACGCCGAAGATCCGCCCGATCTCCTCCAGCGTGCGCGGCCGTCCGTCCGCGAGGCCGTACCGCAGCTGGACCACCTTGCGTTCGCGCTCGCCCAGCGTGGACAGCACCGCCTCCAGGTGCTCGCGGAGCAGCAGGAACGCGGCGGACTCCACGGGGGACGCGGCGTCGCCGTCCTCGATCAGGTCGCCCAGCGCGACGTCGTCCTCCTCGCCCACCGGAGCGTGCAGGGACACCGGTTCCTGCGCCAGCCGCAGCACTTCGCTGACCCGCTCGCTGGGCAGGTCCAGGTGCGCGGCGACCTCCTCGGGCGTCGGCTCGTAGCCGCGTTCCTGGAGCATGCGCCGCTGCACCCGGACGACCCGGTTGATCAGCTCGACGACGTGGACCGGCACGCGGATGGTGCGGGCCTGGTCGGCGAGGGCGCGGGACATGGCCTGCCGGATCCACCAGGTGGCGTAGGTGGAGAACTTGTACCCGCGGGCGTAGTCGAACTTCTCGACGGCCCGGATGAGGCCGAGGTTGCCCTCCTGGACCAGGTCGAGCATGGTCAGACCGCGGCCCACGTACCGCTTGGCGACGGAGACGACGAGCCGCAGGTTCGCCTCGATCAGACGGCGCTTGGCCATGCGGCCCATGACGACGAGCCGGTCCAGGTCGAGGGCGAGCTGGCTGTCCAGGTCGGGCGTGAGGCGGAGCTTCTCCTCGGCGAAGAGTCCTGCCTCCACGCGGCGGGCGAGTTCGACCTCTTCTGCGGCGGTGAGCAGGGGGATCCGCCCGATCTCGCGCAGATACTGGCGGAACAGGTCGGAGGAGGGTCCGGCGGTGTCCGTGGCGCGGCTGCGGGGCGCTTCGACCGGCTCGGGGGCCTCGGCCTCGGCCTCGGTCTCCGCCTCGCTCTCGACGGCACCGGGCGGCGGGCCGTCGAGTTCCGGCGGGCCGTCCGGCCCGGTCTCGGGGTGGTGCGCACCACGGCTCTGCGGGGGGACCGCCGTGACGGCGTCCGCGTCCGTGGTGGTGTCGGTCTGTGTGAGGGTCTGGGTCTGCACGGGGGCGACCTCCAGGAATGTCGCTGCTGAGGCGTGCGGCAGCGGTACGTCGGGGATGGGGTCGACGGCCTCGCCGCTGTCCATCCCGTAGTCGTGTGGCGGAACCGCGGGGATCGGGAACCCGTCGCGTGCGGGCCGGCCGCGCTCCGAGGACTCAGGCACCGGAACCCAGTGTGGAGTACGACACATCGCCGCCACGAGGGGCGTGCGGTGACTTTTTGCGTCCGGTCCGTGACCGCGTGGTTACCGTGGGGACGGGTGTGCGCTTTCCCGGACCCCAAACTGGTTGAAAGCTGCACGTGAGGGGGCAGCGGGGCGACCGGAAGCGGAAGGCAGGGCACCGGTGCCCGGACCCCGGACGCTCAGAGCGCCTCCGCGCCCCGCTCCCGCAACGCCTGCCCGTACTGCTGGAGGACCCACAACTCGTTCTGCACGGCGGCCAGCTGGGCCGGGTCCCCATGGGCGCTGAGCCGGGCGAGGGAGCTCTGCACGTCGCGGACGCGACGGTCGACGGCGCGGCGGCGGACCATGACGAGCTGGTCGCCCGCGTACCCCTCGTCGACGGTCCTGCGCAGGATCGCCTCGACGGCGAGTTCGGTGACCATGGCGCGGACCATGTCGTCGGGCGCGGCCTCACGGACCCGGACGAGGTACTCCTGGGAGTCCTGCACGCCGTACTCGGCGCCGCCCGCCTCCATGATCGCCTGGCGCACGGCGGCGTACGGCGGGGCGGTGAACTCGTCCACGCCGTACGCGTCGAAGGCCGGGGAGACCAGTTCGGGCCGCTGGAGGGCGAGTTTCAGCAGTTCACGTTCGGTGGCGAAGACGGGGTTGCGCAGGGTGAGGGCGGGACCGCCCGCGGGTGCCTGGACGGCCGCGTACGCCTGCTGGGGCCGCGGTCCGGACGGCGCCGGGGTCCTGCCGCCCCGATCGCGGGCCCAACGGGCCAGCTGGGCCACCCGCTTGACCACGAACTGGGTGTCGAGGATGCCGAGCATGCCCGCGAGCTGCACGGCGACCTCGTGCTGCGCGCCGCTGTTCTTGATGCGGGCGACGACGGGCGCCGCCTCGTCGAGGGCGGCGGCGCGGCCCGCCGGGGTCTCCAGGTCGTAGCGCAGGACGATCTGGCGCAGGGCGAACTCGAAGAGCGGCGTACGCGGTTCGACGAGGTCCGCGACGGCGTCGTCGCCCTTGGCGAGACGCAGCTCGCAGGGGTCCATGCCGTCCGGCGCGATCGCGATGTACGTCTCGGCGGCGAACTTCTGGTCGTCCTCGAAGGCGCGCAGGGCCGCCTTCTGGCCGGCCGCGTCGCCGTCGAAGGTGAAGATGACCCGCGCCGAGCCGTTGTCCATCAGGAGGCGGCGGAGGATCTTGATGTGATCGCCGCCGAAGGCCGTGCCGCAGGTGGCGATGGCGGTGGTGACGCCGGCCAGGTGGCAGGCCATGACGTCGGTGTAGCCCTCGACGACGACCGCCCGGCTGCTCTTGGCGATCTCCTTCTTGGCGAGGTCGATGCCGTACAGCACCTGGGACTTCCTGTAGATCGCCGTGTCCGGCGTGTTCAGGTACTTGGGGCCGTTGTCCGACTCGTAGAGCTTGCGGGCGCCGAAGCCGACGACGTCGCCGCCGATGTCGCGGATCGGCCACATCAGGCGTCCGCGGAAGCGGTCGATGGGGCCGCGGCGGCCCTCCTGGGAGAGGCCGGACAGCAGCAGTTCCTTGTCGGTGAAGCCCTTGCCGCGCAGATAGCGGGTGAGGTGGTCCCAGCCCTGGGGGCTGTACCCGACGCCGAAGTGGGCCGCGGCGGCCTGGTCGAAGCCGCGCTCGGCGAGGAACGCGCGGCCGGTGTCGGCCTCGGGGCTGGTACCGAGCTGCTCGACGTAGAACTGGGCGGCCACCTTGTGCGCCTCCACCAGGCGGATGCGCTCACCGCGCTGGTGGGAGGGGTTGTACCCGCCCTCCTCGTACCGCAGGGTGATGCCGGCCTGGCCGGCCAGCCGCTCGACGGCCTCCGAGAAGGAGAGGTGGTCGACCTTCATCACGAACGTGATGGTGTCGCCGCCTTCCTGGCAGCCGAAGCAGTGGAAGAGCCCCTTGCTCGGGCTGACCTGGAAGGACGGGGACTTCTCGTCGTGGAACGGGCACAGCCCCTTCAGGTTGCCGCCGCCCGCGTTGCGCAGCTGGAGGTACTCGGACACCACGGCGTCGATCGGGACCGCGTCCCGTACCGCCTTCACGTCCTCGTCGTTGATCCGTCCTGCCACGCATGAATTCTACGGTGGCGCACCGACAGTCCTGACGCCCAGGGGGTTTCGTTCGGATCGGCTCGGATCGGGCCGCGGCGTCCGGTGCGGTGCCTCGCAAGGCGGAGGACCACCCGCGTACCGGGCGTACCCGGGTGGTCCGACAACGCGGCGAGGCGCCGTGCCGGACGCCGCGGACCCGAGCCGATCCGAACGAAGCCCCCTAGGCGACGAGACCGTCCAGAGGGGTGTGCGGGTCGGCCAGCGCCTCGGTGTCCACCTGGGCCCGGGACCGCACCAGTCGCTGGATCGGCTCTGTGACGTCCCACACATTCACGTTCATCCCGGCGAGGACCCGGCCGTCCTTCACCCAGAACGCGATGAACTCACGCTTTCCGGCGTCGCCGCGGATCACCACCTGGTCGTACGAGCCGGGGGGCGCCCAGCCGCTGTACTCCATCCCCATGTCGTACTGGTCGGAGAAGAAGTAGGGCACGCGGTCGTACACCGTGTCGCGGCCCAGCATCGCGCGGGCGGCCGCCGGGCCGCCGTTGAGCGCGTTGGCCCAGTGCTCGACACGCACCCGGGTGTCGAACAGGCCGAGCGGGAAGGACGCCACGTCGCCGGCGGCGTGGATGTCGGGGTCCGAGGTGCACAGGCGGGCGTCCACCACGATCCCGCCGCCGTGCGCGCGGTCGGCCAGTTCCAGGCCGGCCGCCTCGGCGAGGGCGACCCGCGGTGCGGCGCCGATCGCGGCGAGCACGTCGTGCGCGAGGTGCTCCTCGCCGTCGTCGGTACGGGCCGCGAGGACCACGCCGTCCTGGCCGATGATCTCGGTGAGCCGCGCACCGAAGTGGAAGCGGACGCCGTGCTCGCGGTGCAGCTCGGCGAAGAGCTGGCCGAGCTCCGGGCCGAGGACCCCGTGCAGCGGGGTCGGCTCGGGCTCGACGACGGTGACCTCGGCGCCGTACTCCCGGGCCGCGGCGGCCACCTCCAGGCCGATCCAGCCGGCCCCGGCGATGACGATGTGGCCGTTGTCGCGGCCGAGGGCGGCGAGGACGCCCTTGAGGCGCTCGGCGTGGGCGAGGCGGCGCAGGTGGTGGACGCCGGCCAGGTCGGTGCCCGGGATGTCGAGGCGGCGGGGCTCGGCGCCGGTGGTGAGGAGCAGCTTGTCGTAGTGGACGAGGGTGCCGTCGTCGCCGAAGCGGACGGTCTTGGCGGTCCGGTCGATGGCGTCGACGGTCTGGCCGAGGTGCAGCTCGACGTCGTTCTGCGCGTACCACGCGGGTTCGTGCACGAAGACGCTGTCGCGCTCCTCCTTGCCGAGGAGGTAGCCCTTGGACAGCGGCGGCCGTTCGTAGGGGTGGTCGCGTTCGTCGCCGATCAGTATCACGCGCCCGGTGAAACCCTCAGCCCGGAGCGTCTCGGCCGCCTTCGCGCCGGCGAGACCTCCTCCGACGATGACGAATGTCTGATCCGCGTCGACCACTTGATGCCTCCTCGTAAGGATGTCGCCACATGCGAGCGTCCCGCACGGAGCGTGATGCGGGAAGAGGGTGTGGCCCGATCAGGCCACGCAGGGTCACACTCCTGCGCCCCCATGGGTACGCGTGGTGAGCCTGTGATGCAGGGAACGCGCCGAGGCGTCGGTGAGGGATGCGATCTGGTCGACGATCACGCGCTTGCGGGCGCGGTCGTCGGTCGCGTCGTCGAACAGCGCCCGGAACTGCGGATCCAGTCCGTCGGGGGCGCGTGCGGTGAGCGCCTCGGCCAGCTCGGCGACCACGACCCGCTGATCGGCGCGGAGCCGCTCCTGCTCGGCGCGCTGCATCACGTACCGGTGGGCGACGGCCTTGAGAACGGCGCACTCGTGACGGGCGGCGCGCGGGACGACCAGCTCCGCCGTGTACCTGCCGAGGCGGCCGCTGCCGTAGGTGGCGCGCGTGGCGCCCTCCGCGGCCAGGCAGAAGCGGCCGATGAGCTGGCTGGTCGCGTCCTTCAACCGGGCCTGCGCGACGGCCGATCCGTCGTACCCGTGGGGCCACCACTCCTGGTCCAGGAGCCGGTCCAGGGCCTCGGACAGCTCGGCGGGGTCGGTGTCCGCGGGGACGTAGCGGCCGATGGCGACCGCGAAGATCTCCTGCCGTTCCGGTTCGGCGTGCAGGCAGTTGGGGTCGATGTGGCCGGCGTGCAGACCGTCCTCGACGTCGTGGACCGAGTAGGCCACGTCGTCCGACCAGTCCATGACCTGGGCCTCGAAGCAGGTGCGGCTGCCGGGGGCGCCCTTGCGGATCCAGTCGAAGACCGGCCGGTCGTCCTCGTACACCCCGAATTTCGGGGACGTGGGGTCGGTGGGGTGGGCGCCGCGCGGCCAGGGGTACTTGGTGGCGGCGTCGAGCGCGGCCCGGGTGAGGTTGAGCCCGACGCTGACGAGGTCGTCTCCCCCGCCGGCGGCCGGTGCCACGACGTCGCTGCGCACGAACCTCTTGGGCTCGATCCGGGTGAGCAGCCGCAGGGACTGGGCGTTGCCCTCGAATCCGCCGCAGTCCTCGGCGAATTCGTTCAGCGCCTGTTCGCCGTTGTGCCCGAAGGGCGGGTGGCCGAGGTCGTGCGAGAGGCAGGCCGCCTCGACCAGGTCGGGGTCGCAGCCGAGCGCGGCGCCCAGCTCACGGCCGACCTGGGCGCACTCCAGGGAGTGCGTCAGACGGGTGCGGGGGCTGGCGTCCCAGACCTGGCTCCGGGTGCCGGGGGTGACGACCTGGGTCTTGCCCGCGAGGCGGCGCAGGGCGGCGGAGTGCAGCACGCGGGCGCGGTCGCGCTGGAAGGCGGTGCGCCCCGGGCGTTTGTCGGGCTCCACGGCCCAGCGCTCCACGGCGGAGTCGTCGTACCCGCCGTGCGGGGCGTGGGACCCGTGGCCGGTCCCGGACTGCGCGGGCCGTACGGGGTTCTCGGGGCGGTGGGGGCTTTCCGGGGTCTCGTGCGCCTGCGATGCGGTGCCTTCCATGCCACCGACAGTAGACGCAGGCACCGACATCCGGGGCGTGGGCGTCGGCGACCGGCGGGGCGGAGCCGTCCGGCTCAGGCCGGGGTGAGAGCGCGTTCGGTGACGGTCCCGGAGGCCGCGACGGCCTGGTCGTAGCGGTGCAGGACGAGGCGGGCCATCGCGGGATGGTCGCCGAGCGGTCCGGCCGCGATCCACGGGGCGGCCTCGGCGCACTGGGTGGCGAAGCGGCCGGGGGCGGTGAAGTACGAGGCGACGGCGATCCGGTGCCTGCCGCGGGCGGTGAGGGCACGCACGGCCGCCGGGACGGTGGGCGAGGCGGCCGACGCGTACGCGGGGACGACGGGGACGCCGAGGCGCTCGGCGAGCAGGTGGGCGGTGCGGCGGGTGTCGACGGCCGAGTCGGGGTCGCGGGAGCCGGCGGCGGCGAGCACGACACCGCTCGCGCGGCGGGCCGCCTCGCTGGTCCTGGTCCGCCAGCCCGCCTCGACGAGCCGTGCGTACAGCGTCTCCACGAGCAGCGGGTGCGGGCCGAGCGGGGCGGCGACGCGGGCCCGCAGGTGGGGCGCGGCGGCCACGGCTTCGGGGATGTCCTGCTTGACGTGGTAGCCGCGGCTGAGCAGCAGGGGTACGAGGACGGCGTCGCCGGCGGGCAGGGCGGCGAGGGTGTCGGGCAGCAGGGGCTCGTTCAGTTCGATGTGCCCCAGCCGCACGGGGAGGTGGGGGCGCAGTTCACGGACCCGCTCGACCAGGGAGCGCACGGTGGCGAGGGTGCGCGGGTCGCGGCTGCCGTGCGCCACGAGGACGAGCGCGGGCGGTGCCGGACGGCGCGTGCCGTTGAGCGAGACGAGGCTGAGCTGGCTGCCGAGCTGGCTGGTGATCCGGTTCATGAGTTGCGCCGTACTGTCGAGGTGGCCGTCGAGGAGGCTTTCCGGGTGGGCACCGCGCGGCGGCGGGCCGTCCGGGCGGTACGTGGACTCGTCGTGAGGAGTGTTCGACGCCGTCATGGAGCGATCCTGCCGGTACCAGGTTGCCGGGCCGTTGCGCGGGCATGACGGGTGTTTTCCAGGGGTTCACGCCGGGACGGACGTGCGGTGTGAGCGTGCGCGACCTGCGGGGACGGCGCCGCGAGTGAACCGGGTCACGTCCCGCGCCGTGAACCGGACGGCGTCCCGCCGCGTCCTGAAGGGGCGGGGCCACCTGGGGAGGGGACAGCGGAGATGCGCTTCGTGATGCCGCGTGCGGTGCGGCGGCTGCGCCGGCCGCGAATGCCGCGCACGCGGGCCGGACAGCGGCGGGCCGTGCAGGCGGTGATGCTGCTGTGCGTCCTCGCGCTGCTGCCCGCGACCTGGATGTACGTGGTGACGGGCGACCGGCTGCGCACGACGGCGGACGCCCCGCGCACGGACGTCGCGGTGGTCTTCGGCGCGGGCCTGTGGGACGGCGAGCCGTCCCCGTACCTCGCCCACCGTCTCGACGCGGCGGCCCGGCTGTACCGCGACGGCAGGATCAAGGTCGTCCTCGTCACCGGCGACAACAGCCGCGAGGACTACGACGAGCCGGACGCCATGCGGACCTATCTGACCGCGCGGGGGGTGCCCGACGACCGCATCGTCAGCGACTACGCGGGCTTCGACACCTGGGACTCCTGTGTACGGGCCCGGAAGATCTTCGGGGTCCACGAGGCCGTGCTGATCAGCCAGGGCTTCCACATCCGGCGGGCGGTCGCGCTGTGTCAGGCGGCCGGGGTGCGGTCGTACGGCATCGGCGTGGACGCCGAGCACGACGTCACCTGGTACTACGGGGGCACGCGGGAGATCTTCGCCGCGGGGAAGGCGGCCCTCGACGCGGTGTTCCAGCCCGATCCGCGGTTCCTCGGGCCGAAGGAGCCGGGGATCTCGCGGGCGCTGGCCGCTGCCGGCGAGTGACGGAGTGCGTCCCTCACGGCGGGCCGGACCCGGCCGGGAGGTCCCCGTGCCGATGGCGTAACGCGGCCCGACCCGGCGCGTAACACGCCCGACCCACGCTGAGCGGTATGAACACCTCCGCGACGCCCACCCACTGCCCGTACTGCGCCCTGCAGTGCGGGATGAACCTGACGCCCGCCTCCGGCGGTGTCGAGGTGACGGAGCGCGCGGACTTCCCGGTGAACCGGGGGGCGCTGTGCGGCAAGGGCCGTACCGCGCCGGAGCTGCTGTCGTCCCGGGTGCGGCTGACGTCGCCGCTGGTGCGCAGGGCGGGTGTACTGGAGCCGGCCGGCTGGGACGAGGCCCTCGACCGGATCGCCGCGGGTCTTTCGCGCACGCGCACGGAGCACGGCCCGGACGCGTGCGGTGTGTTCGGCGGGGGCGGGCTGACGAACGAGAAGGCGTACGCCCTCGGGAAGTTCGCCCGCGTCGTCCTCGGCACCTCGCAGATCGACTACAACGGCAGGTTCTGCATGTCGTCCGCGGCGGCGGCCGGGATCAAGGCCTTCGGTCTCGACCGGGGGCTGCCCTTCCCGCTGGAGGACGTGCCGCGGACCGGCTGTGTGATCCTCGTCGGTTCCAATCTCGCCGAGACGATGCCGCCGGCGCTGCGCTACCTCACCGAACTGAAGGAGAACGGCGGCACGCTGATCGTCGTCGACCCGCGCCGGACGCGTACGGCCGAGCAGGCCGACCTGCACCTCGCGCCGCGTCCGGGTACGGATCTGGCGCTGGCGCTCGGGATGCTGCACCTGGTCGTCGCCGAAGGGCGCACCGACGAGGAGTACATCCGGGCCCGGACGAGCGGCTGGGAGGACGCGCGGGCGGCGGCCATGGCCCACTGGCCGGAGTACGTGGAACGGATCACGGGGGTGTCCGTTCCACGGCTGCGGGAGGCCGTGCGGCTGTTCTGCGAGCCGGAGGCCGCCATGGTGCTCACCGCGCGTGGGCCCGAGCAGCAGTCCAAGGGCACGGACACGGTCGGCGCGTGGATCAACCTGTGCCTGGCCACCGGGCGGGCGGGGCGGCCGTTGTCCGGGTACGGCTGTCTCACCGGGCAGGGCAACGGGCAGGGCGGGCGCGAACACGGCCAGAAGGCCGACCAGTTGCCCGGCTACCGCAAGCTGACCGACCCGGAGGCGCGCCGCCACGTGGCCGAGGTGTGGGGCGTGGACCCGGACACGCTGCCCGGCCCCGGACGCAGCGCGTACGAACTCCTCGACGCGATGGGCACGGACATCCGTTCGCTGCTGCTGATGGGGTCGAACCCGGTGGTCTCCGCGCCGCGCGCCGCGCACATCGAGGAACGCCTCGCCTCGCTCGACTTCCTGGCCGTCGCCGACGTCGTCCTGTCGGAGACGGCCGCGCTCGCCGATGTCGTCCTGCCGGTCACCCAGTGGGCCGAGGAGACCGGCACGACCACGAACCTGGAGGGCCGCGTGCTGCTGCGGCGTCAGGCGCTCACCCCGCCGCGGGGCGTGCACAGCGATCTGTACGTGCTGCGTGAACTGGCCGCCCGCCTGGGTGTGGAGAAGGGCTTCCCGGCAGACCCCGAGGAGGTCTTCGACGAGCTGCGCAGGGCGAGCGCGGGCGGGGCGGCGGACTACTCGGGGATCACCTACCGGCGGCTGGCGGAGGAGAACGGCGTGTTCTGGCCGTGCCCGGCGTCGGAGCCCGCCGGGGCCGTCGTCCCGGCCCGCACGGACGTGGCCGGGACCGACGGAACCACCGGCACGACCGGAGCCGGGCCCGGGGCCGCCGGTGAGTGCGACGACTGCGAGGACGCCTCGCTCGACGTGTTCGAGGAAGACCCCGCGGGGGACGCCGACGCGGTGCCGGGCGGCGGCAGCGACCCCGCACCGGCGGACGGGGACGGCACGACGGGGACAGGTGCCGGCCCGGCGTGGGCGGGAGGCGGCGCCGCACCGGCCGCCGACGGCTCCGCGCGGGCGGGCGACGGCGCGGGCGTGCACCCCGGGACGCCGCGCCTCTTCCTCGACCGCTTCGCCACCGAGGACGGGCGGGCGCGGTTCGTGCCCGTGTCGCACCGGCCGGTCGCCGAGGAACCGGACGACGAGTACCCGGTGCTGCTGACCACCGGCCGGGTCGTGGCGCAGTACCAGTCGGGCGCGCAGACCCGGCGCGTCGACGAGCTCAACGCCGCCGCCCCCGGCCCGTTCGTGGAGATGCACCCGCGGCTGGCCGAACGGCTCGGGGCGCTGGACGGTGACGCGGTGGCGGTCGTGTCGCGGCGGGGCCGTGCCGTGGCACCGGCCCGGATCACGAGCACCATCCGGCCCGACACCGTGTTCATGCCCTTCCACTGGCCGGGCGAGGGCCGCGCCAACACGCTGACCAACCCGGCCCTCGACCCGACGTCGCGCATGCCGGAGTTCAAGGCGTGCGCGGTGCGTCTGGAGGCCGTCGAGCGGTGAACGGCCGGGGTGCACCCCGCGGGGACGCCGTGGGCAGGTGCGCCGCCCGTCCGGTCAGAGCCGCGAGCGCCAGTCCCCGCCCGTGATCCGCGTGCCCCGGGCGCGGAGGCGGGCCGCGACGGCGGGAGCGGCCACGTACACCCAGGCGCGGACCCCCGCGGTCCCGTCCGCGCGCACGACGTCGCGCGCCACCCGCTCGTAGAGGTTGCGCGGATCGCCGGGCGCGTACTCCTCCAACCGGTCGAGGGCGGTGAGGAGTTCCTCGTACTCGTGGGGCAGCGCGGTCACGAGTTCACCGCTCACCACACCGCCGGCCTCCTCGACGGCGTACGGGTATCCCGGCCCGTCGTACAGCACGACGCCCCGCATCCGGACCGGTTCCTCGGACTGCGTGCGGCCCCGCAGAAACAGGTCGTGGTTGTGCTCGCCGGGGCGCAAGGTGCCGTAGACGAAGAAGGGGAGTCTCACCCGGCGGTCTCCTCCTCCAGCCATCGCAGGTAGTCCGCGCCGCCCCGGACGATCTCCGTCGCGATGATCTCGGGGGTGTCGTAGTCGTGCGCCCGCCGCAGATACGCCTCCAGTTCGTCGTACCGGGCGCCGGTCGTCTTGAAGAGCACCTGCCACTCGGCGGCGGTCTCGATGGCGCCCCGCCATCGGTAGACGGACGTGACCGGTCCGGAGATCTGCGCACAGGCCGCGGCCCGCGCCTCGACCGCGCCGCGGGCGAGTGCCTCGGCCTTGTCGGCGGCATCGGTCGTGGTCAGGACGGTCAGCCAGGCGGCCATGGCCATGATCGGCTCCCTCTCGGTTCGTCGCGGCGATCCCCGCACGGCCTCGTCGGCGGCTGTCTCCGAGGCCTTTGCAGAAACGATTCTCACCCCTCACACACCCACACACATCCATCAGTGCGCGCTATGGACATGACATGTCATGGACCTTTAAATCTGTGACGACATCAGCGCCTCCCCCCACGCGCCCAAGGCGCCTTCCCAAGGAGATCGATGAGTCGGACACGGCACATCCGAGGTTCCCGTCTCGCCACCGCGGGCATAGCCGCGACCACGGCCACCCTGCTGGCCACGGCACTGGCCCCAGCCGCGAGCGCGGACGGCAGACCGAGCAGGGCCACCGCCCTCGCGAACGCGGCGTCGGCGCTCGTGGCGCATGCCACGAGCCTGGGCCTCACCTCCGCACAGGACACCTCCGTACGGGACGTCGTCGTCGACAAGGACGGCACCCAGCACGTCCGGTACGACCGGACCTACCGTCAGCTGCCCGTGCTGGGCGGCGACTTCGTGGTCCACCTGACGCCGGACGGTGCGTACCGGAGCGCCGACCGCGCCACCCGCAGCCCTCTGTCGCTGCCGAGCGTGACCCCCGGCCTGGCCGCGCCCAAGGCCGCCGACCTCGCGGTGAACGCGCTGCGCGCCGCGAATCCGGGCGAGGCCCTGAAGAAGATCACGGCCAAGCCCCGGCTGGTCGTCGACGCCCTGCACGGGGCGCCCAGACTCGCCTGGCAGACCCAGGTGGTGGCGCAGGACTCGCTCGGCAACCCGGTCGCCCGCAGCGTCCTCACCGACGCCCGTACCGGTGCGCAGATCGACGCCTGGGACACCATCGAGACGGCGACCGGCGACGGCAAGTCGCTCTACGGCGGCACGGTTCCGCTGGAGACCACGCTGTCCGGGTCGACGTACCAGCTCAAGGACCCCACGCGCGGGAACACCTACACGGGCGACGCGGAGAACAAGACGGACCTGTGCATCTTCGGGATCTGCTTCAGCCGCGCCCCTGCGACGCTGTTCACGGACGCCGACAACCACTGGGGCTCGGGCACCACGTCGGACCGCTCCTCGGCCGCCGTCGACGCCCAGTACGGCACGAACGAGACCTGGGACTACTACAAGAACGTCCACGGCCGCAACGGCATCGCCGGCGACGGCAAGGGCTCGTACAACCGCGTGCACTACGGCAACAACTACAACAACGCGTTCTGGGACGACAGTTGCTTCTGCATGACGTACGGCGACGGCGACGGGACGACGTTCGGCCCGCTGGTGGCGCTGGACGTGGCCGGTCACGAGATGTCGCACGGCGTCACCTCGAAGACGGCCGCCCTCACGTACTCGGGCGAGTCCGGCGGCCTCAACGAGGCGACGTCGGACATCTTCGGCACGATGGTGGAGTGGTACGCGAACAACTCCTCCGACGCCGGTGACTACCTGATCGGCGAGAAGATCGTCCGTTCCGGCTTCGGCAAGCCCGCCCTGCGCTTCATGGACAAGCCCTCCAAGGACGGCAACTCGGCCGACTGCTGGAGCAGTTCGGTGGGCAACCTCGACGTCCACTACTCGTCGGGCGTCGCGAACCACTTCGCGTACCTGCTGGCGGAGGGCAGCGGCGCCAAGACGGTCAACGGCGTCAGCTACGACTCCCCGACCTGCAACGGATCGACGGTCACCGGCATCGGCCACGACAAGGTCGGCAAGATCTGGTACCGCGCGCTGACGGTCTACATGACGTCCTCGACCAACTACGCGGGCGCCCGTACGGCCACGCTGAACGCGGCGAAGGACCTGTACGGCGCGGGCAGCACCGAGTACAACGCGGTCGCGGCCGCCTGGTCCGCGGTGTCCGTGGCCTGACCCCGCGACACCCCCGGCCGTGCATGGGCAGGCGTCGACAGGACGCCTGCCCATGCACGCGCACCGTGACCGGGCCGGGGCCGGCCGCCGTCCCGCTGTGGCGGACCGCCCGCACGGACCGGCGGGAGCGGCGGGAGCGGCGGGCAACCTTCGCCCTCATCGAACCGGTCGCCCTCGCCTTCCGGGCTCCGCCGGGGCCACGCTCCGGCCCGCTATCCCGCGTACGGCCGCCTCGCCTTGGCCTCCCGCAGAGCCCGTGCCCACCAGGCCAGTTGGTCCAGCATCGCCGTGGCAGCGGCGGACGGTCCGGCCGGGTCGCGCGGCCGGCCACGGGTGTCGAAGGCGCCTGCCGCGCCGTGGAAGGACACCGTGTCGCGCACGGTCACGGCGTGCAGTTCGGCGAAGACCTGCCGGAGGTGTTCGGCGGCGCGGAGACCTCCGGAGATGCCGCCGTAGGAGACGAGGGCGACCGGCTTGGCACGCCACTCGGTGAAGTGCCGGTCGATCAGGTTCTTCAGGCCCGCGGGGAAGGAGTGGTTGTACTCGGGGGTGAGGACCACGAAGGCGTCCGCGGCGTCCAAGGCCGGTGACACCTCCGCCAGCGTGGCCGCCACCGAGGGCGACGGGTCGTGCGAGAGCGCCGTGGGGAGCGAGGCGGCGGCGACGTCGACGACCTCGACGGCGAAGTCGTCGCGTTCTCCGATGCGCTCCAGCAGCCAGTCGGCGACGACGGGACCGAAGCGGCCCTCCCGGTCACTGCCGACGACCACCGTGACCCGTACCGGGGCCTCGGGTACGGCGGACGCGGCCGGCGCGGCGAGCGGGCCGGGGGCCGGGACCGGCGCGGAGGCCGGGAGCGCGGGCCCGGCGGCGGACGCGGAGTCGGGTGCGGCCTCGGAGCCGGCGGCCGGCGGGGAGACGGGGGCCGTGGTTTCGGCTGTGGCTGTGTTCATGACGCACACCCTCATACCTCAAGCTTTGTTGAGGTCAAGTCGACGAGGCCGCCGCCCCGCGCCGGACCCCGCCCCCACACCCCCGAGCGGTGCCCGGTCACCCGTTCACACCTTCGCCAGCCCCCTTCGGGCCCTTTTCCGCGACGCGCCGGTCGCAGACCGGTGACCTGCTGGAACGCCGTGGAACCAACCCGTGTGGCGCTCCTTCCTGACACCCGTTCACCTCATTTTTGACGGTCCATCAGGAAGCGGGTTCGGTCGTGTGCCACTTACCTCGGTAAGGCAGGGGCGTGACCGACGCAGCGGCACTTGGGGGTGTCGCGGGCCGCGCCCCCTCGGAGGAGCAAGCACGATGCGACGTACCGCCCGGATGCTGACCGGTACCGCGCTCGCCGTCGCCGCCGCGGGTCTCGCCACGGCGCCCGCGTACGGCGGTGAGACCGGAAGGCTGGAGGTGTTCCCCTCGACCGTCGTCCCGGGCGCGGGAGTCACGGTCAACACGGCGGCGTGCGGCGCGGCCGCCGCGGCGGCGGGCGATGCCAGCGCGGTCGGCGCCGGCACGTTCCCGCTGGCCCCGAGCGCTCACGAGAACGACGCGATCGGACAGTTCCGGGTGCCGCCCAGCGCTCAGCCGGGGACGTACGAGATCGTCGCGCAGTGCGCGGGCGGCAAGCAGGTCACGGGTGACCTGATGGTGACCCTGACGTCCACGCGCGAGCAGGTCCAGCCGCGCGGACTGGTGAAGACGGGGGTCGGTGGCGCTCTGGGCACCGATCCCGTGCAGACCGCGGCGGGAGTGGCGGCCCTGGCCGTCGCCGCCGCGGGCGGTACCTGGCTCCTGCATCGCCGGGCGAGAGGCGACGGGATCTGACGGACACCCTCCGCCGTCCGTCCGCCGGTACCGCCGTCCCCTCCCCCTCCGTGGCCCGACGCCCCTCGCGGCCCGGAGGGGGAACGGGACCCGACCCGACCCACCCACAAGGATCCAGGAGAGAGCGCGGCCTTGGACATATCCCGCCAGGAGGCTCACGTGCGCCCGGTCAGCAACACCGCGATAGCGTCCGTCACCGTGGTCGCCCTCTGTTCCGGCGCCTTTCTGCTGCACAGCGGCGCCGAGACGAACGCGCCGCCCCAGCCGTCCGCCGCGCAGGCGGCGGCACCCGGCGCCGGTGACCGGCGGCCCGCCGCGCCCGCCGTGCCCGCGCTGCCGCACTCCCCGCCGGAACGCATCCGCATACCCTCGATCCGCGTGGACGCCCCCCTGATGGGTCTCTCGCTCACCCCGCAGGGCAGCCTGGGCGTCCCGCCCGCGGAGCAGAAGAACCTCGCCGGCTGGTACGAGGCCGGCACCACACCGGGCGAACGGGGCACCGCGATCGTCGCGGGACACGTCGACAACTCCGAAGGCCCCGCCGTCTTCTACGACCTCGGCTCCCTGAAGAAGGGCAGTGTCATCGAGGTGGCGCGCCGCGACGGCGGCACGGCCGTCTTCACCGTCGACTCCGTCGAGGTGTACGACGCCCGTGACTTCCCCGACGACAAGGTGTACGGCGCCGCGCAGCGCCCCGAGCTGCGCGTCATCACTTGCGGCGGCGGGTATTCGAAGACGACCGGGTACCAGGGCAACGTCGTCGTCTTCGCCCATCTGACGGGGAGCCGCGCGGCCTGACCGACGGCGCCCGTGTCGTCCGGCGACGGAGGGTTGGTGTGGAAGGGGCAGTCCTTCTCCCCGGCTTGAGTGTTGGGGCCTCGGCCGGGAGCTGGGAGGGCCCTGATGAGGCCGATGGCCAGAGTCCGCGTCGCTGCCGTGTCAGCCATCGCCCTGAGCGGCGGGTTCACCACCACGCAGGCGCGGGCGGACGATCCGGACGAGTTCTTCGAGAAGGTGGCACCCGCGACGGTGCAGGTGCTGGCCGGCGGCACCGGCGTCGTCTGCGACGCCGAGCAGGGGCTCATCCTCACCAACGACCATGTGGTCGCCGGTCAGACCTCGCTCCAGGTCCGTATCGAGGACGGTGGGCCCGTGCCCGTGCGGGTCGTCGCGGCCGATCCCTGCGAGGACCTGGCGATCGTGAAGCTCGCCACCCCGCAGGACGATCAGGGAAGTGGAGTTCGGCGACAGCGGCAACCTCGAACAGGGCGACGAGGTGTCCGCGCTGAGCGACCCCGACTTCGCGTCCTGCTTCCCCGGGCAGGAGACCGAGGCGACGAAGCTTCAGAAGGCCATCACCGCCAAGGGGATCGACGGCGTCCAGGTGACGAGCGTGGACGGCCACTCCGTGGCCGCCGAGGCGAACATGACGGCCGGTGACGTGATCACCGACATCAAGGACACGAAGGTCACGACGGTCCCGCAGGTGTGCGACATCCCCCAGTCGTCCGCACCGGGCGAGAAGGTCGACCCGCTCGGGGCGTACACGAGCGACACGGAGTTCCAGGACGGGACGTCCGCCAAGGCCGGGGGCACCTGGAGCGCCACCGTCACGCTCGGCCGGTGACCCCCGTCCGGGCCGGACGCCTCCCCGCCGCTAGGCGATCCACTGCTGGTAGGCCATGTTCGCGACCAGCGCGAACACCACCGTCAGCAGCACGACGCGGACGAACCCGCTGCCCTTCTTGAGCGCGGTGTGTGCCCCGACGGTGCCGCCGACCAGATTGAAGACGGCCATCAGCGCGGCGAGCTGCCAGTGCACCGTGCCCTTCCAGGCGAAGGTCGCGAGGGCACCCGCGTTGGTGCAGCAGTTGACGATCTTGGCGGTGGCGGAGGCGGTCACCAGGTCGAGGTGGAGGAGCGCGGTGAGGGCGAGCACGAGGAACGTGCCCGTCCCGGGGCCGATGAGCCCGTCGTAGAAACCGATGCCGAGGCCCGCCAGCCCGATCGCGGCGAGGACGCGGCGCGCGGAGACGGGCGTCGTCGGGGGCGCCGTGCCGAAGGCGGGCCGGAGGATCACGAAGGCGCCGACACCGAGCAGGACGACCATGACGACCGGCTTGAGCACGTCCGTGCTCAGCCCGGCCGCGACGAACGCGCCCGCCGTGGAACCGGCGAGCGCCGCGAGCCCGATCCGCACCGCGAGGCGCACGTCGACGGGCGCCTTGCGCGCGTACGTCACCGCCGCGCCGGTCGTGCCGACGATCGCCACCGCCTTGTTGGTGCCCAGCGCGTACGCCGCCGGGGTGCCGCTCGGCAGTCCGAGCAGCAGCGCGGGAAGCAGGAGCAGCCCGCCGCCGCCCACCACGGCGTCGATCCAGCCGGCCGCCAGCGAGGCGAGGCACAGGACGACGACCATGGTCAGCGATATGTCGGGCATGATCGCGACCCTACGGACGAGGTAGATGTGCCGTCCATCGATCCGGTGAACCTTGAGCGACTTCTGAGCTTCAGCGCACCGAGTCCAGATAGCGCAGGACCGCGAGGACCCGGCGGTTCCCGGTGTCCGACGGCGGCAGGTCCAGCTTCACGAAGATGTTGGCGACGTGCTTCTCGACGGCTCGCTCGGAGACGGTGAAGGCGGCGGCGATCGCGTGGTTCGTGCGGCCCTCGGCCATCAGCGCGAGGACCTCCCGCTCCCGGGGGGTGAGCGTGTCCAGGGCGCCCGCCCGGCGGCTCGCGCCGAAGAGCTGCGCGACCACCTCGGGGTCGAGGGCCGTGCCGCCGCGGGCGACACGCTGCATGGCGTCCACGAATTCGCCGATGTCGACGACGCGTTCCTTCAGCAGATAGCCGAACCCGGCGGGTTCGCGGAGCAGTTGCGCCGCGTACGTGGTCTCGACGTACTGCGAGAAGACCAGCACCCCGGTTCCGGGGTGGTCCGCGCGCAGCCGTACGGCGGCCCGCACCCCCTCGTCCGTCTGGGTGGGCGGCAGCCGGATGTCGACGACGGCGACGTCCGGCCGGTGCTCGGACACGGCCGTCAGCAGCGCCTCCGCGTCCCCCACGGCGGCGGCGACCTCCACCCCGCGCAACCGGAGCAACTGGGCCAGCCCGTCGCGCAGCAGGGCGGAGTCCTCGGCGATGACGACGCGCATATGACCTTCCGGATCAGTAGGGCAGTTCGACCGTGACCACGGTAGGACCTCCGGGCGGGCTGTCGCAGGTGAGCGTGCCGTCGACGGTACGGGCCCGGGTGCGCAGCCCGGTCAGGCCGGATCCCGCGCCGATCACCGCTCCTCCGCGTCCGTCGTCGCGCACGGTCAGCCGCAGCAGTCCGTCCCGGGCGGTCACGGTCACGGCGGCGGCGCTCGCCGCGCTGTGCTTGGCCGCGTTGGCGAGGAGTTCGGCGGCGCAGAAGTACGCGATCGACTCGACGGCCGGGCTGGGCCGGTCGGCGATGTCGGCCCGGACCTCGACGGGCAGGGCGCTGTCCGCGGCGAGGGTGGCCAAGGCGGTGTCGAGTCCCTGGTCGAGCACGGGCGGGTGGATGCCCTTGACGAGGTGGCGCAGGTCGGCGATGGCCTGGGTGGCGTTGCCCTGCGCGGTGTCGACGACCGTGAGGAGCTGTTGCGGGGTGGCTCCCGTGCCGATCAGCTCCTTGATCATCGTGAGGTGCATGGCGAGGCCGACGAGCCGGGCCTGGGTGCCGTCGTGCAGATCGCGTTCGATCCGGCGCAGGGTCGCCGCCGCGTCCTCGACCGCCTGCGCGCGGGTCTCCTCCAGGGTGCGGATGCGGCGGTCGGCGGCGTCGGGTCCGAGCAGCGCGGTGAGCAGGGCGCGGTGCGGGGCGAGGGCGTGGCGCAGCAGCCAGGACGCGGTGGCGAGGAGGAGCAGCCCGAGGGCCACGGGGATCAGCCAGCGGGGCCAGGAGTCGACCTGGAAGCCGAAGAACTCCAGTGACACGCGGTGTTCCGTGCCGTCCTCGGCCCGCCGGGTGTCGTAGTTCCAGTTCTTCAGCACGGGGTGCAGGGTGAGCAGGACGCCGTATACGTAGCCGATGACGACGGTGACGAGTCCGAAGACCGCGGTGAAGGGCGTCGCCAGCGCGCAGGCGACGGCGCGCCATCCGCCACGGTCGGCGAGCAGGGCCCGGCGCCAGCCGAGGATGCCGCTGCCGGTGCGGCGCTGCGGGTCCTCGATCTCCAGCCCGAGCAGCCGTCGTGCCAGCGCGCGTTGCAGCCCGCCGAGCGCCAGCGCTCCGCGCACGGTGACGGCGATCAGCCACAGCCCGAGCGTGGTGATCGACAGGACGCCGCCGACCAGCAGCCCCACGAGGGTGAGGACGAAGCCGCCGAGGGCGAGCGGGAAGGCGATCAGGCCGTAGAGGAGGGCCGCAAGGGCTCGCCGCCCGAACGGGAGGGCGAGCACGGCGCGGAGCTGGTTCATGGGATCAACCTAGAAGTCGCGGAGAGGGCCGGGTCTCTCGCGGGGCGGTCACGGCAGGAGGGCCGACGCGACACGGAGCTGGACGGCCGCCATGCCACGGCCGAGCCAGGGCATGACCAGCAGGAAGCCGAGGCCGCCGACGACAGCGTGGAAGGTCCAGGCGCCGGCGAAGGTGGGCCCTCCCCAGGCGTCCGCGTAGTCGGAGCCGGCGCGCAGGGGCCAGCCCAGGTTCATCGGCACCAGGGACCAGCCGTATGCGGTGACGGCGAGGACCAGCAGGTTGAGCGGGGTCGCGAGGAGCGCGTGGGTGAGGCCGCCCGAGGAGCCGCCCGGGCGGGCGCCGAGGAAGCGGCGCAGCAGACCGCGCTGCCAGCGCCCGGTGGGAGCGCCCAGCAGCGACAGCGGCACGCACGCCACGCCGATCGGGAAGGCCAGCAGCGCGTAGGCGACGCGGCGCCAGGTGCCCGCGGTGAAGGGTTCGCGGACGAACCGCCAGACGCGTACGGCGGTGTCGTCGTGTGCGGGCGGCGGCTGGAGTCCGCGGACGGCGGCCATGGTGGTCCCCCTGTGGGTGAGCTGGTGTGGTCCGGCACCTCAAGGGTCGCGTGCACGGGCGGCGCGTTCGATGGTGCCCGCACGGAGACCGGGGGTTCGGTCAACCCCACCTCCGCCGCTCCCGGCCGGGCGGGCCGAGGCCGCACGTCTGCTCCGGCCGGACGGGCGGCGACCTCACACCCGCACCCGTCGCGGCTCCGGAACCTCACATCCGCTCCGCGTCGCACGACCCGAAGCCTCACACCCGGGGTCCGGTGCCGCTGAGGGCAGCGTTCCTCGCGGGAAACAGTCGTGATCCTGCCGGGTAACACCGGCACCGCACCGTGTGGTCATGACCTCGAATACGCGTGTGGTGGTGATCGGCGCCGGGCTCGCGGGCGTACGGCTCGCCCGGCGGCTCGCGGAGCTCGGCGCGTCCGGCGGCCCCGCTCTCGTGGCGCCCGGCGGCCCCGCCGCGCCCGGCGTCTCCGTGGTGCTCGTGGGCGAGGAGGAGCACGCACCGTACAACCGCGTCCTGCTCGCCGAGGTGCTCGCCGGGCGCTACGCGCCCGAGGTGATCGCCCTCCCGGCGCCGGGCGGCCTGGTCCGCGCCCGGGTCACCGGCATCGACCGGGCCGCGCGCACCCTGCGCTGCGCGGACGGCTCGGAGATCGCATACGACACGCTGGTCCTCGCGACGGGCTCGAACCCGGTGCTCCCGCCGCTGCGCGGACTGTTCGCGCAGGGCGGTCACGAGCTACCGGAGGGCGTCCACGCGTTCCGCACCATGGACGACTGCCTGGGCCTGTCGAAGGCCGTGCGGGAGGGCACCCGCGCCGTGGTGATCGGCGGCGGACTCCTCGGCGTCTCGGCCGCCCGCGCCCTCGCGGCGCGCGGCGCCCAGGTGGTGCTGGCGCAGCAGTCCGAGCGGCTCATGGAACGCCAGCTGGACCCGGCGGCCTCCCGCCTGGTCCACCGGCACCTGACCGACCTCGGGGTCGAGGTGCACACCGAGTGCCGGGTGCGTGACGTGCGCTGTGTCGGCGGCGCGGTCCGCTCGGTGGAGATGGCCGACGGGTACGCCCTCGACGCCGACCTCGTCGTCCTCGCCTGCGGTGTCCACCCGCGTACGGGACTCGCCCAGCAGGCGGGGCTCGCGGTCCACAAGGGAATCCTCGTCGACGACGAACTGCGCACGTCCGACCCGCACATCCGGGCCATCGGCGACTGCGTCCAGTACGGCGGGACGGTCTACGGTCTGGCCGCTCCGGCCCTCGAACAGGCCGACGTGCTGGCCGGGCTGATCGCCGCCGAGGCCGCGGACGCGGGACGAGCCGCGGTCGCGGACACCCCGGGCGCCGAGGCCGGCTCCGGCGCCGCGGACGCTCCGCGTGCCCGGGCGCACCCCGCCGCCCGCTACACGGGGACCCGGTCACTGACCCGGCTCACCCTCGCGGACGGCCGCGCCCCCTTCGACCTCGCCGCGTTCGGCGAACCCGACCCCCGCCCCGGGGACGACGTCGTCCAGCTCACCGACGCCACCCGCGGCACCTACCGCAAGGTCGTCGTCCGCGAAGACCGGGTGGTCGGCGGCGTGCTCGTCGGCGACCTGGGCACCGTCGGTGCCCTCGCCCGCGCCTGGGAGGGAGCGGAGCCGCTCCCCGGGGACGGCGCACCACTGCTCCACCTGCTCACCAACGACGGAGGCTCCTGATGTCCATGGACACCCCCACGATCGTGCTCGTCGGCCATGGCATGGTCGGCCAGCGCTTCCTCGAAGCGCTCGCCGAGCGCGGGCTGACCGCCACGCACCGCGTGGTCGTGCTCTGCGAGGAGCCCCGCCCGGCCTACGACCGGGTCCAGCTCACCTCGTACTTCTCGGGCCGCACCCCGGAGGAGCTCTCCCTCACCGGGACGGAGTTCATCGAGGAGCACGGCATCGAGCTGCACCTCGGCGACCCGGCCGAGTCGATCGACCGTGCGGCGCGGAAGGTCACGGCCCGCTCGGGTCTGACGGTCGCGTACGACACGCTGGTCCTGGCCACCGGCTCGTACCCCTTCGTGCCGCCGGTCCCCGGCAAGGACGCCGAGGGCTGCTTCGTCTACCGCACGATCGAGGACCTGCTGGCCATCGAGGAGTACGCGAAGGCGCGGGCCACGACCGGCGCTGTGGTCGGCGGCGGACTGCTCGGGCTGGAGGCGGCCGGCGCCCTCAAGGGGCTCGGACTGTCCACGCACATCGTGGAGTTCGCGCCCCGGCTCATGCCGGTGCAGGTCGACGAGGGCGGTGGCGCGGCGCTCCTGCGCACCATCGAGGACATGGGTCTGACGGTGCACACGGGCACCGGCACGCAGGAGATCGTCACCGGGGACGACGGCGCCGTGACCGGCATGCGGCTGTCCGACGGCTCCGAACTCCCCACGGACCTCGTGGTGTTCTCGGCGGGAGTGCGTCCCCGGGACCAGCTGGCCCGCGACACCGGGCTCGCGGTCGGCGAGCGCGGCGGCATCACGGTCGACGCCCAGTGCCGCACCTCCGACCCGCGGGTGTTCGCGATCGGTGAGTGCGCCCTCGCCTCGGACGGCCGTGTGTACGGCCTGGTCGCGCCCGGCTACGAGATGGCCGAGACCGTCGCCGCCACGATCGCCGCCGACGAGGCGAGCTTCACCGGCGCCGACCTCTCCACCAAGCTCAAGCTCCTCGGCGTCGACGTCGCCTCCTTCGGCGACGCGCACGGTGCCACCGCGGACTGCCTCGACGTCGTCTACGCCGACTCGCGGTCGGGCACGTACAAGAAGCTGGTCATCGGCCGGGACGGCGCGCTGCTCGGCGGCATCCTGGTCGGTGACGCGGAGGCCTACGGCACGCTGCGCGCCCTGACCGGTTCGGTTCCTCCCGTCGCGCCCGAGCAGCTGGTGCTGCCGGCGGGCGCGGGCGCGCCGGTCGCGCTCGGCCCCTCCGCGCTGCCCGACTCCGCGGTCGTCTGCTCCTGCCACAACGTCACCAAGGGCACGATCCGCGGCGCGGTCACCGAGCACTCCTGCACCACGGTGCCGGAGGTCAAGAAGTGCACCAAGGCGGGCACCGGGTGCGGCAGTTGCGTCAAAGTGCTCGGCCAGCTCGTCAACGACGAGCTGGAGGCGAGCGGTGTCGAGGTCGACCACGGGCTGTGCGGCTGCTTCGGGCAGACCCGCGAGGAGCTGTACGAGATCGTCCTCGCGCTGCGGATCACCTCGCACCAGGTGCTGCTCGACCGGCACGGCCGCGAGGAGGCCCGTGGTGGCGAGGGGTGCGAGATCTGCAAGCCGGCCGTCGGCTCGATCATCGCCTCCCTCGCGCCGACGATCGGCGCGGACGGGTACGTCCTGGACGGGGAGCAGGCCGCGCTCCAGGACACCAACGACCACTTCCTCGCCAACCTCCAGAGGAACGGCTCGTACTCGATCGTCCCGCGCATCCCCGGCGGCGAGATCACTCCCGAGAAGCTCATCGTGATCGGCGAGGTGGCCCGGGACTTCGGGCTCTACACGAAGATCACCGGCGGCCAGCGCATCGACATGTTCGGCGCGCGCGTCGAGCAGCTGCCGCTGATCTGGGCGCGGCTGGTGGACGCCGGCTTCGAGTCCGGTCACGCGTACGGAAAGTCCCTGCGCACCGTCAAGTCCTGTGTGGGCCAGACCTGGTGCCGGTACGGCGTCCAGGACTCGGTGCGCATGGCGATCGACCTGGAGCTGCGGTACCGGGGGCTCAGGTCCCCGCACAAGCTCAAGTCGGCGGTGTCCGGGTGCGCCCGCGAGTGCGCCGAGGCGCAGTCCAAGGACTTCGGCGTGATCGCCACCTCCAGCGGCTGGAACCTGTACGTCGGCGGCAACGGCGGGGCCACCCCGCGCCACGCGGATCTGCTGGCCCAGGACCTGAGCGACGCCGAACTCGTGCGCCTGATCGACCGGTTCCTGATGTTCTACATCCGCACCGCCGACCGGCTGGAGCGCACCTCCACCTGGCTGGAGCGGATCCCGGGCGGCCTCGACCACGTGCGGGACGTGGTGGTCCACGACTCGCTGGGCATCTGCGAGGAGCTGGAGTCGCTGATGTCGGCGCACGTGGCGAACTACCGCGACGAGTGGGCCGAGACCATCAACCACCCCGAGAAGCTGGCCCGGTTCGTGTCCTTCGTGAACGCCCCGGACACCCCCGACCCGGTCGTCGGGTTCATCCCCGAGCGCGACCAGATCAAGCCCGACCTGCCGCTGCTGACCATCGGCACCCGTCCCCGAGCTCTCGGCTCCGCTCGAGCAGGGGAGACCCCGTTCCTGGAAGGAAGCGCCCAGCGATGACCCTGGCACCCGAGACGACCACGGCCCTCAAGCTCCAGCTCCTGCTGGAGGACGGCTGGTTCACGGTCTGCGACCCGTCCCTGCTGACCCCGGGCCGCGGAGTCGCCGCACTGCTGCCCGACGGCCGTCAGGTCGCGCTGTTCACCGACCGCGCGGGGCGGACGTACGCCGTCGACAACCGCGACCCGTTCACCGGTGCGGCGGTGCTCTCCCGCGGTCTGACCGGCACCCACCGGGGCCGCCCGTTCGTCGCCTCCCCGCTCCTCAAGCAGCGCTTCGACCTGGAGTCGGGACGCTGCCTGGACGACGACTCGGTCGGCGTGGCGGTGTACGAGGTGCGCGCCGCCTGACCGGCCACCACCCCTTCTTGACCGATCGTTCTTGAATGGCTTACGGTCTCCTGCATGGCCAGGACCAAGGAGTTCGACCCGGACGCCGCGCTGCGGGCAGCCCTGGAGCTGTTCTGGCGGCGCGGCTACGAGGCGACCTCGATGGCCGACCTGGTCGAGCACCTCGGCATCGGCCGGGCCAGCCTGTACGCGACGTTCGGCAGCAAGCACGAGCTGTACCTGAAGGCGTTCGACCGGTACGAGCAGACGGGACTCACCCGGATCGTGCAGGAGTTGTCGCAGCCGGGCCCCGCGCTGCCGGCCGTGCGGGCGCTCGTGCGGAGCTACGCGACCGAGGCAGCCCATGAGGAACTGCGCCGCAGCGGCTGCCTGGTCACCAACACGGCGGCCGAACTCGCCCCGCACGACCCGGCGTCCGCCCGGCGCGTCGAACGCAACTGGGACCAGCTGGAGACCGTCCTGCACACGGCGCTGGCGCGCGCCCGGGCCCAGGGCGAACTGCCCCGGGGCCGCGATCCGCTCGCCCTGGCCCGCATGCTCCTGGTCCTGATGCAGGGCCTGCGGGTGGTCGGCAAGGCCTCGTCGGACCCGGCCCGCGTCCGGGACGCGGCGGAGCAGGCCCTGGCCCTGCTCGACTGAATTCCGCGCCCTCCACCGGAGGGCCTTTTCCTCGTCCTCATATTGAAACGATCGGTCAAAAAAGGGGAGACCATGATCACTCGGAGCACCGGCAACCGTTTCACCGACCGGACCGCCCTCGTCACGGGCGCCGGGTCCGGCATCGGCCGCACCACGGCGCTCGCCCTCGCCGCGGAGGGCGCCCGGGTCGTCGTGGCGGGACGGCGGGCGGAGCCCCTGGCCGAGACCGTCCGGCTGATCGAGGAGCAGGGCGGCAAGGCGCTCGCGGTGACGGCGGACGTCTCCCGCGCCGCCGACGCGGAGGAGTCGGTCCGGGCCGCCGTGGAACACTTCGGCTCGCTCGACGTGGCGGTCAACAACGCGGGTGTCTTCCGGGGCGGCCGGCCCCTGGCCGACCTGGCGGAGGACGACTGGCACACCCAGCTCGGCATCAACGTCACCGGCGTGTTCCTGGCCCTGCGGGCCGAGATCGCCCGGATGCGGACCCAGCCGTCGGGCGGCGCGATCGTCAACGTCTCCTCCACGTTCGGCGCGCACACGGCCTCCGCGGGTGCCGCCGCCTACTCCGCGACCAAGGCCGCCGTGACCGCGCTCAGCCGCGGTGCCGCCCTGGACCACATCCGGGAGGGCGTCCGCATCAACGTCGTCAGTCCGGGCGCCACCGCCACCACCATGTCGCTGCGTCCCGGTGAGACCGAGGCGGGACGCGCGGAGCGGCTGCGGCACGACCTGCCGCTCGGCCGGGTGGCGCGGACCGAGGAGGCGGCCGCGGCGATCCTGTATCTGGCCTCGGACGACGCGGCCTCGACGGTCGGCACGGACCTGGTGCTCGACGGCGGCGGCTCGCTCTGACCCCGGGCCCGCCCCGTCCCGGCCCACCGGCCGGCCCTCTCGGCCCGGGTGTGCCGCGCGCTCAGGCCGTCACCCGGGCGCGGGCGGCCGGCAGGTCGCGGGGCCGGGCGCCGTCCCGGCCGCGGGGCAGTTCCCGCGGCCGCCGGCGTCACGCCTCGATCGCGTCGTAGGTGACGCCCGTCAGCCGCTCCGAGGCGGCCCAGAGCCGCTCCCCCGCCCGGTCGTCGCGGGTCCACGGCGCCCGCCACGACGGCGCGGGCGCGCCCCGCCACATCGCCAGCGACGGGCCGGTGAAGGAGTCGGGCGCCACCCGGGGAGCGGTGGCGGCGTACAGCGAGGGCAGCGCCCCGGCCTCGGCGCTCTGCGCGAAGAGCCGGTTGCCGGCCTCCATCAGCCGCTCGGCTCCCTTGCGGCCCTCCATCCTGGGCCCGGCGGCCTGGAGGTTGGTGGCGGCGTAGCCGGGGTGCGCGGCGGCCGCGACGACGTCCGAGCCGGCGGCGGCCAGCCGACGCGCCAGCTCGTGCGTGAACAGCAGGTTGGCGGTCTTGGAGCGGGCGTAGGCGATCCACTTGCGGTAGCGGCCGCGCTCGCTGTCCAGGTCGTCGATGTCGATGTTCGCCAGCGCGTGCACCATGCTCGACACGGTCACGATCCGCGCGCCGGGCGTCCGCAGCAGCGCGGGGAGCAGGAGCCCGGTGAGCGCGAAGTGCCCCAGGTGGTTGACGCCGAACTGGGTCTCGAAGCCGTCGCCGGTGCGGCCCTCGGGCAGCGCCATGACCCCGGCGTTGTTGACGAGGAGGTCGAGCCGCTCGTACACGCCCGCGTACCCGGCCGCGAACTCCCTGACGGAGGCCAGCTCACCGAGGTCCAGCGGCAGGAACTGCACGTCCGCCGCGGGCACTTCCGAGACGAGCCGCTCGCGGGCCGCGGTGCCGCGCGCCGCGCTCCGGCAGGCCAGGACCACCCGGGCGCCGCGCCGGGCCAGCTCCCGCGCGGTCACGAAACCGAGGCCGCTGTTGGCCCCGGTGACCACGGCGGTGCGCCCGCTCTGGTCGGGGATGTCGCCCGCGCTCCATCCGGTCATGACGGATTCCCTCTCCGGTTCCCGCGCCCTCGACGATCACGGTCCACGCGCTCACCGTACGCGCCGTCCCGTCCACGGGCAGGCGGAGAGGGCGGCACCCCCCGCACAGGGGTGCCGCCCTCTCTTCGTGCACCGGGACCACCGCCGTCGGTGAGGGTCGGGGACCGACGGCGGTCCCGGGGCCGGGACAGGCCCTCAGGGTCTCAGGCCCTCAGGCCCTAGCGGTGGTCACTGCCCTTCGAGGAGGACGCCGCGCGCCCCGCCTCCAGGCGGGCCACCGGGATCCGGAACGGCGAGCAGGAGACGTAGTCGAGCCCGACCTCGTGGAAGAAGTGGACCGACTCGGGGTCGCCGCCGTGCTCTCCGCAGACGCCGAGCTTCAGGTCGGGGCGCGTCTCGCGGCCGGCCTTGGCGGCGGACCTCACCAGGGAGCCGACGCCGTCCCTGTCGATCGTCTCGAAGGGGGAGACTCCGAAGATGCCCTTCTCCAGGTAGGCCGTGAAGAAGGAGGCCTCCACGTCGTCCCGGCTGAAGCCCCACACGGTCTGCGTGAGGTCGTTCGTGCCGAAGGAGAAGAACTCCGCCGCCTCGGCGATCTGACCGGCGGTCAGCGCGGCGCGCGGCAGCTCGATCATCGTGCCGATGGCGAGCTTCAGCTCCGTACCGGTCGCCGCCTGCACCTCGGCGATGACCTGGTCGGCCTCCTCGCGGACGATCTCCAGCTCCTGGACGGTGCCGACGAGCGGGATCATGATCTCGGCGCGCGGATCGCCCTTCGCGTTCTTGCGCTCGGCGGCGGCCTCCGCGATCGCCCTGACCTGCATCGTGAACAGGCCGGGGATGACCAGGCCGAGGCGCACGCCGCGCAGGCCCAGCATCGGGTTCTGCTCGTGCAGGCGGTGCACGGCCTGGAGCAGCCGCAGCTCGTTCTCGTGCGGGTCCTTGCGGGACTCGGCGAGCGCGACACGCACCGACAGCTCGGTGATGTCGGGCAGGAACTCGTGCAGCGGCGGGTCGAGCAGCCGGACGGTGACGGGCAGGCCGTCCATCGCGGAGAACAGCTCGACGAAGTCCTGCTTCTGGAGCGGGAGCAGCGCCTTGAGGGACTCCTCGCGCTCGGCGTCCGTGTCGGCCAGGATCAGCCGCTCGACCAGCTCACGCCGGTCGCCGAGGAACATGTGCTCGGTGCGGCACAGGCCGATGCCCTGGGCGCCGAAGCGACGGGCGCGCAGCGCGTCCTCGGCGTTGTCGGCGTTGGCACGGACGCGCAGGCTGCGCTTGCGGTCGGCGAAGGCCATGATCCGGTGGACGGCCTCGACCAGCTCGTCGGCGTCGTTGGCGCCGGCGTGCATCCGGCCCTCGAAGTACTCGACGACCGGGGACGGGACGACGGGGACCTCACCGAGGTACACCTTGCCGCTGGAGCCGTCGATCGAGATGAGGTCGCCCTCCTCGACGACGTGCCCACCGGGCACGGTCATCCGGCGGCGCTTGGTGTCGACCTCCAGCTCCTCGGCGCCGCAGACACAGGTCTTGCCCATGCCGCGCGCGACGACGGCCGCGTGCGAGGTCTTGCCGCCGCGCGAGGTCAGGATGCCCTCGGCCGCGATCATGCCGTCGAGGTCGTCGGGGTTGGTCTCCCGGCGGACCAGGATGACCTTCTCCCCGGAGCGCGACCACTTCACCGCGGTGTACGAGTCGAAGACCGCCTTGCCGACCGCCGCACCCGGCGAGGCCGCGATGCCCCGGCCGACCTGCTCCACCTTCGCGTGCTCGTCGAAGCGCGGGAACATCAGCTGGGCGAGCTGGGCGCCGGTGACGCGCTGCAGCGCCTCGGCCTCGTCGATCAGGCCCTGGTCCACCAGCTGCGTGGCGATGCGGAAGGCCGCGCCCGCCGTGCGCTTGCCGACGCGGGTCTGGAGCATCCACAGCTGGCCGCGCTCGATGGTGAACTCGATGTCGCAGAGATCCTTGTAGTGGTTCTCCAGGGTCTCCATGATCTGCATCAGCTGGTCGTACGACTTCTTGTCGATCGACTCCAGCTCGGCGAGCGGGACCGTGTTGCGGATGCCCGCGACGACGTCCTCGCCCTGCGCGTTCTGCAGGTAGTCGCCGTACACGCCCTGGTGGCCGCTGGCGGGGTCACGGGTGAAGGCGACGCCGGTGCCGGAGTCCGGGCCCAGGTTGCCGAAGACCATGGAACAGATGTTGACGGCGGTGCCCAGGTCGTGCGGGATGCGCTCCTGGCGGCGGTACAGCTTCGCGCGGTCGCCGTTCCACGAGTCGAAGACCGCCTTGATGGCGAGGTCCATCTGCTCGCGGGGGTCCTGCGGGAAGTCGCGGCCGGCCTCGGTCTTGACGATCTTCTTGAACTTGGTGACGAGCTTCTTCAGGTCGGCCGCCTCGAGGTCGGTGTCGACCGTGACCTTCTTGGCGTCCTTCGCGGCGTCCAGCGCCTCCTCGAAGAGCTCACCGTCCACACCGAGGACCGTCTTGCCGAACATCTGGATGAGACGGCGGTACGAGTCCCACGCGAAGCGGTCGTCGCCGGCCTGCTTGGCGAGGCCCTGGACCGACTTGTCGGAGAGGCCGATGTTCAGGACGGTGTCCATCATGCCCGGCATGGAGAACTTCGCCCCGGAGCGGACGGACACGAGCAGAGGGTTGTCGGCCTGGCCGAGCTTCTTGCCCATCTTCGTCTCGAGGGCTTCGAGGTGTGCACTCACCTCGTCACGCAGTGCCGCGGGCTCCTCGCCACTGTCGAGGTATGTCTTGCACGCCTCGGTCGTGATGGTGAAACCCGGAGGGACGGGAAGGCCCAGGTTGGTCATCTCGGCGAGGTTTGCACCCTTGCCGCCGAGGAGGTCCTTGAGGTCCTTGTTGCCCTCGGTGAAGTCATAAACGAACTTCACGCCTTCGACGCCGTTCTCGGCTACGTGAAGATCCTTGTTTTCCGACACGCGTCTCGACTCCTCGACGTCGCGGTGGCTGCCCTGACGGCGAGGAACATACCCAGATCGAAGGCGCCTGGGTACGTCCACTTGCGCGTCATGCGCCTGTAACCACTCGTCCGCCAGCAGATCGAAAGTCAAAGCTTGGCAAGCGCCGAGGCCGCGATGTTTTCACTTCTTGTACGCAAGATCCTTCACCACACCTCACGAGCGCTCACATGAGCAGGCTTCAGCACGCCTGAGTTCAATCGATGAACGATCAATGGGTGGCACTCAGTGCCACCCCTTAGGGAAGTGCAGTCGCCCAAGATCCGCTCATCTGAGCAGCACCCCTATCAGGGGTGGCGAGAATCACGCCGATGAGGACGTCCGGATTTCACCATGCGGACCGGTTCGCGGACACGACACACGGCGGTCACACACCGAGCGCGGCCAGCCGCTCCTCGGCCCGCTCCGGCGCGTACAGGTGCTCCACGACCAGCGCACCGGCCCCCACCAGCCCCGCCCGCTCACCGAGCCGCGAGGTCACCACGTCCAGATGAGCGGTGGAACGGGGCAGCGCCCGCTGATAGAGGAGCTCACGCACGCCCGTGAGGAAGGGGGTTCCGGCCAAATCTCCGGCGATCATCAGTACGCCGGGGTTGAGCAGCGTCACCACGGTGGCGAGCACGTCGCCGACCTGTCGTCCCGCTTCCCGCGCGAGCGCCATCGCCTCGGGATGTCCGGCCGCCAGCAGGTCCCGCACGTCCGAGCCGGACGCGGCGGGGACCCCCGCCTCGGCGAGCCGGCGCGCCACCGCGCCACCGCTCGCGACGGCGGCCAGGCAGCCGTACGAGCCGCACCGGCACAGCGCGTCGGCGCCCACCCGGATGTGCCCGATGTCCCCGGCTCCCCCGTCGACACCCCGGTAGATGCTGCCGCCCACGACCATGCCCGCACCTATACCGGTGGAGACCTTGACCAGCGCGAACGCCGAGCAGTCCGGATAGCCGGTGCGCTGTTCGCCGTAGGCCATGAGATTGGCGTCGTTGTCCACGAGGACGGGGACCGCCGACCGGCCGGCACCCGGGGCCGCGCGCGGGCCGGCGTGTTCGGCGAAGGCACGGCCCAGGCGGCCCCGTATGTCGTAGCCGTCCCAGCCCGGCATGATCGGCGGCTGCACCACGCGGCCGGTGTCGCTGTCGACCGGACCCGGCACCGCGAGGCCGATGCCGCACACCGCGTCCGCGCGCTGACCGGCCCCCTCCAGCAGGCCGGCGAACCAGCGCCCCAGTTCGTCCAGGACCGCCTCCGGGCCCTCGTCGACCACCAGGACGCCGGTCCGCTCGGCCAGGATCTCCCCGGTCAGGGTGAGCAGGGCCGCCCGGCCGTGCCGGGTGTCGAGGTCGGCGGCCAGGACGACGGCGTGCTCGTCGTCGAACTCCAGGGTGATGGAGGGGCGGCCCCCGAGAGGCGAGTCGACCGGACCGCCGGCGCCCTCACGCAGCCAGCCCGCGCGGAAGAGCCGGTCGAGCCGCTGGCCGACCGTGGCGCGGGACAGACCGGTGGCCTGCTGCAGCGCACCTCGCGTGGTGGCCCGGCCGCTGCGCACCAGTTCGAGCAGATCTCCGGCGCTCGCCTGATGTCCGGCCTTCACGGTTCTCCCTGCCCTTCCCGTCATGCGCACCCCCTTGCGTTCCTCAACTCTGCATTACATATTGAGTTTTGCGTGTTAAATAGACGTAACCCTACGGTAGCCACTGCCGAACCGGTCGGCCGGACGTCTTCGGGGAGACCTGAGTGGACCGCACAACCCAGCTCACCGCCGTGTGCACGGGGACCGCCACCCCCCTGCACACCTCCGGCACTCCCGCACACGCCTCCGGCCCGCCACTCCCGCCCGGCACGGGCGGAATGTCCCGGTCCGGTTCGCTTGTATACGACCCTGCCGGTCCGGCCGGTTCCCTGCACCTCAGGGCCGCGCGCGTCCTCGACGACAACTGGACCGGCACGTCCACCGTGCCCTCGCGCGGCCTGTACCCGCACCAGTGGTCCTGGGACTCCGCGTTCATCGCGATCGGCCTGCGCCACCTGTCCCCGCTGCGCGCCCAGACGGAGTTGGAGACCCTGCTCGGCGCGCAGTGGGCCGACGGCCGCGTCCCGCACATCGTGTTCAACCCCTCCGTCCCGCTGGACGCGTACTTCCCGAGCCCCGACTTCTGGCGCTCCTCGACCGCGGGGCGCGCTGCGGGCGCCCCGCGCACCGTACAGACGTCGGGCATCGTGCAGCCACCGGTGCACGCGCTCGCCGTCTGGCTGGTGCACCGCGCGGACCCGGGCCTGTCGTGGGCGCGCGCGTTCCTCCCCCGGATGTATCCCCGTCTCGCGGCCTGGCACCGCTATCTCCTGCACCGCAGGGACCTGGGGGGCGGCGGCCTCGCCTCCGTGGTCCATCCCTGGGAGCAGGGCATGGACAACAGCCCCTGCTGGGACGCCCCGCTCAGCCGGGTCACCCCGGCGCCGGCCCGCTCCTTCCGCCGCGCCGACCTCGACCACGGAGCCGCCGAGGACCGGCCGACCGATCTCGACTACGGGCGGTACGTGCGGCTGGCCGCCGACTACCGGGACGGCGCGTACGCGGACGGGGGCGGCGCGTTCGCCGTAGAGGACCCCGCGTTCAACGCACTGCTGATCGCCTCCGAGCACGCGCTGGCGTGCATCGCGCAGGAGCTGGGCGCGGCGGGCACCGCCCGGCACGCCCGCGCCGAACGCCTCACGGCGGCTCTGGTGGAGCGGCTGTGGGACCCGGCGGCCGGCATGTTCTTCTGCCGGGACGTGCACGACGGGGGCGGGAGCCGTGCTCACGGCACCGAGCAGCGTTCGCGGAGCGGTGCTCACGGCCCGGAGCGGCGCTCTCCGGGTGGAGCGCTGATCCGCGAGCGCAGTGTCGCCGGGCTGCTGCCGATCGTCCTGCCCGCGCTGCCGCGCGACATCGCCGCCGCCCTGGTCCGCACGGCGAGCGGCCCGCACTTCGGACTCGGCGGCGACACCCGGCTCGTACCGAGCTACGACCTCGCGGGGGACGCGTTCGACCCGCACCGGTACTGGCGCGGGCCGGCCTGGTTCAACACCAACTGGCTGCTGGAGCGCGGCCTGCGGCTGCACGGGGAGCACACGCGGGCGGACGGTCTGCGGGCCGCGCTGCTCGACACCGCGGAGGAGTCCGGATTCGCGGAGTACGTGGACCCGTACACCGGCGAGGCCTGCGGAGCGCTCGGCTTCAGCTGGACGGCCGCTCTGACGCTCGACCTGCTGCACGACCCCGACGGGGCGGACCGATTCGTGTCCCCGGCGGGCCGCGACGCGTTCGACAGGACACAGGGCGCAACACCACACGACACGACGGCACACAGCGCATGCGACACGGGCGCCAAGGGAGGGGACCGGGGATGACGGACCGGCATCATCTGCTCGTGCACGGTGGGACGTTCGCCGCCGTGGGCGACGGCGGGGACATCAGCGGCGTGCGGGGCGGCAGCTCGCCGGACGGGTTGTTCGTCCGGGACGCCCGGCACCTCAGCCGCTGGCAGCTGACCGTCGACGGCGCGGTGCCCGAGGCGCTCACGCCGGTCGCGGACGGCGACACGGCACGCTGCGTGCTGGTGCCGCGCGGCGGGCGCACGGAGCCGCCCGCCTGCACGCTCTTCCGCGAACAGGCGGTGTCCGAGGGCGCGTTCGTGGAGGCGCTGCGCGTCACCAGCAACCGTCCGACGCCCACCACCGTCCGTATCGCGGTCACCGCGGACGCCGACTTCACCGACCAGTTCGAACTGCGCTCCGATCACCGCACGTACGCGAAGACGGGCGTGGTGCGGCAGCGTCAGGTCCTCGACGACGGTGTGGAGTTCAGCTACCGACGCGGTGAGTGGCGGTCCTGTACGACGGTCACCTCCGAGCCCGCGCCGGACGGTGTGGAGGAGACGGGCACCGGCGCCCGCCGCCTCGTGTGGACGCTCGAACTCGAACCGCACGGTTCGGCGGAGCTGGCGCTGCGCGTCGCCGCCCGTCCGCACGGCGCCGTCGTGGCGCCGCGCGTGCCGCTGTCCCCCGCCGCCGCCAACGAGCAACTGCTGCAACTCGAGGGGGAGTTCGCGGAGGGCGTGCCTTTCCCGACCGGCTGGCCGGAGCTGGCCGCGGCCTGTGCGCGCGGCCTGTCCGACCTGGCCGTGCTCCAGGTCCCGGCGACGGGTCCGGACGGCGAGGAGCTGCGGGTGCCCGCGGCCGGAGTCCCGTGGTTCCTCACGCTGCTGGGCCGGGACGCCCTGCTGACCTCGCTCTTCGCCGTGCCGTACCGTCCCGGGCTCGCCGCCGCCACGCTGCCCGCGCTCGCCGCGACCCAGGCGACGGAGACGGGCGCCGGGGCGGTGGCCCAGCCCGGCAAGATCGTGCACGAGGTGCGGCACGGCGAACTGGCGCACTTCGGCCAGGTGCCGTACGGGCGGTACTACGGCTCGGTCGACGCGACTCCGCTGTTCCTGGTGCTGCTCGGCGCGTACACGGAGCAGACCGGCGACATGGCGCCGGCCCGCCGCCTGGAGGCCAACGCCCGGGCGGCGATCGGCTGGATGCTCGACCACGGCGGTCTGACGTCGCGCGGCTATCTCGTCTACCGCGCGGACGGGGGCGGCCTCGCCAACCAGAACTGGAAGGACTCGCCGGGGGCGATCTGCTCGGCCGACGGCAGCCGCCCCACCGGCCCGGTGATGGCGGCGGGCGCGCAGGGGTACGCGTACGACGCCCTGCGCCGGACCGCGCAACTGGCGCGCACGGTCTGGGACGACGAGGTCTACGCGGCCCTGCTCGAACAGGCCGCCGCCGATCTGCGCGACCGTTTCCAGCGGGACTTCTGGATGTCCGAGCACGGCTTCCCCGCGCTGGCGCTGGACGGCGACGGCCGGCACGTCGACGCGCTCGCCTCGGACGCGGGCCATCTCCTGTGGTCCGGTCTGCTGGACAAGGAGTACGGCGAGCTGGTGGGCCGCCGCCTCCTCGAACCGGACTTCTTCTCGGGCTGGGGCGTACGCACGCTCGCCGCGGGACAGCCCGCCTACCACCCGATGTCGTACCACCGCGGTTCGGTCTGGCCGCACGACAACGCGCTGATCACCCTGGGCCTGGCCCGCTACGGCCTGCACGACGAGGCCCGCACGGTCGCGCACGGGCTGGTCGACGCGGCCACCGCCGCCGGGCACCGGCTCCCCGAGGTCCTCGCCGGCTACGGCCGTGACACGCACCGCGAGCCGGTGCCGTACCCGCACGCGTGCGTACGGGAGTCGAGGTCGGCGGCGGCTCCGCTGGCGCTGCTCACCGCCGTGGGAGGTGCGTAGCGCGGGCCGGCAGGCCCCGGGCGCACGGGCCGGGTCAGCCCCCGGACGTGTCCAGTTCCGCGTCCTCGCCGATCCCCGCGCAGTCGTACGGGTCCTTCAGCCAGCCGTCCGGCAGGACGACCCTGTTGTTGCCGGAGGTGCGGCCGCGGGGCCCGTCCGCGCCGGCGGGCCAGGGCTGGTCGAGGTCCAGCTCGGCGAGTCCTTCGGCGAGTTCGGCGAGCGACGAGGTGATCGCGAGGCGCTTGCGCATCTCGGAGCCGACCGCGAATCCCTTCAGGTACCAGGCGACGTGCTTGCGGAAGTCGATGACACCGCGGGCCTCGTCGCCGATCCACTCACCGAGCAGGGTCGCGTGGCGGACCATGACGTCCGCGACCTCGCGCAGGGTCGGCCGGGCGAACTCCGCCCGCCCCTCGAAGGCGGCCACCAGGTCGCCGAAGAGCCAGGGCCGGCCGAGGCACCCGCGGCCCACGACGACGCCGTCGCAGCCGGTCTCGCGGACCATCCGGATCGCGTCCTCGGCGGACCAGATGTCGCCGTTGCCGAGCACGGGGATCTCCGGCACGTGCTCCTTGAGGCGGGCGATGGCGTCCCAGTCCGCCGTGCCGCCGTAGTGCTGTGCGGCGGTCCGGCCGTGCAGCGCGATCGCCGTGACGCCTTCCTCGACGGCGATCCGCCCGGCGTCCAGGAAGGTGATGTGGTCGTCGTCGATGCCCTTGCGCATCTTCATGGTGACCGGGAGGTCGCCGGCGCCGGTGACGGCCTCGCGCAGGATCGCCCGCAGCAGGTTCCGCTTGTACGGGAGGGCGGAGCCGCCGCCCTTGCGGGTCACCTTCGGGACGGGGCAGCCGAAGTTCAGGTCGATGTGGTCGGCGAGGTTCTCCTCCGCGATCATGCGGACGGCCTTGCCGACGGTGGCGGGGTCCACGCCGTACAGCTGGATCGAGCGCGGATTCTCGGTCGCGTCGAAGTGGATCAGCTGCATGGTCTTCTCGTTGCGCTCGACCAGCGCCCGCGTGGTGATCATCTCGCTGACGAACAGGCCCTTGCCGCCGCTGAACTCGCGGCACAGGGTGCGGAACGGCGCGTTCGTGATCCCGGCCATGGGCGCGAGGACGACGGGCGGCTGCACCGTGTGGGGGCCGATCGACAGAGGGGACGCGGGGGCGAGGGTGGGCGTGGACATTCCCCCATTGTCGCGTACGCCGGCGGATGCTCGTACGGGGATCCGGTCTCACCCCGCGGCCAAGATCGTGTACCGTTCATTAGTTAGACACACTATTGAAAACGGCGTACGCTGGACGAATGCCCGAGCTCAGCCACCGCCACCGGATGCTGGTGCTCGCGATCTGCTGCATGAGCCTGCTGATCGTGAGCCTGGACAACACGGTCCTGAACGTCGCCCTCCCCTCGATGCAGCGGGAACTGCACGCCGACGTCGCGGGCCTGCAGTGGACCATCGACGCCTACACCCTGGTCCTCGCCTCGCTGCTGATGCTCGCGGGCTCGACCGCCGACCGCATCGGCCGCCGCAAGGTCTTCACCGCGGGCCTGGTCGTCTTCACTCTCGGTTCGGTCCTGTGCTCCCTCGCCCCGAACCTCGAATCCCTCGTCGTCTTCCGCATGGTGCAGGCGGTCGGCGGTTCGATGCTCAACCCGGTGGCGATGTCGATCATCACCAACACCTTCACCGACCCGCGCGAGCGCGCCCGCGCGATCGGCGCGTGGGGCGGTGTCGTCGGCATCTCCATGGCCGCCGGCCCCCTGGTCGGCGGCCTCCTCGTCGACTCGGTCGGCTGGCGCTCGATCTTCTGGATCAACCTCCCGGTCGGCCTCGCGGCGCTGCTGCTCACCCTGCGCTTCGTCCCCGAGTCCCGCGCCCCCAAGGCCCGCCGCCCCGACCCGGTCGGACAGCTGCTGGTCATCGCGCTGCTCGGCTCGCTGACGTACGCGATCATCGAGGCGCCCAGCTCCGGCGCCCCGAAGACCCTCGCCTTCGGCGCGATCGCCGTCGCCGCGCTGCTCGGCCTCCTGTGGTTCGAGCCGCGACGGGCCGAACCTCTCATCGATCTGCGCTTCTTCCGCTCCGCGCCGTTCAGCGGGGCCACGGTCATAGCCGTCAGCGCGTTCGCCGCGCTCAGCGGCTTCCTCTTCCTGTCGACGCTCTACCTGCAGAACGTGCGCGGTCTGGACGCGTTGCACGCCGGTCTGTGGATGCTGCCGATGGCCGCCCTGTGCTTCGTCTGCGCTCCCCTGTCGGGACGGGTGGTCGGCAGCCGGGGACCGCGCCTGCCGCTGCTGATCGCCGGCGTGGCGATGTCCGCGAGCGGCGTCCTGTTCGCGGCCTTCGAGGCCGAGACGTCGAACGTCACGCTCGTCGTCGGCTACGTCCTGTTCGGGATCGGCTTCGGTTTCGTCAACGCGCCCATCACCAACACCGCCGTCTCCGGCATGCCTCGCTCCCAGGCGGGCGTCGCCGCAGCCGTCGCCTCGACCAGCCGCCAGATCGGCGGCACCCTCGGGGTCGCCGTGGTCGGCGCCGTGCTGGCCTCGGGGGTGCGGGGGTCGGCCTACCGGGACGCCTTCGTGCCGGCCGCCCGGCCCGGCTGGTGGATCATCGCCGCGTGCGGCCTCGCGGTCCTCGTCCTCGGCGCGCTGACCAGCGGACGCTGGGCCCGCAGGACGGCCGACGACACGGCCGCGCGGCTGGTGTCGGAGGAGTCCCCGGAGGTACGGGACCCGGCGGGCGTACGCGCCTAGCGGATCGGTCCTAGCGCAGCACCACGGTGACGCCCAGCCGATCCAGGAACGGCACCACCGCCTCGAAGTAGTCCCGCTCGCCGTCCCTGTCCACGCTGACCCCCGCCAGGGCCTGCCGGGCCACGTCCGCGTGGTGCCAGACGAGCGTGAAGGGCGCGCGGGGCGTCTCGCCGCGGCACTGGCAGCCGCGCAGCGCGTTCCAGCACTGGTGCCATGCGTACCCCGGGCCGCCGACCGCCTCGCCGATCGCGCAGTGCAGGCCCGGCACGTCGGTGACGTACCGCCCGTCCAGGTCGCACACCGTGCCGGGTTCCTCGGGGCCCGGGCACACCTCGGTGAACCGCAGCCACTCGCTGCGCCCCTCGGCCGGGAAGCGCGCCCATGCGTTGCGCACGGCGGGCGGGCCTTCGTGCCAGGCCTCCCACACCGGCCGGACCTCGGGCGGGAAGGGCAGGCGGCGGAAGAGCCCGCCCTTGAGCGTCACATCGATCAGCGCACCGCCGAGCGCGGAGGGGCGGCACTCGTCGACGTCCACCGCGATGTGCTCCTGGACCGGGGTCGGCCGGCCCGTGCGGTCGAGGAGCCACAGCTGCAGGCTGTCCCCGCCGTGACGGCGATGGACCATCCGGTGGCGCAGTTCCGGCGAGGGCTCGCAGCCGATGAGCCGCGCGGGCCGGCGGCCGGGGTCGGGCCGGGCTCCGTACAGGCCCTCCACCCGCACGCAGCGCCCGAGCGGACCGCCGCTGGTGCCGTTGAGGAGGGTGATCTCGGTCCTCGCGGGTTCCTTGCGCCAGGGGCGCGGCTGCTCGGTGACGACGCACTCGACGACGAGGTCGAACCGTGCGGAGTCCCCGGTCCCGGGCCTGCTGCCGACGACCACGGCGTCCTCGAACGCGCAGTGGTCGTCGTCGTACGGATCCTCGGCGTCCAGGTCGCTCACCACGAGGTTCAGATCGCCGAAGGGGACGGGCGTCCGACGCGCGGCGCAGCGCTCGGCGGCCTTGAGGAGCCGGCCGGTGGGCTTGCAGCCGAGGAGGGTCAGCCGCTCCCGGAAGGCGGCCCGGTCCAGGAACAGCCCCTCGACGTCGACGCACCGCGCCCAGACCGTCTGTTCGCCGTCCCACTCCTCGCTGACGAGCGCGAAGCGCAGGGGCAGATCCCGCCCCCAGACGACCTCACGCAACGAACCGTCCTCGTGCACGACCCCACGCCCCTCCGGCCTCCGACGGCCGCGCCGATCATAGGCCGGGCACCTCCCTGACCTGGCCGGCGCCCGGCGACGGGGACCGCGACCGGTCGGCGCGGACGGGGTCGCGCGGGCCGGGCATCACGCGCGGGACTGCCGTCACGCGGGCTTGGCGTCCCGCACGCAGGCCTGCCGTCACGCGGGCTTGGCGTCCCGCTCCGGATTCCCGTCCGCCGACGCGAGGGCGTACAGCCGCTCCAGCCGCTCACGGCTCTCCTCGTCCGTCGGGATGTACGTCACCATGCGGGCCCCCAGGTCGGGGGCGAGCCACAGGTCGGTGTGGTCGACCGTGACCAGCCCCACGTACGGGTTGAGGAACTGCTTGGTCCTGCTGCGGGCGCCGCCCACCACCTCGTACCGCTCCCAGTGCTCACGGAACTCCGCGGACTCCGCCGTCAGCCGCTTGACCAGCATCTTCCAGGCGGGTTCGCCGAGGTGTCCGGCCATCGAGCCGCGCAGCTTCGCGGCCATCATGCGCATCGCGTCGTCGAGCTGCACGATCGACCTGCGCCACTCGGCGTTCGTGTAGACGAGGATCATGCAGTTGCGGTCCTCGGGCGGCACCGCGTCGAGGTCGCTCATCAGCAGGCGGGCGTACGTCCTGTTGTACGCGAGGATGTCGTACCGGCTGTTCTGGATGCAGGCGGGGACCGGTTCCAGCTGGGTCAGCATGTGCCGCAGCGCCGGGGTGATCGTCGGGGACTGCGCGGCGGGCGAGGGGTCGACGGCGCCCGCCAGCTGGAAGAGGTGGGCGCGCTCGCTCGCGTCCAGCAGCAGGGTGCGGGCCAGCGCGTCGAGGACCTGCTCGGAGACCTGGATGTCCCTCGCCTGTTCGAGCCACGTGTACCAGGTGACGCCCACGGCGGAGAGCTGCGCGACCTCCTCGCGGCGCAGTCCCGGGGTGCGCCGGCGCCGGCCGCGGGGCAGTCCGACCTGCTCGGGCGGGATGCGTTCGCGCCTGCTGCGGAGGAAGCCGGCGAGTTCGTGCCGCCTGATCTCGCTGCCACGGGGTGCGGCGGCGGGCCGGTCCGCGGCGGGGGCGGCCGGTTCCGGCCGCGGGGCGGGGGCCGGGGGGCGGGCCCGTCCGGCCGGGGCGGGAGCCGGCGCGTCGGCCGGGGTGCGGGCCGGTGTCCCGGCCTGCGCGGCCGGGGCCGGGTGTGCTGCCCGCGGGGCCGGGGTCGTGGTCGTCTCCCGCACCATCGTCGTCATGCCTCCAGCCTGAACCTCACCGGAACCTGTTTCCAGGTACTGCTTCTACCAGGATAAGAACACTCTGGTACCAGCCTGAGACGGGGCGAAGGCTGAGGGACGTGACCGATACCGGAACTCTCACGACCCCGACCGGCTCCCGAGTCGCCCCACCCGTGCTCGGGGGCCTCGGACTCTTCACCGTGCTGCTCGGTGCGGCACTGCCCCTCATCGACTTCTTCATCGTCAACGTCGCCCTGCCGACCATCGGCCGTGACCTGAACGCGGGCGAGGCCGTCCTCGAACTCGTCGTCGCCGGCTACGGAGTCTCCTACGCCGTCCTCCTCGTCCTGGGCGGACGCCTCGGCGACCTCTTCGGCCGGCGGCAGTTCTTCCTCGGCGGCATGGCCGCCTTCGGTCTGACGTCCCTCGCGTGCGGGCTGGCGCCCTCCGCCTGGACGCTGGTCGCGGCACGCGTCGCGCAGGGCGCGGCCTCCGCGGCGATGCTGCCGCAGGTCCTCGCGACAATCCAGTCGGCGACCAGCGGGCCGCGCCGCGCCAAGGCGATGGGCCTGTACGGAGCCACGGCCGGCCTCTCCATGGTCGCCGGGCAGATCCTCGGCGGCGTCCTGGTCGCCGCGGACATCGCGGGCACGGGCTGGCGCTCGGTGTTCCTCGTGAACGTGCCCGTCGTGGTCGTCGGCCTGGTCCTCGCCGCGCGCGCCGTACCGGAGACCCGCTCGCAGCACCCGGAGCCGGTCGACGCCCCCGGCACGGTCCTGCTGGCGGTGTCCCTGCTCGCCCTGCTCGCTCCGCTGACCGAGGGCCGGGCAGCGGGCTGGCCGCTGTGGACCTGGCTGTCGCTGGCCCTGTTCCCGCTCGCGGCGGCGGCGTTCTATCTGGTCGAACGCGGCAAGGACCGGAGCGGCCGTACGCCGCTGGTTCCGCCGAGCCTGTTCGCGCTGACCTCGCTGCGCCGCGGCCTGGTGATGATCGTGCCGTTCTCGATCGGCTTCAGCGGCTTCATGTTCGTGATCGCGGTGGCGTTGCAGCGGGGCGCGGGCCTCGGGCCGGTGCCCGCGGGGCTCGCGCTCGCGCCCATGGCCGTCGTCTTCTTCGCCGTCTCCCTGTGCGGCCCCCGGCTCGTCGCCCGCCACGGCACCCGTGTCGTCACCGTCGGCGGTCTCGTCCAGGCGGTGGGTGTGACGCTGCTGGCAGTGGCCGCCTGGCGGTCCTGGCCGGACCTCGACGTGCGGGAGCTGCTGCCCGGCGCGGCGGTGGCGGGCGCCGGCCAGGCCCTCCAGCTGCCGGTCATCTTCCGGATCATCCTCTCCGAGGTCCCGCCCGCCCGGGCCGGCGTCGGCAGCGGAGTCATGATCACCACCCAGCAGTCGGCCCTCGCCCTGGGTGTCGCCACCCTGGGCTCCCTCTTCCTGGCCCTGGTCCCCTCCCACGGCATGCGGGACGCCCTGGTGACCACGCTCCTGGTCCAACTCGCGGGCGTGGCCCTGACCACAGCACTGAGCCTCCGCCTGCCACGCACGATCAACTGACGCCGAAGAAGTTCAACTCGCCGCCGAAGACACCCCGTTGATCTTCTCCTTGCTGCACACTCCTAAGCGCACGAGCGGAGCGCTGTCATTGGAGGGCGTCATGCTTCAGATCAACACGAGCAAGGTGAGCCGCTGGGACCAGCACGGTCGGGAGCATGTCGTCCATGTGCAACGCGCGGGCGTGCAGCGGACGATCAGATGCGACACGTGCGGCTGGCGCAAGGGTGCGCAGTTCCTGCCGTGGCTCAAGGCGGAGGAACATCTCGCCGAGGCGCATCAGGCGACGGTGGATCCGGCCGACGCGTGAGGGGGACGCGGGGCCGGGCGTCCGGCGGGCCGAGGGCCGGGCGCCCGGCGGGTCAGGCGCGCAGGCCGCGCAGGACCAGGGCGACGACCGCCTCGAAGTCCGCCTCGATGCCCGGCTGTTCCCATTCGCGGGCGTAGCAGGGGTCGTGGAAGCGGCCTGTGGCGTCGAAGGCGGCGCGGGCCGAGACGGCGGGGTCGGCGGCGTCGAACACGCCACGCGCTGCGCCGTCCCGGACGATCTCGGTGAGCTGGCCGGTGAGGTCGGCGATGTGCCGCTCGACGACCACGCTGTTCTCGCCGATCAGCACCTGGTAGGTGGCGAAGAGCTGGGGGTCGTCGCCCGCCTTCTTGCGCTTGGCCGCGAACATACCGGTGAACCAGTCGCGCAGCCGCGACGCGGGGTCGCGGTCCTCGGCGACTATGCCGGCGAGGGCCTCGGACGTCCGTTCCAGCCAGCGCTGGGTGACCGCTTCCCGCAGCGCCGCCTTCGTGCGGAAATGGCGGTAGACGCTGCCGTGGCTGACGCCGAGCGCACGGGCCACGTCCACCACGGTGGCCTTGGCCGGGCCGTGGCGGCGCAGCACCTCCTCGGTGGCTGCGAGGATGCGCTCGGCGGTCAGGGTCTCGGAGGTCGGTGCCATGACGAAGACCGTACCTGCCGGTGCCGTCAGCGTTCGCTGTCGAGGTGTGCCATCTGGGCCGCCGGGTAGCGGGCGCCCGCCGCGGCGCCCGCCGGCACCGCTTCCTGGATGGCGGTCAGGTCGTCCGGGCCGAGCGTGACGTCGAGGGCGCCCAGGGCCTCCGTGAGACGGTCGCGGGTGCGCGCGCCGACGAGCGGGACGATGTCCTCGCCGCGCGACAGCACCCAGGCGATCGCGATCTGCGCGACGCTGACGCCCTTCTGCTCGGCGATCTTCCGGAGCGCTTCGACGAGCGTGAGGTTGTGGCGCAGGTTCTCGCCCTGGAAGCGGGGGCTCATGGACCGGAAGTCGTTCGCGCCGAGCTGCCGGTCGGCCGTGAAGTGGCCGGAGATCAGCCCGCGGGACAGCACGCCGTACGCGGTGACGCCGATGCCCAGTTCCCGGACGGTCGGGAGGATCTCCCGCTCGATGCCGCGGGAGATGAGCGAGTACTCGATCTGGACGTCGGCGATGGTCGCGGTCGCGGCGGCCCGGCGGACGGTGTCGGCGCCGACCTCGCTCAGGCCGATGTGCCGGACGTGCCCGGCCTGGACCAGTTCGGCGATCGCGCCCACTGTCTCCTCGATCGGCACGTCGGGGTCGACCCGCGCGATCCGGTACACGTCGATGTGGTCCACGCCCAGGCGCTGGAGGGAGTACGCGGCGAAGTTCTTCACGGCGGCGGGGCGGCCGTCGTAACCCGTCCAGCCGCCGTCCGGGTCACGCAGCGCGCCGAACTTGACGCTGGTCAGGGCCTGTTCGCGCCGGGCGGGCGGGGCGGAGCGGAGCGCTTCGCCGATCAGCATCTCGTTGTGGCCCATGGCGTAGAAGTCGCCGGTGTCGAGCAGGGTCACGCCCGCTTCGAGCGCGGCGTGGACCGTCGCGACGGACTCGGCCCGGTCGGTGTCGCCGTACAGCGCGGACATGCCCATGCAGCCGAGGCCGAGGGCGGAGACCTGGGGGCCGGTGGTTCCGAGGGTGCGGGTGTGCATGAGGACTCCTTGTGTCCCGAGGGGGGTGGTACGTCCCCAGCCTGACATGACAGATGACAGATTTCAATATCTGTCATCTGTCATGTGTCAGCCCGCCCCTCTTTGGTCCAGACCTATTGACGAAAGGTCTGGACCGCGAGCACTGTCATGCCTACGACATTTCTTGCCAGCTCCACGGACACCTCGCCGTACCCCCACCCGGGAGGCCCGCATGATCCGCCGGAAACTCCGTCTGCTGGGCGCCGCACTCGCGACGGCCTGTCTCGCACAGCTCATGACCCTCGCCGGCGCGCCCGGCGCGTCCGCCGCCGACACCTGCGCCGTGAAGTCCCGCCCCACCGGGAAGGTCCTCCAGGGGTACTGGGAGAACTGGGACGGTTCGTCCAACGGCGTCCACCCGCCCTTCGGCTGGACCCCGATCACCGACTCCCGTATCGCCGCGCACGGCTACAACGTGATCAACGCCGCGTTCCCCGTCATCCGCTCGGACGGCACGGCGCTGTGGGAGGACGGCATGGACGCGGGCGTGAAGGTCGCGACGCCGGCGGAGATGTGCGCGGCCAAGGCGTCCGGGCAGACGATCCTGCTGTCGATCGGCGGCGCCGCCGCGGGCATCGACCTCAGCTCGTCCACGGTCGCCGACCGCTTCGTCGACACGATCGTGCCGATCCTGAAGAAGTACAACTTCGACGGCATCGACATCGACATCGAGACCGGTCTCGTCGGCAGCGGCAGCATCGGTCAGCCGTCCACGTCGCAGGCCAACCTGATCCGGATCATCGACGGCGTGCTGTCCCGGATGCCGTCGAACTTCGGCCTGACCATGGCGCCGGAGACCGCCTACGTCACGGGCGGCAGCATCACGTACGGGTCGATCTGGGGCGCGTACCTGCCGATCGTGAAGAAGTACGCGGACAACGGACGCCTGTGGTGGCTCAACATGCAGTACTACAACGGCAGCATGTACGGCTGCTCCGGCGACTCGTACTCCGCGGGCACCGTGCAGGGCTTCACCGCCCAGACCGACTGCCTGAACAAGGGGCTGGTCGTCCAGGGCACCACGATCAGGGTGCCCTACGACAAGCAGGTCCCGGGCCTGCCCGCCCAGTCGGGCGCGGGCGGCGGCTACATGTCGCCGAGCCTGGTGTCCCAGGCGTGGCGGCACTACGGCACGTCCCTCAAGGGCCTGATGACCTGGTCGATCAACTGGGACGGCTCGAAGAACTGGACGTTCGGCGACAACGTCAAGGCCCTTCAGGGGCGTTGAGCGACACGAGCCCCCGGTTCCGTGCGGAACCGGGGGCTCGTGTGCGCAGGGCGGGCGCGCGGCCCGGCGGCCGATCAGGCGCGGGGCGCGGTCAGCAGCCGATCAGACGCGCGGCGAGGTAGCCCTCGATCTGGTCGAGCGAGACGCGCTCCTGCTTCATCGAGTCGCGCTCGCGGACGGTGACGGCGTTGTCGTCCAGGGTGTCGAAGTCGACGGTGACGCAGAACGGCGTGCCGATCTCGTCCTGGCGACGGTAGCGGCGGCCGATGGCGCCGGCGTCGTCGAACTCGATGTTCCAGTGCTGGCGCAGCGCGGCCGCGAGGCCCTTGGCCTTCGGCGACAGCTCGGGGTTGCGGGAGAGCGGCAGCACGGCGACCTTGACCGGCGACAGGCGCGGGTCGAGGCGGAGCACGGTGCGCTTCTCCATCTTGCCCTTGGCGTTCGGCGCCTCGTCCTCGACGTAGGCGTCGAGGAGGAAGGCGAGCATGGCGCGGCCGACACCGGCGGCGGGCTCGATGACGAACGGGGTCCAGCGCTCGCCGGCTTCCTGGTCGAAGTACGACAGGTCCTGGCCGGAGGCCTTGGAGTGAGCGGAGAGGTCGTAGTCCGTACGGTTGGCGACGCCCTCCAGCTCACCCCACTCGTTGCCGCCGAACTGGAAGCGGTACTCGATGTCCGCGGTGCGCTTGGAGTAGTGGGAGAGCTTCTCCTGCGGGTGCTCGTACCACCGCATGTTCTCCTCGCGCAGGCCGAGGCCGGTGTACCAGTTCCAGCGCTCCTGCATCCAGTACTCCTGCCACTTCTCGTCCTCGCCCGGCTTGACGAAGAACTCCATCTCCATCTGCTCGAACTCGCGGGTGCGGAAGATGAAGTTGCCGGGCGTGATCTCGTTGCGGAAGGACTTGCCCATCTGCGCGATGCCGAACGGCGGCTTGCGGCGCGAGGTGGTCTGCACCTGGGAGAAGTTGGTGAAGATGCCCTGCGCGGTCTCGGGGCGCAGGTAGGCGACGGAGCCGCTGTCCTGCGTGGGGCCGAGGTGGGTGGACAGCAGGCCCGAGAACTGCTTGGGCTCGGTGAACTGGCCCTTGTTGCCGCAGTTGGGGCAGTTGATGTCCGCGAGACCGTTCTCCGGGAGGCGGTTGTGCTTCGCCTCGTAGGCCTCCTCCAGGTGGTCGGCGCGGAAGCGCTTGTGGCAGGAGGTGCACTCGGTGAGCGGGTCCGTGAAGGTGGCGACGTGACCCGACGCGACCCAGACCTCGGTGGCCAGGATCACCGACGAGTCGATACCGACGACGTCCTCACGGGAGGTGACCATGTAGCGCCACCACTGGCGCTTGATGTTCTCCTTGAGCTCGACGCCCAGCGGGCCGTAGTCCCAGGCGGCGCGCTGGCCGCCGTAGATCTCACTACAGGGGAAAACGAAGCCACGGCGCTTGCTCAGGCTGACGATGGTGTCGATCTTGTCGGCGGCCACGGTGCTCTCTTCATTACGAACGGAGATGGATGGGGGCGGCGCGGAGCGCCTCGGTGAGGGGTGGAGATCGGGAGACGGGCGGACGAATGCTTCAGGTTACCGGCGGGGCCCACCCCTGTATCAAATCGGTTCGCGGTCCCGGCCGCTTCCTGCCGCTTGCTGCTGTTTGATCCGCTCACCGGGGCTTCCGGAACCGCTCTCTCCAGGGTCCCCCCGGGGCCCGCCGGAGCGCTTGTTGACAACCGTTTCCAAGTTTGTTGAAAATGACTGTCATGAACGTACAGCGACGCCTCATATCCGGGACCGCCGTGGCCGCCGCCACCGTCCTCGGCCTCGGCACCCTCTCCGCCTGCTCCGGCTCGGCCTCCGCCGACGGCAAGGGCGGAGGGAAGCTCGACGTGGTGGCGTCGTTCTACCCGATGCAGTACCTCGCCGAGCAGATCGGCGGGACGCACGTGAACGTCACGACGCTGACCCAGCCCGGCCAGGAGCCGCACGACCTGGAGATCAGCGCGCGGCAGACCGCGCAGCTCCAGGAGGCGGACGCCGTCCTCTACCTGAAGAACCTCCAGCCGGCCGTCGACGACGCCGTGGCGCAGTCCGAGGTCGAGACCAAGATCGACGCCGCCTCGCTGACCTCCCTGGAGAAGCACGGCAACGAGGTCGGCGGGCACGCGGCGGCCCACGACCACAGCGAGGGCGAGGAGAGCGGCGGCAGCGACCCGCACATCTGGCTCGACCCGGTGAAGTACGCCGAGGTCGCCAAGGGCGTCGGCTCGGCCTTCGTGAAGGCCGACCCCGACCACGCGGCGGACTACCAGAAGAACACCGAGGCGCTGGTGAAGAAGCTGGACGCGCTGAACACCCGCTTCACGGACGGCCTGAAGAACACCAGGACCAAGGTCTTCATCACCACGCACGCCGCCTTCGGCTACCTCGCCGAGCGCTACGGCCTCACCGAGGAGGCCATCAACGGCCTGGACCCGGAGTCGGAGCCGAGCGCGAACCGGGTGAAGGGGCTGGAGGAGATGGCCCGCGCCGACGGCGTCACCACCGTGTTCTACGAAACCCTCGTGAGCGACAAGACGGCGCGCACCATCGCCGACGACGCCCACCTGAAGACGGACGTCCTCGACCCGGTCGAGGGCATCACCGACAAGTCCAGGGGCGACGACTACGTGCAGGTCATGGAGTCGAACCTGAAGGCGCTCCAGACGGCCCTGGGCGCCGAGTGACCGCCATGGAGGAAGCCTTGAGCGAGCCCGTCATATCCCTGCGCGGGGTGACCGCACGGCTGGGGTCGCGCCCGGTCCTGCGCGGCATCGACCTGGCCGTGCACCGCGGCGAGGTCGTCGCGCTGCTCGGCGCCAACGGCTCCGGCAAGTCGACCGCCGTGCGCAGCATCATCGGACAGGTCGGCGTCAGCGGCGGCGACATCGAGATCTTCGGCATCCCGCGGAACCGCTTCCGGGACTGGAAGCGCGTCGGGTACGTGCCGCAGCGCACCACGGCGGCCGGCGGCGTGCCCGCGACGGTCGCCGAGATCGTGGCGTCAGGCCGGCTGTCGCGCGCCCGCTTCGGCGTGCTGCGCAAGGCCGACCACGCGGCCGTACGGCGCGCCCTGGAGCTCGTCGGCATGGCCGACCGCGCCAAGGACCCCGTCGACGCGCTCTCCGGCGGCCAGCACCAGCGCGTGCTGATCGCCCGCGCGCTGGCCTCCGAACCCGAGCTGCTGATCATGGACGAGCCGATGGCGGGCGTCGACCTCGCCAGCCAGGAGGTGCTGGCCGCGACCCTGCGCGAGCAGGTCGCCCAGGGCGTCTCCGTCCTCCTCGTCCTGCACGAGCTGGGCCCGCTGGAGCCGCTGATCGACCGTGCGGTCGTGCTGCGCGACGGCTGCGTCCTGCACGACGGCCCGCCCCCGCGGGCGGTCGGCCAGCACGCGCTGCCCGGCCACGACCACGTACACCCGCACGCGGCCCACGACGCCGAACCGATCCGGACGGGACTGCTGAGCTGATGGAGATCCTCGACTACGCCTTCATGCAGCGGGCCCTGCTCGCCGCCGTCCTGGTGGGGATCACCGCGCCCGCCGTCGGCATCTACCTCGTGCAGCGCCGCCAGGCCCTGATGGGCGACGGCATCGGCCACGTCGCGATGACCGGAGTGGGCCTCGGCTTCCTCCTGTCGACCTCGCCGGTGTGGATGGCGACGGCCGTCTCGGTCCTCGGTGCCGTCCTGATGGAACTGATCCGCTGGTACGGCAGGACACGCGGCGACATCGCCCTCGCGATGCTGTTCTACGGCGGCATGGCGGGCGGCGTGATGTTCATCAACCTCGCGCCGGGCGGCTCGAACGCCAACCTGACCTCGTACCTCTTCGGCTCGCTGTCCACCGTCTCGGAGTCCGACGTGACGGCGATCTGCCTGCTCGCCGCGTTCGTCGTGCTCGTCACCCTGGGGCTGCGCCGTCAGCTGTTCGCGGTCAGCCAGGACGAGGAGTTCGCGCGGGTGACCGGCCTGCCGGTGCGCGCCCTGAACCTGCTGACCGCGGTCACGGCCGCGGTGACCGTGACGGTCGCCATGCGGGTGGTCGGACTGCTTCTGGTGAGCGCGCTGATGGTGGTCCCGGTGGCCGCCGCCCAGCAGCTCAGCCGCAGCTTCGCGGCCACCTTCGCCATCGCCGTGGCGATCGGGGTGAGCGTCACCATCGGCGGCACCGTGACGTCGTACTACCAGGACGTGCCGCCCGGCGCGACCATCGTGCTGCTGACGATCGGCGCGTTCATCGCGCTGACGGCGCTGGCGACTCCGCTGGCCCGCCGACGGGCCCGCGCGGCAGCGGCGGCGCAGGCCGAGGGCGACCCCGCGGAGTGTGCGATTCCGGCCACGCGGGGTGAACGGACGGACGTCGGCGTCTGACCGGGCACAGCCCGGACTGGCACAATGGCCGGGCAAGGGCAGACGTGAGGAGGCAACGGTGACAACCGCTGGATCGCCCGTTCGGGGCCGTTCCACCCGGCAGCGTGCCGCCGTGGCGGCGGCTCTCGACGAGGTCGACGAGTTCCGCAGCGCTCAGGAGCTCCACGACATGCTCAAGCACAAGGGTGACTCGGTCGGGCTCACCACCGTCTACCGCACCCTTCAGTCCCTCGCCGACGCGGGCGAGGTCGACGTCCTGCGCACCACCGAAGGCGAGTCCGTCTACCGCCGCTGCTCCTCGGGCGAGCACCACCACCACCTGGTGTGCCGCGTGTGCGGCAAGGCCGTCGAGGTCGAGGGCCCGGCCGTCGAGAAGTGGGCGGAGTCGATCGCGACGGAGCACGGCTACGTGAACGTCGCGCACACCGTGGAGATCTTCGGCACGTGCGCGGACTGCGCGCAGTGCCCGTCGTCCGAGGGCTGACGCCGTCCGGCGACTGCCGCCGGCCCTGACACCGGGGCCGGACGGGCTTCGGGCGGGATCCGGACCGCCGTCGAAGGGCGGGCCGGTCAGACGCGGGTGAGGTTGCGGTCGAGGATCGAGCGCAACCTCTCGACGTCCAGGGGGCTGCCGGCCCCCCGCTTCGGCAGCAGGATCGAGGCGGGCGCCTTGGGCCCGGAACCCAGCAGGACGAAGGAGCGGCGCGTCTCCGCGTAGCGGGCCATCCGCGGCCAGCCGGTCAGTCGGCTGCCCTGCCGGTGCGTGACCCGCACTCCCCACGCGTCCACGACGGCCCGGTACTCGCCCCGGGCGGCGGCGCGCCGCTGGACGAGCCGGGCCTGCCACCACGGCAGCACCCCGAGGCCCAGCACGGCCGCACCGAGCATCACGGCCACCCTGGGATCGGCGGAGGCCCCGAGAGTCATCGGCAGCACCCCGACGAGCACCCCGAGAACGCCGGAGGCGAGCAGGAGGCGCCGGCCCCAGCGCCCGGCGGTCGAGGCGTTCTCCGCGACGCGCAGCGCCTCACGGAACTCCCCGGCCGTGGCCCGGTACACCAGCTCGACGCGCTCCCCCTCGTCCATCGGCGTCAGACGCCCTCGGCGTCGGGCCGCCCCTTCATGGCCGCCTCCATCGCGATGAGCTCCTCGTTCGGGACGGCGCCGCCGAAGCGGCGGTCGCGCGAGGCGTATTCGACGCAGGCGCGCCACAGGTCACGCCGGTCGAAGTCGGGCCACAGCACGTCCTGGAAGACCATCTCGGCGTACGCGCTCTGCCAGAGAAGGTAGTTGGAGGTGCGCTGCTCGCCGCTGGGCCGCAGGAACAGGTCCACGTCCGGCATGTCCGGGTAGTAGAGGTACTTCGCGAACGTCTTCTCGGTGACCTTCGACGGGTCGAGCCGTCCGGCCTTCACGTCCTCCGCCATGGCCTGCGCCGCGTCGGCGATCTCGGCGCGGCCACCGTAGTTCATGCAGAAGTACAGCGTGAGCCGGTCGTTGTCCTTCGTCTGCTCCTGGGAGATCTGGAGCTCCTTGGCGACGGACTTCCACAGCTTGGGCATCCGGCCCACCCAGCGCACCCGGATGCCGAGGTCGTCGAGCTGGTCGCGGGTCTTGCGGATGAAGTCGCGGTTGAAGTTCATCAGGAAGCGCACCTCGTCCGGCGAGCGCTTCCAGTTCTCCGTGGAGAAGGCGTACAGCGAGATCGCCCCGACGCCCATCTCGATCGCGCCCTGGAGCACGTCCACCACACGCTCGGCGCCGACCTTGTGCCCCTCGGTGCGCGGCAGTCCGCGCTCCTTGGCCCACCGGCCGTTCCCGTCCATGACGATCGCCACATGGCCCGGGACCAGTTCACCGGGGAGCTTCGGCGCGCGGGCGCCTGAGGGGTGTGGTTCGGGCGACTGGTACTCGCGGCGCTGGCGTCCCAGGATCCCGCGTACGGCCATGTGCTTCTCGTCTCCTCTTGCTGCTTGCGCTTGCTGTCACTGCTTCTCGACGTACCGAAGGGAACGCAGTCCGCGCTCCAAGTGCCAGTGCAGATAGGCCGACACCAGCCCGCTGCCCTCCCTGACGTACCGCGGCTCGCTCGCGTCCGCGGTCTCCCAGTCTCCCGTGAGCAGCGCCCCGAGCAGTTCCAGGGCCTGAGCCGAGGGTACGACGCTGCCGGGCACCCGGCAGTCGACGCAGACGGAACCTCCCGCCGCGACCGAGAAGAACCGGTTCGGACCCGGCATGCCGCACTTCGCGCAGTCGCCGAAGCTCGGCGCGTAGCCGTTCACCGCGAGGGAGCGCAGCAGGAAGGCGTCCAGGACGAGGTGCGGCTCGTGCTCGCCGCGGGCGAGCGTGCGCAGCCCGCCGACCAGCAGCAGGTACTGCTGCACGGCCGGCTCCCCCTCGTGGTCGGTGAACCGCTCGGCGGTCTCCAGCATGGCCGTGCCCGCGGTGTAGCGCGCATAGTCGGTGACGATCCCGCCACCGTACGGAGCGATCGTCTCGCTCTGCGTGCACAGCGGCAGCCCGCGCCCGACGAGTTCACTGCCCCGCGCGAAGAACTGCACGTCGACGTGCGAGAAGGGCTCCAGCCTGGCGCCGAACTTCGACTTGGTGCGCCGGACGCCGCGGGCCACGGCACGTACCCGTCCGTGACCGCGGGTGAGCAGCGTGATGATCCGGTCCGCCTCACCCAGCTTCTGGGTGCGCAGCACGATGCCGTCGTCGCGGAACAGACTCATGGGCCCATTCTCCCGTACGGATTCAGCGTCCGTGGTCGGGGCGGCCGATCGCCTCCCAGGGAGCCATGTTCCAGGGGCTGGCCCGGTTCGCCGGGTCCAGGAGGGACTTCAGGTGCGCGTCGGACACGGCCTGCGGTGCCGGGAGGTCCTCGCCCCCGCGGCTTCGGAGGTTGTCGCGCCAGACCATGCGGCCCAGCAGGTAGTGGTCGGCGTACTCGGACCAGGAGGCGTACGACCGCACCACCGCCGGCACGATGTTCTTCAGCGCGGTCCACGCCTCGGACTCGCTCAGCATCCCCGCCGCGAACCCCCTGCGGGAGATGTCCACGTACAGTCCGGCGTCCCACGCCAGCGGTTCGACGCCGAGCCGCCGCCGGACGCCCGTGCGGTAGCCGGACCGCGCCAGGTCGTCGAGGCGGCCGACCAGCGCCTCGCGCGAGGTGATCTCCCACTGGTCGGCCAGCCAGCGCCGGGCCTTGTCGTCGTCGATGCGGGTGAACGGGTACAGGGTCGTCCGGGAGGCGTCCCGGTCCCGGCTCACCGGCGCACTCAGCGACACCATCCACAGCTGGTGCATGGTGAGCGGAACGGGGTATCTGCGCGTGACCTTCCGCCCGCGGCGGTTCCATATCGCCATGCGGCCGCACCCTACGTCACACGGTCTCCCTCCCCGCGGCCCCTGCGCCGCCCCTTCAAGGGACCTCACCGCGGCTGCGTGCGTTGGCGTAGGCCGTCGCCGCGCTGAGCCGCTCCGCGGCGGTGGCATCGCGGACCGCGTCCGGGTCGCAGTCCCACTCCCTCCCGCCGCCGACCGGTCTGAGCTGTACGTAGGGCCCCTCGTGCCCCATGACCAGGCCCACCCGTCCCGTGCGTGTGTCGACCGCGTACGAGCCGACCGGCGGCTGCTGCCGCGGCGGCCTCATCGCAGCGCCGCCGCGAGCCGGGCGGCGACCTCGGCGGAGCAGCCGCCCAGTTCGACGCGCGGGCACGGTGCCTCGCGGGCGAGGGATGCCGCGTCGAGCCGGAGTGACGGCAAGGTGATTCCCGCGTTCGCGAGTGCCATCCGCAATTCCCTCACTGTTTCCTCCGCCTCTTCGACGCAACGCGCCGAGTGCCGTCCGCCGAGTGGTCCGTGTTCTGCCGTCACCCTGCTGCCCTTCCCTTTCCGATTTCACTCTTCACATCTCGATGATGACGCCGTGCGCCTACACTCGGCAGGAGTCTGTGCACTGCAAGTACGCGGCAGTACAAGGGGGTTGGCCATGGCCAACGGTTCGCGGCAGGCGGCGTGGGAGTTCTTCGGGGCGGAGTTGAAAAGGCGTCGGGAGGATGCCGGGCTCACCCAGACGGAGTTGGGGGCACGCGTTTTCGTGTCCGGCGGATACATCGGCCAGTTCGAACAAGCGATTCGCAAACCCCAGTTGGACGTCGCCCAGCGAATCGACGAAACCCTGCAAACCGAGGGTTTTTTCGAACGCACATGGCGGAAACTCATTGACGACAAGCGGTACGCGGAATACTTCGCGGAGGTCGTCGAACTGGAGCGGACGGCGACGAAGATCTGCGAGTTCGCCCCGACGCTCGTGCCGGGGCTTCTCCAGACCGCCGCGTACGCGAGTGCGGTCACACTGGCCAACAACCCATTCGCCGCCGACGACTACGTCGAGGAGAGGGTGACCGCTCGCCTGGAGCGCTCACGCATCCTTGCGGACGCCGCACGGCCCGAGTACTGGATCGTGCTTCACGAGAACGTGCTGCGTATCCCCATCGGCGGCAGGCAGTCGATGGCCGGGCAGCTCCGGCACGTCATGGAGGCGGTGCGACAGCACAAGGCGCTGGTTCAGGTGCTCCCCTACGAGCACGGGGCGCATGCCGCCATGCTCGGGATGCTGAAGCTCATGGAGTTCGACGACGCTCCGCCAACCGCCTATACAGAGACCTCGTTTTCGGGGACTCTCGTCGATGATCCGGCGGTGGTGAAGCGTACGCAGCGAGCATACGATCTGCTCAGGGCCGCCGCGCTGTCGCCGAAGGCGTCCCTGGCTCGCATCGACGGCTGAGGACTACAGACGATGCACGAGTACGACCTGAGCAACGCCCGCTGGCGCAAGAGCAGCTACAGCAACGGCGAGGGCGGCGACTGCGTCGAGGTGGCCGCCGGAGTCCCCGGTGTCGTCCCCGTCCGGGACAGCAAGGTCCCGGACGGCCCCGCTCTGGTCTTCCCGTCAGCCGCCTGGGCGGACTTCGCGGCTCATCAGGCGACCCTGTCCAGGCCGGCCCGCACGGACTGCTGAGTGCCGTCGCGCTTGGTCGACCGGTAGGCGAAGTCCACGGTGTCGCCGGGCCGCAGCGTGAGGGTGATGCGGCCGTTCTTCACGCAGTTGCCCGACTGGATGTCCTCCCCGAGCGTCAGACGGTCACTGCCGCCGACCGCGGTCAGCGTGACGACGCCGTAGCAGTCGGAGGACTCCATGGCGTAGTGGATGCTGCCGACCTGTTCCCGCGGGGAGCCCTGGTTCAGCTCCAGGGTGACCCGGTAGTGATCGGTCTCCGAGGCGTCGAGTTCCTCGGCGTACCCCTGCCAGCGCCCGAGGAACGCCTCCGGCATGCCGGCGAGCGCCGGGGCCGCCGACGGCGTGGTGGGCGTCACGGACGGGGTGGGCGTCGCGGACGGACCGGTGGGACCGGGGGTCCCCGGCGAGCTGGACGTACCGGAGCTGCCGGGTGCGCCGGACGCGCCGGACGTGGGCGACTCGCCGCTGACCGTCGAGCCGGCATCGCGCCGGTCCGAGTCCCCGCTGAGCTGCACGAACAGTCCGATCAGGGCCGCCACGATAGTGGCGGCGGCACCGATGAGGGCCACGACGAGCGCGGTGCGGTGGGAGTCCCCCGGTCCTGCGGCCGGGCTCCCCTGGTGCGGCGGACGCTGCCGCCTCGCGTAGGGGTCCGTCGGGGACTGCGGTGTGGTCATGGAGCGGCCTCGGGTCCGTAGTTCGGCGGAAGATCAGGCCATATTGCCGCCCGGACCCGTGACTTGTGCGACTTTCACCCAAATCTACGGAATAGATCATGCTGAATCGATTCGTCCCCCGAGGCTGCGGTCATCGGCCCACGGCCCCGGCCGTTGGTCAGGGCTGTCAGGGCCCGTCAGGCGGAGTTCGTCCGATCCGTGCCGGCATGAGCCTCAAGCGCCGCTGGTCGCAGCTGAGTTACCTGCGACGCCCTCGCCAACGTCCCACAGCTCCGCGAACCGCTTGATCCGCTGCCTGACATGGTCCTCGCGCGCGTTCAGCGTGGTCTTGGCGTTCATCTGCAGCAGGTCCGGCTCGACTTCGTAGCAGAGCTCGTCGTCGAAGATGACGAAGTCGTGCGTCGTACCGCGTCGTACTCTCAGCGGGAGTTCGGAGACGGTCACCACCCGCGTCTCGATGCCGATGTCACTCTGCGACTCGCACAGCCGGCGCAGATCGTTGTCGACGTGCTCCGGCCTCTGGACGATGAACAGTCGCCGAATACCCATCCCGCGCTGCTGCATCGCATCCGCCTGAGCCTGCAGATAGCGCAGCGCGGGCTCGCTGTTCCAGTAGTCACGCTCCGCGAAGCTGCTGGTGGCGTCCATCGTGACCTTGGCGCACTTCGTGAGGGCCATGAGCCAGTCGTGGTTCTCCCCGGGGCAGTCGGTACTCAGCGAGGTGAGGTTCTCCATCATCGACGCGAGGCGTTCGATCTCCTCGTGCGCGAAGTCGCTCACCAGGCCGTGGCCCAACGAGGTGACACGCGTGGCGCTCCGGGCCAATCGCGGTACCCCGTCGGAGCGCAGTACCGATCGGTCGAGCTCGCAGAAGAGTTCGGTCGCTTCGCTGATGTCGGCGAATTTCTGGTCCACCAAGGTCTGCATCTCACCGTGATGGGCGGTCAGTCGGTCCACGACGTCATCCGCGTGGGTGCGTTGACCGCCCACCACCTGGGTCAGCCGCCGCTCGAACTCGATCATGTACTGAACGATCAGGGTCGCGCCGCCGATCACGACGGACACAGCGATCTGCCACAGCTTGTCCTGCTCCTGGTCGATCAGATTGGTGATCACATAGGCGATCGTGGCCACGATGGCGGTGACCAGTGTCTTCAGCAGGACCGGCGGTATGCGCAGGCCCTCCGCGGACGCCGAACCCGGTGCCGGTGTCGACGCCCCTGACGATCCGTCCATTCCTGTGTCTCCCCCGCCGGGATCGATACTGGGATAGCTCCGGTCAACGCGATGCCAGCGCTTCGCGCAGCAACGGTATTGCCTGGAGGGCCAGTTGGTCTCTGATGCGCTGCACCGAGGTCTGCCACTGGCGGCTGAATCCGGGCTCCCGTTCCAACACCTCCCACAGGGGGCTCAGGCTCCGGTCCACGCGTGCCGTCGGCATCCACAGGTGCAGCAGGTGATCGACGGCCGGCCGCAGCGCCAGCACCGCCGCGGCCCCGCCCGCCGCTCCGAGGCGACTGGTGTCCAGCATCCGCACGACCGTCGTCAGCAGCCAGTCGTGCAGCGCCAGATCCTCACACAGACCCGCGACCGCCGAGGCCTCCTGCGCCGCGGGGACGCGTAGTTCGACGGTGCGCAGCTGGTCCTCGGCGAGAGTGAAGCGGGTGATCGAGGGGCCTTCGCCGTCCGGGGCGCGCCGCGCCACCCAGCGAAGGCGAGTGCCCGCGCATTTGAAGGGGGCGTTCTGGTCGAGCAACGGGTGTCTACGGAGTTGGCCGAGCAGACCCTCAGCTATCAGGCCGAGATCCAGGTCCCCCTTCTGCGGTCCCCTCAGCGCCCCCTTCGCCACGGCCTGCTCCGGCAGTTTCCCGAAGGGCTCGAGAAGGCCCGGGCGCACCAGGTAGTGGCCCCATGGCTGTCGCCGGTCGGGGCCCGCGGCCGGCGCTCCGAAGTACGCGGTGGCCTGGAGGACACGCCCTTCGGTCAGCACGGCGCGAGCGGCCACGGTGCCGACCACGCGGACCTTCGCTCCGTCGACGGCGGGCAGCCGGCAGTCCACGCCCGTCAGCGTGTCCGGCGAGAGCGCGTACAGCTGGGGGCGCTCGGAGACGCGTACCCGCTCGTCGGCACGCAGTTGCAGGAAATGGGCCGCGGCCCGGGAGTCCAGCGGCTGGAAGGAGGGCAGCAGACCGGTGCGTACTTCGCCGCACGTCAACACGACGGTCGCCGCGTCCGTCGGGGGCCGCATGTCACAACCCCCGGTAGAAGACGTACGCGACGCGGTCCGCGACGGCGTCCGGCACTGACGCGCCCTCGCGCCGGGAGCGCTCGGTGATCTGCCGCAGGGCCCCGCTGTCCACGTCCGTCTGATCGAGGACGACGCGCACCGCGTGCTCGACGGGCAGGAACCGGGCGGGCAGCACGGAACAGGTGCGGTAGGCGCTGAACGGTGCCGCGGCGGTGTTGAGCTGGAGCAGCGGGGGCATGTCGTCCCACTCACGGGGGAAGGTGCCGGAGTTCCACGGGCGCGGGCTGAGCACGGGCTCGCCCTCGTTGCGGAGCAGGCCGAGCCTGGCCAGCTGCCAGACCGCCGCGAGGAAGGGGCAGGCCCAGGTACGGCGCCCGTCCTTGTCGTGGTCCCACAGTTCGACGTCGAGGTAGATCGAGTGGCGTCTGGCGGCCGTCTCGCGAGGCGGCTGCCACTCCGCGGCGGCCGACATCGCCCGAGAGATCCTGGAGCGCTGGACGCGTTCGCCGTTGGCGAGCCAGCCGGTCTCGCTGACGGGCGGTCGGAGACCGTAGGTGCCGGGTGGCGGCGATTCGACGAGGCGCTGGGCGATGGACTCGGCCAGCGGAACCTTGTCCGCTACGGCGCATCCCGACTCCCGGGCCAGGTAGTCGATGACCAGTCCGGCTCGCGCGGCCTCTCCGAGCACCAGCGGGACGAGTTCGGCGGGCGACGAGAAGCGGGTGAAGTAGTCGTCGATCAGGAAGCAGGTGCTGATCCGGGGCGTCCTGCCCCGGATTCCGACGGCCGCGTCCGCGCGAGCCGCGTCCACCCAGGGCCGTACCCGCTCGAAGTGCTGTCGCAGGCGTTCGGGCCCGCCTTCGATGTCCTCCATGTAGAGGTGGCCCAGCTCCAGGGAGAGGTGCGAGAGCGGCACGGACCGTGTGCTGGGCTCCGCGGTGGTCTCCCGGAAGACGTGCTCGGTCACAGCTGCCCCCAGTACGTGTCGTCGGTCAGTCGTCGGGCCAGCTCCGTGAAGGCTTCCAGGGTCTCCTTGTTGGCGATCTGGGTGGAGACGACGTCCGCGTCGGTGATGAGCTGTTCCCTCCATTGCAGGACGGGTTCCAGCGGGACGGTGCCGAGCACCCTGCTGTCGCCGATGCCCAGCTCGGCGGCCAGTCGCCGTAACGTCTCGTCGCACGCGCGCATCCAGGCGGACTGTGCGGGAGACACATGGGACCACAACGGCGAATCGGGATCGGGCACCGCGGCCCGGACGAAGCGGATGGCGTCGCGCAGCACGGCCTTGTCGTGTCCCCGGTCCGCCCCTGCCTCCAGGATGCCGAACTCCTTGAACACCAGTCCGTGCACGGCCATCACATGCTGTCGGGTCCAGCGGTGGAAGACCAGCCACCGGGTCTCGACACCGCGCATCTCCGGTCGCGCGGTCACTTCGAGAGCCATGTCCACCGCGTAGCTGCGGCCGGCGCTCAGGTCCACGATGATCAGGTCGAACTCGCTGTTCAGCCGGAGCAGAAGATCCACGCAGCGCTGGACGACCTCGTGGTCCGTGGCGAACTCGCCGCCACCGCCGTCCCCGGGGAGCAGAACGAGGCGGCCCGCTCCGTTGGGCTTGTGTCGCAGGACCGCGTGCTCGGTGAGTCTCCAGACATCCAGGCGGAGTGGTTCGCCGGTGTGCCCTGTCAGATAGGCGTGCAGACCGTCACCACGCGGCGCTCCGGGTAGGTCGAAGACGGCGACGGCGGTGGGCGAGCCGAAGTCGAAGTCCAGGTAGCACACTTCGTCCCCGGCCAGTGCCCGCTGATAGGCGAGGTTCGCGCTGGTGACGGAACGGCCGGTGCCTCCCTTGTCGGAGGCGGCGAAGACGATCACCGTTCAGACCCCCTGACCGTCGTGCCTGGCCTGCGCCAAGGCGTCGAGTTCGCTGAGCACCGACACGGTCAACGCGTAGGCTGTGCCCGGCTGTTCATGAAGAAGCCGGTCTGCGCGGCGCAGTGCGACTTCGGCTCGTTTCAGCGCCCTGCCCCTCTGGCCGTCGGCGGTCGGCTCCGCCTGGAGCTGCTCGCGTCCCAGAAGATGAGTGGCCTCATTGAGCAACGCGCTCGCCGATGCGGCGAGTTCGGCGCTGCGGATCGGGTTCTGCTCGTACAGGTGATGCGCGGCGACCATGCATTCTGTGACGCGCTCCGTGACGGCCCACGACGGAGGGCGTTCCCGATCCGGTGCGTCCGAGTAGACGGCCTGGACGTCGTCCCACAGTCCCGGTCCCTCGCCCCCCGTCATGCGGCGCTGCCACACGTGCTCGAAGACGTGCTCCGCGAGCCGCACCAGCCGGTCGTACGCGGGCAGGTTGCGGGACAAAGCGCAGAGCTGGATCGTCCGTTTGAGCAGTTGGGCCGAGAAGTCGGTCATCGTCCATCTCATCGAGGGCCCCAGGGCCTCGCTACCGTCCAGGGGCAGTGCGACTCCGGGTCGATGAAGTGCGAGGGCCGCGTCCTCACGGGTCATGCGCGCGGTGATGCGGCCGCGGTCCGCGAGACGCTCCATCACGGCGACGGTGCGGGTGAGGTCCTCGTCGGTGGCCCGGCGGCGCACCAGGTCCTGGACGAGGATGGCGGCGACCGAGAGCGAGAAGTAGGGGGACTCCAGCTGCAGGCCCGTCGTGCGCCACGGGATGTCCTCCAGTGGCCAGCACTCGTCGGTGAAGCGGGCGATACCCGACCAGTACTGCTGGGTGATCTCCCAGCGCAGTCGGAGGGCTTCGGCGAGCTTCTGCTGTTCCCAGTCGAGCAGGCCGAGGGTGAGGGTACGGTCCGAGAACAGGTCCTGGATGCCGTCGAGGGCCACGACAGTGAAGTAGAGATGCGGTACGGGGGCCGCGATGCCCTGCGGTTGACTGCCGATGTCTGCGTCCACCTCCACCCAGGGCGCGTCCCTGACCAGGCTCCAGGCCCAGCCGCACTCGAAGAGCATGCCTTCGTCACGAAGAGCTTCCTGCACGTCGATGCCCAGGAAGAGACCTTCACCGAGAGTGGTGCGGAGTGCCCCGAAACGGCGCCGGAACTCCTGCGGGACGAGGCGCGCGGGCAACTGCCCCTGGCCGAGGAGTTCACAGAGAGCGCCCCCCTCGGACGACCCCTCGTCGAAGACCTTGACGGTGAAGGAACGCAACAGGCCGACCATCGCGGCGGTGAGCCGCCTGCCGCACGCGTTCCGGAGCTCCGCGATCAGGTGCAGCACGTCTCTGCGGGCTGTGTTCGTCTCGTACACCTTGAGGAAGCCGAGGGTGGCGAGGCAGAGGGTGACGGACATCGAGTAGGAGTCCACCACCTCGGCATCCTGCTGTTCGGCGGTGAGCTGCCGGCCAGGGTCCTCGGGCGCGAAGTAGTGGCCGCCGGCGAACGTGGGCCTGCCGTCATGGCCGGTGTGCGCGTGCATGAAGTCGGCGACGGCCCCGATCAGGAGGGCGGGGATCTCCGTCCGTCCACCGGCGCCGCCCAGGGCCCGCACCACGTCGTCCTGTGTGAGATCCGGGGTGTCCAGGCGGAATCCCGGGATCTCGGTGGCCGGATACATGAGGCAGAGCAACCGCTCCGCATCGGCCACACTACTGAGACCGCCCCACTCGCCCCAGGACCATTCACCCCCGTCGAAGGAATTCCGAGCCGTCGCACGCCATATGTCCAACAGGTGCTGTCGCGGCTTGATCCGCATCCCCATCCCCCCTCAGAGATGACGTCATCCCGCCGAATCCGTCACGCAGGCGTCAGGATCACGCAGGCCCCAGGCCACGATCATTCCCGAGTATCCCTCGCGCACCACATTCGGTTGCCCGATATGACGTATCTCCAGTTTTCCCGCGTATCCCTCAATGCACTCCCGCACGTCCGCTTCACTGATGTCACACGCGGGGAAGTACCAGTCCCCCACGTCGTATCCCCGGGAATGTTCCATGAAAGCGGCCGCGAAGGGCGCTCCGGGGACCAGGGCACGCATGAAGCTCTCCACCCCTCGCCGGAACTCTTCGTGGGAGGTGGACAGTGACTCGGCCACGAAGAACATGGTGCCCATGGACCAGCGCCCCCGGCGACCGGCCAGGTCGAAGAGGTCGCCCTGTTCGACCCGTGCGGCCTGCCGGAACCGCACGCGCGGGTCGTATCCCAGCGCGGTGTACGACTCGTCCTCGCACAGGACGTCCCAGAACTGATCCCAGTTCGCGTCGTACTCTGCCACCTGGCTTTTCAGGTAGACCACGTTCGCGGCCGAACGGTCCAGCAACGTGATCTCTTCGCACCACGGAAGCATGGACAGGGCGGGATAGAGATTGGCCCCGGCACCCACGTCGATTCCCGCGATCCGGCGGCCCGGATTTCTACGGAAGTGATCGGAGAAATGGCGCCGGACGATGGAAACGATCTCCTGGTCCTCATCAAGCATGTGGCGGTAGTTGTGATCAATGTAGGCGGCGGGGTCGAACGTGTCCCAGGCGACGTCCGCATTCAGTTGATCAATACCGTCCCCCGGCGATCTCGAATCCATGCCACAAGGTATCAACCACGTGGGGGAACCGGACGTCCTTCAGGCATGATCCGAATCGTCACACGATGCATGGGGGGCGCACTGGGGCAGTCAGGAATACAATTGCCGACCACCCCTTGAAGGGCCATATCTCGCCACGCGATGCTGTCCGGATGCCCGCCTTTCCCTGGGAGCCGCTCCCGTCGGATTCCTGCTCCCGGCCCTTGCAGGTACGAGGCGCCTCCGAGCAGGACCTGAACGCACTCCACCATCTGGACGCGGAGTTGTTCCCGGATTTCACGTACCCCTACTTCGTCCTGCGCCAACTCCTCGACGTGTACACCGAGGACTTTCTCGTGCTCGACGACGGCTCGTCCCTCTGCGGATACGTACTGAGCGCGACGGCACCGGACCGTCAGAAGAGCTGGGTCATGGGCCTGGGCGTCACGAAGAATCTGCGCGGGCAAGGGCTGGGGCGGCGGCTCATGGGCGAAGCACTCGACAGGCTGCGCCACCATGGCGTGCCCGAGGTGTGGATCAGCGTCGAGCCCGCCAACGACACCGCGATCGCGTTGTACAGATCGCTGGGCTTCGTGCACCAGCGTTCGGGGAAGGGCTACTTCGGCCCGGGCGAGGACCGGCTCCTGATGATGCTGCGCCTGTGACGCGGAGACAGAGCGCTCACCGGTCCACCGACACCAGCCCCGCCTCGTACGCGATGATCACCAACTGGACGCGGTCCCGGGCGTCCAGCTTGGACAGCAGACGGGTGAGGTACGTCTTCGCCGTGGCCACGCTGATGAAGAGCCGCTCGGCTATCTCGGTGTTGGACAGGCCCGTTCCGACCAGGGTGAGGACCTCGCGCTCCCGGTCGGTGATGCCCTTCAACTCGCGTCGCGCCCGCGCCTGTTCGGGGCGGAGCGCGGTGAAGTCGCGGATGAGACGGCGGGTGACGCCGGGTGCGATCAGGGCGTCGCCGGCCGCCACGACGCGGACGGCGCCGATGATGTCGTCCAGCGCCATGTCCTTGACGAGGAAGCCGGACGCGCCCGCGCGCAGCGCCCCGTACACGTAGTCGTCGTCGTCGAACGTGGTGAGGACGACGACCCTGGACTCCCCGCCCCCGGCGGTGATCCGGCGCGTCGCCTCGATGCCGTCCATGCCCGGCATGCGGATGTCCATGACGACGACGTCGGGGCTCAGTTCGGCCGTCAGGGTCACCGCCTCCTCGCCGTTCGCGGCCTCGCCCACCACCTCGACGTCCTCGATGTCGGCGATGACCATGCGCAGGGCCGTGCGGATGAGCTGCTGGTCGTCGGCGAGGACCACGCGGACCGGCATCAGGGAGCCACCGCCGCGGCGGGGAGCGGAAGGCGGGCCGTCACCCGGAAGCCGCCCTCGGGCCTGGGTCCGGCGCTGAACTCGCCGTGCAGCAGGGCGACCCGCTCCCGCATGCCGAGGAGGCCGAAGCCCGTGTCGGTGGCGCCGCCGCGGCCCCGGCCGTCGTCCGTGACGTCGACGACGACCTCGTCGTCGCGATGGTCGACGGTCACCCGGCAGGCCGTCGTGCCCGCGTGCCGTACGACGTTCGTCACCGACTCCTGGACGATCCGGAACACGGACAGGTCGATGTCCGCGGGGAGCGGACGCGGCTCGCCCCGCCGACTGACCTCCACGCGCACCCCCGCGGCCGTCGTGACGGCGGCCAGCCGGTCGAGGTCGGCGAGTCCCTCCGCGGGGCGCAACCGCGATGCCTCCTCGTCCGGGGACGGACCGGCGCCGGGGCTCCGGGACCGGTCGGCCTCGCGCAGCGCGACCAGCATGCGCCGCAGCCCCGCCAGGGTCTCGCGGCCCGCCGTCTCCACCGCCGTCATCGCCTCGCGCGCCGCGTCCGGCCGGGTGTGGACGACCCGGGCCGCCGCCCCGGCCTGGAGGGCGACGATGCCGATGCTGTGCGCGACCATGTCGTGCATCTCGCGGGCGATGCGCAGACGTTCGTCGGTGACGGCCTGGGTGGCGGCACGCACACGCAGCATCTCCGCGTACTCGCGGGTGCGGCGCGAGGCGTCCCCGAGCAGCCAGGAGACCACGGCGGTGAGCGCCACGGTCAGCCCCGCCAGCGTGCCGACGCCCCATCCGCACGCGAGCCGCACCGCGAGCCAGGCCACCAGCACGGCGAGGGACATGCCGAGGGCGACGACACCGGTCCGGCGCGGACGGCCGGCCGCGATGAAGTAGAGCGCGAGGTCGACGGCGAGGAACTGCGCCAACTGGATCGCCCCGACGGCCAGGTTGGTCGTCACGAAGGCCGCCGCCGCCAGCAGCAGGGCGAGGGCGGTCAGCGGCCGGCGGGACAGCTGACGGCCGGCCACCAGGGCCAGCGCGCAGGCGATCGCCAGGAGCAACAGGCCGTCCCAGCGGAAGAACTGGGCCGCGACCTGCTCGCTGGGGGCCTCCTCTCCGGGCAGCCGCAGGCGTGCGAGGAAGGTGAACACGGCGCTCGCGCACCAGGCCACGGCCACCCAGGCACCGGGCGGCACACGCTTGAGCAGGGGAAGGGGCGGCGTCACGTGCATGCGGTGATCGTAGGTGTGCGCCGTGCCCGCGGGCATCGTCCCGGGGACGTACGACCAGGGTCGGCATCCGCGCCCGGGCAATGTCCCCGCGGGGCCGATGCCCCCGGCCCCGCCGCGGCGGGACGGTGTCCTCGTGATCGAAGTCGATGAACTGACCAAACGTTACAAAGGCACCACGGCCGTGCGGCAGTTGTCGTTCCGGGTGCGCCCGGGGCACGTCACCGGGTTCCTCGGCCCGAACGGCGCGGGCAAGACGACGACCCTGCGCATGCTCCTCGGCCTGGTCGCCCCGACCAGCGGCACCGCCACCGTCGACGGACGACCCTTCCGGGAGCGGCCGCGCGGACTGCGGCACGTCGGCGCGCTGCTCGACGCGGGCGACGTGCACGGCGGACGCAGTGCGCGCGCCCATCTGTCGGCGCTGGCCCGCGGCAACCGCATCCCCTCCGCGCGGGTCGACGAGGTGCTGGAGGAGGTGGGGCTGTCGGGCCCCGCGGCCGGGCGCCGCGTCGATGGATACTCCCTCGGCATGAAGCAGCGCCTCGGCATCGCGACGGCGCTGCTCGGCGACCCGCCGGTGCTGCTGTTCGACGAACCGCTCAACGGCCTCGACCCGGAGGGGGTTCGCTGGGTGCGCGGACTCTTCCGGCGGCTCGCCGCCGAGGGCCGCACGGTCTTCGTCTCCAGCCACCTCATGTCCGAGATGGAGAACACCGCCGACCAGCTGATCGTCATCGGCCGGGGCGAACTGATCGCCGCGGAGAGCCTGACGGACTTCGCCGCACGCGGCACCCGGCTCACCGTGACGGTCCGCACCCCCGACACCGGACGGCTGGCCGCCGTGCTGTCCGCCGAGGGGGCGGCGGTCGCGCCGTACGACGAGCGGACCCTGAAGGTGACGGCCCTGAGCGCGGCCCGCATCGGCGAACTCGCCTTCGACCACCGGATCCTGCTCGAAGAACTGACCCCGCAGGCCGCTTCCCTGGAGGCCGCGTTCATGGAACTGACCGCCGACAGCGCCGAATTCCTCGCCGGAGACGCCCGATGACGACCCTCGCCCCGCCCGCCGCCCGGTTCACGGACCTCCTCGCCGCCGAGTGGATCAAGATGCGGTCCCTGCGCTCGACGTACTGGGCGCTCGGCGTCGGAGCGCTGGCCGTCATCGCCTTCAACGCGAACGCGGCACGGGTCGACGCCGGCGACCACCCCCGCTTCGACCCGTCGCAGCGGGACAGCGTCGTCGAACTGGCCCTGCGTGACGCGTTCACCGACGGCTCCGCGATGATCCTGCTCCTCGCCGTGGCGAGCATCGGCGCGGTCACCGTCGTCGGCGAGTACGCGACGGGGATGATCCGTACGACGTTCGCGGCGGTCCCCGACCGGCGGGCGGTGATGGCGGCGAAGGTGGCGCTGGTGGCGGCCGTCATGACCGTGTACGGCGTGCTCGTCGCGGGCGTCTCCTTCGCCTCGACCCAGGCGATCCTGTCCACCCGGGGCGCCGGCGTCCCGATCGGTCACCCCGGTGCCTTCCGCGTCGTCGCCGCGTCCGCGCTGCTCGCCCCCGTCGGCGCGCTGGCCGGCATGGCCCTGGGCGCGCTGATCCGGCACAGCGCGACCACGATGGTCGCCACCACCGCCGTGCTCCTGCTGATCCCCGCGTTCATCACCGACCGCTACCGGTGGACGGCCGCCGTCCGGCACGCCCAGCCCGTCAACGCCTGGTCACGGCTGGTCGACATCGACTACGGACACAGCCCGTACACGCTGGTCCCGCGGTACCAGGCGACCGTCGCGGGCGGCTGGACCACCTACGCGGCGTGGGCCGCGGTGGCCGCGGTCGTCACCGTGCTGTCGGTGGACCGCCGCGACGTGTGAGCCGGGCGCGGGCGGGCCGCGGCGGGACGGGGTCGGCGAAGCGGCGTACGTAGCGGAGCTGCCACGGTGTCTCCACGGCGTGCCGGTCGTAATGACGGCGCACGTAGTCCACGGCCTCGTGGGGCGGTACGCCGTCGAGGACCGCGAGGCAGGCGAGGGCCGTGCCCGTGCGGCCGCGGCCGCCGCCGCAGGCGATCTCGACGCGGCCGGTCCCCGCGCGGTGCCAGGCCTCGGTGAGGACGGTGCGGGTCTCCGCGCGGTCGGCGGGGAGGCGGAAGTCCGGCCAGCGCAGCCAGTGCGCGTCCCAGGGGGGGTCGGGGGGCCGCTTGCCGAGCAGGTACACGCCGTACGTCGGCTGCGCTCCGTCCGGTGCCGGACCGTGGCGCAGCGCCCTTCCCCGCACCAGTCGGCCGGAGGGCAGCCGCAGCACGCCGGCGCCGTCCGGATCCCAAGTCCCTTCCATGCGGCCCAGCCTAGGCGCGCGGGCGGTCACCGGCGGGGTTCTCGCCCCCTCCGCCCCTGCCCGTCCCTTGTCCCTGGGGGCTCTGCCCCCAGACCCCCGATCGGCCTGGACGGCCTCGTCCTCAATCGCCGGACGGGCTGAAATCAGCCCCTCCGGCGTTTGAGGAGCGGGGTCCGGGGCGGAGCCCCGGGTACGGGACGGGTAGGGGCGGCGGGGCGAAGAACGTTGTTGCGAGCGTGCAGCACCCGCTGGGCCGGGAGCGGAGTCCCGGGGGCGAGGCGGGGCGGAGTCCCGGGGTCAGCTCACGCCTCGGGTGGCCTGGGCGGCGCGGGACTCGATGCCGCGGAAGTGATCGGCCATCGCCCGCTGCGCGCCCTCGACGTCCCGGGCACGCAGCGCGGTGACGATGTCGCGGTGGCGGCGGACGGTCACCTCGGGCGCCGGGTCGTCGGTCCAGCCGCGTACCCCCGCGACCCGCCGGAAGACGGTCCAGAAGGCACCGAGCAGCTGCGGCACCAGCGCGTTGCCCAGCGACGCGTACAGCAGCTCGTGGAACTCGCGGTCCAGTTCGGGGAAGGGCACGCCCTCGCGCCCCGCCTCCTCCATCCGGGCCACGACCTCTTCGAGCCGGTCGAGTTCCTCCTCCGAGAGCGTCGCGGCGACCCGGCGGATCAGCCCCTCCTCCAGTACCTCGCGGACCTGGAGGATCTCCGCGAGCGCACCCGTCTCGTCGTCCAGCTGGGCGAGCGTGCGGAAGGTGAGGCCGTCGACGAGGGGCGTCAGGGAGGCCTGGCCGACGTAGGTGCCGTAGCCGTGCCTGATCTCGACTATGTCGAGCGCCTGGAGAGCCTTGAGCGCCTCGCGGACGGAGTTCCGGCTCACGCCGAGATCGGTCATCAGCTCGGTCTCGGTGGGCAGCGCCGCCCCAGCCGGAAGCTTGCGGTCGAGGATCAGCTGCATGACCTCGCGCTGGATCTGACTGCTCACCCGGCGCTCGGGCCGGCGCCGGTACCCGCTCTCCTCTGACATGCGCCGCATCGTACGCTCGCTGGACATCGGACGTCCCACCTCCGGGCTGATTAAACGCCAACTAGCCTGATTCACACCGTCATTGGTCGTACCTGTGGAAGATACGCCATTCGTGTGCGATCCCTTGACCGTCTTCACGGGCCCTCCTATGGTCACGCTGCCCCCCATGACGTAGGACGTCGTATCTCCCACCCGCTGGACCACTCCTTGCTGGAGGAACCGTGCGCGACGTGACCCACACTCCGGCGCTGCACCGCCGGTCGTTCCTGAAGTACACCGGCTCACTCGGCGCGGCCGCCGCCCTCTCCTCGTCACTGGCGGCCTGCTCGTCCGGGCCGGAGTCCACGAACGACACCGGCGACGGGGGCGGCGGCAAGGACGCCACCCTGACGGCCGTCATCGGCTACGGCAACGACGGCAGCTGGGACCCCACCCAGACCGCGTCCGCCTTCTGCATGGCCGCCAACAACCACATCTACGAGGGCCTGCTCGACACCGACCCCATCTCCCGGGAGCCGTACGCCGCGCTCGCCACCGAGGTGCCCTCCGACCTCGGCGGCACCTCCTGGAAGTTCACGCTGCGGGCGGGCGCCACGTTCCACGACGGCAAGCCGGTCACCGCCGACGACGTGGTCTTCGTCTTCGACCGCATCCTCGACCCGAAGACGCAGACCCTCGCCAAGGGCTTCTTCGCGAGCTGGCTGAAGGAGGTCCGCAAGATCGACGCCCAGAACGTCGAGCTGGTCCTCAAGTTCCCCTTCCCCGAGGGGATTTCCCGGCTCACCCTCGCGAAGATCATGCCGAAGCACGTGTTCTCGCAGCCGGGCGCCTGGGACGACGCGATCAAGGGCAAGGCGATCGGCTCGGGGCCGTACCGGCAGACCGCGCACCACCCGAAGTCGAACACCACCTTCGAGGCGTTCGCCGCCTACAACGGCCCGCGCAGGCCCGCGTTCAAGAAGATGAACTGGCTGACCATAGTGGATGCCGCACCCCGCGTCGCCAAGATCTCCGGGGCGAGTGCCGGCGCGCAGATCGCCGACAACATCCCGTACGCCAACATCGAGCAGCTCAAGAGGGGCGGCATGGACGTCCAGGGCGGCGCGGGCATGAACAACCTGTTCCTCATGTTCAACACCAAGCACAAGCCCTTCGACGACGTACGAGTGCGCCAGGCGCTGCACTACGCCATCGACACCGACAAGATGGTGGAGGTCGCCCTCAAGGGGCACGGCAAGCCGTCGTCGTCGTTCCTCAACGAGGCCAACCCCTCCTACCGGCCCGCGAAGACCGTCTACGGGTACGACCCCGAGAAGGCCAGGAAGCTGCTGGAGGAAGCCGGGGTCAAGGGCCTGAAGATCGAGATCCTGGCCGTCAACGTCAGCTGGATCGTGGACTGCCTGCCGACCGTCAAGGCGTCCTGGGACGCCATCGGCGTGGAGACCACCCTGGCCCCGCAGGAGACCACGGCCGTCTTCACCAAGATGGACCAGAAGCAGGACTACCAGGTCGTCGCCGCCGCCTCGAACCCCAACCAGTTCGGCCTCGACGCCGACCTGATCATGCACTACAACTACGGCCCCGAGAACCTCTGGATGGGCTACGCCCGCTGGGCCGGCGACCCCGTCGCCAAGAAGCTCTTCAAGGACATGGACCAGGCGACGCAGGAACCGGACGCCGACAAGAAGAAGACGATGATCCAGGACTACATCGACATCGTCGCCGAACAGGCCGTGCTCTACCCGGTCGTGCACAACGAGCTGATGACGGCGTGGAACGCCGAGCGGCTCACCGGGATAAGGGCGCAGCCGTACCCCGGCATCAACCTGCTCCAGGCCAAGTGGGTCTAGGCGACGGAGGAGTCCGTACGTGGTCGCCATCACCAGGATCCTGCTGCGCCGCGTCGCGCTGCTCGTGCCGCTGATGCTCGGGATCGTCCTGTTCGTGTTCCTCGTGATGCGGTTCTCCGACGTCGACCCGGCGTCGGCGTTCTTCCAGGGAGCCAACCCCACCCCGCAGCAGCTGCACGACTTCCGGGAGCAGAACGGTCTGCTCGATCCGCTCCCGGTCCGCTACGCCCATTTCGTCGGGGACCTCCTCCACGGCGACATGGGCACCAGCGCGCTGACCCGCGCCCCGGTCCTCGAACAGGTCACCACCGCGCTGCCGCTCACCCTCCAGCTCACCTTCCTCGGGCTCGGCATCGCGGTGGTGCTCTCGCTGCTCGGCGGGGTGACCGCCGCGATCTACCGGGACCGGCTGCCCGACCAGATCATCCGCGTGGTCTCCCTGACCGGTGTCGCGGCGCCGGGCTTCTGGCTGGCCCTGCTGATGATCCAGTACCTGGCCGTCGACCAGGGCTGGTTCCCGACCGGCGGCTACGTCAACCCGGCCGACTCGCTCGGCGGCTGGCTGAAGACCATGACCCTGCCCGCTCTCGCCCTGTCGCTGCCCGTCGCGGCCCAGCTCACCCGCATCGTGCGGACCTCGGTGGTCGAGGAACTCGACAAGGACTACGTGCGCACCGCCGTCGGCAGCGGTCTGCCGCCCCGCGTGGTCGTCGGCCGCAACGTGCTGCGCAACGCCCTCGTCAACCCGCTCACCGTGCTGGGCCTGCGCGTGGGATATCTGCTCGGCGGTGCCGTCGTCATCGAGACGATCTTCTCGCTGCCCGGCATGGGGAAGCTGATGATCGACGCCGTCAAGAACGGCGACCCGGCGGTCGTGCAGGGCGTCGTGCTGACCACCGCCACCGGCTTCGTGGTCGTGAACCTCGTCATCGACATCCTGTACCTGCTGGTCAACCCACGGCTGAGGGGCGCGACCTGATGCTCACCCGCAAGAACCTCACCGACGTCCTCGCCCGGCCCGGCATCCGGCTGCGCGGCCCGCGCCGGCTGCCGCTGCTGTCGAAGGCCGCCGTCTGCTTCCTCGCGGTCGTCGTCCTGACGGCCCTGCTCGCGCCGCTGCTGGCACCGGACGACCCGCTGGACCAGCAGCCGCTCGCCGGCGGCACCGGGCACCCCTCCGGCGCGCACTGGATGGGCCAGGACAGTCTCGGCCGCGACATCCTCAGCCGGCTGATGTACGGGGCGCGCTGGTCCCTCGCGATCGGACTGGGGGCGACCGCGCTGGCCCTCGTCGTGGGAGCGCTCCTCGGCGCCGTGGCCGCGACCTCGCGCAAGGCCGTCGACGAGACGCTGATGCGCTGCCTGGACGTCGTGATGGCGTTCCCCGGCATCGCGCTCGCCGCCGTCCTCGTCGCCGTGTTCGGCGGCGGCATCACCGTACTGATCTGCGCGATCGCGTTCCTGTTCACCCCGCCGGTGGCCCGTGTCGTCCGGGCCAACGTGCTCGACCAGTACGGCGAGGACTACGTGACCGCCGAGCACGTCATCGGCGCCCGCACCCCGCACATCGTCGTCCGGCACGTCGCCGTCAACTGCGCGGCTCCCGTGCTGGTGTTCTGCACCGTGCAGGTCGCCGAGGCCATCGTCTTCGAGGCGTCGCTGTCGTTCATCGGGGCGGGCGTGCGGCCCCCGGACCCGTCGTGGGGCAGTGTCATCGCGGACGGCAAGAGCATGGTCCTGACCGGCGGCTGGTGGGCCACCGTCTTCCCGGGCCTGCTGATGCTGATCACCGTGCTGTCGCTGAACATCCTCTCCGAGGGGGTCTCCGACGCGTGGGCGGCCCCGGCTGCCAGGGACGTGGAGGTCCCCGGGGCGGGCGACCGGCTGGAGGCGCCCGAGCCCGGCAGCGGCGAGGTCCTCGCCCTTCCCGGCCTCGCGGAGGCCGCCGCGCGGCTGCGCGCTCGGGCCCGCCCGCTGCCGGCCGGCGGACAGCCGGTGCTCGCCGTGGAGAACCTGGCCATCGGCTTCGACGCCCGCCACGGCGGTGTCGACATCGTCGACGGCATCAGCTTCGAGGTGCGGCCCGGCGAGGTGCTCGGCCTGGTCGGCGAATCAGGCTGCGGCAAGTCGCTCACGGCGCTGACGATCATGGGGCTGGAACCCCGGGGCGCCCGCGTGCGGGGCCATGTCCGGTTCGGCCAGCGGCAGTTGATCGGCGAGCCGATGCGGGTGCGGCGCCGGCTGCTGGGCCACGAGATGGCCATGGTGTACCAGGACGCGCTGTCGTCCCTGAACCCGGCCATGACGATCAGGGCACAGCTGAAGCAGGTGGTGCGGCGCGGCGGCAAGCGCTCGCCCGCCGAACTGCTGGAACTGGTCGGCCTGGACCCCGAACGCACCCTGCGCAGCTACCCCCACGAGCTGTCCGGCGGCCAGCGCCAGCGCGTCCTGATCGCGATGGCCCTGTCCCGCAGCCCCCGGCTGATCGTGGCCGACGAACCGACGACGGCGCTGGACGTGACCGTGCAGGCGCAGGTCGTCGAACTGCTGCTGCGACTGCGTGCGGAACTGGGTTTCGCGCTGATCCTCGTCTCGCACGACCTGGCGCTCGTCTCCGCGGTCACCGACCGGGTGATCGTGATGTACGGCGGGCAGATCGTCGAGACCGGGGTGACCGCCGACCTCGTGGAGGCCCCCGCGCACCACTACACGCGCGGGCTGCTGGGCAGTGTCCTGTCCCTGGAGTCGGCGGCCGAGCGGATGACGCAGATCAAGGGGGTCGTGCCCTCCCCCGCCGACTTCCCGGCCGGCTGCCGCTTCGCCGACCGCTGCCCGCTGGCGAGCGAGGTGTGCCGGACGACGGCCCCGGGCCTGCTGGGCACGCCCGCGCACACGGCCGCCTGCCATCATCCGGCCGTCGACCTGGTCACCACGGAGAGCGAGGCGGTCAAGTGAGCACGCCGGCAGAGCGGTCCGTCCGGCCGATCGTCGAGCTGGCCGACACGCACGTCGTCCACAAGGCCCGCAGCGGCGGGCTGTTCACCCGGGACAGGGTGTACGCGCTGACCGGCGCCGACCTCACCGTCGCGCCCGGCGAGACGGTCGGCGTGGTCGGCGAGTCCGGCTGCGGCAAGTCGACGCTCGCGAAGGTCCTGGTCGGTGTGCAGCGGCCGACCTCCGGCAGCGTCACCTTCGAGGGCCGGGACCTGTGGGCCATGGGCCCGGCCGAGCGACGCACCGCGGTCGGCGGCAGCACCGGCATGATCTTCCAGGACCCCTCGACCGCGCTGAACCGGCGGCTGACCGTACGGCAGACGCTGCGCGACCCCCTGGACGTGCACCGGCGCGGCACCACCGCCGCGCGCAACGACCGGGTACGGGAGCTGATGGCACTCGTCGGGCTGCCGCGCGCCCTCGGGGACGCCCTGCCGGGCCAGCTGTCCGGCGGCCAGCGCCAGCGCGTCGCCATCGCGCGGGCACTCGCCCTGGACCCGGACCTCGTCGTGGCCGACGAGCCGACGAGCGCGCTGGACGTGTCGGTGCGCGCACAGATCCTGAACCTCCTCCTCGACCTGAAGGAACGCCTCGGTCTCGCCATGGTGTTCGTCTCGCACGACATCCAGACGGTCCGGCGGATGAGCGACCGGGTGATCACGATGTATCTCGGCCGGATCGTGGAGGAGTCGCCCGCCGGCGAGGTCACCGACCGCTCACGGCACCCGTACACGCGGGCACTGTTCTCCGCGACCCCCGGGCTCCTCGACCCCATCGACCCCATCCCGCTGGCCGGTCCCGTCCCTTCCGCGACCCGGCCGCCCAGCGGCTGCCCGTTCCGCACCCGCTGCTGGCGGGCGGACGACGTGTGCGCGGACACGATGCCCGGACCCACGGCCGCGTCGGTGCCGGGGCACCGCTTCCGGTGTCACCATCCTGTGGAGGAGGGCCGGTCGACGCGCGCCCTGGTCGCGCAGGCCGAGTCCGCCGCCCCGGCCACCGCCGAGGCCGACGTCCCGTACCAGCAGCACATCAGGGAGCCTTCATGACCGTCCCCGCCCCGCTGACCGGTGTCGTACCGCCCGTCTGCACCCCCCTGACACCGGAACGCGAGGTGGACGTCCCCTCGCTCCTCAGGCTCGTCGACCATCTGATGGAGGGGGGTGTGCACGGACTGTTCGTCCTCGGCTCCACCTCGGAGGCGGCCTTTCTGACGGATCCGCAGCGCCGTCTCGTGGTCGAGACCGTGGCCGGCCACGTCGGCGGCCAGCTGCCCGTCCTCGCGGGCACGATCGACATGACCACTCCGCGGGTCCTGGCCCATGCCGCCGCCGTCACCGCCGCCGGGGCCGACGCGATCGTCGCGACCGCGCCCTTCTACACCCGCACCCATCCCGCGGAGATCGCCCGCCACTACCGCGTGATCGCCGAGCGGACGGACGTGCCCGTCTTCGCCTACGACCTGCCCGTGTCCGTCCACACCAAGCTGAGCGCCGAGCTGCTCCTGGAACTCGCCGCCGACGGGGTCCTCGCCGGGGTCAAGGACTCCAGCGGGGACCTCGGCGCGTTCCGTTCCGTCGTCACCGGTGCCCGCGCCCACCCCGACATCCGCGGGTTCGCGCTCCTCACCGGGTCCGAGCTCGTCGTCGACTCGGCGCTCGCCCTCGGTGCGGACGGCGCGGTGCCCGGTCTCGCGAACGTCGATCCCGAGGGATACGTGCGGCTGTTCCTGCGGTGCGGTGAAGGGGACTGGGCGGGGGCGCGGGTCGAACAGGAGCGGCTGTGCGCGCTGTTCGGCCTGGTCGGCGTCGGAGACCCCGCCCGGATGGGCGGGAGTTCCTCGGCGCTCGGTGCCTTCAAGGCGGCGCTGCACCTGCGGGGCGTCATCGCGTGCCCCGCCACGGCCGAGCCGCAGATCCCCCTCTCCGAGGGCGAGACCGAGCACGTCGGCAAGTACCTGGCCGCAGCAGGCCTGTTGTAGTGACGTTCGCCCGCCCCGGAGCCGCTGCCCGTCCGGCGTCCGAGGAGCGTGGCCCAGGGCGGGAACGCCTACCCCAGCAGGTCGCCCACCGGTACCCGGCAGAACTCGATCGTGTCGTACGTGCCCGTCGTCCCGGTCTCGTACAGGAGCCCCACCCGGCGCGGGCCGAGCTGGACGAGATCGGAGTACGCGGCCCGCAGGGTGGAGAGGGTGAGCGCCTTGGTGAAGGTCGCGCCCGCGTCCGTGCTGCGCCACACCGCCATCGTCTGCCGGGCGTTCGGTACGGAGGGGCCGCTGAAGAGGAGTGGGGCGCCCCGCCCGCGGAGCTGGAGGACGGCGCCCTGGACGACGGGGACGTCGTCCAGGGCGGGCTGGACGGCGTAGGGCCGGTCGAGGGTCTCGGCGCCGTCGCCGGAGTAGGAGTCGAGCCGGTTCCCGGTGCTCGTGCCGTTCTGGTCGCGCGAGGTGAAGTACACGCGCCCGTCGGGCAGTTCGGCGGCCATGCTCTCGTTGGAGTTGACCACACCGTCGTAGGAGTCGTCGACGAAGCCCAGCTCCCAGGTGGCGCCGCCGTCGTCGCTGTAGAGGGCGTGGGCGCCGTAGTACTTGGCCTCCTGTCCGGTGTCGGCGGAGCCGGCGGGCGGGGCGGCGGAGTGGTCGGCGGGGACGACGAGGCGCCCGGCGTGGGGACCGTGCCGGAGGGCGATGGCGTGCCCGGGGCCGGTGGCGTACCACCGCCAGCCGGGCAGTTTCGTGTCCGCCGTGATGTCCCTCGGGGCGCTGAAGTGCCGGCCGTCGTCACGGCTGGTCTGCACGAAGACCCGCCGGCTCTGCTCCGCGGTGACCTCGCCCCGCATGATCTGGGCCTCGGTCACGGCACCGCTGTTGTAGGACGTGAGGAGGACGATCCGCCCGGTCCTCGGGTCGACGACCGGCGCGGGGTTGCCGCGGGTGTCGCCGTCCCCGGAGGCCACCACCTGGAGCGGGCCCCAGGTGCAGCCGCCGTCGGCGGAGCGTCTGAGGACGACGTCGATGTTCCCCGTGTCACCCGCGCCGTTGTGTCTTCCCTCGGCGAAGGCCAGCACGGTGCCCTCGGCGGTCGTGACGGTCGCCGGGATGCGGTAGGTGTCGTAGCCGTCCAGGCCCGCGGTGTACGGCACGGAGGTCGTGCAGCCGCGGGGGGCGAGCGGAGCGGCGGTGGCGGTGCCCGTGACCACGAGGGCGGCGAGGAGTCCGGCGGCTGCCGCCGACGCGGCCGTGCGGCGGGTGAAGGTCATGACACTCCCTGGGGATGGATCGGACCACAGTGGACATGGGACGTGTGACATGGGATGTCCACAGAACGTAGTGCGCCCGGAGCGTCGCGACAACATCCGTGTACACACGGCGTGTTGACGTCGCGTCAGTCCACACGTACCGCGCGCCGCGGGAGCGGCGCGACGTCAGTCCAGGTCCGGGGCGCCGGGGGTGACGAGGCCCGACTCGTACGCGACGATCACCAGCTGGGCCCGGTCGCGGGCGCCCAGCTTGCCCATGATGCGGCTGACATGGGTCTTCGCGGTGAGCGGGCTGAGCCCCAACGCGCCCGCGATCTCGGCGTTGTTGAGGCCGCGCGCGACCAGTGTCAGCACCTCGCGCTCACGGTCGGACAGGCCGTCGGGGCCGCCCACCGACGGCGGGGACAGCGCCGGGCCGCGCAGGAAGCGCGCGATCAGCCGGGCGGTCGGGCCGGGCGAGAGCAGTGCCTCGCCCGCGGCCACCGTGCGGATGGCGTCGAGGAGTTCGGCGGGCCTGGTGTCCTTGACCAGGAAGCCGGAGGCGCCCGCGCGCAACGCCTCCGCGATGTGCTCGTCGGTGTCGTACGTGGTGAGGACGAGGACCCGTACGTCGGCCAGGTCCTTGTCGGCGGCGATGAGACGGGTCGCCTCGATGCCGTCCAGGTCGGGCATGCGGATGTCCATGACGATCAGGTCGGCCCGGACGCTGCGGGCCAGCTCCACGGCCTCCCGTCCGGTGGCCGCCTGGCCGACGACCTCCATGTCGCGCGCCGATTCGACGAGCAGGGCGAACGCGGCCCGTACGAGGGTCTGGTCGTCGGCGAGGAGTACCCGGATGGTCATCGGCACTCTCCTTCCGTGAGCCCGGACGTCCGCACGGGGGCCGGTCCGGGCGCCGGACGCGCGGCGGCACCGCTCCCCAGCGGCAGCATCGCCGACACCGCGAACCCGCCGCCCTCGCGCGGCCCGGCGTCCAGGGTTCCGCCCACGCTGCGCACCCGCTCCCGCATCCCGACGAGCCCGAAACCGGGCGGGGCGCCCGGGGCGCCCACGCCGTCGTCGGTGACCGTCACGCGCAGCGCCCAGTCCTCCGCGTACAGGCGGACGCGGACGCGCGCGCCGGGGCCCGCGTGCCGGACCGCGTTGGTGAGGGCCTCCTGCACGACGCGGTAGGCGGCGGCGCCCACGGCGGACGGGACGCCGGCCGCCGGGGCGGCGACGTCCGCCGTCACCCGGGCGCCCGCGGTGCGTGCCGCCGCGACCAGGTCGGGCACGCCGTCCAGGCCGGGCAGCGGGCCCCGGCCGTCGCCGCCGAGCTCCGAGGCGCGCAGCACCTCCAGCGTGGTGCGCAGTTCACCGCGGGCGGTGCGGCAGGTCTCGGCGATGTCGTCCAGGGCCTCGGCGACCGCCGTGCGGTCGAGGCGGTCGGGGTCGGCGGTCAGGACGTGCGCGGCGACGGCGGTCTGCACGCCGATCAGCGTGATGCTGTGGGCGAGCAGGTCGTGCAGGTCCCGGGCGATGCGCAGGCGTTCCTCGGCGACCCGGCGGCGCGCCTCCTCCTCGCGGGTGCGTTCGGCGCGTTCGGCGCGTTCGACGACCGAGGAGACGTACTGGCGGTGCACGCGCACATAGCCGCCGCAGAGCAGCACCGCGACGATCCAGCCGGCGATCCGCAGGCTCTCGGCGACGCCCGCCATGCCGTCGGAGGTCTTCAGCGCGACCATGGTGCCGATGACCGAGACCCCGGTGAGCACCGCGCGCAGCGGCCGGCCGGTCGCCGCCACGGTGTAGAGCGCGACGAGTGTGGCGCCCAGCGGTGCCGTGTGGTTGTAGTCGTGCGCGTGGTACGTCGCGATGACGGGGACCATGACGCACAGCACCAGCAGGGGCGCCCGGCGGCGCCACACCAGCGGGACGTGGGCGAGGAGCAGCAGGGTCCAGCCGAGCGCGTCGGGCCGCCGGTGGCTGTCCGGGAGGGCCAGGCCCAGCGCGACGGCGAGGACGGCGAGCCCGGCGGCGCGGCAGGCGTCGTTGCGCACCGCGTGCGGGGACGGGCCGCCGGACATGCGGGCGGCGAGGACCCGCAGCCGCTCGCCGGCGCTGGGCCGCCGGCCCGCCGGCCCGGTGGGCTCCGCCCCCGCCGCCGTTCCCGAGGGCCGTGCCGGTGTCGTGACCGTTCCCGTGTGTGCCTGCACGTTGTCCATCTTCCGTCAGTCGGGCGCCCGTTCGGCAGGGAGGGGCGGGTGCCCCTCCCTGGCGGAGGGGCACCCGGCGGTTCAGCCGACGGCGACGGTCGGGGCGGGCCGGGTCTCCGGGGGTTCCGGCGGCTGCGGCTCCCGCGCCAGCCGGCCCGGCCACCACACCTTGCGCCGCAGCGCCACGCTCGCGCTGGTCACCAGGTAGGTCCGGACGAGGAAGGTGTCGAGCAGCACGCCGACCGCGATCACGAAGCCGAGTTCGACGAGCTGGACCAGACCCATGTTCGTGAGGACCGCGAAGGTGGCCGCCAGCACCAGGCCCGCGGAGGCGATCACGCCTCCGGTGGTGCGCAGCGCGGTGAGCGCGGCGGCGGCCGGTTCGGAGCCGTTCAGGGACTCCTCGCGCATGCGGTGCATGAGGAAGATGCCGTAGTCGACGCCGAGGGCGACCAGGAAGACGAAGGACAGCAGGCCGAGTCCGGGGTCCGTCCCCTCGAATCCGAACAGCGGCTCGAACACCAGCCCGCCGATGCCGAGGGCCGCACCCCACACCGCGACCACGGCGGCGACGAGGAGCAGCGGGGCCACCAGGCTGCGCAGCAGGGCGACCAGGATCAGCAGCACGGACACCAGCACGATCGGTACGACGACGAGCCGGTCGCGGGCGTTGGTGTCCTGGAGGTCGATCTGCTGGGCGCTCGGACCGCCGACGTACGAGCCCTTGGTCTCCCCCCGGTCCAGGTCCGCGCGCAGGGACTTGATGGTGGCGGTCTCGGCGGCCGACTGGGGCGCGCCCTTCGCGGTGACGGAGATCTCCGTCCAGCCCTTTCCGCCGCGGCCCGGATCGGCGCTCGCCACGCCCCGGTGGTGGCGGATCTCGGCGAGGGCCGCCGCGGCGCGGTCCGTGGGGGCCATCACGGTGATCGGCTGGGTGCCCTGGCCCGGGTAGGCGCGGGCCAGGGTCTCCATCGCGGCGACGGAGTCGGGGGTGTCGACGAAGGAGTCCTCCTGCTTGAGCGAGCCCGGCAGGTTCAGCGCGCCGACGGCGAGCGCGCCGAGGAGGACGGCGCCGCCCGCGAGGACGGTGAGCGGCCGGCGGCCCGCGGAGGACCCCATCGCGGCGAACAGGCTGCGCCGCTGCCTGGGTTCGCTCCCGAACGCGGGCACGAGCGGCCAGAACACGCGGCGGCCGAGCACGACGAGGACGGCGGGCAGCAGGGTCAGCATGGCGACGAGCGCGCACAGCACGCCGACGGTGCCCATCGGGCCCATGCCCCGGCTGCTGTTGAGGTCGGCGGCGAGCAGGCACAGCAGGCCGGCCGCGACGGTGCCGGAGGAGGCGAGCACGGCGGGGGCGCAGCCGCGCAGGGCCTGGCGCATGGCGTCGTAGGGCCGTTCCACCCGCCGCAGTTCCTCCCGGTAGCGGGAGATGAGCAGCAGGGCGTAGTCGGTCCCGGCGCCGAACACGAGGATCGTCATCACTCCGGAGCTCTGGCCGGAGATGGTGGTGCCGAAGGCCTGGTGGAGTCCGTAGGCGACACCCATGGAGAGGTAGTCGGCGACGCCCGCGACGGCGAGCGGCACGAGCCACAGCAGCGGGCTGCGGTAGATGAGGATCAGCAGGACGGCGACCACGGCGACGGTGGTGTAGAGCAGTGGTCCGCCGAGGGAGCCGTACACCTCGGAGGCGTCGGTGGCGAGCGCGCCCGGCCCGCCCACCTCGACGTCCATCCCGTTCTCGGAGCGGGCGACGTCGCGTACGTCGTCGACGAACGCGTCGCGCTTCTTCTCGTCGGTGCCGGGCGCGGAGCTGGCGACCGGGTACATCAGCGTGGTGCCGTCCCGGGACGGCACGCCCTTCGGGGGCGCCGTCAGCGGTTCGCGGCCGGCGATGTCGGCGACCTGCCGGGCGGCCGTCGCCCGGTCGGCGGTGCTCAGTCCGCCGTCGCGGTGGTAGACGAGGACGAGTTCGGTGCTCTCCCCGCCGGGCAGCCGGTCCTCGATCTTCGCCACCTGGGTGGAGTCCGCGCTCGCGGGCAGGTAGTCCACGGCGCGGTCGTGCTGGACGTCCGCGAGCTTCGACGCGAACGGTCCGACGACGGCCAGGACGGCCACCCACAGACCGAGCAGCACCCAGGGAACGGCCCTTCGCCGTGTACGCGTGGTTGTCTCTCCGGGCCCCATGACGGGGTCCTCCCCTCCTGGCCGGATGTCTGGACAGGCACCAGACTCCCGGCGCGCGGGCGCGGATTCGTCGCGCCGGAGGGCGAGTTCACGGGTACTGCGCGGGGTGGCCGGACGGCCGGATTACTCCCGCGGGAGTACGGCGCGCCCACACTCGGGGGTACGCGCGGGCCGGCCTACGAGGGGGTGCGCGCCGCTGCCAGCAGCCGGGTCACGTCGTCCGCGCAGATCGTGAGCGCTGCGCCCACGGTCGCCAGGGCGTCGCGCTCGGCGGGGGTGTAGGGCCCGTCGGCGAGGGCGATGCGGGCGCCCTGGAGGAGGATCGCCTCGCGGCCGGTGGGGGCCAGGTGCGGGGCCAGTGGGTCCAGCGCCTCGTGGAGCTCTATGGCCAGGCTTGCTCCGCACGGTCCTCCGAGAACCCGGCCGGTGTCGGCGGCGAGCGCCTCGACGAGGGCTCCGAGCTGGTCCTCGGTGCAGTCGTCGAAGCCGGCGGAGCGCACAGTGCTCGCGGCGGTCTCCAGGGACGTACGGGCGCAGGTGCCCCCGGCGGCGAGAACGGCGAGGGCGACGGTGTGGACGGCGTCGCGGAGCATCGCCGAGAAGCGGGTGGTGGTGGGGTGGTCGAGGACGTCGGCGCCGTAGTGGTGGCGGCAGGCGGCGCATTCGACGACGGGCCCGGTCTCGCCGCGCGGGACGACGGGGACGCCGAGGAGGGTGAAGCGGCGGCGGCCGGTCAGGCGCTGGTAGTTGCGGTCGCCTCCGCAGCCGGGGCAGAAGAATTCGCCGTCGCCGACGGTGGTCCAGGCGGTGCGGGTGCCCAGGATGCGGGGAACCTGAACTGCACGACCGTTTCGTCCCCATCCTGGCAGCACGTCGCACACCTCCGTTACTCCCCCACCGCCTTTTGGGCGTGAGAGGTGACCCCGCGGCAACATCGCCGCGCTGGCGTGATGTTAGCCACATTGTTGATGCGGAGTCAGTACCCAGGACGAGACCTTCCCGTGACCTCCACAGGGATTGGCCGGTAAACGACGGGGCCCCGCCCGCCTCGAAAGGCGGACGGGGCCGGGAAGAACCAGGTGAACGAGGTCAGCGGGTCGCGCGGTTGACGGCGGAGACGACGGCCTTCAGCGAGGCACGTGTCGTATTCGCGTCGATCCCGATCCCCCACAGGACCTTGCCGTCGATCGCGCATTCGATGTACGAGGCGGCCTGCGCGGAGGCGCCCTCGCTCATCGTGTGCTCCTGGTAGTCCAGCAGGCGTACGTCGATGCCGATGGACTGCAGCGCGTCGAAGAACGCCGAGATCGGGCCGTTCCCGGACCCGCTCAGGACGGTGTCGGCGCCGTCGACCGACGCCTCGACGGTGAGCGTGTCCACGCCGTCCTTGTCCGTGGTGGACTGACCGTTCTTGACCTGGATGCGGCCCCACGGGTTCTCGGGGTTGGGCAGGTACTCGTCCTGGAAGGTCGCCCAGATGTCCTTCGGCGTGATCTCGCCGCCCTCGGCGTCCGTCTTCGCCTGGATGAGCTTCGAGAACTCGATCTGCATACGGCGCGGCAGGTCCAGCTTGTGGTCGTTCTTCAGGACGTAGGCGATGCCGCCCTTGCCGGACTGCGAGTTGACGCGGATGACGGCCTCGTAGGACCGGCCGACGTCCTTCGGGTCGATCGGCAGGTACGGGACGGCCCACTCGATGTCGTCGACGGTGACGCCCTTGGCCGCGGCGTCGGCCTCCATGGCGTCGAAGCCCTTCTTGATGGCGTCCTGGTGGGAGCCGGAGAAGGACGTGTAGACCAGGTCGCCCACGTACGGGTGGCGCGGGTGGACCTCCATCTGGTTGCAGTACTCCCACGTACGACGGATCTCGTCGATGTCGGAGAAGTCGATCTGCGGGTCGACGCCCTGCGAGAACAGGTTCATGCCCAGGGTGACCAGGTCGACGTTGCCGGTGCGCTCGCCCTGGCCGAACAGGCAGCCCTCGACGCGGTCGGCGCCGGCCATCACAGCCAGCTCGGCGGCGGCCACGGCGGTGCCGCGGTCGTTGTGCGGGTGGACCGACAGCACGACGTGCTCACGGCGCGACAGGTTGCGGTGCATCCACTCGAAACGGTCCGCGTGGGTGGAGGGCGTGGAGCGCTCGACGGTGGCGGGCAGGTTCAGGATGATCTCGCGGCCCGGGCCGGGCTGGTAGACGTCCATGACCGCCTCGCAGACCTCCAGGGCGAAGTCCAGCTCGGTGTCGGTGAAGATCTCGGGGCTGTACTGGTAGCCGAACTCGGTCTCGGGGTCCAGCAGCTTCTCCGCGTACTCCATGACCAGGCGGGTGCCGTCGACGGCGATCTGCTTGATGTCGTCCTTGGAGCCGCGGAAGACGACCCGGCGGAAGACCGGCGCGGTGGCGTTGTACAGGTGCACGGTGGCGCGCCTGGCGCCCTTCAGCGACTCGACGGTCCGCTCGATCAGGTCCTCGCGGGCCTGGGTCAGTACGGAGATCGTCACGTCGTCCGGGATCGCGCCCTCTTCCTCGATGATCGAGCGCACGAAGTCGAAGTCGGTCTGGCCGGAGGCGGGGAAACCGACCTCGATCTCCTTGTAGCCCATCTTGACCAGCTGGTCGAACATCCGGCGCTTGCGCTCGGGCGACATCGGGTCGATCAGGGCCTGGTTGCCGTCGCGCAGGTCGGTGGAGAGCCAGCGGGGGGCGGCGGTGATCCGCTTGTCGGGCCAGGAGCGGTCGGGGATGTCGACCTGCTCGTACCGGCCGTACTTCTTGATCGGCATGGAACTGGGCTGCTGGCGGTTCGCCATGATTGCGTGGGCTCCTCGATGTGTCCGCGGTGTCCGCTGTCCGCGAGTCCGGAAGGACGGCCGACGGCGCAGCGCCAAACTCCGCGGGGAGGGGGTCGGCCTCGACTACAGGCCCTCGCCGCGGCAGCTAAGGAGAAGCAGCCCGAAACGCATGATGCTCCGCAGCCTAGCCGAGCCGTGCCCCGTGCGGGGTGGTGTTCCAGTATGCGGGATCGCATGCGCAAAACGGACAAAAAGTGCGCCATACCACTCGACGACGGCTTCCGATGCTCCTTATCGCCGCATTTCACCAATCATGGTTGCAGGTAGTGACAGTGGCATAACTCAGTGCAAGGGTGCCGGGCATGACGACCAACGGGGGCTTCGAGCCCGTCTTCTGCACCATCGTGCCGCCCCACGTCCTCGACAAGCTCGCCCAGCACGAGGACCCCGCACTCGCCGGTCCCGCCCGCCAGACCCTGGAGCGCGACGCCTACGAGCGCACCCACCGCCGGCTGACCACCGTCATCGGCGCCCCGACCGTCGCCCCGACCGCGGAGGCGGAGGAGGACAAGCCGCACCGCACGATCTACGACGCCCGCCACCACCAGGACCTGCCCGGCAAGAAGGTGCGCGGCGAGAACGACAAGCCCGGCAAGGACGCCACGGTCAACCGCGCCTACGCCGGTCTGGGCGCGACCTTCGAGCTCTACCTGAAGGCGTACGGGCGCAACTCGATCGACGGCTCGGGCCTGCCGCTGGACGCGACGGTGCACTTCGACCGGGACTACAACAACGCCTTCTGGAACGGCGAGCAGATGGTGTTCGGCGACGGCGACGGCGAGATCTTCCTCGACTTCACCATCCCGGTCGACGTCATCGGGCACGAGCTGACCCACGGCGTCACCCAGTACACGGCGAACCTCACCTACTTCGGCCAGCCGGGCGCCCTGAACGAGTCCATGTCGGACGTCTTCGGCTCGCTGATCAAGCAGTACACGCTCGGCCAGACCACCGCCGAGGCCGACTGGCTGATCGGTGCGGGCCTGCTCGCCCCGCGCGTCACCGGTACGGCCCTGCGCTCCATGAAGGAGCCGGGCAGCGCGTACGACGACGACGTGCTCGGCAAGGACCCGCAGCCCGGCACCATGGACGGCTATGTCCGCACCGGCCGCGACAACGGCGGCGTCCACATCAACTCGGGCATCCCCAACCACGCCTTCTACCTGGTCGCCCAGGCGCTCGGCGGCCACGCCTGGGAGCGGGCCGGGCAGATCTGGTTCGACGTCCTCACCGGCGGGCAGCTCCAGTCCCAGGCGAGCTTCGCCGACTTCGCCGCGCTGACCGTCGCCCAGGCACGCGAACGGTACGGGGACGGCGAGGAGCTCCAGTCGGTGCTGAAGGCCTGGGAGCAGGTCGGGGTACCGGCCGCGTAGCCCCGGCGCGCGACTCGTACTAGACAGGACCCATGCGTATTCAGGTGAGGCGCACGGGCGGATTCGCGGGCATCGAGCGTCATGCCGAGGTGGACACCTCGGGACGGTCCGACGCCCACGAGTGGCAGGCCCTGGCCGAGCAGGCGGTCGCCGCCGGCCGGGGCACGCCCCCCGTCGGCGTCCCGGACGGCTTCAGCTACCAGATCACCGTGGACGGGAAGACGGTGTACGCGGCCGATCCCCGGCTCACGGAGGAACAGCGGACGCTGATCTCCCGAGTGCTGAAGGAGGGCGCGTAGCCGACGGCCGCCGAGGGGAGTTCCGTCCGGGGCGCGGGCAGCCGCCCGGCCCCGACGGCCGTGGTCACGGCGTGACCACGGCCTCTTCCCCTGGGCGCCCGAAGGGCAACAACCTTTTCCCACCGCCCCGTTGACTTCCGTTACCGCCGGTACGGATGATCGCGCGCATGGCGACGAACCCCCTCCCGCAGTTCCCGCCCGGCTTCCTCTGGGGCGTGTCCACCTCGGCCCACCAGATCGAAGGGGCCGCCGACGAGCGCGACCCCTCGGTGTGGGACGCCTTCACGGCCGAACCGGGGCGGATCAAGGACGGCTCGACCGCGGAGGTGGCCTGCGACCACTACCACCGCTACCCCGAGGACGTCGCGCTGCTCGCCGGTCTCGGCGTGGACGCGTACCGCTTCTCCGTCTCCTGGCCCCGGGTGAACTCCCCCGGCGGCCTCGACTTCTACGACCGTCTCGTCGACGAGCTGTGCGCGGCGGGCGTACGCCCCGTCCCCACCCTCTTCCACTGGGACCTGCCGCTGGAGCTGGACTGGCTGTCCCGCGACACGGCGGCCCGATTCGCCGACCACGCCTCCGTCGTCGCCGAACGCCTCGGTGACCGGGTGCAGAAGTGGATCACCCTCAACGAACCGGCCGAACACACGCTGCTGGGCCACGCGCTCGGCGCGCACGCCCCCGGCAGACGACTGCTGTTCGACGCGCTGCCGGTGGCCCACCACCAACTCCTGGCCCACGGCCTCGCCGTACGGGCGCTGCGCGCCGCGGGAGCCGACGACATCGGGATCGCCAACTCGCACGGACCCACCTGGGCGGCGTCCCGGCGCACCGAGGACGTGGAGGCCGCCGACTTCTACGACGTCCTCCTCAACCGGCTGTTCGCCGACCCGCTGCTCCTCGGCCGGTACCCGGAGGGCATCGGCGACCTGCTGCCCGGTGACGTCGAGGCCGACCTGAAGGTGATCGCCGAACCCCTGGACTGGTACGGCGTGAACTACTACCAGCCGACGAAGGTGGGTGCCCCCGAGGGCGCGGAGATCGAGTTCAGCGGACTGACCCTGCCCGCCGACCTTCCCTTCTCCGTACGCGAACTGGAGGGCTACCCGGTCACCGACTTCGGCTGGCCGGTCGTCCCGGAGGCCCTCACCGAGCTGCTGGTCGGCCTCCACGAGCGCTACGGCGACCGGCTCCCGCCCGTCGTCATCACCGAGAACGGCTGCTCGTACGAGGGCATCGACGACCAGGAGCGGATCGCCTTCCTGGACGGTCATGTCCGTGCCCTGCACCGGGCGCTGGAACAGGGCGTCGACGTGCGCGGCTACTTCGTCTGGTCGCTGATGGACAACTTCGAGTGGGCCGAGGGCTACGCCCGGCGCTTCGGACTCGTCCACGTCGACTACGACACGCTGGAGCGGACCCCCAAGGCGTCGTACACGTGGCTGCGGGACGCCCTGCGGGCGCAGGCGCGCAGATGACGGCCGCCGATCCCGTCGTGCCCGCGGGGGACGGCGCGCTCGCCGAGCCCGTCGAGCGGGTGGGGCGCGGCTGGACCGCGGCGCTCTCGCTGGCCAACGGCGCCATCTGGGTGGGCTGGTTCGGGCCGCTGCAGATCCTCCTCGCCTCCCAGGCGGAGGACTTCGCGCCCGGCACCGGCATGTCCAAGGAGACGGTGCTCGCCTGGGTCACGGGGGCGGGCGCGGTGGTCTCGCTGGCCGCCAACCCGTTCTTCGGCGCGCTCTCCGACCGTACGACCGCCCGATGGGGCCGCCGTACGCCGTGGATCGTCGCCGGGTCGGCGGGCGGCGCGCTGTCCCTGCTGCTCCTGGCGGGCGCCGGTGGGGTCTGGACGATGGCGGCCGGCTGGTGCCTGGTCCAGCTGACGCTGAACGCCGCCTTCGCCGCGATCACGGCGGCGGTCCCGGACCGGGTGCCGCGGCTCCAGCGGGGTTCCGTGGGCGGCTGGCTCGGCGCCGCGCAGATCCTGGGCGTGGTCGGCGGGACGGGACTCGCGGCGGCCGCGGGCGGCACGGGCGCGGGGTACGCGGCGTGCGCGGTCTTCACGCTGGCGGGCGTCCTGCCGTACGTCCTGCGCCACCCGGATCTGCGGCTGCCCGCGTCGGCCCGCGCGCCCTGGGCCTGGCGGTCCTTCCTCGCCTCCTTCCGGCTCAGCCCGCGCCGCCACCCGGATCTGGCGTGGGCCTGGCTGACCCGTTTCCTGATCAACCTGAGCAACGCCCTCGTCCTGCTCTACCTGCTGTACTACCTGCGCGACCGGCTGCACCACCACGACCCGGAGGAGGGCGTCCTCGTCCTCACGGCGGTCAACGCCGTCACCCTGCTCGCCACGGTCGTCGTGGGCGGGGTCTGGTCGGACCGGGTGGGACGCCGCAAGCCGTTCGTCATCTGGTCGGGCGTCCTGATGGCGGTGGCCACGGCCGCCCTGGCCGGCTGGCAGACCTGGCCGGGGGCGATCGTCGCGTCGGCTGTGCTGGGCATCGGCTTCGGCGTCTTCACGTCCGTCGACTTCGCCCTGATGACCGACGTGCTGCCCGAGGCGCTCGACCGCGGCAAGGACCTCGGCGTCATCAACATCGCCAACGCCCTCCCCCAGGTCGCGGCGCCCGCGCTGGCCGCGCCGATCGTGACCCATCTCGGCGGGTACCGGGTGCTGTACCTGGTGTCGGCGGCGATCGGGCTCGCCGGGGCGGTACTGGTGCGCAGGATCAGAGGGGTGGAGTAGGGCTCTCACAGGGCTCCGGCGTCCCGGGCCGCCCAGGCCGAGGGGAACAGCGGACGGTAGCCGAGCTCGCGGCGGACACGGTCGGTGGAGACGACCCCCAGCCACGGGTCGGGGTCGGTGCGCTCGTGCAGGGCGGCCGGGGCTTCGGCCCGGTTGAGCTGGTGCAGTTCGACCGCCGTGACGGGGACGTCGTCGGCGATGTTGTAGACCCTGCCGTCGATGCCCGGCGCGTGGAGCAGGCGCAGCAGTCCCTGGGCCACGTCGGCGTGGTGGACCATCTGCAGCCGCTGGGCGGCCGCCCAGTGCCCGGCCCGGTCCAGGGACCGGGCGAGGTGCGGGTCGCCCTCGCCGTACACGAAGGCGAGCCGGCCGATCCGCACGGGCAGCCCCTCCAGTGCCAGAAGCAGCCGCTCGGCCTCCGCCTTGGACTCGGGGTAGGCGCCCCACATCGCGCCGCCGGGCCGCACCGGGTCGTCCTCGGTGTGCGGACGCCCCCGGCCCGCCCCGTACACCAGATTCGTGCTGACCTGCACGAAACGCCGTACGCCGCAGGCCCGAGCGGCGCGGCCCAGCTCCACGGCCGCGTCCCGGTTGACCGCCCGCGCCTCCTCGTCCGGCACCCCGCGGAACGCCGCCGCGACGTTGACGACCGCGTCCACCCCCGCCACGGCCCTGCCGAGCGCCTCCGCGTCCCGCAGATCACCGACCACGACCTCGGCGCCCATCTCCGCGAAGGGTTCGCCGCGCCCCGCGTCACGCACCAGGACCCGTACCCGCTCCCCCCGCCGCGTCTGCGCCAGCAGCCTCGGCACCAGGCGCCTGCCCACCTGTCCGGTCGTCCCGGTCACCAAGGTCAGCATCATGTGCTCCTCTCGTCGGTGACCAGCCTCCGCCGGAGCCGGGGCGGCCGGCAGAGACCTCCCTGTCCGGGGACCGGCAGTGCCTGGATAAGCCGGGCGGGTTCGGACACGCTGGAGGGGTGGACCGAGCCGAACTAGCCGACTTCCTGCGCCGCAGCCGCGCCCGCCTCGAACCCTCCGACGTGGGTCTCGCCGCCGGCGCCCGGCGCCGCACACCGGGCCTGCGCCGCGAGGAGGTGGCGGCCCTCGCGGGCATGTCCGTGGACTACTACACCCGGCTCGAACAGTCCCGCGGCCCCCGCCCGTCACGGCAGATGCTGGGCGCGCTGGCACGGGCGCTGCGGCTCACCGGTGACGAGCGGGACCATCTCTTCCACCTGGTGGGCGAGGAACCGCCGCGCGCCGAGTACGCCTCGGGGCATGTCCGGCCCGGACTGCTGCTCATCCTCGACCGGCTGCACGACGCGCCCGCGCAGGTCATGACCGACTACGGCGACGTCCTCGCGCAGAACGCCATGGCGGTGGCCCTCGTCGGCGAGGCGGGCCCGGAGCGCAATCTCGTACGGCGCTTCTTCACCGATCCGCGGGCCCGGGCCCTCTTCCCGCCGGAGGACCACGCCGAGCTGGCCCGCAGCCATGTGTCCCACCTGCGTGCGGTCACCGCGGCCCGGCCCGACGACCCGGCCCCCGCCCGCCTCGTGGCCGAACTGCGTGCCAAGAGCGCGGAGTTCGCCCGGCTGTGGGAGGAGCACGAGGTCGCGGTGCGGCGCGCCTCCACGAAGCGGTTCGCGCACCCCACGGTGGGACTGCTCGACCTGGACTGCGAGATCCTGCTCAGCTCCGAGGACCATCAGATACTGATCGTCCACACGGCCCGCCCCGGCACCGAGTCCCACGAGCGGCTCCAGCTGCTGCGGGTGGTGGGTCTGCAGGACATGACGCCCGCGCGCCGTCCCCATCCTCCACTCTCGCGCTGAGCGGTGCCCGGGGACCGACTTCGGCCACTTTTGACGACCCTTGAAGGAAAGAGCCGGCGTCCCTTGCAATCGTGCGTCACCCGCGCATCAATGGAACCGCACGTTCCGACGGACCGTCAGATGCCGCCGCGCGGCGTCCCGCACCCCGCTCGCGGGCGGTCCGTCCGCGCACACCACTCCCCGCACCCTCACCTGCACGGCGGTGAGGAGACCGTGTGCCCGGACGGGACCGGTTCCGTCCGACCATCCCCACATGGCAATTCCCGTACAAGGGAAGGGAACACGATGAGAGGCAAGCGACTCGGAATCACCGCGGCGCTGGCCGGGGGCACCCTCGCCGCGACCGCACTGGCCTTCGCGCCGGCCGCCGCGGCCGTCACCCCGCAGACGGCCACCATCAACGCCACCTGCAGCATCGGCGGCAGCGGTTCGGCCACCCTCACGGCCACCCAGAGCGGCACCGCCGCGACCATCACCCTGAGCTCCACCGACATCACGGCTCCGATCAGCGTCGCGCAGGACTCGATCAGCTCCACACTGACCATGGTGAAGGCGAGCGGCGGCACCACCGTCTTCAGCGGCACGAAGAACCCCGCCATCGCCGCGGGCGGCGGGGTCGCGGTGGGCCCGCTGGACGGCACCGTCGCCTCCGGCGACAGCCTGGAGGCCTTCGGCGGCTCCCTGCAGATGGTGGTCTTCGGCATCACCATCACCTGCACCGCGTCCGCGGCGCAGTCCCCGGGCCCGTTCGTGTTCGAGTAGGCACGCGTGAGGACCGGCGCCGCCCGCGCGCAGCGGCGCCGGTTCCGCAACCGCTCGGACTCCCAACAGGTCTCACGAAAGCCCGAGTCGATGACATTGACAGAAACTGATGGTCCATCAGTTCGCGCACCGGGACTCCATTGACTTCTCACACGACCCGCACATCAATGGCCCCCTGTCGGCGCAGAAGAGCCGCTGCGCCCGCATCCCTCAGGAGGGGGCAACCACCATGAGAACCACGGGTCCGACAACCCGAAGACGCCGCTGGGCGGCGCTGCTCGGGGCGACCGCCCTCGCGGTCACCGCGGGAGGCGCACTGGCCGCCCCGGCCGGAGCTGCGCCCACGGACGTGGACTTCCCCACGCACTGCATCCCGCCGGCGATCGCGGGCATCCCGCCGATCGACGGCACCACCACCGCGAAGATCACGGTCGACAACGCCGCCCCCAAGGTCGGCGACACCGTCACCGTGACGTACACGGTGGTCAAGCCCGCCGCGAGCAACCCCGTCGACCTGGCCCTGCCGGCCGACATCATGACGCCCACCGGCAAGGTCACGCTCGGCGGGGCGCAGACCGGCGCCGTCACGGTCGCCGGGCCCAAGAAGAACGACCCGGTGCCGGGCAAGGGCGCCTTCCCCTCGTTCAGCATGACCGGCACGTTCACGGTCACCGCGCCGGGCGCCATCACGCTCTCGCCGGGCGACTACAACATCCACACCAGCTACATCATGGAGCTGGACACCCCGTGCACGGTGACCGACCCGCCCGCCCCGGTGTCCGAGACCGTCACCGCGACGAACGGCGGCGGACAGACCAACAACCGTGCCATCCAGCTCGGTTCGGCCTCCGGGAACCCCGGTGACGGCGTGACCGTCACCGGCAGCGACTTCACCCCGGGCGCCACCGTCACCCTCGCCGGACGCTCCGGCGGCACCCAGACCGCCGACACCGCGACCGTGACCGCGGACGGTCAGGGCGCCTTCAGCGGCACACTCGTCGTCAACGACCGGACGACGACCGGCGTGGTGGCGTACGAGGGCGCGAGCTGGAACGCCGACAAGGGCGCGGGTCCCGCCACGTACGTCGTCGTCGACGACACCCCCGTCCCCGACAACGCCCAGAGACTCACCACCACGGTGAAGGCGGGGACGCTGTCCATGACGCAGGCCGGGGACGCCGTCGAACTGTCGGCGGTCGACTTCGGCAAGGGCGGCGCCTCGACCGGCGCGCTGAAGACGGTGACCGTCAAGGACTTCCGCGGCGGCCCCGCGGGCTGGTCCCTCACCGGCAAGGTCACCGACTTCACCGGCCCCGGCGCGAAGATCGGCGCCGGAGCGCTGAGCTGGACCCCGGCCTGCGTGACCAAGGCGGGCAGTCCGAGCACCTGCCGGGCAGGCTCGTCCGGCACGGTGGGCTCCTCGGGCGCGACGCTGGCCTCCACCCCCGACGGCACGCTCACCGGCGGTGAGTTCACGGTCGACGCCGGGCTGTCGCTCGACGTGCCGGCGTTCACCCCGCCCGGTTCGTACTCCGGCGTGCTCACGCTGACGCTCAGCTGACCCGTCCGTCCGCACCTTCGGTGGCCGGGCGCGCACCCGCCCGTCCGCCTCGTCCGTGGGGGTCCGCACCCATGCGCAAGCTGTACGTCCTCCTCCTGAACGCCCTGCTCGGCTGCGTGACGGTGCCTTCGTACGCCGCCGACAACGGCAGCTGGTCCGTCTACCCCGTCGCCACGCGTCTGGCGGCACGCCCGTACTTCTACCTCTCGGCCGACCCCGGGCAGACCTTGCGGGACAAGGTCACCGTCGCCAACAAGACCGGCGGGCCGCTGACCTTCCGGCTGTACGCGGCCGACGCCTACAACACCGTCCGCGACGGCGGATTCGCCGTGCGCACCGTGCGCGAGAAGCAGCGCGGGGTGGGCGCGTGGGCCGAGCCGGCGCGCTCCCGGGTGACGGTGCCCGCGCACGGCTCGGTGACCGTGCCGTTCACGCTCCGGGTGCCCGAACGGGCCGAACCCGGCGACCACCCCGGCGCACTGGTCGCACTGGACGAACGCGTCGAGGCGGGCGACGGCTCACTCGCGGTCGGGGTGCAGCGGGCGGTGGCCGCGCGCGTCTATCTGCGCGTCGGTGGCCCCACCGTGCCCGCCCTCGCCGTCGAGAAGGTCCGCGTCAGCCACCACCAGCCCCTGGTACCGGGCCTCGGGGCCGCCACGGCGACCGTCTCCTACACCCTCCACAACACCGGCAACGTGACCCTGCACCCGAAGGTGCGCCTCAGGGCGGAAGGACTCTTCGGCCGCACCCTGCTCGCCCGCGGCCTCACCGAGGTCCCCTCCGAGCTGCTCCCCGGTCAGCGGGTCCGGCTGAGCGAGCCGTGGTCCGGCGCCCCGCAGCTCGACCGGGGCGACGTGACGCTGACGGCCGACGCCGCCGGGACCCGCGACTCGGCGAGCGCGTCCTTCTTCGCCCTGCCGTGGCTCGTCGCGGCGGTGGTGGCGGCCGGGATCGCCACGGCCGTGGTGGTGATCAGAGCGCGTCGGGACCGCGCTCGCCCGTCCGTACCCGTACGACGGTCTCCACCGGTACGGACCACACCTTTCCGTCGCCGATCTTCCCCGTCTGCGCGGCCTTCACGATCTCGTCGATGACGGCCTCCGCGTCGGCGTCCTCGACGACGACCTCGATCCGGACCTTGGGGACGAGGTCGATCTGGTACTCGGCCCCGCGGTACACCTCGGTGTGGCCGCGCTGCCGACCGTATCCGCTGGCCTCGGTCACGGTCAGCCCGTGCACGCCGATTTCCTGGAGGGCGGTCTTGACCTCGTCGAGTCGGTACGGCTTGACGATCGCGGTGATGAGCTTCATGCCTGGGTCTTGGCCTTCTGGGCGGTGGGGAGGGATGCGGAGACCGGGGCGCCGTGCCCCAGGACCCCGTGATCGTAGGCCGTCTCGGCGTGCACCGTAAGGTCCAGGCCGGTCCGCTCGTGCTCCTCGTCCGCCCGCAGGCCCATCAGCCGGTCGATCAGCCTGCCGATGCCGTACGTGACCGCGAAGGCGTACGCCCCGACGGCCACCACGGCGACCAGCTGCCTGCCGAGCTGGCCGAGCCCGCCGCCGTACAGCAGCCCCTCGGCCCCGCCCGTCATCTCCTTGACGGCGAAGACGCCGATGAGCAGGGTGCCGACGATGCCGCCGACCAGGTGCACACCGACGACGTCCAGCGAGTCGTCGTAGTTCAGCTTGAACTTCCAGCCCACGGCGTACGAGCAGACGACACCGGCGGCGAGTCCGACGACCAGCGCGCCGAGCAGCGACACGGTGCCGCACGACGGGGTGATCGCGACCAGGCCCGCGACCGCACCGGACGCGGCGCCCAGGGTGGTCGGGTGGCCGTCGCGGCGCTGCTCCACGAAGAGCCAGCCGAGCAGCCCGGTGCAGCCGGCGGCCAGGGTGTTGAGGAAGGCCGCGGCGGCCAGCCCGTTCGCGCCCATCGCGGATCCCGCGTTGAAGCCGAACCAGCCGAACCACAGCAGCCCGGCGCCCAGCATCACCATCGGCAGGTTGTGCGGGCGCATCGCGTCCTTCTTGAAACCGAGGCGCGGGCCGAGGACCAGACACAGGGCGAGACCCGAGGCGCCCGAGGTGATCTCGACGGGCAGTCCGCCCGCGAAGTCCAGCGCACCCAGCGCGTCCACGATCCAGCCGCCCGGACCCCACACCCAGTGGGCGACGGGAACGTATACGAGCAGCGCCCAGACCGGCACGAACACCAGCCACGCGGAGAACTTCGCCCGGTCCGCGACCGCACCGCTGATCAGCGCGGCCGTGATGATCGCGAAGGTGAGCTGGAAGGTGGCGAACAGCAGGGTCGGCACGGTGCCGTGGACACCGTCCGGGCCGATCCCCGCCATGCCGGCGTGCCGCAGCCCTCCGACGAGTCCGCCGAAGGCGTCGTCCCCGAAGGCCAGGGAGTACCCGGCCACCAGCCACACCACCGTGACCAGGGCGATCGACACGAAGCTCATCATCAGCATGTTGAGGACGCTCTTCGTGCGCACCATGCCGCCGTAGAACAGGGCGAGGCCGGGCGTCATCAGCAGGACCAGCGCGGTGGCGGCGAGCAGCCACGCCGTGTCACCGGTGTCGACCGGTGGTTTCCCACCGGGAGCGGAGGCGAGGACCAGGGGCAGGGCGGTGGCCGGCGTCACGGTGTCTCCAACGGGGTGGGGGCTGCGTCAGAGAGTTGTCGGCCCTCGTTTCCGGACGTGCACGCCCAGGTTTCCGTCGTGTTTCGTGTTGCGCCGGGGTTTCCGGAACCTCACCGCGTACCACTCGGGCGCACGGCGTGCGGCGGGCGCCCGAGGATCAGGGACAATGGGCGCCATGAGCGTTCGTACCCCGTCATCCGAGCCGTCCGAGGCCACCCATCGCGCCGGTTTCGCCTGCTTCGTGGGCCGCCCCAACGCGGGCAAGTCCACCCTCACGAATGCTCTCGTCGGCAAGAAGGTGGCGATCACCGCCGACCAGCCGCAGACCACGCGGCACACGGTGCGCGGCATCGTGCACCGACCCGACGCCCAGCTGATCCTGGTGGACACCCCCGGGCTGCACAAGCCGCGCACCCTGCTCGGCGAGCGGCTCAACGACGTGGTCCGCACCACCTGGGCCGAGGTCGACGTGATCGGCTTCTGCCTCCCGGCGAACGAGAAGCTCGGTCCCGGCGACCGCTTCATCGCCAAGGAACTGGCGTCGATCAAGAAGACGCCGAAGATCGCCATCGTCACCAAGACCGACCTCGTGGACAGCAAGGCGCTCGCCGAGCAGCTCATCGCGATCGACCAGCTCGGCAAGGAGCTCGGCTTCGAGTGGGCGGAGATCGTGCCGGTGTCGGCGGTCCGCGACAAGCAGGTCGACCTGCTCGCCGACCTGCTCGTCCCGCTGCTGCCCGAGGGCCCGGCCCTCTACCCCGACGGCGAGCTCACGGACGAGCCCGAGCAGGTCATGGTCGCCGAACTGATCCGCGAGGCCGCGCTGGAGGGCGTCCGCGACGAGCTGCCGCACTCCATCGCCGTCGTCGTCGAGGAGATGCTGCCCCGCGAGGACCGGCCCGCCGACAGGCCGCTCCTCGACATCCACGCCTTCGTCTACATCGAGCGTCCCAGCCAGAAGGGCATCATCATCGGCCCCAAGGGCAAGCGCCTGAAGGAGGTCGGGATCAAGTCCCGCAAGCAGATCGAGGCGCTGCTGGGCACCCCGGTCTTCCTCGACCTCCATGTGAAGGTGGCCAAGGACTGGCAGCGCGACCCCCGCCAGCTCCGCAAACTGGGCTTCTGACCCACGCTCCCGGCGCCCCTCACCAGCTCGGGGATGAGCTCCAGCCCGTCCGGCGCCTGATGACGAGGCCGTCCAGGCCGATCCGGGGGTCCGGGGGCGGATCCCCCGGGAACAAGGGACGGGCAGGGGCGGAGGGGGCGAAACCCCTCCGCCCACCGGAGACGGATTCAGCCCGCGGCGACGACACCCCGTACGGCCCCGTCGGGCCCCGCGACGAGCACAGGCGTCCCGGGCCCCCCGAGATCCAGAACCGCCGCACGGTCCTCCTCGGACACCCCCTCCGCGTCGGACACGACCGCCGCCGCCTCCAGGGACTTCGCCCCCGACGCCACGGCCATGGCCACCGCGGTCCGCAGAGCGCTCAGCCGCAGAGACGGCAGCTCCACGGTCCCGGCGACATACGTACGGCCCGTCTCGTCACGCACGGCCGCCCCCTCGGGCACACCGTTGCGCGCCCGTGCGGAACGGGCCAGGGTCACGATCTTGCGGTCCTCGGGGTCAAGCGCGCTGCTGTCGGTCATGCCCCGAGCATACGAAGTGCCGGCGCGGCACCCCGCCCAAGGGGGTCAGCCCGCCACCGGGTACATCGAGCCGCGCCGCCCCTCCGGCGAGGCCAGCCACTCCAGCTTGGCCGCGGTGTTCGCCTCCGGCAGCGGCGTGTGCAGCACGATCGTCAGGTCGGGCCGCGCCGGCACCTTCATGGCCGTCGACTCGACGGACAGCAGCCCCACCAGCGGATGGTCGAGCTCCTTGCGGATCTGCCCCGCGTCCTCGATGTCCCGCTCCTCCCACAGCCCGGCGAACTCGGTGCTGGCCTCCTTGAGCCGCGCCAGCAGCTCCTGGAAGCCCTCGTCGTCGGGCGCGGCCGCGCACGAGGCGCGGAACTGGGCGACGACGGTGCGCGCGTTGGTCTCCCAGGACCGGGACTGCCCGCGGTAGAGGGGGTCGGTGAAGAAGTCGACGATGCAGTTCTGCGTGTTCTCGGGACGCATGCCGAGGACCATCGCGGCGGCGTCGTTGTACATCACGCAGTTGTAGTACGCGTCCATGATGTGCGCGGGGTACGGCATCCACGTGTCGATCAGCCGCCGCAGCCCGTCGCACATGTCCCGGTTCTCGGGAGCCGTCTCGGGCGCGGGCGGGTTGAGCCCGGCCAGCACGTACAGATGGCGCCGCTCGGCACCGCTGAGCAGGAGTACACGGGCGACCGAGTCGAGGACCTGCGGGGACACCGAGATGTCCCGCCCCTGTTCCAGCCACTGGTACCAGGAGGCGCCGACGCCCGCGAGCACGGCGACCTCCTCGCGGCGCAGCCCCGGGGTGCGCCGTCGCGCGCCGCCGTCCGGGAGTCCGGCCCGCGCCGGGGACACCTTGGCCCGACGGCTCATCAGGAAGTCGCGCAGCTCCCGCCGTCGGTGACTCCTGAGCGCGTCCTCCGTCACGTTCGAATCCCCCTCTTGGTGACTGGTGGTGCGACCACCAGCATAAGTTCCCGCTCCCCACGCTTATTCCGGCCGCACGATGCTCTTGGCCATGGCGATCGACACCACCGACCTCGAGTCCACTCCCGTACGCACCCCGCCGGCACCGGCGGCCGACACCTCGCCCGGCGCGCGGCTCTCGGTCCGCGACAAGCTCGTCCTCTTCGTGCTGTGCGCGGCGCAGTTCATGGTCGCGCTCGACTTCTCCGTCCTGAACGTGGCGCTGCCCGTACTGGGCTCGGACCTGGGCATGAGCCGGTCCGCCCTGCAGTGGGCGGTCACCGCCTTCGCGCTGCCGTCCGGCGGCTTCCTGCTGCTGTTCGGCCGCATCGGCGACCTGTACGGGCGCCGCAGGCTCTTCCTGACCGGCCTCGCGCTCTTCGGCGCGGCCTCGGTGCTCGCGACCTGCGCCTGGGATCCGGCGTCCTTCCTGACGGCCCGCGCGCTGCAGGGTCTGGGCGCGGCGGCCATCGTGCCGACCGGCATGTCGCTGCTGACGACGACGTTCCCCGAGGGGCCGGCGCGTGACCGCGCCCTGGGCATCTCCGGCACGCTGCTGTCCCTCGGCTTCACGGTCGGCATGGTGGCGGGCGGCGTCCTGACCGACGCGCTGGGCTGGCGCTCCACGATGGGACTGCTGTCGGTGTTCGCGCTGATCGTGCTGCCGCTGGCGCCGGGTCTGCTGCCCGAGTCCCGCACCCCGGACCGCCCGCGCCTCGACGTGCCCGGCGCGGTCACCGTCACCGGAGGCCTGCTGGCCCTGATCTACGCCCTCTCCACGGCCGCGGAGCGTGGCTTCGGCGGCGCCGACGTGCTCGTGTCGCTCGTCGCGGGCGTGCTGCTGCTCGGCGCCTTCGGACACGTCGAGTCGCGCAGCGCGGCGCCGCTCGTCTCCCTGCCGATGCTGCGCCGCCGCACCGTGGCGTGGGGCAACCTGGCCGGTCTGGTCACCTTCTCGATGATGTCGACGGTGGTCTTCGTCCTGACCCTGTACCTGCAAGAGACGCTCGGCCTGTCCGCCTTCGAGACAGGTCTGGTCTTCGGCGTGCAGGGAGTGCTGTCGGCGGTGGCCGGGGCGTACGCCCCGAAGGTCACCGGCCGCGTCGGCGCCCGTCGCACGCTGGCGGGTTCACTGGCCGGTCAGGGGCTGTTCGTGGCGACGCTGGTGCTGCTGAACGCCCACACCTGGTCGGTCTGGCTCGCCACGGCCGCGGTCTCCCTGGCCAGCATGTGCCACCTGGGCGCGATCATCGCGTACGGCCTGACCGTCACGTCGGGCGTCCCGGACGAGGAGCAGGGCCTGGCCACCGGTCTGGTGACGTCCACTCAGCAGGTGGGGCTCACGGTCGGCATTCCGCTCCTCGGCGTCCTGGCCACCACGTCGGGCGACCTGCTGACCGGGGTCCACACGGTCCTCGCCCTGGACGCGGTGATCGTGCTGGCGGCGGCGGTACTGGTGGGCCTGGGGCTCGGCCGCCGCGCCTGATCGCGGCACGACGGCCCGCGCCGCGACACCGGCGCGGGCCGTCACCGTCTCATCCGCCCGTCGTCTCCTCCGGGGAAGGCGACCGGTGCGACAGAGAGCCGAGGAAGCCCTCCCACACGGCCGGCGCGAACGCGAGGAACGGACCACGCCCGTTCTTGGAGTCGCGCACGAGGATCGTCGCACCCGTCCACGCGATCTCCACGCAGTCGCCGTTCCCGCCGGTGCTCGCGCTGCTCTTGCGCCACGACCATGAGCCACCCACGCCGTCCCCTCCAACCTGGGTGTGGACCCGCAGCACCTCTTTCAGAATAGCGGCGCATCATACGGTGATGAGCGAGACAATTCTCGCCAACTTCCCCCTGTGAAACGGACTTTACTGATCCGCCCCGTCGAGCAGGGACACGAGGTCGTCCTGCCCCTGGTCCAGCCTGGACGCCAGCCGGCGCAACAGCGTGTCCACGTGCTCCTTGATGCCCAGGTCCTCCAGCTCCCAGAAGCTCTCCAGGTAGCGACCCGTCTCCTCGGGAGCACTGCTCAGGTAGGAGTCACCGCGCGGGTTCTCCAGATAGATCGAGTCCGGCATCTCGTCGGCATCGAACTCGAAGTGGGTGAAGGGCCCTTGGATGCCCGGGTGCGCACCGATGCTGAACGGCAGGATCTGGACGGTGAGCCGCGGCCGGGTGGCGAGCTCGGCCAACTGCTCCAGCTGGGCGCGCATCACTCCGCGGCTGCCGACCCGCCGCCGCACGACCGACTCGTCGATGACGAAGAACAGTTCGGGGCCCTCGTCGCCCAACAACATCTCCTGGCGCGCGAGACGGCCCTCGATGTAGCGGTCCACCAGCTCCTCGGAGGCCCCGCGGTTGTACGCGCCCATGACGGCACGCGCGTACTCCTCCGTCTGCAACAGGCCGGGAACCACCAGTGGATTGAAGTTGCGGATGATCGACGCCGACGTCTCCATCGCCAGGAACTGGAGGAACTCCTTGGAGTAGATGTCCCGGAACTCCGAGAACGGCATCTTCCGGCTGCCCCGGGCCAGGTCCAGCAGTTCGTCGACCTTGCGCTGGCTGGTGATCTCGTACACCGCGAGCAGCGGGCGCAGGTCGTTGACCGTGATGCCGACCTCACCCGCCTCGATGCGGATCAGCTTGGAGGGACTCCACTCCATCTCCTCGGCCACCTGACGCTGAGTCAGCCCGGTCTTCGTGCGGGCCTTGCGCAGTTCGGTGCGGAGCCGGATCCGCTGGATCGCCGGGCTCGGCGGCTTCGCCTCACTCATGATCCCCCACCCCCATGAGGACCGAGCACGTTGCGACATGGCGATTTCGATGGTTACACATCGGTACCTCTCCGAGAGAACGCACGCTCAGGACGCGACACAGATCACCGCTGGTGGCGGGGGTCGCGCTGGAGCGCCAACTCTCGGGATGCTATGTCGCACATCGGAGCCAACGTATCGGACACACCGACCTGGAGTCAGCATCTAGGACTGTTCACCCGTCTGCGCGGAGGCTACATTGTCAGAGGGAACGTTGTCGCACGGACGGCAACCGCCTCAACTCCGGTTCCACGAAAGGAGGTTCGACCAAGCGGTAGCGAGGTTGACGCCAACCTCCTTGGGAGCCGCCCGACTTCCTCCGACTCACCACCTGTGGATCACCGCGGTATCCACAAGGTATGTGGAGCCGCCGGGAAGGAGGAAAAGCCCCATGGCCACAGAGCCGGAGGGGCGCCGCAACACGTGGACCGACAGGGTGTCCCACATCGTCCCCTGGATGAGTCTCATCTTCCTGATCTACAAGATCATCGAAGAGGTGCTCCACCACGTGTGAGAGAAAACGGCCCCGGCCAAGAAGACCGGGGCCATGGAAGCGGACGCCAGCAGGGCAGGTTCCACTCCGAGTGTGCTTGCTCGGCCTACACGGAGTGGGCCTGTCGAGAGCCCGCCGAACTCATCATTCTGCCGCGATTTTCCCGCCCTGGCGAGCCATCGGAACCCGGTCGGCCGAGGGACGGGTTCACGCCCGGTCGAGCCGGAGCCGCTCGGCGCGCGGCAGTCCCGCGACCACCAGGTCGTACGAGTCCTCGATCAGCTCCCGCACCAGCCGGTCCGGGAGCGACCCGTCCACGGTCACCGTGTTCCAGTGCCGCTTGTTCATGTGATAGCCGGGGACGACGAGCCCCGGGTGCTCGCCGCGCAGCCGTACCGCGTCCTCCGGGTCGCACTTCAGATTGACCGTCAGCGGAGCCGCGTCGAGGTTCGTCAGCGCGAAGAGCTTCCCCAGCACCTTGAAGACCGAGGTCTGCGGGTTGAAGGGGAAGTCCTCGACGGTCGCGTTGAAGGACAGACAGAACGCGCGCAGCTCCTGCGGGGTCACTCCGGCTTCTCCTCCTCGGTGGGCTCCACCGGGCCGACCGGCTCGACGAGCACCGTGACGATCTTGTTGCGGCGCCCGGCCGCGGCTTCGGCGGTCAGCCGCAGCTCCCGCCCGTCGGGCAGTTCGACCACCGACGAGGCCCCGGCGATCGGGACGCGCCCGAGCGCCTTGGCGAGCAGTCCGCCGACGGTCTCCACGTCCTCGTCGTCGTACGCCTCGTAGCCGTACAGCTCGCCCAGGTCGCCGATGTCGAGGCGGGCGGTCACCCGGTAGCGGTCGTCGCCGAGCTCCTGCACGGGCGGCAGCTCGCGGTCGTACTCGTCGGTGATCTCGCCGACGATCTCCTCGAGGATGTCCTCGATGGTCACGATGCCGGCCGTACCGCCGTACTCGTCGATCACGACGGCGACGTGGTTGCGCTCCTGCTGCATCTCGCGCAGCAGGTCGCCCGCGTTCTTCGTGTCGGGCACGAAGGTGGCGGGCCGCATCGCCGTGGACACCAGTTCCGACTCCGCCTCCCGGCTGATGTGCGTCTTGCGGGCCAGGTCCTTCAGATACACGATGCCGACGATGTCGTCCTCGCTCTCCCCCGTGACCGGGATGCGCGAGAAACCGGAGCGCAGGGCGAGCGTGAGGGCCTGACGGATCGTCTTGTAGCGCTCGATGGCCACCAGATCGGTCCGCGGGACCATCACCTCGCGCACCAGTGTGTCGCCCAGTTCGAAGACGGAGTGCACCATGCGGCGCTCCTCGTCCTCGATGAGCGACTCCTTCTCCGCGAGGTCGACCATCGCGCGCAGCTCCGCCTCGGAGGCGAACGGGCCGCGCCGGAAGCCCTTGCCCGGCGTGAGCGCGTTGCCGATGAGGATGAGCAGCGGCGGGATCGGGCCCATGACCCGGGCCAGCGGGAGCAGGACGTACGAAGCGGCCGTCGCGGTGTTCAGCGGGTGCTGGCGGCCGATGGTGCGCGGGGACACACCCACCGCGACGTACGACACGAGGACCATCACGCCGATGGCGACCGCCAGGGCCTGCCAGGTCTCGTCGAACTCCTTCAGGCACGCGTACGTGACGAGCGCGGCGGCGGCCATCTCGCAGGCGACACGGACCAGCAGTGCCACGTTCAGGTAGCGGGTGGGGTCGGCGGCGACCTGGGCGAGCTTGGCGCTGCCGCGCCGGCCCGACCGGACGGCCTCCTCGGCACGGAAGCTGGAGATGCGCGCGAGACCCGCCTCCGCGCAGGCGGCGAGCCAGGCGACGACGACCAGCGCGATGGCGCCGACGACGAGCTGTGGACTCATGACACGGTCGGGGCCGGGGACGGGCCGGTCAGGCCCTTCTCCGCACGCCACCCGTCCACGATGGCCGCCTGGAGGCCGAACATCTCGGCCTTCTCGTCCGCTTCCTCGTGGTCGTACCCCAGCAGGTGCAGCACCCCGTGGACGGTCAGGAGCTGGAGCTCCTCGTCCATGGAGTGCTGCGTCGGAGCCTCCCGGCCCTGCCGCTCGGCGACCTCGGGGCACAGCACGATGTCGCCGAGCAGGCCCTGCGGAGGCTCGTCGTCGTCCTTGGACGGCGGGCGCAGCTCGTCCATGGGGAAGGACATGACATCCGTGGGGCCGGGCAGGTCCATCCACTGGATGTGCAGCTGCTCCATGGCGTCGGTGTCCACGACGATCACCGAGAGCTCGGAGAGCGGGTGGATGCGCATCCGTGTGAGCGCGTAGCGGGCGATGTCGAGGATCGCCTGCTCGTCGACCTCGGTTCCGGACTCGTTGTTGACGTCGATCGACATGGTCGTGCTGGCTCTACTTCCCCTTGTGACCGGCTTTGCCGCGAGCACCCCTGTGGGAGCCGTTCTCGGTGCCGTTCTCGCTGTCGTACTTCTCGTACGCGTCGACGATACGGCCGACCAGCTTGTGGCGTACGACATCGTGGGACGTGAGGCGGGAGAAGTGGACGTCCTCGACGCCCTCCAGGATGTCCTGGACCTGGCGCAGACCGGACTTCGTGCCGTTCGGCAGGTCGACCTGCGTGACGTCGCCCGTGATCACGATCTTCGAGTCGAAGCCGAGGCGGGTGAGGAACATCTTCATCTGCTCGGGGCTCGTGTTCTGGGCCTCGTCCAGGATGATGAAGGCGTCGTTGAGCGTGCGGCCGCGCATGTAGGCCAGGGGCGCGACCTCGATGGTGCCCGCCGCCATCAGGCGGGGGATCGAGTCGGGGTCGAGCATGTCGTGCAGCGCGTCGTACAGCGGGCGCAGGTAGGGGTCGATCTTCTCGTAGAGCGTGCCGGGCAGGAAGCCGAGGCGCTCGCCCGCCTCCACCGCCGGGCGGGTCAGGATGATGCGGTTGACCTGCTTGGACTGCAGGGCCTGCACCGCCTTGGCCATGGCCAGGTACGTCTTGCCGGTACCGGCGGGGCCGATGCCGAAGACGACCGTGTGCTTGTCGATCGCGTCGACGTACCGCTTCTGGTTGAGCGTCTTGGGGCGGATGGTGCGGCCCCGCGAGGACAGGATGTTCTGCGTGAGCACCTCGGCCGGGGTCTCCTGGCCGTCGCCCTCCCCGTTCTCGCTCGCCCTGAGCATGGCGATCGAGCGTTCCACTGCGTCCTCCGTCATCGGCTGCCCCGTGCGGAGCACCAGCATCATCTCGTCGAACAGGCGCTGGACGAGGGCGACTTCACCGGCGTCGCCGACCGCACTGATCTCATTGCCCCGGACGTGGATGTCGGCCGCCGGGAAGGCCTTCTCGATCACGCGCAGGAGCGCGTCTCCGGAACCCAGCACGGTCACCATGGGGTGCTTGGCAGGGACGGTGAAGTGCGCTCGCGCCTGCTCCTGAGCGGAGCTGTGAGCTGTGGGTGTCTGAGTCATGGGCCGGCTCTGTAGGCCTGCGAATCCTCCTCGGTCGGCACGCTTGCCACACGGGCAGCCTTGCGGTTCCAAGGGTACGTCGCTGCACTGACAGAGCCGTAGGGCTTTTCGTCACCCCGTGCCGAGCGCCCGCGCCCCGCGCACGACGGCGCGCGCCGGGAGCGGGACGGTCGGGAGCGCCCCGCCGGACCCCGGCGCGGATGTCACGCCGAGCGCCCGAAACCGATCGTCGGCACCGCCCGGCGCAGCGGCCACGGGCGCGTCACCTCCGGGAGCAGGCCCTCCAGGAACGCGTACCGGCTCAGCGCCGTGGGGTCCTGGGCGTCCAGGGACTGGACCTTGCGCCACCAGGCCGCGATCTCGGACCAGCCCGGCGCCGACAGGGACCCGCCGAACTCCTGCACGGACAGGGCCGCGGTCAGCCCGGCGAAGGCGAGACGGTCCGCGAGCGGCCAGGCGGCCAGCGTCCCCGTGACGAATCCGGCCACGAAGACGTCGCCGGCCCCCGTGGGATCCAGTGCCTCCACCGCGATCGCCGGGACCTCGGCGGTCTCCCCGGTGCCGCCGTCCACGGCGTACGCGCCGTCCGAGCCCAGGGTGACCACGGCCAGCGGCACGTGGTCCGTCAGCGCGCGCGCCGCCGCACGCGGACAGTCCGCGCCGGTGTAGCGCATGGCCTCCTCGGCGTTCGGCAGGAACGCCTCGCAGTGCTCCAGGTCGGTGAGGCCGGCCAGGTCCCAGCGGCCGGTGTCGTCCCAGCCGACGTCCGCGAAGATCCGGGTGCCGCTCTTCGCCGCCTCCTCGATCCAGGGCGCGCGCGTGCCGGGCGTCAGCGAGGCGACCGCCGCACGCGCGCGCGGCGGGCAGTCCGGCGCCGGCTCCTCGGGCGGCGGCTCGTGCCCGTGGCTGACCATCGTGCGTTCGCCCTCGTACGCCATCGAGACGGTGACCGGGGAGTGCCAGCCGGGCACGGTGCGCGACGGGGAGAGGTCGATGCCCTCGCCCTGCTCCAGGGCGTCCCAGCAGTACTCCCCGTAGTGGTCGTCGCCGAACGCGGCGGCGAGGGAGGTCCGCAGTCCCAGCCGGGCCAGCGCCGTCGCCATGTTCGCGACGCCGCCCGGGCTCGATCCCATGCCCCGCGCCCACGACTCCGTCCCGCGCACGGGAGCCGAGTCGAGCCCGGTGAAGATGATGTCCAGGAAGACCGTGCCCGTGAGGTAGACGTCCCAGGGCGGATCCTGGGGGGTGCGCAGGCCGGCGAGCGGGTCGACATGGGCCTGGCAGAGCGGTCGCTCTCCGTCGGGCGTGATCACGGTGCGCTCCCTGAGATGGTGCGGATCAGGCCAGTGTGCACCAAGTCGGCCACGACACACCGTGGTCGTGCGGGGACGGATCCCGCCCCGGCCGCCCCGGACGGAGGACGACGGACCCGCCCGCAGGACGGAGCGGAGCCCGCCGCACGGCCGAACGGCGGCCCGTGCCGGGCGGAGCGGCACCGCCCCCGCGACGCCCCCTCCGACAGAGCAAGAGACCGCGTGTACCCCGCCTCTGCGGGACCAAACGGAAAGTGCCGTAGATCACACCGTCCGACCTTCTTCGCGCGCCCGGCCCCTTGATACAAATTGCCCGCGCGTTCCTGTCCGTCGACAGCCGCTCAAGCCCCCTTCCGAGCCGCTCCTTTCGCATGCCCTGGGAACGCCCGTGTTCGCCCGCACCACCATGCCCTGGCCCCTCGTCGCCCTTTTCACGGCCGGGTACCTCTCCGCGTACCTGCTGCCGACCACCGTCGGCAGACTGGACGCGGGCCTCCCGCTCTCGGCCACCCAGGCCGGCGCCATCGGCAGCGCCCTGCTGCTGAGTTCGGCGACCGCCGGGTTCCTCCTCGCGTCCCGCGTGGACCGCTTCGGCCCCCGCGGACTCGCCCGCACCGGTCTGCTCCTCACCGCCGCCGGCTACGGCGCCGCCGCCCTGACGACCACCGTGCCCCTGGTCGTCACCGGCGCGGTCGTCGGCGGCTTCGGCTCCGGCGCGGCCACCACGGTCGCCGCGACCGGCATCGCCGCCCAGCGCGACCCCCACCGCACCACCACAATGGGCCTGTTCGGGGTCTCCGCCCTGGCCGGCGCGCTGTATCTGACGATCCCCCACCTGGGCCCGGCCCACGGCCTGCCCCTCGCCGCGATCGCCTGCACGGCGCTGCTCGTGCTGCCCGTGACCGGCCGGCTGCCGGACCGCACCCCCGCCGTGCGGACCCTGCGCACCACGACGCCGCTCCCCCACCCGCGTTCCGGCCTGCTCCTCGCCGGCACGATGCTCTTCTGGTCCCTCGCCCAGAACTCCCTGTGGGGCGTCAGCGGCCGCATCGGACTGACCCAGGCGGGACTCACCGAGGTCACGGTCGGCGCGGTGTTCGCGACGGCGCTGGGCGCGGGTCTGCTGGGGGTGATCGGCGCGGGCGCGCTGGGCCCCCGGCTCGGTCTGGCCCTGCCCATCGGTATCGGCACGGCGCTGATCGCCGGGTGCATCGCGCTCAGCGCGGCGGCCACCGACCTCACGTCGTTCGCGGCGGGCGAGATCGCCTGGAACACGCTCTACCCGGTCGTCCTGTCGTACGTGATCGGCCTCGCCGCCTCCCTCGACCCGCGCGGCCGGTGGGCCGTCCTGGTCGGCTCCGCGTCCTCGCTCGGCACGGCGTGCGGCCCGCTCACCGGCAGCCTGCTCTCGGCTCGGGCCGGATACCCGGCCATGGGCACGGTCCTGGCCGTCGGGCTGCTGGTGATCGCCGTGCCGATGACCCTCGTGGCCGTCCGGCCGCGGCGCGGCGTCCCGGTCACCCCCGTCGTCGAGATCCCGCTGGAGACGGCTCCCGCCGAGCGGACGGCGTACGGCACGGCCGGGCCCCGGCCGGCCGCGGCAGCCACCGCACCGGGGCCCGGAACCGGCTGAGGGCTACCGCCCGAACTCGTACGCGTCGACCTCGGCGAGACAACGGGCCCGCCGCTCCTCGTCGTGTTCGAGGAAGGACGCCAGGAACGAGTTGCGCGCCAGCTCCCGCATCTGCTCCAGTTCGAGACCGAGGGCGTCACGGACCGCGTGGTAGTTGTCGGCCACGTAGCCGCCGAAGTAGGCGGGGTCGTCGGAGTTCACCGTGCACAGCAGGCCGGCGTCGAGCATGGCGCGCAACGGGTGGTCCTCCAGGACGCGCACGGCCCGCAGCCGCACGTTCGACAGCGGGCACAGCGTCAGCGGCACCCGCTCCCGTACGAGCCGCTCCACCAGCTGCGGGTCCTCCATGCAGCGCAGCCCGTGGTCGACGCGCTCGACGCCGAGGACGTCGAGGGCCTCGGTGATGTACTCGGGCGGCCCCTCCTCGCCCGCGTGCGCGACGCGCCGCAGACCGAGCGCGGCGGCGGCCTCGTACACCTCACGGAACTTGGCCGGCGGGTGGCCGACCTCGGCGGAGTCGAGTCCGACGCCGGTGATCCGGTCGAGATGGGGCTTCGCGGCCTCCAGGGTCGCCATGGCCGACTCGGCGGACTCGTCCCGCAGGAAGCACATGATCAGCTGGGTGGAGACGCCGTGCTTCTCCTCGCTGTGCTCCAGCGCCCGCCACAGTCCGTCGACGACCGTCCCCATCTCCACACCGCGGGCGATGTGGGCCTGCGGGTCGAAGAAGATCTCCGCGTGCCGCACGCCCTGCGCGGCGGCGCGCTCCAGGTAGGCGTCCGCCAGGTCGGCGAAGTCCTGTTCGGTCCGCAGGACGGCCATGAGCTCGTAGTACAGGTTCAGGAACGACTGGAGATCGTCGAAGAGGTACGCCTTGCGCAGCTCCTCGGTGTCCTCGTAGGGCAGCCTGACGCCGTTGCGCGCGGCGAGCGCGAAGGCGAGCTCGGGTTCGAGCGTGCCTTCGATGTGGAGGTGCAGTTCAGCTTTGGGGAGGGGCATCGAAGCATCGTACGGGCGACGGCCCGACACAACGGAACCGAACGCCCCCGCCGCCGTCCGCGTCGCCCGCTTGCCGCCCGGGCCCGGCAGCGCACCGCCCGGCGCCCGGGAACCGGTGCGCCGAGCCGGTCACCCGCCACCGCCGCCTCGCGTCCGGCGCGGGCCACCCGCCCGGTCACGGGCCACCGCTACCGGCGCTTCGGCACCGGGACCCGCAGCAGGTCGTACGCCACCGTCAGATCGCCGTCGAAGCCGGCCGCGCGGGCCTGCCGCTCGAACTCGCCCGGATCGGAGTAGCGCTGGCTGAAGTGGGTCAGCACCAGATGCCGTACCCCGGCGTCCCTGGCCACCCGCGCCGCCTGGCCCGCCGTCAGATGCCCGTGGTCCTCGGCTAGCCGCTCGTCCTCGTCCAGGAAGGTCGACTCGATGACGAGCAGGTCGCACCCCTCGGCGAGGGCGCCGACGCCCTCGCACAGCCGGGTGTCCATGACGAACGCGAAGCGCTGCCCGCGCCGCACCTCGCTGACGTCGTCCAGGGTGACGCCGCGCAGCACGCCGTCCCGCTGGATGCGCCCGACGTCCGGCCCCTGGATCCCGTGCTCCGCGAGACGCCCGGGCAGTATCCGCCGCCCGTCCGGCTCGACCAGCCGGTAGCCGAAGGACTCCACGGGGTGCGAGAGCCGGCACGCCTCCAGGGTGTACGACGGCGTGGCCGCGAGGACCCCGTCGTCGTCGACCGGCGCCTCGGTCAGCGCCACCGTCTCGCGATAGGCCGTGGCGTGGCGCAGCCGGTCGAAGAACCGCTGCCCGGACGCCGGATAGTGTGCGGTCACCTCGTGCGGCACGCGGTCGAGATTGATGCGCTGGATCACCCCGGCGAGTCCGAGCGAGTGGTCCCCGTGGAAGTGGGTGACGCAGATCCGGTGCAGGTCGTGCGCGGCGACCCCGGCACGCAGCATCTGCCGCTGCGTGCCCTCGCCGGGGTCGAAGAGCAGCCCCTCGCCGTCCCACCGCAGCAGGTAGCCGTTGTGGTTGCGGTGTCGCGTCGGGACCTGGCTGGCGGTGCCGAGTACCACCAATTCACGTACGGACAAGGCCGGTTACCCCGGAGGCCACTGCATGCCGCGACCGCCCAGCACATGGGCGTGCGCGTGGAAGACGGTCTGTCCGGCGCCGCTGCCGGTGTTGAACACGACGCGGTAGCTCTCCAGCTTCTCCTCGCCCGCGACCTCACCGGCCTCGCGCAGCAGGTCGGCGACCACGGTGGGCTCGGCGGCCGCCAGTTCCGCGGCGTCCCGGTAGTGCACCTTGGGGATGACGAGGATGTGGGTGGGCGCCTGAGGGTTGATGTCACGGAACGCGACGGTGGTGTCGGTCTCGCGGACCAGGGTCGCCGGGATCTGCCCCGCGACGATCTTGCAGAACAGGCAGTCGTCCTGCGGCTCTCCCGCCATGCGTGTGCCTCCTTCACGCCGTTGATCGCTACGACGGCATCGTATCCACCGGAGCAATTCTTCAGCGCGACAACGGGGTCCGGGGCCACCGTCCGTGGGGACGGCCGCCCCGGACCCGGGTGCGTCAGTCCTCCGGCAGCGCCGGGGCGGTCTTCGCCGGGTTCTCCTCCAGGGCGGCGAGGGCGATCCGGATCGCCTCGTCGAGCTGGGTGTCACGTCCGGCCGCGTGGTCCTGCGGCGTCTGGACGACCTCGACGTCGGGGTCGACGCCGTGGTTCTCGACGCCCCACTCGTAACCCTCCATCCAGAAGGCGTACTTGGGCTGGGTGACGAGCGTGCCGTCGACGAGCCGGTAGCGGCTGTCGATGCCGATCACACCGCCCCAGGTACGGGTGCCGACCACCGGCCCGATACCGAGGGCCTTGATCGCCGCGTTGACGATGTCGCCGTCGGAACCGGAGAACTCGTTCGCGACGGCGACGACCGGACCGCGGGGCGCGTCCTCCGGATAGCTGTACGGGCGCAGTCCGCGCGGCAGGTCCCAGCCGACGATCCGCCGTGCGAGCTTCTCCACGACCAGCTGGGAGGTGTGGCCGCCGCGGTTCTCACGAACGTCCACGACCAGCCCGTTTCGGGCCACCTCGACCCGCAGGTCGCGGTGGAGCTGGGCCCAGCCGGAGCCCACCATGTCCGGCACGTGCAGATAGCCGAGGCGACCCCCGGAGCGCTCGTGGACGTAGGCGCGCCGGTCGGCGACCCACGCGTGGTAGCGCAGCGGTTCCTCGTCGGCGAGCGGGATCACGACCGCGTGACGCGGATCGCCGCCGCCCGCGGGCGACACGGTCAGCTCCACCGGCTTGCCGGCCGTGCCGACGAGCAGCGGTCCGGGACCCGCCACCGGGTCCACCGGCTGCCCGCCGATCGCGACGATCGCGTCGCCGGCCCGTACCGCGACGCCGGGCGCGGCGAGCGGCGCCCGGGCCTCGGGGTCGGACGTCTCGGAGGGCAGGATCCGGTCGATGCGCCAACTCCCGTCCTCGTGACGGGAGATGTCCGCGCCGAGCAGTCCCTGTGCCCGGTCGCCGCCTCCTCCGCCGCCGGGCAGGACGTAGGCGTGCGAGGTGCCGAGCTCGCCCTGCACCTCCCACAGCAGGTCCACGAGGTCGTCGTGCGTGGCGACGCGCTCCAGCACCGGCCGGTACCGGTCGAGGACGCCCTGCCAGTCGACCCCGGCCAGGTCGGGCCGCCAGAAGTTGTCCCGCATGAGGCGGCCCGTCTCGTCGTACATCTGCCGCCATTCGGCGGCCGGGTCGACGGTCTGCCGCACCCTCGACAGGTCGACGGTGATGTTCGAGTCGCTCTCGTCGTCGTTCGAGGCGCGCCGGTCGCTGGGGACGACCTTGAGTCTTCCGTCGGTCCACAGCAGGACCCGCTTGCCGTCGCCGCTGACGGCGAAGTGGTCGGCGTCCGCGGCGAGGTGCTCGATGCGCTGCTGGGCGAGGTCGTACCGCTCCAGTTCGCTCTTCGGGTCCGGGGCCTCCGGAGTGGCACGGGAGGCGCCGAGCACACCGCGCACCGGGTGGCGCAGCCACAGCACCCCGTCCTTGGCGGCACGCAGCGTCGAGTAGCGGGCGGCCTCGACGGGGAACGCCACGATCCGGTCGGCGAGCCCGTCGAGGTCGATCCGGGTCGTCGGCGCGCCCTCGCTGTCGGGGGTCTCGTCCTTGTCGGGTGCCTCGAAGGGCCGGCCGTGGCGCTGCGGCCCGAAGGGCGACGGCGTCGTCGCGGCCAGGGTGATCAGGTAGGGCCGTGATCCGCCGACGAACGCGAGGTCGAAGACATGCTCGTCGTAGACGGGATCGAAGGAACGGGCCGACAGGAAGGCGAGGTGCTTGCCGTCGAGGGTGAACGCCGGCGCGTAGTCCCGGAAGCGGAGCGGGGTCGCCTCGGTCACCGACAGGTCGGCGGTGTTGGCGAGCTTCAGCTGCCGCAGCGGGCGCGGCCCGGGGTGCGACCAGGCCAGCCACGCCGAGTCGGGCGAGAAGACCAGCCCGGTGGCCTCGCCGTCCTCGCTGCGGTCGAGCTCGCGGACCTCGCCGCTGTCGCGCTCGACGAGCAGGACCCGTCCGTCGTGCGAGGCGACGGCCGCGCGGCTGCCGTCGGGAGCCATCGCGAGTCCGAGGACGCGCCCGAGCTGTCCGGCGGCGAGCCGCCGCGGGGTCGCTCCGGGGGCGACGCCGGTCGCGGGGGCGAACTCCAGCGCGTCGTCGCCCTCCGCGTCGGTCACCCACACGACGTGTTCCTCGCCGTCGGCGCGGAAGGAGCGGGGCAGCCGGGCGCGCACGCCCTGTCCGGCGGCGAGCGTGCGGGCCGGGCCCGAGCGGTGCGTGACCCAGTGCACGGCGCCGCGCACGGAGATCGCGCTGCCGCGTCCGGTGTGGTCGGGTGTGGCGGACGAGAACCAGCGGGAGGCCCTGACGGGGTGTGGCTGGAGGTCGGCGCGCTGGCCGCCGAGCCGGATGTCCAGCCGGCGCGGTTCGGCGCCGTCGAGGTCGTCGAGGAGCCAGAGCTCGCCGGCGGACGCGTACACGACCCGGGAGCCGTCGCTCGCCGCCTGCCGGGCGTAGAAGCCGTCCACGGGTGTGTGCCGGCGCAGGTCCGAGCCGTCGGCGAGGGAGGAGTACAGCGCCCCCACGCCCTCGTGGTCGGACAGGAAGGCGATGCGCTCCCCGACCCAGAGGGGGTATTCGAGATTCCCGTCGAGGTCCTCGTGCAGGCGGACGAACTCGCCGTCGCCCGCCCGGTCGATCCACAGCTTGCCCGCCGTGCCGCCGCGGTACCGCTTCCACCAGGCGGCCTCGCGGCCCATCGGCGCGGACAGCAGCACGGTGCCGGGGCCGCCCTGGGCGACCTCGCCGACCGGGCCGTACGGAAGGACCGCCGCCGGACCGCCGTCGAGCGGGACCGACCGCGCCCAGCTGCGGCGCAGGCTCTCCCGGCCCTGCGTGCTGAGCGCGAGCACCTGTCCGTCGGAGGTCCAGCCGCGCACCTGGGTCTTGGGGCTGCCCCAGTAGGTGAGCCGTTCGGACGGGCCGCCGGCCAGGGGCGCGGCGTGCACCTCGGGTGCCCCGTCGCGGGTCGACGTCCAGGCGACGGTCGAGCCGTCCGGGGAGATGCGTGGATGGTTCACCGGCACGTTGTCGGCGCTGACCCGCCAGGCCCGGCCCCCGCCGTCGAGCGGGGCGGCCCAGACGTCGTCCTCGGCCGTGAAGACGACCAAGTCGCCGTGCAGATGCGGGAAACGGAGATACGCGGAGGCTGCGGGCTGTGTCACCCGATCACCCTATGCAGCCGGGGCGCACGCTGAAAGGGGTCACGATCACTTGCCCTGGGAGGGCCAGCAGGTGGGATCGCCCTTGCACCACATGGTTTTCGTCACCGTCACGGTGACGGTGGGGTTCGGCTGCCCGTTCGGCGGCCGGTACGTGACGGGCGGGACGGGGTTGGTGGTGGCGTTGCAGTTCCCCAGGCCCTGCACGTGGAACCACTCCTTGCCGCCGACCTTCGCGACGAGGTCGCCGCGCACGCAGGCGCCGTCGACGGCCCGGGTGACCCGGCCCTTGACGGTGATATCCCGCCCGTCGTCCGACTGCCCCTGGCAGTCCACGGAGGCGACCGTGTTCTCCGTCGGCCGGGGCGACTTGCCGGGCGTGTAGGCCTTGTTGTTGCCGTAGGAGGCGGTGCAGCTGAGCCAGCGCACGTTCACATGCTGCCGTTCGAGCTCCTTGGTGGCGGTCCTGTCGGTCGTGTACGCCACTGCCGCCGGGCTCAGCCCGTCCCCCGGGTCGCAGGCGGCCACGCCGAAGATCCCGGCCGCCGCGAACCCGGTCGCCAGCAGTACCCGTCGACGCCCCGCCCGGCGCCCTGTACGCCTCAAAACCCCCATGAACGGCAGCGTGCCACTCTCCCGGCGGCCGCGGTAGACCGCATGCGGACACTGCGCGGACTGCACCGCCCGTCCGTGCGATTCCGGTTCGAGCACCCGCGCCGGGGCCGAACGCGCGGGCGAACGCGGGTACTTCCTCCGGGGACGTCAGCCCAGGAGGAGCAGCCACTCCTGGAGCTCCACCAGGTTCCCCTCGGGGTCCTTGAGATGGGCGACGCGCATCCGCTCGGTCATGGGGGCCGGGCCGTGCAGGATCGTCGCGCCGCGCGAGGTGATCTGCTCGCAGTACGCGTCCAGGTCGTCCACCCGCAGCACGACCAGCGAACGGTGACCGGTCGCCACATCGCCCAGCTCACCGAGGACCTCGGCCATCATCGAGCGGTCCTGTATGGCGATGCCCGCCGAGCCGGTGGCGGGGCTGAACTTCTCGTAGGGGCCCTCGGCCGAGCCCGACTGGGGCTTGAGGCCGAGGACGTCCGCGTAGAAGTGGTAGCAGGCGGCGAAGTCGGAGACGAGCAGCCGTACTTGGGCGAGTTCCAAGACGATCCCCCGTGCGTGTCAGGACCAGCGGCCGGTGCGTGCCAGCAGCAGCGCCGTCGCCACCGTCCCGGCGGTCGATGTGCGCAGAACGGTACGCCCCAGGTGGAACGTCCGCGCCCCCGCCCCGGTGAAGAGCTCGACCTCCTCGGGCGAGATCCCGCCCTCGGGTCCCACCACCAGCACGATCTCCCCGTCTGCGGGCAGTTCCGCCGTGGCGAACGGCTCGGTGCCCAGCTCCGTGTCCTCGTGCAGTACCGCCGCCAGATCGGCTTTGGCGAGAAGTGCGGCAACCTGCTTGGTCGTCATCGCGTCCGCGACGTCGGGGAAGCGGACCCGGCGGGACTGCTTGCCGGCCTCCCGGGCCGTGGCCCGCCACTTGGCGAGCGACTTCGCCCCGCGGTCGCCCTTCCACTGGGTGATGCAGCGGGAGGCGGCCCAAGGGACGATCGCGTCCACACCGGTCTCCGTCATGGTCTCGACGGCGAGTTCCCCCCGGTCGCCCTTGGGGAGGGCCTGTACGACGGTGATGCGCGGCTCCTCCGCGGGCTCCTCGCTGACCGAGTCCATCCGGACGACCAGCCGGTCCTTGCCCTCGGTGTCGAGCACCACGCACTCCGCGTAGCGTCCGGCCCCGTCGGTGAGGACGACGTCCTCACCGGGGCGCAGCCGCTTCACCGAAACGGCGTGCCGGCCCTCGGGGCCGTCGAGGACATAGCGTCCGTCGCCGCCCGCGTCGAAGTGCTCGACCACGAACACCGGTGCCGTCATCGGCCCGCACCCGCTTCCTCGTCCGGGAACGCCGACGTGTCCGGGCCCGGCAGGCCCGACAGCCCGTGCGCCGCCGACAACGCTGTCCGGGCGGCGGCGAGTTCGGCGCTCAGCACCTCCACCAGCCGTGCGGCGGGCAGCTCCCGCGCCATGCGGTGGCCCTGGCCGGCCCACAGCGCCATGCCCTGCGCGTCGCCCGCCCGGGCAGCCGCCTTGCGCAGCGGCGAGGTCAGATGGTGGACCTCGGGGTAGGCGGCGGGCGCGTACGGCCCGTGCTCGCGCAGGAACCGGTTGACGAGTCCGCGCGCGGGGCGGCCGGAGAACGCCCGTGTCAGCTCCGTACGGACGTAGAGCGGGTTGGTCAGCGCCTGCTTGTGCACGGCGTTCGCGCCGGACTCGTGGGTGGCGAGGAACGCGGTGCCGAGCTGGCCGGCGCTCGCGCCGGCCGCGAGGGCGGCGGCGATCTGGCTGCCGCGCATGATGCCGCCGGCCGCGACGATCGGGATCCGCACGGTCTCCCGGACCTGCGCGATCAGCGAGAGCAGGCCGATGCCGGTGCCGTCCGTCTCCGGGTTGTCGCGGTGGGTGCCCTGGTGGCCGCCCGCCTCGACGCCCTGCACGACGACGGCGTCGGCGCCCGCCCGCTGCACCGCGAGGGCCTCGTCGGCCGTGGTCGCGGCGATCAGGGTGAGGGTGCCGACGCGGGCGAGGGACTCCAGGACCTCGGGGGCGGGGCAGCCGAAGTGGAAGGAGACCACCGGCACCGGGTTGTCGAGGAGGACGGCGAGCTTGGCGTCGTAGCCGTCGTCGCGGCCGCTGTCCGGGTCACCGAGCTCGGTCTCGTACCAGGCGGCCTCTCCGGCGAGCTGGTTGGCGTACACCTCGACGGCCGACCGGTCCGCGTACTCGGGCTGCGGCATGAAGAGGTTCACGCCGAAGGGCTGGGCCGTGAGTCCGCGCAGCTGCTTGATCTCCTGGTACATGCCGTCGGCGGTCTTGTACCCGGCGGCCAGGAAACCGAGTCCGCCGGCCTCGGACACCGCCGCCGCGAGCTGCGGCACGGAGACGCCGCCCGCCATGGGGGCCTGCACGATCGGCAGCGGGAAGAGATCGGTCAGCGCGGAGGACATGACCGCATGTTGTCACGTCCCCCGTACAAGTCCGAATCCACCCTTCCGCCTGTCCGGAACCGGCCGGAAGGGCACCTGGTCAGCGCCCTCCGCGGCTCCGGCCCCGGCTCTCGACGGTCGCGTCAGCGGCCGTTGAACGCGTCCTTCAGACGCGAGAACAGACCCTGCTGGCCGGGCTGGAACTGCCCGATGGGCCGCTCCTCGCCGCGCAGCTTCGCCAGTTCGCGCAGCAGCCGCTCCTGCTCGGGGTCGAGCTTGGTCGGCGTGGTGACCTCGACATGCACGATCAGGTCGCCGCGGCCGCCGCCGCGCAGGTGCGTGACGCCCCGCCCGTGCAGCGGGATCGACTGCCCGGACTGCGTGCCCGGACGGATGTCGACCTCCTCCAGGCCGTCGAGCGTCTCCAGCGGCACCTTCGTGCCGAGGGACGCCGCGGTCATCGGGATGGTGACCGTGCAGTGCAGGTCGTCGCCGCGCCGCTGGAAGACGTTGTGCGGCAGTTCGTGGATCTCCACGTACAGGTCGCCGGCGGGGCCGCCGCCGGGGCCGACCTCGCCCTCGCCCGCGAGCTGGATCCGGGTGCCGTTGTCGACACCGGCCGGGATCTTCACCGTGAGGGTGCGCCGGGAGCGCACCCGGCCGTCGCCCGCGCACTCGGGGCACGGGGTCGGGACGACGGTGCCGAAGCCCTGGCACTGCGGGCAGGGGCGGGAGGTCATGACCTGGCCCAGGAAGGACCGGGTGACCTGGGAGACCTCACCACGGCCGCGGCACATGTCGCAGGTCTGCGCGGAGGTGCCCGGAGCGGCGCCCTCGCCGTTGCAGGTGGCGCAGACCACGGCCGTGTCGACCTGGATGTCCTTCGTGGTACCGAAGGCCGCCTCGTCCAGCTCGATCTCCAGACGGATCATGGCGTCCTGGCCCCGACGGGTGCGCGAGCGCGGTCCGCGCTGCGACGCCGTGCCGAAGAAGGCGTCCATGATGTCCGAGAAGTTCCCGAAGCCGCCGGCGCCGAAGCCGCCGGCGCCACCGCCGCCCGCCTGGGACAGCGGGTCGCCACCGAGGTCGTAGACCTGCTTCTTCTGCGGGTCCGACAACACCTCGTAGGCGGCGTTGATCTCCTTGAACCGCTCCTGCGTCTTCGGATCGGGGTTGACGTCCGGATGCAGCTCGCGCGCGAGCCTCCGGAACGCCTTCTTGATCTCGTCCTGGGAAGCGTCGCGGCGCACGCCGAGCACGGCGTAGTAGTCCGTGGCCACTTACGACTCCGCCAGGATCTGTCCGACGTACCGTGCCACCGCTCGTACCGCTCCCATCGTTCCCGGGTAATCCATGCGGGTCGGGCCGACCACGCCGAGTTTGGCTACTGCCTCGCCGCCCGAACCGTAGCCGACGGAGACCACGGACGTGGAGTTGAGTCCCTCATGGGCGTTCTCGTGACCGATCCGCACGGTCATGCCCGAATCCTTCGCCTCACCAAGCAACTTGAGGAGCACGACCTGCTCCTCCAGCGCTTCGAGCACCGGCCGGATGGTGAGAGGGAAGTCATGTCCGAAGCGGGTGAGATTGGCGGTACCGCCGATCATCAGCCGCTCCTCGGTCTCCTCGACGAGTGTCTCCAGGAGGGTGGAGAGCACCGTGGCGACCGTACCGCGGTCCTCGGGCTCCTCGAACGCCTCCGGAAGATCCTGCACCAGTTGCGGGACGTCCGCGAAACGGCGGCCCGCGACCCGGCTGTTGAGTCGCGCCCGCAGGTCCGCGAGCGACGTCTCGCCGAACGGCGCGGGGCAGTCGATCATGCGCTGTTCGACCCGCCCGGTGTCCGTGATCAGCACGAGCATGACACGCGCCGGGGCGAGCGACAGGAGCTCCACGTGCCGCACGGTGGAGCGGGTCAGGGACGGGTACTGCACGACGGCGACCTGCCGGGTGAGCTGCGCGAGCAGCCGCACGGTCCGGGCCACGACGTCGTCGAGGTCGACGGCGCCGTCGAGGAAGTTCTGGATGGCCCGCCGCTCGGGTGCCGTCATCGGCTTGACCCCGGCGAGCTTGTCGACGAAGAGCCGGTAGCCCTTGTCGGTGGGGATGCGCCCGGCGCTGGTGTGCGGCTGGGCGATGTACCCCTCGTCCTCCAGCGCCGCCATGTCGTTGCGCACGGTCGCGGGCGAGACGCCGAGCCGGTGGCGCTCGGTGAGCGCCTTGGAACCGACCGGCTCCTCGGTGCCCACGTAGTCCTGGACGATGGCGCGCAGCACTTCGAGCCTGCGTTCACTGAGCATCGCGCACACCTCCAGAAGTCGGCTCCGTGGTCCTCGTGGCCCCTGGCCTGGCACTCAGCGCACGCGAGTGCCAGCGTTCCCCGGCCCAGTGTACGGCTGTGAGGTACGGCCCGGGCAAGGGCCGGCCTGCGATGTCGTGCTCACCACGTCCGCACGGCTAGCGTCTCCGTATGAGCGTGACTTGGGAAGAGCCGGGGTGGGAAAGGCTGACGCCCCGGGTCGGACGACGGCGGCTTCCGGTCTGGGACTGCACCGTCGGGCTCGTGGTGGGCGAGGACGCCGCGCTCGTGATCGACGCCGGGTCGAGCCTCGGTGAGGGCGCACGGCTGCGCGCCGAGGCGCTGCGGCTGCTCGGGCCCGGTCGCAGAGTGACGCACCTCGCACTCACGCACCCGCACTTCGACCACGTCTTCGGGGCGGCCGCGTTCTCGGGGGTGGAGGTGTTCGGCGCGGTCGGGCTGGACGCCGTCCTCGCGCACGGGCGTGCGGAACTGCGCGCCGACGCGGTGCGCCACGGCCTCGGACCGAGCGCGGCGGCCGAGGCGGCGGACCTTCTGGTGCACCCCCGGCACGCGGTGTCCGGCGAGCGGACGCTCGACCTCGGCGGCGTCCAGGTCCTGCTGGCGAACGTGGGCCCGGGACACACCGCGCACGATCTGGCGGTCCTGGTCCCCGGCGGGCCGGGCGGACCGGAGACCGTCTTCTGCGGCGATCTGGTGGAGGAGTCGGGCGAACCCCAGGCCGGTCCCGACGCTATTCCCTCACACTGGCCGGCCGCCCTGGACCGGCTGCTCGACCTGGGCGGCGAGGAGGCGGTGTACGTGCCCGGTCACGGAGCGACGGTGGACGCGGCGTTCGTGCGTGCCCAGCGGGACGCGCTGGCGGCGCGTTTCGGCGTGTCGTAGCGATCTCCCCCGCACCGCCCCGCCGCTTCTCCTATCGTCATCCGAATGCGCCAGTACTCTCCGGACCTGACTCCGCCGTGGAAGAAGCCCAAGCCCGTGCCGGAGGTCGCGGCGGACCCCGGTCTGGTGGTCGAGGAGCCCGGTACCGGTTTCTGCGGTGCCGTGATCCGCTGCGAGGCGGGCACGGTCACCCTGGAGGACCGCTTCGGCAAGCACCGGGTGTTCCCGCTGGAGCCGCGCGGCTTCCTGCTGGAGGGGCGGGTGGTGACGCTCGTACGACCGTCGTCGGCGCCGGCCCGCCCGTCCCGCACGGCGTCCGGTTCGGTGGCCGTGCCCGGTGCGCGGGCCCGGGTCGCCCGCGCGGGCCGCATCTACGTGGAGGGCCGCCACGACGCCGAGCTCGTCGAGAAGGTGTGGGGCGACGACCTGCGCGTCGAGGGCGTCGTCGTCGAGTACCTGGAGGGCGTCGACGACCTCCCCTCCATCGTCGAGGACTTCGGTCCCGGCCCCGACGCCCGGCTGGGCGTCCTGGTCGACCACCTGGTGCCCGGCACGAAGGAGTCCCGCATCGCCGAGGCGGTCACCAGCGACCACGCCCTGGTGCTCGGCCACCCGTACATCGACATCTGGGAGGCCGTGAAGCCGTCGGCCGTGGGCATCGCGGGCTGGCCCCGGATCCCGCACGGCCAGGACTGGAAGACGGGCGTGTGCCGGGCCCTGGGCTGGCCGGAGAACACCGGCGCGGCCTGGCAGCACATCCTGTCCCGGGTGCGCTCCTACAAGGACCTGGAGCCGGAACTCCTGGGCCGCGTGGAGGAGTTGATCGACTTCGTCACGGCGCCGGAATGACGGCCCTGCCGCCGGTTCCACGGGTGCGGCGCCGGTGACCCTTGAGGTCCGGGGCCCCCTCGTAGCCGGACTTCATCCGCTCCGCGCCGAGCCAGAGGTCCGGCGCCCAGCGCCGACAGGCCGTCACCACCGCGTGCCGGCCGCCGGCGGGCCGGACGGAGACGCGGTAGCGCAGCCGGGGCAGGCCGGGCCGTGGCGGCTCGCCGTCGCGCACGAACAACCACAGCAGCGGGGCGTCGCGGTCGATCTCGTCCTTCGGGCAGAGCTCGAGGGTGTACAGCGGCGGGGCGGCCTGGACGCCTACTCCGGCGAGCGAGTCCCACGGCACGGTGGCGGACCGTCCGCGCCGGGTGACGTGGACGCCGGTGGCGTCCACGGTGACGCGCTGGTTCCAGACGAGCCGCACGCCCCGCCCGTGGAGGAGGAGACCCCAGCCGACCAGCGCGACGAGCACGACGGCGATCACCTCGCGCACGACGGCGACGGCCCCGTGCCCGTGCTCGGGCAGGAGGGCCGGCACGGCCCAGGCGCAGGCCGACACCATGACGAGCGCCGCGGCCAGCCGCCGGCGGACCAGCACACCGGCACGGTGGACCACCACCGAGTCGCCGATCTCGACGGTCTCGAACACGAGGGGGTCGGGCGTGCCACGTGCCGCCGTGCCGGTCCGCTCCTGGTGGCCCGCGTGATCCGGCCCGCCCAGGTACGACATCGGCTGTTCCCGGCGGCCGAACCACAGCCCGGGCGCCCACTGCCGGAAGGCCTTCTCGTACGCCTTGTGGGAGTCGCCCACGTCGATGCGGTAGCGCAGCCGGGGCAGTCCCGGCCCGAGCGGCTCCGTGTCGCGGACGAACTTCCACAGCAGCGGATCGTCGCGGTCGATCTCGTCCTTCGGGCAGAGCTCGACCGTGAAGACGACCGTCTTGCTGCCGCGAGCCCAGTGGATGCCCGCGCCGGCCAGGGAGTCCCAGCGGATCAGCGCCATCTCCTTGCCCCGCATCCACCAGAAACCGGTCGAGTCGAAGGCGGTGATCCAATGGCGGGCCCGCCAGCGGGAGACGAGCAGAATCACTCCGGCGACACCCATCGCCACCAGCATCCCGAGCGGTATCCAGCCGGCCCCGATCCCGTCGTGCTCGACGGCGATCCACACCCCCATCACACCGCCGGCGATCAGCACCAGCCCGATCGGCAGCGACATGAGCAGCCGCCGCAGCCCGTACCGGAGGACGGTCGCGTCCTCGTCGGGCCATCCACCAGAGATCATGGCCGCGGACTGTACGCGAACAATTGTTCAGTCCACCAGATCCCTGACGACAGCGTCCGCGAGCAGCCGCCCGCGCAGCGTGAGCACCGCCCGGCCGTCCTCGTACGGACCGGCTTCGAGGAGCCCGTCGGACAGGGCCCGGCGGGAGGCCGCGAGGCCGTCGGGGCGCAGCAGGGACAGCGGGCAGCCCTCGCGCAGCCGCAGTTCGAGCAGGATCCGCTCGACGCGGCGGTCCTCGTCGGCGAGGAGCTCGCGCCCGGCCCCCGGTGACCTGCCGCCGGCCAGCGCCGCCGCGTACGCCCCCGGGTGCTTCACGTTCCACCAGCGGACGCCGCCGACGTGGCTGTGGGCGCCGGGGCCCGCGCCCCACCAGTCGGCGCCGCGCCAGTACAGCTCGTTGTGCAGGCAGCGACCGGCCTCGGAGGTGGCCCAGTTCGACACCTCGTACCACTCGAAGCCCGCCGCCGACATCACCTCGTCCGCGATGAGATACCGGTCCGCGTGCACGTCGTCGTCCGTCATCGGGACCTCGCCGCGGCGGATGCGGCGGGCGAGCTGGGTGCCCTCCTCGACGATCAGGGCGTACGCGGAGACGTGGTCGGGCCCGGCGCCGAGCGCCGCGTCGAGCGAGGCGCGCCAGTCGTCGTCGGACTCCCCCGGGGTGCCGTAGATCAGGTCGAGGTTCACGTGCTCGAAGCCCGCCGCGCGCGCCTCGGCGACGCAGGCCTCGGGGCGGCCGGGGGTGTGCGTGCGGTCGAGCACCTTCAGCACGTGCTGCCGGGCGCTCTGCATGCCGAAGGAGATCCGGTTGAAGCCCCCGGCGCGCAGGGTCGCCAGGTACTCCGGGCCGACCGACTCCGGGTTCGCCTCCGTGGTGATCTCCGCGTCGTCCGCGAGCCCGAACTCGTCGCGGATCGCCCCCAGCATCCGCACGAGGTCGTCGGCGGCCAGCAGGGTGGGCGTGCCGCCGCCCACGAAGACCGTGCGCACCGGGCGCGGGTCGTCGCCGAGCACCTTGCGGGCGAGTCGGACCTCGTCGATCAGCGTCGACGCGTAGTTGTCCCGGGAGGCGAGCACGCCTCCGGTGCCCCGCAGCTCGGTCGCCGTGTACGTGTTGAAGTCGCAGTAGCCGCAGCGGGTCGCGCAGTACGGGACGTGCAGGTAGAACCCGAGGGGCCGCTCGGCCGCCCCGGCCAGGGCATGCGCGGGCAACGCCCCGTCGTCGGGGACGGGCTCACCGTCGGGAAGTGCGGAAGGCATGCGTTCCATTGTCCAGCACGGCCGGGGGTTCCGGATTCCGGTCCGCGGGCGGCGGGCTCCGCACGCACGGGTGCTCGGCATCCCACCCACGGCGAGGACGCCTCAGCCCACCCGGCGACGGGGACGCTCCAGCCCACCCGCCGACGGAGAGGCAACAGCCCGTCCGGCGCTTGCGGACGAGGCCGTCCAGGCCGATCAGGGGAGCTCGACAGCGCCCCCGCACACACCACCCGGTGACGAGGCCGTCCAGGCCGATCAGGGGGCCGGGGGCGGAGCCCCCGGGGACGGCCAGGGACTACTCGGCCTGAAGCACGAGCAGCGCCATGTCGTCCTCCGAAGGCCCCGTCCCGAACTCGTGCACCAGCCTGCGGATACGTTCCGCGATCAGCTCCGCGGTCAGCCCCGCACACCCCGCGAGAGCCTCTGCCAGACCGTCGTCGTCGTCGAACTGGCTGGCACCGCTGCGCCGCTCCGTCACCCCGTCCGTGACGCACAGCAGGCTGTCGCCGGGGTGCAGCTCGAAGGTCTCGGAGGTGTACGCGGCGTCCTCGACGACACCGAGCAGGGTCTGCGGCCGGGCCACCTCCCGTACATCCCCGTCGGGCCCCAGCAGCAGCGGCAGCGGATGCCCGGCGGACGCCAGCGTGCAGCGCACCCCGCCGTCGAAGGGGACGAGCTCGCCGTAGAGCATGGACAGGAAGCGTGTCTGCGGGCCGAGGTCCGCGCCGAGCCCGGGCCCGCCCGCGGCCACGAGCGCCCGGGCCGCCGCGTCCGCCGCCTCCGTCGCGTCGTCGAGCAGGAGCTGATTGAGCCGGTCGAGGACGTCCGCGACGTGGTAGCCCTCACGGGCCAGCAACCGCAGCCACGGCCGGGCCAGCCCGATCACCACGGCGGCCTCGGGCCCCTTGCCCTGGACGTCGCCGACGGCGAAGCACCAGCGGCCGTCGCCGGCCGGGAACAGGTCGTAGAAGTCGCCGCTGGGCCCGCCCTTGTCGAGCGGCTCGTACACCAGGGCGCTGCGCACGCCGGGGATCTCGGCGACCGCTCCGGGCAGCAGACCGCGCTGGAGGACCCGGCTGATGGTGGCCTGGCGCGCGTACTGGCGGGCCGCTCCGATGGCGAGGGCGACACGGCGGCTGAGGTCCTCGACGAGCCCGGTGACCTCGTCGGGGAACTCGGCCGCTCCGGACCGTCCGATGACGAGCGTGCCGAGCGGCCGGCCACCCGCGATCAGCCGGTACGCGAGCGCCGCCCCGCTCGCCCCGGGGGTGCCCAGGGCCTCGCCGGGCCAGGGCACCGGCACGGCTCGGGAGCGCACCGCGTCCGGAAGCCGCGGCGGGTCCTTCTCCAGGGCGAGGCGCAGCTCCTCGATGCGGTTCTCGCTGCCGTGCCAGACGCGGGCGAGCCGGGGCCCCAGGGCGAGACCGAGTCCGCCGGCCCGGTCGGTGGCCTCGTCCTCCAGCCACACCGCGCACCAGTCGGCGAGGCGGGGTACCAGGAGCTGTCCGGCGAGCGCGGCGACCAGGTCCTCGTCGAGCTGGCCGGCGAGCAGGTCGGAGGCCTCGGCGAGGAAGGAGAGGGCTCCCCGGTTGAGCCAGTCCTGGTCGGGCTGGGCGTCGCGGCCGGGTTCGGGTGCGCGTATCTCGGGGCCGGGCGTGACGCCGGTCCCCGGGTCGGGCTTCGGGCCCCGCTCACCGGCGTACGTCCGTGTCGTCTCCCCGTGCCGCACGGGCGCCGTGCTCCCGCCGCCGTGCCCGGCGTCCGCGGTCCCCACGCCGTTCGCCGTCCTCGCGGTGTGCGGCCCTGTCGCCGCGTCCGCCCGCTCCGCGGCGTCCGGCTTCCTCGTCGCGTCCGGCTGCTCCGTCGCCTCCGCGGTACCCCTGAGGTCCGGTGCCGGGCCGGTGCCGGAGAACAGGCCGTCCTGCGACAGGCCGTCGCCGCCCGTGCGGCCGTCGAGCGGGATGCGCGCCCACACGGTCTTCGTGCCGGGGCGGTAGGTGATCCCCCAGGCCTCGGAGAGCGCGGAGACGAGTCGCAGGCCCCGCCCGTACTCCGGTGTCCCGCAGGGCCGTTCGACACTCTCGTCGCGCAGACCTCGCGAGGGGTGGTGGTCGGAGACCTCGACGACCAGGGGGCCGGGCAGTGCGTCCGCGGGACGTTCGAGGCGGCACAGCAGGCCGACGTCGGTGCCCGCGTGCACGACCGCGTTGGTGACGAGTTCACTGACGATCAGCAGGGCGTCGCCGGTGAGCCTCTCGTCGATCATCGCGGCTCCGGGCAGGGCGAGTTCGATCCATTCGGCCAGGGTGTCGCGCAGGAACCTGCGGGCGGTCCCCGAGGCCAGTGGGGTGCCGGGCAGCGAGGTGCGCGCCACGACGTCCTGACCGGCGCGGTGGTGCGCAGGCGCGTCAGGGGCACGCACCATGAACTCCCGTTGCGTCGGAATGGCCCCCACTGTGCGGCTCCCTGAGCAGTTCGGACGAATACGCCTCAGCCGATGCGGACAGGGTGACAGACTGACCACGCCCATAAGCGCCGAGTTACCGAAGTGGGCCGCCATGAGTGAGAACAGTGGTATGCAAGTGCTCGAAGACGGACAGATTCGAGCATCGGATCTGCGTCCTCTGCTCGCCGCGATGACCGCCGCGCGGGACGGCGATTTCGGCAAGGTACCGGAGACGGGCCATGGCCTGGTGGCCGAGCTGAGCACCGTCTTCAACCAGATCATGGACCGCAGCACCCACTTCAACTCCGAGGTGCAGCGGGTCCGTCGGGAGCTGGTGCGCCACGGCCGGCTCGACGAGCGCCTGTCCGCGAGTCCGGGCCAGGGCAACTGGACGACTCGCGTCAACGACGTGAACCAGCTGCTCGACGCCCTGGTCGCGCCCGCGGCGAACGCGACGCGGGTTCTCGACGCGGTGGCCGGCGGCGATCTGACCCAGCGGGTCGACCTGCACGACGGCAATCGCCAACTCCGGGGCGATCTGCGCCGGCTGGGACGCGCCGTCAACAAGATGGTCGACCAGCTGTCGCTGTTCACCGGCGAGGTCACCCGGGTCGCCCGCGAGGTGGGCACCGAGGGCCGGCTCGGCGGACGCGCCAAGGTGACCGGGCTGTCCGGGAGTTGGCGGGACGTGACCGAGGCGGTCAACACGATGGCGTCCCGGCTGACGGCGCAGGTGCGGGACATCGCGCTGGTCACCACGGCGGTGGCGCGCGGCGACCTGACCCGTACGGTCACCGTCGAGGCGACCGGTGAGCTGCTCGAACTGAAGCTGACCGTGAACACGATGGTCGACCAGCTCTCCGCGTTCGCCGACGAGGTCACCCGCGTCGCCCGCGAGGTCGGCACGGAGGGGCAACTCGGCGGGCGCGCGCAGGTGCGCGGCGTGTCCGGGGTCTGGAAGGACCTCACCGACAACGTCAACTTCATGGCCTCGAACCTGACCTCGCAGGTCCGCAACATCGCCCAGGTGACCACGGCCGTCGCCAACGGCGACCTGAGCCAGAAGATCACCGTCGACGCGCAGGGCGAGATCCTGGAGCTCAAGTCGACGATCAACACGATGGTCGACCAGCTCTCCGCCTTCGCCGACGAGGTCACCCGCGTCGCCCGCGAGGTCGGCACCGAGGGCAACCTCGGCGGCCGAGCCCAGGTCCGGGGCGTCTCCGGCGTCTGGAAGGACCTCACCGACAACGTCAACTTCATGGCGGACAACCTGACCTCACAGGTCCGCAACATCGCCCTCGTCTCCACGGCCGTGGCCCAGGGCGACCTCGGCAAGAAGATCACGGTGGAGGCGAAGGGCGAGATCCTGGAGCTGAAGTCCACGATCAACACGATGGTCGACCAGCTCTCCGCCTTCGCCGACGAGGTCACCCGCGTCGCCCGCGAGGTCGGCACGGAAGGCAACCTCGGCGGCCAGGCGCAGGTGCGCGGCGTCTCCGGCGTCTGGAAGGACCTCACCGACAACGTCAACTTCATGGCGCTGAACCTGACTTCGCAGGTCCGCAACATCGCCCAGGTGACCACGGCCGTCGCCAACGGCGACCTGTCGAAGAAGATCACCGTCGACGCGCGCGGCGAGATCCTGGAGCTGAAGGACACCGTCAACACGATGGTGGAGCAGCTGCGCGCCTTCGCCGACGAGGTCACCCGCGTGGCCCGCGAGGTCGGCACCGACGGGCGGCTCGGCGGACGCGCCCAGGTGCTCGGTGTGTCGGGTGTCTGGCGGGACCTGACCGACAACGTCAACTACATGGCCGACAACCTGACCTCACAGGTCCGCAACATCGCCCAGGTCGCCACCGCGGTCGCCCAGGGCGACCTCTCGAAGAAGATCGACGTGGACGCCCGCGGCGAGATCCTCGAACTGAAGACGACCATCAACACGATGGTCGACACCCTCTCGTCCTTCTCCTCGGAGGTCACCCGCGTGGCCCGCGAGGTGGGCTCCGAGGGCCAACTGGGCGGCCAGGCCCGGGTGGAGGGTGTGTACGGCACCTGGAAGCGCCTCACGACGAACGTGAACGAGCTCGCCTCCAACCTCACCACCCAGGTCCGCGCCATCGCCGAGGTGGCGTCCGCGGTCGCCCAGGGCGACATGTCCCGCTCCATCACCGTGGAGACACAGGGCGAGGTCGCCGAGCTGAAGGACAACATCAATCTGATGGTGGCCAACCTGCGCGAGACCACGCGCGCGAAGGACTGGCTGGAGTCCAACCTCGCCCGGCTCGCCGCGCTGATGCAGGGCCACCGCGACCTGATGGAGGTCGCGGACCTGATTCTGCGCGAGCTGACCCCCCTGGTGAACGCGCAGTACGGCGCCTTCTTCCTCGCCGACCCGGAGGAGGACGGGACCTCGCTGCGCACGGCCGTCCCGGCCAAGGGACTCGCCTTCATCGCCGGCTACGGCTCGGCGCAGGGCGCGACCGTCGACACGGGCGGCATGCCCGTGCACGGGCTCGTACGGCAGGCGGCGCGCGAGAAGAAGCGGATCCTGGTGGAGGAGGCTCCGCCGGACTACATCAAGATCAACAGCGGTCTGGGGGAGGCCGCGCCCGCCAGCGTCGTCATCATCCCGATCCTGTTCGAGGACACGCTGCTCGGCGTGATCGAGCTGGCGTCCTTCTCCCGCTTCTCCGACGTCCACCTGGCCTTCTTCGACCAGTTCGTGAACACCATCGGCGTCGCCATCAACACCATCATCGCCAACTCGCGCACCGAGTCGCTGCTCGGCGAGTCCCAGCGGCTGGCCGTGCAGCTGCAGGACCGCTCGGACGAACTCCAGTCGCAGCAGGCCGAGTTGCAGCGTTCGAACGCCGAGCTGGAGGAGAAGGCCGCGCTGCTCGCGACGAGTTCGCAGTACAAGTCCGAGTTCCTGGCGAACATGTCGCACGAGCTGCGCACCCCGCTCAACTCGCTGCTCATCCTGGCGCGGCTGCTGTCCGACAACCCCGACGGGCATCTCTCCGACCAGGAGGTGCAGTTCGCGACCACGATCCACCGCTCCGGGTCCGACCTGCTGCAGCTCATCAACGACATCCTCGACCTGTCGAAGATCGAGGCCGGCCGCATGGACGTACGGCCCAAGAAGCTGCCCCTCATCAAGCTGCTCGACTACGTCCACGCGACCTTCCGCCCGCTCACCCTCGACCGGGGGCTCGCCTTCGAGGTGACGGTCGGCGAGGACGTACCGCGCGAGATGTACTCCGACGAACAGCGGCTCCAGCAGATCCTGCGCAACCTGCTCTCCAACGCGATCAAGTTCACCGCCACCGGCCGGGTCGAACTGCGCGTCAGCCGCCTCAAGGACCCGGGGCACATCTTCACCCGCGAGCACAGCGACGACGTGATCGCCTTCGCGGTGTCCGACACCGGCATCGGCATCGCCGCGGAGAAACTCCCGGTGATCTTCGAGGCGTTCCAGCAGGCCGACGGCACCACCAACCGCAAGTACGGCGGCACGGGTCTCGGCCTGTCCATCAGCCGGGAGATCGCGGGCCTGCTCGGCGGCCGGATCATCGCCGAGAGCAAGCCGGGCACGGGGTCCACCTTCACGCTGTACGTCCCCGTGGTGAGCCCCGGACACACGGCGACCGGCCCGGTGCCCGAGGACCGAGCGGTACCGGTGCCCGAGCAGCTGTCCAGCGAGCCGTACCCCGCCCACGATACGGACGACACCTGGCCGACGCCCACGAAGCTGGAGGCCTGGAAATCCGGCCGGGCGGGCCAGGTCCTGCCCGGGCGGCGCGTGCTGATCGTGGACGACGACATCCGCAACGTCTTCGCGCTCACCCATGTCCTGGGCCGCGTGGGCATGCCGGTCCTGTACGCGGAGAACGGCCGGGAGGGCATCGAGACCCTGGAACGCAACCCCGACGTCGAACTCGTCCTGATGGACATCATGATGCCGGAGATGGACGGTTACGAGACGATCTCCGCGATCCGCCGCACCCCCCGCTGGACGGGCCTGCCCATCGTCGCGCTGACCGCGAAGGCCATGCCCGGCGACCGCGAGAAGTCCATCGCGCGGGGCGCCAACGACTACGTGCCGAAGCCGGTGGACGTCGACCGGCTCCTCACCGTCGTCTGCGCCCTCCTCGACCCGGAGGGCAGCGACACGGACGCCGGGAGCGTGGACACGGCGGCCCTGGAGGGGGCCGGCTCCCCGGAGGGCGGGGCCGGGCCGCCGAGCGCGGAGAAACCGGAGGACCCGGACGCCCGGGAGAGTGCGGGCGTCCGGGTCGAGGACGCCGCAGGCGGTGCCGTCGCGCCGGCTCCGGGTCCCCGGGGTGAGCCCGCCGTCCCGCCGACAACCGAGTGAGGCCCCGTCACCATGAGCGCTGAGGCAACGACCGGCGAGCGCGCCAGCATCCTCCTCGTCGACGACATGGAGGACAACCTGATCGCGCTGGAGGCCGTCCTGGGGTCCCTCAACGAGCCGCTGGTGCGGGCGCGTTCCGGCGAGGAGGCGATGAAGGCACTGCTGCGGCAGCGGTTCGCCGTCGTCCTGCTCGACATCCGGATGCCGGGCATGGACGGCTTCGAGACCGCCACGAACATCAAGCGGCTCGACCAGACCAAGGACGTCCCGATCATCTTCCTGACCGGCACCGACGCCGACGCGGGCTACGCCTTCCGCGGATACGCGACCGGAGCCGCCGACTATCTGACGAAGCCCTTCGACCCCTGGGTCCTGCGGGCCAAGGTCAGCGTCTTCCTCGATCTGCACCGCAAGAACCAGCAACTGGAGCGCATGCTCGCGCACGAACAGGAGCACTTCGACGACCTCGCCGACCGTCTGCGGAGCATCGAGCGCCACATGGCCGCCGGCGACCACCAAGACCTACCGGAACTGCTCGACCAGGTCCGCCAGGTGCAGGACCTGGTCCGGGCGATGCGCCGGGGACGGGGTGTGTGAGGCGGACGGCGGGCACCGGGGCGTCCGCCGCCGGCCAGGCGCGCGGGCGACAGGCGACGGTACGGGGGCTCGCCGTGCGGCGGAGCCCCCGTACCGGGGCCGGGCGGCGGGACTAGGCCTCGCGCGTGCCCGCGTACATCTCGTCGATCAGGTGCTTGTACTCGCGCTCGACGACCGGACGCTTGAGCTTGAGGCTCGGAGTGATCTCGCCGTGCTCGACGTCGAGGTCACGGGGCAGCAGCCGGAACTTCTTGATGGTCTGCCACCGCTGGAGACCCCCGTTCAGTTCCTTGACGTAGCCCTCGACGAGGGCGACGGTGGCGGGCGCCGCGACGATCTCGGCGTAGGACTTGCCGTCCAGGCCGTTCTCCTTCGCCCACCCCAGGATGGACGGCTCGTCGAGGGCGATGAGCGCGGTGCAGAAGTTCCGGTCCGCGCCGTGGACGAGGATGTTGGAGACGTACGGGCAGACGGCCTTGAACTGGCCCTCGACCTCGGCGGGCGCGATGTACTTGCCGCCGGACGTCTTGATGAGGTCCTTCTTGCGGTCCGTGATGCGCAGGTAGCCGTCCGGCGACAGCTCACCGATGTCGCCCGTGTGGAACCAGCCGTCCGACTCCAGGACCTCGGCCGTCTTCTCCGGCAGCCCGTGGTAACCCTCCATGATGCCGGGGCCGCGCAGCAGGATCTCGCCGTCGTCCGCGATGCGCACCTCGGTGCCGGGCAGCGGCTTGCCGACCGTGCCGGTGCGGTACGCCTCGCCGGGGTTCACGAAGGAGGCGGCGGAGGACTCCGTGAGGCCGTACCCCTCCAGGATGTGGATGCCGGCACCGGCGAAGAAGTAGCCGATCTCGGGCGCGAGCGCGGCGGAACCGGAGACGCAGGCCCGCAGGTTGCCGCCGAACGCCTCACGGATCTTGGCGAAGACGAGCGTGTCGGCCACCTTGTGCTTGGCGCCGAGCGCGAAGGGCACGGAAGCGGTGCCGGTGCGGCGGAAGTTGTCCTGGCTGACCTTCGCGTACTCGCGGGAGACCTCGGACGCCCACTGGAAGATCTTGTACTTGGCGCCGCCGCCGGCCCGCGCCTTGGCCGCGACCCCGTTGTAGACCTTCTCGAAGATGCGCGGGACGGCCGCCATGTAGGTCGGCTGCACGACCGGCAGATTCTCGATGATCTTGTCCACGCGGCCGTCGACGGCGGTGACGTGCCCGACCTCGATCTGGCCGGAGGTGAGCACCTTGCCGAAGACGTGCGCGAGCGGGAGCCACAGGTACTGCACGTCGTCCTGGCCGACCAGCCCGGTCGCCGAGATGGCCTTCGCCATGTACGCCCAGTTGTCGTGCGGCAGACGGACACCCTTGGGACGGCCCGTGGTGCCCGAGGTGTAGATCAGGGTGGCGAGCTGGTCGGCGGTGATCGCGCCGACGCGCTCCTTGATCAGTTCGGGGTGCTTCTCCAGGTACGCGGCGCCACGGGCCTCCAGCTCGGCGAGCGAGAGGACCCCGTCACCGGTCTCGACCCCGGCCGCGTCGACGACGACCACATGGGTCAGCTCGGGCAGCTCGGCACGCTTCTCCTGCGCCTTGGCGAGCTGGGCGGCGTCCTCAGCGATCAGGACCCGGCTTCCGGAGTCCGAGAGGATGAACGCCGACTCCTCGGCGTTGGTCTGCGGGTAGATGGTCGTCGTGGCCGCGCCCGCGCACAGGATGCCCAGGTCGGCGAGGATCCACTCGACCCGCGTCGAGGAGGCCAGCGCGACGCGCTGCTCCGGCTGCACGCCCAGTTCGATCAGACCGGCCGCGATGGCGAAGACGCGCTCGGCGGCCTGCCCCCAGCTCAGCGACTTCCAGTCGTCCGCGCCCTCGCCCGACGCAGGCGGCACCGGATAGCGGTACGCCTCGGCGTCCGGCGTGGCCACCACGCGCTCCAGGAAGAGGGCCGCCACGGACGGCGGACGGTTCTCGATCAGGGTCTGTGTGTCGCTCACGACATCCTCCGGGGCCCGCGACAGTGCGTGCGTCTTGGCTCGACCGACTGTTGGCTGCTGACTGCCGACTGCTGCTGTGCGGCTGGCTGGTTGCGGCTGTTGTTTAACTCGCGAGTAACCATCGAGCAGAGATCAGAGTAAAGCGCGTCCGGCCAGTGCGTAAGAGGCGGCGGACTGTCACTTCCTACAGAGAGCGAACCTACGCACGCGTACGGGCTCGCCGCGCCGAAGCGCGACGAGCCCGCATTGTGCCCCAGTTTCCGGGGGTAACAGGTGGCTACTTCTTGCCCTTGGCCGAACCACCGCTGTCGTCGCTGGACAGGACGGCGATGAAGGCCTCTTGCGGAACCTCCACAGAGCCCACCATCTTCATCCGCTTCTTGCCTTCCTTCTGCTTCTCCAGCAGCTTCCGCTTACGGGAGATGTCACCGCCGTAGCACTTGGCCAGCACGTCCTTGCGGATCGCGCGGATGGTCTCGCGGGCGATGACCCGGGAGCCGATGGCCGCCTGGACGGGCACCTCGAAGGCCTGCCGGGGGATCAGCTCGCGCAGCTTGGCGACGAGCCGCACACCGTACGCGTACGCCTGGTCCTTGTGCGTGATCGCCGAGAACGCGTCGACCTTGTCGCCGTGCAGCAGGATGTCGACCTTCACGAGGCTGGACGCCTGCTCGCCGGTGGGCTCGTAGTCGAGCGAGGCGTAGCCGCGGGTCTTGGACTTCAGCTGGTCGAAGAAGTCGAAGACGATCTCCGCGAGCGGCAGGGTGTAGCGGATCTCGACGCGGTCCTCGGAGAGGTAGTCCATGCCGAGCAGCGTGCCCCGACGGGTCTGGCACAGCTCCATGATCGAGCCGATGAACTCGGAGGGCGCGAGGATCGTGGCGCGCACGACGGGCTCGTACACCTCGTCGATCTTGCCCTCGGGGAACTCGCTCGGGTTGGTGACGGTGTGCTCGCTGCGGTCCTCCATCACGACCCGGTAGACCACGTTGGGCGCGGTCGCGATCAGGTCCAGCCCGAACTCGCGCTCCAGCCGCTCACGGATCACGTCGAGGTGCAGCAGGCCGAGGAAGCCGACACGGAAGCCGAAGCCCAGCGCCGCCGAGGTCTCCGGCTCGTAGACCAGCGCGGCGTCGTTGAGCTGCAGCTTGTCGAGAGCGTCGCGCAGCTCGGGGTAGTCGGACCCGTCCAGCGGATACAGCCCGGAGAAGACCATGGGCTTGGGGTCCTTGTAACCGCCGAGCGGCACGGTCGCACCCTTGTGCAGGGTGGTGATCGTGTCACCGACCTTGGACTGACGGACGTCCTTCACACCGGTGATGAGGTAACCCACCTCACCGACACCGAGCCCGTCGGCCGGCAGCATCTCGGGCGAGTTGGTCCCGATCTCCAGCAGCTCGTGCGTCGCGCCCGTGGACATCATCCGGATGCGCTCACGCTTGTTGAGCTGGCCGTCGATGACACGCACATAGGTGACGACACCCCGGTACGAGTCGTACACGGAGTCGAAGATCATCGCGCGGGCGGGAGCGTCGGCGACACCGACCGGGGCCGGGATCTCGACGACGACCTTGTCCAGCAGCGCCTCGACGCCCATGCCGGTCTTGGCGGAGACCCGGAGCACGTCGTCGGGGTCGCAGCCGACCAGGTTGGCCAGCTCCTCGGCGAACTTCTCGGGCTGGGCGGCCGGCAGGTCGATCTTGTTGAGCACCGGAATGATGGTGAGGTCGTTCTCCATCGCCAGGTAGAGGTTGGCGAGGGTCTGGGCCTCGATGCCCTGGGCGGCGTCGACGAGGAGGATGGTCCCCTCGCAGGCGGCCAGCGACCGCGACACCTCGTACGTGAAGTCCACGTGCCCGGGGGTGTCGATCATGTTGAGGATGTGGGTGTTGCCCGGGTCCTCGGTCGGGGCCCAGGGCAGCCGGACCGCCTGGGACTTGATCGTGATGCCGCGCTCGCGCTCGATGTCCATGCGGTCGAGGTACTGAGCGCGCATCTGCCGCTGCTCGACCACCCCGGTCAGCTGGAGCATGCGGTCGGCGAGCGTGGACTTGCCGTGGTCGATGTGCGCGATGATGCAGAAATTGCGGATCAGAGCCGGGGCGGTACGGCTCGGCTCGGGCACATTGTTAGGGGTCGCGGGCACGCAGGGTCCTGTCTCTTGAGGCGCCTGTCGCCTCGGGTCGGATCGATACGTAGGTTCCATGGTCCCACGCGTGGGGACCTGCGACCGGTTTGGGCCGCATGAGTGGATGCCGACGGCGGGTTTCGGGGGTGAGGCGGGCCGTCACAGGGGTCGCGGCGGGTTTTCGGGGAGCGGTGCGAAGGGCGGGCGTGGGCGGCAGCGGCGATCGGTGGTCGATGGGGCGGGCGGCCGGGGCGGGTCGATCGGGGTGGCTCGCGGCCTGAGGTGCGAAGGCCACCCGGGGACCGGGGTCGGCGGCCTGTGGGCGCAGGCCCGGGACGAGGCGAACGCGGGAACGAACGGCGTGAACGGTCCCGCGCGAGGAGGCGACGACCGGTTTGGGGCGGTCGCGGGGCGACTGGTAGCCTGGGTGGCTGTGTCTCATGCCCTCTCTGCAGGAGGCACACCTCAAGGAAATCAAACGGCGTGCGAGACGTGCTGTCCCGTGCACCAGAACCTGTAAAGGCTCATTTCGTGGCGAACATCAAGTCCCAGATCAAGCGGATCAAGACCAACGAGAAGGCCCGGCTGCGCAACAAGGCCGTCAAGTCTTCCCTGAAGACCGCGATCCGCAAGGCCCGCGAGGCCGCTGCCGCGGGTGACGTCGAGAAGGCCACCGAGTACACGCGCGCCGCGTCGCGCCAGCTCGACAAGGCCGTCTCGAAGGGCGTCATCCACAAGAACCAGGCCGCCAACAAGAAGTCGGCGCTTGCTTCGAAGGTCGCCTCCCTCAAGGGCTGAGTCGGCTGAGCCCCTTAGGGCTCAACCCCTGACTTGACCGTCGGCCGGACCAGAGCGGGCCCTCTCTCATCCGCTCCCGTCCGACACCCCGGATCCACGCGCGGCCTGCGTTCGCCACGCGGGCGTGGATCCAGCAGCTTGAACCGAAGGCCTCGTGCTTCTTCCTTCCCCAGGAAGCGGACGGGGCCTTCGGTGTACCGGAGTGACTCCCATGCCCCTCGGCCTCTGGTCCTCGGCCTCTGGTCCTCGGCCTCTGGTCCTCGGCCTCGCGGAGCAGACGCCGGACCGCACCCGCCGCGTCGGCCCGGCGCGCGGCAACCGATTCAAGGCAGCGTGGCTGCCTCAAGGGCTGGGCACACCGGGGGGCTCGGCAGCCCGGACGGTTAGGCGGTTTCGTTCGGATCGGCTCGGATCGGGCCGCGGCGTCCGGTGCCGTGCATCACAAGGCGGAGGATCACCCGCGTACCGGGCGTACCCGGGTGATCCGACAACGCGGCGAGGTGCCGTGCCGGACGCCGCGGACCCGAGCCGATCCGAACGAAACCGCCTAGCCCCGGCCGGACCGAGCCGCTCGGGCGATCGCCACGACCGCCTTCTCCAGCGCGTACTCGGGGTCGTCCCCACCGCCCTTGACTCCCGCGTCGGCCTCGGCGACGGCCCGCAGCGCGACGGCGACTCCGTCCGGAGTCCAGCCCCGCATCTGCTGCCGCACCCGGTCGATCTTCCACGGCGGCATCCCCAGCTCGCGCGCCAGGTCGGCCGGCCTGCCGCCCCGTGCGGACGACAGCTTCCCGATCGCCCGCACCCCCTGCGCCAGCGCGCTGGTGATCATCACGGGCGCCACCCCGGTCGCCAGGGACCACCGCAGCGCCTCCAACGCCTCCGCGGCCCGTCCCGCCACGGCCCGGTCGGCCACGGTGAAACTCGACGCCTCGGCCCGTCCCGTGTAGTACCGCCCGACGATCGCCTCGTCGATGGTCCCCTCGACGTCCGCGGTCAACTGGGACACCGCGGAGGCCAACTCCCTCAGGTCGCTGCCGATGGCGTCGACGAGTGTCTGGCACGCCTCCGGCGTCGCCGACCTCCCGAGCGCACGGAACTCGCCCCGCACGAACGCCAGCCGGTCCGCCGGCTTCGTCATCTTGGGGCACGCCACCTCCCGCGCCCCCGCCTTGCGCGCGGCGTCGAGCAGTCCCTTGCCCTTGGCCCCACCCGCGTGCAGCAGCACGAGGGTGATCTCCTCGGCCGGAGCCCCCAGATACCCCTTCACGTCCTTGACCGTGTCGGCCGAGAGATCCTGCGCATTGCGTACGACCACGACCTTGCGCTCGGAGAAGAGCGACGGGCTCGTCAGCTCGGCGAGCGTGCCGGGCTGCAACTGGTCCGGGGTGAGGTCGCGTACGTCCGTGTCGGCGTCGGCGGCCCGAGCGGCGGCCACCACCTCCTGCACGGCACGGTCGAGCAGGAGATCCTCCTGGCCCACCGCGAGCGTGACGGGGGCGAGAGGGTCGTCTTGAGCTGTCTTCCTGGCCATCACCGAAAGCATCCCACGCGGCACTGACATCACGTGCCGTGCGGGCACTCCGCCCGGAGCCACGAGCGGGTCACGGCTCCTCGCGCCAGCCGTCCCACTCCCCCGCGAACTCGTCCAGCTCCTTGGGGTCGAGCTGCTCCTCCGGGTCCGTCAGGACGACCAGCCACTGGGCGTCCTCGGCATCGTCCTCGCCTGCCAGCGCGTCCCGGACGAGCTGCGGCTCCTCATCGAGGGGGAACCGGTCACCGAGTGCCTCGGCCGCCTCTTCCGCCGCGTCGCGGTCGGGCAGTACCAGCACATGTCTCACATCACTCACGTGGACATTTTCCGATACGCCCGACGCCGCCCGCGCCGGGGGCCGAGATCCCGGCACCGCCCCGCGCGCCGCCCGCGCCGCGACGGCTCCCCACCCTCCGCGCTACGCCCGCGCCCGCACCTCGGGCACCCGCTCCAACTCGATCCCGAAGCGCTTCCTATAGGTGTCCAGTACCTCCTCGTCCGTCGCCAGCTCCAGGACCTCCTTCGCCCCGTCGGCCGTCGTCACCGTGAACTTGCGGCCGCTGAGCGTGATCCTTCCGCCCTCCTCCGTGACCCGTGAGCAGACGAGCGACCGCGCGAAATGCGACTCCGGGGAGGTGCTGTGCCACCACGCGCCGACGACGAAGTCCTTGAGCACCCTCGGCCGCACCTCCATGCGGTACTGCGCCTTGCCGTCCCGGACGACGTCGAGGTCGCTGTCCTCCCGGCTCGTGCCGGGTCCCCGCACACCGGCGGTGTCCGGACCCGACTCGACGATCCGGAACGTGCCGCCCGGGTCCTTCTGCTCCCCTCTGCCGCCGAAGGCCAGCGGGTAGTGGCTGTGCGCCCCGAAGCCGACATCGGTCAGCCAGTCGCCCCCGTCCACCGTCCGCACCCGCAGCGCGAGGTGGTCGTACGGAATCCCGAGCATCCCCTCCTTCCCGTACACCCGCGCCGCGAGCAGGGTCACGTCGAAGCCCAGGGCCCCCAGCAACGCCCCGAACGCGCCGTTCAGTTCGTAGCAGAAGCCGCCCCTGTGCGCGCCGACCAGCTTGTCCAGCAGCCGCCGCTCCTCCAGCACGATCTCCTCTGCGAGGTGGATCGACAGGTTCTCGAACGGCACCGTCTCCAGATGGCGCAACTGGAGCTCGCGCAGTACATCGGACGTGGGCCACGCGGGGTGCTGGGCCCCGATCCGGCGGAGGTAGGCGTCGGCCTGTGCGGAGTTCATGAGTTCAGTCTCTCGCCACGCTCAGCGCTCCGCCCGCACCCACGACCGCCAGCGCCCCGTCCTCGTCGGTGCGCAACACCACCGCGCCCGCCGCCCGCAGCGCCGCGACGGTGCTCGGAGCCGGATGTCCGTACGGGTTGTCCCTGCCACAAGAGATCAGCGCGAGCCGCGGGGCGACCCTGCGTACGAGGTCCGGGTCCTGGTAGGCCGATCCGTGGTGGGCGACCTTGAGCACGTCCACCCGGCCGAGCTCGGCAGCCGCCGGTGTCCTCAACAGGGCCTGCTGCGCGGGAGGTTCGAGGTCGCCGAGAAGCAGCAGCCTCAGTCCTCCGGAACGCGCCAGCAGGGCCACGCTCGCGTCGTTCGGGCCGTCCGGGAGCGGGGCTGGGCCGGAGGCCGAAGCAGGGAGCGGCCACAGCACCTGCCAGTCCAGGCTTCCGGTGCGCCGCCGCTCCCCGGCCGCCGCCCGCGTCACCGGGACGTGCCGTGCCGCAGCCTCCCTCCGCACGAACTCCGCCTGGTCCGGTGGCTCTTCCAGACCCGTCGTCTCGATCGCGCCCACCGAACGCCCGCGCAGCACGCCCGGCAGCCCCGCCACATGGTCGGCATGGAAGTGGGTCAGCACGACGAGCGGAATCCGGGTGACGCCGAGGGCACTCAGGCACCGGTCGACGAGCACCGGATCGGGTCCTGCGTCCACCACGACCGCGCTGCCGTCGCCCGTCGCGAGCACCGTGGCGTCCCCCTGCCCCACGTCGCACATCGCGAACCGCCAGCCCGGCGGCGGCCATCCCGTGATGACCCTGGTGAGCGGAGGCGGCTGGACCACGAGCAGCAGGAACAGCAGCACGAAGGCGCCGCTCAGCCATGGATGTCCCACGAGCCGCCGACAGGCGTTCACAACGACGACCGTGGCCAGGGCGAGCAGCACGGCCCCCGTCCAGTCGTCCGGCCAGTCCACTCCCCCGCCGGGCAGGGCCGCGCCTGTTCGGGCGATGTCCGCGATCCATCCGGCCGGCCAACCCGCCGACCACGCGAAGGCCTCGGCGACCGGCATCGCCACGGAGGCCGTCGCCAGTGTCGCGAACCCCAGCACCGTCGCCGGCGCGACCGCGAACTCCGCGAGGAGATTGCACGGCACGGCCACCAGGCTCACCCGGGCCGACAGGAGCGCGACGACCGGCGCGCACACCGCCTGAGCCGCGGCGGCTGCGGCGAGCGCCTCGGCCGGGCGTGGCGGCACACGACGCATCCGGAGAGCGGCACTCCAGCGCGGTGCGAGCGTGAGCAGGGCGCCGGTCGCCAGGACGGAGAGCAGGAAGCCGTAACTCCGCGCGAGCCAGGGGTCGTACAGCACCAGCAGCAGGACGGCCGTGGCCAGCGCGGGGATCAGCGATCTGCGGCGGCCGGTCGCGACGGCGAGCAGTGCGATCGATCCGCAGGCCGCTGCCCGCAGCACACTCGGGTCCGGTCGGCACACGATCACGAAGGCGAGCGTGAGCGCTCCGCCGAGCAGCGCGGTCGCTCTGAGAGGCACACCGATCAAGCGCGCCAGGCCGCGCCGCTCGGCACGCCGGGCCAGCCCGGGCGGGCCGATGAACAGGGCCAGCAGGATGGTGAAGTTGCCGCCGCTGACTGCCAGGAGGTGCGTGAGATCGGTCGCCTTGAAGGCGTCGTCCAGCTCTGCCGTGACGTGGGACGTGTCTCCGACCACCAGCCCCGGCAGCAGTGCCCGTGCGTCCGTGTCCAGCCCGTCGGTGGCCTTCCGCAGCCCCTCGCGCAGACGTCCGGCGAACCGCTGCGGCCCCGATGGTTCTCCCACGACCTCCGGCCGCGCGCGTTCCGGCACGCGCAGCACGGCCGCGGTGTCGTCACCGTCCGACAGCGCCGGCACGAGTCGCCCCGACACGCGCAGCCGCGTGGACGGCAGCAGGGACAGCCAGGACGAGCCGTCACCGGTCCGGGGTGAGCCCCTCGCCGAACGCGCGTCGACGATCACGAGTACGGGGGTCCGCGTGGCGACCACCGTGCCGTCCGACCGTGTGACGCGCCTGACCTCCGCGTCGAGCAGCACGGCCGTGGGTGCCATGTGGTCCCCCTTGATCCGTGGCCGGGTGAGCCGGGGATCGGACGTGACCTCCAGCTCCACGGTCACGTGGGCGAATCGCCTTGCCAGTTCGGGCACGGGGCCGCGTCGCTGGTCCGCTCCGTGCAACCCCGCCGAGGCCGCAGCCGCGGCGACGCAGAGCAGGACGGCCGCCGCGGAGACCCGCCGCCAGGAACGCGCAGGCCGTTCCCCGTCTCCGGGTGCGGTGCGGGAGCGCCTCCACTCGGTCAGCAGCAGCGCGAGGCCCGCGAGAAGGGAGACGACGACCACACCCGCCGCCCAGCCGGGCGGGGCGGCCACCGTCACGGCCGCGGTCGCCCAGACCGCCAGGGCCGGCGGCACGAGGCGGAGATCCGTCGGGCCCTCTTCCCGCGGGTTGGCGGCACCGAGGCGCTTCCCCGAGGCGACGTGCACGGCTCGTCGGCTCGCCGCGCCGTCGAGCCGGCCCTCCACCGTGCCCCCCGGCACCATCGGTGGCGGCCCGCTCATGGCCGCACCAGATTCCGCAGGTCCGCGAAGCGACGATCGCCGATCCCGTTCACCTCTCGCAGTTCGTCGACGGAGCGGAAGCCTCCGTGCTGGGTGCGGTAGTCGATGATGTGCCGGGCGAGGACGGGACCGACGCCGGGGAGCCCGTCGAGTTGGTCCACGGTGGCTGTGTTGAGGGCGACCGGAGCGGAGGGTGCGGCCCCGGCGACGGATCCGCCCGCTCCTGCCGGGCCCGAATCCCCCGTGCCGAGCCCCGTCACGGGGGCCCGTCCACCGACCACGATCTGTTCGCCGTCCACGAGCAGTCGCGCGCGGTTGAGCGCGTCGGTGTCCGTGCCCGGCCGCACTCCGCCCGCGGCACGAAGCGCGTCCTCGACCCGGGAACCGGCCGGCAGCCGTTGCAGACCGGGGCTGCGTACCTTTCCGCCGACGTCCACGACGATCCCGCTCCCGGCGGCACCGACGGGAGTCGGCGCTCCCGTCGAGGCATCGGGGCCCGTCACCGTTTTCCCCTGCTCCCCGCTCCGTCCCTCTTCGTCGCCGTAGGGAGCCGCTGCCCGCACCACCTCGGGAGCGCGGACCGACTGGGTCCGGCCGGTCCAGAAGTGCTGCACGGCGAGGACCGCAGCGACCACCAGTACCACCGTGAGGGCGGCCAGGCTCCTGCGCTCGAGACCGCACCTCGGCTGCAACCACAACGGCAGCCGCTCCCGCACGGCGAGTCCCGCCCGGTACCGCCAGGCTGCCCGCTCCGGCACGTCCGAAGCGGTGTCCTCCTCCCGCACGGCGCCTGCACGCAGGTCGGCGCGCTTCTTCTGGGCGGCGCTCCCCTGAAGGTCGGCCTCTTCGCACAGGTCGGCTTCCTCGTGCAGATCTGCACCCGTGCGCGGGGCTGTAAGAGCCGCGACTCTCGCCACGGTGAGCCCGGCGGCGGGCTCGTCCACATCCCTCGCCGTGTGGTCCACCCTCGGCGGTCCGTGCCCCAACTCCCGACGCTCCACGGGCCTTGTGGTGAAGAGCGCCTCGGCGCGCAGCCGGAGCGCCTCTGCGGACGCCTCGCGGCGCAGGGCGCGGCTTCGCGGATGCCTGCGTCGATGGCCGTCGCGGCCGTCGGAAGAGGGCCCGCGTCCGGGGCCGCTGGTCGGTGTGGCTGTGCGTGTGCGTGATCGAAGTGCCATGCGACGAGAATCCGGCATGACACCGCTCTCGCGATGATCTTGCTCAATTCCAGTGGATTACCACACAGTTGTGGATAACTCCGTCACTCGAACGAGCCGCGGACGGCGTCCATCGCCACACGCGACGCCGCACAGGCTGCCGACGGCGTCCACCCCCACACGCGAGGCTGGACGAACTGCGGACGGCATCCACCACCGCACGCGGACCACACGGCCCGCCCAGCGCGCCCGGTTCGCGGCGCATGACGGCGGCGGTCACCCACGGCCCGCGGTCGCCCCTCTCACCGAGGAGAGACGACCGCCCCGAGCAGTCCAGGGCCCGTGTGCGCCCCGATCACCGCGCCCACCTCGCTGACGTGAAGATCCGCGAGCCCCGGGACCCGCTCGCGCAGGCGGTCCGCGAGTGCCGACGCCTTCTCGGGGGCGGCCAGGTGATGAACGGCGATGTCGACCTGGGCGCCGCCCGCGCGCTCGGCCACGATCTCCTCCAGCCGGGCGATCGCCTTGGACGCCGTCCGCACCTTCTCCAGGGGTTCGATGCGGCCGTCGTCCAGGCGCAGCAACGGCTTCACCGCGAGCGCGGAACCCAGCAGCGCCTGGGCCGCTCCGATCCGGCCGCCGCGGCGCAGGTAGTCGAGGGTGTCTACGTAGAAGTAGGCCGAGGTGCCCGCGGCCCGCTTCTCGGCGGCGGTGACCGCCTCGTCGACCGTGCCGCCCGCCTCGGCGGACTCGGCCGCGGCGAGGGCGCAGAAGCCGAGCGCCATCGCGATCATCCCGGTGTCCACCACACGCACGGGCACCGGAGCCTCCCGTGCCGCGAGGACCGCCGCGTCGTACGTGCCGGACAGCTCCGCGGACAGATGGAGGGAGACGATGCCGGTGGCGCCCGATTCGGCGACCTTGCGATAGGCCTTGGCGAAGACCTCGGGGCTGGGCCGGGACGTGGTGACGGAACGGCGCTTCTGCAGCGCCTGGGCCAGGGCGCGGGCCGAGATCTCGGTGCCCTCTTCGAGTGCCTGGTCGCCGAGGACCACGGTCAGGGGCACCGCTGTGATGCCGTGGCGCTCCATCGTCCGCGGCGGCAGGTAGGCCGTTGAATCGGTGACGATCGCGACATGGCGGGACATGAGCTGGAGGTTACCTGTCGGCGTGGCCGGGCGGCAGCCCGGCCCCTACCAGCTCTTGTCGCGACGACCGGATCAAGTCGTGCTCTCGGGGCGGGGCTTCTTCTGCCAGGGGTAGGCAGGGCCTCGGACCGGCGGGTCGATGGCGGACCGGGTCGGTTCCTCGGCCCGGCGGGACTCCGGGCTCTCCGGCCAGGTCTGTCCGCCGGACGCGGCCTCGTCCGCCGCCGGCGCCTCGGGCCAGCCGGCGGCGGCCGGTCCCGGTTCCTTGGTCCAGTGCCGCAGTGCGCCGGATTCCACGTCGATCTGTGCGCTGAGTGAGTCCAGGTCGTCGTCGGCGAAGCGGCGGGCCCGGTCGCGCGCGGCCCAGCGCAGCGAGTCCGCGGACCGGGTGATGCGCTCGGTGCGCTCGCGCAGGGCGGGAAGCCGGGCGGCGAGCGTGGCCCGGTCGGGCTCGCTCTCCAGGCGCTTGAGCTCGTCGTCCAGTTCGTGCCCGTGCGCGCTGAGCCGCTCGAAGAGGCCCAGGGATTCCTTGAGAGACTCGTCTTCCGCCACGCCCGCGTGCAGCGCGTCCTGCGTGGCGCGCATGGAGGTGCGCAGCTTGAGGCGGAGCTCCGCCAGCTCGCCCGTCGGGCCGGGCTGGGCGAGGGTCCTGGCACGCAGCGTGGTGTCCTCGACCGTGCGGCGTGCCTGCGAGATCGTGCGGTCCACGCCGCGCTTGGCGGCGCCGATCACCTTCACCGTGGCGTACGCGCCGAGTACCACGAACAGCAGGAAGAGCAGCGCGATTACTGTGATCAAGGTTCCCACCACGCTCCTCCTCCATTGCCGCGACAGGTGCCGTCGCGCTCTTCAACGGTAAACGCCACGGGCAGGTTCGGAGTTCCTGGAGAACCCCGAACCTGCCCGTAGGGGACTACCCCGAGCCCGCCCGGCGGCCGGGCGGGCAGGACGGCTAGGCCGTCACGATGTTCACCAGCTTCGGCGCGCGCACGATCACCTTGCGGATGCCCGCGCCGCCCAGCGCCGCCACGACCTTCTCGTCGGCCAGCGCCACCTTCTCCAGCTCCTCGTCGGAGATGGCCGGGGAGACCTCCAGGCGCGCCTTGACCTTGCCCTTGATCTGCACGACGCAGGTCACGGTCTCGTCGACGACGTACGCCGGGTCGGCGACCGGGAAGTCGTGGTGGACGACCGAGTCGGTGCGGCCCAGCCGGCGCCACAGCTCCTCGGCGATGTGCGGGGCCAGCGGCGCGATCAGCAGCACCAGGGGCTCGGCGACCGAGCGCGCGACGGGGCCGCCCGCCTTGGTCAGGTGGTTGTTCAGCTCGGTGACCTTGGCGATGGCGGTGTTGAACCGCATGCCCTCCAGGTCCTGGCGGACACCGTCGATCGCCTTGTGCAGGGCGCGCAGCGTCTCCTCGTCCGGTTCGGCGTCCACGACGGTGACCTCACCGGTCGCCTCGTCGACGACGTTGCGCCACAGTCGCTGCAGCAGGCGGAACTGGCCCACGACCGCGCGCGTGTCCCACGGCCGGGAGACGTCCAGGGGGCCCATCGCCATCTCGTACAGACGCAGGGTGTCCGCGCCGTACTCGGCGCAGATCTCGTCCGGAGTGACGGCGTTCTTCAGGGACTTGCCCATCTTGCCCAGCAGCCGGGAGACCTTCTCGCCCTGGTGGTAGTAGGCGCCGTCGCGCTCCTCCACCTCGGCGGCCGACACCGCGATGCCACGGCTGTCGCGGTACACGAACGCCTGGATCATGCCCTGGTTGAACAGCTTGTGGAACGGCTCGGCCGAGGAGACGTAGCCCAGGTCGAACAGCACCTTGGACCAGAAGCGCGCGTACAGCAGGTGCAGCACGGCGTGCTCGGCGCCGCCGACGTACAGGTCGACGCCACCGTGCGGCCGGCCCTCGCGCGGGCCCATCCAGTACTGCTCGATGGCCGGGTCGACCAGCTTCTGGTCGTTGTGCGGGTCCAGGTAGCGCAGCTCGTACCAGCAGGAACCGGCCCAGTTGGGCATGGTGTTGGTCTCGCGGCGGTACTTCTTGGGGCCGTCGCCCAGGTCCAGCGTGACGTTGACCCAGTCCGCGTTGCGGGACAGCGGCGTCTCGGGGGACGTGTTCGCGTCGTCCGGGTCGAAGGTGCGCGGCGAGTAGTCCTCGACCTCCGGCAGCTCCAGGGGCAGCATCGACTCGGGCAGCGAGTGGGCGATGCCGTCCTCGTCGTAGACGATCGGGAAGGGCTCGCCCCAGTAGCGCTGGCGGCTGAACAGCCAGTCGCGCAGCCGGAAGTTGACCGTGCCCTCGCCGATGCCCTTGCGCTCCAGCCACTCCGTCATGCGGGCCTTGGCGTCGACGACGCCCAGGCCGTCCAGGGAGATCTCCTCGCCGGCGGAGTTGACGATCTTCGCGTCGTACGAGGCGAAGGCGTCGTCCCAGGTGGACGCGTCCGTGCCGCGGTCGTCCGAGGGCTCCACGACGCAGCGCATGGGCAGCTCGAAGGCGCGGGCGAACGCGAAGTCGCGGGTGTCGTGCGCGGGGACGGCCATGATCGCGCCGGTGCCGTAGCCCATCAGCACGTAGTCGGCGATGAAGACGGGAACCTGCTCGCCGTTGACCGGGTTGGTGGCGAACGTGCCGGTGAAGACGCCGGTCTTGTCCTTGGCCTCGGCCTGGCGCTCGACGTCGGACTTGGAGGCGGCCTGGGCGCGGTAGGCGGCGACGGCCTCGGCGGGGGTCGCGTGCCCGCCCGTCCACACCTCGTGGGTTCCCTCGGGCCATGCGTCCGGGGTGAACTTCTCGACCAGCGGGTGCTCGGGGGCCAGCACCATGTAGGTGGCGCCGAACAGGGTGTCCTGGCGGGTGGTGAAGACCGTGATCGCTTCGCCGTCGATCGGGAAGTCGACGCGGGCGCCCTCGGAGCGACCGATCCAGTTGCGCTGCTGCAGCTTGATGGCCTCGGGCCAGTCCAGCGCGTCCAGGTCGTCCAGCAGCCGGTCGGCGTACGCGGTGATGCGCATGTTCCACTGGCGCAGCTTGGCCTTGAAGACGGGGAAGTTGCCGCGCTCGGAGCGACCGTCGGCGGTGACCTCCTCGTTGGCCAGCACGGTGCCCAGCCCGGGGCACCAGTTGACCGGCGCGTCGGAGGCGTATGCCAGGCGGTACTCGCTCAGGACGTCCGCGCGCTCGGAGGCGGTCAGTTCGTTCCACGCGCGCGTGGTGCCGTCGGCGGCCTGGACGGCACGGTCACCGCTCTCGAACTGGGCGACCAGCTCGCTGATGGGACGAGCCTTGGCGGCCTCGTCGTCGTACCAGGAGTTGAAGATCTGCAGGAAGATCCACTGGGTCCACTTGTAGTAGTCCGGGTCGATCGTGGCGAACGACCGGCGCTTGTCGTGGCCCAGGCCCAGGCCGCGCAGCTGGGCCTTCATGTTCTCGATGTTGGCCTCGGTGGAGACCCGCGGGTGCGTGCCCGTCTGCACGGCGTACTGCTCGGCGGGCAGGCCGAAGGCGTCGAAGCCCAGCGTGTGCAGGACGTTGTGGCCGGTCATCCGCTGGAACCGGGCGAATACATCGGTGGCGATGTAGCCCAGGGGGTGGCCGACGTGCAGGCCCGCGCCGGAGGGGTACGGGAACATGTCCATGATGAACTTCTTGGGCTTGGCGACCAGCTCGGGGTCCCCGGCCAGGTCACCGCTCGGGTTGGGCGCCTCGTACGTGCCGTCGGCGTCCCAGAAGTCCTGCCAGCGTGCCTCGATCTCAGCGGCCAGCCCGGCCGTGTAGCGGTGCGGCGCCGCCACCTCGGCGGTGGCAGCGGTAGTCGTCTCGCTCATGATCCTCAAAGCTCCATCGATCGTCTCTGCCCGCGGAAATGAAAAAGCCCCTCGCACAGGAGGGGACGCCGCGCCGATTCCGACCACGATCTCTTCAGTGGTCAGGACTGATCAGCGCGGCTCGCTAAGCAGAAGGCGTACGGCACGCATGGCGTCAGGGTACCGCAGCCGCCGCGGGCGTCGCGACGAGGTTCCGGGCCGCTCGGCACGCCGCGCCACCGTCCCGATCACCGAAAAAAGCTGAACGATATTCAAATATTACTTCGCGTAACAGGCCCTAAGGGACAACACAAAGACCCGATTGCCCTTTGGTAACAACGCAATAACTCAAACCTCGTACTCCTCGGTATGGCTCCACTTAGAGTGCCGCTTCGGGACCGCTTCCCCGAACCGTTGGGAGTAACCCCCCCATGAACCCTCGTCGCAACAACAGCTCGATACCCCGGCCGGGCCGCTCGGCCTACGGGGCGATGACGGCTGCCGCTCTGTTGCTCATCCCCCTGGTCGTGCTGGTCGGAGGTGACGGCCTGCGCGACTTCCTCAACTTCGGCGCCGGCGTGCTCTCACTGGTCGCTCTCACCTGCTCGGTCATCTGGGGACTCCTCGCCACCGACCGGCTCTTCCTGAACACGCGCCAGCGGCTGGTCGCACAGGCCGTGCACCGGACGACCGCCGTCTCCTCGGTCGCCTTCCTGCTGCTGCACATCACGGTCAAGCTGGCGCTCGACCACACCACCCTGATCGCCGCGCTGATCCCCTTCGGGCTCGGCGTCACGGGCAGCAACGGGCTGATCGGCCTGGGCTCGCTGGCCGGTCTGTTGATGATCTTCACGGCCATCACCGGCGCGCTGCGCAGCGCCTTCGCGTCCCCCGCGCCGGTCGCGGCTCGCTGGCGGGCCGTGCACATGCTGGCCTACCCGGCCTGGTGCTCGGCCCTGGTGCACGGCCTCTACGCGGGTCGCGCCGCCAAGCCGTACGTCACCGTGTCCTACAGCCTCTGCCTGATCGCCGTGATGGGCGCCCTGGCGCTGCGCTCGGCGTCCGCCCCGTTCAAGCGCAAGGTCGCCGACCGCATCCTGTCGGTCCTCGGGGAGAGCAACGGCCCCGGCGCCCGCTCGTCCCGAGAGGACCTGGAGGCCTCCCGCGGCGCCGCGTCGCAGTCCCCGCGACCCGGTTTCGAGGGACGCTCCGCAAGGCGGTCCGCCCAGGACACGTTCGTGCCGCCGCAGCGCACCCCGTCCGCGTCGGGCCTGTACGACGTGGCCCAGGACACCGCCGCCACCAGCACCGGCATGTCCGGCTTCGCGGCCGCCTACCGCGCCGTGTCGGGCGGCACGCCGGACGCCGACGGCACCGGGCAGAACCCGACCGAGCGGTTCCAGATGCCTCTGGAGATGCAGCCCACGGAGACGTTCCCGCGCGTCGACGGCAGCAGCACGTCGGGCAGCTGGCCCATCCCCTCACCGCCCCCCGTCGGCGAGGCGCCCCAGTCGGCCTACGACCCGCTGAACGACACGGGATACAACGTCCCCGTCTACGACAATTCGGCCACCGGCGCCTACGGAACAAGTGACTTGTACGACACCGGTGAGACGAACCCCTCCTACGGCACGTACAACACCAACGACACGTACGACAGCGGTCCCACGACTGAAGTACTGCCGGGCGCCTACGACGCTCCTGGCCCTGGTGAATCATGGAACGCCCCCAGCGGAGGCTTTAGGTGAACGAGGCCCTGCCCGACGTCCCGGAAGTCCGTGTAGTCGGACTTCCGCAGCTCACGTCGGGCTTCGACCTGGTTGAACGACTCGATCTGCCCATGCACCTCAAGGTGCACGGGCCGCTCGAACCGATGGGTGGCGAACAACTCGCGGGCCTCGCCGAGGCCATCTCCCTGAAGGGGCGCGGCGGCGCGGGTTTCCCCTTCGCCAAGAAACTGCGCTCGGTAGCCGAATCGGCCATCCAGAAGGGCATCCGCCCCGTGGTGGTCGTGAACGGAAGTGAGGACGAACCTGCCTGCCGCAAGGACACGGTGCTCATCAACCGTGCCCCGCACCTCATCCTGGACGGCGCCCTGCTGGCGGCGGAGGCCATGGGTGCGCGCACCCTGGTCATCGGGGTGACGCGTGCGTCCACGCAGGCCTCGATGGAAGCCGCGCTCGCCGAGCGCGGCTTGAGCAACCGGCGCGGATCCGCCCTCCGCGCGCGCGTGCAGCGCAACCCGGTGCGGATGGTGACCGGCGCTGCCGCCTCACTGATCCGCTCCATCGACGGCGGTCCGGCCATCCCGCCCGGCCGCAAGATCAGTGCGTCGCAGAGCGGCGTCGGCGGGGCGCCGACGCTGCTGTCCAATGCCGAGACCTTCGCCCAGCTGGCGATCGCCGCGCGCATCGGCCCCGACCGTTACCGCAACACCGGCCTGTACGACGAGCCCGGCACTGTCATGCTCACCGTCTCCGGGGCGGTCGCCCGCCCCATGGTGATCGAGGTGCCGACCGGCGTGCCGCTGCGGTACGTGCTCCAGCTCGCCGGCGCCCCGCCGATGCCGCAGGGCGTACTGACCGGCGGCTACCACGGCAAGTGGCTGGACGCGGCGACGATCAACGAGGCGATCGTCTCGCGCAACTCGCTGGACGCGGTGGGCGGCGCGCTCGGCGCGGGCGCGATCCTCCCGATCACCCAGCAGACATGCCCCCTGGGCGAGTCGCTGCGCGTGGCGCAGTGGCTGGCCGAGGAGAGCGCGGGTCAGTGCGGCCCCTGCTACCTCGGCCTGCCCGCCGCGGCGCGCGGCCTGGAGGACATCCTCAACGGCGGTGGCCCGGCGGCCCTGGAGGCCGTCAAGCAGGTCGCCAAGGCCGTGAAGCGGCGCGGCGCCTGCTCCCACCCGGACGGCTCGGCGATGTTCATCGAGTCGACCATCAAGGCGTTCACCGACGACCTCGCCGCGCACGTCCTCGGAAACGGCTGCGGAAGGCCCGTGGAGGGCGTTCTGCCGCTCTTCGAGGGCGGCAGGCAGCCCACGGGCATCCCGGGCGGCCAGGCCCAGGAGGAAACCGGCCCGAGCAGGCAGAAGATCTTCGTGGACTGGACGCTGTGCCGCGGGCACGGCCTGTGCGCCGACATCCTCCCGGAGGTCTTCGAGCTGGGCGCCGACGGCTTCCCCACCGTCGCCCAGGCCGCCGTGCCCCGCTACGCGGAGGCGAAGGCACTGCGCGCCGTGCGGCGCTGCCCGGCGCTCGCCCTGCGCATCGAGGAGGACACCCGGTCCTCGGCCCCCGCGCGGAACAACCTGCCGGTGCTCTCCCAGGGACGAGGCCGCCGGGCGCTCGGCAGCGGCCGCTGAACACGAAGAAGCGGGCCACCCGATCGGGTGGCCCGCCATCAACGTCTGTGGAGCTAAGGAGAATTGAACTCCTGACCTCCTGCATGCCATGCAGGCGCTCTACCAACTGAGCTATAGCCCCTCGCGGTCTTGCGGCGGAGCCGCATGTCGCGCGTGTCGCCCGGTTTCCCCGGCGGCGACGCCAACATTACACGGTCACCTGGGTGCATCACCAAATCGTTTCCCTTCTGTACCGATTCGCGGGCTAGTGTCGGCCTTCGTGACTGTGATCGCGCTCCCCCGTGTCAGACGCCGTACGTCCGTCGCCGTGGGGGTGTGCCTGCTGTCGTTCGCGGCCTTCTGGTGGGCGCAGCGGGCCGCGCACGTGTCGATGATCGATCTGATGGTCTACCGGGCGGAGGGAGAGACCGTCCGTGCGGGCGGCGACCTCTACGCGCTGCGCACGACCGAGGCCCATCTGCCCACCACCTACCCGCCCTTCGCGGCGCTGCTGTTCACGCCGCTGACGCTGCTGGACACGACGAGCATGCGCGCGGTGGCGACCACCGGAAACCTGGCCCTCCTTGTGGCGTTCGTCGCACTCTCGCTGCGACTCGTGGGCCACACGCGCGCGGAGGGCGCCTGGTGGGTGGCGGCCGCGGCCGTGTGGTGCGAGCCGGTGTGGACGACGCTGCGGTACGGCCAGATCAATCTGCTGCTGGCCGTACTCGTGCTGTGGGATCTGTCACGGCGACCGGGGCATCGCTGGGCCGGGGTGGGCATCGGGATCGCCGCGGCGATCAAGCTGACGCCCGCACTGTTCGCGGTGTTCCTGCTCGTCACCGGTGTCGTGGAACGCTCCGGCAGGGGCCCGGCGGGGCCTTGGCTGCGGCACGCGCGCGGGGCCGCCGTCGCGTTCGCCGGGGCGACGCTGCTGGCGGCGGCCCTGCTGCCGCACGACTCCTCGCGGTTCTGGACCCGCATGCTCTTCGAGGCCGGCCGGGTCGGGCTCGTCGAGGACACCGCCAACCAGTCGCTGCGCGGCCTCCTGGCCCGGTTGCTGCACACCACCGAGCCCGGGGCCCTGTGGGCCGTCGCCGCGGCCCTGACGGGCGTTCTGGGCCTCGCCGTGGCCGTCGCCGCCGAGTTGCGCGGGCTGCGGTCATGGGCGACGGTCGCCTGCGCGGTGACGGCCCTGCTGATCAGTCCCGTGTCGTGGTCGCACCACTGGGTGTGGTGCGTGCCGATGGTGCTGCTCCTCGCCACGAAGAGCCGCACGGCGGCCGTCTGCGCGGCTCTGGCCTTCTGCACCTACTCCCTGTGGTGGGTGCCACACGGTCCGGGCAGGCTGGAACTGCGCCAGAACGGCGTCGAGTTGACGCTGTCGTCCCTCTACGTGGGAGCCGGTTGCGCCTTCCTGGCCCTGGTCGGGGTCAGGCTGTGGCGAACGAGTAGAACCGCTTGAGGGTGCAGTGCTCGTCGAGGAGCCGTCCGTAGATCGGCTCGCCCTCCAGCTCGCGGTACGTCTCGATCGGGTCGCCTTTTATGATCAGCGCCCGCGCGCACTCCTCGCACCAGTACTGGTAGTCGTGGTTGACCGGCTCCATGTCGCGGACGATCGGCGTACCACTGCCGCACCAATCGCACTTCCGCCTGTGTGCACCCATCGATCAGCTCCAGCTGTGGCCGCAGGCCGTGCACACGTAGGAGATCCCGCCGTTGTCGCCGAGGACCTGGGCGACGTGGACCGATCCGCAGGAAGGGCAGTCGAGGAGAGTGGCTTTTTTCCGTCTCGGTGCCACTTCGAGGAGATCGTCGACCTCCTCGCGGATGCTCGCAGGCATCGCTACTCCCTCCCGTCGGGCCGCGCCCCCTTCCGGCCGTTTGATTCTGCCACGGCCGGAGCAATACGGTCAGCGACGCCTTCGTACCAGTCCGGACACGGCACCCACCAAGGCCGTCGCGGCCAGCGCGTACATGCATGTGAGGAGCGCGTCCGCAGAGGTATACGCCCCCGGAGCCCCAAGTGACTCAAGCCGGTTCAAGAACAGAGTGCCGAAGGCCGCGACACCGATCAGCTGACCGAGCTGGGTGACGGTCGCGAGCAGTCCGCTGGCGTCCGCCGCGTCCTCGGGCCGCACCGTCGCCAGCGCCCTGGTGAGCGTGGGGCTGAACCCGAGCGCGAGCCCGGCCCCGACACCCGCGAACGCCACGTACAGCCACGCTCCGCCGTCGCCCCCGCCGTCGAGGACGGCTCCTACGCCGGCCACGGAGCCCGCGGCGAGCACGAAGCCGGCCGGTATCAGGGCACGCTGCCAGGAGGCGGGCCAGTTGCGCCAGGTCAGGCCGACCAGACCGAAGATCACCGCCGTCGGCGCGAAGGTGAGGCCCGCCCGCAGGGCGCTGTAACCGAGCCCGCCCTGGATGTGCAGGGTGAGCGAGAACAGGAAGCCCGCGTTGACCGCCATCACGGCCAGCAGCCGGAAGACCGCGAGACCGATGCCGGGATGACGCAGCACCCGCGGCGCGATCAGCGGCGCTCCGCCGCGCCGGGCCAGCCGGGACTCGTACCGGCAGAACAGGGCGAAGAACACCGCGGCCGACCCGAGCGAGAACCAGGACCACAGCGGCCAGTCCTCCTCCTGCCCGAGCACGAGCGGCACGGTGAACAGGGAGACGGCGGCGGCGAGCAGCACGAGCCCCGGCACGTCGAGGCCGCGCGAGCGTTCCAGGGCCCGGGCGTCGTCCCGCGGCAGGACCCGTCGGCCGACGGCCAGGAGGACGAGACCGACGGGCACGTTGACGAGGAACACCGGCCGCCAGCCCGTGCCGAACAGATCGGCGCTGACGAGCACGCCGCCCAGCACCTGTCCGGCGGCGGCGCCGGTGGCCAGGACGGCCGCGTACGCGCCGAGGGCGCGCGCCCGTGCCTCGCCGGTGAAGTTGCGCTGGATCAGACTGAGGACCTGCGGGATCATCACGGCCGATCCGGCGCCCTGCAGCAGCCGGAAGGCGATCAACTCCCCCGTTCCCCGGGCCAGTCCGCAGGCCAACGAGGCGGCGGTGAAGATGGCGAGTCCGGCCAGGTAGACGCGACGGTGGCCGAGCCGGTCACCCAGCCGGGCTCCGGTGATCAGCAGCACGGCGTAGGAGATGGAGTATCCGGCGACCACCAGCTGCAGCCCCGCGCCGGACGCGTGGAGTTCGGAGCCGATGGTGGGCACCGCGACGTTCACGATGAACACGTCGAGCAGTGCCATGAACTGGGCCGCGAGCACGACCGCGAGCAGTCGTCCCGGCCGATTGTCAGTGCCAGGGTTTTTACTGTCAGCAGGACTTGGACCGCGTGCGGGCCCTGTGCCCGCGGGGGTTGTCGTCGTCATGCCGTCGAGCGTGGCGGCGGCCGGATACCGGTAACGAGAGCCCCTCGATGCTGGTAGTGACAGCACCTGGCAGCGGTCGGGTCCGGCACGGACCATGGTGACGGGGGATGTGGAGCCGATGAGCACGACACAACGCCGCAGGCCGGAGCTGGCCGCCTTTCTGCGCAGCAGGCGGGCGCGGGTGACACCCGCGGACGTCGGGATGCCGCCGGGCTTCCGGAGGCGCACGCCGGGGCTGCGCCGCGAGGAGGTGGCCCAGCTCTCCGGCGTCGGTGTCACCTGGTACACCTGGCTCGAACAGGGGCGGCCGATCAACGCCTCCCCGCAGGTCTTGGACGCGGTCGCCCGGACACTGCGCCTCGACCAGCCCGAGCGCGAGCACCTCTACCACCTGGCCGAGGTCCCCTACGAGCAGGACCCCCCGGCCGCCGCACGAGCCGTCGGACCGGAGATCCAGGGCGTCATCGACGCCGTCGACCCGCACCCGGCCGTGGTCTACAACGCGCGCTTCGACATCCTCGCCACCAACCGCGCCTACCGCGACGTGTTCTTCACACCCCAGACCGCCGACTCGGGCATGGGCAACGCGCTGTGGACGCTCTTCACCGTGCCCGAGCCGGCCTGCCCCCTGGTGTTCCGGGAGTCCGAGCTCCCGGTGATGGTGGCGACGCTGCGTTCGTCCTACGGGCTGCATGCCGGCGAGCCGGTGTGGGAGGACTTCATATGCCGCCTGTCGGAGGCGAGTCCGCACTTCGCCCGGCTGTGGCGCAACGGCGACGTGGTGCCGCCCGGCCCGCGGGTGAAGACGTTCCGGCACGCGTCGGTCGGTGAGATGCGGATGACCTCGATCTCCCTGTCCATCCACGGTCTGCCGGAGTGCCGGATCGTGGTCTACCAGCCGGTGGACGAGGAGACGAGCCTGCGCGTGGCGCGACTGCGGGCGCTGATGACCCAGGAGAGCACCGCAACGAAAAATCCCGCCCCCTGACGGGAACGGGATCCTTCATCACCGATCTTTGACAACTCCAAAGAGAGTCATTGTGTGGAGCTAAGGAGAATTGAACTCCTGACCTCCTGCATGCCATGCAGGCGCTCTACCAACTGAGCTATAGCCCCTTGCGTTCTTCCCGCTCAGCGGGCCGAACAAGAAGAACCTTAGCCTGCGACCAGCCAGAAAGTGAAATCCGGTCCCGACGGGCCCCGGGACCGGACAACGGGCCGCTCAGTCGTCGTCCCCGAGCACGGGCTCCGGCAGCGTGCCGGCGTTGTGCTCCAGGAGCCGCCAGCCGCGGGCGCCCTCCCCGAGGACGGACCAGCAGCAGTTGGAGAGGCCGCCGAGGCTCTCCCAGTGACGGGACTCCAGGCCGAGGAGACGGCCGATGGTCGTGCGGATGGTGCCGCCGTGGCTGACCACCACGAGGGTGCCGTCCTCGGGGAGCTTGTCGGCGTGCCGCAGCACCACGGGGGCGGCACGGTCGGCGACCTCGGTCTCCAGTTCGCCCCCGCCGCGGCGCACCGCCTCACCGCGCTTCCAGGCGGCGTACTCGTCGCCGTAGCGGCCGATGATCTCCTCGTGCGTCAGCCCCTGCCAGACGCCCGCGTACGTCTCGCGCAGGCCCTCGTCGTGGGTGACGTCGAGGTCGGTGAGCTCGGACAGCTCCGCGGCCGTCGCCGCGGCGCGGCTGAGGTCCGAGGCGACGATGGCGTCGGGCTTCAGCGAGGCCAGCAGCCGGGCGGCGCGACGGGCCTGGCCGACGCCGGTCTCGGTCAGCTCGATGTCCGTCGAGCCCTGGAAGCGGCGCTCCAGGTTCCAGGAGGTCTGGCCGTGCCGCCACAGGATGATGCGGCGGCCCCGGCCGGGTTTCTTCCCGGCCTCGGCGCTCACCGGAGCTCTCCCAGTTCGGCGGCGTCCTCCTCGGCCTGGAGTTTGGCGTGCTCGGCGGCCTTGCCCCGGGTCGCCTTGGCGTCGGCGGGCAGGTCGAGCTCCGGGCAGTCCTTCCAGAGCCGCTCCAGGGCGTAGAAGACACGCTCCTCGCTGTGCTGCACGTGCACCACGATGTCCACGTAGTCGAGCAGTACCCAGCGGGCCTCGCGGTCGCCCTCGCGGCGCACCGGCTTGGCGCCGAGCTCCTTGCTCAGCCGCTCCTCGATCTCGTCGACGATCGACTTGACCTGGCGGTCGTTGGGAGCGGACGCCAGCAGGAAGGCGTCGGTGATCGACAGTACGTCGCTCACGTCGTAGGCGATGATGTCGTGCGCGAGCTTGTCGGCGGCCGCCTGTGCGGCGGTGTTGATGAGCTCGATGGAGCGGTCCGTGGCGGTCACTACGCGGCTTTCCGTAGGCGGTCAGTAATGACTCAAGGGTCTCACGGACCGCCGAGGAGGCCCCGCGCGTTTCCCGGGCCCCGGTCCGGGGGCGCCCGGCGGGCGGCCCCCGGACCTCCCGGGGCAGGGCGTCGGCCGCCCCGGGAGAGGCCGGTCAGCCCGCGGGGCTGGTCAGCTTGTAGTCCTGGCCGAGGACCACGGACACGTCCGCGTTGGACGTCACCGTGCCCTTCTTCACGGAGCCGGCGGGCAGCCCCAGTGTCTTGGCGACCTCGGTGGCGTCGGCCTTCTTGGCGGCGTCGGAGTAGGTGATCCGCGACACGGTCTGCGCGGCCCCCGTTCCCGAGTCGAGGAAGGTGTAGCCGCCGTTGACCAGGACGACGCGGGCCTGCTCGGTGGCGCCCTTGGTGCCCGTGGCGTTCTTGATCCCGACCCGGACGGCCGCGTCGGCGTCGGGGCTCTTGGCGGTGCCGCCGAGCACGTCCTTGATCACGCTGTTGCTCGCGCTCTCGCTGAGCGTGCCGTCCTGCTGCACGGGCAGCAGCGCGGTCTTGTAGTCGCCGCCCTTGGCGAGGTCGGCGAGCTTCGCGAGGAAGGCGCCGAGGTCCGCGTCGGTCAGCGGCGGATCGAGGATCTGGGCGAGCGTCTGCACGGTGGTGGTCGCGGCCTGCTTGTCCGAGGACAGCTTGCGCAGCACGCCCTGCATGACCGCTCCGAACCGCTCCAGCTGCGCGTTCTGGGCCTCGCCGGAGGCCCGGTAGGTGGCGTAGGCGACGGCCATCCTGCCGCTGAGGGTCTGGTCCTCGCCCTTCTTGACGAGGGGTGCCTGCCCCTTCTTCTTCGCGTCGGGGTCGGGCACGTCGGTGTTGGTGGTGATGTCGATGTTGCCGACGAGTTCGACGAGGTTGTTCAGGTACGGGGTGTCGAGGCGCCAGGTGCCCTGGATGTCGGTCCCGAGCACCGTGTCGATCGCGTCCCTGGTGCCGGAGGTTCCGTCGTCGTCGACGGACTTGGCCAGCGTGGTCGTCGAGCCGTTGTCGTCCGTCATGGCGAGCGCATTGGGCAGCAGGACCGTGGTGCCCTGCTTGGTGGTGGTGTTGTCGACGAGCAGGGCCGTGGAGGTGCCGCCGCCCTTCGTGTTGTGCAGATGGACGACGATCACGTCGCGGTTCTGGGCGCCCACGGCGGTCGTCGCACCCGGCTTGCCGTCCGAGGAGGTGCCGGGCAGCTTGCCCGCGTACCAGAGGTAGCCGACGCCGCCGACCGCGACGAGGGCGAGCACCACGACCAGGGCGACGACGCGGCTGCGGGCGCGGCGCCTGGCCTCCTCGCGGCGCTCCGTGCGGTTCTCGGTGAACGCCAGCCAGTCGATGACGTCCTCGGAGTCGTCCGCCTGCTCCTCGACGAACGCGAACTGCTCGGTGCGGTAGTCGCGGCCCGCCCGGGGTGCGTCGTCCTCCACGGGCCCCGCCTGCTGCGGGATGTAGGCGGTCTGCTCGGCCACGCGGGGCTGCTGCCCGGTGCCGGGGCCGCCCGGGCCCGCGGCCTGCCCGTAGGGGTCGTACGGGCCCGGGGCGCCCGCGACGGGGGCACCGGTGCCGTAGGGGTCGTACGAGGGCGCGGAAGGCCGTCGGGCGGGGTCGTAGGGCGGTACGGCCTGCTGTTGCCCGGTGTCGTACGACACCGGCTGCTGCCCGGTGTCGTAGGGCGGCCCGGGCTGCGGGCCGCCCGAGGCGTAGGGGTCGTAGCCGTAGCCCTGGGGCTGGGAGCCGTAGGGGTCGTAGCCCTGCTGCTGGGGCTGCTGCGACACCTGTCGGTACACAGGCTGCCCGAACTCGTCGTAGCCGACGAGCTCGTACTGGTCGCCGCCCGCGTATCCGTCGTATCGGTCGTTCACCGGTGCCCCTCTCGGCTCACTCGCCGCGGTACAACTCGCGCTTGTCGATGTAGCGCACCACACCGTCCGGCACCAGATACCAGACAGGGTCGCCCTTGGCGACTCTCGCACGGCAGTCTGTGGACGAGATGGCGAGCGCGGGCACCTCGACGAGCGAGACACCGCCCTCCGGCAGCCCCGGGTCGGTCAGGGTGTGACCGGGCCGGGTGACCCCGATGAAGTGCGCGAGGGAGAACAGTTCTTCCGTGTACCGCCAGGTGAGGATCTGGCCCAGGGCGTCGGCGCCGGTGATGAAGAAGAGGTCCGTGTCGGGGTTGAGCGCGCGCAGGTCGCGCAGGGTGTCCGTGGTGTAGGTCGGGCCGCCGCGGTCGATGTCGATGCGGCTCACCGAGAACTGGGGGTTCTCGGCGGTCGCGATGACCGTCATCAGGTAGCGGTCCTCGGCCGGAGTGACCTTGCGGTCGGTCTTCTGCCACGGCTGACCCGTCGGCACGAAGACGACCTCGTCGAGGTGGAACTGCGCGGCGACCTCACTGGCCGCCACGAGGTGCCCGTGATGGATCGGGTCGAACGTTCCGCCCATGACGCCGAGGCGGCGCTTGCCCGGATTCGAGGGACCGTTTCCGGGGCCGGTCGTCACACGGCCGACGATGCCGGCCGTGCCGCCCTCGGCGGAACCGTCGGTGCCGCTCTCCGTGTCACTCGCCGGACCGGTAGGCATGTCCTGCTCTCCCATGCGTGCAGACCCTACCGGCCCGGCCGACGGGCTCCGGCCGACAGGGGCCCCCGAGCGGGCCCTGTGGGGCTCAGCGGTCGCGGTTGAAGCGTGTGGTGATCCACAGCAGCAGAAGGAGGATGAAGAGGGCGCCGCCGCCGGTCAGGTACGGGCTGAGGCTCTCGTGGTTGCCGCCGTTCTCACCCTCGGCGGCGACGGTGACCAACTGTGCAGCGGTGCTGTGGAAGCTCATCTCGGCAGGACCTATCCGGTGTGGGCGGGATAAAGACGTCGGCTCATCGTATGCGGGGGCCTCGGCCACGATCACGCCGACTCCGCCGTTGGGGACGCCGGTTGCCGCGCGGCGCCGGAAATCCGGGCGCCACGGATGGTCAGTCGTCCCGCTTGTACCCGCGCAGCAGGAACCATGCGGCCAGGGCCACGCCGACGACCATGACGACCAGCACGACGCGGAGCAGATTGCCCGGCCCCTGCTTGTCTGCCGCGTTCGCGGCCTCGGTGAGCCAGGCGGCTGCGGGGATGTGCTCCATGGCGTACGACTCCTTCTCTGTACTGCCCCTCAACGGTATCTCCGCCTAGGCTGGGCTCTGCCTTGGGGGCACATAGGGCACACAGACGCACATGGGGGAAGACATGTCCGACGACGGCCACGAGCAGAACGGGCACGAGAACGTGCCGAGCAGGCAGCGCAGGCGCTTCGAGGGGATCTCCTCGCGGGCGTACGAACACCCGGCGGACCGCTCGGCCCTGGTGGCCCTGCGCAAGCTCAGCGGCTTCGACACGGTCTTCAAGGCGCTCAGCGGCCTGCTGCCCGAGCGCAGCCTTCGGCTGCTGTTCCTGTCCGACTCGGTGCGCGTCTCCGACGCCCAGTTCGCGCACCTCAACGCCATGCTGCGGGACGCCTGCTACATCCTGGACCTGGAGAAGGTCCCCCCGATGTACGTCACCCAGGACCCGCAGCCGAACGCGATGTGCATCGGCCTGGACGAGCCGATCATCGTGGTGACGACGGGGCTCGTCGAGCTGCTGGACGAGGAGGAGATGCGCGCCGTCGTCGGGCACGAGGTCGGTCATGCGCTGTCCGGTCACTCCGTGTACCGCACGATCCTGCTGTTCCTCACCAGCCTCGCCCTCCGGGTCGCCTGGATCCCGCTGGGCAACCTCGCGATCATGGCGATCGTCACGGCGCTGCGCGAATGGTTCCGCAAGTCGGAGCTGTCCGCGGACCGCGCCGGGCTGCTGGTCGGGCAGGACCTGCGCGCCTCGATGCGCGGCCTGATGAAGATCGCGGGCGGCAACCATCTGCACGAGATGAACGTGGACGCGTTCCTCGCGCAGGCCGAGGAGTACGAGGCCGGGGGCGACCTGCGGGACTCCGTCCTGAAGATCCTCAACGTCATGCCCCGCACCCACCCCTTCACCACGGTGCGTGCGGCGGAGCTGAAGAAGTGGGCGGAGTCCCGCGACTACCAGCGGATCATGGACGGTCACTACCCGCGGCGCAGCGAGGACAAGGACACTTCGGTGTCGGACTCCTTCCGCCAGTCGGCGGCGAGCTACGCCAGCGACGTGAAGAACTCCAAGGACCCGCTGATGAAGCTGGTCAGCGACATCGCGGGCGGTGCGGGAGACCTCGGGGGCCGGGTGCGGCGCGGCTTCGGCGGCTTCACGGGCAGCGCGACCAAGGACGCTCCGCCGCGGAATTCCGACGGCGGGTCCGGCGACGACCACCCGGACGACGCGCGTCCCGACGGCGACGGCTGACCTGGGCGGAGACCCCCACCCCACCCACCGGGCGCGGCCCGGGGAGCCGGCGAGCGGTCACACCTTCGGCTGGGCGCTCTTCGCCAGTGAGCCGCACAGGGCCGTTGCGCTCCCGGTGGCGTACGGGTCGGTGCCGGCCGGACCGCCCGCCTTGGCCGTCTGTCCCGCGAGCAGCGGATGCAGCCGGCTGACCGAGTCCTCGGAGCAGGCGAGCGGGCCGGCCTGGACGTAGGAGACGGCCAGCTCGGCCTGGTGCATGCGCAGGTCGTCGCGGTCGAAGCGGAAGTGCAGCTCGCGCCGGACGGTGAACAGCGAGGCCCGCGCCTTCGCGTCCGACCCTGTCGGCTTCAGCGCGTACACGAAGGTGTGGTCGGCGATGACCTCCAGGGTGTTCGCGTCGAATTCGGCGGCCTGGAGGGTGCCCTGTACGCGGATCTTGTTGTCGGCGAGCTGGGCGCCGGCGGCGTCGAAGCGGACCAGCCAGCCGGTGGGGGCGTGCCGCCCGTCGGCCATCGGCCGTTCGAAACTCTGGTCGAACTGATCGAGCTGCTGAGGATCGAGCAGGATGCGCACGGGCCGGGTGGCGCCGCCGGTGAGCACGTCGGGGTCGAGGGCGGACTCGACGAGATAGTCCTTCGCGGTGGTCAGGGCGGTGACGACCTGGCTGTCGGAGAAGTGCGCGGTGCGCCGGGAAGCAGGCAGCGTGATGCCCTCGGCACCGATGCGGAACTGCGCGGCGGGGCTGTGCGCGTACAGCTCGTCGGTGCTGGTGGAGCCGGGGACGGCGGTCTGCGGGGACAGGGGTATGACCGTCATCCGCAGCGGCTCGGGGGGCTGGGCGGTGGGGGTCTGGTACGGGTGGCGTACGCCCATGTAGATCGCCGTGCCGAAGGCTATGGCGATCAGCAGGACGAGTATCAGCGCCTGCCGGGACAGACCGCGCCGGAGGGTCGGGCGGCGGCGTACGGCCGGCGTGTGATCGGCCATGCGCTCCTGGGCGGAGAACTCCTGGAGGCGGGCAGCGCGGACGAACGACTCGTCGAAGACGACGGATCGGTACTCGTCCTCTCCACCTGCGGGAGCGCCCTCGGGTGTCCCCTCAGGTGGGTCTCCAGGCCCGCCCATACCTTCAGGGTAGGTCTCCCGGAGCTCAGGTAAACGCCGTGGTACACGACAAGTTCTGACAGGTTCTCACCAGGACCGTCAGGCCGTTCGAGGGACCGTCACCGGGCCGTCCGAGGGGCCGGATGCCTTGTCCTGCCGGGCCCGAAGGCCTTGTCCTCCCGGCCCGCGGGCCGGTGCCCCGGCGGGCGCGCTGTCAGGGCCTCCTGGGGTCCGCCGAGACCGCCGGCTGGGAGTAGTCGGCCGAGGCGGAGGGGCCGGTACCGGTCACGCTCTCCTGGCCCTGCTCCAGGCCCGTGGAGGCGGGCGGCGGGACCTGCTCCTGGCGGCCGGAGGAAGCTCCCCGGTAGACCGCCGTGAAGGCCAGGGCGACCATGCCGATACCCATCACGAGCGCGAGGATCCAGGCGACGGGGCGGTGCCAGCGGGTCTGCTTCCCGTAGGGCCTGCCGTAGGTCCCCGGTGCGCCGTAGTGGCCGTCCAGGACCTCGGTGTCGTCCAGATCGTCCAGGTCGGGATCATGGCCGAAATCGCCGCGGCCGAAGCCGTCCTCGTACCGGTCGTCGTCGCTGCGGGCGCCCCGGGAGTGCGTACGGCGTGCCTCCGCCTCGGAGGCCTCGGCGCGGGCTTCTGCGGCCGCGAGGAGTCTTTCCACGGCGGTCGGCTCGTGGATCACCGCCGCCCGTACGAAGTCCTCGTCGAAGACCACGGTGGCGAACTCTTCGTCCGCACCCCCGCGGTCGCGGTCGTCGTCGGGCTCCCAGCCGTCAGGGAACGGCGTGCCCCCCACGTCCTCCGGCACGGATCCAGAGTAGACCTGGGGGGTCATTTTGGGCAGACGGTATGGAAATTCATCCACCTGACGAGACGGTTCCGCCGAGGCGGGTGTCAGCGCCGGATGTGCCCGTCCCCGGTGACGATGTACTTGGTGCTCGTGAGCTCCGGAAGCCCCATCGGCCCCCGGGCGTGCAGCTTCTGGGTGGAGATGCCGATCTCGGCGCCGAAGCCGAACTGGCCGCCGTCGGTGAAGCGCGTCGAGGCATTCACGGCGACGGTGGTCGAATCGACCAATTGGGTGAATCGGCGGGCGGCCGGCTGCGAGGTGGTGACGATGGCCTCGGTGTGGCCGGAGGTCCACAGCCGGATGTGCTCCACGGCCCGGTCGAGCGAGTCGACGACGGCGGCCGCGATGTCGTAGGAGAGGTACTCCGCCTCCCAGTCCTCGGGGGTGGCCTCGACGACCGTGGCCTTGGAGTCCTTGGCGTAGGCGAGGACCCGCTCGTCGCCGTGCACGGTGACCCCGGCCGCCGCGAGGGCGTCCAGGGCGCGCGGCAGGAACTGGGGGGCGATGTCCTGGTGGACGAGGAGCGTCTCGGCGGCGTTGCAGACGCTGGGCCGCTGCGCCTTGGAGTTGATCAGGATGTCGATCGCCATGTCGAGGTCGGCATGGGCGTCGACGTAGACGTGGCAGTTGCCGGTGCCGGTCTCGATGACCGGGACGGTGGACTCCTGGACGACCGTGCGGATCAGGGAGGCGCCGCCGCGTGGGATGAGGACGTCGACGAGGCCTCGGGCGCGCATCAGCTCGCGTACGGACTCGCGGTTCTCCCCGGGCACCAGCTGGACGGCGTCGGCGGGCAGGCCCGCGCCGCCCACGGCGTCGCGGAGGACCCGCACGAGGGCGGTGTTCGACTCGTACGCGGAGGAGGAGCCGCGCAGCAGGACCGCGTTGCCGGACTTCAGGCAGAGGGCGGCCGCGTCGACCGTCACGTTCGGGCGGGCCTCGTAGATGATCCCGACGACGCCGAGCGGGACGCGGACCTGGCGCAGGTCGATGCCGTTCGGCAGGGTCGAGCCGCGGACGACCTCGCCGACCGGGTCGGGCAGTGACACCACGTCGCGGACGTCCGAGGCGATCGCGCGGACTCGCTCGGGCGTGAGGGTGAGCCGGTCGATGACGGTCTCGCTCGTCCCCGCCTCGCGGGCGCGGGCGATGTCCTTCGCGTTGGCCTCGACGATCTCGCTCGTACGGACCTCCAGCGCGTCCGCGATCGCGAGCAGGGCGTCGTCCTTGTCGGCCCGCGGGAGGGGCGCCAGGTCGGCGGCTGCGGCCTTCGCGCGGTAGGCGGCCTGGGTGACCGGAGACATGGAGTCGTACGGCGAGAGCGTGGTCATGGAGGAAGGGTAGTGCGCCGGGGGGACGGATCCACTCGTCGTCCCACACCGCGAGACGGGCTCAAAAGGGGTGAACTCCGACAGGCGTGGCGGGCAGCGGTCCGTACCCCTCCGCGATCCGCTGGTGGTACGTCTCGCGGTCGATGACCTCCAGGCCGACGATCTCCCAGGGCGGGAGCTTGGCGGTCTGCCGGTGCTCGCCCCACAGGCGCAGTGCGACGGCCGCGGCGTCGTGCAGGTCGCGGGCCTCTTCCCAGTAGCGGATCTCCGCGTGGTCGTTGGCGTAGCGGCTGGTCAGCAGGAAGGGGTGGTCGTGGGCGAGCTGTTCGAGGCCGCGCCGGACCTCCTTGAGCGGGGCCTCCTCGCCCGAGACGCTCAGCGTGACGTGCCACAGCCGTGGCAGGTCGGCGGGCGCCTCGCCCTCGTAGGTGTCACCGGCGGCGACGCTCGTCAGGGCGCGTTCCTCGCCCGCGGCTCGGGACGGGTGTCCTCCCGCCCGCGTGGAGCCGAGGGCGGGAGAGGTACCACCGCGGGACGCCGCCGCCCCAGGGCGCACTCGTCTCACGACGGCCTCCTTCACGCAATGTTCGTACTGAATCCCGAACTCTCCCTGCCACAAAGTTGAGCAGGTGGGGAGCCCTCGCGTGGCACTTTTACGGAGTTTCACCTCGCCGCGGCCGGCGTCCGCGAAACGTTCACAACATTTTTGGACCGGCGGTTCGGGCTTGTGACCCACCACGGCGTCCGGCCGACCGTTCCGAGGACCTGCCCGGCGGCACAGCGGCGCGACACGGCACGGCACGACGGCACAGCGGCGCGACACCGCACGGCACGACACGGCACGACAGCGCGCCTGCACAGGCTGCACGGCCGCAGCGCGGCGATGCGCGCCGAGGCCGGTCGCGGGCCGCCCGCCCGCCGGGGCTACGGGTGCAGGAGGACGAGGTCGTCCCGGTGGACGACCTCGCGCTCGTACTCCGGGCCCAGCTCGCGCGCCAGCTCCCGGGTCGAACGGCCGATGAGCCGGGGGATCTCCTTGGCGTCGAAGTTCACCAGGCCCCGCGCGACCGCCCGGCCCGTACCGTCGCGCAGTTCGACCGGGTCACCCGCGGTGAACTCGCCCTCGACGGCCGCGATGCCCGCCGGCAGCAGGGACTTGCGCCGTTCGACCACGGCGCGCACGGCTCCGTCGTCCAGCACGAGCGCGCCCTGCGGGGTGGAGGCGTGCTGGAGCCACAGCAACCGGTCGGCGGACCGCTTGCCGGTGGGGTGGAAGTACGTGCCGGTGTCCCCGCCCGCGAGGGCGTCGGCGGCGTGGACGGCGCTGGTCAGCACCACCGGGATGCCGGCCGCGGCGGCGATCCGGGCGGCCTCGACCTTGGTGACCATGCCGCCGGTGCCGACGCCGGCCTTGCCCGCACTGCCGATCTCGACGTGCGCGAGGTCGTCGGGACCGTGCACCTGCGCTATCCGCGAGGTGCCCGGCTTGCTCGGGTCGCCGTCGTACACGCCGTCGATGTCGGAGAGGAGGACGAGCAGGTCGGCCCGGACCAGGTGGGCGACGAGGGCGGCGAGACGGTCGTTGTCGCCGAAGCGGATCTCGTCCGTGGCGACGGTGTCGTTCTCGTTGACGACCGGGAGGGCACCCATCGCGAGGAGCTTGTCGAGGGTGCGGGAGGCGTTGCGGTGGTGGGCGCGGCGGCTGGTGTCGTCGGAGGTGAGGAGCACCTGCCCGACGCGGATGCCGTAGCGGGCGAAGGAGGCGGTGTAGCGGGCGACGAGGAGTCCCTGGCCGACGCTGGCGGCGGCCTGCTGCCGGGCGAGATCCTTGGGGCGGCGGCGCAGTCCCAGCGGCGCGAGCCCGGCGGCGATGGCGCCGGAAGACACGAGGACGATCTCCCTCTCGCCCCCGCTGCGGCCCTTGGCGAGGACGTCGACGAGGGCGTCGACACGGTCCGCGTCGAGCCCGCCGGAGGCGGTGGTCAGCGACGAGGAGCCCACTTTGACGACGACCCGGTGGGCCTGCGCCACGGCACTTCGGTGGGTGGGCGCCACCGCACTCCCGTGGGCGTGCGCCCCAGCACTTCCGTCGGCGTGCGTCTCGCTCTGCCTTGCGCCTGCCACGTGCCGTGTGTCCCCTCGCATAGGTCCGTTGCCCCGCCCGGCAATCTACGCGAAGGGGGAGGCGCGGCGCCCGCCGGTCCAGCTGCCGGACGGCGCCCCGTAGTCGGACGCTCACAGGTCGCGTATGCAAAAAAGGTTGTACGGGTTGCGCATGGTAAATAAAGACGACGCAAAGTTAAGTTGAATGTTGTGGCACTCAACGATCACCCTGCGAAGCGCATACTCCTCAGATCCGGGAAGAGTCCGTACGACGTGATCCCCGTGGAGGAGGCCCTCCATCAGGATGTGATCGCCACCAACTCGGGCAATCTGATCTTCAGCGACGCCGCGCACAAGATCCTCGAAACACCGCGGACCGAGGTCGTGTCCAACGGCATCCGCACCGACGTGAGCGCCGCGGGCCGGATCAACGAGGAGTTCGACGCGTTCGTCGTACCCCTGGCCAACGCGTTCCGGCCCTCGTTCGAGCCGCAGCTCAGGCGACTGACGCGGCTCATAAGGAAGTTGAAGATCCCGGTGGTCGTGCCGGGCATCGGCGCGCAGACCGGCCTCGGCTACAACCCGGCCCGGCTCAAGCCCATGGAACCGTCCGTCCGGGACTTCGTCTCCGCGGTCCTGGACCACAGTGCCTCGATCGGGGTGCGCGGCGAGTTCACCGAGCGCTATCTGAAGGACATGGGGTTCAAGGACGTCGAGGTCATCGGCTGCCCTTCGCTGTTCATGCACGGCAAGGACCTCGACGTGCGCAAGCGTGCGGAATCCCTCGGTCCGGAGTCCCGGATCGCGGTGAACGGCTCGCACAGCGCGGTGAAGTCGCAGGGGCTCGGGCGTGTCATCGGCCGCGCCCACGCGCGCTATCCGCATCTGCGCTTCATCGGCCAGAACCTCAGCGACGCCCGGCAGTTGCACTGGCGCGACCTGTCGGACCCGAACGCGGCCGTCACCGCGATGCCCACGCACCCCGACCACCCGATGTACCGCGAGGACAAGGTCCGCGTGTACATCGACCCGGTCACCTGGATCGACGACCTGCGGGACTTCGACTTCTCCTTCGGCTCCCGCATCCACGGCAACATCGCGGCGCTGCTCGCGGGTACGCCCGCGACGGTGCTGTGCGGCGACTCGCGCACCCTGGAGCTGTGCCGCTACTTCGGCATCCCGCACCGGCAGATCACCAAGCCGCCGGAGGACCTCGACCCGGCCGAGCTGTACGCGGAGGCCGACTTCAGCTCCCTGACGGGCGGCCATCAGGAGCGTTTCGAGCGCTTCATCGGTTTCCTGGACCGCAACGGCCTGGAGAACACCTTCACGCACGGCGACGCGGGCGCGGCCTACGAGGAGCGCATCCGCTCCCTCAGCTTCCCGCCCGGGATCCGCCCCTGGAACGAGACGGACATCGTCTCGCTCAGCGCGCGTTTCGGCTGGCTCCAGACGCGTATCACCGAACTGTCCACGGACAACGCCCAGTTGCGGCGTGACCTGGCTCGGGCCGGCAAGGTGTCGAGGGCCCTGGCGGGACCGGGCGGTACGGGAGAGCGCTCGGTCTACCGCCGCGCGCGGCGAGCGGTGGGGCGGCCCCTGCGCAAGGCACTTCAGTCCGGCCGGCAGTAGCCGGGCCCCGGCGGGCCCGCGCATGGTGGGGCGGTGGGGACGAGCGCCTACGCCGTCGTGCGGCGCGGGCCCAGCACACGGCGGGCCAGTCTGCGCAGCCGCGGCAGACGCCGCTTGCGCGGCCTGAAGCCCTCGATGGCGGCCGCCTCGCGGCTCGTGGGGACGTAGCAGCTGTCGGGGACGCCCGCGGCCGGGTCGCGGAAGTGGGGATAGGCGAGGTAGGCCTTGCGGCCCCGGTCCTCGAGGACCGCCTCGGGTTCCTTCTTGGCCTTGATGAACTCAATCACGTCGACGAGGAGATCGCCTCGCCCCTGGGCGACCAGGTGGAGTCGCAGCCGCTCGTGGACCTTGAGTCGGCCGGCGACGCCGGGGTGCCAGTGTGCGGCCAGCAGCGGCTCGGCCAGGTCGAGCTTGTGACGCCGGACCTTCTCGCTCTGCTTGAGGTAGCCAGGGCCGAACTGCGGGATCAGGGTCACGAGTAATGGCCGGATCATCAGCGCGTCGCGGCGCGGCCCCGGGGGCACCAGGTCGGCGATGAGACCCATCAGGGCGCGCGCCGAGTCGAAGCGCAGGGGGTAACCGCCGCTCTTGGTGGCGTGTTTGCCGTCGTCGCGGCCCACCAGGTAGTAGCACTCGTAATCGGCGATCACGGAGACTCCGTCGGCGCGGAGGTAGGCCTCCATCGTGAACAGGGCGTCCTCGCCGGTCTTCAGCGCTTCGTCGAAGTGCATGCCGTGCCGGGTGAGCAGGTCGCGACGGAAGAGCTTCTGCGCGCTGAGCGTGAATTTGATGTTCGAGGAGAAGACGTCGGTGCGGGTCAGGTTCTTGGCCCACATCGACTTCGGCGCGTTCCTGTTGACCCCGACGACCTTGCCGAGGACGACGTCCGTGCCGTGTTCGTCGGCCATGGCAACCATGCGCTCCAGGGCCTCGGGGCCGAGGTGGTCGTCGGCGTCGAGGAAGAAGACGTACCGTCCGCGGGCCTTGCCGAGGCCGACGTTGCGCGGGCCGCTGGGGCCGCCCGAGTTCGGCTGGCCGATGACCGTGACGGCCATGGGCGCGCGTTCGGCGAACTTCTCCAGGTACTCCCCCGTACCGTCCGTGGACCCGTCGTCGACGGCGATCACTTCGATCCGTGCGGGGTCGAGTGTCTGGTGTTCCACCGACTCCAGGCACTTGACCAGGTACGGCATCGCTTCGTACGCCCCGATGACGACGGTCACATCAGGCTGCGTCACGTTTCCCCCTCGTTACGGGAAGTGTCGTGGAACATTTCCCTCTTATCACCTCAATCGCTACCTAGAAGACGACTGAAAGTACGTACCGGTTGCCCACCGACGCTCACTTAGTGATCCAGCTCACAGGCGAGGAAGGGTGCCCGGCGTGAGGTGCTCCACGCGTCAGGCTGGCAGGAGGACGTAAGAGGAACGGGAAGAAGCGTAAGAAAAGGGCATGACCCCGAGGAGTGCTCCTCGGGGTCATGCCCTGGTGAAGACCGGTGGCGTCAGCCCGTGATCGCCGCGCCGTCCGTGTCGCCGGTCACCCGCTGGCCCGGCAGGACGTTCGTCAGACCATCGTCCGCGACCAGCTCGCTGTCGCTCGACAGGTCGGCGCCGACGGGCGCGCCGCCCTCCTGACCGAGGTTGCGCGTCTCGGCCTTGCGCGCCAGGTCCCGCACCGCCGCGTTGAACTGGTCTATCGACGCCGGCTCGTCGGGGCCGAGCAGGTACCGCTTCAGCTCCCGGCGGTCGGCGGCCTGCGCGTCGGCGTCCGAGTCGGCGACCGCGGTCAGCAGGTCGCCCAGTTCGGCGGCGGAGTTGGACAGGATGACAGCGGCGCGCACCGCGGTGTTCTGCCGCTTGAACTCCTCGACGCCGAGCTCGGCGGAGTCGGTGACCGCGTACGGCTTCCCGCTCGCGATGAAGTCGGAGACGACGCTGGAGATGTCGGAGACCATCGCGTCGGACACGTTGAAGCAGTCGTACAGACGCGGCTCGGCGCCCGTGATGACCCGGTGCTCGAAGCTGCCGAACGAACGCCAGTACGCCTCGTTCCACTCACCGCGCAGCCGGGCGACCTCCGCGTGCCTCTCGACGTCGGCCACGCCGTCACGGGTGGCCTCGGCCTCGTCGCCCTTGTCGGCGGCGGCGCCGGACAGCTCGGCCAGCCGGGCCTCGATGCGGGCCAGCTCGGCCTGGGCCTGCGTCTGGGCGGCCGCGTCGGCCGTGAAGCGCGAGTCGGCGGCACGCTCGGCGCCGGCCTTCTCGACCAGGGCGGTGATGCGCCGGTGGGCGGCGCCCGCCTCGGCGCTGACCGTGCCGGTGAAGGGGTGAGGCTTGTACAGGACACGGACCGGCGGGTCGGCCTTCACCAGCTTGTTCACGATGTTCTCGCCGGCGAGAACGATCGAGGTGTTGCCCGGGTTGCCGTCCCAGCCCTCCCAGGTGGGGGCGTACAGCACGGTGGGGATACGGCCCTCGGGTACGCCCTGCCACGACTGGATCGGGGCCAGCTGCGGGCGGCCCACCTCGACGATGTCGTCGTCGCGGACGCCGACGTCGGCGATGGCGTAGCGGTCGCGGCCCGCGCGGCCGGCGGTCCACACCTCGTCGTACGCCTTGCTGAACGGGTTGACGCTCGCGAGCTTGTCGCTGTCGCCGTGGCCGATGAAGACGTGCTTCATGGTCGGCACGCGCAGCATGTGGATGTTCTTGCCGACGTTCGCCGCGTAGAGCGCGACGCGCACCGTGGACAGGTCCATGTTCATCAGGTGCACACCGCCGGGCACGCACACGACCGGGACGGTGGTCGGGGCCATGCGGTCCAGGATGGCGCGCTCGCGGAGGATGATCAGCGGACGGGTGTCCAGCTGCTCCATCGTCTCCAGCCACATGTTGACCTGGTACGCCGAGTCCTTGGAGCCCGAGAAGTAGAGCACCGTCTCCGGGCGGTACTCGCGCAGCCAGTCGTCGACCGCCGCGAGGACCTTCTCGGCGTTCGGCGGGATCTTCCGGCCGCGGACGTACGGCACCAGCGCGGCGACGTACCCGAAGCCGAGCGCCACGGTGAGGCCGATGCCCACGAACCCGTAGACGTTGTTGTCGGTCGCCGCGGTCACCAGGACGCCGACGACGGCCGCCAGGTCGAGGTGGAGCATCTTCTCGGCCGACCGGGACAGCAGCCGGCGCGGAGGCGCGTCCGGGATGCGGATGCGCGAGGCCAGGTCGACATTGCGGGTGGCGACGGGCATCTTGCGGCGCAGCCGGATCAGCGTGATCAGCGCGCCGTGCGGGGCCTGGAAGCCGTAGAAGGCCAGGAAGCAGGCGATCGCCGCGTAGAAGACCAGGCTGTCGGACAGCTCCAACCGCGCCAGCAGCAGCACCAGGAGCAGCTGACGGATCAGGAATCTGATGGACAGACCGGCCCGCACCTTGCTGAGGCGGTTGATCAGATAGCTGCCGCGCCGGTGCAGATAGTGGTCCGCCAGGTACGTCACGGCGGCCGCGGCCGCGAAGGCTGCGACGCTCGGCAGGAGCGCGGCCAGCATCAGGCAGGGGAAGCCCAGCATCATGAGGGCCGCCGCGGCCAGCTCGGCCACGCTGCCCACCCGGGCAACGCGAATAGCGGTGGAAATCACGAAGAAACCTGCTCTTGAGAGAGTGCCGGTTTGGTACGAAATTGGAGCTTCACTCCAGAAAGCCGGGAAAATGCGAGAAACGGTATTCCACGGCGATCCGGAACCTTACGGATTCAGGCCTCTGCGAATGCGCGGCAAACACGCAGCCACAGAGGCCTGAATTCCATAAAAAGCTATGCGGTAATTATGCCACGCCGTCCTGGCGGTCCAGAACGCTGGCCAGCGCAGCCTCGAATCCGGAGGCCTTGCCCGCGCCCGCCGTCGGGTCCTGCTGGCGCACGTCGATGACGTGACCGGTGAGCTCGGAGAGCAGGACGTCGAGCGAGGTGTGCGCCACGGCCTCGGAGGACAGCAGCGAGCCCGCGGGCTCCTGCCCGAACGCCTTGGTGCGCATGGGGGTCGCGGTGCGCTCGGGGTTGATGCAGTTGACGCGGATGCCGTCGCCGGCCCACTCGTCGGACAGCGCCTGGGTGAGGTTCACCATGGCGGCCTTGGTCGAGGAGTAGAGGCTGTACTCGGCCCGGCCGCGGGTGTAGCTGCTGGAGGTGTAGAGCAGCAACTGGCCCTTGGTCTCGGCGAGGTACTTGTAGGAGGAGCGCGCGATCTGCACCGGGGCCAGGTAGTTGACCTTCAGCGCTTCCTCGATCGTGGCGTTGTCCGTCTCGGCGAGCTTGCCGATGCGCAGCACGCCCGCGGTGTTGATGACGTAGTCGATGCGCCCGGTCTCCGCGTACGCCGTGGACAGCGCGTCGTCGACCTCCTCGGGGTTCTCGACGTGCGTGCCGGTGGTCGAGCGCCCGAGCGCGTACGTCTTCGCGCCGTAGCCCTCGGCGAGTTCGGCGATGTCCTTGCCGATGCCGTACGAACCGCCGAAGACCACCACGGTCTTGCCGGTGAGCAACTCGCGGTAGGCGGCCTCGTCGGCCTGCTCGGGCGCGGCGGTGGAGGCCAGTTGGAAGAGCTTGTCGGCGATGAAGACGTCGACGGGCTGCGTGACCTTCATGTTGTACTCGTCACCCGCAACGACGTGGATCGGCACGTCCGGCAGGTACTTGAGCACCACGGAGCAGTCGTCGGTGGCCTGGAAGTTGGGGTCTCCGGCGGCGACCTCGTAGGCGCGGCGGATGGTGGACAGCTTGAACGCCTGGGGCGTCTGGCCGCGGCGCAGCCGGGAGCGGTCCGGGATCTCGGTGATGAACTCGCCGTCCTCGCCGTGCGTGCGGGTCACGATGATCGTGTCCGCGGACGGGATGGCGACGTCGACGGCCTGGTAGCGCTCGAGAGCCGTGACGCAGTCGTCTATGACGCGCTCGGACAGCAGCGGGCGCACGGCGTCGTGGAACAGCACGTTGCGGTCCTCGCCCTCGGCGAGGCCCTCACCCAGGGCGCTGATGGCGCGCTCGGTGGTCTCGTTCCGCGTCGAGCCGCCCTCGATCACCTTGGTGACCTTCTTCAGCCCGGCCTTGGCGACGATCTTCTCGACGTCCGGCACGTAACCCGGGGCCATCAGCACGATGATGTCGTCGATGGAGTCGGCCTTCTCGAAGGTCGTCAGCGTGTGCTCGATGACGGCCTTGCCGGCGATCTTCAGCAGCTGCTTCGGAATCGACAGACCCACGCGCTGACCGGTGCCACCAGCCAGGATCACTGCGGTGGTACGGGGCTTGGCAAAGTGCTCAGACACAGGTGACCTACCTTGGGGCGACAGGGAACCCGGGAATGGTCCCACTTACGGTTACTGCCATGCAAGGTGAGCGCCCTCTACTGCATATGTGCGCGCAACCGGTTATTCACCTTGTGCGCAGGAGACTTCCGAGAAACGGGACCGGATTGTCCCGTTTTGCTGTGAGTAACTGCACACGATTTCCGTGCGTCCTTCACGTCACGGACCGCACTCCGGTCCCGGGCGCCGCACCCCTTTCGACTTCAGGTGTCACGGCTCGTATTCGCCGCGACCACCGTCCGTCTCCGATACCACGGTTCCGGCCCGCGGTACTTGTGGCACCGCGGTTCTCGGCCACCGCGGCGTCCGGCCTCACACTCGCTTGAGACGCTTGAGTACCCGATGGCCGAGAACCCTCACCAGTTCCTTCGAAGAAGTCTGGTGCACCGTGCGTGCCGGTGCGGCCGACGCCGAGGCGGCGGCCACGGCAAGGGCTCCGTACAGCGCCCGGGCCGCCACCTCCGGGTCCATGCGGGCGGCCACCGGCGCGGCGCGCGGGGCCTCGGTCGCCGGTACGGCGGACAGCAGCGCCGGGTCCCCCAGGACCCGTACGTCCAGCGCCGCGATCCGTTCGGCCATCTCCGCGCCGATGTCCGCGGCGGCCCGCACGGCCCATTCCGGAGTGCTGATCCGGGCGTCGTCCGATGCCGGCCGGCAGGAGTTCTTCATATGCATCACGGCGCCGTTGCGCACGAGCCTGGAATAAATCTCGTCGGGCAGTCCATTGCCGCGGAATTCCGTGTTGAGCATCCGCAGCATTTCGGTCTCGGCGAGCGTGAGGGAGCGGTTCGCCGTGTCCGGCACCTCCACCAGAAGTCCGTCCGGCAGACCGAGGAGGGATTCGAAGGTACGCATCAGTCCGTCGCGCTCCCGGTCGTCGACCACGGCGACGGTGACATTTCCGGCTCCGACGACCCGCGCCCAGCGTTCGACGAGCCGGTCGTGGCGGTGGCGCCGCCAGAAGCTCGGGTTCGGCTTCTCGTAGGGCGCCCTGCGCAGCATGTGGTCGAGCCAGTCCTCGTAGCCCATGCGCAGCCCGTTCTGCACGTACTGCTGCCACTGCGACGGCATGATCCTGGCCAGCGGCCGCAGGGTCACCAGGACGTGCACGCGGTCACCGCCCAGGTCACCGACGATCCGCGCGACGGTCTCGTCGTCGGGGGCGTCCGCGAAGAACTCGCTGCTGACGACCGAGGTGCGCCTCCCACCGGCGTGCACCGCGCCCACGAGCCGCTGCCAGTGGCCCTCGGTGGGCCGGACGTCACCCATCATGCCGGGCCGGGCGCACACAGCCAGCGCCGCCTCCATGGGGTGCCTGCTGTGTGCGGGGAAGTCGACACCGTGCCGGGCCATCGCCTCCCCGGCGGCGAACAGGGCGCCCTGGATGGACGTGGTCCCGGTCTTGTGCGGGCCTATGTGCAGCAGCCGGGTGCCGGCGGGCAGCGCGGCGGGCGCGGCGCCCCCGGCGGCCGTCGTGGGGTGGGTCGAACAGTCGGTCTCCATGGTGAGAGGACGTTAAGGAGCCTTCGTGAGGGCAGGCTGAGAATGCCCTGGGACTCCTGTGAGTCCCAGGGCACCGCGGTCCGCGGACCGGTCACACGAGCCGTACGCCCGGCTCCCCGTCCTCCACGCGCAGCCGGGCCAGCGTGCTGGAGGCCGCCTCCGGGCTGAGCACCGTCTCCGGGACCCGCACCTGTGCGTCGATGCCGTCGCGGCGGATGTCGAAGAGGTGGTAGCCCCGGTGGGCGTCGATGAACTTCCAGTGCGGGTTGTCCGCCATGCGCGGGTCCCACTCCTTGTGGAAGGCCGCCTGGTCCTGGTCGCCGCCGCTGGAGATGGAGGTCCCGACGAACTCGGCCCCCACGACGTCGGAGTCCGGGTCGGCGAAGTCCTCCTTGAGGTCGCTGACCATCGTCAGGTGCCGGTCGCCGGTGAGCACCACAGGGTTGCGGATGCTCGCGAACTCCCCCATGAGGGCGTTGCGTTCGGCCTGGTAGCCGTCCCAGGCGTCGTAGTACCAGAGCTTGCCCTCGCCGACCTGGAGGTCGGTCTCGGCCATCATGATCTGCGAGGCGATCAGGTTCCAGCGGGTCGGCGAGTGGTGCAGGCCGTCGAGCAGCCAGTCCTTCTGCTCGGCCCCGAGCATGGTGAGCGAGGGGTCCTCGGCGCCTGCCTGGCCGGTCGCCTGGTCGCTGCGGAACTGCCGGGTGTCCAGCACGTTGAGGCGGGCGAGACGTCCGAAGTCGAGCCGCCGGTACATCTGGATGTGCGGCCCGTTCGGGATCGCGGCCGCCCGGACCGGCATGTGCTCGTAGTACGCCTGGTAGGCGGCGGTCAGCCGGGCGACGAACGCGTCGGGCGACTGCTTGTCGGGGTCCTGCGGGATCTGGCCGGCGTAGTCGTTGTCGACCTCGTGGTCGTCGAAGGTGACGACCCAGGGGGCGCCCGCGTGCATCGCCGCGAGGTGCGGATCGCTGCGGTACTGGGCGTAGCGGTTGCGGTACTGGACGAGGGTGTACGGCTCGTCGCTGCCCTCGTGCCTGCGCACGGCCGTCGCCGACGGCTTGGACTCGTAGATGTAGTCGCCGACGAAGAGCACGACGTCGGGTTCCTGGGCGAGCATGTCGGCGTACGGCGTGAAGTAGCCGTTCTGCCAGTTCTGGCAGGAGGCCAGCGCGACGCGCAGGGAGCCGCCCCTGCTATGCGGGTGGGGCGCGGTGCGGGTGCGTCCGACCGGCGAGAGCCGTCCGGAGGCGCGGAAGCGGTACCAGTACGCACGGTCCGGGCGCAGTCCGCGGACATCGACGTGAACGCTGTGCCCGTACTCGGGCCTGGCCTGGGCGACGCCCCGGCGCACGCTCTTCCTGAACCGGTCGTCCTCGGCGATCTCCCACTCCACCGGCACGACGGTGTCGGGCATGCCGCCGCCGTTCAGCGGGTCGGGGGCGAGCCGGGTCCACAGCACGATGCCGTCGGGCAGCGGGTCGCCGGAGGCCACGCCGAGGCTGAACACGCCTTCGGGAAGAGGTGTTTCGGCGGCCCGCGCGGTGGTCGGCAACCACAGCTGGGCGGACGCCGCGGCACCGAGCACGGCGGCACCGGCTGTCAGAAAGCGGCGGCGGTCGGGCGACACTGCTCCGGTCATCGGCGAACTCCCTTGCCTCGCTGGGCTCTTGTGACACTCGGAAGCTCCCACGGGAGGACGGTCCGCCCGCTGAACGGAGGCCTTCGCGTGCATGACAAATGGGCAGACAACGGAAGACCCGTTGCGGCACTGGAGCAGCACGAAGAACGTGATCTTGCCACAACGGGTCGGACGGAACGTCAGCAGACATTCCGTACAGCGGTGTTCAGGCGGTCCGAAGCGCGCGGACGGGTCTGTTCACCTGCCCCGTCCTGCGCGCCCGGACCGACGCGCGGGACGGCTCGGCGACGGACGTCCGGGTGTGCGGGGGCGGGCCCCGGCCCGGTCGCCGCGAGACCGGCCGGCGGGACCGGCCCGGGTGTCGCGGGACCGGCCCGCCGGCAGCGAGGCCGGTCCCGGTGGTTCAGTCGTTCAGGGACTGGCCGAAACGCGAACCCGTCGCGGGGAGCCCGAGCGTGGTGGCGCCGAAGGAGGACGCGCCGCTCGCGGTGATGCCGCTCGCCGTGGCGGACAGGATCCAGACGGAGCCGTTGCCGGCGTTCTCGTCCGCGTCCCCGACGATCAGGCCGTCCTTCTTGTCGCCGTTGGCGTCGAGCAGGGCGGTCTCGGTGCCGAATCGGTCCTGCTTCTCCGCGGTCCCGGGCACTCCGGCGGTGTCCTGCGTGAACACCTTCGCCCCGGTGCCGGTGAGCCCCTTGGCGCTGCCGCGCAGGACGAGCACGCTGCCCGCGTCGGTGAGGCTGCCGAGGTCCTCGTTCGGGAGGCCGGTCGCCACATCGAGGTAGCCGTCGCCGTCGGTGTCGCCGATCGACAGTCCGGTGCCCATGCCGTCGCCGTGCTCGCCCGCACCGGGCACGCCCGCGGTGTCCTGGTTGATCCACACCGGCTTGCGGGTGGTGGACAGGCCGCCCGGGCCACCGTAGGCGACGCCCAGCGCGCCGCCCTTGGTGGGGAGTTCGACATCACTGTCGTAGTTGTCGAAGGAGTGACCGACGACGATGTCGCCGTAGCCGTCCTTGTTCAGGTCGCCGATCGCCAGGTCCTCGCCGCCGATGAGGCGACCCGTGGTGTCCTTGAGCAGGCCCCTGTTGGTGAAGCCGTCCGCGCCGCCGGTCAGCAGGGCGACGCCGCGTGAATCGGATTCCTCGGTCGAATGGGTGCTCACGGCGATGTCGGCGATGCCGTCGCCGTTCACGTCCCCGGACGTGACGATGTCGGCGATCTCGAACTCACCGGGCGTGATGTCGAAGTACGTGGTCCTGGTGCCCAGCCGGTCCCGGGTGAACGGGCCGTGCCGCACGGCGCCGTCCGCGGTGACCGACTCGGCGCCGTGCTGCCCCTGCGGGTCGGTCGACGTGGCGTCGACCCCCAGCCGTACCAGATCGGGGTGCTTGTCGCCGTCGACGTCCGCCACGGTGAAGCCCCGCATGTGCATCGCGTCCGGCATCCCGGTCAGCATCGCCGGTTCGGCCGAAAGGCCCTTGGGGCCACCCCAGTTGACGACGACGACCTTGCCGGAGTACCCGTCGAAGTGCTTCATCGCCACGGACGACAGCAGGTCTGCGTAACCGTCCTCGTCGAGATCGACGCTCTGGAGCTGCGTCCCGTAACCGGTCAGCGTATTGACCGAATTCCAGCGGGCCGGCCAGGTCAGGACCTGCTTGCGTGACGTCGACAGGCCGCCGGCCGCCCCGTACACCACGCTGATCGCGCCGGCCTTGGTGTGGCCGTCGGCTGTCGCGCCGGGCGCGCCGATCGCCAGGTCCGGATAGCCGTCGCCGTTGTAGTCGTCGTGCAGGCGCTTGGCGCTGGGGGTCGCCGAAGTCGCCGGTGTGGTCGCCGCGTTGACGCTGGGGACCACGAGGGCGCCGGCCGCGACCGCGACGGCCGCGCCGAGGACGACGCGTCTGCGACGGGAGAGGAAGGAACGGCGGTGCGTGTGCGGGGACATGAGCGTTCCTGACGTAGAGGGGGTCGGGGGTGACCGGAACCGCCGCGGCGTTGCCCGTCGACTCCGGCAAGTCCCGTGGAAGGAGGGGAAGTCCGGGCCTCAGCGGGCGAACTCGCCCTGGATGAGACCGAACGACGGGTCCGGGCCGAACGTACCGGGGCCATCGAAGGAGACGGACCGCGCGGCGGCGGCCCTGGAGGCTGCGGGGCCTGCGGAGGCTGCGGGGCCTGCGGAGGCTGCGGGGCCTGCGGAAGCTGCGGGGCCTGCGGAAGCTGCGGAGGCTGCGGAGCGGAACGCCCACGCCGGACGGGTCTCCTCGTCCTCGCGGGGCGCGCCGACGGCGAGGCGCACGCGGCCGTCGCCGCTCGCCTCCGCGGGCGCGAGGCCCTCCCCCGCCTCGACGCGACGGCCCGGCTCGTCCGTCGGCGTGGTGAGCGGGCAGAGGCCCTCCGCCCGTTCACCCCCGGTGGGCATGGTCCCGGCGACGCCGGTGGCGGGACCTGCGTGGGCGACACACAGGACGGTGGCGCTCGCGGCGGACGCGGCCGTCGCGACGACGGCCGCTCGGCGCGTCCCCGGTCTCGGCAGGGAGGGCTCGGACACGTCGACTCCGCGCGGCTGGACGGCAGTTGGACGCGCGGGGGTCCACAGCCTCAAGATCCCCACGCGTGCCCAGTACGACTCCCCGCCATCCCGCACGGTTGCCCTGTCGTGCGCCACGACTTTCTACGGCGTTCACCCGAGAGCACGTGCCGGCACCACAGCGTTCACCCCGGCCGCCGTACTCATGACAGCACCACGGCATGCGCCCGGGGCACCGTCATGGTGCCCCGGGCGCATGCCGTGGTTGTGGGAGGACGAGCCCTAGAACGGCTCGAAGTCGTCGTACTCCTTCTCCGACTCGTCCCGCTCCGCCTGCTTGTCGCGGCGGCGCTGGGCCGCGGGACGCGGCGCGTCGAAGCGGTGGTCCTCACCGCGGCGGCCGAGCATCTCCGCACCGGCCATGACGGTCGGCTCCCAGTCGAAGACGACCGCGTTCTCCTCGGGACCGATGGCGACGCCGTCGCCCGAGCGGGCGCCCGCCTTCATCAACTGCTCCTCGACGCCGAGGCGGTTGAGGCGGTCGGCGAGGTAGCCGACGGCCTCGTCGTTGTTGAAGTCGGTCTGGCGGACCCAGCGTTCGGGCTTCTCGCCGCGGACGCGGAAGAGGCCGTCCTCCTCCTGGGTCACGGTGAAGCCGGCGTCGTCGACCGCCTTCGGGCGGATGACGATGCGGGTCGCCTCCTCGCGCGGCTTGGCCGCCCGGGCCCGTCCGACCAGGTCGGCGAGCGCGAAGGAGAGCTCCTTGAGCCCCATGTGCGCGACCGCGGACACCTCGAAGACGCGGTAGCCGCGGGCCTCCAGGTCGGGGCGCACCATGTCGGCCAGGTCCTTGCCGTCGGGTACGTCGATCTTGTTGAGGACGACGATGCGCGGCCGGTTGCCGAGACCGCCGTACTGCTTGAGCTCCTCCTCGATGACGTCGAGGTCGGAGACCGGGTCGCGGTCGGATTCGAGGGTGGCGGTGTCCAGGACGTGCACCAGCACGCTGCACCGCTCCACGTGACGCAGGAATTCCAGGCCGAGGCCCTTGCCCTGGCTTGCGCCGGGGATCAGACCGGGGACGTCCGCGATCGTGTAGACCGTCTCGCCCGCCGTGACCACGCCCAGGTTGGGGACGAGGGTCGTGAACGGGTAGTCGGCGATCTTCGGCTTGGCGGCCGACAGGACCGAGATGAGCGACGACTTGCCGGCGCTCGGGTAGCCGACCAGGGCCACGTCGGCGACGGTCTTCAGCTCCAGCACGATGTCCTGGAGGTCGCCGGGCTCGCCGAGCAGCGCGAAGCCGGGCGCCTTGCGGCGGGCCGAGGCCAGCGCCGCGTTGCCGAGGCCGCCCCGGCCGCCCTGCGCGGCGACGTACGCCGTGCCGTGCCCGACCAGGTCGGCGAGCACGTTGCCCGCCTTGTCGAGGACGACCGTGCCGTCCGGCACGGGCAGGACCAGGTCCTGGCCGTCCTTGCCGGAGCGGTTGCCGCCCTCACCGGGCTTGCCGTTGGTGGCGTTGCGGTGCGGCTTGTGGTGGTAGTCGAGCAGCGTGGTCACGGATTGGTCGACGACCAGGGTCACGTCGCCGCCCCGCCCGCCGTTGCCCCCGTCGGGGCCGCCGAGCGGCTTGAACTTCTCCCGGTGTACGGAGGCACAGCCGTGGCCTCCGTTACCCGCGGCGACATGCAGCTCGACGCGGTCCACGAAGGTGGTCATGGTGGGGTGCCTCCAGCACTTCGATTACGTACGGAATGTCTCTTCGGTAACACGCGAAAGGCGGACCCGCTTCCCCTGCGGGAAGTGAGGTCCGCCTCGCGAAGAACTCTGTTCTACGGAGCCTGAGCCCTGGTGGGGCTGGTTCAGGCGACCGGAACGATGTTCACGACCTTGCGGCCACGGTGGGTGCCGAACTCGACCGCACCGGCGTCCAGCGCGAACAGCGTGTCGTCCTTGCCACGGCCGACACCGGTGCCGGGGTGGAAGTGGGTGCCACGCTGGCGGACCAGGATCTCACCGGCGTTCACGGTCTGACCGCCGAAGCGCTTCACACCGAGCCGCTGAGCGTTGGAGTCGCGACCGTTCCGAGTGGACGATGCGCCCTTCTTGTGTGCCATGTCTCAGTCCCTACCCTTACTTCGCAGCCGCGGGGATCTCAGTGACCTTGATCGCCGTGTACTGCTGGCGGTGGCCCTGACGACGGCGGTAGCCGGTCTTGTTCTTGTAGCGAAGGATGTCGATCTTCGCGCCCTTGTGGTGGTCCACGACCTCGGCCTGGACCTTGATGCCGGCCAGCACCCACGGGTCACTGGTCACAGCGTCGCCGTCGACAACGAGCAGGGTCGAGAGCTCGACCGTGTCGCCAACCTTGGCAGTGGAAATCTTGTCAACCTCAACGATGTCGCCGACAGCAACCTTGTGCTGGCGACCACCGCTGCGCACGATGGCGTACACGCGGATCTCTCTCTCGCTCGGAACGGAACCCCGCAGTCCAGCCGCGCGCGGAGCGAGCAGCCTCTCCCGGAGCGCATGACGCGCGTGATTCCGGGAGGAAGAGGTTTACGGGGATGCGGCGCGTCTGTGACACGCCGACGGTCAAGGTTACGGGGCCACGGCCGAAAGGGTCAAACCAGGCCGGGCCCCGCGGGTGTGCCGCCCGTCACTCGGCGTCCCGGCCCGGCGGATGTGCCGGGCCGGAACGCCGGACGGGGACTCAGCCCTCGTCGGTGGAGGCCGTGACGGCGGACAGGGTCTGCTCCGCCGCCGCCGTCTTCTTCGACGTGGCCTTGGTGGCGGCCTTCTTCGCGGTCGCCTTCTTGGCCGTGGCCTTCTTGGCGGCCGTCTTCTTGGCCGCCGTCTTCTTGGTGGCGGCCTTCTTGGCCGTCGCCTTCTTGGCCGTCTTGCGCGCCGCAGCCTTCTTGGCGGCGGCCGGAGCCTCGGCCTCGTCGGCCTCGGTCCCGGCGACCACTGCCTCGGCGGCTTCGGCCGTCTCCTCCGCGGGGGCCGCGGCCGACGGGACGACCACGACGGCCGCCTCCTGGGACGCGGTGGGCGCGGTGGCCTTGCGGACGGCGCGGCGGCGCGGACGCGCCGGGGCGGCGCTCTCCGCGGGCGCCTCGGCGGCGGCCTCCGCCACGGGCTCGGGCTGCGGCTCAGCGGCCGCCTCCGGCTCGGCCACGGGCGCCACGACCGGCTCCGTGACCGTCACCACGGCCTCCTCGGAGGCCTTCGGCGAACCGGCCGGAGCCGACACCTTGCGCGTGGCACGACGGCGCGTACGGCCCTTGGGCGCGGCCTCGTCCTGGACCGGCTCCACGACGGCGGCTTCGGTGACCACCGGAGCCTCGATGACCGCAGGGGCCTCGGCGGCCTCGGCGACGAGTTCCTGCGGCGCCTCGACGACCGGGTCCTCGACGGCGACCGGCTCGGACTCGGCGGCGTCACGCGACTTGGCGGCCCGCTCCGCACGCTCCGCGCGCTTCGAGGGACGCCCCTCCGCCCGCGGCGCACCCGCCGGAGCGGACGCCCGCCGGGTGGCCCGGCGGCGCGAACGCCCCCGGCCCGCGGCGGCTTCGGCCTCGGCGGCGCTGCTGTACAGCTCCTCGTCCGGGGCGAACTCGGGTGCGGGCAGCGCGGCGGGCGCCGCGGCCTCGGCGGCCACCTCGGCCTCGGTCTCCGCCTCGACGGTCTCGGCCGCCTCGGTGGTCTCCGCGGCCACGGCCTCGTGCTCGTGCTCGTGGGGCTGCTCGGCACCCCCGCGGCCGCGCTTCTTGCGCTTGCCTCCACCGCCGGCGGAGGACGGCTGCTCCATGTGCACGATGACACCGCGGCCGTTGCAGTGGACGCAGGTCTCGGAGAAGGACTCCAGCAGACCCTGGCCGACACGCTTGCGCGTCATCTGCACCAGGCCCAGCGAGGTGACCTCGGCCACCTGGTGCTTGGTGCGGTCGCGGCCCAGGCACTCCAGCAGGCGCCGCAGCACCAGGTCGCGGTTGGACTCCAGGACCATGTCGATGAAGTCGATGACGACGATGCCGCCCAGGTCGCGCAGCCGCAGCTGGCGCACGATCTCCTCGGCCGCCTCCAGGTTGTTCCTGGTCACGGTCTCTTCGAGGTTGCCGCCCTGACCGGTGAACTTGCCGGTGTTGACGTCGACCACGACCATCGCCTCGGTCTTGTCGATCACCAGCGAACCGCCGCTCGGCAGCCAGACCTTGCGGTCCAGAGCCTTCATCAGCTGCTCGTCGATCCGGTACGTGGCGAAGACGTCGACCTCGGAGGTCCACTTCGACAGCCGGTCCGCCAGGTCGGGCGCGACATGGGAGACGTAGCCGTGGATGGTCTCCCACGCCTCGTCGCCGCTGACGATGACCTTCGAGAAGTCCTCGTTGAAGATGTCGCGGACGACGCGGACGGTCATGTCCGGCTCGCCGTACAGCAGCGTCGGGGCGTTGCCGCTCTTCGCCTTCTTCTGGATGTCCTCCCACTGCGCCTGGAGCCGTTCGACGTCACGGCGCAGCTCGTCCTCGCTCGCGCCCTCGGCGGCGGTGCGCACGATGACGCCCGCGTCCTCGGGGACGATCTTCTTGAGGATGGTCTTCAGGCGGGCGCGCTCGGTGTCGGGCAGCTTGCGGCTGATACCGGTCATCGAGCCCTCGGGCACGTAGACCAGGTAGCGGCCGGGCAGCGAGACCTGGCTGGTGAGGCGGGCGCCCTTGTGGCCGATCGGGTCCTTCGTGACCTGCACGAGGACGGACTGGCCGGACTTCAGCGCGGTCTCGATGCGGCGCGGACCGTTGGCCAGGCCGAGCGCCTCGAAGTTCACCTCGCCCGCGTACAGGACGGCGTTGCGGCCCTTGCCGATGTCGATGAAGGCGGCCTCCATCGACGGCAGGACGTTCTGCACCTTGCCGAGGTAGACGTTGCCGACGTACGAGGTCGACTGTTCCTTGTTGACGTAGTGCTCGACGAGCACGTTGTCCTCGAGGACGCCGATCTGGGTGCGCTCGCCGCTCTGACGGACGACCATCACGCGCTCGACGGCCTCGCGGCGGGCCAGGAACTCGGCCTCGGTGATGATCGGGACGCGTCGGCGGCCCTGCTCGCGGCCCTCGCGGCGGCGCTGCTTCTTCGCCTCCAGGCGGGTCGAGCCCTTGATGGACTGCACCTCGTCGGTCGGGTGCTCGTCCTTCTTGCGGGGCTCGCGGACCTTCACGACGGTGCGCTCGGGGTCGTTCTCGCCGGGCTCGGCCTCGCCGCCGGAGTCACCGGCGCGACGACGGCGACGACGACGGCGACGGCTGCTGCTGGAGCCGGAACCGCCCGCCTCCTCGTGCTCCTCCGCCTCCTCGGCGTCCTCCTCGACCTGCTCGGCGGTGTCCTCGGCGTCCTGCACGGCCTGTTCGGCGGCGAACTCGTCGTCCGCGGACTCGCCGTCCGCCTCGGCGGACTCGCCACGACGACGGCGGCGGCCACCACGACGGCGACGGCGACGGGAGCCCGCGGACTCCTCCTCGCCCTCGTCACCCTCGACGGCGTCCTCGGCGGACTCGGCGCCCTCCTCCGGCTCCTCCTCGGCCTCGTCGACGGCGGCCGGCACGGTCACCGGCTCGTCCTCGACGGCCCGGCGACGGCGGCGCCGGCGTCCGCCGGTGCTCTCCTCGGCGGCTTCGGCGACCTCGGTCCCGGCAACCTCCTCGGCGGCTTCCTCGGCGGCCTCCGCGGCCTCGGCGGCAGCCGCGGCGGCGGCCCGCTCCGGGGTCTGGAACATCGGCTCGGTGAACACGGGCGCCTGGAACACGGCGACGGACGGACGCGCCGGGCGCCGACCGCCCTCGTCGCTCTCCTTCTCCTTCGCCGCGGGCGCGGAGAAGCCACCGGCGGCCTTGCGGGTGGCGCGGCGGCGGGTGCGGCGCGGTCCGCCGTCCTCGGCCTGCGCGGCCTCGGCGTCGGTCACCTCGGCGGCCGTGGCCGGCGCGGTCTCGGCGGGCGTGGTCCCGGCGACGGGCTCGGGCGTCTCGGCGCCCTCCTCGACGGCCTCGCCCTCGGGCGTGGCGGCGGGCGCGGAGACCCGGCGGGTGGCGCGCCGGCGCGTGGTGCGGCGGGGCGCGGCCTCCTCGGCCTCGGCGACGGGCTCGGCCGGGGCGGTCTCCTGCGCGGCGGCGGGCTCCACGGCCTCGGGCGTCTCCTCGGCCTCGGCGATCACGACGGCCTCGGTCTCCTTGGGCGCACCGGTGGGTGCGGAGGCGCGGCGGGTCGCACGACGGCGCGTACGCCCGGCGGGCGCGGCTTCCTCCGCCGCGGGAGCCGGGGCCTCCGCCACGGGCTCGGTCTCCGCGGTCACCGCTTCGGCGGCGGGCACCACGGTCTCGGCGGCCTCGGCCGCCTCCACCGACGCGGGCGCACCGGCGGGCGCGGACGCCCGGCGGGTGGCGCGGCGGCGCGTGCGGCGCGGAGCCGTGTCCTCGGCGGAGGGGGTCTCGGGCTCGGCCGCCTCGGCGGCGGCCGGGGTCTCCTCGGCGACGGCCTGCTCGGTCTCGACGGCCTCGGCGGTCTCCTCCTCCGCGAGTTCGTCGGCCGAGGCGACGGCCGGTATGGCCGGAGCGGTGGTCTCGGCCGCGGCCTCGGTGGCGGCGGCAGGCGGGCCCGCGGGGCGCGACGCGGCGCGGCGGCGGCGCCGCGGCGGCAGGGTGTCGCTGGGGGTGTCGTTGTTCTCGGAGCCCGTGGAGGGCTCAGCGGGTTCGGTCGGCTCAAGCATGCGGGTGGATCTCCCGTCAGGCTCCCGGGCGCCGCGCCTGGTCCGGCGATGCCGGTGACGTCCGCGGCTCGCGCGATGCGCGGTGCCGCCGTCCGGGGCGCGGGCGCCGCACGGGAGCTCTCTGTGTCCTGTCTCGCCGGTTCCGTACACCATGTGTGCGTACGGCCTGGCGAAAGTCTTCTGGTCGGTGCGCTGCCCGACCCAGGTGGCTCCCGGATTCGAGGGCGGCGCTACGACGTCCGTCCTTACGCGGGACCTTCCTTACGCCGGCGCCTTCGCGGCGGCAGATGAGGCGGCCCCGGAGCGATCGGCTGGGGCGGCCGTGACTGCCTCGCGGTCGGGCGCGAGCGGGTCGGTCACCGTGCCGGTCTCTTCATCGAACAGCCCCTGCGCCAGCCTGGTCACCGCTGCGGGGACCGGCGGCGCCAGGTCGGCCACGGCGCGGAGACCGGACAGGACGTCGTCGGGTCGAACGGCAGGCGTCACGTGCCGAACAACCAGCCGCAGTATCGCACAGGGCTGGTCGGTCGGCCTATTAGCCCGGGGGGTGTGCGTCTCCAGGCTCGCGACGGCGGCGCGGGCGTCGAAGGTCCGCATGCCGTTCTTCGTCCTGCGCTGGACCTCGACGGTCTCGGCCGCGCGGAAGGCGCCGACGGCGCGCTCCGCCTCCTGAGGCACCACGCCGTCGAGGCGCAGCTCCCACACGGAGGCGGTGAGCCGGTCGGCGAGGCCCGAGGTGCGGGCCTCTACGGCCTCGATGATGTCGAGCCCGTCGGGCAGCGACTCGTCGAGGAGCACACGCAGGGTTTCCGGGTCGCGCGCCTCGGTGAGCGCGATCTCCAGATACTCCGCCTCACTGCCGGTGCCGGTGGGTGCGGCATTGGCGTACGACACCTTCGGATGCGGCGTGAACCCCGCCGAGTACGCCATGGGCACCTCGGCTCGGCGCAGCGCACGCTCGAAGGCGCGCTGGAAGTCACGGTGGCTGGTGAACCGGAGGCGGCCGCGCTTGGTGTAGCGCAGTCGGATGCGCTGCACCGCGGGTGCGGGCGGCGGGCCTTCGGGCTGTCGCTTGCCCAGTGTCGTTCAGTCCTTCGTGAGAGCGGTCGTACTGCTACCTAGAGTACGTGTCTCACCGGCCGTCGGTTCCCGGCGGGCCACGGGCCGCGGCTCGCGGGGCGGGCCGAAGAGCATCCGCCGGACGTCGGCGCGGGCCTGCCGGGCGGAGTCCCGGGCGGCGGTCAGGGCCTGCCGGGTGGCCCGTCCGACGCTGCGCGCGGCCTCGGCCGCGGGCCGCAGTACGAGGTCCCGCACGGCGTGCCCGACGGGCGTCAGCAGGGTCCGGTACACCCAGCGCACCGGCTCCACGAACGTCCACCGCAGGACTTTCGCGAGGAACCGGCCGACGGCGAGCGAGATGTGTCCGGCGACGCGCCAGGCGTGCCCGAGGGCCTCGCCGATCTCCCTGCCGATGACGGCGAGCACGCGTCCGACCGGCGCGAGCACCCATCGCCACAAGGCGAGCGCGGGCAGCACCAGAAGGATGCGGCCCGTCCAGTAGAACGCGGCACCGACGCCGATGAAGATCATCCGTACGAGCCATGCGAGACCGCCCGCCAGCCAGGCGATCCCCTTGCCGACGGGGGTGAGGACCCACTCGTACAGCCACAGGGCCGGGACCACCACGAGGTGCCGCACCAGCCAGGCGCCGGCGGTGTACAGCCCGAGGCCCACGGCGGCGAGGATCAGACCGACACCCCTGACCAGCCAGGCGATCGCCCGTCCGACCGGCGTGAGCAACCGCGCGTACACCCAGCCGAGCGCCGCCGCGATGCCGCCGAGGACCCAGGCGACGGCCGCGCCCACGCCCCGGGCCACCCAGGCGATCGCGTGCCCGACGGGTGTCAGCACGGTGCGGTACAGCCACACCGCGGGCACCACGAGCAGCACATGACCGAGCCAGGCCAGCGCCCTGCCGAGCGGGACGAGGGCGTACCGCCACAGCGTCACCCACGGCCAGACGAACACGGCCCACGCGGCCCGGGCCAGAGCCCGCCCCAGCGGGCGCAGCACGGTGTCCCGCAGAAACCTTCCGGCGACGACGAGCGCGTCCCACACCATCCGCACCGGTACGACGAGGACGAGCACCACGATGCGTACGGGAATGCGGATGGCGACGGCGAGGCACCCCTCGGGCTGCGGCCCACGGGCCTGTGCAGGGGGTCGCTCAGCAGGCGTCTTTTCCCATTCCATACCCGCGTAGACGCGTCAGGCGCCCGGATGGATGCGGTCCCCGGCAATCCGGTACCGCGACGACCCGCATGGTCACCGCTCCGCCGCCAGGAAGCGCACAGGCGGGGGACATGAGGAGGCGTCAACTGCCGTGCGTGCCCGGCGTGCCGGACCGCCGTGGTCCGGCGGGGCGCCGGAAACGGCTCGATCCCGTCCGCGACCCGACCGCCATGTCGCCCCCACGGAGCGGCCGTTGACAGCGACCGGGCCCCGCAAACGGGGCGAAACGGGAACCCGCGGGCCAGTTGTGTGGATCGCCGGAAGTTCCAGGCACACTTTGCGTGTCGCAGTCCCGCCATCAAGAGGATGATCCATTCATGATTACGCTCACGAAGGAAGACGGCCCTGCGGACCTGGACGGAGTCACCCATCTGTCGATCGGGGTGTCCTGGGACCCCACCGCCGGCGCCAGCGGCGGGGTGGTCGGCATACTCCGTCGCAAGACCGGCACCGACCTCGACCTGATAGCCGTCGCCATGCAGGGGTCCGACCCCGTGCGTCTGGCCGGCCTCGACTCGCTGGACCCGATGGGCAACGGCTCACTGGTGCACAGCGGCGACAACCAGACCGGGCGCGGCGAGGGCGACGACGAGACGGTGACCGTCGAGTTCTCGCGCATCCCGCCCCAGATCACGTCGATCGTGTTCGTCGCGGCGGCCTTCAAGAAGGGCAGTTCCTTCCAGAAGGCGCGCAACATCAGCTTCAAGGTGTACGACGCGACCGGCGGCAGCACCCAGCAGGTCGCCGACATCTGGCCGAGCCTGCTCACGCAGGACAACGGCTGCGCCGTGGCCAAGGCCGTGCGGGCCGGCGGGAGCTGGAAGCTGGAAGTGATCAATGTGACGGGCAAGATCAAGCAGGGCGACGAGCACGCCCTGATGCGCTTCGCCATCAGCAAGTAGGACGCGGCCCCCTCGGCCCGGCTCGCGACGACACGTGATCCGGGCCCGGGGGCCGGTCCCGGCCCGCTCCCCTCAGCCCGTTCCCTGCACCCTGCGCACCCCGCGCCCCACACGTCCCGCCCCGCGCCGGCGTCACGCCCGTCCCGCGGTCGCTCCCCCGACGCGCCGCGCGATGAGCTTGCCGAGCTCCCACAGGGCCAGCAGCACGAGGGGCGGCACCAGCGTCCACGCGAACTGCCCCAGGTCGAGCTCGGTCGTCCCCAGCAGCCGGCGGAAGGCGTCCATCTGTGTGACCAGCACGGCGAGGACGAACTCCACGAGCATCGCCCGGTTCATCTGCTTGCTGTCGAAGCTGGCCGTGGTCAGGACCGTATCCGTTTCGCTGCGGCACTCCAGCGCGGCCACGATCAGACAGAGCGCGAAGGTCGTGAACGCCATCGACTGGCCGACGGCGACGCTGTCGAAGTGCGACTGGCCGAGCTTGATCAGGGCGAGCAGACCGATGGTGATCGCCAGCCCGGAGAGCCCGACCGTGATCATCACGCTCCGGGTCAGCACGGGCTCGCCCCGCGGACGCGGCCGTCGCGCCATCAGGCCGGGACTCTGCTGGTCGAAGCCGAGCGCGAAGCCGAAGGCGGCGTTGACGAAGAAGTGGATCCACAGCACCTGCGCCGGGGTGAAGGGCTCACCGGCGGCGATGTCGAACAGGGTCGCGCCGAGGAACGTCAGCACGAACACGACGAGCAGGACCAGCACGAAGCGGATGTACTTCGTGAGGTTGTCGTAGATCTTGCGGCCCTGCTCGACGGCGAACACGATCGTGGCGAAGTTGTCGTCGGCCAGCACCATGCGCCCGGCGTTCTTGGCGACCTCGGTACCGGACCCCATGGAGATCCCCACGTCGGCCGCCTTGATGGCCGGCGCGTCGTTCACCCCGTCGCCGGTCATGGCCACCACATGCCCCTTCTTCTTCAGCGTGTCGGCGAGCAGCACCTTGTGCTCGGGGGCCACCCGGCCGACCACGCCGATGTCCTCGATCCGGGCGAGCCGCTCGCTCTCGTCCAGGGCGGCGAAGTCCGCGCCCAGCACGGCCTCCCCCTCGATCCCCAGCTGCCGGGCGATGGCGGCACCCGTGACGACGTCGTCGCCCGTCACCATCCGGACCCGGATGTGGGCGGCCTGCGCGTCGGCCACCGCCGCCCGCGCCTCCTCCCGCGGCGGGTCGACCATGCCGACCAGACTCGTCATCTGGAGGTCCGTGACGTGACCGAGCAGATCGCCGGCGGGATCGAACGTGGCCGGATCGAGGTCGCGCCGCGCGGCGGCCATCACCCGCAGCCCCTCGCCCCCCATGCGTTCGATGTGCGTCTGGGCCTTGCGCTGCGCCTCTTCGTTCCACGGCACGGCCGCGCCCTGCGCCAGGGCGGTGGCCGACCGTGCCATCACCGCGGGCGCCGCTCCCTTCACGAAGCACCGCACCACCGGGCGGCCGTCGGCGTCCGTGGCCGAGTTGAAGGTGGCCATGAGCTTGTACGACGGGTCGAAGGGCAGCGTGGCCAGCCGGGGCAGCCGCTTCCGGGTGGCCTCCACGTCCACCCCTGCCTTGTGGCCGAGGACGAGCAGCGCGCCCTCGGTGGGGTCGCCGACCACCTCGCCGTCGACGAGGCGGGCGTCGTTGGCGACCAGGTACGGCAGGATCGAGTCCCCGAGGTCGGGTGAGCTGCCGACGGCGTGATGGATCCTGCCCTCCAGGCCGTACCCGGTGCCCGAGACGGTGTAGCGGTCGCCCGGATCGATCAGCTCCACGGCGGTCATCTGATTCATCGTGAGCGTGCCGGTCTTGTCGGAGTTGATGGCCGAGGTGAAGCCCAGCGACTCCACCGACGGCAGGTCCTTCACGATGGCCTCGCGCCGCGCGAGGTCGACCGCACCGATCGACAGGATGGTCTGGGTGACCGTGGGCAGGGCCTCCGGGATGGCGGCGATCGCCAGCGACACGGCGCTCACGAACAGCACGTCCCACGCGGTGCCGCGGCTGCGGCCCAGGACGAACATCACGATCATGGTGAGCCCGGCGGCGCCCGTGATCCACAGGGTCAGGCGGTCCAGCTCGCGGGTCAGCGGCGAGGCCTCCCGGTGCGTCGCCGACAGCATCCCCGAGATCCGGCCGAGCTCGGTACCGGCTCCCGTGGCCGTGACGATCACCGTTCCGCTGCCGTGCGTGACCGGGGTGTTCATGAACGCCATGTTCGTCCGGTCGCCGGGTCCCAGGTCCTTCCCGGCCAGACGTCCGGTCTCCTTGGCGGCGGGCACGCTCTCCCCCGTCAGCGCCGACTCGTCGATCTGCAGCGCGTTGGCCGCGACGATCCGGCCGTCCGCGGGTACCTCGTCCCCCGCGGTGATGAGCGCCACGTCGCCGACGACGACCTCCTCCCCCGGGATCTCGGACTCCGTTCCGTCCCTGCGCACCCGGGCGGTCGCCTTCATCATCGACTTGAGCGCGTTCATGGCGCTCTCCGCCTTGCCCTCCTGACGCATCCCGACGACCGCGTTGAGCACCGTCAGGACGAGCAGCAGCACCCCTGTGCTCCACTCCTTGATCACCAGGGACACCACGGCGGCGGCCACCAGCACCAGCTGCATGTAGCTGCGGTACTGCGCGAGGTAGCGGCGCCAGCCCGGGAGGGGCTTCTCCTCCGGCAGGGCGTTCGGACCGTTCGCCCGGAGGGCCTCCGCCGCCCGCTCCGAGGGGAGCCCCACGGCCGGGTCGACGTCGAAGGCGGCGGCGACCTCCTCCGGCGCACTCGTGTACCAGGGCCGGCCGTCGCCCGTCCGCTCGTGCGGAGCTTCTGTCTGCGCGGTCATCCCCGTGCCTCCGATCCGGCCCGCTCGCCCCGAGTGCTGTCCGCCCCCTCGGCGTTGCCCGCCCCCTCAGCCCTTGCCGCCCCCGCGCTTCCGCCTGCCGCCGCCCTTGGCCCCGCGAGCCCGCTTCGCGGCCTCGGCGGCGTACGGATCGCGGGGCTCGCCCTCCGGCGCCTGCCGCTCCAGCTCACGTTTCACCTCGGCCAGCTCCCGGCGTGTCCGGGCACTGACGTGCGGGTACTGGGGGTCGATGTCCATCAGGGTGTGCGCCAGGACGGCCGCGGCGCAGACGCGCGCGAACCACTTGTGGTCGGCGGGCACGACGTACCAGGGCGCCCACTCCGTACTCGTGGCGGACAACATCTGCGAGAACGCCCGCTGGTAGTCGTCCCACCGGGCGCGCTCCCGGACATCCGCCGGGGAGAACTTCCAGTTCCGCTCGGGCACGTCGATGCGTTTGAGGAAGCGGAGGCGCTGTTCCTCCTTCGACAGGTTCAGGAACACCTTCACGACCTTGAAGCCGTTGTCGCACAGGTAGCGCTCCCAGTCGTTGATCTCGCGGTAGCGCCGCTCCCACACGTCAGGACCGCGCGCCGCCTCCGGCAGCTTCTGCCGGTCGAGGTTCTCGGGGTGCACCCGCACCACCAGGACCTCTTCGTAGTGGGACCGGTTGAAGATGCCGATCTCCCCGCGCCGGGGCAGCTCGCGGGTGTAGCGCCAGAGGAAGTCGTGGTCCAGCTCCTCGGCCGAGGGCACTTTGAAACCGGCCACCCGCACGCCCTGGGGGTTGATGCCGCTCATCACATGGCGGATCGTTCCGTCCTTGCCGCCGGCGTCCAGCGCCTGGAGGCACATGAGCACCCCGTAGGTGTCCTGGGCGGCCAGCCGCCGCTGGTAGTCGGCGAGCAACTCCACGCCCTCGCGCAGCAGTTCGACGCCGTCCTTCTTCTTCCGGATGCCCGCCTTGTACCCGGGGTCGAAGTCCTTCGCCAGATGCACCTTCGTACCGGGCTCGACCCTCAGTGGCCTGATGAACTCCGCAATGCGTTCGGCCCTGTCCTCGGCCATCAGCGCACGCCCTCTCGTCGCCCGGCCCGCGGCGCCTTCGGGCGCCCGCTCGTCGTGCACCAGCAGCTTCCGCCCGGCCCGGGCGCGGCGGCCTCACCCTCCGTGGGTGATTCACGCCCCGCCGTGCCCTGCGAAAGGGCCCGGGGACGGGCCCCGGACACCGCGGTCCCGTCAGTGCGGCAGGAGCTGCTGGCCTCCGTCGATGTCGTACGTGGCCCCGGTGAGCGCGTCGTTGCGCATGATGTGCACGGCCAGGGCGGCGACGTCGGCCGGACCGACGACGCGTCCGATGGGGAGCCTGGAACGCAGGTCCGCACGCCGGGCCTCCAGCTGGTCGCCCAGCAGCGAGGCCGACAGGGGGGTGTCGACGAACCCGGCGGCGATGAGGTTGACCCGGATCGGCGCGAGTTCCAGCGCCAGGTTGGCGACGAGGGCGGGCAGCGCCGCGGTCATCGCGGAGACGACGGACAGGCCGACGCCGGGACGCCGGCCGCCGGTGCCGCCGATGAACACGAGCGTGCCTCCGGCTCTGACCTTGTCACGGCTGTGCAGGGCGATCCCGAGCGTGATGGCGAGGCGGTCGCCGAACTCGCGGCGGGCCGCGTCGAGGTCCAGCTCCGCGAGCGGCGTGTACGAGGGGCTGCCCGCGGTGACCATCACATGGTCGACCGGGCCGGGCAGATCGTGGAAGAACTGCGCCACGCGATCGCTGTCGGCGGCGTCGAACGCCGCCGTGCTCACGGCGTCCAGCTCCTCGGCGGCCTGCCGCAGCCGTCCGGGGTCGCGGCCCACCAGGACCACCTGCCCGCCGTCCGCGCGGACCTGGCGCGCGGTCTCCCGTCCGATGCCCGAGCTGCCGCCGATCACGACGACGGTCCGGCCGTCGAGACCGGGCCGTCCGTCGGTGCCGGGAACACCGGCCGTGGCGCCCGTCATGCGCACCTCCAGGTGTCGGTCACGGATCCCATGGTGGTGGTGCCCTCCCTTGATCGCCCGCCGGCCGGCGCCCCGACCGCGCCGCCGCTCCCGGCGGACGGCTCACGCCCCGGCCTCGCCGTGCGGCCAGTGCGCGAGACCGTCGGCGGACGGGGCGTCGACCGTCGCCTCCTCCGGCGAGACGTAGAAGTCGTAGGCGTCGTGGAGGCCGCTGATCTCGAAGACCTTGAGCAATCGGCCCGACGGGCAGGCGATCCGGAGCGAACCCTCCTGCTCCCGGATGCGCTTCGTGCTGGCCACGACCGTCCCCAGCCCGACGGAGTCCAGGAACGGCACGAAGCACAGGTCCAGGACGAAGTGACGGTGACCCTCACCGAGCAGTTCCACCACTGCCTGCCGGATCCCGGGCGAGGTGTGGACGTCGATCTCGCCGTCCACCTCGAGCACGGTCCAGCCGTTGACGACGTCATAGCTGATGGCCATGCGCTCGCTGCGGATGATGCTCGTTCGCATGGCCATCCCTCTTCTCGTCCTCCGGACGGCACAGGGTCCCCGGCGCGGCACCCGGCACAGGCACACGCATACGCCTGCGGCCGCGTGCAGACAGGGCTGACTCCACTCCAAGCCGCGCGGACGCTGATCGCAAGTCGGGAACGCCGATCACGCGTGGCGGGGCTGCCCCTCGTCCGCCGGCGGCAGGTCCTGCTCGGTCCAGATCGTCTTGCCGGTGGGCGTGTACCGCGTGCCCCAGTGGTGGGTCATCTGCGCGATGATGAACAGGCCCCGGCCGCCCTCGTCGTCGCTCGCGGCATGCCGCAGGTTGGGCGTGGTGTGGCCGGTGTCGGAGACCTCGCAGATCAGGGTCCGGTCGCGGATCAGGCACACCTGGATCGGGCCGCCGACGTAGCGGATGGCGTTGGTGACCAGCTCGCTGACGATGAGTTCGGTGGCGAACGTCAAATCGTCCAGGCCCCAGTCGCGGAGCTGTTTGCTGACAGCGGTGCGGATGGTGGCCACCGCCGCCGGGTCCGGGGGCAGCTCCCACTGGGTGAACTGGTTCCGGTCGAGCAGGCGTGTGCGGGCCAGGAGCAGCGTCGCGTCCTCGTCCACCGGCCCCGGCAGCAGCGCGGTCACCGCCCGGTCGCACAGCTCGTCCAGGGACGCGGTGTTGTCGGCGAGGGCCTCGGACAGCTGCGCGAGCCCGGCGTCACGGCTGTCGGCCGCCTGGAGGAGGCCGCCCGTGAAGAGGGCGATGAGACTGCCCGCCGGAAGGTCCAGCTCCTTGCTCTGGTAGGGCGGCCCGCCGAACCCCAGCTGTGGTCCGGGGGGCAGCTCGGGATAGTGCACGACGCCCTTGTGCGGTTCGAAGACCGCCAGCACCGACTCCCCGGCCCGTGCCAGGCTGCACTTCCCCGTGACGGGGTCGTACACCGCGTACAGGCACGTCACGCCGAGGGCGGCGTCGGCCGGCATCCTCAGATGACCTCGGCCGTGGCCGGTCAGGCGCCGCTCGTGTTCGGTCTGCTCGACCAGGTCGTCCAGGCGGGACAGCAGCTCGTCCGGGCTCAGGTCCAGCCGGGCCAGGACGCGCACCCCGGTGCGCAGCCGCCCCATGGTGGCCGCGGCGCGCAGCCCGTGGCCGAGCACGTCACCCACGACCAGGCCGATCCGGGTTCCCGACAGGGGAATGACGTCGTACCAGTCGCCGCCCACCCCGCTTCCGCTGTCGGCGGGCAGATAGCGGCTCGCCGAGTCGAGAGCGGTGTGCCGGGGCAGGCGGCGCGGCAGCAGACTCCGCTGGAGTCTCAGGGTCACCGCATGGCCGCGGGTGACCACCGGCATCAGCAGGAAACCGAGCAGCAGGGCACCCAGGCCCACGACGGTGACCCCGCCGGTCGGCCCGATCAATGGCAGGTCGACGCTGGTCGCGCCGTAGTCGGGGGCCGCGTAGACGATGGTGGCGTAGACGAACAGACAGAGCATGATCAGCCCGCCCAGCCCCGGCAGGACGCCCTTGAAGACGAAGTCCTTGGTGCTGCGGGTGAGGATCTTGCGGTAGTACCAGAGGCAGGCGAACCCGGTCAGGCCGTAGTGGAACGTGATCGCGAGGCCGACCGAGTCGATCGAGTCGGCCAGTACGTTCCCGCTGAAGGAGGTCAGCAGCACGAGCAGGGCGATGGAGACGGCGCCCATGCCGACGGTCGACCAGGTGGGGGTGAGGAACCGGCGGTGGACCCGGGCGAGCCGCGAGGGGAGTGCCTTGTGGACCGCCATGGAGAAGACGGTCCTGGCCAGCGGCAGGATCGTGGTCTGGGTGGAGGCCAGTGCCGAGGTCAGCACCATCAGGACCAGCAGGGTCGTCAGGACGATCCCCGCGTCCTCGTTCCCGAAGACGGCCTCGCCGAGCCCGGAGAACACGTCGTCCGAGTTCCCGGAGTTGCTGAGCCCGATGCCCGAGGACCCGATCCCGGCGTAGGCCTGCGCGGAGGTGGTCACCAAGGCGTACATGATCAGCAGCAGTACGGTCGACATGACCGCGGCGCGTCCGGGGATACGGGTGCTGTCGACGGTCTCCTCATTGATCGAGACCGCGGTGTCCCAGCCCCAGTAGATGAAGACGCCCGCCAGGAGTCCCGACGTGAGGGCCTTCACCGACGACACCTCGAAGGGGTTGAACCAGGAGGCGGAGACGTGGATCGCCGTCGGTGGAGCGTCGGTGTAGGCCCTGACCAGTGCGGCGACGGCGAAGACGACCAGCATCCCCACTTCGAGACACAGCAGCCAGCGCTGGACGGCGGCCGAGAACTCGATGCCTATGTAGCAGACCACGGTCATCACGGCGATCCAGGCGATGCCCGCGACCGTGGTCCACAGCCGGTCCTCCGCCAGCCCGTCCAGGCCCACCAGCCGGAAGCTGTAGATACCGGCGATCTCGGCGAGGCTCGCCATGACGATGACGTTGGCGACGATGATGCCCCAGCCGCCCATCCAGCCGGTGCGGGGGCCGAAGGCGCGGGTCGCCCAGGTGAAGGTGGTGCCGCAGTCCGCGTTGCTCGCGTTGAGCTCCCGGAACGCGTACGCGATCAGCAGCATCGGGACGAACGCCAGCATGGTGACGATCGGGGCCTGGAGTCCGACCGCCGCCACGATGAGGCCGAGCGTCGCGGCGAGGCTGTAGGCCGGAGCGGTGGAGGCCAGCCCGATGACCACCGAGGAGAACATGCCGAGGGCGTCGTTCTTGAGCCCTTTCTGGCCGGCCCCCGTCCCGGGTGCGGGACGGCCGGGGGACCCGGCTCCGCCGAAGTGCCTCACACTTGATTCCAACGCCGCGCCACGGCCCTCCGCAACAGCGGGGCGTCCGGAGGGCCGCACACCACGGAGCCCTCCGGACCGGGAAGGGGCTCAGCAGGTCACGCGGCCTGGCGGGGAAGCCTGCCGTGGAGCTTGCACCGCCGCCCCCTGTCGTCGCCCTTGCGCAGCCCCTTGTCGTGGGCTCCTCGTTCCGTGACCTCCTCCGCCGTTCCCGCGGCGCGTCACGGCGCGCCCTCGCGGACCAGCCACGGGCCCGAGGACTCTGCGGCCCGCGGATCGGGACGGAGGTCCAGCATCCGGGTGAGCAGGGGAAGCGCGTCGGCCGCGGTGCGGGCCTGCGCCGTGGGCGGCCGGGCCACATCGGCCGACAGGGGGTGCCCGCCCGGGGGACGGCGAGGACGCGCATGCCGGCGGCGCACGCCGCCCGGATGCCGTTCGCGGAGTCCTCCACCGCCACACAGTCCGACGGCGGGACACCGATCCCCGCGGCAGCGCGCAGGGAGGCGTCGGGAGCGGGTTTGCCGGAGGTCACGTCCTCGCCGCAGACGACGGCCCCCAACCGCGGCGCCAGGCCCAGCTCCGCCAGGATCGCCACGACGTAGCGGCGCGGGCTGGCCGTGGCCACGGCGACCGGGCCGTGGCGACCGGCCTCACGCACGAGGTCCAGCGCTCCGGGCAGCGCCGGAACCCGGCCTGCCGCGCACTCGACGGCCATCGCGGCCGCACAGGTCTCCACCACCTCCGCTGCCCGCCGCGCCGCCGCACGAGCCGGCGACGTACGACGCCCAGCCGCCGTTGCCGTGCAGCGCGGCGTCGTCCTCGGCCCGCCAGCGGTGCCCGTGCCGGGCGGCGAAGGCGGCGCACACGCGTCCCCACGCCGCGCCGCTGTCGACCAGCGTGTCGTCCAGATCGAAGATCGTCGCCGCTCGCCGCACCGGCGTCACACCGCCGCGGGGTCCGGGCGCCGCAACGCCTGCGACAACTGCTCGATCGCGACCATCGCCAGCCCGTGCAGGTAAGAAGCTCAAACGACGGATCGCCGGAGTCGGTTCGCGCCCAGCGCTCGCCCCAGGACGCCGCGCGCCTCTCAGTGCGCCCGTTTCGGGGACACCACCGCTTTGCCGGCGGGCGACCGATGAGTTCCGCAGACCCGTGGAGTCCACCTCTGCACAAGCGAAATCGCGCACGAGCTCTGTGAGGGGACCATGACCACCCACGCCCTACCACCTGTCGTCGACACCGCGACCTGGGAGCGCCGGCTCGAAGAACTGCGTGCCCGCGAGAAGGCCGCGACGCGGGAGCTCGACGCCATCGCCGCCGAGCGACGCCGCCTGCCGATGGTCGAGATGCCCGACTACACCCTCGAAGGCGAGGACGGCGCCGTCCGGCTTGCGGACGTCTTCGACGGCAGGCGGCAACTGATCGTCTACAACCACATGTGGTCCGCCGGCCAGGAATGGCAGTGCCCGGGCTGCACCGGATTCACCTCGCAGTACACCCGGCTGGAATTCCTGGACAACTACGACGCGCGGTTCGTCGTCGTCACCCAGGGACCGATCGACGAGGCACTCGCCTACAAGCAGCGGGTCGGCAACCGGATGACCTGGTACTCGACCGCGAACAGCTCGTTCGGGGCCGACGTCGGCGCACCGCCCGAGGGAGGGTTCGCGGTCAACGTGTTCCTGCGCGACGGCGACACCGTCTACCGCACCTGGCACACCGACGGCCGCGGCACCGAGCAGCTCAGCCACACCTTCGCGCTGATCGACCTCCTGCCGTACGGACGCCAGGAGGAATGGCAGGACTCGCCCGAAGGCTGGCCCCAGTCGCCCACCTACAGCCGGTGGGTGACGTCGAAGGACATCGCCGCGGCCTACGGTCCTGGCACCGGCCGCGACTGAGCGGACCACGAACCCGGTTGAGCCCCCTCTCCATCGGGGCGGGGGCTCGACCGGACAGGCGGACCGCCGCCCGTGGTCAGGAGTCGCCCGTCGCGCAGCCCCTGTCCGTCCTGCGCAGGGCCGTCGCCTCCGCCCGGCCGGCACGGGCCAGCAGGCGCTCCCGCCTGCGGGGCCACCACAACAGGTCGGCCAGCAGGACAAGGACCACCAGCCACGAGACGACCGTCTCGCCGGTCTCGCCCGTCAGGGTGTCGTACACGGCGAGTGCGACCGCGAGCGCGGTGACGAGCAGGACGAGCGGGCGGTGCAGGCGGTCGTCCTCGGCGGCCCGGCGCAGGGCACCGGCGTACTCGACGACCGGGGGCGCCAGCCGGGGATCGTCGACGGCCTCGCCGCACCGGGTGGCGCGGACCACGGCCACGCGGTCGGCGTACGGCATCTCCTTCGCCGCGGGCCAGATCCGGTCCATCCGGCGCGCCGTGCGGATCCCGCAGAAGAGGCTCAGCACCACGAAGACCACCGCGGCGCCCGCCCATGACCCCGACTCGACGAGAACGAACACCCCGGAGAAGACGCCGGCGGCGAGGCCGGCGGCCACGGCGCGGCTCACCGCCCCCCGCTGCCACAGCCACCCCGGAACGAGAATCACCCGCTCACGGTCGCCGTCCCCCACGCGGGACGCAACCACCGCCCCGGCAGGTCGCCCCCGGCACACGCACACGGCGCACCACGACGGACGGACTCACCGGACCTGCTCCCTCACCCGCGCCGCAGTGGCCGACGCGTGCGTCCTCGCGCATTCAGCGCAGACGGTAGGGCGGGCCCTTGGCGCAGCCGGGCGGTGTGTTGTTGCCGCTCACATCGAAGTCCGCACAGGTGAGGAAAAGATAATTGAACTTGCCGAGCAGGAAGGCGAGAATTCCGATGACCAGCGTGATGCCTACGGCTCCGAAACGCTGAGCCGTAGGAAGCTCGTCGTAGTCGGACAGGAGAATTTTCGACAGGAGCCACGTCAGATAGGGGGCGCTCAGAATGGTGACGGCCACCTCGAAATAGTGGAGGTAGTGAAATCCCTTGCTGATCGGTGCCGTCATGCCGAGAATGATCCAGAGCGACGGCAGCAGCAGCGCGGCCCAGCTGCCCCAGGGCACGGAGACCTGTCTGTGCAGCGCCAGGCCCGCGAGGAGTACCGCTGTGGCCACCGCCCAGAGGGCCAGCACATTGTCGAAGAAGATGGCGTCGTAAGCGCCGAACGTGAACGCCGGCCACCAGATGACCAATGTCCCGCCCGCCGCCGCCGTCGCGGTGGCACGCAGCGAAGAATGGATTTCCGGTAGGCCACGCTTGCCGCTCGATCTCGGATTGCGGGTCTCCCCGGACTCCATTCCCACTCCACCCGTTCACCGTAAGGCCAGTAGGGTGAGCCGTTCCGATTTCCTCTTCACGAAACACCCATTCAGCCTGTTCGACGATATAGGGGCGACGCCGCCCGGGTAAGGGCGACACGCCGCGCCTGCAGGGGCTCGGGGGGCACGGTCACGCACCGGCCTGCGACGGCCCTCGCACTGTGGCCCGGGAGCACTCCACCGCCCCGACCGGGCGGCACCGCACGCCCGCGGTCAGGAGGTCAGCACGTCGATGCCGTCCCCCAGCAGTTTCAGTCCGAACACGAAGAACAGGACCGCCATGATGGCGGCGTTGTGCCGCGCGGCCCATTCCTTCCAGTTGCCCAGCATGTTCTTCGCCCGGTCCCCCATGACCAGGAACACGCCGAGCGGGGTCAGGAGTCCGATGGACGCGATGACGATGAAGATCGCCAGCGCGGCGATCTGCTGTCCGACCGGCACCCCCGACGCGCTGATCGACGTTGCTGCGGCGATGGTCAGCGGAGCGTTCTTCAGGTTTCCGGCCGACAGCAGGAGGGCGAGGAGGAAGATCTTCACCGGCGTGAAGCGGTCGATCGCGGCCATCCACTGCGGCAACTGCGCCTGCGTGACGTCCTTGGGGCGACGGCGCCACAGCCGCACGGCGAAGAGGGCCAGCGCCACTCCCAGCACGAGCTTGAGGACCCCCACCCAGTCCGCGGGATGCCCGTGGCTGTCGGCACTCCCCTTGCCGCCGATCAGCAGCATCACCGCGCCCACGGCCGACAGACCCAGCACCCAGCCGGTGGCGAACACCAACCCGTTCAGGCGTCCATGAGGCGTTGCCAGCACGATGATGATGGCGACGATCGGAAGCGGGCTGATGGCGACGGCCGCCGCCAGGCCCAGTACATCGCCCAGTACGTTTCCCATGCGTGCCTCCGGCACATCGAAGAACTGCACTGACCGCGGCCGTCGGAGCGACGGACACCACGAAGCAGGAGCACTCCGCGGACCGGGTCGCTCCACGCCACCTACAAAGGATCACCGAGCACGGTCATGGCCGCAGGAGCACGCGGCATGCGGGGGACGAACACGCACTGCCGCCCTGGTTCCCCAAGTGCAGGTGATGGGCGCGCGGGATACGCTTTTCTCGACAAGTCAGGTTCCCTGGGCGGTTCTAGAGACGCCAGTCGCTTCCACGGAGGCCAGTCGCTCTGTTCGTGGCGAACAACTTCCTTCTGTGGAGACCCGACTGACCCGGTGTGCACCCCCTCGCACCCGCTGGGCTGAGCGACGACCGACTTCCTCCGCGAGCATGTCGCGCGCGTGCCGCAGTGGCACCGGCTTCAGGGTCCGCAGTCTGCAGTGCCCGTGGAGGCCGGGATGAGAATTGTCGTTGATCTTTCCCGATGTGAAGGTTATGCGCAGTGCGCCTTCCTGGCTCCGGACGTGTTCCGGATGCACGGCGAGGAAGCGCTGATGTACGACCCCAGCCCCGACGACGCCCGGCGCGAACAGGTGCTGCGCGCCGCGGCGGCCTGCCCGGTCCAGGCCATTCTGGTCGACCAGTTGGAGGGGCGGGAGGCACCGGTGGAGGCGTCGTCGTCATGACCAGTGCGGACACCCTGCGAGCGTTCAGACGCGACGGCCGCATCGTGATCGTCGGAGCCTCGCTGGCGGGGCTGCGGGCCGCGGAGGCTCTGCGCGCCGAGGGCTTCACCGGCTCGCTGACCATGATCGGTGACGAGCTGGGCGAGCCCTACGACCGGCCTCCCCTGTCCAAGCAGGTACTGACCGGATGGGTGCCGGCCAGCGGCACCACGCTGCCGCGGCGCCGTGACATCAACGCGGAGTGGCTGCTGGGCGTGCCCGCCAGCGGGCTGGACATGGCGAGCAACGTCGTACGTCTCGCCGACGGACGCGAGGTTCCCTTCGACCGGGTGCTGATCTCCACGGGGGTACGGGCCCGGCCCTGGTTCGTCGAGAGCGAGGCGGCCCTGGACGGAGTGTTCGTCGTGCGTACCCGCGAACACGCCGAGGGTCTGCAGCGAGCCCTCGCCGCCGGGCCCTCGCGCGTCCTGGTCATCGGCGCGGGGTTCACCGGCTCCGAGATCGCCTCCATCTGCCGCGAGCGCGACATCCCGGTGACCGTCGCCGAACTCGCGCCGGCCCCGCTGGTCGGGGCGCTCGGCGCCATGGTCGGTGAGGTCGCGGCGGACATGCAGCGCGCTCACGGCGTCGACCTGCGCTGTGGCGTCAAGGTGACCCGGCTGGAGGGCGACGCGCAGGGGCACCTCCGCCGCGCCCACTTCGACGACGGCAGCACGATCGACGCCGACGTCGCGGTGGTGGCACTCGGCGGCATCCGCAACACCGATTGGCTCCGCGACTCGGGACTGGCGGCAGGTGTCTGGGGAATCGCCTGCGACACGGGCTGCCGCGCCCTCGACATCAACGGCCTGATCACCGACGACGTCTTCGTCGCCGGAGACGTGGCCCGCTGCCCGAACCCGATCTACGAGTACCGGCTGATCTCGCTGGAGCACTGGGCCAACGCCGTGGAGCAGGCCGAGGTCGCGGCGCACAACATGGTCAGCGCCCAGGCGGACCGCTGGCCCCACCTGTCCATCCCGCTGTTCTGGTCGATCCAGTTCGGCGCCAACATCAAGTCCGTCGGCGTACCGACCTTCGCCGACGAGGTCGTCGTCACCCAGGGGTCGGTGTCCGACCGCCGCTTCGTCGCCGCCTACGGCTACCAGGGCCGCGTCACCGCGGCGGTGAGCTTCAACAACGCGAAGTGGCTGGACCATTACCGGCAGCTGATCGAGACGGCCGCACCCTTCCCGCCGCCCTGCCCCACGCCCGACCAGCCCGTCGACTCCAAACCGGTGCCCGTCGACTTCCCCGGCCCCGCCCTGATCGCCCAGGGAGCCACGGTGGTCGTCACCGGCAACGCCCCGAGTGAGCGGCGCGTCACGTCCCTGCAGCAGCACCATCGGTAGGAGGGAAGATGACCACGACCCAGATGCCCGACACGCTGCGCAGGATCCTCGACTACTCCTCCCGGGCCGACCCGTACCCGCTGTACGCCGAGCTGCGCAGGACGCCGGTGGCCCGGCAGGAGGACGGCAGCTACGTCGTCAGCACCTATCGCGAGCTCACCGAACTGCTGCACGATCCGCACCTGAGCTCCGACGTCCGCAATCTGGCGCATCCGATGCCCTCGCACGAGGGAGAGACCACACCGCCGTTCATCAACCTCGATCCGCCCGAGCACGACCGCCTGCGGCGTATGGCGATGCGCCACTTCGGGCCCCCGCACACCCCGGGCCTGGTGGCCGGGATGGACGACGATCTGACCGCCGTCGTGAGCAGTCTGATCGACGGCTTCGCGGGCAAGGGGCAGATCGACATCGTCGACGACTTCGCCTACCCGTTCCCCGTCACGGTGATCTGCCACCTGCTCGGCGTGCCGCGCGAGGACGAACCGAGGTTCCATCTGTGGGTGGACGCGATCGTCGACTCGATCGACTACAACCCCAAGATCGACCCGAAGGAGAAGCTGGAAAAGGGGCTGCAGGCCCGCAAGGACCTGCGCCAGTACCTCGGCGGACTGCTGGAGCAACGCCATGGCCGGGCGGGCGACGACCTGTTGACGCGGCTCGCCAACGACGACGGGCCGGACGGGCGGATGACCGACGAGGAGATCGTCTCCACCGCCAACCTGCTGCTGATCGCCGGCCACGAGACCACCGTCAACCTCATCACCAACGGCATGCTGACGCTGCTGCGCCACCCGGAGGTGCTCCAGCGGCTGCGCGACGACCCGGGCCTCGTCGTCCCGCTGGTCGAGGAACTCCTGCGCTACGAGCCTCCCGTGCACATCATTCCGTGGCGGGCGGCGTACAGCGACATCACCGTCGCCGACACCGTCATCCCCAGGGGTTCGCAGATCATGCTCATGCTGGCCTCGGGCAGCCGCGATCCGGACCGCTTCCACGATCCCGACCGCTTCGACCCCGACCGGCGGGACAACCAGCATCTCGGCTTCGGCAGCGGTATCCATCTGTGCTTCGGCGGCCCGTTGGCCAGGCGGGAGACCCAGATCGCGCTGACCGAGCTGGTACGCCGCCTCGACCGGCCCCGGCTGGTCGCCGATCCACCGCCCTACCGGCGCAGCCCGGTTCTTCGCGGTCCGATCCATCTGCCCGTCGAGCAGGGCACCGGCTGACGCGACAGCCGAAGACACACCGACCGCCGCTCCCGGTCTGGCGTTCTCCACCGTCAGGCCGGGAGCGTCCTGCCGTGAGGCTGTGGTTCCCATCGGGCACATCCCCGCGCGACGGTCTGCTGCGGGTGAGGGACAGTGGCGAGCTGGACGCGCTCCGCCCAGGGCCGGCTCATCCAGCACTCCGTGGCACGACAGGTGATAGTGGAGGTGGCTCCAGTCTTCGACCCGTCGCCTCAGGGAGGCTCGTTGACCAGCGTGGTCGGTGGTTCACGCGTGGTGATCGTGATGGGCGTGTCGGCGTCCGGCAAGTCCACCGTCGGACCACGCCTCGCGCAACGGCTCGACGTGCCGTTCCTGGACGGCGACGACCTCCACCCCCCTGCCAATCGCGCCAAGATGGCCGCAGGCCATCCCCTCGACGACGCGGATCGCGAGCCGTGGCTGGCCGCCTTCACGGAGTGGATTCGAGCGACGGCGGCAGGCGGGCACGGGGGCGTCGCCACGTGTTCCGCGCTCAAACGTGAGTACCGGGACCGGTTCCGGCGGACGGGCGCGGACCTGTGCTTCGTCCACTTGGCTCTGGACCGAGCGGTGGCCGCGGAGCGGATCGCCCGTCGCAAGGGACACTTCATGCCTCCGCGGCTGCTCGACTCCCAGTACGACATCCTGGATCCGCTCGGGGCCGACGAGCCGGGCCTCACCGTCGACGCTTCCGGCGACCGGGAACAGGTTCTGGCGGCGGCGCTGCACGCGGTGGCCGAGCGGGACCCGTAGTCCGCGTTCGTTCTCCCGAGCCCCGGCAAAGGCGTACGGGAGGCGGTGGATTCATTCCATAGTGTGCTGAATGGCGATATCTTGGACGTGTAGCCGAAGTCGTCTTGCGGCTGCGGTTACGCGGCGGTGGGGCTCGCCGTACCCAACCGTGGCATTCGGTGCCACCAACAGTCCCTACTCGTGAAGTGATCTTGGCCTGTCTGTCGGCCCGCGCGAGTAGGAGGGCTACGGAATGGAAGGCCCCAACTGCAGCTCACGTTGTTCGGCCGTCCGGGTGGACGTGGCCGGTTCTTCGGGTTGGATCTGCCGTGGCGCGGCGGGCCCCGGGACACATCGGTTGCCGCTGGGCCGACCGCGCGCGGCGCAAAGCGCCTGTGTGATGGCCAGGAGGACGTCATGATGCCCATGGAATCGGCCCTGCAGCTGACGATCTTCATAGAGGAGTGCGACACCTGGCATCACCGGCCACTGTTCGCGGAGATCGTGCATCGCGCCCATGAGGCGGGTTTGGCCGGCGCGACGGCCTTCCGTGGCGTCGAGGGCTTCGGAGCCTCCTCGGTCATGCACGCGCCTCGGATGCTGTCGCTGAAGCAGGACCTGCCATTGGTGATCGTCATCGTGGACGACGAGGAACGCGTACGCCGGTTCCTTCCGACGCTGCGCGAGCTGATCGACGAAGGGCTCGTGATCGTCGAAAGGGTCGGGATCATGCGGTGCACCGACCGGGATTCCGTCCCCGCACAGGTCTGAGGGGTCCGGTTCCCGGCAGAGGCCCGCAGGGACGGGTGCGGATCGTTCGGCGACCCCGGGGCGTCGGCCTAGCCGAAAGCCGCCTGCGCGAAGGTCAGGCCGATGAACACGGCGCCCAGCCCGGCCACGATCGAGGCCACTACGTTGACCGCGGCGAGAAAGCGCGCTCCGGCCTCGGCGAGGCTGAGCGTCTCGTAGGAGAACGTCGAGTAGGTGGTCAGGGCCCCGCACAGGCCCGTGCCCAGGAAAAGCTGCACGTTCGGCGAGGCGGCTCCGGCGAGCGTCGCTCCGGTCAGCGTGCCCAGGATCACCGATCCGGTGACATTGGCTCCGAACGTGCCCCAAGGGAAAGTGGTGCCATGGCGTGCCTGGACGCTCCGGTCGATCAGATACCGCATGGGGGCGCCGATGGCCCCTCCGAGAATGACGAGCAGGAACCTCATGTGGCTGCAGCCTCCCGGCCCTTGTAGTGGACCACCTCGACCGGCTGGACGGTGACGAGGCCGCTGATGGGCAGCTCTTCGAGCTGGGACATGAAGGCTCGGATGCGGTCCTCCTCATCGATGATGATGACGGCCGTCGGCAGGTCGTCGGCCATCGACAGCAGCCGTGTGGTGTGCACGACCGATGTCGCCCCGAAGCCCTCCACGCCCCGGAGAACCGTCGCGCCGGCCAACCCCGCCTCATGGGCCCGGTGCACGATTTCCGTGAACAGGGGCTTGTGCTGCCAGGTGTCCGTGTCGTCCACGATGATGGTCAGGCGCAGTGCGTGTCCGTGGAGTCGCATGATCACAGTCCTCTCGTCGCGAGGATGCGTCTGGTGGAGACCATGCCGATCTTCGCCGCGGCCAGGGCGATGACCACGGTCGCCGCCAGGTAGGTCAGGGCGAGGCCGGCCCTGTCCGCTCGCACCAGACGTTCGATGTCGACGCAGTACGTGGAGAAGGTCGTGAAGCCGCCCAGAACTCCCGTCCCGAAGAACGGCCGCAGCAATGGGTGCACGGTGAAGGCTTCTGTGATCATCACCAGGAACACGCCGATGATGAAGCACCCGACCGCATTGACGCCCAAGGTCGTCCAGGGGAACGCCGCCTTCCCCGTGGGCCAGATCAATGCCGCTCCGTAGCGCGCACAGGAACCCAGGGCGCCACCCACAGCAACGACCGAAAGGGTCTGCAGATGCGTACGGCGGGCCTCCCGACGCACGCGCGCCCGTCCCGCCGCAGAGCTCTCGGAGACCGCGGTGGCCGGTGAGCGTTGCGCAGGCCCATCACTCACGTTGCCTCGCCCTCACGAGCCGCAGGACCCCCAGCTCGGGATGAGCACCCGGTGCGGCCGCTCGGTGCCGATCGAAGGTCCCCGACAGGCCGCTTCACCTACCAACCAACCCTAAGCCTTGACCCGGACAGCACCGGACTCGTGCCTCACTCCCGTCACGTGCGCCACGACGTGCCCGCAGTCGGGAACGGGGCCGCCTCCGTCCCGGTACCGCCCGGTCTCCTGCCGGCGACCCGCCCCGGCCGTGTGCGGCGCTGACGGCGGTCGGACGGTGCAGCCGGGTCCCGATGCTTTCACCGTGGTCCCCTCCGAGGGTTCCCTTCGACTCCGCGGCGCGCCGCCCGGTGTCCTCCTCTGCTCGACTCCGGGGCGGTGCGGACGGATGCGGTCACCTCGTCGGGCGGGCACACGCAGGACGCGCCCTTGATGCACAGAAGGGACTCATCGATCATTTCACTTCTTTCCGTCTCATATAGCGCGTCTGCGTGCACCGTGAGGCAGCGGGGCGCTGGACTGCTGCTGACTGCGCACGGGCGCTGACGCGTCTGACACCAATGAGCTGGGAGAGATCGGCGGACGGAAAGTACATGCTGCGGTCTTCGACCGCGCCGTCGGAGCGACGGCGCGAGGGGCTCGGCAGCGGTCGGCGACGGTACGGAGCAGGCACCGCGACAGCCCTGTGTGTGGTCCTGTCCGGTGTCGGGATGGCTCCGGCGGCTGCCGCGCCCCGGCCCCGTGCGGTCGACGTCACTCAGACGTAGCGACGATCACCGCTGACGGCGCCGGTGGCTACGACGGCGGAGGCGCGGGCGGAGGCGGAACCACCACTCCCGTGTCCAGCGGCTCGGGCGGGGGCGGGGCGTCAAGCGTGGCGACGGGCGGCAGCCTGCTCGTGGTAGCGGGTGGAGGAAGCGACAACGGAGGACGCAATCTCCCCAGCCAGGGAGGTGCCGGCGGAACCCCCGAGGGCACCGACGGCGCGGTCGGCGGGACTCTCGGCGGCTCGCCCGGAGGCGGCGGAGGAGAAGGAACCACCAGCGCGCCCGGCGCGGGAGCCACCGCCGGGTCCTGCACCGGCCAGGCAGGCAACGCCGGGGGCGGATCCTCCGGCGCGACGGTCGGCACGGGAGGTGCCGGCGGCAACTACTCCGGCTGCAGCACCGGACTCGTCGTCAGCGGCGGCGGGGGCGGCTACTTCGGCGGCGGGGGTGGCGCGTCCGCCACCACCCTGGGTGCGGCCGGCGGGGGCAGCGGTGGTGAAGGCAGCAGCTTCGCCGGCACCACGGGAACCGGCACCACGTATGCCACCTCGCCGGTCGGAACACCCGGCGCCAACGGCCAGGTGACGATCAGCCACACGATCCAGGACATCGAGTGCCGCACTCACCTCAGTGCGCGTGACCGCTCGGAGCAGGCACTCGGTGACGGCGCGGTCAGAAGCCGGGGGCGGAGCCGGCGAAGAACCACAACGCGGCTGTGTACCACAGCAGTGCGATGGCGGTGACCAAGGCGCCGCCGGCGGCCGGAAGTGCCCAGCCGGGCAGTCGGCGGCTGCGTACCACCAGCACCTTGGCGACGAACACGCCGTACAGGACGCAGCCCGCGATGGAGTGCACCGCCACTCGGCTGCTCGAGAACTCGACTCCGTAGGCGGTGATGCACTGGTAGGCGATGGGCAGCGACAGCAGAAAGGCGAGAAGGCCGATGAGCCGGTGTGTGGGCTGCACCCGGTGCGGCGCGGCGCCCGCTCCCGGCAGGCGCCGGTACATCCACAGCCCGAGCAGCAGTTGGACGACCGCGAGTGCCATCAGAGCGCTGCCCAGGCGCGCCTTGAGGTCGACGACGCCGACGCCGTGCTGCCCGAACAGGCCCTGGGTGTAGTCGGGTGTGTGCGTGCGGCCGAACACGTACACACCCACCGCGACCGCGACCGGCAGCAGCGCGACCAAGAAGCCCGCCACCATGTGTGCGGGGCGCCGCTTCTGCTCGCCCGTGTGCTCGGTCATCGGTCCCCCATCGGTCGGGGTCGTCTTGGCTGCCGGTTGCGTCGACGACGTACCACTGTGGCGCCGGACGCGTCGGTCTCCTCGCCGTCGGTCGCCGCGGCCGTTCCGTTCATGAGCGCGCTCCATGGTGTCGGACGGCGCATCCGTGCGGCCGCGGGAAGCGATCCCGGCGGGCCTCTCCTCCCAGTTGGCCCGGGGCGCTCGGGGCCTGTCCACTCCAGTTGGTCCGCCTGGGCGGTCGCTGCTCCATCGGTGACCGAGCGACGCCGCCATGGATGTTCCTGAGAGGCTCGCCGTCGTTCCCCGCTGTTCCCCGTCGTTCGCCTCGTGGTCGGCGGTGAGCCCCGATAGCAGGCGGACACGGCCCGCTCGCTGCGGCCCGCGACCACGCCGGGCGGAACCTTGGCGGCCGACTGCTCGATCGGACCGGGCGAGCCGGATCAGGGTGAGTGGACCGTCAGTCGTCCAGGCGGACCGGCATCAGGATCGAGAAGGTGCCCTCGTCGTCGGGCCGGCGGACCGCGATCGGCGTCGCGGGGGTGTCGACCTCGAGAATCAGTCGGTCCCGGGCTCCGGCGGCCAGCGCGTCCAGGAGGAACTCACGGTTGACGGCGACGCGGTCCGGGTCTGCGTCACCGTCTGCGCAAAGGGTCACCGTGCCGCCGTCCTCCACCCTGAGCACACTGAGGTCGGGCGCTCCGGCCTCTTCGGACCGGACAGGACCGGTCTCCAGGGCTTTACGGAAGGCCGCCACCTCGACGACGGCGCGGCGCCCTGCGGCCTGAGGGAGGAGACGACGGTAGTCGGGGAAGTCGTGGTCGAGGCACTGACCGGCCGCCTGCCCGTCCCCCGCCCCCAGCGTCACGCGGTCACCGTCCAAAGACAGCCGCACGGGTCCCTCGCCGTCCAACAGCGCCCGCATCGCGTCGGCGAGCGGGCTGGGCACGACGACCTGCACTCGGCTCCCGTCGTGCCCGGCGACATCGGCCTGCGCGACAGCCATCCGGTACCGGTCAGTTGCCACGACGTGGAGTCTCTCGCCCTCGATGTCGAACAGGACCCCGCCGAGCATCGGCAGTTCAGGGTCGGTACTCGCCGCGAAACGGACCGCGTCCAGCGCGGCTGCCAGCTCAGGTGCGGTGCCGGACAGCCGGACGGCGGCGATGCGGAGCGAAGTCATGGGATTCTCCCGGTGATCGAGTAGTGCTCGGAGCGCGGAGAACTCGCCGCGGGCGTCGGACAGTCCCTGTTCGAGACGGCGCAGGTGCGCCTTGAGCAGTTCTCGGACCAGATCGGTGTCCGCGCCGGACCAGCCGGCCAGCACCAGCCTGATGTCCGGCAGTGGCATTCCGGCCCGCCGCAAGCGGGCCAACAGCCGGGCCTCTTCGAGCTGCTCGGGTTCGTACCAGCGGTAACCGCTCACCGGATCCACCCAGGCCGGGACCAGCACACCGGCACGGTCGTAGAACCGCAGGGCGCTCACGCCCAGACCGCTGTCGCGGGCCATCTCGCCAATGCTGTGCATGTCGTTCTCCACACCCGGCACTCTGGGCCCTGCACAAGGTCGAGGGTCAACCCGGCTCGGGAGCGGATCTCGCGGCAGAGGAGGGCAGGTGCTGCGGTTCGACGGCCCTGAGACGAGACCGTCGGCAGAGGAAGCTGCCCCCGTGGCCTGCCGGATCGGCCGAGGCTCCCACCTGGCACGGCGTCGTGGACGGACGACCCGCTTGCCTTCCATGCGGTCACTCGGGTCGGTCAAGCCATGGTCGAGCCCGCTTTCCGTCATGACTCACTCATGAACGGAACGTGATCGTCCCAGGAAAGGCAAAGAAACGTCCCCGCCTCAACCTTCTTCTTGTTGACGTGACCTCGACATCCATACGGTCTGCCCGGCCACTGCGCGCATCCCGCGCCGAGGCCGTACCGCGCACCCCCCACAGCCCTTCCCGGTTCACCCACCATGTGGAGGACGTACGTTGCGCAGAACCGTATCCCTCACCGCCGTGGCCACGCTCGCCACGGCCGCACTGGCCCTGGCCTCCCCCATGGGCCAGGCGGCCCAGACCACGGCCTCCCCGTCCCGCGGCGTCACCGTCGCCCACGCCTGCGCCGCCCCGGCGAAGAAGGGAGAGATGGCCTGCAATGCCCTGCAGGTCACCGCGGGCACCCCGCAATCGGCGCACGCCGAGAGCGACCTGAGCGCGGCCGCCGCGCCCTCCGGCTACGGCCCCGCCTCGCTGCAGGCGGCGTACAACCTGCCGTCCGCCAGTGGCGGTTCGGGCCAGACGGTGGCGATCGTCGACGCCTACGACGACCCGAACGCCGAGTCCGACCTCTCCGTCTACCGCTCCCAGTACGGCCTGCCCCCGTGCACCACGGCCAACGGCTGCTTCAAGAAGGTGGACCAGAACGGCGGCACCAGCTATCCGCGCGGAGACTCCGGCTGGGCCGAGGAGATCTCCCTCGACCTCGACATGGTCAGCGCGGCCTGCCCGAACTGCAAGATCCTGCTGGTGGAAGCCAAGACGCCGACCATGACCAACCTCGGCACTGCCGTGAACACCGCCGTCCAACTGGGCGCGAAGTTCGTCTCCAACAGTTACGGCGGATCCGAGTCCTCGAGCGACTCGACGTACGACTCCAGCTACTTCAACCACCCGGGCGTCGCCATCACCGTCTCCTCCGGTGACAACGGCTACGGCGTCGAGTACCCCGCGGCCTCCAAGTACGTGACATCCGTGGGCGGCACGTCCTTGAAGACCGCCTCCAGTTCCCGCGGCTGGACCGACACGGTCTGGAGCGGAGCTGGCTCCGGCTGTTCCAAGTACGACGCCAAGCCCGGCTGGCAGAAGGACACCGGCTGCGCCGACCGCACCGTGGCGGACGTCTCGGCGGTCGCCGACCCGAACACCGGGGTAGCGGTCTACGACACCTACCGCTCGGCCACCGGCTGGATGGTCTTCGGGGGCACCAGCGCCTCTTCCCCGCTGATCGCGGCGACCTACGCGCTGGGCGGCGCCCCGTCCGCCGGCTCCTATCCGGCGTCCTTCCCGTACGCGCACACGTCGGCGCTGTACGACGTCACCAGCGGCTCGAACGGCAGCTGCGGCGGTTCCTACCTCTGCACCGGCACCGCCGGGTACGACGGCCCGTCCGGGCTCGGCGTCCCGAACGGCACCACCGCGTTCACCGGCTGAACAAGCCGGTCGGTCACGTGTATTGCGCGGAGGACCGCCGCCATGCTGCGGCATCCCCGGTCCTCTGCGGGCCGGAGTCGGCGGCAACGCCGGCTCCGGCCTTCCGCGCGACGCCGTCTCCGCTGCGCGCCGCGGACGGGGCACGCGTCCGGGCTGCCCCAGCCCTCGGTCACGGGTCTGCCCCGGAGGAACCGGAAGTTCGTCGCCTCGTCGGCCCCGTGTCCGACCGGGAAGCCTTCCGGCCGGGTGATGTTCCGCGCCGGTAGTGCGCTGTGTGAGTGCCACTCGCGTGCAGAACGGATCGTGGGCGACCGCCCGTCGGCACCGGCACCGCGCGCTCCCCAGAGCACTCCCCGTGCTGCTCTTGACTCCCCCCGGGAGCGCACGGGGAGCAACTGGGGCGGCCGGACCCCCGCCCACTGCACGGGGGTCCGGCCGCCCCGCACACGTATCGGACCGGCGGCAGGCTGTCGGGCCCGGATCACGGACCTTCCCGGAACCACGGATCTCAGGATCCGGGCGCGCTCACGGCCGCAACACGGCACAGCAGTCGCGGTGAACCGTGTCCGGCGAACCGACGGCGAGCCACGTGCTGCCGTCCCGCCGGTCCCGCCGACCGAGCCGCCCCTTTCGCCTGGTTCGTTCTGTGCTGCGAGGCCGAGGTGTAACACTTCCGGCCGAGTTCACTCTGTCCAATCGGACGGCTGTGTCGGTCAGCCAGGACAAGGAGCACGACTCGTGCGGTGGACGGACGAAAGCGACGGAGGGTACGGCGAATATCCGTACGACGGCGTCGGGTACACGTATGCCTACGGTCACGAGTACAACGGGAGCGTCACCACCGGCACGGCAACGATGCCCCAGGACTCGACGCAATTCACGCAATGGGCGCACGCGACGGGTGACACCCGTGCGGCCGGGACCGACCCCTACACCGTCAGGCCGGACCTCTACGTCGTCGCCACGGACGAGTACGCCGCCGGGCCGAGCCCCGCCGCGGCGGCATGGGACGCTCCCCGCGCCGACACCCTCACCATGCCGCCTCCGGAATTCGGCACGCCCGGCGCGCCCCCAGCCGCACCGGAAGCGCCGAAGAGCGGGCCGGTGAGCCCCGTCTTCGTCGATTCCTCGGGGCGACGCCAGCGTCGCGTTCTGCGCGCCGCCCGACTGCTGGTGCTCCCCGCAGGCGGCTACGCCGCCCTGCTGATCAGTGCCGTACTCGGCGGTCCCAGCCTCAACGCCCCGTTCGTCCCGCAGCCGGACACCACGCGCCCCACCGCGCCCCACTCGCCCGCGCCCGACGCAGACCGGTCCGCACCGAGTGCAAGGCCCACCGCGGCGCAGAAGACCTCCCGCTCCACAGCCGTGCAGAAGAGCTCCGGTTCCACCGACCGGTCGACAGCAGCGTCCGTCACCTCTGCCGCCACGTCCGCCCCTACCGCGACGCCCACCGGGGTCGCGTCGCCGGCCTCGGCCCCGACGGCCACTCCCACCGCCACCCCTGCGTCCAAGGGCCGCGCGCTCGGCTCGTCCCACAACCCCGTGAAGTGATCCAAGGCCCCTGACATGACCGACCGCCGACGCCGCAACGTTCCTCCTCGTCGCAGCCGCACCCGCCAGATCACACCCCGCACCCATTGGCTGCTGCTGAGCGTCCTCGTGGTGACCCTGTCGGTGGCCCTGCTGCTTCAGGGCTACACCCATCACATGTTCGGCATCACCTCGGACGACGTGACCGACCGCGGCAGGAACGACTCGGTGCCCAGCCAGGTGGTCCACGGCGGCGCCGTGATCGCGAACGCCGCCACCTCTGCCCACACCGCCCGGGCGAAAGCCCACACCGTCGCGCTGACCTTCGACGACGGCCCGGACCCCACCTGGACGCCGCGGATCCTGGACGTACTGCGCCGCAACCACGTGCACGCGACCTTCTTCGTCGTCGGAACCCAGGTCGTCGCCCACCCGGAGCTGGTCCGCCGCATCGTCGCCGAGGGCCACCAGATCGGCATCCACACCTTCACCCATCCCGACCTGGCCCGCCTCGCGCCGTGGCAGCGTTCGCTGGAACTGCGCGAGACGCAGCTGGCGGTAGCCGGCGCCGCAGGGGTCACCACCGCACTGCTCAGGCCGCCGTACTCCTCGAACAACGCCACGCTGGACAACGCCGACTGGTCTGTGCTCAAGCAGGCCGACGCGGCAGGTTACGTCACGGTGCTCAGCACCAAGGACTCCGAGGACTGGCAGCGCCCCGGCGTGGAGCGCATCCTCGCCCATGCCACACCACATGGTGACGGCGGGCAGATCATGCTGATGCACGACGCCGGCGGAGACCGCTCACAGACCGTCGCCGCGCTGGCTTCCCTGGTGCCACGTCTCAAGGCACAGGGCTTCACGTTCGCGACAGTGTCCGACGCGGTCGGCATGGCCGCACCTGTCCAGGCCGCCGGCCTCGGCGATCACCTCAAAGGGCTGGCCCTCATCAAGGCTCTGCAGGGCGGCGACCGGGTGGTCCGGCTGCTGGGCCTGCTGATGTATGCGGCCGGGGCGATCAGTGTGCTGCGAGCCGCCATCGTGCTGATCGCCGCTCGGCGGCACCGGCGCCTGCGAACGCGACGACGCGGCCGCACCTGGGGGGCGCCGGTCACCCAGCGCGTCAGTGTCATCGTCCCCGCCTACAACGAGAGCGCCGGGATCGAAGCGGCCGTGCGATCGCTGCTCGCCTCGGACCATCCGGTCGAGATCATCGTGGTCGACGACGGTTCGACCGACGGCACCGCCGACCTGGTCGACTCGCTCCACCTGCCGGTGCGGGTGATCCGCCAGCGGAACGCGGGCAAGCCCGCCGCCCTCAACACCGGACTCGCCTTCGCCACCTGCGACCTGGTGGTCATGGTGGACGGCGACACGGTCTTCGAACCCGACACCGTCCGCACGATCGTGCAGCCCTTCGCCGACCCCCGCGTGGGCGCCGTCTCGGGCAACGCCAAGGTCGTCAACCGCGGGGGTCTGCTCGGCCGCTGGCAGCACATCGAGTACGTGGTCGGATTCAACCTCGACCGCCGCCTGTTCGACCTCGCCGAATGCATGCCGACCGTTCCCGGAGCGGTGGGCGCATTCCGCCGCCAGGCGCTGCTGGACCTCGGCGGCGTCAGTGACGTCACCCTTGCCGAGGACACCGACCTCACCATGGCGCTGTGCCGAAACGGCTGGCGAGTGGTGTACGAGGAGGCCGCGAAGGCGTGGACAGAGGCACCCGCCTCCCTGAACGCCCTGTGGCGGCAGCGGTACCGCTGGTGCTACGGCACCCTTCAGGCGATGTGGAAGCACCGGGGCGCGATGGTGCAGCGCGGTGCCGCGGGGAAGCTGGGCCGTCGAGGACTGGTCTATCTGCTGCTCTTCCAGGTTCTTCTGCCCCTGCTGGCACCCGTTGTGGACATCTTCGCCGTGTACGGGCTGGTCTTCCTCGATCCGGTCCGGATCCTCGGACTGTGGCTCGCCTTCCTGCTGCTGCAGTTGCTGATGGGCCTGTACGCGTTCCGCCTGGACGGAGAACGGCCCGGCCCGCTGTGGAGCCTGCCACTGCAGCAGTTCGTCTACCGGCAACTGATGTACCTGGTGGTGATCCAGTCCGTATTCACCGCCCTGACGGGCTCACGCCTGCGGTGGCAACGCATGGAGCGGTACGGCAGCCTGCGGGCCCCGGCGGGCGCTGAGACACCGCTCGATGGCCACTCTCCGCAGGAAGCCGGGTTCGCGCAGCCGACACCGTACGACGGCTTCTCCTACGCGGCACCGTACGACGGGCACGCGCAGCCCCTACCCCACAACGGCCTGCGGCAGCGTGCACCGCACGAGGCACCACATCGGTACTGAGGTCCACCAGCGACCAACCACAACCCACGGCCCCGGACGCCGGAGAACACCGACGAGACCCTCCCACCAGGCCCACATGGCCTGAGTCCGCGGGGCAGCACCGAGCGGCACGGTAGGAGTCCCCGGCCTCCCCGCGGCTCATTGCAGTCGCGGTGCCGAAGGATCGCGGTGATCCTGGCAGAGGAGCGCGGCCGGCCGGCGCACGGGCATGGTGCGTCGGTGAGCGCGCTGTACAGGAAGGTAGCGGCCATGGCAGCGATGCCGAACCAGACACGGCAAGGGCGCGGGGGGCCGGACAGCAACGAGACACCGAGCGGCGCGTCCCTGTTCGCCGGGGCCATGCTGTTGCTCAGCGGGCCGCTCAGCATTCTCATGGGGGCGTCCGGCATCGCACAGGACACCGTGTTCTTCGCGTCCCGGTACGCCTACCGGTTCGACCTGACCGCCTGGGGCTGGATTCACCTGGTGGTCGGAGTGGCGCTCGTCATCGCCGGCCTGGGGGTCTTGACGAACAAGAGCTGGGGTCGCGGGGCCGGCGTAGTGGCCGCAGGGATCAGCCTGATCACCCAGTTCATGTTCGTTCCGTACTATCCGGCGTGGTCCATCCCCGTGATGACCCTGGACCTCCTGATCGTCTTCGCACTGACGAGGTTCCATGTCGCACCCGACGGCGGTCGGTGACCCACGTCAGCCCGCCACTCACTCCGGCTCCCACCCTCCAGCGTGCTGAGTTTGCCGGGACAAGGCAGCCGTCCCCCTCCGCGGACTGCCGTGCGAGCCGGGTGCAATCCCGTCTCCGGCTGATGAACAGCCCGCTACTTGGTGTTCTCCCGCCCGCCGTCGACGGTCGCTGAGGTCTCGCATGCTGAGCCCGCGAGTCCCCACCATCCGGCGCGGTCGCGGCACGGTGCACCGCAACGGATCTACGCACGGGGGTGATCGCGCAGCCGCACGGAGGAGTTGAACATGTTCAATAATGCTGCCAGGATGACGAGCACGTACTCGAACCCAGGTCGTTCGTGTCCCGGAAAGTGTTGGGGTGGCGTGAGTTGCGTTCCTGTCGGGCAGTCCTGGTCCTCGTTGCCGTCGCGTCCGCCCTCGTCGCATGTGGCAGGTTCGCCTTTCCGCCGGTCCCTGACGGTAAGCCGGCCGAGCTGCCCCGATCGCGGACAGCGACCATGTGGGGTGACGGCAGGGGCGGCAGACTGGAGCTGAAGCCGGACGGAACGTTCACTGCCGATGATGTCTGCGGTGATTACGACATCTCCGCCTACGGGCCGGAGAACGAACCCCGGTCGGGATCGGGTACCTGGGACGAGGACGACTCGGAGGGACAGAGCAGCGTCACGGTGTCGTTCGAAGCCGGTCGCGTGAGCTCCACCTACGAGGCACTGCGAGACGGCAAGACACTGAAGCTCTGGACATACGTCGGGGATCCCGACGACGGCCATTCCCTCTGCATCCTGACCTTGCGGCAGGGCTGAGTCGGCCTCTCACCGGCCGACTCGGCCGGGCTGTGGAGGTTAGGATCCGCTGCCGACCTGCGGGAAGTCCGACCGGGCGGCTTCCCGGAGGTGTGAAGTGGCTGAAGCAGTCAGGGTGCCGCGTGGGCAGGCCCGGTTTGCCAGCGGTGTGCTCGCCGCGTTCGCGCTGGTGACTGTCGCGGCCGCGCTGGCGGCCTGGCACAAGTACCGACTGCTGGCGGACCCTCTGACGCCGGGACCCTATGTCGACAACCCACTGGTCGAGGTCGACACGTACTTCAGAAACCTCATGGGCTGGCGAACAGGGCTGCTCCTCGTGGCCCTGTTGCAGTTCAGCATCTGGCTCGCCACCATGCGCGACGTTGCGGACGTGCTCTGGCGTCAGGGACAACGTCGGCGCAGGACGTGGCTGGTCTTCGGCTGGGTGATACCGGTGGCGCAGCTCTTCGTACCCAAGATGTTCGTCAACGACCTGTGGGCCGCCGGCCGGCCGGAATCGCAGCGCCGGCGCGGACATCCGCTGCTGACGGCGTGGTGGCTGTCCGTCCTGGCCGCAGCCAATGCGTATCTGTCCGGCGACGCCTCCGAGGACTTGAAGAGGGCCGTCACCACGACCCAGGCTCGGGATGCCCTGCGGCAGATCATGTTCGGCGACGGTCTGTACATCTGCGCCGCTGTGCTGTCGATCGTGGTCGTCCGGGAGCTCATCCAGAGGTTGGAGCACGCCGCTGCGACGGCGCCTGCCGAGGTCTGGGATCCGCCGGCCCGCCCGTAGCTCCTCTGCGGACCTGCCGTCAGGAGCTGCTGGTGCGCGCCAGGCCTGCGCATGGACAGTCGGGGACAGCCGATATCGTCGGGCGCCATGACCGACTGGACCGGGGTACGCGAGCGGGTTCTGGCTCTGGCCGCAGTATCGGGCAGCGGCAAGGTGTTCGGGTCGATGGCGCACGGCTTTGCGCTCGATGCACCTCTGACGGCGGCCGAGGCAGCCGATATCGAGGCCTGGTTGGGAGTTGAGCTGCCCGAGGACTATCGCTCGTTCCTGCTGCACGTCGGCGCCGGCGGGGCCGGCCCGGCTTACGGGCTTTTTCCGGTGCGGCGCGTGGACTCCGGCGGTTGGCGCTGGATCGGAGATGCCCCTGAGGAGATCGAGCCGGGCATGGTCTCCGAGTTGTTTCCGGGCGGGGCGGATCCGGAGGCAGCAGTGGAGATCCTGGCCGAGCAGCCGATCATGGAGGACTTCGACGACCTCGCCGATCTCGAAGCGGCCTTTGAGGTGTGGGAAGACCGTCTGGCAGATGTGCAGTACGACCCGCGCTTCACTGCGGGCGCGCTGTGCCTGTGTGATGAGGGCTGCGGGCTGACGGCCTGGCTGGTCGTCACGGGCTCGGAGCGCGGCCGAATATGGCGTGATCCGCGATCCGACGGCAAGGATCTGCATCCGGTACGTGACGCCGGCGGCTCTCCGCTGGACTTCGCGGGTTGGTATCTCGGGTGGCTCACGACCGCCGAGGTCGCCTGCGGCTTGGACCGCTAGCACAGCGGCGAATGCAGCGGTGGCCTCGTCCTCGCTCGCCCCGGCCGGCGCCTCGATCACCCGGTCGAGCGCCCCGCTCACCTCAGTGCGTGTGACCGCTCGAAGCATGCGCCGGGCCGTCTTGACCGTCAGAGGCAGCAACTTCTCGCCGGTCGGGCCGATTTGTATGGCCGTATCCCTCTGCGGGCAGTCGGGCACGCACACCCGCGCCACGCCCTGCCGACAACTGCTTCAGGAGTTCGGTCCCAGCCCGCTCCGGCGGCCGCCGCTCGCTGACACGAGAGTCGGTCAGGGATGCTGATGTACATCTCTGTCCGACGACGCAGATGTCAGCTGTGAACTACAGATCTTCGAAGGCGTCTTCGCCGGGCCGCCAGACCATCCAAGAGTGGTCTTCGAAGCCGTTGAGCATCGCGATTTCCGGACCGACGAGCTCACTCTCAGTAGGGTGCAACTGGATGGAGCCGATCGCGAAGTCGACCTTGATCCCGGTCCCGGTCTCCTCGTCGGTGGCAGTCACATCCTGGGGGATGAGTCTCCAGAGCGCTTCCGCCCAGCCGGCCTCGGTCGGTGAGAACTGCCGGCCGGACAGGGTGACGGTCGGCAGGACGTTGCATGTGAGCACAGGCTTGTCGTCGGTCGTGCCGGCTTCAAATCGCAGCTGGACGTAGTCCATGACGAATTGCACCGAATACAGGCGGCAACCGACAAGGCGGCCAAGTAGCGAGTTCAGTTCATATGCCACCGAAGGAGTCTAGCGCCACGTCAGGCACCGTTCGCCCTGTCGTGACGCAGCGCCGGGTTGCAGCGCGGGCGGCATCTGACAGCGCGGAGCGGCGTGCCGGCACAGGGGCACGGGTCGCTCGCCGATCCGGCTGCGAGTGCCTCGCTGTCCCACCGTTCGCCGCCGTTGACAAAGCTCCTACAGGCCGTCAAGCGATCTCGATGCGTGGCTTCGGTGAGGCGTGTTGGCCGGTGAGGTGCTTGAAGACCTCGCGGGCGATGACACAACCACGGGCTTCATGCGGCTGAGCGCACAACACCGCGATGGGCTCTGCACCCATCCCGATGCGAATTGCCCGCCCGGCGGCGATGTCCAGTACACGGGTGACACGCCCATCACGTTCTTTCCCCGAAACACCGCCCGAACGCCTTGAGTGCCTGCGTACAGCGTGTACGCCCCAGCCATCTCTTGAGCTGCATTTCTTACGACATTCTTACCCATATCGACCCAGCCCCCCATGACATGTAGCGCGTTACACTTTATGGAAGAAATGCCGTGATTCGTGGCACACCGTCTGAAAAGGTTCCGTCACCGCGGGAACCCGGTCACAGCGGCCGCCGGCGCGACCTGGCGCAGGGGTTCTGGAGACATCGGCGGCAGGGCGGTGCATCGGAGAATGCCGCCGTAAGCCCTAAGACCGCGCCGCACCTTTCCCTTGTGCGGCAGCGGCCCTCCACCTCGCGTCCGCAGCTCTGGGAGCCGCGAGAGGCGATGGAGAGCGAGAGGTGACTTCCCATGCGATCACAACGCGCCAGGCGCGTCTTCGTGATATCGGCCGCCGGACTGCTGATGGCCGGTGGTGCCGCGATCGGCACGGCGGGCACCGCTTCGGCGAGCTCGAACCACAACTCCAGTTACAGCAGTTCCTGGAACCACGACGACGACTGTGACAACGGTTGGAACGGCGACTGCGGATACGGCTACGGCGGCGACCACGGCGGTGGCGGCGGCTACGGCGGCGACCACGGCGGTGGCGGCTACGGCGGCGACCACGGCGGTGGCGGCGGCTACGGCGGCGACCACGGCGGTGGCGGCTACGGCGGTGGCGGTCACGGCGGCGGTGGCGGTGGCGGTGGCCACGGCGGTGGCGGCGGTGGCGGCCACTGATCCCAGCCACACCGAGCGCTGTGTGCCGGCCCCAGGAAGGGGCCGGCACCAGCGTGTTCAGGCACCCGACGCAGGCGACGGCTGTAGCGCCGCAGCCGATGCAGGTTGCCGGTGCGACGACCGGAGTCCTGGGCGGCCGGGCCACGGCCTCAGGCGCCGGCGAACGCCAACGCGCCCCCTTCCGATCAAGGAAGGGGGCGCGCCCCGCTCACCTCAGTGCGTGTGACCGCTCGAAGCAGGCGTCGGGCCGGCGTTCTTGACCGTCAAGGGCAGGAGCTTCTTGCCGGTGGGACCGACCTGGATGTGGGTGTCCATCTGCGGGCAGACGCCGCAGTCGAAGCACGGGGTCCAGCGGCAGTCCTCGACCTCGGTCTCGTCGAGGGCGTCCTGCCAGTCCTCCCACAGCCAGTCCTTGTCGAGGCCCGAGTCGAGGTGGTCCCAGGGGAGGACCTCCTCGTAGGTGCGCTCGCGGGTGGTGTACCAGTCGACGTCGACGCCGAACGCCGGGAGCGTCTTCTCGGCGCAGGCCATCCAGCGGTCGTACGAGAAGTGCTCACGCCAGCCGTCGAAGCGGCCGCCGTCCTCGTAGACGGCGCGGATCACGGCGCCGATACGGCGGTCGCCGCGGGAGAGCAGGCCCTCGACGATGCCCGGCTTGCCGTCGTGGTAGCGGAAGCCGATCGAGCGGCCGTACTTCTTGTCGCCGCGGATCTTGTCGCGGAGCTTCTCCAGGCGGGCGTCCGTCCCCTCGGCGGAGAGCTGCGGGGCCCACTGGAAGGGGGTGTGCGGCTTGGGGACGAAGCCGCCGATGGACACCGTGCAGCGGATGTCGTTCTGGCCGGAGACCTTGCGGCCCTCGGCGATCACGTTCATCGCCATGTCGGCGATCTGCATGACGTCCTCGTCCGTCTCCGTCGGCAGGCCGCACATGAAGTACAGCTTCACCTGGCGCCAGCCGTTGCCGTAGGCGGTGGAGACGGTCCGGATGAGGTCCTCTTCCGAGACCATCTTGTTGATGACCTTGCGCATGCGCTCACTGCCGCCCTCGGGGGCGAAGGTGAGGCCGGAGCGGCGGCCGTTGCGGGTCAGCTCGTTGGCCAGGTCGACGTTGAAGGCGTCCACGCGGGTGGAGGGAAGGGACAGACCGATCTTGTCCTCCTCGTACCGGTCCGCGAGGCCCTTGGCGATGTCGCCGATCTCCGAGTGGTCCGCGGAGGACAGGGAGAGCAGGCCGACCTCCTCGAAGCCGGTCGCCTTCAGACCCTTCTCGACCATCTCGCCGATACCGGTGATGCTTCGCTCCCGCACGGGACGCGTGATCATGCCGGCCTGGCAGAAGCGGCAGCCACGGGTGCAGCCGCGGAAGATCTCCACGGACATCCGCTCGTGGACGGTCTCGGCCAGCGGGACCAGCGGCTGCTTCGGGTAGGGCCATTCGTCGAGGTCCATGACGGTGTGCTTGGACACGCGCCACGGCACGCCCGACTTGTTCGGGACGACACGGGCGATGCGGCCGTCGGGGAGGTACTCGACGTCGTAGAACGCCGGGATGTAGACGTTGCCGGTCTTCGCGAGGCGGAAGAGGACCTCCTCGCGACCGCCGGGACGGCCCTCCGCCTTCCAGGCGCGGATGATCTCGGTCATGTCGAGCACGGCCTGCTCGCCGTCGCCGATGATCGCCGCGTCGATGAAGTCGGCGATGGGCTCGGGGTTGAAGGCCGCGTGGCCGCCGGCCAGCACGATCGGGTCGTCGACCGTACGGTCCTTGGACTCCAGGGGAATCCCGGCGAGGTCGAGAGCCGTGAGCATGTTCGTGTAGCCCAGCTCCGTGGAGAAGGACAGGCCGAACACGTCGAAGGCCTTCACCGGGCGGTGGCTGTCCACGGTGAACTGCGGGACGTCGTGCTCCCGCATCAGCGCCTCCAGGTCCGGCCACACGCTGTAGGTGCGCTCGGCGAGGACGCCCTCGCGCTCGTTCAGTACCTCATAGAGGATCATGACGCCCTGGTTGGGCAGTCCGACCTCGTAGGCGTCGGGGTACATCAGCGCCCAGCGGACGTCACAGGCGTCCCAGGGCTTGACCGTGGAGTTGAGCTCTCCGCCGACGTACTGGATCGGCTTCTGCACGTGCGGGAGCAGAGCTTCGAGCTGCGGAAACACAGACTCAGCGGCCTCGGCGGTTTCGGCGGGCATCTCGCGAACCTTCGTGAGCTGACAGGGGTGACCATCTAGCCTAACGCGACCGGAGGGGAGCACCGGACCGTCGGCCGCGGACCCAGCCCCGGCTCCGGCCCAGCCCCAGCCCCAGCCCCAGCCCCAGCCCCAGCCCCAGCCAGGGTGCCTGAGACGGGCACGGAAGCTCGCCGGGCGGTCAGACCGCGGTCTGCTCCTCCACGGCCTCCCACAGGCCGGGCAGCGCCGCCTCGGCCGCCGCCGCCCGCTGCTCCTCGCGCCCGTACAGCACGCCGTACGTGAAGGCGTTCTCCCCCGCCCCGTGGGCCTGTACCGACAGCTCGCGCAGCGCTTCTCGGGTCATCACGCTGTCCTGGTGATCGCCGAGCAGGGTCTGCAGGGACTTCATCGACCTGACCAGGTCGGCCGCGGGCCCGCCGAGGGCGGGGGTGGCGGCCTCGGCCGCGTACCGGGCGCGCTTGGCCTTCTTGCGGGCCTCGTGCATCGCGCTGTCGCGGTCTGCGCCCGGGGGCAGGTCGAGGGCCTGGCCGACCAGGCCGGCGACCTTCCCGTAGTCCTTGCGGACGGCCTTCGCGATCACCGTCGAGGGGTCGCCGCCCGCCGCCTCGAGCAGCGGCGGCTCGGTGACGAGCGCGTCGAGCGCGATCAGCAGGTCGAGGTACCTGCTGCCGTCCAGTACGGCGATCAGGCGCCGCCGGGAGCCGCCGCGGCGGGCGTGGGCCCAGGTGCGCAGCCGGGTGCGGACGGGCCCGGAGACGGTGGTGCGGGGAAGGCCGTCGAGGGACTCGGTGAGCCGTTCGGTGAGCACTTCCTGGTCGCGGTCGACGCCCAGCTCGCCCGCGAGCCACTTCAGTTCGTCACCGATCGGATCGGTGACGGAGCGGTCGAGGACCTTGTCGTACGAACGGAGGGCGCTGCGCATCCGGCGGGTGGCGACGCGCATGCTGTGCACGGAGTCGTAGACGTCGCGGCGGACGGCGGGGTCCAGTTCGACGACCGCGTCGCGCTGGGCGCGGAGGTAGGCGAGGACGTGGTCCCCCGCGGTGACGGGGGCGTCCTCGGGCCCGGCGGTGGCGGACTTCTTCCTGCCCGTCTCGCTCTTGCCCGTCTCGCTCTTGCCCGTCTCGCCGAGCGCCCTGGCGAGCTTCGAGGGCGAGGAGGAGCGGCTGATGCCCGCCTTGCGGAGCTTCTTCTCGACCTTGTCGAGGAAGGCGGGGTCGCCGTCGTCCGCGAGTTCCACCTCGATCTCGGTCCACTCGGCGGTGCCCTTGCCGCCGCCGAGCCGCTCCGCGTGGACGCGGTCGAGGCTGACCTCGGCGAGCAGGGCGCCGGAGGCGTCGACGAGGTGGCGGACGTCGCGGGCCGACAGCAGGCGGACGAGGGGGACGAGTTCGGCGTCGCGCACACGGGAGCGGACGAGGCCGCTCAGCGCGCGGGGGACGGTGTCGGAGAGCGGCGCGCGGACCTCGTCGCGGACGCCTTCGGAGACCGGGAGTTTGAGGTGCCAGCCCGCGTCGTCACCGCCGGTGCGGCGGCGCAGCGTGAGGGAGGCGGCGGCGAGCCGTTGGTCGGCCGTGTCGTAGTAGGTGGCGTCGAGCTCGGCCAGACCCTTGTCGATGACGCCGGCGACTCCCGGTACGCGGGTCAGGTCCGGCAGACCGGTGTCCCCTCCGGCCGAGGGACCCTCGTACTTCCGCTCGATCTCGCGCTTCGTGTCCGCCATGAACCGAATCTAGTGCCGTCGGGGCCGGGATGGCAGTGCCCGGACCCGCGGGAGCGCAGGAAGGGGCCGGAATTCGCCCCGGCCCCGGACCAGCGCCCACCTCGCGCCGGCATCGGCCCGGAACCGGCGCCCGCCCCGGGTCGGCTCGGCGCGAACCCGGACCAGCCCCGCTCCCACTCCGGCGCCAGGGCCGGCGCCGGCCCCCGCACCGGCTACGCCGACATGGGCCGCTGCACCCGGATCGACTGCAACAGCCCGACGGCCACCCACACCGCGAACATGGACGAGCCGCCGTACGAGACGAACGGCAGGGGAAGGCCGGCGACGGGCATGATGCCGAGCGTCATGCCGACGTTCTCGAAGGCCTGGAAGGCGAACCAGGCGATGATGCCGGCGGCGACGATCGTGCCGTAGAGCTCGGTCGTCTCGCGGGCGATGCGGCAGGCGCGCCACAGGATGACGCCCAGCAGGACGAGGATCAGCCCGGCGCCGACGAAGCCCAGCTCCTCCCCCGCCACCGTGAAGACGAAGTCGGTCTGCTGCTCGGGGACGAACTGGCCGGTGGTCTGCGAGCCGTGGCCGAGCCCGGTGCCGAAGAGACCGCCCGAACCGATGGCGATACGGGCCTGGTTGGTGTTGTAGCCGACGCCGGCCGGGTCGAGGTCGGGGTTGGCGAAGGCGGCGAAGCGGTTGATCTGGTACTCGTCCAGGATGTGCAGCTGCCAGACGGCGATCGCACCGAGGGCGCCGGTGCCGAGCAGGCCGAAGACCCAGCGGTTGGAGGCGCCGGAGGCGAGCAGCACACCGAGGATGATGATCACCATGACCATGACCGAGCCGAGGTCGGGCATGAGCAGCACGATCATGATCGGGACGGCGGCGAGGCCGAGGGCCTGAAGGACCGTGCGGTGGTCGGGGTAGGGCTTGTCGCCCGCGTCGACACGGGCCGCGAGGAGCATCGCCATGCCCAGGATGATCGTGATCTTCACGAACTCGGAGGGCTGGAGCGAGAAGCCGCCGCCGAAGACGATCCAGGCGTGGGCGCCGTTGACGGTGGCACCCAGCGGGGTCAGCACCAGCAGGATCATGAAGACGGAGAGGCCGTACAGGATCGGCACGGCCGTGCGCAGGGTGCGGTGGCCGAGCCAGATCGTGCCGACCATCAGGGCGAACCCGATGCCGGTGTTCATGAGGTGCCGGACGAGGAAGTAGTACGGGTCGCCCTGGTTGATCTCGGTGCGGTTGCGGGTCGCCGAGTAGACGAGTGCCGTACCGATCAGCGAGAGCGCGATCGCCGACAGCAGTATCGGCCAGTCGAGCCGGCGGGCCAGCGAGTCGCGGGCGAACAGGCGGGTCCAGCCGGCACGTTCGGGTCCGTACCCGGAGACGGAGAAGTTGTTCGCTCCGGTCATGTCCGCATCCTCAGCAGCTTGGTCGCTCCGGTCGTCATGTCAGGTTCCTCCGCCGCTTCTTCGGGCGGGCGGTGCGCCTGCGGGTGTCGCGGTTGCTCGCGGTCGGCGACGGTGTAGTGCCGGCGGGCAGCTTCTGGTCGTCGTCCTCGGACGTGTCCTTCTCGGTGGCCTGAAGGTCCTTGGCCGGGTCCTTGGACATCTCCGGTGCGTCGATCGAGCCGTCGGTCTGGATCTTCGGCAGGCTCTTCTGCGGGGTCGGCAGCAGGGCCCGCTTCTTGTCGATCGAGCCGTCGGTGCCGACGCCGTAGAGCGCGTTGTAGATGCTGCGCACGGCCTCACCGGAGGCGCCGGAACCCGTACCGGCCTGGGCGATCGTCATGACGATCGTGTAGTCCTTGGAGTACGTGGCCAGCCAGGACGTGGTCTGCTTGCCGTAGACCTCGGCGGTACCGGTCTTGGCGTGCAGCGGGATCTTGTCCTGCGGCCAGCCGCCGAACTTCCAGGCGGCCGTACCGCGGGTGACGACGCCTTCGAGGGCGGCGTCCATGCCCTTGATCGTGGCCTTGTCGATCGGCAGCTTGCCGCTGGGCCGGGGCTTGATCTCCTGGACCGTCCTGCCGTCGGCGCTGACGATGGCCTTGCCGATGGTCGGCTTGTACATGGTGCCGCCGTTGGCGAGTGCCCCGTAGATCACGGCCTCCTGGATCGGGGTGACGAGCGTGTCGCCCTGACCGATGGAGTAGTTGATCGAGTCACCCTCGCGCATCTTGTTGCCCTCGAGGCAGTTCTCGTACGCGATCTTCTCGACGTAGCTGCCGTTCTTCTTGCCGGTCTTGCACCAGGCGTCCTTGTTGGCCTTCCAGTAGTCGGCCTTCCACTTCCGGTCCGGGATGCGGCCGGTGACCTCGTTGGGCAGGTCGAGGCCGGTCTCCTTGCCGAGGCCGAACTGGTGGGCGGTCTTGTAGAAGAAGTCCTTCGGCTGGCCCTTCTTGGGGTTGATGCCGCCGTCCTTCTTCCACTCGCGGTCGGCGAGGCCGTAGAAGACGGTGTCGCAGGAGACCTCCAGCGCCCGGCCGAGCGAGATGGGACCGAAGCTCTCGCCCTCGAAGTTCTTGAAGGTCTGGCCGCCGACGGAGTACGAGCTGGTGCACGGGTACCGGCCGTCGAAGTCGTATCCGGCCTCGACGGCGGCGGCCGTGGAGACCACCTTGAACGTCGAGCCGGGCGCCGACTGACCCTGTATGGCGCGGTTCAGCAGGGGGTAGTTGGACTTCTTGCCGGTGAGCCGCGCGTAGTCCTTGCCGGAGATGCCGCCGACCCAGGCGTTCGGGTCGTACGACGGGTTGGACGCCATGGCGACGACCCGGCCGGTCTTGGCCTCCATCACCACGACCGCGCCGGAGTCTGCCTTGTAGTTCTCGCCGGTGATCTTGTCGAACTGGGTGCGGGCGATCTTCATCGCCTCGTTCAGTTCGTACTCGGCGACGCGCTGCACCCGGGCGTCGATGCTGGTGACCAGGTTGGCGCCGGGTTCGGCCTCGTCGCTCTTGGCCTTGCCGATGACGCGGCCGAGGTTGTCGACCTCGTAGCGGGTGACGCCGGCCTTGCCGCGCAACTCCTTGTCGTACTCGCGCTCCAGGCCGCTGCGGCCGACCTGGTCGGAGCGCAGGTAGGGCGAGTCGCTGTCCTTGGCCTTGGTGATCTCGTCGTCGGTGACGGGTGAGAGGTAACCGAGGACCTGTGCGGTGTTGGCCTTGCCGGGGGCCGCGTAGCGGCGCACGGCCTCGGGCTCGGCGGTGATGCCGGGGAAGTCCTCGGAGCGCTCGCGGATCTGCAGGGCCTGCCTGGGGGTGGCCTCGTCGGTGATGGGGATCGGCTGGTAGGGCGAGCCGTTCCAGCAGGGCTGCGGCGTCTTGGAGTCGCAGAGGCGGACCTTCTCCATGACGTCCTTGGGCTTCATGTCCAGGACCGCGGCGAGCTTGGTGAGGACGGCCTTGCCGTCGTCCTTCATCTTCAGCAGGTCGGTGCGGGAGGCGGAGACCACGAGCCGGGTCTCGTTGTCGGCGATGGGCACGCCCCGCGCGTCCAGGATCGAGCCGCGCACGGCGGGCTGCACGACCTGCTGGACGTGGTTGCCGGAGGCTTCCTTGGCGTACTCGTCCCCGTTGCGGATCTGGAGGTACCAGAGGCGTCCGCCGAGCGTGCCGAGGAGGGAGAGTACGAGAATCTGGATGACGACGAGCCGGATCTGGACCCGTGGGGTCCGGCCGGTCTCGGGGATGTTGGTCACTGGTGCCTCCCCCTCTCAGTGTGTGTACGGGACATACGAGTACACGGCGAACCTGTGCGCGGTGGCGCCGCGGCCGGTCAAGTCCCGTGTCGCGAGCGGCGCTTGGGGTGCGCTCACAGCCGCTTGACCCCCTTGATGCGTCCGGCGCGGGCGACGCGCGCCTTGGCCGCCTTGACGCGCAGGCCGCCGCGCTGGCCGCCGATGCGCAGGCCGGTGCCGGACGAGAGCCAGCCGGCGGAGACGTCGGCCGCCTTGGACGAACCGGCCTCGGCGAGCGGGTCGTTGTCGGCGCGCCGGGCCAGGGCCATCAGTGCGGGGACGACGAACGGCGCGAGCAGCAGGTCGTAGACCGCGGCCGTGAGCAGCAAGCTGCTGAGGCCCACGTGGCGGGCGGCGGTGTCACCGACGAGGGCGCCGACACCGGCATACAGCATCGTGGAGCCGATCGCGGCGGCGACGACCACGGCCATCGGTCCGGTCGCGGACTTGAGCCGGCCGGTCTCGGGCTTCGCCAGTCCGGCGAGGTAGCCGATGACGCACAGGACGAGCGCGTAGCGTCCGGCGGCGTGGTCGGCGGGCGGTGCGAGGTCGGCGAGCAGGCCGGCTCCGAAGCCGATGAGGGCTCCGCTGACGTGGCCGTAGACCATGGCGAGGGCGAGGACGGTCAGCAGCACCAGGTCCGGGACGGCGCCCGGGAGGTGGAGCCGGGCCAGGACGCTCACCTGGATCACCAGGGCGACGACCACCAGGGTGGCGGAGAGCAGCATCCGGTTGAAACGCATGGGATTCGGCTCCTCCTGCTACTGCTGCTGGCCGTCGTCGGTGGCGTCCGCCGAGGGGGTGACCGTGACGGTCACCGTCGGCGTGGGCGTCGGTTTGGGTTTGGGCGGCAGCACTTCGTCGCGCGGGTCCTTGCGGGGGGCCGTCACGACGACGCCGACGATGTCGAGCTTGGTGAACGAGGCGAACGGCTTGACGTAGACCGTGCGGGTCAGGCCGCCGCCGGACGGGTCGACACGGGAGACGACACCGACGGGGACGCCGGGCACGAAGGGCTTGTCGGCCTGCGAGCCGAAGGTGATCAGCCGGTCGCCCTTTTTGATCTTGGCCTTGCCGTTGAGGAGTTCGACGCGCAGCGGGCGGTCGCCCTGCCCGGAGGCGAAGCCGAGTTCGTCGGTCGACTCCATCCGCGTGCCGACGGTGAAGTCGGGGTCGTTGGCGAGGAGGACGGTCGCGGTGTCGGGGCCCACCGTGGTGACGCGGCCGACCAGGCCGTCGCCGTTCAGGACGGTCATGTCGCGCTTGACGCCGTCGTTGGCGCCGACGTCGATGGTGACGGTCCAGGAGAAGCCCTGGGCGGCCCCTATGGCGATGACCTCGGCTCCCTTGATGCCGTACTGGCCCTCACCGGCCACCTTGATCATCTTGTCGAGCTGCTTGAGGCGGCTGCGGTTGCGGTCGTCGCTTCCGAGCTTCGCCTTCAACGCCGCGTTGTCGCGCTCCAGTTGCGCGATGCGGTCGTGCCGGTCGCCGGAGTCACGGACCGCCGAGATCGCGTTGCCGACGGGGTCGACCGCGGACGACACCCCGTTCTCGATCGGGCCGAAGACGGTGGCGGCGGCCTCCCGGGCGCCGTCCACCGGCGAGTCCTGCCCGCCGCGGATGTCCACCGTGATCAGTGCGAACGCGATGGCGATCAGCAGCACCAGGAGCAGCCGGCTCTCTCGTGTGTCCCTCACGTGCGGCGGCCGTGCCTTCCTCGTTGGAATGGTTCAACAGGGGCGAACCCCGAGCGAAGTGATGCTCACGGGGCGATCAGGCTGTTATGGGGGAGGATATGACTCTATGTCGGAGGAGTTTATGCCTCCATATCAACGATCCGCCGCACGAGAAGGGATGATCTCGTACGGCGGAATCGAAGTGTTACGTCATCTGCGGGGCTGGGCGTCCAGGACCTGCTGGAGCGCCTCGAACTCCTCGACACACTTGCCGGAACCGAGCGCCACGCTGTCCAGCGGGTCCTCGGCGATGTGGATCGGCATGCCGGTCTCGCGCCGCAGCCTCTCGTCGAGACCGCGCAGCAGCGCGCCGCCGCCGGTCAGAACGATCCCGCGGTCCATCACATCGCCGGAGAGCTCGGGCGGGCACTTGTCGAGCGTCGTCTTGACGGCGTCGACGATCGCGTTGACCGGCTCCTCGATCGCCTTGCGGACCTCGGCCGCGGAGATGACGACGGTCTTGGGCAGTCCGGAGACCAGGTCGCGGCCACGGATCTCGGTGTGCTCGTCGGCGTCCAGGTCGTACGCCGAACCGATCGTGATCTTGATCTGTTCGGCGGTGCGCTCACCGAGGAGGAGGCTGTACTCCTTCTTGATGTGCTGGATGATCGCATTGTCCAGCTCGTCGCCCGCGACGCGGATGGACTGGGCGGTGACGATGCCGCCGAGCGAGATGACCGCGACCTCCGTGGTGCCGCCGCCGATGTCCACCACCATGTTGCCCGTGGCCTCGTGGACCGGCAGGCCGGATCCGATGGCCGCGGCCATGGGCTCCTCGATGATGTGCACCTGGCGGGCTCCGGCCTGGGACGACGCCTCGATGACGGCACGGCGCTCGACTCCGGTGATGCCGGAGGGCACACAGACGACGACACGGGGACGGGCGAGGTAGCGCCGCTTGTGGATCTTCAGGATGAAGTAGCGGAGCATGCGCTCGGTGATCTCGAAGTCGGCGATCACACCGTCCTTCAGCGGACGCACGGCCACGATGTTGCCCGGCGTCCGGCCGATCATCTTCTTCGCTTCCGCGCCGACCGCCAGGATCCCACCGGTGTTGGTGTTGATCGCGACGACGGACGGCTCGTTGAGTACGATCCCGCGACCCCTGACGTACACCAGCGTGTTGGCGGTCCCGAGGTCGACAGCCATGTCACGGCCGATGAACGACATTGAGTTCCCCATCAGGATTCGTCTGGCCTTCCCAAGTGGAGCTTTGACGGCTTTTTAGGACGGCGAGGTGGGTGCAGCGACGTGAAGGCTTCCATCGTAGACGCGCCTGCCCGAACACTGCGCGAGGGTCTTCGCCATTGTCAGCAGATGATGAACCGCCTCGCTTCTGGAGACGGGCCATCGGAGGCATGCGTTCCCCCGATCGCCACGCATATGCCACGGGACGGCCGAAAACCATCGGCCGTCCCAGGTCAGGCATCCGAGCGACGTGACGGCCCCTCAGAAAATAATTCGAAAACTTGACGTCCGCGACCCTCAGACACGACCCGGGAAGAAGATCTTCAGCTCACGCTCGGCCGACTCCTCGGAGTCCGAGGCGTGGATCAGGTTCTCGCGGACGATGACACCGAAGTCACCGCGGATGGAGCCCGGGGCCGCGGCGATCGGGTCGGTCGGACCGGCCAGCGCCCGCACACCCTCGATGACGCGCTCACCTTCGACGACCAGCGCCACGACGGGACCCGAGGACATGAACGCCACCAGCGGCTCGTAGAAGGGCTTGCCCTTGTGCTCGCCGTAGTGCTGCTCCAGCGTGTCCTGGTCCAGCGTCCGCAGCTCCAGCGCGGTGATCTGCCAGCCGGCCTTGCGCTCGATACGGCTGATGATCTCGCCGGTCAGTCCCCGACGGACGGCATCGGGCTTGAGGAGGACGAGGGTGCGCTGGCTCACGGGGTGGCTCCTTCAGGTCACAAGTGTGCGGAGGACCGAGGCTACAGGGCTTGTCCGGGTGCCTGTTACACAGAGTCAGGTGTGACGGGCGCCGGACGCGCCCGGTCTCCCCGGGACGGGCCCTCCCGCGCGGCGCGCGGGAGGGACAAGTCGCGGGTGGCTACGCCGCGTTGCCGCCGGCCTCCGCCTGGGCGGCGAACCTCGCCTTCGCCTCGTCGATCTTGCGACCGTAGTGGACGGACGCCCACCACAGGGCCGCGAAGATCGCGCCGAGGAAGAACATGGACGGCACCACGAACCCGCCGGCGATCAGCGCGATCTGCAGCGCCCAGCCGAGCTGGACACCTCCGGGCCGGGTGATCATGCCGCAGAGCAGCACGCTCAACCCCATGACGATGCCGCTGACGGTCCACACCGTGGACGCCGACAGATCCGGGTCCTTCATGGCGACGAGCCCGGCGAAACCGATCACGAAGAACTCGCCGATCAGCGTCGAAGCACAGAGCGTACGCATGTGGTCAGCCCCTCCCCAGCAGCAGCCGGGCCTCGCCGACCGTGATGACCGAGCCGGTGACGAGGACGCCTCCGCCCGCGTACTCGCCCTCCTCCTCGGCAAGCGTGATCGCGGCCTCCAGGGCGTCGTCGAGCCGCGGCTCGACCTGCACCCGCTCGTCGCCGAAGATCTCGACGGCGATCCCGGCCAGTTCGTCCGCGTCCATCGCGCGATGGCTGGAGTTCTGCGTCACGACGACCTCGGCGAAGATCGGCTCGAAGGCCTCCAGCAGCCCGCGTACGTTCTTGTCGCCGCTCGCGCCGACGACACCGATCAGCCGGCTGAAGTCGAAGACCTCGCTGACGGCCTCGGCGGTGGCACGGGCTCCGGCCGGATTGTGCGCGGCGTCCAGGACGACGGTCGGCGAGCGGCGCACGATCTCCAGGCGGCCCGGCGAGGAGACCGAGGCGAAGGCCTTGCGGACGGTGTCGATGTCGAGCCGCTCGGCGCGGGCGGCGCCGACGCCGAAGAACGCCTCGACCGCGGCGAGCGCCACGGCCGCGTTGTGCGCCTGGTACGCCCCGTGCAGCGGCAGGAAGACGTCCTCGTACTCCCCGCCGAGCCCGCGCAGCGTGACCAGCTGTCCGCCGACGGCGACCTGCCGTGCGACGACGCCGAACTCCAGGCCCTCGCGGGCGACGGTGGCGTCGACCTCCACGGCCTTCTTCAGCAGCACCTGGGCCGCGTCGACCGGCTGCTGCGCCAGGATGACGGTGGCGCCCTGCTTGACGATGCCGGCCTTCTCGACGGCGATCTCGCCGGGCGTCCCGCCGAGCCGGTCGGTGTGGTCGAGGTCGATGGGCGTCACCACGGCGACGTCGCCGTCGATCACGTTGGTCGCGTCCCAGCTGCCGCCCATGCCGACCTCGACGACGGCCACGTCGACCGGCGCGTCCGCGAAGGCCGCGTACGCCATGCCGGTCAGCACCTCGAAGAAGGACAGCCGGTACTCCTGCTGCGAGTCGACCATCTCCACGTACGGCCTGATGTCCTCGTACGTCTCGATGAACCGCTCGGCGGAGATCGGCGCCCCGTCCAGGCTGATCCGCTCGGTGACCGACTGCACGTGCGGGCTGGTGTACCGCCCGGTGCGCAGGTCGAAGGCGCCGAGGAGGGCCTCGATCATGCGGGCCGTGGACGTCTTGCCGTTCGTCCCGGTGATGTGGATGGAGGGGTAGGCGCGCTGCGGCTCCCCGAGCACGTCCATCAGGGCGGCGATCCGGGCGACGGACGGCTCCAGCTTGGTCTCGCCCCAGCGGGTCGCGAGCTCGGCCTCGACCTCGCGCAGCGCCTTGTCGACCTCGGGGTCGGCCGGGCGCGCGGGGACGTCGGGCGTCGGGGCGCCACCGCCCTGGGTGCGCAGGGTGCGGCTGCCGGCCTCGATCACCGCCAGGTCGGGGTCTCGGTCGGTCTCGGCCGCGACGATCTCGTCGAAGAGACCCAGCGGATCGCGGGGCTCCGGCTCGTCCGGCTCGCTGCTGTCGTGCGGGGGCAGGTCACTCACGAGGCCAGTCTACGGAGCGCCGCGGGGTTGTGTTCGTGTGGGGTTTTCGCCCCGTCCGCCCGACCCGTCCCAGGTCCGTGCACATGGGGCTTCCAGGCCCCCGCGCGAGCGCGTACGGCCTCGGCGACGGGCACCGGACGGGCGGACAGCGGAACACCCCGGGGAGCAGGGCTCCCCGGGGTGTCACGCGCCGGTGCCTACGCCTCGGGCAGGCGGTCCAGCTGTGCCTGGATACGGGCGATGTCCTCGTCCGCCTTGGCGAGCCGCGTGCGGATCTTCTCCACGACGTTGTCCGGCGCCTTGGCGAGGAAGGCCTCGTTGCCGAGCTTGGCGTTCGCCTGGGCCTTCTCCTTCTCGGCGGCCGCGAGGTCCTTCGCGAGGCGCTTGCGCTCCGCGGCCACGTCGATGGTGCCCGACAGGTCGAGGGCGACCTCGGCGCCCGCGACCGGCAGGGTCGCCGTGGCCGAGAAGCCGTCGCCCTCCGGCTGAAGACGCAGCAGCTGGCGGATGGCCGCCTCGTGCGGGGCGAACGCGGTGCCGTCGAGCGTCAGCCGGGCCGGGACGCGCTGGCCGGGCTGGAGACCCTGGTCGGCGCGGAACCGGCGGACCTCGGTGATGACCTGCTGGAGCGACTCGATCTCCCGCTCCGCGGCGTCGTCACGGAAGCCGCTGTCCTTCGGCCAGTCGGCGACGACGACCGACTCGCCACCGGTGAGGGTGGTCCAGAGGGTCTCCGTCACGAACGGGACGACCGGGTGGAGCAGGCGCAGCGTCACGTCCAGGACCTCGCCGAGGACCCGGCCGGAGACCTTCGCGGCCTCGCCGCCGCCCATGAACGTCGTCTTGGACAGCTCGACGTACCAGTCGAAGACCTCGTCCCAGGCGAAGTGGTAGAGCGCGTCGGAGAGCTTCGCGAACTGGAAGTCCTCGTAGAACGCGTCGACCGCGGCCACGGTCTTGTTGAGCCGGGACAGGATCCAGCGGTCGGTCGCCGACAGCTTCTCCGGCTCGGGGAGCGGGCCCTCGACCGTCGCGCCGTTCATCAGCGCGAAGCGGGTGGCGTTCCAGATCTTGTTGGCGAAGTTCCGGGACGCCTGGACCCAGTCCTCGCCGATCGGCACGTCCGTACCGGGGTTGGCACCGCGGGCCAGGGTGAAGCGGACGGCGTCGGAGCCGTACTTGTCCATCCAGTCGAGCGGGTCGACGACGTTGCCGAAGGACTTCGACATCTTCTTGCCGCGCTCGTCGCGGACCAGGCCGGTGAGGGCGATGGTCTTGAACGGGACCTCGCCGTCCATCGCGTACAGACCGAACATCATCATCCGGGCGACCCAGAAGAAGATGATGTCGTGGCCGGTGAGCAGGACGTCGGTCGAATAGAACTTCTGCAGGTCGGGGGTGTTCTCCGGCCAGCCGAGCGTGGAGAACGGCCACAGGCCCGAGGAGAACCAGGTGTCGAGGACGTCGGTGTCCTGACGCCAGCCCTCACCGGTCGGCGCCTCCTCGTCGGGACCGACGCAGACGACCTCGCCGTCCGGCCCGTACCAGACGGGGATGCGGTGGCCCCACCACAGCTGGCGCGAGATGCACCAGTCGTGCATGTTGTCGACCCAGTCGAAGTAGCGCTTCGACATGTCGGCGGGGTGAATGGCGACCCGGCCGTCACGGACCGCGTCACCGGCGGCCTGCGCCAGCGGGCCGACCTTGACCCACCACTGCATGGACAGGCGCGGCTCGACGGTCGTCCGGCAGCGTGAGCAGTGGCCCACGGAGTGGAGGTACGGGCGCTTCTCGGCGACGATCCGGCCCTGCGAGCGCAGCGCCGCGACGATGGCGCTGCGTGCCTCGAAGCGGTCCAGGCCCTGGAAGGGCCCGTGGACGGTGATGACGGCCCGCTCGTCCATGACCGTGATCGACTCCAGGCCGTGGCGCTGGCCGATCGCGAAGTCGTTCGGGTCGTGGGCGGGAGTGACCTTGACGGCACCGGTGCCGAACTCGGGGTCGACGTGGGTGTCGGCGACGACGGGGATGGACCGGTCGGTGAGCGGCAGCTTGATCCGCTTGCCCACCAGGTGCTTGTACCGCTCGTCGTCGGGGTGGACGGCGACGGCTGTGTCGCCGAGCATCGTCTCGGCACGGGTGGTGGCGACCACGAGGGTCTCGTCGCCCTCCCCGTACTTGATGGAGACGAGCTCGCCGTCGTCCTCCTGGTACTCGACCTCGATGTCCGAGATCGCCGTCAGACAGCGCGGGCACCAGTTGATGATGCGCTCGGCGCGGTAGATCAGCTCGTCGTCGTACAGCTTCTTGAAGATGGTCTGGACGGCCTTCGACAGGCCCTCGTCCATGGTGAACCGCTCGCGGTCCCAGTCGACGCCGTCCCCGAGGCGCCGCATCTGGCCGAGGATCTTGCCGCCGTACTCTTCCTTCCACTGCCAGACGCGCTCGACGAACTCCTCGCGCCCGAGGTCCTGCCGGGACTTGCCCTCCTCGGCGAGCTGCTGCTCGACCTTGTTCTGGGTGGCGATGCCGGCGTGGTCCATGCCGGGCAGCCACAGGGCCTCGTACCCCTGCATGCGCTTGCGGCGGGTGAGGGCGTCCATCAGCGTGTGCTGGAAGGCGTGGCCCAGGTGCAGGGAACCAGTCACGTTCGGCGGGGGGATGACGATGGTGTACGCCGGCTTCTCGCTCTTCGCGTCGGCGGCGAAGTACCCCTTGTCCACCCAGCGCTCGTACAGCTTCCCCTCTACCTCGGCCGGCGCGTACTGGGTCGGCAGTTCGGGAGTGGATGCTGGCGGCTGCTGCTGAGCGTTGTCGGTCACGGGGTCAGTTTAGGGGCGTCACGCCCCTGTCCCGAAACACGATTCTTTCGTAACGGTGCGGCCCCCGGGGAGTGGGGCGCCTGACCTGTGCGCCAGGATGTTCGGAACACATAAGCATCTGGAGGGGAACCCAGTAATGAGCTACAACCAGCCGGGCCCGTACGGCGGGCAGCCCCAGCAGCCCGGACCGCACGGTCAGCCGGGCCCGTACGGCCAGCAGCCGCCGCAGGCCCCCCAGCCCGGCTACGGCTACCCCCAGCAGGCGCCGCCCGCGCAGCAGCCCGGCTACGGCTACCCGCAGCAGGCCCCCCAGGGCGTCCCGCCACAGACCCCTCCCTACGGCCAGCAGCCGTACGGCCAGCAGCCCTACGGCGCCGTGCCGCAGCCGCCGGCCCCGGAAGGCGGCAAGAAGAAGACCGGCCTCATCATCGGCGCGGTCGCGGTCGTCGCGGCGATCGCGGTGGGTGCGTACTTCGTGATCGGCGGCGGAGGCGGCGGCTCGGACGTCGCGGACGACGGCCCGCACAAGCTGACGACGCCGGCCACGGTGATCAACGGCGAGTACAAGAAGAGCGACAAGTCCGACGACACCGGCGGCATGACCAAGTCGGACCTGAAGGACGCCGAGGGCTGGGGTGTGCAGAACCCCAAGGACGTGAGCGCGGCGTACCAGTCGGGTGACGAGAGCAACCCGCTCGCCATGAAGCAGATCTCGTTCGGCGGTGTCTACGGCACCATCGACGACCCCGAGAAGGCCGTCGACAACATGTTCGCCGACATGAAGAAGAACCAGGAGAAGGAGGGCACCGACGAAGGCGAACTCGTCGGCAGCCCCAAGGCCTACGAGCCGAGCGGCCTCGACGGTGCCGTCCTCAAGTGCCAGGAGGTCAAGGTCAAGAACGACAAGTCCTCCTCGGGCGGCCCCAGCGAGTTCACGATGCCGGTCTGCATCTGGGGCGACCACAGCACTCTCGGTTTCGTCATGCCGATCGACATCGCGAGCATGATGGCCGGCAAGGGCAGCACTCCGGAGGCCGCGGCCGACATCGCCGCCAAGCTCCGCAAGGACGTCCGCGTCAAGATCTGACGCGCGGACCGGACGACGGAGGTGGGGCCCGGCCGGACGGCCGGGCCCCACCTCCGTCTGTGTCCAGGGCAGTTGGGCGGGCAGCACGACGACCTGTTCGCGCGCAGAAGGGCGCCCGGTGGGATTCACCGGGCGCCCTTCGTCGTATGTCTGGCCGGCGTTACGCCGTCTTCTGCTCTCCGGAGCCGCCGCGGCGGGCGTCGCGGGGGATCAGGGTGGGGTTCACGTTCGAGTGAACGACGTCCGCCGTGATGACGACCCGGGCGACGTCCTTGCGCGAGGGGACCTCGTACATCACGGACATCAGGACTTCCTCCATGATGGCGCGCAGACCACGGGCACCGGTCTGGCGGAGGATGGCCTGGTCGGCGATGGCCTCCAGGGCCTCACGCTCGAAGTCCAGCTCCACACCGTCGAGTTCGAAGAGGCGCTGGTACTGCTTCACCAGTGCGTTGCGCGGCTCGACGAGGATCTGGAGCAGGGCCTCGCGGTCCAGGTTGTGGACCGAGGTGATGACGGGCAGACGCCCGATGAACTCGGGGATCATGCCGAACTTGACCAGGTCCTCGGGCATGACGTCCTCGAACTGGTCCTTGGACTCCAGCTCCCGCTTGGAGCGGATGGTCGCACCGAAGCCGATGCCCTTCGCGCCCGCCCGCGCCTCGATGAGCTTCTCCAGGCCCGCGAAGGCACCGCCCACGATGAACAGGACGTTCGTCGTGTCGATCTGGATGAACTCCTGGTGCGGGTGCTTGCGCCCGCCCTGGGGCGGTACGGAGGCCGTGGTGCCCTCGAGGATCTTCAGCAGGGCCTGCTGGACGCCCTCACCGGACACGTCGCGCGTGATCGACGGGTTCTCGCTCTTACGGGCGACCTTGTCGATCTCGTCGATGTAGATGATGCCGGTCTCGGCCTTCTTGACGTCGTAGTCCGCCGCCTGGATGAGCTTCAGCAGGATGTTCTCGACGTCCTCGCCGACATACCCCGCCTCGGTCAGCGCGGTCGCGTCGGCGATGGCGAACGGCACGTTCAGCATCCGGGCCAGGGTCTGCGCCAGGAGCGTCTTGCCCGAGCCCGTGGGGCCGAGCAGCAGGATGTTCGACTTCGCCAACTCGATGGCGTCGTCACGGTTCTGGCCGGTGCTGTTCTCGCCGGCCTGGACCCGCTTGTAGTGGTTGTACACCGCGACCGAGAGGGCCTTCTTGGCCGACTCCTGGCCGACCACGTACCCCTCCAGGAACTCGTAGATCTCGCGGGGCTTGGGGAGTTCCTCCCACCGCACCTCGCTCGTCTCGGCGAGCTCCTCTTCGATGATCTCGTTGCAGAGATCGATGCACTCGTCGCAGATGTACACACCGGGGCCTGCGATGAGCTTCTTGACCTGCTTCTGGCTCTTGCCACAGAACGAGCACTTGAGCAGATCGCCGCCGTCACCGATGCGTGCCACGGTGTGCTTCCCCTTCGCCTGGGAGACGCCTAGGTCCAGCGGCTCCTGGTGCTGCCTTATGTCCGACGGTACCTTGCCGAGCCCCCCGTTCGGGCCCCCCTTGGCGTGGTTCACTTTGTCGTGAACCACGCCAAGGAGCGACAGACGGTACAGCGATACGTCACACGACCGCGGAGTTGTTCATCTTCCGGGTGGAGATGATCTGGTCGATCAGACCGTACTCAAGCGCGTCCTCAGCGGTGAGGATCTTGTCGCGCTCGATGTCCTCGCGGATCTTCTCGATCGGCGTGGTCGAGTGCTTGGCCAGCATCTCTTCCAGCTGCGAACGCATCCGGAGGATCTCGTTCGCGGCGATCTCGAGGTCCGAGACCTGGCCGCGGCCGGTCTCGCTGTAGGGCTGGTGGATCAGCACACGGGCGTTCGGCAGCGCCATGCGCTTGCCCGGGGTGCCGGCGGCCAGCAGGATCGCCGCGGCCGAGGCGGCCTGGCCCATGCAGACCGTCTGGATGTCCGGCTTCACGAACTGCATCGTGTCGTAGATGGCCGTGAGCGCCGTGAAGGAGCCGCCGGGGCTGTTGATGTAGACCGAGATGTCACGGTCGGGGTCCATCGACTCCAGGCACAGCAGCTGTGCCATGACGTCGTTGGCGGAGGCGTCGTCGATCTGCACGCCGAGGAAGATCACGCGCTCCTCGAAGAGCTTCGCGTACGGGTCGTACTCACGAACGCCCTGCGAGGTGCGCTCGACGAAGCGCGGGATGACGTAGCGGGACTCCGCGCGAGGGCCGGTGTACTCGGCCTGCGTGCGGGCGTAGAGGCCGCTGCCGGGGAAGTCGTTCACTGTGTCTCCTGAAGAGCCTGAAAAGGGCTGAGGCGGTCGGCTGAGGGGCTTGAGGGGCGCGTGTACGTCGGATGCACTCCGGCTCGCGCCACAGTGCGCCGCGTACGCCGGTTACGCCGCCCCGGTGCCGCCGCCGCCCGGCATACCGGCAGCGGTGGGCATGATGTCGTCGATGAGGCCGTACTCCTTGGCCTCGATCGGGTCGAACCAGCGGTCGCGGTCCGAGTCACGAGTGATCTGCTCGACCGTCTGGCCGGTGTGGAAGGAGGTCAGCTCCGCCATCCGCTTCTTGGTGTGCAGCAGCCGCTCGGCGTGGATCTTGATGTCCGACGCGGAGCCGGCGAGGCCAGCGGAGGGCTGGTGGATCAGGATCTCGGCGTTCGGCAGGGCGAAGCGCTTTCCGGGGGTACCGGCACTGAGCAGGAACTGGCCCATCGAGGCCGCCATGCCCATGGCGATCGTCACCACGTCGTTCTTGATGTACTGCATGGTGTCGTAGATCGCCATGCCGGCCGTGATCGATCCGCCGGGGCTGTTGATGTAGAGGTAGATGTCCTTGTCCGGGTCGGAGGCAAGGAGCAGCAGCTGCGCGGTGATCTTGTTGGCGATGTCGTCGTCCACCGGCTGGCCGAGGAAGATGATCCGCTCGTTGAGCAGCCGGTTGTAGACCTGGTCGCCGAGGCCACCACCGAAGTTGGGCTCACCGGCGGCGGAGGGCATCAGATTCGTCACGTATCCACCTGCTCGTCTTACGACGGCGCCGGGCCGTCTCACGTCTTCTGCAGGGGCCTGGGACCCCGGGTTCCGCACCGCCTCCCGGCGGCGTCCGGGGACTCCCCTGCCCTCGTATTCATGGACCCTAACGCGCTGCTCCCCCCGGGGAATCCCGCAGAGGGAACTGTTCGCTGTGAGCGCATGCGCTCCGTCGGCTCCACCAGGGTTTCGGTCCCGTTCCCCGGGGGGCGGGCCGGCGGCGCGCACCCCCCGAAAGGCCGCACCCGCCGGGGGGCCGGGAGGGGCGGCACGCCGCTGCGGCGAGGCGGGGGTCGCGCGCACCGTTCCCCGCGCCCCCGGGTAGGCCGATGGGCCCTGGGGACAGCTGTTCCCGGGGCCCATCGGTCTGTGCTTCACACGCGAGACGATCAGGCCTCGGGCTTGTCCTCGGCGTCCGCGGCCTCGGCGTCCGCGGCCTCGGCGGCCTCGACGGTCTCGGCCGTCTCGTCCTCCTCGTCGTCCAGGTCGACGATCTCGCCGTTGGTGTCCTTGACCGTGGCGGCCTCGACGACGACCGCGAGGGCCTTTCCGCGGGCGACCTCGCCGACGAGCATCGGCACCTGGCCGCCCTCGACGACGGCCTGGGCGAACTGGTCGGGGGACATGCCGGAGGAGGCCGCGCGCCGCATGAGGTGCTCGGTGAGCTCCTCCTGGTTGACGTTCAGCTTCTCCTTGTTGACGAGCTCGTCAAGGACGAACTGCGTCTTGATGCCCTTGATCGCCGCTTCCTTGGTCTCGGCGTCGAACTCTTCCTCGGTCTTGCCCTGGATCTCCAGGTACTTCCCGAGGTCGAGGCCCATCTGGCCGAGCTGGTGGTGCTCCAGGTTGTGCTTGCGGGTGTTGATCTCGTCCTCGAGCAGCTTCTCGGGGACGGGCACCTCGACCAGCTCGAGCAGCTTCTCCAGGACGCGCTCCTGGGCCTGCGTGGCCTGGTCGTACTGCTTCATGTTCTCGAGGCGCTTGCGGCTGTCCGCCTTGAGCTCGTCGAGGGTGTCGAACTCGGAGGCGAGCTGGGCGAAGTCGTCGTCGAGCTCAGGGAGTTCACGCGCGGCCACCTGGGTGACCTTGACGGTGACCTCGGCCTCCTTGCCGGCGGCGGAGCCGCCCTTGAGGTCGGAGGCGAAGGTGGCCTCGCCACCGGCCTCCAGGCCCTTCACGGCGTCGTCGATGCCGTCGAGCAGCTCGCCGGAACCGATGGTGTAGGAGACACCGCTGGCGATGCCGTCCTCCAGCACCTCGCCGTCGACCTTGGCCTCCAGGTCGATGGTGACGACGTCGCCGTCCTCGGCGGCGCGCTCGACCGGGGAGGTCGACGCGAAGCGCTCGCGCAGGTCGGAGACGGCCTTGTCGATGTCCTCGTCGGTGACCTCGACGGCGTCGACCTCGACCTCGATGCCGGAGTAGTCCGGGATCTCGATGGCGGGGCGGACGTCGACCTCGGCGGTGAAGTTCAGCGTCTCGCCGTCCTTCAGCTCCGTGATGTCGACCTCGGGCTGGCCGAGGACGTTCAGCTCAGCCTCGTTGACCGCTTCGGTGTAGAACTTCGGGAGCGCGTCGTTGACGGCCTCCTCGAGCACGGCGCCCCGACCGAACCGCTGGTCGATGACGCGCGCCGGGATCTTGCCCTTCCGGAAGCCCTTCACCGTGACCTGCTGGTTGATCTTCTTGTACGCCGCGTCGAGGCTGTCCTTGAGCTCCTCGAAGGGCACCTCGACAGTGAGCCGAACCCGGGTCGGGTTCAGGTTCTCCACGGCGCTCTTCACGGTTCGGTCTCCTTGTGGCTGACTTCTTGGGGGTTCTGCTGCGTGCTCCTGCCGGATCCGGCAGGGCCTTCAGCGGATTCGCGGCCCTTGAGAGACGTGAGAGTGCAGACACACGGGCGCGCAGCTTGCATAGTAACCGCAGGCGGTACACGCCCCAAAAGGTGATCTTCGGAGGGTCGGAGCCCCGCAGGGTTCCGGCTCGTGGTCGGGGTGGCGGGATTTGAACCCACGGCCTTCCGCTCCCAAAGCGGACGCGCTACCAAGCTGCGCCACACCCCGTCGGTGCGACACGTAGGGTACATGCCCGCAGGCAGTGCGGCTGCCGCATTTCCCAGGCGTGCGGGCGACGCGGAAACGGGGTGTGCGGCGGAGGGGTTCGACCCGCTACGATGCCTCCTGTGCCGCGGTCACTGACCTGCGGCGCCGCTTGTGCGGGCGTAGCTCAATGGTAGAGCCCTAGTCTTCCAAACTAGCTACGCGGGTTCGATTCCCGTCGCCCGCTCCACATGACGTAGGGCCAGGTCAGAGATTCGATCCTCTGCCTGGCCCTAGTCGTTTCCGGAGGCCCCGTTCAGTCCGCCGTGTCCCCCGCGTGCCCCTTGGGCTTTCGATCCTTCTTCTTCGGCTTCCCTGGGCTCTTCCGGCCCTTCTTGGACGATGATCCCCAACAGTGCAGGTCAGGCAGGCTTTGTCCTCCAGGTCCACAGACTGCCCGACGCGCCGGAAGCTTACGGGGCCATGATCACTCGCGCCGAAGCAGCTCCCGGCCAAAGTCGCTACACCGAACCTTCGCGCGACGGCTGCATCCGACTTACCCAGAATCGGCGTAAACCTATGTAAATCACGTAAGGGGCGCGTCGTCGCCCTATGGATCACTGAGAAGAGATCGATCATGGCCCGTAGAGCCGACAGTGCTTACCAACCTGCGCCCCGTGCCAACCTGATGGTCGCCCGGGACTGTGAGGCGTGCCGCGGCTGGGGAACGGTGGTCACCGCCGAGGGCCGACACAAACTGTGCGTCGCGTGCCAGATCAGCGTGCCGCAAGCTGAGCCGGCCGCAGGTACGCAGTCCGAGCTCGCCGGCCTCAAACGATCAACTGACGTGCTCGGCAGACCTCAGTGCCCCTCACGCCCATAGTGCGCATCGAGGGGCATGCCGCAGCACCCCGCTCGGGCCGCCTCCGGGCCGTCCGGGGGTGCTCAACGACAACCAAGGCCGACAAATGTCGGCACGCTCCGCCGCTGGTCAGGGAGTTGACCGATGGCGGAGCCGCAGATCACGAACGTGCGATGTCGGAACTTCGACTACCGCACTCGACGCTGCTCGATGCGCCCAGCCACCGGCCCCGACGAGGCGCGATCACTGAACGAGGCCACATCGCTACCTACTGCGATCCGGTCAGATTGACGCACACTCGAACACATGGGGGCATTGAGGGATCAAGAGCGGTTATGCCATCAGTGCGGCGAGGCACGCTCAACCGTGCGCGACCGAGGCCGAATCGATCTCATGGCGAGACTCTGCGAGTCGTGCTGGAACATCCTCGCAAACGAGATGGCCGAACTCGATGGGGCCGCAGCCGCGCCAAAGCCCGAGCCTGACCCCGACGACGTGTCATGGATCGAGCCGCCGACTTGCCCCAAGTGCGGCGCCCCGGTTCGGGTCTACCCGACCAACTACGACCGGTGGGTGAGCCTCGCCATGGTGGAGTTGCCCGCCAAAGACGTCCCAGAGCCCTTCCGCTGGCGTTTGACGAAGCTCCCCGGCCGATCCATCACCACCGATGTCGTGGCTGTACGGGTCCGTGGAGTCGATCCGCTGCCGAGTGAACCCGTCGTGCCGGCACACAGCATGATGTGCGCGCCCGGCTGAAGCGGACCCAAGGGGCCCCGGAGGGCCTCAGAGCCCGTGTCCTTCAGGCGCCCGATCGGACAGCGTCCAGCGGGGAACAAGGGGGAACGACGGCAAACCCGCGTGGAACGCGCAGGTCAACGTTCCCTCAGGTGAGCCGCCATCCGCATACGCGATCTTCCGAACTAGCTACGCGGGTTCGATTCCCGTCGCCCGCTCCACATGACGTAGGGCCAGGTCAGAGATTCGATCCTCTGCCTGGCCCTTGTCGTTTCCGGAGACCCCGTTCAGTCCGCCGTGTCCCCCGCGTGCCCCTTGGGCTTTCGATCTTTCTTCTTCGGCTTTCCGGCGCCTTTCCGGCCCTTCTTCACCAGACCGCTCACCGCGTCGGCGATTTGCGCTTGATCATCTGATCGGCCACGGCCGTAGCCATGATCGCGCGCAGCAGGGGGCTCAGGAAGGTGCTCAACTCGCGCAAGGTGCACGGGGGTGACAGAGACGACTGGTCGTGTGCGAAGATCCGGCTCCGCATACGTGTCTGCCGAGGTCGGCCGGAGATCCATGTCCGCCATATCGCTGCCCACGCCGTCTGAGCCCGGCGCCAAGCGCAACCAAAAGGGTCGCCGTCTGGCGATCTCGGGGGTGATAGTGCTCGGTGGGGTCGCACTGGCGATGAGTCTGATCATCGGAAGAATCTCCGGTAACGTCGACGAAAATCCGGACAAGCGGATGTCCGGCGCAGGCGACCGGTCGGCCATAAGTCTCGCGGTGGGCGACTGCTTCACCAGCTCGCAGCACGGAGAGGTCTACTCCGCGGCACCCGTGCCGTGCTCCCGGCCTCACGACGGCGAAGTGTTCGCCACGCTCGCACTCACCGGGTCCACCGGCGCCGACGACGTCCTCGCAAAACAGTCGTACCACCAGTGCAGGGGTCGGCTGACCGAGTACGTCATGGACGACTGGTCCCTCCCCCACACGACGGGCGTCAACTACTACTACCCGACCCGTGAGATCCAGCAGTCGGGTGACAGGACGGCCACCTGCTTTACGGCCGACACGGACGGTCAGACCACAGGCAGCGTACGTGTCCAGGAGACCGGCCTGACAGCAGACCAGCTTGCCTTCCTCAAGCTGGAGCTGGCCTCCGCGCGCGTCTTCAAGACCTATCCGCACCTGGGCAGCGTGACCGCCGATCGTGCCTGGTCTGCGAAGATGGCGGCCGCGCTGGACCATGAAGCAGACGGCCTCAAAGCCGCCACCTGGTCTGCCGGCGCCAGGCCCAAGGTCACCGCCTATGTCGGGGAACTTCGAAAGAGCGCCGAGCTGTGGCGCAAGGCCGTGGCGGCACGTTCGGACAACAGTTACTGGGCCTGTTCTGACAACGCCTGGAACCACCCTTCACACAAATACCAGCGAGACGTACGGAAGGCTCTGCGGCTGACTTCGGATCTCCCCGCCACCTCTTTCGGGCCGCCGTTCTAGGGTCGGCACGCCTCGGGCTGCTAATCGGGCCTGCCTCGACCTCCAACCGCCTCTGCCCAGGACGCCGGGCCACGTGCGCTCCGACCATGGCACGGTCCCGTGGCCGTGGCACTCTCGTGTCAGAACGGATGGGGGTACCGATGACCAAGCACAACGGCAGATGGTCCGAGGCCACACAGGTTGCCGCCGCCATGGCCGTGATCGCAGGGGTACTTCTCCTGGCGCTGCTGGCCTTTGTCCTCCGTTACTTCAAGTCCTTGCTCTGGTGAACCGGAGTGCCTCCGCCTGCCCGTTCGGTCGGCCGGGACCATGCCCGTTGCGTGCCCGGTCCGGCGGGACGCAACGGGGAACAGCGGCGCCGATCGCGCTCCGACCCAGGTCAGCGAGCTGCTAGGTCAGCCGCCATCCGCATACGCGATCTTCCGAACTAGCTACGCGGGTTCGATTCCCGTCGCCCGCTCCACATGGCTCAGGGCCAGGCCGAGGACCACTCCTCCGCCTGGCCCTGAGTCGTTTCCGGGAGTGCTCCCGCCGTCGCGACCGCCGGACGCGGTGTCCGTGGACGGCGTTCGGCCACGGCGTCCGGGGTTCGGCTCGGCCGTTCGAGGCCGGTGTTCAGAGGCGGCGTACGTCGACGGAGTACACGCAGCGGTTTCCGTACGGGACGTACAGGGCGTCGCCGACCAGGAGGAGCGGGGCGCCGGAGTCGGCCATGCCGGTCGGGACGGCGTCGTTGCGGCCGGGGCGGGTGGCGTCGACTCGGCCGGTGCGGCGGTCCAGGGCGGCGAGGCGGCCGTTCGGCGAGGCCAGGTAGACATGGGTGGCGGAGGCGAGCGGCGGGCCCGGGAACTCCACCGACGAGTTGCTCTCCCAGACCTGGCGGCCGGTGCCCGGGGAGACGGCTCGGACGCTGCCGTTGCCGAGGGTGAAGTAGAGGGTGCCGCGTGCCAGGTGGACGGCCGCTCCGGCGGGCTGCGGGCGCGCGAGCGGGACTCTGAGCAGCCGGTGGGTGGTGGCGTCCACGGTGGTGAGCGCGCGGTGGGCGGTCGCCGGGGCCGTCTCGGCGAGGACCAGGCGGCCGTGTTCCTGGCCGAGGAGGTCCAGGGAGCCCTTGGCGACGACCGTCCAGCGGGGCTTTCCGGTGGCGGTGTCGAGGGCGGACACGCTGGTGGTCTCGGCGTCGTCGGGCCGGCACACCAGGTAGGGGAGGTGCGCGACGGCCACGACGACGCAGGCCGTGCCCTCGGGCATGGGCCGCGTCCAGCGGATCCGGCCGTCGTCCGCGTCGAGGAGGGCGTAGGCGCGGGCGTCGTCGCCGAAGACGGTGACGACGCCCTCGGGGACCGCGGCGGCGCCGCCGTCCTGGAGGTCGGGGGCCAGGGCGCTGTCGCCGTCGGCGGTGCGTGTCCGCCAGATCACCCGCCCGGTGGCGGCGTCCACCGACTGGACCGAGTAGTGGGCATGGCTCGTGCCGGTCCCCCGGCCTCCGGCGGACTCCGTCTCGTCGTTGGCGTAGACGTAGACGTGGCCGGCGCGGGTGCCGAGGACGGAGCCCTCGTCGCTGCCGAAGTCGTCGGGGGTGGAGTCGACGGGCCGGGTCCACGCGTGCCGCCCCGTGGCGAGGGAGAAGCGGGCCGCCCTGACGTCGTCCCCCGCGCAGACCAGGGACCTGCCGGCGGCACCGCAGCTGCTGAACGGCCCGCCGGCCCGGTCGGCGGGGTAGGCGGGCTCCGCGGCGGCGTGCCACGGGCGCCAGCCGGGCGGCAGGTCGCTGTGGACGGGGTCGGCGCCGCTGTACCGCACGACCGCGGTCGAGGCGGCGACGGCGAGCAGCAGGGCGCCCGCGCAGGCGGCGACGAGGAGGCGGCGCCGGGGGCGGCCGGGTCCGGTGGGCGGGCCCGGGGGCTGGTCCGGGGGCCGGTCCGGGTCGGGGAGCGGGTTCGGGCCGGGGTGCGGGTTCGGGCGGGTGCCGTCGCGCAGGAGCGTGAGGAGTTCGTCGGGGTTCGGCCGGGACTTGGGGTGCTTCTGCAGACACAGCTCGACGAAGGGGCGCAGCCCGGCGGACAGGCCGTCGAGTTCGGGGGCGCCCTCGACGACACGGGTGGCCGTCTCGTAGGGGCTGGGGCTGTCGAAGGGGCCGCGCCCGGTGGCGGCGTAGGCGACGACGGCGCCGAGGGAGAAGATGTCGGCGGCCGGGCCGACGTCGTGCGGGGTCGAGAACTGCTCCGGGGACATGAAGGGCGGGGTGCCCATGACGCGCCCGGTCTGGGTGAGCGCGTCGGCGCCGCCGAACTCGGCCGCGCGCGAGATCCCGAAGTCGATGACGCGGGGCCCGTCGTCGGCGAGCATCACGTTGGCCGGTTTCAGGTCGCGGTGGACGACCCCGGCGCGGTGGATGTCGCGCAGCGCCTCGGCGAGGCCCGCGGCGAGCTCGCGCAGCCGGTCCGGCGGCAGCGGGCCGTGGTCGCGCACGCGGGTTCCGAGGTTCTCGCCCGGTATGTAGAGCGTGGCCATCCAGGGGCGCGGCGCGTCGGCGTCCGCGTCCACGACGGGGGCCGTGAAGGCTCCGCTCACCTGACGGGCCGCGGCCACCTCGCGGCTGAAGCGGATGCGGAACTCGTCGTCGTCGGCGTACTGGCCGTGCACGACCTTGATCGCGAGGCGGCGGCCGGAAGCGGAGCGGGCGAGGTAGACGACGCCCATGCCGCCCGATCCGAGGCGGTCCTCGATGCGGTACCCGCCCACCTCCGGCGGGTCCGATGCACGCAGCGCCATCCTCGTACGCCCCCCCGCTTCCCCGTCACCCGGCTTCCGCCGGTGCTCCGAGGGCGAGCGTATCCGTCCGGTTCCGCTCAGAAGCTGATCGAGTTGATGGTCTCCGCCAATGAGTTGAGGAATCGGTTGATGGACGGAGCCATGCCGGTGGACGCGAGGAAGAAGCCGAAGAGCACCGCGACTATGGCAGGTCCCGCCTTGATCGATCCTCCTCGGATCAGCACCACGAGGATGATCGCCAACAGCAGCACCACTGACAGCGAAATGGCCACAACTGATCACACCCTACGGTCGGTCCGCTCTCCCGGCCCGGAGGTGCAAGCCCCGCACACCCCCGCCAGAAACCATCGTGCCACCAACCCGGCCTGCGTATGCGGCCGGTGACGCATCGTCGGCCGCGGACGTGCCCGACCTGCACAGGCGCAACGCCTCGGGGTGCGTGAACGGAGTGGCCCCGTACGGCAATTCGAGACTCCCCCCGCACGAGTACGACGGATGTAATTCAGAGGAACCGTTGCCGTGTCCACACATCCTGTTCGCAGGTAATTCGAATTGTTGCCACGGGCACACCGAGGCCCGCTCAAGCCAGCCCGAAAGGCCAATCAATCGGACATATCGCCAGAGTCGCCCGCGAACGTTATGCACCATTTAGTCAGGATGAAAGAGGACAGAACACCCCCATCCGGTAAGCGAATCGGTATGTGGAACCACTTGCGAAGAGGCAGGCACACATCTTCAAATACGGGGTACTCGCAGGCGATAAGCAGGAATGACGTCGAGAGTTTTACTAACTCGCACAGACAACGCTAGGGTGCCTCAGATGTTCCACGCCGCCACGTCCCCCGCATGCGCAGCGAGGTCCAGGATCTTCTCCACGAGTGCTTGGTGGGAGGGCCTGTGACGAACTCGCTCCGACCGAACGGCCACCTCAGAGCGCCACTCCCCCCCGCACAGGAGCCGGCGGACGGAGTGCCGAGCCCGCGCTCCCCGCAGACCCCGAGAGCGGCCGGTGACGCCGCCCCGGCGGGCACCAAGCCCGCCAAGCAGCGCGACGCGTTCTTCGACAACGCCAAGTACCTGGCGATCGTGCTCGTGGCCATGGGCCACGCATGGGAGCCGCTGAAGGACCAGAGCCGCATCATCGAAGCCGTGTACACGGTCGTGTACACCTTCCACATGCCGGCCTTCATCATCATCTCGGGCTACTTCTCCCGCAGTTTCGACATGCGGCCCGACCGGCTGAAGCGCCTGGTGACGGGCGTGCTCGTGCCGTACGTCCTCTTCGAGACGGCGTACTCCCTCTTCCAGCGCTACGCCGCTCCGGACCCCGGCCAGTCGATCACCCTGCTCGACCCCTGGTACCTCACCTGGTTCCTGGTCGCGCTCTTCGTCTGGCGGCTGACCACCCCCGTGTGGAGGCTGGTCCGCTGGCCGCTGCCGCTCGCGCTGACGATCGCGGTGCTGGCCTCGGTGTCGCCCGACATCGGCGACGACCTGGACCTCCAGCGCGTCCTGCAGTTCCTGCCGTTCTTCGTGCTGGGTCTGGTCATGAAGCCCGAGCACTTCCAGCTGGTGCGCCGGCGCGAGGTGCGGATCCTTTCGGTTCCGGTCTTCGCCGCCGCGCTCGTCGTCGGCTGGTGGGCGGTGCCCCGGATGAACACGGCGTGGTTCTACCACCGTGACGCGGCGCAGAACCTCGGCGCCCCGTGGTGGTCCGGCGCGGTCATGACCTTCGCGCTCTTCGGCTGCTCGCTGCTGCTGACCGCCTGCTTCTTCGCCTGGGTGCCGCGTCGCACCTTCTGGTTCACGGCCCTGGGCGCGGGCACGCTGTACGGCTACCTGCTGCACGGATTCCTGGTCAAGGCCGCCGACTACTGGGGCTGGTACGAACCCTCCTGGCTGCACAAGCCGCTCGGCGAGATCGCCGTGACGCTCGTCGCGGCCGCGGCGGTCACCGTGCTGTGCACCCGGCCCTTCCAGCGGATGTTCCGCTTCGCGATGGAGCCGAAGATGGAGTGGGCCTTCAAGCGGGACGCCAAGGAGCTGGCCCGGGAGCGGGAGAAGGCCAGGGCGTAGGCGGCGTCGTACGGCACACCTCGGCGAGTCGTGCGGCACACATCGGCAGGTCGTACGGCCCCCTGACGGGCGGGAGTGCGGGTCCGGGAGGAGAACTCCGGGCCCGCATTTCGCTGTTCGGCCCCCGTCACGTCCTAGCCGGGCGGGAGCCCCAGGAGGGCGCGCATCGCCGCGTACTTCTTGGTCAGCCGGGCCCGGGTGTGCTCGTCGAGGACGGCGAGCCGCACCGGGTCCGCGTTGTGCGCCAGGTCCGAGGCCTTCACCAGGAGGGCGCCCGGCGTCGTGCGGATGCGCCGCGCGTACGACTCCGGCGCCTCCCCCTCCCGCTTCGTCACCGCCAGCACGATGTCCTTGGTGCGCGGGCTCAGGGCGGCCTCGCGCAGCCAGTCCTCGGAGAGCGCGTCGTCCTCGAGCGCGTCGTGCAGCCAGGCCGCGGCCACCTGCTCGTCGTCGCCGCCGCGTTCACGGACGCCCTCCGCCACGGCCCGGAGGTGCTCGCTGTAGGGCCGGCCGGCCTTGTCGGTCTGGCCGGCGTGCGCCTCACGGGCGAGGGCCTCGACTTCGGCCAGGGTCAGGAGAGTGTGGGTCACGGCACCAGTGTCGCCCCGCACCGGTCCGCTCGGGACCCGTGCGGACGAAGAACCCGCGAGGGCGGGAGGCCGGGCCCGCACCGGCGCGTGGCTCCCGCCGCGGGTCAGGCACGGATGCGGGGCCCGCACCGCGGGTCAGACACGGACGCGGGGCCCGCACGGTGATCGGACCCGCAGCGGAGTGGGCTCGCGGGGCGGGTCAGGCCCGCGCCGGTGCCGGGCCCTCGCGGCAGATCAGGAGGAGGGCACGGTCGTCGTTGACATCCCTGGCCACCGCCTCGATGAGGTGCCAGGCCGCGCCGTGGAAGCCGCCCGCCACATAGCGGTCGGCCTCACCGGTCAGCCGGTCGATGCCCTCGACGATGTCCCGGTCGGAGGTCTCCACCAGGCCGTCGGTGAACAGCATCAGCACGTCGCCGGGGCGCAGCGAGCCCTTCACCGGGTCGAACTGGGCGCCGTCGTACACGCCCAGCAGGGGCCCTTCGGCGGCCTTCTCCTCCCACCGGCCGCTGCCCGCGCTGAGTTGCAGGCCCGGCGGATGTCCGGCGGAGAAGAGTTCGTAGTCGCCGGAGTCGAGGTCGAGGACCAGGTGGATCGAGGTCGCGAAGCCCTCGTCCCAGTCCTGGCGCAGGAGATAGCCGTTGGCCGCGGGAAGGAAGGCGTGCGGCGGGAGCGAACCGAGGAGGCCGCCGAAGGCTCCGGACAGCAGCAGCGCGCGGGAACCCGCGTCCATGCCCTTGCCGGAGACGTCGGTGAGGACGACCTCCAGGGTGCGGCCCCCGTTCGTCCGGGCCGCGACCACGAAGTCCCCGGAGAACGACTGTCCGCCGGCCGGACGCAGTGCCATCTCGCGGTGCCAGCCCAGCGGAAGTTTCGGCAGCTTGCTCTGCACTCTGATGCGCTCGCGCAGGTCGAAGAGCATCGTGCCGCCGCGCCGCCAGGGGACGCCCACCCGGCTGCGGAACTGGGCGATCAGCAGACCGAAGAAGCCGCAGGCGGCGACCACGAGGACCACGCCCGGTGTCACCCGGGACGGGCCCTCGGTGTACGGGCCCAGTTGCACGGACTCCACTATCAGCGCGGTGGCGGCGGCCGCGTACAGGCCGAGGAGGCTGGCCGGGCGCAGCAGCAGTCCGCCGGCCACGATCGGCAGGACCAGCGCGGCGGGCGAGCACCACACCGAGTTCACCAGCGTCGTGGAGGCGATCACGGGGACCGTGAGCAGCAGGCCGGCCAGCGCGATCCAGTCCGAGCCGTCCCCGCGGAAGTAGTCGACCGCGGATCTGCGCAGCCCTGTGCGGGCCCGGTGCCACTGCTTCTTCAACCGGGCCGTGAACGTATCGGCTTCCGCGCGCCGCTCTCGTCCTGCTGCCATTAGTTCGGGACCCTATCCATCGGACCAGGTGCTTGGCACGGGAGGTCCCACTTGTCCCCCGTCCGAGCGCTGAACTTCACAGAGAACATCACCGGGAGCGGCCCCCGCTTCGGCCGAAATTCCCTCGCTCGTACCGCATTGCCCTGGTACTCATGGGCCATGACGACTGACGTGCGGGTGCTGCGGAAGAGCGAGTGGAACACGTGGTACGAGACCCTCATCCGCGCGTTCAGCGGCGTGCAGGAGGCCACGGAGGAGCGCGAGCTGTGGGACGCGCTGACGGAGTGCGACCGCTCGCTGGGGGTGTGGGAGGGCGAGCGGTGCGTGGGCACCGCGGGCGCCTTCTCCTTCCGGATGACGGTCCCCGGCGGCGCCTCCGTGCCGGCGGCGGGCATCACGATGGTCAGCGTCGCGGCCACGCACCGGCGGCGCGGGGTACTGACGTCGATGATGCGGCGCCAGCTCGACGACCTCCACGCCGGGGGTGAGCCGCTCGCCGTCCTGACCGCGTCGGAGCCGGACATCTACGGCCGGTTCGGCTACGGGATCGGCACCTTCCAGATCCGCGCCGAGATCGACACCGGCCGGGTACGGCTGTCCGTGCCGCCCGGCACCGACGACGTACGACTGCGCTACGAGGCGCCCGCCGACGTCCTGGACGCCTGCGAGGCGGTGTACGCGCGGCTCGTGCCGACCCGTCCGGGCATGCTGGCCCGCCAGCCCGGCTGGGAGCGGCTCGGACTGCTCGACCCCGAGAACGACCGCGACGGGGCCTCGCCCCTGCAGTGCGTGGTCGCCGAGCGGGACGGCGAGGTCGTCGGCTACACGCGCTTCCGGGTCAAGCCGGCCTGGGGACCGTCCGGCCACGACGGCACGGTGCTGGCGCAGGACGTCGAGGGACTCGATCCGGCGGCCCGTGCCGCGCTGTGGCGGTTCCTCTTCGGCATCGACCTGACGACCGGGCTGCACACCCGGGGCCGTCCCGTCGACGAGGAGTGGCAGCACATGGTGTCCGACATCCGGCGCTGCGGCCTGCGGGTGAAGGACTCGCTGCATGTGCGGCTCGTCGACGTCGGCGCCGCGCTGGAGGTACGGACATATCAGGCGCCGGTGGACGTGGTGTTCGAGGTCGAGGACGCGTTCTGCCCCTGGAACGAGGGGCGTTGGAGGCTCACGGGCGACGCGAAGGGCGCGTCCTGTGTACGCACCGAGGACACCGCTGATCTCGCCCTGTCCGTCCGGGAGTTGGGGGCGGCCTATCTAGGCGGGGTGTCCTTGGTCTCGCTCGGGGCGGCCGGCCGGGTGAGGGAGCTGCGCCAGGGCGCCCTGGCGGAGGCGTCCGTCGGGTTCTCCTCGGCGGTCGCGCCCTGGCTGCCGCACGGGTTCTAGGGCCTGTCTGCCGATTCGCGGTGTCGCCCGAAGGGCGGCTCGGCGGCGTCAGGTGCGTGCGCCCAGCGTGCCGGACGCGGCCCCTCGTACGGGATGCACTCGGGGCTGTGCCCGGTGCGGCGAGCGTGCGTGGCATCGCCGGGCAGGCGGGAGCAGGCGGGAACGGTCGGACAGGGCCCAGGCGCGCACCCGGCGGGTGCGGTGCCCACCCGGTCCGGCGCGCGGTCGTGCCGTCAGCGGGTCTGGCAGGTGGGGCACCAGAACAGATTGCGGGCGGCCAGACCGGCGGTGCGGATCTCGCCGCCGCAGATGTGGCAGGGCAGGTTCGCCCTGCGGTACACGTAGACCTCGCCGCCGTGGTCGTCGACGCGCGGCGGGCGGCCCATCGCCTCGGGAGTGTGCTCCGGGCGGACCGTGTCGATGCGGTTGTCGCGGACGCCCTCGCGCATCAGACCCACGAGGTCGGCCCAGATCGTGTCCCACTCCGCGCCGGTGAGGTCCTTGCCCGCGCGGTAGGGGTCGATGCCGTGCCGGAAGAGGACCTCCGCGCGGTAGACGTTGCCCACGCCCGCGACGACCTTCTGGTCCATGAGCAGCGCGGCGACCGTCGTACGGCTGCGGGAGATCCGGCGGTACGCGGCCGCCGGGTCGGCGTCCGGGCGCAGCGGGTCCGGGCCCAGGCGGTCGTGTATCGCCCGCTTCTCGGCGTCGGTGATCAGCGCGCAGGTGGTGGGGCCGCGCAGGTCGACGTACGCGGTCTCGTTGGCCAGGCGGAGTCGGACCGTGTCGGTGGGCGGGGGCGCGGGCGCGTCACCGAAGCCGACCTTGCCGAAGAGGCCGAGGTGGATGTGGACCCAGTCGGTGTCGCGGAAGCCGAGGAACAGGTGCTTGCCGTGGGCCTCGGTACGGGTGAGTTCCGCTCCGGTGAGCAGTCCGGCGGCGTCGGAGAACTTGCCCTGCGGGCTGGTCACTCGGGTGGGCGTGCCGGCGAAACGGTCGGCGTAGTCCTGCGCCAGCCGGTGGATGGTGTGCCCCTCTGGCACGGTGGCCGCGTCCTTTCCTGCCGCCCGGGGTTCCGCCCCGGAGCCCGTCTCCCGCTCCGCCGCCCTACCGGTCGGCGGTGAGGTCACCTCGGACGGGGGGCGCGGTGCCCCCCGTCACGCGTCAGTCCTGCTGCGGGTGGTGGGCCGGGATCGGGGGCAGGTCGCCCGTCGTCTCGTAGACCGACAGCATGTCGATGCGACGGATGTGACGCTCGTCACCGGAGAAGGGGGTGCCGAGGAAGGTCTCGACGAACTTCGTCGCCTCCTCCTGCGTGTGCATGCGGGCGCCGACGGCCACGACGTTGGCGTTGTTGTGCTGGCGGCCGAGGGACGCGGTCTCCTCGCTCCACGCGAGGGCGGCACGGACGCCCTTGACCTTGTTCGCCGCGATCTGCTCGCCGTTGCCGGAGCCGCCGATCACGATGCCGAGAGCCTCGGAGTCCGCGGCCGTGCGCTCCGCGGCACGGAGGCAGAAGGGCGGGTAGTCGTCCTGGGCGTCATAGATGTGGGGCCCGCAGTCCACGGGCTCGTGGCCGGCGGCCTTGAGCCACTCGACGAGGTGGTTCTTGAGTTCGAAGCCGGCATGGTCCGAGCCGAGATACACGCGCATGGTCCGAGTGTGACACGGCCGCACCGGGGCAGCAGAGCCGGGTGTCACCCTTCACCCGGCCGTCGTTTTGCACTCGCAACGCTCACCGTCGATCTCTAAAAATATGAGCAAGACCACAGATCCTCAAGTAAACCTCAAGTAACAATTTGGATTCAAAGGTTCACGAATCCCTTTGCCTCCGATTCACTGAGCCGATCCGTACGCCGCTCGTACGGAGCAACGCTCACCCGGCGCAAAGGAAATCCCCTCCATGACCTCGCAGCCGACCCCCACAAAGGCCGCACACGGCCCGGGAGGCCCCGGAGAACCCGGTGGCGGCCTCCAGGCCGGTCTCAAGAACCGTCACCTCTCGATGATCGCCATCGGCGGTGTCATCGGAGCCGGACTCTTCGTCGGCTCCAGCACCGGCATCGCCACCGCAGGACCCGGCATCCTCCTGTCCTACGCCCTCGTCGGCACGCTCGTCGTGCTCGTGATGCGGATGCTCGGAGAGATGTCCGCCGCGAACCCGAGCTCCGGCTCCTTCTCGGCACACGCCGACCGCGCCCTCGGGCGCTGGGCCGGCTTCTCGATCGGCTGGCTGTACTGGTTCTTCTGGGTGGTGGTGCTGGCCGTGGAGGCCACCGCCGGCGCCAAGATCCTCGAAGGCTGGATCCCGGCGGTGCCCCAGTGGGGCTGGGCCCTCATCGTGATGGTCGTCCTCACCGCCACCAACCTGGTGTCCGTGGGGTCCTACGGCGAGTTCGAGTTCTGGTTCGCCGGGATCAAGGTCGTGGCGATCGGCGGATTCATCGTCGTCGGCGCGCTCGCCGTCCTCGGAATCCTGCCGGGCGCCGACAGCGACAAGGCCTCGTTCGGCAACCTGACCGACCACGGCGGCTTCCTGCCCAACGGCCCGGGCACGATCCTGACCGGTGTGCTGCTCGTCGTCTTCTCCTTCATGGGCAGCGAGATCGCGACGCTGGCCGCCGGTGAGTCCGAGGACCCGCAGCGCGCCGTCACCAAGTCGACCAACAGCATCATCTGGCGTATCGGCGTCTTCTACCTCGGCTCGATCCTCATCGTGGTCTCCCTGCTGCCCTGGAACGACCCCGCCATCAAGGAGAAGGGCTCCTACGTCGCGGCCCTGGACTCCCTCGGCATCGCGCACGCCGGTCAGATCATGAACTTCATCGTGCTGACCTCGGTGCTGTCCTGTCTCAACTCCGGGCTCTACACGGCCTCCCGCATGGCCTTCTCGCTCGGCCAGCGCGGGGACGCGCCCAAGACCTTCGCGAAGACCACCTCGCGCGGTGTGCCGACGGCCGCGATCGTCGTCTCCGTCGTCTTCGGCTTCGTCGCCGTCTTCTTCAACTACAAGTTCCCGGACTCGGTCTTCCTCTTCCTGGTGAACTCCTCCGGCGCCGTGGCCCTGTTCGTCTGGCTCGTCATCTGCTTCTCGCAGCTGCGCATGCGGAAGATCATCCAGCGCGAGGCGCCCGAGAAGCTCGTCGTGAAGATGTGGCTGTACCCGTACCTGACCTGGGCGACCGCCGCGCTGATCGTCTTCGTCCTCGGCTACATGCTCACCGACACCGAGGGCGAGAGCAGCGGCCGGACGACCGTCCTGCTGTCGCTGCTGGTCGCGGCGGTCGTGATCGCGATCGCCGTGGTCAAGGAGAAGGTCCGCGGCAACCGCCCGGCACCGGCCGTCGAGGCCGAGGCGGACAAGGTGTCCGTCGGCTGACCCCGTCCCCGTCCCCCGCGGCGAGGGGAGGGAGTCCTTCGGGGCTCCCTCCCCTCTCGTGTTCCCGGCACCCGGTACCCGGTGGCCGAGGCATCGCGTGCTCGCGGCCGTCGCGCGGGCGCGGCACCCGGTGTCCATGGCACCGCGCGTTCGCGGCATCCGGCCCTCACAGCACGGTGAAGCTGTCCTTGACCTTGCCGTACGTCCTGAGGGCCTGCGCCTCGATCCCCGGCTGGTACCAGGTGTTGATCTGGTACGACTTCCCGCTCTCGTCGAAACCGAGCAGCCGCGCGTGCCAGTGCTCGCCCTTGAGGGTGAACGTGTACTCCCAGACGACCGCGGGCCGGCCCTGGAACACCGTCTCCTCCAGGCGGATCTTCCGGTAGTCCCGCCCCTCGCGGGCGTTGCGCTCCGAGGTCTGCCAGGTGTCCATCAGGTCCCCCTTCGCCAGCGAGGACTTGGCCGCCAGTTCCTGGGTGCCGTCGGGCGAGGTGTAGTGCACCTCCGACCCCGTCTTCACATCGCGCCGCCAGCCCTCGGGCGTGGCCCACGCGTAGCCGCCCGCCTCCCGGTGCGCTCCCGGAGGCAGGCTGGGCGGGCGGGACGTGCCCTCGACGGTGGGCGAGGACGACGTACGGGGCGACGCTCCGCCGTTGCCACCGGCGGTGACGGCCGGGCCGGAGGAACCTGAGGCCCCGGTCCGGTCGCCCGACGGTCCGCCCGACGCGGCGACGACGAGCCAGACGACGAGCCCCGCGGCGGCCACTCCGCCGGCGGCGAGCAGCCCGACGCGCCGCCCGCCGCGGCGCGCACCGCCGGCCGCGCCGGAGCCGGACGGCACAGCGGGGCCGGGGAATTCACCCGGCGGCATGCCTCCCGGTGAGGGCGCCGTCGGCAGCGCGGCCTCCGTCACCGCCCGCGCCGACGCCTCGTGGACACCGACGGAAGGGATCTGCGAGCCCGGCTCCGCACGCAGCTCCGAGGGCACTTCGGTGGACGCGTTGCGGGCCTCGGAGTGGGACGGCGGCTCCGGCACGGGCGTGGGGTCGGGAACGGGGGCCGGGGCGGGAACCTCGGCAGGCGGACGCTCCGAGGGGGGCTTGGTGAAGTCGAGAGAGCTCCTGCGCGTCGGGGTGCGCCGCGCCGGGACCGCGTCGTGCACGGGCGGCGGAGTGGCCTCGGGCAGGTCCGACGGGTGCTGTCGTGCCGCACGTATCAACTGGGCGTCGAGCAGCGCGGGAGTCGGCCTCTCCAGGGGGATCCGCCGTGTCCCGCGGATGTCATGGGTGTCGTGCGCCGGTTCCTCACGGGTCGGCGGGACCGGCCCGGGCGTCGGGGGCGCGGCTTCCGGCGCGTCGCGGCCCGGCTCGGGCGGGGAGGACGACTCGCCTTCCGGCGGCCCCGGGGCCGCCGGGACGGCCGGATCGGGCAGGGGCTCCGGACCGGACTCGGCGGACGGCTCGGCGGACGGCTCGACGGCCACCTCGGCGGACGGCGCCGGGGCGGGGCCGGCGGGCATCTCGGCGGCGGGCGCCGGGACCCGGGCGACGGGCGGCTCGGCAGCAGGCCCCGGGACCGGACCGGCGGACGGCTGCTGCGTCTGCCCCACGGAAGGCCCGGACTCGGGCGCCGGATCGGGCCCGGGCTCCGTGTTCGCGTCCACGTCCATGTACGCGCCCGTGTCCGATACGGGGACCGCGTCGGGCACGGGTTCGGGATCGGACCCGATCACCAGGGCCGCGTCCGGTTCGGGCCCGGAGTCCGCACTTGCCCCGGGCACTGAAGTCGCGCCGGGTCCAGGCCCGGAAGCCGCGTCGGGTCCGGGTCCGAAGGGGTCGGGTCCGGCCACGAGCGTCGGGTCGGGCCCGGACACGGCCCCGGGCTCGAAGTCGTACTCGGGCACCGTCTCGAACTCGGGTCCTCGCGCGGTGGCGGACACGGGCCCCGCCCCGGGCCGCTGTCCGCTCCCCGCTGCCGGTGTCCGGTCGGGCCCGGATCCCGCCTCCGGCACGGGCGTCGCGCCGGGCACGGGTTCCTCACCGGACGCGAACCCGGCGTCGCGGTCGACGTCGTACGCGGGCCGCACGATGCGTCCGAGTGCCGCCTCCAGTTCCTCCAGGCCGGGCCGGGCATCCGGTTCCTTGTCCAGGAGCGCGGCCAGCACGTCCCGCAAGCCGTCCGCGACCGAGGGGAGTTCGGGCTCCTCGTACAACACGGCGTGCAGAGTGGCCAAGGTGGTGGACCGGGAGAAGGGGGAGCGTCCGCCGAGGGCCGCGCACAGTGTCGCGCCCAGGGACCAGACGTCGGAGGGCGGTCCTTGGGGCCGGCCGGAGATGCGCTCGGGCGCCATGTAGTCGGGGGAACCGACCAGCATCCCGACCATGGTCAGCGCCTCCGCGTCCTGAAGGGCGGCGATGCCGAAATCGGTGAGGACGACGCGGCGGTGCCCCTGATGTTCGACGAGCACGTTGCCCGGTTTGATGTCGCGGTGCAGCACTCCCCCGGCGTGCACCTGGCGCAGGGCCGCCACGAGTTCGAGCCCGATCCGGGCCGCCTCACGCTCGTCGAGCGGCCCGTCCCGCACCACGACCTGTTCGAGGGAGCGCCCGGCGACGAGTTCCATGACGATCCACAGCCGCTCGCCCTCGTCCACCACGTCGTAGATGCGCACCACGTTGGGATGGTCGATCCGGGCGGTGGCCCTGGCTTCGCGCAGTGTGCGTTCGCGGCGCGTGCGGGTGTCCTCGGCATCGAGTCCGTCGATGCGCATTTCCTTCACCGCGACCTGCCGGTCGAGCATTTCGTCGGCGGCTCGCCACACCCGCCCCATTCCCCCCTGTCCGATGCTTTCGACCAGGCGATAACGCCCCGTCACCAGTAATCCCGGAACACCACCCTGAATGTTCGCCGACAATCCCCGCACCCCCTCAACATCAGTCACACCCGCCCGCCACAACAGAAACACAATGGTCACACTTCAGGCCGTACCAGCATAGTGCGGAGAAATCTTGTGGTACCTCTTCAAGTACTGCGAATTCAGGCGCAGCCAAGGGGGACGAACATGAGTTCTCGTCGCACGACGACCATCGCGGGATCGCTGCTCACGGCATCTTTCTCGGCCGTGATGATCCTTTCCTTCACCGCCGTCGCGGACGACCAGGGACCGGGGAGCAGCAAGGGGGGAAAGGCAATTGACGAGGCGCCGGCCGGTGTCAGGATGACGACGCTTCTGCCGGAGAAGATCTCGGTCGACAACAGCACGCAGAAGACGGCGATCACGGCCACGGTAAAGAATGAGGGGACCAAGGACAGCGGCGAGATCAGGCTTTTGGTGGTCGGATTCGACGGCCTGGAGGTCAAGGGCGTCAAAGGCTGCGACGCCATGGCCGACAAGGATCTGCCCGACGGTTCGAACAGCGGTTTCGTCTGTTCGGTCGGCAGTCTCGCGGCCGGGAAGTCGAAGTCGTACGCCGTGGACGCGACGTTCGACACGAGCAAGACCGGGAAGATCTGCCTTCCGGTCCAGACGAGCGACGGGAAGAAGACGTACTGGCAGCAGGGCCCCGTGCCGTTCGGGACGACGAACCCGTCGCCGAACGCCCCCGCCACTCCGCTGCTGCTCGGCACCGACAACCAGCCGGTGGCGCCCGGCGGCGACCGGCTGCCGAAGACGGGACCGGGCAGTGAGGTCGTGCCGTTGGGCATGGCGGGTGCCGCGCTGATCTCCGCGGGAGCGGCGGGACTGTGGTGGGCCCACCGTCCGCGCAGGCGGCAGCAGCGGTCCTGACGGGACGCGGGGGAGACGACGCGGGCCGGGTGCCGGGCACGGCACCCGGCCCGCGTCCGTGCTCCCCGGGACCCGCGGCCCCCGACCCGTCTCGCACGTCTCGCACGTCTCCGGGAAAGCCTGACGGCAGATGTCAGGTAATGCCGCCAGGGTGGGCCGCATGAACACCGTCGGTACCACCGCAGACCGCGCCCGGCTCGTCCTCCGCCCCGGCGACCCGGGCTACGAGGACGAACTCGTCGGCTTCCAGACCGGTTTCACGCAGCGCCCCGCCGTCGTCTTCGCCGCCGCGTCGGCCGACGACGTGGCCGCCGCGGTGAGGTACGCGGCGGCCCGGGGACTGCCGGTCGGTGTGCAGGCCACCGGGCACGGGCTGCCGGGCGCGGCCGTGGGCGGCGTCCTGATCACCACACGGCGGATGGACGGGCTGCGCATCGATCCGGAGGCGCGCACCGCCCGGCTCCGGGCGGGCGTCCGCTGGGGCCAGGCCGTCCGGGCCGCCGCACCGCACGGGCTGGCCCCGCTGAACGGGTCGGCACCGGGCGTGGGCGCCGTCTCGTACACCCTGAGCGGCGGACTCGGCATCCTGGCACGGGAGTTCGGGTACGCGGCCGATCATGTGCGGTCGCTGCAGGTGGTCACGGCCGACGGCCGGCTGCGCCGGGTGACCCGGGAGGCGGACCCCGACCTGTACTGGGCGCTGCTCGGCGGCGGCCACAACTTCGGCGCGGTCACGGAGCTGGAGATCGGCCTGGTGCCGGTGGCCCGGCTGTACGGCGGGTCGGTCGCCTTCGACGCGGCCGTGGTCGACCCGGTGACGGTGCTGCGCGCGTACGAGCGCTGGACACGCACCGTGCCGGACGGGCTGACCTCGTCGTTCGTGGCGGTCCCGTACCCGGACGCGGCGGGGCTGCCCCCGCATCTGCGGGGCCGTCACGTCGTCTCCGTGCGCATCGCGTACACGGGCACCGCCGCGCAGGGGGAGCGTCTGGTGGCCCCCCTGCGGGAGACCGGTCCGGCCCTGGCGGACACACTGCGCGAGATGCCGTACGGCGAGAGCCACACCATCCACAGCGACCCGGACTTCCCGCACACGTACTACGGCGACAGCGCGGTGCTGCGGGAACTCGACGTCGACGCCGCCGCGGACGTCCTCGCCCGCACCGGGCCGGGAGCGTCGGCCATGTGCGTGGTGCAGATCAACCACCTGGGCGGAGCGCTCGCCCGGACCGCGCCGAACTCCGTGCCCCACCGCGACGGGCGTTTCCTCGTACGGCTGCTGGCGACGGCGGAGCGGCAGCAGGCCCGCGGTCTGCTGGACCCGGCGTTCGAGCGCCTCGCTCCGTGGACGACCGGGCGGGCGCTCAACTTCGCGTTCGGGGCGGGTGACCGCACCCGAGGGCTGTACGACCCCGCGACGCACGAGAGGCTCGCCGGGCTGAAGTCTCAGTACGACCCGGCAAACCTCTTCCGCAGGAACTACGACGTCACCGGCCGGAGCCGGCCGGACGTCACCGCTTGACGAGCTTCCAGGCGGTGGGCAGCACGCCCATCGCCAGGGCGGCCTTGAGGGCGTCACCGATCAGGAAGGGGGTGAGGCCCGCCGCGACGGCCGCGCTCGCCGACATGCCGGTGGCGAGGGCCAGGTAGGGCACGCCGACCGCGTAGATGATCGCCTCGCCGAGGAGCATCGTGCCGGCCATGCGCAGCACGGAACGGTCGGCGCCGCGCCGGGCCAGGGCACCCACGACGGCGGAGGCCAGCAGCATGCCGAGGATGTAGCCGAAGGACGGGGCACCGGCACCGGAGCTGCCGCCGGCGAACCACGGCACACCGGCCATGCCGACGAGCGCGTACACCGCGAGGGACAGGAAGCCGCGGCCGGCGCCGAGCGCCGTGCCGACGAGGAGCGCCGCGAAGGTCTGGCCGGTCACCGGCACCGGGGAGCCCGGCACGGGCACCGAGATCTGGGCGGCGAGTCCGGTGAGCGCGGCACCGCCGATCACGAGGGCGGCATCCCTGACACGGGAGGAGGGCAGCAGATCGGCGAGGACCTCGCCGGGGCGGGAGGTCGTGACGGCAGCGGTGCTCATGGGGGACTCCGGCGGGTGCGGGCAGATTCGGGACACGGTGACGCTATCCCAGCGCCCTTGAGCCGATCACCGTCAGCGCTCGACAAAGGCTGGAACGGGGACTTGGTGGGCTCCGGACAAAGAGTGGGGGTTACACCGAGTACGACGTGATACGGGTCACTGAGGTGAAGTGGCCTGGCCTACGAGGACGCGGTATCCGGCGCCTGTAGGGTCCCGCCAAACGGGCCGGCCGCTTCTCCACGCGCCGTCTCGCCCGTCGGTCGCCGTCTGTGCAGCCGTGGCCCGCTTTGCTAGCTTCGAGCACATGGTTGCCCAGGCCCGGAACTTCTCGTCGCGTCGCCACGTCGACCTGCGACGAGTCGGCACGGCCGCCTGTCGCCCGCGTTAGCGAGGCGGACGGAGCGGATCCGGTGCGCCTCGCTTCACGAGACGGCGCAGTGTCGGACCCGTTCCCGAGGATGATCGCCATGCCCCGTGCCGCGGCACCCACTCTCCCTTCCCCCTCCTACTCCTCCCCCCGCACACCTCGCGCGGCCGACCCGGACCGGCGCCGGACCAGCGCGAGTGTCGTCCTGCGGTCCGTGCTGGAGCACGGCCCGGTGGCGCGCAGCACCATCGCCCGGCTGACCGGGCTGTCGCCGGCGTCGGTGACGGACTACTGCGCCCGGTTCACCGAGCGCGGCCTGATCCGTGCGGCGGCCGCGCCCCGGAGGTCGAACGGGGTGGGCCGCCCGCACGTCCCCGTCGACCTGGACGACTCACGGCTCGTGGTCGGCGGGGTGCACGTCGCCGTGCCGTACACCACGGTGGCGCTGCTCGATCTGCGCGGCCGGGTGCTGGCCCGGCGCGAGTTGAAGCACGAGCGCACCGATCCGGGGGCCGTGCTGGCGCGGGCCGCCGACGCGCTCGGAGCCCTGCTGGCGGGTTCCCCCGACTTCCGGCCCCTCGGCGTCGGCGTGGCCGTCGGCGGCTGGGTGGACCGGGAGTCCGGGACCGTCGTGGAGCACCCGTTGCTGGGCTGGCGTGACGTGCCGGTGCGGGAGGTGCTCGGCGAGCGCACCGGGCTGCCGGTCCATGTGGACGGGCACGCGCGGGCGCTGGTCAACGGGGAGCGGCTGTTCGGGCTGGCGCGGGGCAGTGGGAGCGTGCTGCATCTGTTCGTCGGCAACGTGGTCGACGCGGCGTTCGCCACCAACGACGAGGTGCACCACGGACCGCGCTCGCAGGCGGGCGCCATCTCCCATCTGCCGGTGCCGGGCGGCACGGAGCCGTGCGACTGCGGCCGGTCCGGCTGCCTCCAGGCCGAGTTGAGCGAGCGCACGCTGTGCCGGCGGGCACGGGAGGCGGGGGTCGTCGAGGGGGTGAACCCCATGCACGTGGTCACGGCGGCGGCCGCGGGCGACCGTGCGGCCGTACGGCTGCTGGTGGAGCGGGCCGGTGCCGTCGGACGGGCGGCGCGACTGCTGCTCGACGTGCTCAATCCGGAGACGGTGGTCGTGACGGAGGTCGGGGTCATCCACCGGGAGGACTGCCTCGACGCGCTGCGCGAGGCGGTAGGCGACGAACGCGCGGCGTCCGTCGTGCCGACGAGTTTCGCGGATTCCGTCCTTGCCGTGGCGGGCGGTTCAGTGGCTCTGGACGTGCTGTACCGGGATCCGCTGGCCGCGTCACCTGAGGCTATTTAATTCAGAAACTCCGAATGTTGACAGGGGTCGTCGATGACCAGGAACATCCTGCTCATGAGCCTGTTCGTGAGCTGTCGCACCCTTTGTTGCTGACACGTTGCCGCGTGTGAAGCGCTCATTTCCTCCTGCGTGAATTTCCTTTGTACGGCCTTCTGCGGCCCGGAATTCCGCATGCGCGTCCTCCCCTGAATCCACCCTTTGCCCTGCCCTATGAACTCGCGGAGTCCTTCCATGCCTTCCTCCCCCGTGTCGGGTGTCGACCGACGGCTCTTCCTCACGTCCCTGCTCGGTGCCGCGGCCGGTGTCGCCGGGCTCAGCGGCTGCGCCCAGGACAGCGCGGCCGCCGCCGGCAACGGCGCCTCCACCGCTCCGCTCGCCGACAAGGTCCCGGCCGGCACGAGCCTGAAGATCGCCTCCTATCAGAACGTGCAGCAACTCCAGTTCAAGCTGGCCAAGCTGGGCGAGCTGCCCTTCAAGGTGTCGAGCTGGGTGAACACCGGCGCCGGCCCCGATGTCATCAACGCCTTCCGCGCCCAGTCCCTGGAGGTCGCCAACAACGCGGGCATTCCGCCGATCCAGGCGCACTACCAGGGGTTCGAGGCGAAGATCGTCGCGATCAACGTCACCCGCAAGCCCAACTACCTCTTCGCCACGAAGCCCGGCAGCGACATCCGGTCGGCCGCCGACTTCGAGGGGAAGAAGCTGGCCTTCTCGCAGGGCCAGGCGCAGGGTGTCGTCCTCCTGCGGGCGCTCAAGAAGGCCGGGCTGAAGTACGACGACGTGAAGCTCGTCCCGCTGACCAGCAACCAGTTCCTGACGGCCCTCCAGTCGGGGCAGGTGGACGTCGCCCCGCTCGCGAACAGCCAGGCGCCCGGCTATCTGCAGCAGTACGAGTCCAAGGGCGCCCGCACCATCCCCACGGACGTCGTCGACCTGCTCAACCTGCTGTGGGCGCCGACCTCCGTGCTGAACGACTCCGCGAAGGCCGCCGCGGTCGCCGCGTACATCCCGTACTGGGCCAAGGGCCAGGTCTGGACGTACGAGAACCCCGACGTCTGGAACGAGGAGTTCTACGTCAAGACGCAGAACCTGAGCCTCGCGCAGGCCCGGGGGATCACCGCACTCGCCAACAAGCCCCTGTTCCCGCCGAGCTGGGACGAGGCCGTCGAGTGGGAGCAGGAGACGGCCGACCTGCTGGCGGAGGGCGGCTTCGTGAAGAAGTTCGACGTCTCCTCGCTCTTCGACCACCGCTTCGAGGGCATCGCCGCCAAGTCCGTGGCCGCCGAGTACCGGAGGTGAGCGCCGTGACCACGACCACGACCGCGAGTACGGCTACAGGCACCGGCACGACCACTGCCGCGCCGGTGAAGGACCGGGAGGAGGATCACGGGACACGGCGGCGGCGCCGCGGTCTGTCCCCCGGCAGGAGTCTGCCCGCCTCCCGGCTCATCGGACCCGCCGTGCTCCTCGCCCTGTGGGCCGGGGCCTCCGCCGCCGGACGGCTCGACCCCGGTGCGATCCCGGCTCCCTGGACCGTGCTGCGGACAGCCGGTCGTCTGTGGACCGCCGGGACCCTGCCCACGGACATCCTGACCTCGCTGGAGCGCGCCGCGTACGGCTTCGCGATCGGCCTCACCGCCGGCGTCGCCCTCGCGCTCGCCTCCGGACTCAGCCGGATCGGCGAGGCGCTGATCGACGGGACGGTGAACCTGAACCGGGCGATCCCGACCCTCGGCCTCATCCCGCTGTTCATCCTGTGGCTGGGCATCGGCGAGAGCTTCAAGATCGCGATCATCGCCATCGTCGTCTACATCCCGATCTACCTCAACACGCATGCGGCACTGTCCGGCATCGACAGCCGTTTCGTCGAACTCGCCGAGGTGCAGGGCCTGTCGAGGTGGGCCTTCATCCGCCAGATCGTCGTCCCCGGCGCCCTGCCCGGCTTCTTCGTGGGGCTCCGGCTCGGTGTGACGGGCTCCTGGCTGGGCCTGGTGGTGCTGGAGCAGATCAACGCCACCAGCGGCCTCGGCTACATGATGTTCCAGGCCCAGAACTACGGCCAGTCCGACGTCATCCTCGTCGGCCTGCTGGTCTACGGCGTCTTCGGCCTGGTCTCCGACAGCACGGTCCGTCTCATCGAACGGAGGGTGCTGTCATGGCGCCGAACACTGAGCAGCTGACCCGGCCCGCCGTCCAACTGCGGAGTCTGACCCGGTCGTTCGCGGGCCGCACGGTTCTCGACGGCATCGACCTCGACCTCCCGGCCGGACAGTTCACGGCCCTCCTCGGGCACAGCGGGTCCGGCAAGAGCACCCTGCTGCGGGCCATCGCCGGCCTCGACCACGACGTCACCGGAAGCGGCCGGCTCACCGCGCCGGAGAGGGTGTCCGTCGTCTTCCAGGACTCGCGGCTGCTGCCCTGGCGGCGCGTCCTCGACAACGTGCTGCTCGGCACGGACGGCAAGGACGCCGCCGCGAAGGGCCGCTCGGCCCTCGCCGAGGTGGGGCTCGCGGGCCGCGAACGGGCCTGGCCCAACGAGCTGTCGGGCGGCGAGGCCCAGCGGGCCGCCCTGGCCCGCTCCCTGGTCCGTGAGCCCGAACTCCTGCTGGCCGACGAGCCGTTCGGCGCGCTGGACGCCCTGACCCGGATCAAGATGCACCACCTGCTGCGCGAGCTGTGGGAGCGCCACCGGCCCTCCGTCCTGCTCGTCACCCACGACGTGGACGAGGCGATCGTGCTCGCCGACCGCGTGCTCGTCCTCGACCAGGGCCGTATCGGCCTGGACCTGACCATCGACCGACCACACCCGCGCTCCTACCGGGACCCGCTGCTCGGCGAGTACCGGGAGCGGCTGCTCGCCGCCCTGGGCGTGACGGAGGACCACGCATGACCCGGCACCTGCACCTGAACGCGTTCCTGATGAGCACCGGTCACCACGAGGCGTCCTGGCGGCTCCCCGAGAGCGACCCGTACGCGCACGTCGACCTCGCCCACTACGTCCGCCTCGCCCGTACCGCCGAACGCGGCACCTTCGACTCCCTGTTCCTCGCCGACGGCCCCCAGTTGTGGAGCAGCGTGGGCCAGCGTCCCGCGGGCGCGCTGGAACCGCTGACCCTGCTCACCGCCCTGGCGACGGCCACCGAACACATCGGTCTGATCGCCACCGCCTCCACCTCGTACAACTCGCCGTACAACCTGGCCCGCAAGTTCGCCTCGCTGGACATCATCAGCGGCGGCCGGGCGGGCTGGAACATCGTCACCACCGCGGGCGCGGAGGCGGCCCGCAACTTCGGTCTGGACGCCGAGCCCGCCCACGCCGACCGCTACGCCCGCGCCGCCGAGTTCCTCGACGTGGCGCTCAAGCTCTGGGACAGCTGGGAGGACGACGCGATCGTCGCCGACAAGGCGGCCGGCGTCTGGGGCGACGACGCGAAGATCCACCCGCCGCGGCACAAGGGGACGTACTTCAGCGTCGAGGGTGCCCTCAACGTGCCGCGCTCCCCGCAGGGTTACCCGCTCCTCGTGCAGGCGGGCTCCTCCGAGGACGGCAAGCGGTTCGCCGCCCGGCACGCGGAGGCGGTGTTCACCGCCCAGCAGACCGTCGAGGACGCGCGGGCCTTCTACGCCGACCTGAAGTCCCGCACCGCGCGGGAGGGCAGAAACCCCGACCACATCAAGGTGCTGCCCGGCATCGTCCCCGTCATCGGCTCCACCGAGGCCGAGGCGCGGGCGCACGAGCAGGAGCTGGAGGACCACATCGTGCACACGCACGGAGTGGCGCACCTGGAGCGCCTGCTCCACCTGGAGCCCGGTGCCCTCGACCTCGACGCGCCGCTGCCCGACGATCTGCCGCCGGAGAGCGCGATCGAGGGGGCCAAGAGCCGGTACACGCTGATCGTGCGGCTGGCCCGGCGCGAACGGCTCACCGTCCGGCAGCTCATCGGCAGACTCGGCGGCGGTCGCGGACATCTCACCTTCACCGGCACGCCCGAGCAGGTCGCCGACGCCGTCGAGGCGTGGTTCGCGCAGGGCGCCGCCGACGGCTTCAACATCATGCCGCCCGTCCTGCCGTCCGGTCTGGACGCCTTCGTCGACCATGTCGTGCCCCTGCTGCGCGCCCGTGGGCTGCTCCGCACGGAGTACGGCCCGCGCCAGACCCTCCGGGAGCGCTACGGCCTCCCCCGCCCCGCCAACCAGCACGTCACCGAGCTCCCGGCTGCGCTCCCGCAGCCCTCGTCCGCCCTCGTCTGAAAGGACTTGTCATGCCCGACATCGAGATCCGCAAGGTCACCGCGCACATCGGCGCCGAGGTGTCCGGGATCGACATCGCCGCGCCGCTCGACGAGACGACCGTCGCCGCGCTGCGTGAGGCCCTCAACATCCACAAGGCGCTCGTCTTCGACGCGGTGGACCTGGACGACGAGGGCCAGCAGGCCTTCGCCCGGCACTTCGGGGAGATCACCACCGCGCACCCGACGGTGCCCGCGGTGGACGGCGCCCCGAACGTGCTGCCGGTGGACAGCGAACGCGGCCGGGCCGCCAACCAGTGGCACACCGACGTCACCTTCGTCCTCAACCCGCCGCAGGCCAGCACACTGCGCAGCATCACCGTCCCGCCGTACGGGGGCGAGACCCTCATCGCCGACGCGGCGGCCGCCTACCGCGACCTGCCGCAGCCGCTGCGCGCGCTGGCCGACACCCTGTGGGCCGAGCACACCAACGACTACGACTACGCGGTGCCCGAGGAGCAGGTCGACGAGGAGCAGGCCGCGCAGCGCGCCCAGTTCACGTCGATCAAGTACCGCACCGCCCACCCGGTCGTCCGCGTCCACCCGCTGACCGGCGAACGCGGCCTGTTCATCGGCGGGTTCGCGCAGCGGATCGTGGGGCTGTCGGTGGGCGAGTCCCGCAAGATCCTCGACCTGCTCCAGGCGTACGTCACCCGCCCGGAGAACGTCCTGCGCCGGCGCTGGTCCCCCGGCCAGCTGGTGCTGTTCGACAACCGGATCACTCAGCACTACGCGATCGACAACTACGACGGTCTGCCGCGCCGGCTGCACCGCGTGACCGTCGCCGGTGACGTGCCGGTCGGCATCGAGGGCAAGGAGAGTTACTCGATCACCGGGGACGCCTCGCACTACACGCCGGTCGCCGCGTGAGTGTGCGAAAGCACCTGGTGGGGGCGCCCGCGAGCCCCTGACCGCAGCGCGTGGCCGGTGAGTGCGCGACTACACGACGTGAGACGAGTGTCCGGATACTGGGCGGTCTCTCCCGCCGAGCGGGGAGGCCGCCCAGACTGGCGGAGTTTTTGCACTCGCAACGTAAGGGACCACCCGCTCTCATGTCCCGCACCACCCTCGACTCACCGCCCGACGCGCCGACCGCCGCACCCGAAGCCGACGTCGCCCTCTCCCACGGGCTCAAGCAGCGCCACCTCTCGATGATCGCCCTCGGCGGTGTCATCGGAGCGGGCCTGTTCGTCGGCTCCGGGGCGGGCATCGCCGCCGCCGGGCCCTCGATCGTCATCGCGTACGCCGTGTCCGGCCTGCTCGTCATGCTGGTGATGCGGATGCTCGGCGAGATGTCGGCCGCGTATCCGTCGTCCGGCTCCTTCTCCGCGCACGCGGAGCGCGCGATCGGCCCTTGGGCCGGCTTCACCGCAGGCTGGTCCTTCTGGGTGCTCCTGTGCACGGCCGTGGGCCTGGAGGGCATCGGCGCCGCGAAGATCGTCACCGGCTGGCTGCCCGGCACACCCGCCTGGGCGTGGGTGGCGCTGTTCATGGTCGTCTTCTGCGGGGTCAATCTGGCCGCGGTGAAGAACTTCGGCGAGTTCGAGTTCTGGTTCGCCGCCCTGAAGGTCGGCGCGATCACGCTGTTCCTGGTGCTCGGCGTGCTGGCCATCACCGGCGTCCTGCCGGACACGGACGCGCCCGGCACCTCGAACCTGACCGACTTCCTGCCCAACGGCGGTGAGGGACTGGTCATCGGACTGCTCGCCTCGGTGTTCGCGTACGGCGGCATGGAGACGGTGACCATCGCGGCGGCCGAGTCGGAGAACCCGGTCCGGGGCGTGGCGAGCGCCGTCCGCACCGCCATGTGGCGCATCGCGCTGTTCTACATCGGCTCGATGGCCGTCGTCGTCACCCTCGTGCCGTGGGACTCCCCGGCGGTCGTCCAGGCCGGCCCGTACGTCGCCGCGCTCCAGCACATCGGCATCGACGGCGCGGGCCAGGTGATGAACGTGGTCATCCTCGCCGCCCTGCTGTCGGCGATGAACGCGAACATCTACGGCTCCTCGCGCATCGCGTACTCGCTCGTGCAGCGCGGGCAGGGCCCGAAGGTGCTGGGCCGCGCGTCCGGCGGGGTGCCGCGGATCGCGGTGCTCGCCTCCAGCGTGTTCGGGTTCGTGTGCGTGCTGCTCAGCTACTGGCGGCCGGACGACGTCTTCCCGTGGCTGCTGAACATGATCGGCGCGGTCATCCTGGTGGTCTGGATCTTCATCGCGGTCTCCCAACTGCTGCTGCGCCGCCGCATGGAGCGCGAGGCACCGGAGAAGCTGGTCGTGCGCATGTGGGCGTTCCCGGTGCTGACCTGGGTGGCGCTGGCGGGCATGGCGGCGATCTTCGCGCTGATGGCGCGGGAGCCCGACACGCGGGTCCAGCTGTACTCGACCGGCGGCATGACCGTGTTCCTGGCGGTCGTCGGCTACGCCTGGCAGCGGGCGAAGGCGCGCACCCGCGTCTGACACACATCACACGCATCACCGAGGGGCCCTCGCGCGGAGGACGGATTCCGCGCGAGGGCCCCTTCGGCGTGCCCAGGCACGCACCCCCACCCTCTTGCTGCTAGCGTGCACTTGCAAGTCTTTTGCAATAAGAGGTCGGAGGGGACCCGCCATGCCCGTCTACACGCTCCCTGAACTTCCGTACGACTACTCCGCGCTCGCCCCCGTGATCAGCCCAGAGATCATCGAGCTGCACCACGACAAGCACCACGCGGCCTATGTGAAGGGCGCCAACGACACGCTGGAGCAGCTCGCGGAGGCGCGCGACAAGGAGGCGTGGGGCTCGATCAACGGCCTGGAGAAGAATCTGGCCTTCCATCTGTCCGGCCACATCCTGCACTCGATCTACTGGCACAACATGACGGGCGAGGGCGGCGGCGAACCGCTCGCGGCGGACGGCGTGGGCGGCCTGGCCGACGCCATCACCGAGTCGTTCGGCTCCTTCGCCGCCTTCAAGGCCCAGCTGACCAAGGCCGCCGCGACCACGCAGGGCTCGGGCTGGGGCGTCCTCGCCCACGAGCCGCTCAGCGGGCGTCTGATCGTCGAGCAGATCTACGACCACCAGGGCAACGTCGGCCAGGGGTCGGTGCCGCTCCTCGTCTTCGACGCCTGGGAGCACGCCTTCTACCTCCAGTACAAGAACCAGAAGGTCGACTTCATCGAGGCCATGTGGCAGGTCGTGAACTGGCAGGACGTGGCCCGGCGTCACGAAGCGGCCACGTCTCGCGCCGACGTGTTGCTGCCGGGCCGCTGAGCCGGGTATGAAGCGTCCTGCTCGTGATCGTCTTCTCACCCTTCACGTGGCAGGCGGATGAACGGGAGGCCCCCGCGAGGACGTGACTCGCGGGGGCCTCCCCCGTCCCGGGGCGCCCGCCGGACGCCACTGACGCGGGCGGGCCGGTCGCTCAGCAGGGGACGTTGAGCGACAGCAGGGCGGCGCGTCCGTCCTCGAAGCGGAGTTCGCTCACCGCCGCGTTGCGCAGCTGAGGGAAGACGCGGCGGTACTCGCTCAGCGGGACCGACAGGAGGGAGCACAGCACCAGGCGGAGCAGGGTGTTGTGGGCGACGACCAGAACACGTTCGCCGGGGTGGGCGGCGGCGATGCGGCGCAGGGCGTCCGTGCCGCGGGCCGCGGCGGTGCGCGGGTCCTCCGCTTCCGGGAAGGGGTACGACACCGGATCCGTCCGGAAGGCCGTCGCACGCTGCGGGTTCTCGGCCTCGAACTCGGCGAGCGTACGGCCCTCCACGACGCCGAAGTCGCATTCGCGCAGGGCCGGTTCGCGGTGCGGGGTGAGGCCGAGGACCCGGCAGGCGGGTCCGGCGGTGGCGATGGCGCGGGACACGGTAGAGGTCCAGATCGCGTCGACGGGGTGGGCGGCGGCCCAGCGCCCGAGGGCCTCCGCCTGGGCGCGCCCCTCGTCGGTGAGGGCGACGTCGCTCACTCCGGCGTAGCGGTTCTCGGCGTGCCAGACGGTCTGCCCGTGCCGGGCCAGCAGCATGGTCGTGCTCGTGGTCCTCATGAGCCCGCAGTATCCAGGCCAGGACGCGTTCATGAGCCCGTGCCACCGAGGTCGAGACGCGAGCGCGCGTGCGCGGCCACGGAGGCGGCCAGCCAGCCGCGCCGCTCCAGTTCACCGACCAGCCGCGCGTAGGACGCGGCGAACAGCGCGGTGCGGGCGGGGCGGGGGGTGACGACCGTGCGGACACGGACCATCCGGTCGGCCGCCCCGGCGAGAGTGGGCGCCGCTCCGGTGCCGTGGGCGGCCAGCGCGGCCATGCCCAGGGCGGGTTCGGTCTCCTCGGGGATCCGGGCGGGGCGGCCGAGGATGTCGGCGCGGAGCTGGTTCCAGTACGGGCTGCGGGCGGCGCCGCCCGTGAAGGTGAGCGTGCCGTCCATGGGGGCTCCGAGGAAGTGCAGGGTGTCCAGGCAGAGACGCTCGGCGAAGCCGACGCCCTGGAGCAGGGCGGCCCACAGGTCAGCGTCCGAGGCGGGGCTGCCGAGGACGAAGGCGGTGGCCTCGGGGGCGAGGAAGGGAAAACGTTCGCCGGGTGAGGCCAGCGGATAGGCGATGACGGACGCGGGTTCGTGGGCGGCGGCGGCCCGGTCCAGAGCGGCGGGCTCGGCGTCGGGGAAGTACACGGCGAGCGCACCGGCACCGACGCTCGACGCGCCGCCCGGCAGCCATCCCCCGTCCGGCGCACGGTGGTTGTAGACCACGCCGGTGGCGTCCCGCACCGGCCGACGGGCCGCGCCCTTGAGGACGAGCGTCGTCCCGAGGACCGAGTTCCAGGAGCCCTCGTGCAGGGCGCCGGAGGCGATCTGGGCCGCGCACCCGTCGGTCATCCCGGCGACGACGGGGGTGCCGGCGGGGATGCCGGTCCGCTCGGCGGCGCTCGCGCAGACCTCGCCGATCCGGGTCCCGGGACGGACGACATCGGGCAACAGCCCGGCTTCGAGGCCCAGTTCGGCGAACGCGACGAGCGGCCAGGTGCCGTGCTCCACGTCGTAGGCGGTCTTGAGGGCGTGGCTGGAGTCCGTGGGCGGGAGCGTGCCGGTGAGCCGCGCGACGATCACGTCGGGCTGGTGCATCAGCCGGACCGCGCGCCCGTCGCCCGTCGCGTGCTCGCGGGCCAGCCAGAGCGCCTTCGGCAGACCCCAGGCGTTCTGGACCACGAGGCCTCTCGCGCGGGCCCGGTCGGCGTCCTGGGCGGCGCGGCCGTCGTCGTACATCAGGGCCGGGCCGACCGGACGTCCCGCGGCGTCCGCGAGCAGCACCGTCCCGGACGTGCCGCACACCGCGAGCCCGCCGATCCGCACCCGCGGGCGGCCGCGGAGCGCGGCCCGGGACGCCGTGCACACCGCGTCCCACCAGTCCCCCGGATCCTGCTCGTGCCGTACTCCCGCGCGTCGCCCGCGCAGCGGGGCGGCGGCGCTGCCGAGGACCGTGCCGTCGCCCGTGACGAGCAGGACGCGGACACTCTGCGTGCCGAGGTCGACGCCGAGCCATGCCGTCCCGGCTTCCTCCATGAGGACCTCCCACATCGCGACCGGCACTGTGAACTTCACACTCTGCCCCGATATTTTCCCCTGCGCGAGGGATTGACGGTCAACCCCCGCCGTTACACCCTCTGTTAACGAGTCGACTCGACGTGTTAACCGGACCGGACCGTACCGACGTGGAGGTCACGGATGGACATGCACGTGCACGACCGCCGGCGCTTCCTCACCCTGGCCGCCGCGGCCGCCTCGGCACCGCTGCTGACGGCCTGCGGCGCCGGGTTCGGCGGGGACGACAAGAAGAGCGACGGTTCGGCCGCCGACGACGTCACCGGTTCCTTCGACTGGAAGCGGGAGAAGGGCAGGACGGTCAAGGCCCTGCTGAACAAGCACCCGTACACGGACGCCCTGATCGCCGATCTCAAGACGTTCACCGAGAAGACCGGCATCAAGGTCGAGTACGACGTCTTCCCCGAGGACAACTACTTCGACAAGCTCACCGTCGACCTGTCCAGCGGGCGCGCCTCGTACGACGTGTTCATGCTCGGCGCCTACATGGTGTGGCAGTACGGGCCTCCGGGATGGCTGGAGGATCTCGGGCCGTGGATGCGCAACTCCTCGGCCACCGGCGACGAATGGGACCAGGACGACTTCTTCCCCAACCTCCTCCAGGCCGACCAGTGGTCGTTGAAGGCGGGGGCGCCGCTCGGGCGGGGCGGGCAGTACGCGCTGCCGTGGGGCTGGGAGACGAACGTGGTCGCGTACAACACGGACGTGTTCAGGAAGCTCGGGCTGAAGCCCGCGGAGAGCTTCGACGAACTGCGTGAACTGGCCTCCGTCATCAAGCGCAAGGCGCCCGGCGCCGGGTTCGACGGGATGTACGGGATCGCGGTGCGCGGTTCGCGCAGCTGGGCGACCATCCACCCCGGGTTCATGACGATGTACGCGCGCAACGGCCTGAAGGACTTCACCGTCACCGACGGCCGGCTCAAGCCCGCCATGAACAGCCCGGAGGCCGTCGCCTTCACCCAGGACTGGGCGGACATGGTCAAGAAGGGCGGCCCGCCGTCCTGGACCTCGTACACCTGGTACCAGTGCTCCAGCGACCTGGGGGCGAAGAAGGCCGGGATGCTCTTCGACGCGGACACGGCCGCCTACTTCCAGGCCGTGGCGGGGGCGAGCCCCGCGTCCGGGAAGATCGCCTTCCACCCGGGTCCGAAGGGGCCCGGCGGCTCCCTCGCCACCAACATGTGGATCTGGTCGCTCGGCATGAACGCCAAGAGCGGCAAGAAGTCCGCGGCCTGGCTGTTCCTCCAGTGGGCCACCGGCAAGGAACACCTGCGCAAGGGCGCGATCACCCACAACCACATCGACCCGGTCCGCAGGTCGATCAGTCAGGACGGCGCGTACAAGGACAAGATGAGGCATCTGGAGGGCTTCATCGACACCTTCGAGACGGTCGTCGACCAGACGAAGATCCAGTTCACTCCGCAGGAACAGTTCTTCGACGCGACGACGAGCTGGGCGGCGGCGCTCCAGGAGATCTACGGCGGCAAGAACGCCAAGTCCGTCCTCGGCGGACTGGCGAGCGACCTCGCCGCCAAGGTGGGCTGAGATCGATGCCCCCGACGACCTCGTTGAAGGAGACCGACCACGGGGCGGCCTCCCACGAGGAGGGCACCCGGCAGGTACGGGCCGTACCGCGCTGGCGGCGCGGTCTGCGCCCGTACCTGCTGATCGTGCCCGCCCTGCTGCTGACCGGCGGGATCCTGTACCCCTTCGGCCTCGGCCTCTACTACACGGTGTTCGACTTCTCGGCGAGCAAACCGCAGCCGGACATGGTGGGCTTCGAGAACTACCGCACGGTCTTCACCCAGGAAGCCTTCTGGAACTCCGCCTGGGTGACGACCCTGTACGCGGTGGGAGCGGCGGCGGCCGAGACCGTGCTCGGGGTGGGTGTCGCGCTGCTGCTGCACCGCTCCACACGCGTCGGCCGGGTCCTGGAGAAGATCCTCATCCTGCCGCTGATGATCGCCCCCGTGATCGCCGCGATCATGTGGAAGCTGATGCTCCAGCCGTCGGTGGGCGTGGTCAACCACCTGCTGGAACCGTTCGGTCTCGGCGGGGTGCAGTGGACCAACACCCCGACCGGCGCGCTGCTGTCGTCGATCGCCGTGGACGTGTGGGTGTACACGCCGTTCGTCGCGGTCCTCGCCCTGGCCGGGCTGCGCTCGCTGCCCGTCTCCCCCTTCGAGGCGGCGGCGGTGGACGGCGCCGGCTGGTGGTACACCTTCCGGCGGCTCACGCTGCCGATGCTGTGGCCGTACGTGCTGGTCGCGGTGATCTTCCGGTTCATGGACTCGCTCAAGGTGTTCGACATCATCTACGCCCTCACCGAGGGCGGGCCGGGCGACTCCACCGTCGTACTCCAGATCCGGGCCTACCTGGAGGCGATCCGCTTCCAGCGGTACTCCTTCGGGATCAGCTACACCGTCGTGCTGTGGGCCGTGGTCTATCTGGCGGCGACCGTACTGGTCCGCCGTCTGGGCAAGATCCAGCGCCGGGCCGCGGAGGTGACCGAATGACCGGCAGGAAAAGGCTGTGGGGGTGGCTCGCGGACGCCGCGCTGATCCTCTACTTCGTCTTCGCGCTCTTCCCGATCGCCTGGATGGCGATCCTCTCGCTCAAGCCCGCCGACCAGCTCTTCAGCACCTACTTCTCGTTCACTCCGACCCTCGACGCGTACCGGACCGTGCTCGGGGACAGCGAGGGCATCCCGTTCGTGCGGTTCTTCGTCAACAGCCTGGTCGTGTCGGTCGGCGCGGTGGCGCTCTCCCTCGTCGTCGGCCTCCCGGCGGCGTACGCCTCGGCACGATGGCGGTTCAAGGGCTCCGAGAACCTGATGTTCACGCTGCTGTCGTTCCGCTTCGCCCCCGAACTCACCGTGATCATCCCGCTGTTCGTGCTCTACCAGAAGCTCGGCCTGTTCGACACCTACGTCGGCATGGTGTGGGTGCTGCAGCTGATCACCCTTCCGCTGATCGTGTGGATCATGCGGTCGTACTTCGCCGATCTGACCCCGGAGCTGGAACAGGCCGCACTCCTCGACGGCTACACCCGCAAGCAGGCCTTCTTCAGGGTCGCCCTGCCGCTGGTCAAGCCCGGCATCGCGGCCGTTTCGCTGCTGGCGTTCATCTTCGCCTGGAACAACTTCGTCTTCCCCCTCATCCTCACCTCGTCGCAGGCGCAGACCGTCACCGTGGGCGCGCTCTCCTTCCTCGGCGGGGACCGGCCCAAGTACAACCTGACGGCCGCCGCCGCGCTCGTGTCCGTCGTGCCGCCGCTGCTGCTCGCGCTGACCATCCAGCGCTATCTGGTGCGCGGGCTGTCCTTCGGGGCGGTGAAGTCGTGAGCGTCTCCGACGTGCTGAACGCGTCCGCGCGGCCCGCGGCGATCGCGCTGCGCGGTATCCGCAAGGCGTACGGGCGCAGGACGGCCCTCGACGGGCTCGAACTGGACGTGGCGGAAGGCGAGTTCTTCTGTCTGCTCGGGCCCTCGGGAGCGGGCAAGACGACGACGCTGAAGACGGTGGCCGGACTCGAACAGCCCGACTCCGGCACGGTCGAGCTCGACGGCACGGACATGGCAGGCGTCGAACCCTACGACCGCGGTGTCGCCATGTGCTTCGAGAGCTACGCGCTCTACCCGCACCGCTCGGCGTACGACAATCTCGCCTCCCCGCTGCGCTCGCCCCGGCACCGGCTGCCCGCGTCCGAGGCCCGCGACCGCGTCGGCGCGATCGCCGAACTCCTCGGCATCAGCGCGCTGCTGGACCGGCCGGTGGGCGCGCTGTCGAACGGGCAGCGGCAGCGGATCGCGCTCGGCCGGGTACTGGTGCGGCCGGCCCGTGCCTTCCTCCTCGACGAACCGCTCTCCCACCTGGACGCGAAGCTCCGCCAGTCGATGCGCGCCGAACTCAAGGCGATCGGCGCCGTGCGCCGCACCACCACGCTGTACGTCACCCACGACTCCGTGGAGGCACTGGCGCTCGGCGACCGGATCGGCGTCATCCGGGACGGCCGGATCGTGCAGACCGGGACGCGCGAGGAGATCTGGTACCGGCCCCGCGACACCGAGGTCGCGCGGGCCTTCGGCCGGCCGCGGATCAACCTGCTGCCGGGGACGATCACCAACGACGGCCGCTTCCGCGCCGTGGACGGGGCCTTCGACCTGCCCGTCGCCGCACGGACCGCCGCGGGGACCGAGGTACTGGCCGGGGTGCGCCCGCGCGATCTGGCGCTCGGCGGGGACGGCCACGAGCTCACGGGCACCGTCTACGTCACCGAGGTGCTCGGCCGGGCCGTCGAGGTCACCGTCCGGCTGGGCTCGCAGCACGTGTCGCTGGTCGTGCCCCGGGCCGACGCGACACACCTGCGTCCCGACGATCCGGTACGGCTGACCGTCAGGCCTGAGAACCTGCTGCTGTTCGAGGCCGACCGGCCGGAGCGTCCAGGACGAAGGATCGGGCAATGAGCAGCAGCAACACCGGTGGCGCACCCCAGGGCCCCGCGGTCCGCCAGGCCGCCATGGCCGAGCAGGTACTGGCCGACGGATCGGCGACCGCCGCCGAGCTGGCCGAACGCTTCGGGGTGAGCCTGATGACGATACACAGGGACCTCGACGAGCTCGAACGGCAGGGAATCGTACGGAAGTTCAGGGGCGGGGTGACCGCGCAGCCGTCCGGGGTGTTCGAGTCGAACGTGCAGTACCGGCTGAAGTCGATGCGCCCGCAGAAGGCGGCCGTCGCGGAGCACGCGCTGAGCCTCGTCGAGCCCGGCATGGCCGTCCTCCTCGACGACTCGACGTCCGCGCTGGAGATAGCCCGCGGGCTCAGGGCCGGCGACATCACCCCGCTCACGGTCGTCACCAACTTCCTGGAGGCGATCAACCTGCTCTCCGACCGGCGCGGCATCCATCTGATGGCGCTGGGCGGCGACTACGACCCGCTGCACTCCTCCTTCCTCGGCGTGTCGTGTGTGGAAGCGGTGCAGTCGCTGCGCGTCGACGTGTGCTTCGCGTCGACGTCCGCGGTCTTCGGCGGGTACGCGTACCACCAGGAGCAGCACATCGTGTCCGTGAAGCGCGCCATGCTCGACTCGGCCGCCCGCAACATCCTGCTGCTCGACCACACCAAGCTCGGCAGGGTCGCCCTGCACCGGGTCGCCCCGCTGTCCCGCTTCGACCTGGTCCTCGTCGACGACGGGGCGTCGGCTCAGGCGCTGCGCGATCTGGACGAGCACAAGGTCCCCTACGAAGTGTGCGCCGTCGGCGGCGGCACCTGACCCCATGGCCACGGAGGGCAGCGATGACGGCACTGGAGCTTCGGGAGCTGCGCAAGACGTACCGGTCCCGGGGCCGCCCCGCCGTGGACGCGGTGCGCGGCATCGACCTTGAGCTGCGCTCCGGCGAGCTGCTCGGCCTGCTCGGCCCGTCCGGATGCGGCAAGTCCACCACGCTGCGCATGATCGCCGGCCTGGAGACGGTCACCGGCGGTGACATCCTGGTGGACGGTGCCTCGGTGGTGGGACGGCCTGCACAGGACCGCAACATCGGCGTCGCCTTCGAGAACTACGCGCTGTACCCGCCGCTGAGCGTCGCCGAGAACCTGTCGTTCGGGCTGCGGGCACGCGGACGGAGAACACGCGGCTCCCGCGACGACATCGCCCGCAGGGTCAGCGAGATCGCCGAGCGCGTCGACCTCACGGACATCCTCCAGGCCCGTCCGGCCGGACTCTCCAGCGGTCAGAAGCAGCGCGTGGCCCTCGCCCGCGCCCTCATCCGCGAACCCGACGTCCTGCTCCTCGACGAACCGCTGTCGCACCTCGACGCGGCCCAGCGCGACACCACACGCCGCGAACTCAAGCGCATCCAGCGGGACCTGGGGCACACCACGATCCTGGTCACGCACGACCAGGAGGAGGCCCTCTCCCTCGCCGACCGGATCGCCGTGATGAAGGACGGCGTGATCCAGCAGCTGGGCACGCCGTACGAGATCTACGACAGCCCGGCCAACATGTTCGTCGCCGACTTCGTCGGGGAGCCCGCGGTCAACCTGCTGCCGGGGACCGCGACCGGCGACGGCCACGTGCGGCTCTCCGGCACGGTCGCCTTCGCGCTGCCGCTGAAGGTGGCGGAAGGACGCGAGGTGGTGATCGGCATCCGGCCCGAGGACCTGGATTTGTCCGGCGAGAGCGGGGTCCCCGCCCGGGTGACCGCCCACGAGCCGCTTCTGGAGTCGGGCATCGCCACCCTGTCCCTGGAGGGCGTCGCACGGCCGCTCGTCGTCCTCACCGGACCCGAGGCGCGGCTCGCCCGGGACGAACAGGTGCGGGTGACCGCCGATCCCGCCCTCACCCATGTCTTCGACGCCGAGACGGGAGACTCCCTGCGATGACGCCCGCGCCCCCCGCGACGCCACCCGGCACGGCCTCCGTCACGGCGACACCCGGGACGCCATCGGAGCCGCCCTCCACCACGACACCCGGGACGCCATCGGAGCCGCTCTCCACCACGACACCCGCGACCGCTCCCGAGTCGGCCTCCGCCGTGCCGGCGCCCGTGCGGGTGGTGGCCGCCGGGGATCACTTCGTCCTCCCCGCCCTCATCACCTCCGCCGTCCGCGAAGAACTCCGCGACCGTCCCTTCTCCGTCCGTGAGCTGACGCTCGGCTGGCCGCTCGAACCCTTCGGCCGGGTCGCCGAGGTCGAGGAGGCCAGCGACGCCGAGGACGAGCTCGCCGAGGCACTCGCCGACGCGGAGGTGCTGGTCACCCAGATGGGCCCGGTGACCGAGCGGGTGCTGGCCGCCGCGCCCCGGCTGCGGCTCGTGGTGGTCTGCCGGGGCGGCCCGGTGAACGTGAACCTGCGGGCGGCCCGCGCGCACGGCGTACGGGTGTGCTTCGCGCCCGGCCGCAACGCCGCCGCGACAGCCGAGTTCACCGTCGGTCTGCTGCTCGCCGCGCTGCGCCGCATCCCCCAGGCCCACGACCTGCTGGCCCGGCAGGGCAGCTGGGGCGGAGCGGCCTACTACACGTACGAGAACAGCGGGCTGGAGCTGGAGGACCTGCCCGTCGGACTCGTCGGTTACGGCGCGGTCGGCAGCCGCGTCGCCCGGGTGCTCGGCGCGTTCGGGGCGCGGGTGCTGGTGCACGACCCGTACGTGCGCGGCGAGGTGCACGGGCTGAGGGTCGGCTCGCTCGACGAACTCCTCGGCCGTTCCCGGGTGATCAGCCTGCACGCCCGGCTCACTCCCGAGACGCGCGGCCTGATCGGTGCCCGCGAACTGGCGCTGCTGCCGCCGGGCGCCGTGCTGGTGAACGTGGCCCGAGGCCCGCTCGTCGACGAACAGGCGCTGTGCGAGGCCCTCAAGAACGGCCGGCTGTCGGCGGCGGCCCTGGACACCTTCGAACAGGAGCCGGTGCCGGCCGGCTCCCCGCTGCTCGACCTCGCCGGGACCGAACGGCTGGTGATGACACCACATCTGGGCGGGGCGAGCCGCGCCGTGGCCGAAAAGGCCGCACGGATCGCGGCTGCCGAGGTGGGCCGCTGGACACGCGGGGAGCCGCTGGCACACTGCCTCGACTGAGGCCCATGGCACGGAAGTTGACGGATGCAGCGCGAGCGGGGCCGAGGGAGGCCGAGGGGCATGTACGTCGGTATCGATGTGGGCACGTCCATGGTGAAGGCTGCCGCCTTCGACGAATCGGGCCGCGAACTGGCCGTGGAGACACGGCCCGTGCGCCTCTCCCTGCACGACGGCTTCGTCGAGCAGGACATGGAGGAGGTGTACACGGCCGTGGTCGGTGTGCTGTCCGCGCTGACCACCGCCGTACCGGAACCGGTCGAGCTCGCGGGGCTCACCGGGCAGGGCGACGGCGTGTGGCTCGTCGACGACGAGGGCCGCCCGGTGCGCGCCGCCGCGTCCTGGATGGACGGCCGGGCGCACGAACTGGTCGACCAGTGGCTGGCGGACGGCACGTTCGAGACGGTCTTCCGGCGCACCGGCAGCGCCATGTTCCCCGGCTGCCCCGGACCGCTGCTCGCCTGGCTCGACCGGTACGAGCCGGCCGCGCTCGATGCCGCGGCCACCGCCCTGTACTGCAAGGACATGGTCTTCCAGCGGCTGACCGGGATCCGCGCCACCGATGTCTCCGACGCCTCGATGCCCTTCCTCGACCCGCGCACCCGCCGCTACGACAACCGGGTCGTCGAGCTCCTCGGCCTGACCCACCGGCGCGGACTGCTCGCGCCGGTCAGCGACCCGCTGGCCACCGGGCGGGCTCGCGGCGAGGGCCTGCCGTCCGGCACCCCGCTCGCCAACGGCCCCTACGATCTGCCCGCCTGCGCGCTCGGCGCGGGCGTCACCGCCCCCGGCGACGGCCTGCTGATCGTCGGGACCTGCCTCGCCGGCCTGGTCGGGACGACCGACCTCGACCTGTCCGGCGAACCGGCCGGCCTGTACATCTCCACCGACCGGGCCGGGTACTGGCTGCGCGCCATGCCCGCGATGGTCGGCACGGCGGCGCTGGACTGGGTGCTGTCGACGACCGGCGTCCGCCACGACGAGGTGGACGGCCTGCTGGCCGGGACCCCGCCCGGCGCGCACGGCGTGCGCGTCCTGCCCTACTTCGCCCCCTCGGGCGAACGCGCCCCCTTCGTCGAGCCCCGGCTGCGCGCCGAACTCACCGGTGTCTGTCTGGAGTCGACGAAGGCGGACCTCGTCCGCGCGACCTGCGAGGGCATCGGGTTCGCGGCCCGCCACTGCCTGGAGGCCGCGGGCCTGACGGGATCGCTGGCGGTCTGCGGCGGCGGCACCCGAAGCCCCGCGTGGATGCAGCTGCTCGCCGACGTGCTGGGCCGTCCGCTGCGGGTGATCGAGGGGGAAGTGGGGGCGCGGGGTGCGGTGCTCGCCGCGGCCGGGCGGCACGGGGTCGACCTCGACGCGGACGCGTGGACTCGGCCCGCCCGGATCGTGCGGCCCGACGCGGTCCGGGCGGCCCACTACGCGAAGGCGTTCGAGGACCACCTGTCCCAGCTCCACAACGCCCGCATCCGGGCCCGCCGTTGAGGCTGTTCTCGCCCCCGCCGCCGGGGGCGGCGCGGCGAGAGGAATTCGTCAGGCACGCGAAAGAGGGAACGACAGAGAAAAGGGGACTTGGATGAATGCCTCGCGCCCGAGACGCCGCTCCGTGCTGCTCGCGGCCGCCGCCGCCCCGGCGGCCGCGGCCGTACCCGCCGCGGCGGCCGGACCACCCCACCGCCCCGGCGGCCCGCTCGTCATAGGGCACCGTGGCGCGGCCGGCTGGCGCCCCGAGCACACGGCGGCGGCGTACACCTACGGCGCGCAGACGGGCGCCGACTGGATCGAGCCGGACCTGGTGGCGACCAGGGACCACGTCCTGGTGGTCCGGCACGAGAACGAGATCTCGCAGACCACGGACGTCGCCTCGCACCCGGAGTTCGCGGCCCGCCGCACCACGAAGACGGTGGACGGCAGGGCCGTGTCGGGCTGGTTCACCGAGGACTTCACCCTGGCGGAGCTGAAGACGCTGCGGGCCGTCGAGCGCCTCCCGCTGGTCCGCAACCGCAACACCGTCCTGGACGGCCGGTACGAGGTCCTCACCTTCCAGGAGGTGGTGGACCTGGCCCGCGCCCTGTCCAAGCGGTACGGCCGGACGATCGCGGTCTTCCCGGAGACGAAGCACCCGACGTACTTCCGCTCCATCGGCCTGGAGCTGGAGCCGAAGCTGGCGGCCCTGGTGCGCCGCAACCGGCTGGGCCCGCGTGAGTGCGTCGTGCAGTCCTTCGAACCGACCAGCCTGAAGCGCGTCGCGGACCAGCGGCTCGGTGTGCCGCTGTGGCAGGCGCTGGGGACCACGGGCGGACCGTACGACCTGGTGTCCGCCGGGGACCCGACGACGTACAAGGACATGATGACGCCGGCCGGGCTGGCGAGGATCGCGGAGTACGCCGACTGGATCGGCCCCGACAAGACGTCGCTCGTCCCGGTGGGCCCGGACGGCCGTCTCGGCACACCCACCTCGCTGGTGGCGGACGCCCACGCGGCCGGCCTGCGGATCGGTCCGTACACCTACCGGGCGGAGAACCAGTTCCTGCCGGCCGACTACCGGCGCGGTACCGGAGCCAATGATTTCGGGGACGCCTTCGCGGAGTACGCGCTGTACTACGGGCTGGGGGTCGACGCGGTGGTGACCGACTTCCCGGACCTGGCGGTGATCGCGAGGAGGGGCTCATGACGAAGAGCAAGTCCTGTCCGACCTGCGGCACGATGCAGGACTTCCGTCGTCTCGACGACGCCGAGAAGGAAGCGGTGCGCAAGGACAAGGGGATCCAGTACGTCGACGACTACTGGCGCTGCACCGCCCCCGGCTGCCGGACCTACCAGCGCTACGACAAGAAGAGCGACCGCGGCCTCCTGCCCGAGGAGTTCCGGGAGGAGGCCGCCGCGCCCGAGTGATGCTCAGAGGTTGCTGAAGTCCGGACCGGCCGTGCGCGTCCGCTTGATCTCGTAGAAGCCCGGAACCGAGGCGACGAGGAGGGTGCCGTCCCAGAGCTTGGCGGCCTCCTCACCCTTGGGGGCGGGCGTGACGACCGGGCCGAAGAAGGCGATCTGCTCACCGTCGGCGCCGGGGACGGCGATGACCGGGGTGCCGACGTCCTGGCCGACCTTCTCGATGCCCTCCTTGTGGGAGGCACGCAGCTCGGAGTCGAACTCGAAGTCCTCCTGGTCGGCGTAGTCGATGAGGTCGGCGGGCAGGCCCACGTCCGCCAGGGCACCGGCGATCGCCTCGACGGTCGGGCCCTCGCCGTCGTTGTGGATACGGGTGCCGAGCGCGGTGTACAGCGGGCCGAGGATGTCGTCGCCGTGCTTCTGCCAGGCCGCGGTGACCACGCGCACCGGCTTCCACGCCTTGGTCGCCAGCATGTCCCGGTACTCCTCGGGCAGCTCGTCGAGCCGGTTCTCGTTGAGCACCGCAAGGCTCATGATGTGCCAGCGCACCTCTATGTCGCGGACCTTCTCCACTTCCAGCACCCATCGCGAGGTCATCCAGGCCCAGGGGCAGAGCGGGTCGAACCAGAAGTCGACGGGGGTCTTCGCGGACGTGGTCGCGGTCTCGGACATGGCTCTCCTCAGGAAGGGGTTTCTCCGAACCTGCAACAGGGACCCGCGCCGCCTCATTCCCGGGTGTCGAGGGTCAGGGGCACATGGCAGGATCGGTGCTGTTGCGCCATGTCCGAAGCGCACCGAGACGTCCGAAGGAGTGCAGCCCGTGCCCGGTGAGAACCTGTCCCGCGACGAGGCCCAGGAGCGGGCGGCGCTGCTGTCCGTCGACAGCTACGAGGTCTCCCTCGACCTGCGCTCGGCCGTCGGGGAGGCGGGGGCCGAGGGGGTGCCGCGCACGTTCCGCTCGGTCACCACCATCCGTTTCCGGTGCGCCGAGCAGGGCGCCGCCACCTTCGCCGACCTGATCGCGCCGAGTGTGACCTCGGTCTCACTCAACGGGAAGGACCTCGATCCGGGGGAGGTCTTCGACGGCTCCCGGATCGAGCTGGAGGACCTGGCCGCGGAGAACGAGCTGGTGGTCGACGCCCAGTGCGCGTACTCGCGCACCGGTGAGGGCATGCACCGCTTCGTCGACCCCGAGGACGGCGAGGTGTACCTGTACACGCAGTACGAGCCCGCGGACTCGCGCCGTGTCTTCACGAACTTCGAGCAGCCGGACCTCAAGGCCCCGTTCCGCTTCGAGGTGCGGGCCCCCGAGGGGTGGACGGTCTGGAGCAACGGCGCCGGTGAACTCACGGACGGCGTCTGGAGGTTCGCGGAGACCAAGCCGATCTCGACGTACATCACCGCGGTCGTCGCCGGTCCGTACCACTACGTGACCGACCGCTACACGCGGACCTTCGACGACGGCACGACGCTGGAGATCCCCCTCGGCGCCATGTGCCGCAAGGGCCTCGCCCCCTACTTCGACGCCGACGACGTGTTCCTGGTGACGAAGCAGGGCCTGGACTTCTTCCACGACCACTTCGACTACCCGTACCCGTTCGGGAAGTACGACCAGGCGTTCGTGCCCGAGTACAACCTCGGCGCCATGGAGAACCCGGGTCTCGTCACCTTCCGCGAGGAGTACATCTTCCGCGGCAAGGTGACCCAGGCGTCCTACGAGGGCCGGGCGAACGTCATCCTGCACGAGATGGCGCACATGTGGTTCGGCGACCTCGTCACCATGGTGTGGTGGGACGACCTGTGGCTGAAGGAGTCCTTCGCCGACTTCATGGGCACGTTCGCCAACGTCGGCGCGACCCGCTTCACGGACGCCTGGATCACCTTCGCCAACCGCCGCAAGGCGTGGGCGTACCGCGCGGACCAGCTGCCGTCCACCCACCCGATCACGGCCGACATCCGCGACCTCCAGGACGCCAAGCTCAACTTCGACGGCATCACGTACGCCAAGGGCGCCTCCGTGCTCAAGCAGCTGGTGGCGTACGTGGGCCAGGACGCCTTCCTCGACGGCGCCCGCCGCTACTTCAAGCGCCACGCCTACGGCAACACCCGCCTGGGCGACCTGCTGACGGCCCTGGAGGAGACGAGCGGCCGGGACATGGCCGGCTGGGCGCGCTCCTGGCTCCAGACCGCGGGCGTCAACTCCCTGACCCCGCAGGTGATCCTGGACCCCGAGGGGCGCGTCAGCGAGCTGGCGATCGTCCAGGAGGCCCCGGAGTCGCACCCCGAACTGCGCCCGCACCGGGTGGCGGTGGGCCTGTACCGGCGCGAGGACGGGGACGGCCCGCTCGTGCGGTACGCGCGCGCCGAGGTCGACGTCGACGGGCCGCGCACGGTCGTCGGCGAACTGGCCGGCGCCGAGGCGCCCGAGCTCGTCCTCGTCAACGACGAGGACCTCACGTACTGCAAGATCCGGTTCGACGAGGGTTCGCTGGCGACCCTGCGGGACGGGCTCGGCGAGATCACGGACCCGTTGGCGCGCGCCCTGTGCTGGTCGGCGCTGTGGAACCTGACGCGTGACGCGCTGATGCCGGCCCGCGACTTCATCGACCTGGTGCTGCGGTTCGCTGGCCGCGAGTCCGACATCGGTGTGCTCCAGATGCTGCACGCCTGGGCGAACTCCGCGCTCACCCACTACGCGGCGCCGGACTGGCGCACGGAGGGCGGGCGACTGCTCACCGAGGGCGCGCTGCAGGAACTGCGGCTCGCCGAGCCGGGCAGCCAGCATCAGCTCACCTGGGCCCGTTTCTTCGCGAACGTCGCGTCCGGCGAGGCCGATCTCCAGCTGCTCCAGGGCCTGCTGGACGGTACGGCGAAGATCGACGGACTGGACGTCGACCAGGAGCTGCGCTGGGCTTTCCTGGAGCCGCTGGCCGCGCACGGGGCCGCGGACGAGTCGGTGCTGGCCGCCGAACTCGCGCGTGACGACACCGCGTCCGGCAAGCGCCACCAGGTCCGCTGTCTGGCGGCCCGCCCCTCGGCGGCGGTCAAGGCGCAGGCCTGGGCGGCGGTGGTCGAGTCCGACTCGCTGTCCAACGCGCTCGTCGAGGCGACGATCGCGGGCTTCATGCAGCCGTCCCAGCGCGCGACGCTCGCCCCGTACGCGGCGAAGTACTTCGCGTCGATCGAGCGTGTCTGGGCCGAGCGGTCCATCCAGATCGGCATGGACATCGTGAAGGGCCTGTTCCCGGCGCTCCGGGATTCGCAGGACACGCTGGACGCGACGGACGCGTGGCTGGCGGCGCACGAGGACGCGGCGCCGGCGCTCAGGCGGCTGGTCCTGGAGGCGCGGGACGACCTGGCGCGGACGCTGCGCGGTCAGGCGTGCGACATCGCCGCGGCCGGCTGAGCCCGGCGAACGGCTCCGGCGGATCGGCTCCGCCGGGTCAGCTCCGACGAGGGTGATCCGGCGGGAGTCGTCCGGCGGGGGTGTTCCGGCGGGCCCGTCACCCGCCCCGCCGCACGGCACGGCATCGTGAGGGCACCGGCTCCGGCCGGTGCCCTCGTCCGTGCCGGTCTCCGGCCACACCGGCGCCTCCGGTCGCACGGGCGTTCCGCGCAACGCCGTGCGAGTCCGTCCTTCCGCTTGTCCGATGGGCGGCACCAGGTGGTTACGAAATACAGGTATTCAGAGCCGTAACCCATATGACTTCCCGTCCGGACCAGCGCCTTTCGGCAGTCGAACGTCCGTACTTTAGGGCGCCCTTGTCCGCATTTGTCGACGGGCGTGTAACAGCGGTTAGAGGGCGGCTCCGAGGCGGGAAACCCCGGGGCATGAACCACAACACCCCGCTCTCCCCCCGCCCCCTGCACCACCTGTCCGACGTACAGCGGCGGGTCCTCACCTCCGCACAGCTGCGCAGCCACGGCGTGACCGCCGCCGAGGCCAACGGACAGTGCCGCCCGGGCGGCCCCTGGCAGCAGATCCTCCCCGGCGTCTTCCTGCTGCACCCCGGCCCGCCCACCTCCGAGGAGCGCCTGCACGCGGTCCTGCTGTACGCCGCCCGCTCCCCCGCACCCGGCACCGCGCAGACCATCCCCGCACAGCCCGGCGCGGAGGAGCCGCACGCCCCCCAGCCCTACGCCGAGGCGATGATCACGGGACTGGCGGCACTCACCCTGCACGGCTTCTGTTCGGCTCCGCCCCTGCCGTCCCTCGACCGGATCGACGTCCTCGTCCCCCGCCTGCGCCGGCTGCGCTCCACGGGCTGCGCCCGCGTCGTCCGTACGCCCTCCCTGCCGGGCGCATCCTGGATCACCGGTGTCCCGGTCGCGCCCGTCCCCCACGCCCTCGCCGACGCGGTCGCCGACCTGTCCGACGCGGGCATCGTGCGCCGCCTGCTGACGGAGGCGGTGCGCGGCGGCCACTGCGACCCGGCCGCCGTGGTGCGGGAGTTGACCCAGGCACGGCTGCTGAGCCGTCCACACGTGGTGGACGCGGTCGACGCGCTGCTCGCCGAGGGCCGCGCCATCGCCGAGCAGCGCCTGTACCGGATGGTCCGCGAGCACGGGCTGCCCGACCCGGTCTGGAACGTGGATCTGCGACTGCCGGGCGGTCCCCATCTGGGCGGTCTGGACGCCTACTGGCCGGAGCAGGCGGTCGCGCTGGAGCTGGACACCCGCGCGCCCCGCCAGGACGAGGACGCGCTGTGGTCCGAGTACGCCCGCAAGCGCGAGCATCTGGAACGCCTGGGCATCACCGTCGTCCACATCACGCCGCGGAAGCTCCGCGACGCGGCGGAGCAGCAGGCCACGGTGGTGCGCACCGCTCTGATGGCGTCGAACGACCGCGAACCCGCGGCCTATGTCGTGGTGCTGCCCCGGTAGTGACGACCGCAGTCGGTGTCCGGAGGGGAGCGGAGGGGCCGCCGGGCTGCCGGCGGCCCCTCCTCGTATGCGGGTGCCGCCACCCCCTAGCGGGACTTCTCGCTGTTGGCGACGGTGGCGGTCTTCATGTCGCGGACGGCCGCCAGTTCCTGTGTGTGCGAGGAGATGAGATCCCTCTGGATGGCGGTCTCGGCGCCGTGCCAGATGCCGAGCAGGCCGGTCTCCTCCTTGCACAGGGTGTCGGCGGTGGCCGTCTCGATCTCCGCCCGGGACGGCTTGTCGCCGGTCCACCGGGGATCGTTGTTCGCGTCGATCGGCGACCCGTACGCGAAGCCCTTGCCCTGCATGCACGCGGACCAGGACGCGAAGGCCGCCCGGGTCTTGGGGTCGGCGAGGGACTTCTCGTAGGACTGACCGTCCAGCTCCTCCACGAGGGTGTCGTCGAGGTACGTGTCGGCCTGCCCGCCGGTGACCTCGGCGAGGGCCTGTCCATAGCAGCCGTCCTTGGGGATCGTCTCCCCCGCCGCGGTCCTGGTCACCCGCTTCGGGGCGGTGGTGCGACCGGCTTGGTAGCCGTCGAGCGCGGCCTCCTCCTCCGGGCTGAACTCGGGTTCCTCGCCGCCCACTTCGCCACCGCGGGCGAGGGAGGTGGTCTGTGCGAAGGCGGGCCGGTAGCCGTACTTGCCGGCCTCGGTGACGTGGTAGGTGCCGTAGCGGAGGTCCTCGTGCGCTTCGAGGCCGTCGGCGACGGGCGCGGGCCGGAAGGTGAAGTCCTTGAACCCGAGGTCGACCATGCACGGCCGCACGAGCGCCCAGGTGGCCTGCCGGCTGCGCTCGTACTCCTCGGGCGAGAGCTGGTAGGCGTCCAGGGGCAGGGTCATGCGGGCGACGGCGCGGACCGCCGAGGCCTGCACCTTCGTCCGCCGGTCCGCGACCCCGTCCGGGCCGGAGCGGGTGCCGTCGGCGCCGTGTCCCGCGCAGGCGGTCAGGGCGAGTGCCGCGATCGAGGCCGCGGCCGCCAGGGAAGCTGTTCTTGCACGCATGGGTGGGGGGTTCCTTTCCTGGTCGGTGGCTTGCGGCGGCCTCAGTGGCCGGAGCCGTCCTCGTGGCGCGGGTACCAGTTCGTGGAGGAGTTCTTGTTCTTCAGCGCCGAGGTGAGGTTCTTGCGGCCCTGCGGCTTGAGCGAGTTGTAGGGGCCCTTCCACCAGCGGTCGCGGTGGACGCAGAAGGCGGTGTTGCGGGTACGGCTGTCCCAGGAGGCGGCGTGGTCCTCCAGCTGGGTGCCCGCTCCGGGGCCCGTACCGGGCTTGAACACCTGGCTGTCCAGGTTGTAGCCGCCGTTCCCGATCGTGGCCAGGGCTCCCTGCTGGTTGCTGTTGTAGTAGAAGCAGGCCATGCGGTCGTAGCAGCGGTGCGTCGGGGCGGCCGGGGTGACGTCGGCGGAGGCCGGGGAGGCCGAGGCCACCGGTATCGCGAGCAGCGCGGCGGCGACCGACGGGATCAACAGGCGTGGATTTCTCACGGGTTCCTCTCAGCTCTTTTCTTTTCGTCAGGTGCGGGGATGCCGGCCTGCGCGGGAAGAGAGAACGGGGAGAGGCGGAGCTACGGAACGAAGGGACACGGAAGAAGGACGTACCGAAGGAACAGGCACGCAAGAGAAAAGGGAGAGAGAAGGCACGGCACACCCCGTCATGGAGTCCGGCTGGTCACGGCCTGGTCAGGGCCACCGGACACCTGGTCACTCTAACCACACCGAGAACATGCGAAACAGGGCTCACGGTTGGCGCCCACACCCCGGGACGGACGGGCGGTCGCGTAAGCGGAATGGGCCCGGCGCGGCCCTTCGGGCCGGAATGCAGAAATCCGGCTGAGGGAAAGCGGCGAAGCGGAAGTGGAATTGGCGTAATTCCATCCGTGGAACATGGCCGGTTCCACCGGCCCGCCCGGACCCGCCCGCGTTGTCGGTGGCGCCCTCTACGGTGGTGCCCACGCGAGACAGGCACGACTGAGGAAAAGACGGAAGAGACAGGAGAGACCCGTGACGACCCTTCCCGGCCGCCCGAACACCGCACTGCTCGTCATCGACGTCCAGAACGGCGTGATGGAAGGCTGCCACGACCGTGCCGGCGTGATCGCCAACATCGGCACCCTGACCGCCAGGGCCCGCGCCGAGGGCGTGCCGGTGATCTGGGTCCAGCATTCCGACGACCAGCTCAAGAAGGGCGGCGAGAGCTGGCAGTACGTGCCGGAGCTGGTCCGCCACGACACCGAGCCCCTCGTCCACAAGCTCTACGCCGACTCGTTCGAGGCCACCGGGCTGGAGGAGTTGCTCGCCGGGCTGGGTGTGGGCCGTCTCGTCGTCACGGGCGCCCAGACCGACATGTGCATCCGCTCGACCCTCCACGGCGGCTTCGTCCGGGGATACGACGTGACGCTGGTCGCCGACGCCCACACGACGGAGGACCTCACCGAGTACGGCGCACCGGGCCCCGCCCTGGTGATCGCCCACACCAACCTCTACTGGGCGGAGCAGAACGCGCCCGGCCGCCGGGGCGGCACCGTCGTCACGGCGGAGGTGAGCTTCGCACCGGCCGGCGCCGCCTGACCTGAGCGCCGCCCGGCCGGAGCATCGCCCGGCCGGAGCGCCGTGAGACCGGACGCTCCGGGTGCGGCCGGGCGGGTCGGCCCGCGGACGGGTCCGGGTGCGGCGGGTCAGCCCCTCGTGAGGACGAGCTCCGTGTTGCGGTCGCGGGAGGCGCCGGACAGGTCGGTGCGGGCTCCGGGCGCGTTGAAGGAGAGCTCCCGGTAGAGCGCCGCCAGCCCGGTCTGGCTGAGGTCGGAGAAGTCCGTTGCGTGCGGGGCCGCGGACTCGACGAGCGTGGTGAAGAGCGAGAGCGTGCCGTCCTTGTTGTCCACCAGCTCGATGACGCGGGCGAGTTGGGGGAAGTCGACGTGGGAGGCGGTGCAGATCTCCCAGAAGGAGCGGTTGCCGGGTGCGGCGTGCGGGATGATCTCGTTCTTGTGGGTGTGACCGTTCACCCAGGCCAGGACGTTGGCGAAGCTCGCGAGGAGCGCGACGACCTCGTCGCCGCCGTGGCGCTTCTCGGCGGGGTGGGCCGGGTCGGCGTGGCGGTTGCGCATCGTCTTGCTGGTGTGGTGGCTGAAGACGACGACGTAGGAGTCCTTGTTCTCGCGCAGGGTCTTCTCCAGCCAGCGGAGCTGCGCCGTGCCGATGGAGCCCTCGTAGTGACCGCCGGGATCGGTGGTGTCGAGGCTGACGCCGATGACGTCCTCGGCGATGCGGAACGTGTAGTACTGGGTGCCCGCGGCCAGGTTCGCCGAGGAGTAGCCGTGTCCGATCGGGCCGGGGCCGGTGTGCGCCGGGTCGAGGTGTGCGCGCAGATACTCGGCGGGCGTGAAGGGGGCGCGGTTCTCGTCGGGTGTGACCGAGCGCATCTGCCGGGCGTGCGACGTGAGCAGGTCCCGGAACGCGGTGCCCTTGGGGCTGCTGCCGTCCTTGATGCTCTTGGCGAGAGCGGTGCACTCGGCGTCGGGCAGCGACATCAGCTTCTTCCCGCCGACGGCGAAGTCGGTGAGGTAGGAGTCGCCGTGGGAGCCGTAGCAGCCGAGCGGCAGCGCGTCGTGGTTGCCGACGGTGGAGTACCAGGGCAGCTTCAGGCCGGGACTGCGGACCTCGCGGATCGCCGCCTCCAGGAAGCCCGGGAGGCGCGGGAAGCCGAGCTGCTTGTCGGCGTCGCGCAGCGCCGCGTCGGGCTGCCAGTACGTCTTGAGGCCACTGGCCTGGACGCCTTCGTAGTGGCGCGGGTCGCCGCTGTTGGGGGTGATGCGGCCGCCGCTCATGACCTTCAGGAACCAGTCCAGTTCGGTCCTGGAGTTGTTGTCCGTGTTGTCCCCGGTGGTCATGACGAAGTGCAGCGGGGAGCCGGTGACGGGGGCTCCGCGCAGCGAGTTGACCCGTTCGACGAGCGAGACGGCGCCGGCGACGGTCAGGGTCTCCTGGGGGCGCCAGGCGCTCTTGTTCCGGGCACGCAGGTATTCCAGGCGCAACGGGTGCTGCGCGTCGATCAGGTGCAGGTCGGTGAGCTGCACGAACGCGGCGAGTGTGGTGCGCCGGTCGGCGCGGCCGGACTTGGCGGCGGCCAGCTCGTCACGCAGGATCCGCGTCCAGCCGCGGCCGTCGCCGAGCCGCCGGTATCCGGTGGAACCGGAGCGCGGGGCGGCGACGGACTGCAGGGTCGTGCCGCGCGTGTACGGGACCAGCGCGGCGGGGGCCGGGGGACGCACCGCGCCCGACCTCGCCCCGGTGTGCGCGAGGGAGTCGGCGACGGGCTCCTGACTCGTCGTGGCGGCGTGCGCCGGAGTGTCCGGGCGCAGGGCGAATCCGACCCCCGCGGACAGGGACACGGCTCCGGTGGCGGCCAGCAGGGTGCGGCGGTTGAGGGCGGGTACGGCGGCGACAGAGCGTATGCGCGACATGGCGCGGTCTCCCCGAGTGCGAACGCGTCGGCAGTGGTCGCGGGGCGTCCGCCGTGCGAACTTCCCGCTCACACTGGATCGTTGGCACCGGGGGTGACCTGCGCGTTAACTGGGCGGCAACGACCGGCGCAGATCACCGTACGTGGATCTTGGACCACCCTGCGCGGCCATGGAGCCCTCTTCGAACGGTCCGGGGACGGTCACTCCGTGTTCATCTTCCCGGGTACGGAACCTGGTTCCGGACCGCCGCCGGCGATTCCGTACAGGGGCCCGGCCCCCGCCGTCGGCCCGCGAGGGTCAGGGATCTCGCGGGCCGGCGGCGGGGGTTCACGGGGCGGCGCGCCGGCTCACGGGTTGGCGGGTGAGTACTCGGGCGCCGACCAGCGCAGGGGGCTGGCCGCCGGCGTCTCGACCACCCCGGTGACGGTGAAGCGCACGCTCCGCTCCCCGTCGGACGCGAACTCCGTGCGGGCCGTGCCGGTGAGCTGGAGCGTGGTCCCCGCCGTCCAGTCCACGAGGAGCAGCCCGGCCCGCGGGTCGGCAGCCAGGTTCCCGAGCGACAGGAACATGGAGTTCCCGGGATAGTCGGGCCAGCGCAGTTCGCCGGGCGCGGCGACGCGGACGAAGCCGGGATTGCCGCCGCGATGGCTCACGTCGGCGCCGTCCGCGTGGACCGTGGCGAGGAAGAAGGTGTCGGCCGACGCCACCGATTCCGCCTGGGCGGGCGAGAGCCGGCTGCCGCGGCGCGGGGTGCCCGGGACGCGCCCGGTCGTCTCGTACGTCTCCCTTCTCTGCAGGTACTTGGGGCAGTTGGAGAAGACCTGGTCGGCCTCGACCGCGAGGCCGCGGGGAGTGGGTCTGGCACGGCCGTCGACACGCATGCGGCGGCGGGTCCGCGGGTCGAGCGCGATGGTGCCGACGTGCGTCCCGGGGGTGCGGAGAGCGGGCGCGAGCGGGTCGTCGGGCCGGAGCCCGCCCGTGACCGAGATCTGCCGGACGCCCGTGGCCCGGACGAAGCCGGGCCTGCCGGTGAGCAGCGAGGCCCAGACCGCGCCGGTGCCGGGGTCGGCGGCGCCGAGGACCAGCATCGGCTGCTGCTCCAGGAAGGCGGCGGCGACCGGACGGATGCCCTGCCCGATGGACCGGCCCACGTGGTCGGCGAGGTCACGGACGCCGACGCGGTCCTGCACGGCGCGCGACCCGGAGTGGTAGGTCATGGCGTCTCCTCGGGAAGCCGTCGGCCGGTCAGAAGAATCCGCAGGTGGGGGCGGCGGCGACCGGCGCCGTGGCCTCCTCGGCCCCGCTGGGCGCGTAGATCTCCAGCCGTGTGCCGTCCGGGTCGTGGAAGAAGATGCCGCCGGAGGCCGAGCCCTCGCGGTGGGCGACGACGCCGTCGTAGGCGAAGTCGACGCCGTAGCCGCGCAATGCGGTCTCGTACTCCCTGACCTGCTCGATCGTGTCCACTTCCAGGGCGAGGTGGTGCAGGCCCGCGCGACCCTTGTCGTACGGCGTCCGCGCCTGCTGCCAGAGCGTGATCACCGGGCGGCCGTCGCCGCTCAGCGAGCCGAGGAAGGCGTACCGCCGCTCGTCCTCCTTGCCCTCGCCGAGCACCCCGAAGCCGAGGACGTCGCGGTAGAAGGCGAGCGAGCGGTCGAGGTCGGTGACGTTCAGGCCGATGTGGCCGGTGCGCAAGGTCATGGCAGTCCCCTCTGTCGATGGCAGCCCCACTCGGGAGCTAACCCCTGTATGAGACTTTAAAGGTTATAGCGAGGAGGTGCAACCGGTGACCTACCCTTGAGTGGTTAGCAGTGAGTGCCGCCGCAGCGACCGGCGGCGAAGGGAGCCCCGCCATGCCCACCCGCCCCGACCCGCGCCCGCTCACCGGGGAGCCGGTCTCGCTCGATCTGCTCAACACCCGCTGGAACCGCGAGGGCGAGACGCAGGACCTGCTGACGGACACCGAGGGGCTGACCGTGTGGCTGGCCGCGAACGGCCTCGACTTCCCGGCCGAGGAGACCGTCCTGCGGCACACGCTCCAGGCCCGCGACGCCCTGCGCGCGGCCGTGGACCGGATCTCCCCCGAGGCCGTCGCGCGCATCGACGCGGTCCTCGCGCACGGCCGGGTCCGCCTGACCCTGACCGAGCAGGGGCCGGCCGAGAACGCCGAGTTCGACGACCCCTCCTGGGGGCCGGCCTGGCTGGCGGCCCGCGACTACCTCACCCTGCTGGACACCGCCCCCGACCGCATCCGCGGCTGCGCCCACGAGGCATGCATCCTGCACTTCTTCGACACCTCACGGAACGGCACCCGCCGCTGGTGCTCGATGGCGGCGTGCGGTAACCGCGCGAAGGCGTCCCGCCACTACGCGCGCACGAAGGAGAGCTGAGCCGCCCTACATGTCCGGCGATACACCGTCATAACCGGCGTGACGCATGGCGGAAGTACGCCATGACTCCATCCCGCCTCGGTCAACACTCCCCAAACAACTGCCCCTTAGGCAAAGCTGAGCGGTCATCCGGGTCCACATACCGGACTGATGCGATCGGACCCCGAAGGACCCTCGGAGCCGGTCGCTCCGCGCTCGTTCCTTTACCTAGGGATGCAGATGACCTCCGACCCTCAGCGCGCTCCGATATCCGGCGCGAGACGCGCGGCCCGCATCGCCGTGGCGGCCGGCCTGGTGGCCGCGCTCTCCACGGCCGGGCCGATACCCATGGCCTTCTCCGCCGGCTCCGGCGCACCGGCGGCCGACCCCGGCACCAAGTCGGCCGCCGCCAAGCTCGGTTCCGCCGACGCCGAACTCCTCACCGAGGCCAAGGCCAACGGCGACAAGAACGTCACCATGATGATCGCCACCGCTCCCGGTCAAACCGAGCAGGTCGCCGAGGAACTGGACGCGGTCAAGGGCGGTTCCGTGGGCCGCACCTACGACAAGCTCGGGTACGTCCGGGCGACCGTCCCCACCGGCCGGGCCGACGCGGCCATCGCCGCCGCCGCGAAGCTCTCCTCGGTGCACGGGATCGACCTGCGCCAGGAGATCGCGCTGGACGACCCGACGCCGAGCGCCGACACCGCCAAGGGCGCCCGAGAGCAGGCCACTTCGACGGCCACGTACTCCGGCCCGTCCAAGAACACCCCCGCCGAGAACCCGTACAACCCGTCCTTCGAGACGGGCGCCGTCGACTTCGTGAAGGATCACCCGAAGGCGGACGGCCGGGGCATCACCATCGGCATCCTCGACTCCGGTGTCGACCTCGGCCACCCCGCGCTGCAGAAGACGACGACCGGCGAGCGCAAGATCGTCGACTGGGTCACCGCGACCGACCCGATCGTGGACGGCGACGCCACCTGGCGCCCGATGGTCACCGCGGTGGCCGGGCCCACCTTCACCTACAGCGGCAGGACCTGGACGGCACCGGCCGGTTCGTACGAGATCAGCACCTTCCGCGAGTCGGTGACCGCGGGCGGCGACGCCCAGGGCGACGCGAACCGCGACGGCGACACCACCGACGCCTGGGGCGTCCTGTACGACCCGGCCGCGGGCACGGTCACCGTCGACCTGAACAACAACGGCGACTTCACCGACGACAAGCCGATGAAGCCGTACAAGGACGGCTACCAGATCGGCTACTTCGGCACCGACAACCCGACGACCGACGTCGTCGAGCGGCAGCCGTTCGTCGTCGAGATCCGCAAGGACGTCCCGATGGACCCCTACGGGGGCGACTGGGTCGGCAAGAAGGCCGACTTCGTCAACATCGGTGTCATCGAGTCCGAGCACGGCACCCACGTCGCCGGCATCACCTCCGCCAACGGCCTGTTCGGCGGGAAGATGAACGGCGCCGCGCCCGGTGCGAAGATCGTCTCCTCCCGGGCCTGCACCTGGACCGGCGGCTGCACCAACGTGGCGCTCACCGAGGGCATGATCGACCTCGTGGCCAACCGCGGCGTGGACATCGTCAACATGTCCATCGGCGGTCTGCCCGCGCTCAACGACGGCAACAACGCGCGCGCCGAGCTCTACACGCGTCTCATCGACACCTACGGCGTGCAGCTGGTGATCTCCGCGGGCAACTCGGGCCCCGGCGCGAACACCATCGGCGACCCGGGCCTCGCCGACAAGGTCATCTCGGTCGGCGCGACCATCTCCAGGCAGACCTGGGCGGCCAACTACGGCTCGCAGGTGGAGAAGTCGTACGCGATGATGCCGTTCTCCTCGCGCGGCCCGCGCGAGGACGGCGGCTTCACGCCGACGCTCAGCGCGCCCGGCGCCTCCATCAACTCCACGCAGACCTGGCTGCCGGGCTCCCCGGTCGCCGAGGCGGGCTACTCGCTGCCGGCCGGCTACTCGATGCTCCAGGGCACGTCGATGGCGTCGCCGCAGGCCGCGGGCGCGTCCGCGCTGCTGCTGAGCGCCGCGAAGCAGAAGGGCATCGAGCTGAAGCCCGCCACCCTGCGCACGGCACTGACCTCGACCGCCGACCACATCAAGGGTGTGCAGGCGTACGAGGAGGGCGCGGGCCTCATCGACATCGAGGACGCCTGGGACTCCGTCAAGGACGGCGCCACCGCGCACGACTACACCGTGAAGGCGCCGGTCGACACCGCGATCGACTTCGCGCTGAAGACGCCGGGCTTCGGCACGGGCCTGTACGACCGCGAGGGCGGCCTCAAGGCCGGTGACAAGAAGACGTACGACATCACGCTGACCCGTACGTCGGGCGCCGACCGGGCGATCCGCCACGAGCTGCACTTCGAGAACAACGCCGGTGACACCTTCCGGATCGTCGGCTCCGACGAGGTGAAGCTGGGGCTGAACCAGCCGGTCACCGTCAAGGTGCAGGCGAACCCGCGGTCCGCGGGCCTCAAGAGCGCGATCCTGGAGGTCGACGACCCGAGGACCGAGGGCGTCGACAAGCAGGTCCTGACGACGGTCGTGGTCTCCGCGCCCGTCAAGTACACCTACTCCGCGTCGGGTTCGGTGCAGCGCAACAGCACGCAGTCGTACTTCGTGACCGTGCCCGAGGGCGCGAAGTCGCTGGAGGTCGCGATCGGCGGGCTCAAGGACAAGAGCCAGACCCGGTTCATCTCGATCCACCCGTACGGCGTTCCGGTCGACAACACCTCGACGCCGTTCTGCTACAACAACTACCTGGACGGCAACGGCTGCAAGCCCGACGTGCGTTCGTACGCGGACCCGCAGGCCGGGGTCTGGGAGATCGAGGTCGAGTCGCGCCGCACGTCGCCGCTGCTCGACAACCCGTACAAGCTCGGCGTCTCCGTGCTCGGTGCGGACTTCGACCCCGCCGTCGTGACCGTCCCCGAGGCCAAGGTCGGCACCCCGGCCGCCGTCTCCTGGAAGGTGACGAACAAGTACGCCGCGCTCGACGGCACCCTCAAGGGCGGCCCGCTCGGCTCCTCGAAGAACGCGCGGCAGACCATCGGTGAGGGCGCCACGCAGACCACCACCGTGGAGGTGCCCGCGGGTGCCAAGTCCCTCGACGTCGCCATCGGCAACGTCTCGGACAACGCCGCCGACCTCGACCTGACGGTCTACGACTCCAAGGGCGCGCAGGTCGCGCAGTCCGCGGACGGCGACTCCGAGGAGGCCGTGTCCATCGCCTCCCCCGCCGCCGGGACCTACACCATCGAGGTCGTCGGCTACTCGGTCCCGTCGGGCTCGACCGCCTACGACTACCAGGACGTGTTCTTCTCGTCCGCGCTCGGCACGGTCACGGTCGACGAGTCCGCGCCGGTCAAGCTCGGCACGGGCGGCTCGGCGGCGGTGTCCGGTTCGGTCACCGCGGCGGCCCCGGCGCCCGAGGGACGCGAGTTCTTCGGCCAGGTCCAGCTGGTGAACGCACGCGGCACGGTCGCGGGCATCGGCAGCGTGAAGATCGACAAGGTCACGCCGTAGCGCGTGCGGGGCGTGCGCCGACGCGCACGTCCCGCCGTGGGGCGGGGCCCGGCAACGGGCGCCCGTCCGAACGGCACGGGGCGGGTGTCCGGAACCGGGCACCCGCCCTTCGCCGTACCCGGACCCGACCAGCGCGTTCCTGGACCCGCCGACCAGCGCGTTCCTGGGCCCGCCGGCCGTCGCGCCCTCCCGGCCCGACACCAGGCCCTCCGGCCCGCGCCGGGCGTGTCCCGTCACCCGGCCGCGCGTCCCCTCCGCTCCGGCGAGACATGCCCTCCGGACGGTGGCCACGGGGCGCGCCCTCGGCCCACGCCCGGTGGTCCCCCTGCTCCAGCAGGGACGTTCGGGCCTCTTCGGTGAGACGCGCCCTCCGCTGCGACCACCGGGCGCGCCCTCGTCCCCGCCGGGCGCTCGGATTCGGTCGGCTCACTCCTCGCAGGTCAGGCCGCGGGAGGCGGGCAGAGCGTCGAGGATCCAGGCCCGTTGTTCGGCGATGGCCTTCTCGCCCGTCGTCCACTGGTCGGCCGTCTGCTGGTGGCGCCGTACGGCGACGAGGGCGTGCTCACCCTCGTGGAGCCGCGGAACGGAGTCCGCGGCCATCAGGAACGTCACCCGGTCGTCGCCCTTCGCCGGCTTGTAGGAGCGCTCCACGTCCAGGGTCACCCGGTCCTGCCCGCCGCCCGGCACCCGCTCGACCGCGGTGACCCTGCCCTCGACGACGAGACGGGCGCAGGCGAGATAGCCCGGGGCGCTGAGCGAGGAGTCCTCGCCGCTGCCGCGCTGGTCCGACTTCGCGGAGTCCGCCGAGCCTCCCCCGAGACCGGACCCGCCGCCCTGCGCCAGCAGCCAGCTCATGCCGACCACCACCGCGGCCACCGCGGCGACGGCGAGCGTGCCGAGCGACACGGCGAGCGCCCCCGGATGCCGGGAGCGCTTCCCCGGTCCGCCCGCCGGCCCCCGCTTCCCGGTCCGCCGCGGGCTCCTGGCCCGCGCCGCCTTCCCCGGAGCACGCGCCCCGCCCGTCTCCGACACCTTCCCGGCGTCCGCCAGGGCGTCCCCGATGAGTCCCAGCTGCTCCCGCAGCAGCGTCAGGTCCGCCGCAGCCGAGCGGTGTTCGGCCATGAACTCCGCGTCGTCGCGTGCTGCTTCGGGCAACGGCTCGTCCGTGATCGCGGCCAGCAGCGCGTCCACACCTTCGTACTCGGCCACGTCACACCACCTCGTCCTCGTGCAGGCGGGCGCGCAGGGCGCGCACCGCGGCGTGCAGCCGGCTCTTGACCGTGCCCTCCGGGACGCCGAGCTCCTCGGCGATCCCGCGCACGGACAGGTCGGCGTAGAAGCGCAGGACGAGCACCTGACGCTGGGCGTCGGGCAGTTCGTCCAGGCCCTGGGCGACCGCCAGCGAGAGCACGCTGGAGTCCTCGCCCGAGGGGTGCTCCAGCTGCCGCAGCGAGGCGAGACGTTCACCGAGCCGCTCCTGACGGCGCTTGGCCCGGTGCCAGTCCATCGCCAGGTTCGAGGCGACGACCGCCGCCCACGCCGACACGTCGCGCGGTGCCTCGTCCCCCTTCGCCGCGCGCTCCAGCAACCGCAGGCGGACCTGCTGCACCCCGTCCGGCAGGTCCGCCTGCGGTACACCGCCGAGCGCGAGCACCGCGCGCACCCGGCGTTCCTGGGCCGCGTCCAGGGGGTCGTCCACCCCCTGGGCGGCGCGGGCCTTTCTGCGCAGCACAGCCACCCCTCCCCTTCCCGCGTTTCCTCTACGACGCGGGTACGGGCCGAAACGTTCGGCCCTGTTCGGCGCAGTTTTCCGGATCGTCGCCCTCCACATCTCCCACCCCTCGACTTCACATGATCCTCACTGTCAGCATGTGGCTCATGACGCACATCACCAAAGGAGCCAACACCCCTGTCCCCGCAGCTCTGTTGCGGGTCGCCGTCTGCCGTCGCGACGTCCCCGGGACGCCGCCCGTGGACGCCTCGGCCCTGCTGCTCGACGCGGTCGGCAAGGTGCGCGGCGACGCCGACCTCGTCTTCTACAACCAGCCGGCGCATCCTTCGGGGGCCGTGCGGCACGCCGGCAACGCGAAGGGCGACGGGCAGCTCGCCGAATGGCTGGAGCTGGACCTGCCGCGCGTCGAGCCGCAGGTGCAACGGGTGCTCATCGCCGGTTCCTGCGACGGCGGGGTCTTCGGCGAGGTGCCCGGCCTCGCCGTGCAGGCGCTGACCGGTGACGGTGCGGTCGTGGCGCACTACGAGGTCACGGACGCGTCGAGCGAGACGGCCTTCGTGCTCGGCGAGTTCTACCGGCGCAACGGGGAGTGGAAGTTCCGGGCGGTCGGCCAGGGGTACGCGTCGGGTCTGGCGGGGCTGGCCACGGACTTCGGCATCGCGGTGGAGGAGGAGCCGGCCGGGCCCGAGCCGTCCGACGCGGTGCCCCCGCCGCCGTCGGGTCCCGTACCGCTGGACACCGTGCCCTCGAAGACGACGGGACCGGGACCGATACCGGCGGACGCGGTGCCCGCACCGCCGCAGGGGCCGGCGCCGATGGGCACCGTGCCGCCGGTCCCGCAGGGTGGCGCCCCGTTCCCGTTCGGGCCCGGCTTCGCGCCCGTCGTGCAGCGCGGCCGCGGTCAGGGAGTCGTCAGCGTGGGCGGGTCCGTCCCGCCCGGCCCCGTGCTCGTCGAGGCCTGGCACCAGGGCGAGGGCTACATCTACGCGTACACGCTCACCAAGCGGAACAAGGACGACAAGCTCGTCTTCAACAACACCATCACCGACTTCCACGGGCGGGCGCTCGTCTTCCAGGGGGACGACCGGCGCCTGCGGCTGCGGGTCACCGGCGACAACGACTGGACGGTGTCCCTCCAGCCGCTGTCGGCGGTGCGTCGTCTCGAAGGCACCGTGCAGGGCGTCGGCCCCGAGGTGCTCGCCTACACGGGCACGGAGGCCGACGTCGACGCGGAGTTCGCCGGGGACAGCGACGGCGACGGCTCGTTCGTCGTGTGGAGCGTGGACGCGCACAACCTCCAGGGCTCCCAGGACCTGATCTTCAACGACGTCGGACGGCTCCGGCAGACCGCGCCCGTCCCGGCGGGCCCGCTGCTGCTGCTCGTCGAGGCCGACGGCCCCTGGCAGCTGACCGCCCGGCCGCTGCCCGCCCTCGACCCCGGCCCGGCCATGACATTCGAGCCGCCGGCCGCCACCGTTCCGCCTGCGCCTCCCGCCGCGGTCCCCCCGGCACCTCCCGCCGCCGTCCCCGCGGCACCGCCCGCCCAGCCGTACCCGGACGCGGGCGACGGCGCGGCCAAGGACGGGCCCCGCTCGAAGGGCCTCCTCGGCCGCTTCGGCCGCGCCAAGGACGAGCACTCGGGCCGCGGCGCGAAGACGGTCACGCTGGTCAACCCGGAGCCGGGGAAGCCCGCGATCCTCGAATACTCGATCAAGGACGAGAACGAGTACGGCGGCTACCGGGTCGAGCGGCTGGACGAGTACGACGACGCCGACAAGTTCATGGAATCGGGCACGCACGGGGTGGAGGGCCGCACCCTCCTGTTCGGCTCGGGCGAGAGCGAGGTCCGGCTGCGGCTGGAACGCGTGGGCGCCTGGAGTCTGCGCCTGCTGCCCGCCGAGGCCGCGACACCGCTGACCGGGAAGACGGAGGGCAGGGGCAGCACGGTGTTCCGCCACACCGGACCGCCCGCGGTGCAGACCCTGCGCCGCCTCACCCGGGACGAGGGTCCGCTGGAGACCTCCGTCGTCCAGGCGGACGGCAGGAAGAGCATGAGCGCGAGCACCGCGGGGCGGCGCCGGCCCGTCGTCGGCCCCCTGTCGGTGTCGGCGGCCGGATACTGCTACCTCCTGGTCACCGCCCGTCACACGACCGGCTGGCAGATCGAGCCCGCCTCCCTCGACACCGTGCCCGCGTTCACCGGCAAGGTGTCGGGGCAGGGCTACGCAGTCGTACGCCACACCGGCCCGGCGGCCGAGATGATGGTCCGCTACGAGGTGCGCGGCATGCTCGACCTCATCGCCCTGTGGGAGCTCGACGAGCGCCTCGAACCGATCCGCCGGATCAGCATGGCCACCGGTCTCCAGCACATACCGCAGGGCCTCGTCCAGGTCAGGACGAGCGGCGGCGGCAAGTGGACCATCGAGGCGCGCGGCTGACACCGCCGCGCGCACCCCTCCCCCGGCCCGGAGTCGTACGTCACACCGTCCGGCGCCGGGGGGCGGCGGCCGCGCCGTACGGCTTGCGGTCCGGGGCGGGCGGCGAGCGGTTTTCTTCGGACCGGGGGCGGCCGGCACCGGACGATCGGGGCGGGTCCACCCGTTCCGGACGTCCCACTCCTCGGTCACCACGACGAAAGGATTGGACACGCGGGGACTGGTGAGACGCATCATGGAAGCGCTGGACCACGTGAAACGCACGCAAAGGGAGTCGCCGTGAAGGTCGGAATCGTCGGAGCCACCGGTCAGGTCGGCACGGTCATGCGCAGGATCCTGGTCGAGCGGGAGTTCCCGGTCGACGAGCTGCGTCTGTTCGCCTCGGCCCGCTCGGCCGGGACGGAGATCGACGGTGTGACGGTGGAGGACGCTTCCACGGCGGACTACTCGGGCCTGGACATCGTGCTGTTCTCGGCGGGCGGCGCGACCTCGCGCGCGCTGGCCGAGAAGGTCGCCTCCCAGGGTGCCGTCGTGATCGACAACTCCTCCGCCTGGCGCAAGGACCCCGAGGTGCCCCTGGTGGTGTCCGAGGTGAACCCGCACGCGATCGCGGACCGCCCCAAGGGCATCATCGCCAACCCGAACTGCACGACGATGGCCGCCATGCCCGTGCTGAAGCCGCTGCACGAGGAGGCGGGCCTGGAGGCGCTGGTCGTCGCCACCTACCAGGCGGTCTCCGGCTCCGGTCTCGCGGGCGTCGCCGAGCTGCACGGCCAGGCCATGAAGGTCGTCGCCGACGCCGACAGGCTGACCCACGACGGCGAGGCGGTCGACTTCCCCGAGCCGCAGGTCTACAAGCGGCCCATCGCGTTCAACGTGCTCCCGCTGGCCGGTTCCGTCGTCGACGACGGGCTGAACGAGACCGACGAGGAGCAGAAGCTCCGCAACGAGTCCCGCAAGATCCTGGAGATCCCGGGCCTGAAGGTCTCCGGCACCTGCGTCCGCGTCCCGGTCTTCTCCGGGCACTCCCTCCAGGTGAACGCCCGCTTCGCGCGTCCGCTGAGCGCCGAGCGCGCCACGGAGCTGCTCGCGGGCGCCCCCGGCGTGACCCTCTCCGACATCCCGACCCCGCTCCAGGCCGCCGGCAAGGACGCCTCGTACGTGGGCCGGATCCGCTCGGACGAGACCGTCGAGCACGGCATCGCCCTCTTCATCTCGAACGACAACCTCCGCAAGGGTGCCGCGCTGAACGCGGTCCAGATCGCGGAGCTGGTCGCCGCCGAGCTGCGCGCCTGACCTTCCGGGACGCTGCCCGCGGCCCCCGGGGCGGGACCTGACCGGTCCCGCCCCGGGGGCCGCGTGTCGTCGGGGGCGGCGCGCCTCGTCGCGTCAGGGGCGGCGCACCTCGTAGAGGAAGCAGCCGTACTCCACGGCCCGCACATGGACGAGGGCCACCTCGGGGTCGGCGAACGCCTCGGCGAAGGCGTCCTCGAACTCCGCGGGGGCCGCCACGAGCCGCCCGCCGAGGATGCGGCCGTCCGCGGAGTAGCGGCGCACCGTGCGGTGGGCGTTCGTGAACGGCAGGCCGCCGTCCGGCCCCGCGCACTCCTCGGCATGGACGAAGACGGGCCCCTGCTCGTCGTACGCCCCCGGATCGGCCCCCGACTCGGCGGCCCACCGCCGCAGCGGCGCGTAGGAGACGAGCACGATCCGCTCCCCCGGCTCGCTGCGACGCAGACAGCAGCGCAGCGGGGCGCCTCCCTCGTCGTCCACGAGGGGGACACGGCGGCGGCCCGCGTCGTCGGTGTCGCGGAGCTCCTTCAGGACGGCCGGCGGAACGGCTTGTGCGGTGTACGTCGTCATGTGTCCAGGCTCCCGCCCGCCGGGGGCCCGCACCGGCGGGAAACGGACATCGCGTTCGGTGCAGGTCCCGTGGAAGGATGGCGCAACCCACACATAACGAGGAGATGACCGCGTGCCTGGCACAAACCTGACCCGCGAAGAGGCGCAGCAGCGCGCGAAGCTGCTCACCGTTGACTCGTACGAGGTCGATCTCGACCTCTCCGGCGCGCAGGAGGGCGGCACCTACAGGTCCGTGACCACGGTGCGCTTCGACTCCGCCGAGACCGGCGCGGAGTCCTTCATCGACCTGGTGGCCCCGACCGTCCACGAGGTCACCCTGAACGGGGACGCGCTCGACCCGGCCGAGGTCTTCGCCGACTCGCGGATCGCGCTGCCGAACCTGCTGGAGGGCCGCAACGTGCTCCGCGTGGTCGCCGACTGCGCGTACACCAACACCGGTGAGGGTCTGCACCGGTTCGTCGACCCGGTCGACGAGCAGGCCTACCTGTACACCCAGTTCGAGGTCCCGGACGCCCGGCGCGTGTTCGCCTCCTTCGAGCAGCCCGACCTGAAGGCCACCTTCCAGTTCACCGTGAAGGCGCCCTCGGGCTGGACCGTCATCTCCAACTCGCCGACGCCGGAGCCCAAGGACGACGTCTGGGCGTTCGAGCCGACGCCGCGGATCTCGACGTACATCACCGCGCTGATCGTGGGCCCGTACCACTCGGTGCACAGCGTGTACGAGAAGGACGGGCAGTCCGTCCCGCTCGGCATCTACTGCCGCCCCTCGCTCGCCGAGTTCCTCGACTCGGACGCGATCTTCGAGGTCACCCGGCAGGGCTTCGACTGGTTCCAGGAGAAGTTCGACTACGCGTACCCGTTCGGGAAGTACGACCAGCTGTTCGTGCCCGAGTTCAACGCGGGCGCCATGGAGAACGCCGGCGCCGTGACCATCCGGGACCAGTACGTCTTCCGGTCCAAGGTGACGGACGCCGCGTACGAGGTGCGTGCCGAGACCATCCTGCACGAGCTGGCCCACATGTGGTTCGGCGACCTCGTGACCATGGAGTGGTGGAACGACCTCTGGCTGAACGAGTCCTTCGCCACCTACACCTCCATCGCCTGTCAGGCGTACGCGCCGGACAGCCGCTGGCCGCACTCGTGGACCACGTTCGCCAACTCCATGAAGACGTGGGCGTACCGGCAGGACCAGCTCCCGTCGACCCACCCGATCATGGCCGAGATCCGCGACCTGGACGACGTCCTCGTCAACTTCGACGGCATCACCTACGCCAAGGGCGCCAGCGTCCTGAAGCAGCTCGTCGCGTACGTCGGCATGGACGAGTTCTTCCGCGGCGTGCAGGCCTACTTCAAGGCGCACGCGTTCGGCAACACGCGCCTGTCCGACCTGCTGGGCGCCCTGGAGGAGACCTCCGGACGCGACCTGAAGACCTGGTCGCAGAAGTGGCTCCAGACCGCGGGCATCAACATCCTGCGCCCGGAGATCGAGACGGACGCGGACGGCGTCATCACGTCCTTCGCGATCCGTCAGGAGGCCCCGGCGTTGCCCGCCGGCGCGAAGGGCGAGCCGACGCTGCGCCCGCACCGCATCGCGGTGGGCCTGTACGACCTGGACGCGGGCAGCGGCAAGCTGGTGCGCGGCGACCGCGTCGAGCTGGACGTGGACGGCGAACTGACCGCCGTGCCGCAGCTCGTCGGCAAGGCCCGCCCGGCCGTCGTGCTGCTCAACGACGACGACCTGTCGTACGCCAAGGTGCGTCTGGACGAGGCCTCGCTGGCCTTCGTCACCGAGCACCTCGGCGACTTCGAGGCCTCCCTGCCGCGCGCCCTGTGCTGGGCGTCCGCCTGGGACATGACCCGTGACGCGGAGCTCGCGACCCGCGACTACGTGTCCCTGGTGCTGTCCGGCATCGGCAAGGAGTCCGACATCGGCGTGGTGCAGTCCCTGCACCGCCAGGTGAAGCTGGCGATCGAGCTGTACGCCGACCCGTCGGCCCGCGAGACCCTGCTGACCCGCTGGACCGAAGCGACGCTCGCCCACCTGCGGGCGGCCGAGCCGGGCAGCGACCACCAGCTGGCCTGGGCGCGCGCCTTCGCGGCGACCGCCCGCACGCCGGAGCAGCTGGACCTCCTGGAGGCGCTGCTCGAAGGCCGCGAGACGATCGAGGGTCTCGCCGTCGACACCGAGCTGCGCTGGGCGTTCGTGGAGCGGCTGGCGGCCGTCGGGCGCTTCGACGAGGCGGAGATCGCCGCCGAGTACGAGCGCGACAGGACGGCGGCCGGCGAGCGGCACGCGGCCACGGCCCGTGCGGCCCGTCCCACCGAGGAGGCCAAGGCGGAGGCGTGGGCCTCGGTCGTCGAGTCGGACAAGCTCCCGAACGCCGTGCAGGAGGCGGTCATCGCGGGCTTCGTGCAGACCGACCAGCGTGAGTTGCTGGCGCCCTACACGGACCGGTTCTTCGCCGTGGTCAAGGACGTCTGGGACGCCCGGTCGCACGAGATGGCGCAGCAGATCGCCGTCGGTCTCTACCCGACCGTGCAGGTCTTCGAGGACACCCTCGCCAAGACGGACGCGTGGCTGGCCGCCGCCGAGCCCAACGCGGCCCTGCGGCGCCTGGTCTCGGAGTCCCGCTCGGGCGTCGAGCGGGCCCTGAAGGCGCAGCGGGCCGACGCGCAGGCGGCGACCGCCTAGGACGGGCCCGGCCATTCGCGGCGCCGCCCGCAGGGCGGCCGGGAATGGCCGGACAGGGCCTGGCGGCAGGCGACGGCGGGCGGGTGACCGGGCGGGTCACCCGCCCGCCGCACACACCAGACGGGCCGTGTCGAGCATGGTCCGCACATGCAGTCCGGTCTGCGCGGACACCGGCACCCACCGCAGGTCGTACGACTTCTGCAGTTCCTGGCACCACTCGCGCACGAGGTCCGTGAGGACGGCGGCCGTGTCGGGCCGGGTGCGGGCGAGGGCCCGGCGCATCATGGCCGCCGCGCGCAGCGGGATGCGGCGCGCGGAGATCCCGAGGGTCGCGAAGTGTCCCTGGTGCGGGCTCGGTTCCTCCGCGGCCCAGGTCCGCACGATCGACGGCGCCACCTCGACGAGTTCGCGTGCCGCGTCGTAGAGCGGCATCAGGTCGTCGGGGACGTCGGCGGCCGTCCGCTCGCCGATCGCCTCCGCGAGTTCCCGGGTGTGTCCCAGCAGGACGTCGCCGACGCGTGCGATCTCCCGCTCCGGGGCGCCGGCGGGGCGTGCGTCGCTCATCGCCGGCACGCACCAGGCAGGGGTCTCGACCAGGACGGTGAGGGTGCCGTACCGGCGGGGGTAGAGCCAGGTGCTCTCGGCGACGAAACCGCTCGGGTCCCGTTCGCCGCCGCCGCTGTCGTCCGGCAGGAGCAGGACCCCGGGCGCGTCCAGCCGCCAGTCGGGGCCGTCGCAGGGGTGCCGGTCGAGGGGGATCCGCAGGCGGGCGGCCGTCCTCCTGAAGGCGTCGGCCGCGCCGGGCACCTCCCGTGTCGCCATCATGAAGGCCGCGCCGACCTCGATGCCGTGCAGCGTGAACTGTGCGACGGGACGCAGGTCGTCGAGCAGCCGCACGAGCGCCCTCGACTCCGGGAGCGGTGCGCGGGGCTCGTCGGGCGCGGGCAGTGACTCCGGCTGACGGGCGAACGCCGGCCGGTAGAAGGCGCGATGGCACTCCTCCAGGGAGGGTTGCGGCTCCTCGGGCGTCCAGCCGTGCGCGAGTCGCGCGCCGTCCGGGTCGAGGCAGAGCAGGAAGTGCCAGGTGCAGCCGAGGCGTTCGAGCATCTCGGGCCGGTGGGCGAACAGCGTGGCGAGGCGGAGCACGGAGGTGCCGCCCACCGGTTCGTTGGCGTGCGCGCCGGCGACGGTGAGGATCTGCCGGTCCCCGTGCCCGGCGGACAGCAGCCACAGCGGGTGCCCGGCGCGGCTCTCGCCGGCCGGGCTCAGCCGCAGCACTTGCGGTGCCGCGGCGACCAGCGCGCGGGCCCGCCGCTCCAGTTCGTCGACGTCCGGGTAGACCGGATGGAGCGGTGTCCGCACGCTGGTCCTCCGATCAGGCGCCCTGGGAGTTACTGTCCCCAGTGGTCTCCTTCTTGTCCAGCGGGCGAATCACGATCTTGGCAGGCATGCAGACTCCTCTCCGTTCACAACCTGGGGTGTGCTGAAGGGTGTTGTCCGAGCGGCGGTGGCACTCAGCCGCCGTTGCCTCCGCTGCTGTCGCCCGTGGTCTCCTTCTTGTCCAGCGGGCGGATCACGATCTTGGTGGGCACGTCAACTCCTCACCTCTGTTGTGGGGTTGAGCTCTCCGACGTCATGGTCGACCACTCTTGTCAAGGCTCGACTCGTGGGACCAAAGTGTCAAGGCATGTGCCTGTAAACGGGAGGGATCCTGGTGACAGTGACGGTCGAAACACTCCGGCGGCCCCGCATCAAGCCCGAGCACCGCGCCTATCGCACGGTCGACGGCAACGTCCGCATCGGCAGTGTCATTCACGGCATCGGCGCGGAGATCGCCGACCCACAGGGCTGGGTCTGGACGCTGGTCGAGGCGATGGACGGGACACGAGGGCCGGCCGCGGTGGTCGACGAGGTGGTGCGGGCGCACCCGGACCTCCCCGGCGAGGACGCCCGCCAGGCGATGGCGGACCTGCTCGCCGCCGGGTTCGTGGACGACGCGGGCGCGGCCGTGCCGCTGCCGGAGCGGGAACGGGTCCGCTACAGCCGCGGGGTGCCGCTGCTGCGCTGGATGGACCTGACCCCGCGCGGCAACCCGTGGGACGCCCAGGTGCGGCTGCGCCGGGCGCATGTCCTGCTGATCGGCGTCGGCGGCACGGGCGGTCACGCCGCGCAGAGTCTGGTCGCCTCCGGCGTCGGACGGGTGCACTGCGTGGACCCGGACGTCGTGGAGCTGTCGAACCTCAATCGCCAGCCCCTGTTCCGCGAGTCCGACATCGGCCGCCCCAAGGTGGAGGCGGCGGTCGCCGCGCTGCGGGCCGTCAACTCGGACGTCACTGTGACCGGGGAGCGCCGCGAGGTCCGGGGCCCGGCGGACCTGGCGGACCTCGTGGCCGGCCCCCGGAGCGTGGACTCCGACAGCCTCGCCCCGCACTCCGTGTCCGGGGCCCCGAACCCGAACCCGGACCCGAACCCGGACCCGGACCCGGACCCCGGCAGCCTGGACCCGCACTCCGTGGCAGGCCCCCGGGACCCGGACTCCGGCGGCCTCGCCCCGCATTCCGTGTCCGGTGCCCGGGAGCCGGACCCGTCCGGACCCGCCGCGGGGCTGCCGGACAACGCCCGCCGGCCGGACCCGCCCGCCGCGGCGCCAGGCAGCGGGCCGCGCTCGTCCGCCTACGACCTGCTCGTCCTCGCCGCCGACCGGCCCGACGACATCCGCCGCTGGGCGAACCGAGTCTGTCTGGCCGCGGGCCTGCCGTGGGCCGACGCCGGCTATCGCGGCCCGCTGGTGACGGCGGGCGTGTACGTGCCCGGCCGGGGCGCCTGCTGGGAGTGCCTGCGCGCCGGTGAGGCAGCACGCCGCGATCTGCGCCTCGCGCCCGGCCAGGACCCGGAGGTCGCCTCCCCGCGCATGCCGTGGAATCCCGCGAGCGCCGTCACCGCCGGACTCTCCGGGGGCCTGCTCGCGCATGCGGCCCTCGCCCTGCTGACCGGGGTCCCGTCCCTCGAACCCGGCTTCCGCTTCGGGATCAACCTGATGCTGCCGGGCGACCCGGTCCTCCAGCGCACCCCGCGGCACCTCGACTGCGCGGCCTGCGGCGACCGGGCGGGCGGGGTGGCCGAGTGACCCACGTCCGCCTGCACGCGCTGGACTCCCGCCCCGACGGCGAGGAATGGATCGTCGGGCGGATGGCCACGGGCCGGTTCGTCGCCCTGCCCGAGGTCGGCAAGCAGGCGCTGGACCTGCTCGCCGAGGGGCTGAGCGCCGCCGAGGTCGGGGAACGGCTGCGAGTGGAGACCGGCGACGAGATCGACGTACCGGACTTCGTGGAGGCCCTGCTGGGACTGGGGTTCGTCGCCGAGGTGGACGGCCGGGCCGTGCCGCAGCCCGCCCCGCCGAAGCCGACGCTCGCCGGGATACGGCCGCGGCATGTGCGCTGGGCGCTGAGCCCCGTCGCGCCCGCCCTCGTCGGCCTGCTGATCGCGGTGACCCTGCTCACCCGCCCGCCGGTCCCGCTGAGCTACCGGACCCTGCTGTGGAGCCCGCACGGCAGCGCGGTCATCGCGCTCGGCGCGGGCGTGGGCTGGGGCCTGCTGTTCCTGCACGAGTGCGCGCATCTGCTGACCGCGCGCGCCACCGGCGTTCCGGGCCGGATGCGGCTGGGCACACGGCTCCAGTTCCTCGTCATGCAGACGGACATCAGCGGTATCGAACTCGCCCCGCGCCGCCACCGGCTGACCGCGTACCTCGCCGGGATCGCGACCAATCTGACGGTGTCCTGCCTGGCCGCGCTCGGTGCGGGCGCCGCCGACGGCACGGCCCGGCGGGTCCTCGCCGCCGTCGCCCTGCTCGCCCTGCTGCCGCTCCCCTTCCAGCTGATGGTCTTCATGCGCACGGACCTCTACTTCGTGCTCCAGGACGTGACCCGCTGCCGCGACCTGTACGGGGACGGGGTGGCGTACACGAAGTACGCGGCACGGCGGCTGCTGCGCCGCACCGGGGAGCCCGACCCCAGTCTCGGGCTCCCGCGGCACGAACGGCGGGCCGTGCGCGCGTACAGCGTGGTGCTCGTCGTGGGCACCACGCTGTGTCTCGCGTTCCTCGCGACCGTCACCCTGCCCGCGGACATCACGCTGTTCGCGCGTGCGGTGACCCGGCTGGGGCCCGGGGAGCCGGCGGCGCGGAACCTCGACGCCGCGGCGGTCGTCGTCGCGCTGGGCGGCATCCACCTGCTGTGGGCCCGCACCTGGTGGCGCGGGCGCCGCGAGCGCAGGATCAGCCGGGGAACATCCCCCCGGTGACGTTGACGAACGTGCCGGTGATACCGCCGGCCTGGTCGGAGGCGAGGAAGGCGGCGGTGGCCGCGATCTCGGGGAGCGTCGGGTTGCGGCGGGTCATCCGCATGCCCGCCAGGTGGGCCAGCAGTCCCTGGACGGCGTTCTCGTCGAGGTCCATGCCGCTGTCGACCGCGGCGAGCTTCTCCTTGGTCAGCGTCTCGGGCACACCGGCCGCCCACAGGCCCACGGCGCGCAGTCCGCGCGGGCCGAGCTCCACCGCCAGGTTCCGTACCAGCGTGTCGATCGCCGCGTCCGCGGGCCCGGTGCCGCCCATCATCGGACTGCCGTGCGCGGAACCGCTGTTGAGGGTGAGGACCACGCCGGAGCCGCGCTCGGCCATGTGCCGGGCCGCGGCGCGGGCGGTGACGAAGTTGGCGCGGATGCCGGTCACGACGGGCGCCACGAAGTCGTCGACGGGCATGTCGAGGAGGGACATGCCCTGCACGTCGCCGCGCGTGACCAGGTTGAAGGAGACGTCGATTCCGCCGTCGCCGGCCACGGACGCCGCGTGCGCCTCGACCGCCGCCTCGTCCAGGGCGTCCAGCACCGCCGTCTCCGCCCGGCCACCGGCCGCGGCGATGTCGTCGGCCACCGCGTCGAGTGTGGCCGCCGTCCGCCCCACCAGGTGCACGCGGGCGCCCTCGCGGGCGAAGGTGCGGGCGACGGCGCCGCCGATGCTTCCGCCGGCGCCGTAGACGATCGCGGTCTTGTCGGTGAGCAGCATGATGATCTCCTGAAGGCAGGTCGCACGAACCGTTCGTACGTGTCGGTCATGGAGACGTACGAACCCCAGGTCACTCATCGGTCGCGGGTCGTTCCCCCGGTCCTCACCGGTCGGCCGGGAGCCGCAACGGCAGGCCGAACGCCGGGAAGAGGTGCGGTTCGAAGGACGTGATCTCCACGATGCGGTCGCCCTCGATGCGCAGCACGTCGAGGACCTGCGCCCGGTACACGGTCGTCCCGGGACGCCTGACGTAACCCCCGGCCGCGAGCTGCCCGTTGGCGCGCGCGGGGAGATGGCGCCAGTCACCGAGGAACATCGGCGAGGCCGGATCGAGGCTCGGGCGCAGGAACTCGGTGAGCGCCTCGCGGCCGACGAACCAGAAGGGGTTCGGCGGCATGGTGAGCGTGATGTCCTCGCTGAGCAGGGTGGCGATCTCGTCGAGGTCGAGGCGTTCCGCGGCGGCCATGTAGCGCCGCAGGACCTCGCGTTCACGGGCGTCCGCCGCGGCGCTCCACTCCGCGCGGCGGCGCGGCAGGTGGTCGCGCAGCGTGGGCCGGGCGCGTTGCAGGGCGCTGTTGACGGAGGCCACCGTCATCTCCAGGGCCTCTGCGGTCTCCGCGGCGGCGAGCCCCAGCACGTCGCGCAGGACGAGGACGGCGCGCTGGCGGGGCGGCAGGTGCTGGACGGCGGCGAGGAAGACGAGTTCCAGGGTCTCCCGGGAGACGGCACGGGCGTCCGGCTGCTCCTCCGCCGAGGGCAGGTCCTCGTCGGGGTACGGCTGGAGCCAGGTGACGCGGGCGGGCGGCTCGGCTTCCCCGTGGTTCATGCCGGGCAGCGGTTCGTAGCGCTGCGGGCGGCGTGCGGTGCGCCGCTGGAAGTCCAGACAGGCGTTGGTCGCGATCCGGTACAGCCAGGTCCGCAGGCTCGCCCGGCCGGCGAAACCGTCCCGCGCCCGCCAGGCCCGCAGGAACGTCTCCTGCACGAGGTCCTCCGCGTCGTCGTACGAGCCCGACATCCGGTAGCAGTGCACACGCAGCTCGCGGCGGTACGACTCGACCAGGGCGGCGAAGTCGCCCGCCGCGAACGGGACTTCGCCGTGTCCGGCCTGTGCGGCGGCGGGCTCCGCCGCGACCGTTCCGCCGTGCCCGGCCTCCGGGGCACCGGTCACCGTGGCGCCGGGGTCCGCCGCGGCTGCCCGCACGGCCGGGGATTCCGTGACGGCCTCCCTCGTCATGGAAGCCGGCCGGGCTTCAGGGGCCTCGCCGGCCGTGTGGTCCTCGCGGGCTCCCCGGTCCCGGTGCGCGGTGTCCCGTGCGACGCGGGCGACGCGTCGCAGCCGGCCCACGGACGAGGACAGTTCCGTCACACCGGAGTAGAAGACCGACGGCGGCTGCGGGACCAGCGCGTCGACCTGCCGGGCCACCTCCTCGATCAGTCCACGCACGGTGTCCGCGGGCGCGGTCCGCCGGGCCCGGTAGGCCTTCTGCCGACAGGCGGCGGAGCAGTACAGCGAGCTCCGGCCCTTGCGCCCCGACCGGCCGGGCAGGGGCTTGCCGCAGCTGCGGCACGCGGCGTCGACGTCCATGAGGCCTCCGGCGATTGCGTCACACAGGGACGACGTGACGCTATACGTCCCCTGGTGTCTCCCGCCCCCCGGACGACCGGCACTCGGGACGGCCGGCTACCGGTCCGGCCCCCGGGCCGCCTCCCGCAGCGCCCCCAGCACGAACCCGACCGCGGTCCCCTCCTCCGCTCCGCGGCGCACCGCCGCGACCACGTGCCGATGCGGTCGCTCCCCCGCGAGCTCCCGCATCACGACCCCCTCCCGCCGCGCCGCGGCCATCCGCGGCACCAGCGCCACCCCCATCCCCGCCTCGACCATCGCGAGGATCGCGGTCCACCCGGCCGCCGAGTGGCCCTGGTGCGGGCTGAACCCGGCCGCCTCGCACGCGCTCCGCGTGATGTCCGACCACGGGCCGCTCCCGCCGAAGATCCACGACTCGGCGGCGAAGTCGGCGAGCCGCACGTCCGGCGCGGTGGCGAGCGGATGGCCGTGCGGCAGCGCCAGGTCGAGCGGGTCGGCGAGCAGCGGCACCCGGGTGAAGCGGGCGTCCGTCGCCGTCGGGGCCTGCGCGGCCAGGGACAGGGCGAGGTCCACCGCCCCGGCGCCGAGCAGCTCGTACGCCTCCGCCGCCTCGGCCTCCCGCACCTGCACGGCGATCCCGGGCCGCGCCGACCGCAGCGCCCGTACGGCGGGGACGACGAGCGCGGGCACGGCGGTGGAGAAGGCCCCGACCCGCACCCGCCCGACCTCGCCGTGCGCGTACGCGGACAACTCGGCGTCGGCGCGCTCCAGTTGCTCGAAGACGGCCTCGGCGTGCCGCAGCACGAGTTCCGCCGCGTCGGTCAGCCGCACCCGTCTGCCCTGCGCCTCCAGCAGGGGCACACCGAGCTGCTTCGCGAGGTTGGTCAGCTGCTGCGAGACGGCCGAGGGGGTCATCAGCAGGGCCCGGGCGGTCGCGGTGACGGTTCCCCGCTCGCGCAGCGTCCGCAGGATCTCCAGCTTCCTGATGTCCCACTTGTCGTACTCGGCCATGGCGGAAACCTATCCCGGGAGTTCAGCGGGCCCGGGAGGCGGTGCCCAGGACGACTCCGCCCAGGATCAGTGCCATGCAGAGCAGTTGCGCGGCCGTGGTGCGTTCGCCGAGGAGCGCGTAGGACAGGACGGTCACGCAGAGCGGCTGGAGGTAGTAGACCGTTCCGGCGCGGGCCGCGCCGACGAGCGAGATCGCCTTGTTCCAGGTGAAGAAGGCGACCGCGGAGGAGGCGACCCCGGCATAGAGGAGCGGGCCGACCGTCGCGGGGGCCGGAGTGAAGGCCCCTTGGACGGCCACGCTCAGCACGAACACCGGCAGCAGCATCGCCGTGCCCAGCGTGAAGGTGGTGAACAGGAAGACGGGTCCGGTGAGTTCGGCGGGCCCGCGGCGCAGCAGCGCGCTGTACGAGGCGAAGCACGTCGCCGCCGCGATCATCCAGAGGTCGCCCGCCGTGAGGTCCGTCGACGCCGCGGGGCCGCCGCCCACCAGGAGGAGGACGCCCGCGCAGGCGATCAGCATGCCGGTGACCCGGCGCTTGCCGAGGCGTGTGCCGCCGAGCCGTTCGTACACCGCCATCAGGACCGGCGACGCGGCCATGATCATGCCCATGGTGCCCGCGGACGTGGACACGCCCGCCTGGTTGACCAGGGTGTTGTAGACGGTGACGCCGAGGAACGCGGCGAGCAGCAGGTGGCCCAGGTGTCCGCGGATCAGTGACCGTCGCCGCCAGGTCTCCCGCGCCGCGAACGGGGCGACCACCACGAGGGCGACGACCCAGCGCCAGAACGCCTGCTGGACGGGCGGCACGCTGTCACCCAGGGCACGCGACGCGACGAAGCTGCCGGACCAGACGACGGTGGCGACGGCCGCGAGGGCGAGACCCAGTCCGACCGAGCCCTTCCGCGTACCCGCCCCCGTCCTGCCCGGCTGAGCGTCCGGGGACGGCTCGGCGGCCCCGGACGGCTCGACGGACTCGACGGACTCGACGGACTCCAACGGGGCGACGGGCTCGGTGGGGTCGGCGGGCTCGGTGTTCTTCTTGAGCTCGGTGGCCTTGGCGGGCTCGATGGGCTCGGCGTTCTCGACGGGCTCGGTCGCCTCGGCGGACGCGGCGGCCCCCGCGGGCACGCCCTGCGTTCGGGTCCGGTCCAGGACTGTCACGTGCATCCCTCGCCTCTCCGGTGGTCGGGTGGGTGGCCCGGCTACCGTCGCAAGGCGGAAGTCGTCACGTCCATCGAATCTTTTCGAGCATTCCCTTCAGCAGAACTGAAAGATCCGGAGCCGGAGACGGTCCTGACCGCCACCGGACGGGGCCGGAGCTGACCGAGGACGGTCGCCCCGAACGCGAGTCCCATGCCCGCCAGTTGCACCGGAGTCAGCTCCTGCCCCAGCGCCGCCCAGCCGATCACCGCCGCGGTCAGGGGCGAGAGCGGACCGAGGAAGGTGACCTGGGTGGCGGAGAGCCGCCCGATGCCGCGGAACCAGAGCCAGTAGGCGAGGGCCGTGTTCGCCAGCGCCAGGTACAGATAGCCGCCGACCGCGCGGCCGTCCAGCGCGGGCGGCGCACCCTCGACCACGAGCGCGAGCGGCGCGATCAGCAGTCCGCCGGCCGTCAACTGCCAGGCGGTGAGCGCCAGTGGCCCGACCCCGTCGGGTCGTCCCCAGCGCTTGGTGAGGACGGTGCCCGTGGACATCGACGCGGTCGAGGCGAGCGCGGCGAGCACACCGACCGCGTCGAGGGCCCCGGCGGCCTTCAGCACGACCAGACTGACCCCGAGGGCCGCGGCGACACCGGTGAGGAGCGTGCGGAGGGTCGGCCGGTCGCCGAGCAGCAGCACCGAGAGCCCCGCGACGAACAGCGGGCCGACGGAGCCGACCACCGCGGCCATGCCGCCTGGCAGCCGGTACGCGGACAGGAACAGCAGCGGGAAGAAGGCGCCGATGTTCAGGGCGCCCAGCACCGCCGCCTTGCCCCACCAGATGCCGCGCGGCAGCACTCGTGCGAGGGCCAGGAGGAGCAATCCGGCGGGCAGGGCGCGCATCACCGCCGTGAACAGGGGGCGGTCGGCCGGCAGCAGCTCGGTCGTGACGGCGTACGTGCTGCCCCAGGACACGGGGGCGAGCGCGGTGAGCGCGATGAGAGCGGGGCGGTTCGTGGCCATGGGACACCCGATTTCCAGTAGGCCGGCGAGAACTGGGCCAGGAGAAGCACGTCGACCGCGAGCGGTTCGACCCCAAGTAGCTTAGTCGCAAGCTACTTAACGTCAAGCTGCTTTCTACTGATCTACTCAGCGCCCATCCACTCTCTTGTGAGCTACTTTCTTGCGACCCATCGGGCCTCGGCGGATACTCACCCGCATGAACACCCCCAAGGACCCCGTCGAGAACCTCGTCGACGACTCCGCCGAGGCCTCCACGGAGGGACCGGTCGAGGACCCGAGCGAGGCCCCGGCCGACAAGGACGCCGTCGACGCGATCATCGAGCAGTGGGCCGCCGTGCGGCCGGACCTCGACACCACCGCGATGGAGGTCTTCGGGCGGATCTTCCGGCTCTCGCGGGCGATGGGCGACCGGATGGAGAAGGCCTACACGCCTTTCGGGATCTCCCGCGGCGAGTTCGACGTGCTCGCCACGCTCCGCCGCTCCGACGCCCCGTACACGCTCTCCCCCCGGCAGCTCTCGGCGACGCTCATGCTCACCACCGGCGGGATGACCGGACGCCTGGACAAGCTGGAGCGCGCCGGACTGCTGCGCCGCTCACCCGATCCGCACGACCGGCGCGGACTCCAGGTCACGCTCACCGACGAGGGACTGCGCCTGATCGACGAGGCCGTCGGGGCGGGACTCGCCGTCCAGACCGACGCGCTCGCCGGCCTCGACGAGGCCCGGGCCGCCCAACTCGCCGACCTGCTGCGCCGACTGCTGACCAGCACTGCCGTCTAGGCGGTCGTCCGGCGCGCCCAGCGCCGTGGTGAGCGCCGCCTCCACCGCGGCCGCGTCCGGGGACTCCGCGGCCCAGGCCACGTATCCGTCGGGCCGCACCAGCACCGTCGTGCTCCTGCCGTCCGCCCACCGCTCCACCGCGAGGCGGCCCGCGCGGCCTTGCACGGCATGGGGCCGCGGGGCGATCAGGACGAACCGGCCGCCGCGCAGCGCCTCGTAGAGCCGGCCGCTCCGCAGCGCGACGTCCGGGACGCGCCGGCCGACCAGCGGATGGGATCCGCGCGGCGCCCCGTACGCGTACCCGATGCCCGTGATCCGGCCGAGCACCCTGCGCCGGGCCGGTCCGACACGGCTCAGGAACGCGCCGAGCCCGGTGCGCAGCGCCAGCGTCCAGGGGTACTTGGCCATCGCGAGGCGCACGATGCCGCCGCTGCTGCGCAGCACGGCCCGGCCGACCGGGTGGCGCTCCGCCTGGTAGGTGTCCAGCAGCGCCGCGTCCACGTGCCCGCCGAGGACGGCGGCCAGCTTCCAGCCGAGGTTCGCCGCGTCCTGGAGCCCGGTGTTCATGCCCTGGCCGCCGGCCGGGGTGTGCACGTGCGCGGCGTCTCCGGCGAGGAAGACACGGCCCACCCGGTAGTCGGGCGCCTGGCGTTCGTCGCTGTGGAAGCGGGACATCCAGCGGGCGTCCCGCATGCCGTAGTCGCGGCCGAGGGCGAGCCGGGTGATCTCCTTGACCTCGTCGAGATCGAGCGGCTCGTCGTCGCGGACGTTCCGGCCGCGATGCCAGCCGATCACCCGGTAGTAGCCGTCGCCGAAGGGAGCGAGGAAGGCGAAGGCGTCCCCGACCGCGGCGGCGGTCAGTACCGACTCCGGTTCCTCGTCGAGCCGGACGTCCGCGAGCACCACGGACCGGATCACCGACTTGCCGGGGAACGGCAGTCCGACCGCCGTCCGCACCACGCTGCGCATCCCGTCGGTCCCGACGACGTACGCCGCCGTCAGCTCCGCCGCCGCACCGTCCGGACGCCGGACCGTCAGCGTCACGCCGTCCGCGTCCTGACTCAGACCGGTCACCTCGGTCTCGTACAGGAACCGCGCCCCGGCGTCCTCCGCCCTGCACACCAGCACCTTCTCCACCTCGTACTGCGGGATCACGAGCAGGTGGTTGAAGCGGGAGGGGAGGGTGTCGAGCGAGAGGGAGAACGCTCCGAAGAGCTGGAGACGGTCGAGCCGCCGGCCCTCGCGCTCCAGGTCGTCGGCGAGGCCACGGGCGTCGAGCTGCTCCAGCGTGCGGGCGTGCACGACGAAGGCCCGGGAGAGATTGCTGATCCTGTGCGGCCGCTTCTCGACGACGGTGACGGGAACGCCGGCTGCGGCGAGATCACCGGCGAGCAGCAGCCCGGTGGGGCCGGAGCCGACGACGACGACACCGCGGGCGTCGGTGGGGCGCGCCACTGCGCGGCGAGGAGCGGTGGCGTCCACGGCGGTGGCGTGAGGCCCGGCGGGGCGCTCTTCATGCGCGTGGCGCATGGCCTGTGCGTTCTGCGTGTGGTCCTTCATGGTGACCTCCGATGCCAACACTTGTCGGCCAACGGTGGTGGGCCAACCGTGGTTGACCCGCAGCGCCTGTCGACCGATTCGCACTCCCTGGCTTGCCAACGCTTGTTGGCCAACACTTGTTTGCCAACATAGGACGACCCCCCTGGACTGTCAACACGTGTTGGCCTACGGTCGTTGGCATGGCACTCAAGGAACACCCCGCACCCACGCCGACGGCGACGGACGCGCCCGCGCCCCGCCGCTCCGACGCGACCCGCACCGCGATCCTCGACGCGGCACGCGCCCGCTTCGCCGCCGACGGCTACGAGCGCGCCACCATCCGCGCCATCGCCAGGGACGCCCGGATCGACCCGTCGATGGTCATGCGCTACTACGGCTCGAAGGACGGGCTGTTCGCCGCCGTCCTCGACGTCGACCTGCGGCTGCCCGATCCGGCGGGCCTCGATCCGCGGGACGTGGGCCGCGTCCTGGTGAGCCACTTCCTCGACCTGTGGGAGGAGAACGGAGTCCTCACCGCGATACTCCGGGTGGGTGTCACCAATCAGGCGGGCGCCGAGCGCCTCCAGGGCATCTTCAAGGACCAGCTCACGCCGGTCGCACGGCGCGCCTGCCCCGATCCCGAGCAGGCGCCGGTACGGGCCGCGCTGTGCGCCTCGCAACTGCTCGGGCTCGCGCTCACCCGCTACGTCCTGCGGATCGGCCCGGCCGTCGCGCTGAGCCGTGCGGAGATCGTGGCCTGGCTGGGCCCGACGGTCCAGCGGTATCTGACGGCGCCGCATCCGTAGGGCGCGGCGCTACCGGCCGGGCGCGGGAGGCTCCACGGGCGCGGGACAAACACATCGAGGGAGCCCGCGCGACACGTGCGCGGACTCCCTCGACGGAAGTGAAGAAACCGGTGTACCCAGGTCAGCTCTGCTTCTGCGGCCTGTCGGACTTGTCGAGGACCATCACGAGGCCGGCGATGACCAGGAACAGCACGATCGGCGCGGCTACGTACAGACCCAGAGTGTCGATCACGCTCAGGCCGGTGCCGGGGTCGTCGCCGTCGTCGCGGGTCAGCGCGAGCGCGGGGGACGACATGAGCAGCATCATCAGCGTCGTACCGGCAGCCAGGGCGCCGGCGCGCAGGGCGTTCTTCTTGTCCACGGTGCAAACGTAGCGAACACCTGAATGAGTCGCGCGCCCGGGGGTGCCGTACGGAGGCCCCGGGGCCGGAGGGCGCCCCTCCTCGGGGCCCGGGACGCGGGCCCTCCTCGCCCTCAGGCCGGTGTCCCGGCCGTCTTTCCGCCGGCCTCCGGAACCGGCCCCGCCCCCCGGCCGCCCCCCGCACCGGCGCCGTCCCGCGCACCCGTGCGGTCCCCGGCACCCGTGCGGCCTCCGGCACCCGTGTCGTCCCGCAGGCCCATACCGTCCGCGGCACCCGTGCCGTCCCGCACGGCCCGGTCCCCCGCGCTGCGCCCCCGCAGCACGTCGATCAGGGCGTGCAGCCGGGGCGAGGCGGCGAGGTCCTCCAGGGTCACGGGCCGGCCTTCGGCGTCGGCGACGGGCAGGCGCCAGTTGGGGTACTGGTCCCAGGTGCCGGGCAGGTTCTGCGGACGGCGGTCGCCCACGGCGTCCGGGAGCCAGACGCCGACCAGACGGGCCGGGGTGCGCAGCAGGAAGCGGTGCACGGCCTGGATCTCGGCCTCCTCCGACACCGCGGCACACCCGCCGCTCGCACCGCGCAGCAGCCCGAGCCGGGCGAGCAGCGCCAGCCACTCCCCGGCGTCCGCGGCGGCAGCGGCCCGTTCCTGCTCCAGGGAGCCGGTCAACAGGCCGAGCCGGTCGCGGAGTTCGACGTGGTCGCCGGTGAGCCGGGAGGCGGTGGACGGCAGGTCGTGCGTGGTCGCGGTGGCCAGGCAGTCGGCGCGCCAGCGTTCAGGGGGAAGCGGGAGTCCGTCGCCGTCCCAGTCCCGTTCGAACCACAGCACCGAGGTGCCGAGCACCCCGCGCGACTGGAGCGTCTCGCGCACACCGGGCTCCACGGTGCCGAGGTCCTCACCGATCACCAGCGCTCCGGCCCGGGAGGCCTCCAGAGCGAGGATCGCGAGCATGGCCTCGGCGTCGTAACGGACGTACGTGCCCTCGGTGGGCGGGTGTCCCTGCGGGATCCACCAGAGCCGGAACAGACCCATGACGTGGTCGATGCGCAGGGCGCCGGCGTGCCGGAACAGGGCACGCAGGAGGCGGCGGTAGGGGGCGTAGCCGGACGCGGCCAGCCGGTCGGGGCGCCAGGGCGGCAGACCCCAGTCCTGGCCGCGGGAGTTGAAGGCATCCGGGGGCGCACCGACCGACATGCCCGCGGCGAAGTACTCCTGCTGGGCCCAGGCGTCGGCGCCGTCGGGGTGGACTCCGACGGCGAGGTCGTGCACGAGGCCGACCGCCATGCCCGCGTCGCGCGCGGCCCGCTGCGCGGCGGCCAGCTGGGCGTCGGTGAGCCAGGCGAGGCGGCTGTGGAAGTCGACGCGGTCCATCAACTCACCCCGGGCGCGGGCGGTTTCGGACGAGCGGGGGTCGCGCAGGCCGGCCGGCCAGCGCCGCCAGTCGGAGCCGTACAGCTCGGCGAGCGCGCACCAGGTGGCGTGGTCCTCCAGGGCCTCGCCCTCCTCGGCGAGGAAGTCGGCGTACGCGGCCCGCCGGCCGGGGCCGAGCGGCACCGCGCGCACGGCTTCGAGCGCCTCACGCTTGAGCTCCCAGACGGCGTCGCGGTCGATCAGGGCGCCTTCGGTGAGTACGGAGTCGCGGAGCCGTTCGGCGCGTTCCAGCAGCGATCGGTCGCAGCCGTCGGCGTACGCGTACTCGGGGATGTCCTCGACGCGCAGGTGCACCGGGTCGGGGTAGCGGCGGGAGGAGGGCCGGTAGGGGGACGGGTCGGTGGGTGCGCCGGGCACGGCCGCGTGCAGGGGGTTGACCTGGACGAATCCGGCGCCGAGTGCCCGTCCCGCCCAGGCGGTCAGCTCCCCGAGGTCGCCGAGGTCGCCCATGCCCCAGGAGCGGCGCGACAGCAGGGAGTAGAGCTGGACGAGCAGCCCGTACGCGCGTCCGGGCGGCGCGGGCAGCCGGGCGGGCGCGACGACGAGGTGGACGTCGGCGGTGCGGCCGTCGGGCGCGGCGGCGTGCAGGGCGTGCACGCCGGGCGGGAGTTGTTCGGGCCGGGCGCGGGTCTCGCCCTGCTCGGTCACGATCCGGAGCCGGGTTCCGTCCGGCAGGGCGGCCAGCGCGGCGGGGGCGCCCTCGCCCCAGGACACCACCGTCGGCGGCAGCAGCCGTCCCTTCAGCGCGTCCTCCCGCGCCGCGAGGGCGGCGCGCACGGCGTCCGGGGTGCCCGCGTCGACGTCGAGCGCCGCCAGGGCCGCGACGAGCGCGGTGTCGGACGCGGCGACCGTACGGCCCGGGGACGGCTCGTAGGACGTGGCGACGCCGTGCAGGTCGGCGAGTCGCGACAGGGGAGTCGGTGACGGCGCCTGCGCCGAATCGGCGGGCCGGCGAGGTGGCATCTAGACCTCCGACACGGCGCCGGGGTAGGGGGGCGCCCCCTGGTCGGGGGAGGCCGAGAGCTGGGGGGAGGGTTCGCTCGTCAGGGGCACGGCGTCGGTGAGCGGCGGCTCGCTGGTGAGCGGTTCGGCGTCGGGCAGTGGGGGTTCGCTGGTCAACGGCGCCTCCGCGCAGGCGCCTTCGGCGCTGAGCAGGCACAGGTAGGCGCCTTCGGGCTCGGCGGACAGCTCCGCCTCGCGTTTGGAGAGGGCCGAGAGCAGAAGGTGTGCCGATGCGGCCACGGAGGCCTCCTTGTCGAGTACGTCGAGTACGGCGGCCCAGGGCGGTTCCCGCGAAGTCGCGCCGCGCGTTCCGGCCCTGGCGGTCAACGCAGCCCTACCCAGCGGGCGCGATGGCAGACGTACAAGGGCGGACAACGTGCTCCTGGTCACATTCTGTCTCCGAGGCAAGACTCCAGATCGGGGCAATCCTCGCACTTCGACCACTCTCATTGACACCCTCACCACGCGAATGGTGGGCTCGACGCCTCAGCGACAGGGCTGTCGGGGAACCGGGCACAGCACTGCCGGGGAGCCGGGCCACGAGGAGGGGGAGCGTGCAGCTGCGGCGTGGGAAAGGGGCGGCCGCGCTCGCGTTCGCCGTTGTCGCGGGCGCACTGGGACCGGCGCCCGCCGCCGTCGCCGCGCCGCCGGCACCGCTGCCCTCCGCGGACGAACCCGAGCCCACCGGGGGCGGTCTGCCCGCGGTCTGGCCGCGCCCCCAGTCGCTGCGCGCGGGCGACGCGGCGGTCACGGTCACCGACGAGGTCGTCCTGGTCACCGAGGCACCGGGCGCATCCGGGCCCACGGCCGGGTCGGGTCCGTACGCGCCCGGCGCGACGACCGACCCGTACGCCCTCGACGCATTGCGCGCGCTGTTGCGCCAGGCCGGCGCACGGAAGATCACCACGGTGCGCGACGGGGACGCACTGCCGGCGGGTGCGCTGGTGGTGCGTCTGGGCGAGGACCCGGCAGCCGCGCCCCGGTCCGGCGTACGGGGCGCGACGGGCACCGGTGGCGCGACGGGCATGCCTGCCGGGCGCGGCCCCATGAGCACGAAGGTCACCGGCTCCTCGCGCTCCCCGTCGGTCCCGGCCGCGCGCCACTCCTTCGGCGGGCACGCCGGAAGCAGGGCCTTCGAGGGAGCGCACGGCCTTGGCGCGCGAGCCGGTGTGAGCTCCCTGGAACGGGTCCTCACGGCTCTCGGCGCCGCCCCCCGCGCCGACCTGCCCACCGGGGGCTACCGGCTGGCCGTCGGCCGCACGGACGGCCGGGACACGGTGGTCCTGGCCGGAGTGGGCGAGGACGGCCTCTTCCACGCGGTGCAGACACTGCGTCAGCTCGTCGGCTCCGACGGGCGGATCAAGGGCGTCGTCGTCCGCGACTGGCCCGGCACACCCGCACGCGGCACCACCGAGGGTTTCTACGGAACTCCGTGGACCCGTGAACAGCGCCTCTCCCAGCTGGACTTCATGGGCCGCACCAAGCAGAACCGCTATGTGTACGCCCCCGGCGACGACCTCTACCGGCAGGCCCGCTGGCGGGAGCCGTACCCGGCCGCGCAACGGCCGGACTTCCGGGAGCTGACCGACCGGGCGCTCCGCAACCACGTCACCCTGACGTGGGCGGTGGCCCCCGGCCAGGCGATGTGCTTCTCGTCGGACGCCGACGTGAAGGCCCTGACCCGCAAGCTCGACGCGATGTGGGCGCTCGGGTTCCGCTCCTTCCAGCTCCAGTTCCAGGACGTCAGCTACAGCGAGTGGCACTGCGGCGCGGACGCCCGTGCCTTCGGCTCCGGCCCAAAGGCGGCCGCGAAGGCGCAGGCCCGGGTGGCGAACACGGTCGCCCGGTATCTCGCCGAGCGCCGCCCGGACACCACCGCCCTGTCCCTGATGCCGACGGAGTACTACGAGGACGGCTCGACCGACTACCGCCGGGAGCTGGCGAGCGCCCTGGACGAGGGGATCGAGATCGCCTGGACCGGCGTCGGCGTCGTGCCGAGGACGATCACCGGGGCCGAACTGGCGCGCGCCCGGGACGCGTTCGGCGGCCATCGGCTCGTCACCATGGACAACTATCCGGTCAACGACTACGCGCAGGACCGGATCTTCCTGGGGCCGTACCAGGGACGCGAGCCCGCGGTCGCGACCGGCTCGGCGGCGCTGCTGGCGAACGCGATGCCGCAGGCCGTGGCCTCGCGCATCCCGCTGTTCACCGCCGCCGACTATGCGTGGAACCCGCGGGACTACCGCCCCCAGGAGTCCTGGAGGGCGGCGGTGGACGACCTGGCGGACGGGAACCCGGACCGCGGGGAGGCGCTGCGCGCCCTCGCGGGCAACGACGCGTCCTCGGTCCTCGGCGGCGAGGAGTCGGCGTATCTGCGGCCGCTGATCGAGTCGTTCTGGCAGGCGCGGACGAGCACGGACCGGACGGCGAACGAGACGGCCGCACGTCGGTTGCGTGCCGCGTTCACCGTGATGAGCGAGACCCCCGAGCGGCTGTCCGACAGCACCCTCGATGTCGAAGTGGCGCCCTGGGCGGAGCAGTTGGCGCGCTACGGGGAGGCCGGCGAGACCGCGGTCGACATGCTGCGCGCCCAGGCGGACGGTGACGCGACGACGGCCTGGACGGCGTACCGCACCCTGGGCCGGCTGCGCGCCGGCACCGCCGCGAGCGAGGTGACGGTCGGCAAGGGCGTACTGGACGCGTTCCTGAAGAAGGCGCGGTCGGCGTACGGGTCGTGGGCGGGCCTCGGCCACGAACCGGCCGCGGAGCACGGCGCGGCCACGGACGGCCGTACCGTCCGCTTCCCGCGCGCCCGTACCCTCACCGCCGTGAGCGTCCTCACCGAGCCGGGCACGGCCGGCTCCGTCGAGGCGCACGTGCCGGGCGAGGGCTGGCGGCGGCTCGGCCCCCTCGCGGCCGGAGGCGCGACGGAGGTCCCGGCCGGGAAGGACACGGGCGAGAAGGACACGAGGGGGAAGGACGCGGGCGAGAAGGCCGGGAACGGCGGGGCGACGGCGGCGGGGCTGCGCGCCGACGCCGTCCGCGTGACCGGCCCCCGGCCCTCCCAGGTGCGCCATCTCGTGCCGTGGTTCGCCGACTCCCCGGCCGTCACGCTGGAACTGGCGCGTTCCGAGACCGATGTGGAGATCGGCGGCACGGTCCGGGTGACGGCCCGGCTGACGTCGCAGCGCCCGGCCGACGTGCACGGCGAACTGACCGCGAAGGCACCGAAGGGCATCCGGGCCGAGGTCCCGCGGACGCCTGCCGCCCTCCGGCGCGGAACAACCGTGGACGTCCCCGTCGAGGTCACCGTGCCGCCGGGGACACCGGCCGGCTCCTACGCCGTCACTGTCGCCTTCGGCGCGCAGACCCGCACCCTGACGGTGCGTGCCTTCCCCCGCACCGCGGGCCCCGACCTGGCCCGGACCGGCACGGCCTCCTCCTCGGGCGACGAGACGCCCGATTTCCCCGCCGCGGCGGGGAACGACGGCGACCCGGCGACGCGTTGGTCGTCACCCGTGGAGGACGGCGCCTGGTGGCAGGTACGGCTCGCCGAACCGGCGCACCTCGGCCAGGTCGTGCTGCACTGGCAGGACGCCCACCCGTCGGAGTACCGGGTCCAGGTCTCCGCCGACGGGCGCACCTGGCGCACGGCGGCGACGGTGCGGGACGGCCGGGGCGGGCGGGAGTCGGTCCGCTTCGACGAGCGCGATGTCCGCTACGTGCGCGTCCAGGGGGACAGGAGGGCGACGCGGTACGGGTACTCGCTGTGGTCGGTGGGGGCTTACGAGGTCGCGGAGAAGACTGCCGGGGAGTGAACCGATGGCCCCGAGGGGGGCGATAGACGGGGTGTGAGACTGTTCCGCCCCATGGGGGGCCACCGGGAGGACGACACGGACACGGCGCTGCTGCGGGCCGTGTCGGACGGGGACTCGGCGGCGTTGGCCGCACTGTACGACCGGCATGCGGGGTGGCTGCACACGCGGCTGACCCGGCGGTGCACCGATCCCGAGGTGGTGCGCGAGGTGTTGCAGGACACCTTCGTGACCGTGTGGCGGTCGGCCGGCGCGCACCGGGGCGCGGAGGTGGGCGGCTGGCTGTGGACCATCGCCGCGCGGCGTCTGGTGGACGCGCGGCGGGTGCAGGAGCGCGCGGAGCGTGTGGAGTACACGGTTCCGGTGCCCGCGCCCTCCGCCGAGGAGCGCGTGCTGGCCGGCCTGGAGTACGGGGACGTGGGCACGGCCCTGGACCGGATCTCCCCCGAACTGCGTGAGGTGCTGCGGGCCACCGTCGTCGACGGGCTGACCACGCGCGAGACCGCCCGTCTCCTCGGTATCCCGGAAGGCACGGTGAAGACCCGCGCCATGCGCGCCCGCGCCGAACTCCGCGCTGCCCTCGCCCAACTGAACCCGTCCCCGAGTTCCCACCTGAACCCGTCCCTGGACCCGTCCCCGCTGGGAGGCCCGGCATGACCGGCTGGCACGCCCCCGACGACCTCGTCGCCCGCTACGCGGACGGCTCCCTTCCGGAGACGGACGCCTGGTCCCTGGAGAAACACCTGGAGAGCTGCGGGCCGTGCGCCGCGCGGATCTCGCACGCGGCCCGTGCGGGGGCGGCGGGGGTGCTCCTGGCGGAAGTGCGGAACGCGGTCCTGAACGCGGTGCGCGAACCGGCACCGGCCACCGCGCGTGCCTCGGCCCCCTCGACCGCCCAGGTCCCGGTTTCCGGCTCCGCGCCGGTGGTGCCGAGGAGCGCGCGAACCGTCGGGGGGCGGCTCACACGGATCGTCTGGGCCGCCGGGCCCGCCTTGCGCGGGGCCTGGTCCGCGGCCGTGGCACTGGTGGCCGTGGGGGCGGTCGCGCTCGCGTACGGGGGCGGGTCGGCGAGCGCGCGGCCGTTCCTGCTGGCTGTCGCACCGCTCGTGCCCGTGGCGGGGGTAGCCCTCTCGTACGGGCGGCACGCGGATCCGCTGCACGAGATCGTCGCGGCCTCCCCCTCCGGCGGGCTGCGCCTCCTGCTGATGCGGACGTCCGCCGTGCTGGCGGTGAGTCTGCCGTTGCTGACGGCGGCGGGGCTGCTGCTCCCGCCCTCCGGCTCGCACCTGCCCGCGGCGCCCGCGGCGGCCACCTGGCTGCTGCCCGGGCTGGCCCTGACGCTGGCCTCGCTCGTGCTGTCCGGGTTCGTGGGCTGCCGCACCGCGACAGCGGTGATCGGCGGAGGCTGGCTGCTCGCGCTCTCGGCCCCCGTCCTCACGGCCACCGGCTCCGGCCTCACGGCCCGACTCACGCAGCAGCTCTCCCTCTACTTCACCGGCGCCTCGCCCCAGGGGGGCTGGGCGGCAGCGGCCGCGCTCTGCGCCCTCCTCCTCGCCGCGCGCCGCAGCGCATACGACCGTCTGGAGACGATGTGAACATCCACCGCACGACCGGCATGCCGGCCTTGAGCGGCGATGACCTTCCCGGGACAGCCGCCGCCATGGACGGCGGCGCTCCGCGGACCACCGCCATACGGGTGTCCGGGCTGACCGTCCGGCACCGCAGGACCACCGCCCTGGACGCCGTCGACCTGGACTTCGGCCCCGGCGTCCATGGCCTGCTCGGCCCCAACGGCGCCGGCAAGACCTCCCTCATCCGTGTCCTCGCCACGGTCGCGGAGCCCACCGCGGGCCGGGTGGAGATGCTCGGCAGCGACCTCCACGGCCACCGGGAGCGCGGCGCGGTCCGCCGGAAACTCGGCTATCTGCCACAGGACTTCGGGTACTACCCGGGCTTCACCGTGCGGGAGTTCGTGGCCTACGTGGGGTGGCTGAAGGAACTGCCGGCCGCGACCGCCCCGGCCGCGGTCGAACGGGCTGTGGCCCGGGTCGGCCTCGCCGACCGTATCGACGCGAAGGTCAAGACCCTGTCCGGCGGCATGATCCGCCGCGTCGGCATCGCCCAGGCCATCGTGAACGACCCCAGCATCCTGCTCCTCGACGAGCCCACCGCGGGCCTCGACCCGGAACAGCGCGTCGAGTTCCGGGCGCTGCTGCGGGAGTTGGGCAGCACCTCGACCGTGCTCGTCTCCACCCACCTGGTGGAGGACGTGGCCGCGGCCTGCACGGACGTGACCCTGATCGAGGCCGGCCAGGTCGCCTACCGCGGCACACCCCGCTCGCTCGCGGCCCTCGGCGCGAACGGGCACGAGTCCGACGGCAACGCCATCGAGCGCGGTTACACGGCGGCCCTGCGCGGCCATCGCGCGGCGACAGCGGCGGGGGCCGGCCGATGAACGTACGCATCCAGCCGGACTCGGACGGCCCGGCCGGCACGCACGCCCCGGCCCTCGGAGACCGTCGTACGGGTCGGCGAACCGGACCGGACGACACACCTCCGTCGGACCGGCAGGTCGAGGGCGGTCACCCGGTGGACGCGCGGACCCACCAGTCCGGCGCAGACCGTCAGCAGACCACGGGCCGCCCGGATCCGTCTGCCCCCGGACCTCGCCCCCGGTCCGCTCCCCACCCCCTCCGCGTCGAGTCCCTGCGTGGCTTCGCCCCCTGGGCGGGCGCGGGGCTGCTTCTCGCTCTCGCGTGGCCCATCGCCACCAAATCGGCTCAGTGGCAGGGCAGCTGGGGCGGGACGACCGAAACGCTGAGTACCACGGCCGGCCTGATCGGCGCCCCCTTCGCGCTCGCCGCGGGCGCCTGGCAGGGCGGCCGGGAGCGCAGGCTGCGGATGACGGAGCTGCGCGCCTCGACCGCTCGTACGCCCCTCGTCCAATTCCTCACGGCCGCCCTGCCCCTCGCCTGCTGGCTGGCGACGGCCTACCTGGTGGTCGTCGCGGGGGCGCTGCTCGCCTGCGCGCCGTACGCCTCGGCGGGCGGCCCGGCGCCGATCGTCCACGCCGGGACCGCCCTCTCGCTCGCGGCCTGCGCGGTCCTCGGTCACACGGCAGGGCGGGCGGCCCCCTTCCGGCTGACCGCTCCCGTGCTCGCGATCTGCGGATATGTCGTCCTCGGCATCGTCGGCAGCGGGCGGTCCGGCCTTCGCTACCTCGCGCTCGCCTCGGTCCGCCCCTTCGGTGACGAGAACCTGGTCGTCTGGTGGTATCCGCTCGTGTCGGCCCTGTGGACGGCCGGGCTCGCCGCCGCCGCGGTCCTGGCCCGTACCGCGTACCGCCGTGCCACCGCGCTGCTGCCGCTCATGGCCGCGCTCGGCGCCGCCGTGCTCCTGGTCCAGACGGGTGACGGTCTGCTGCGCGACAACCCGCTCGCCCACCGGCAGGTGTGCGGCGACTCGACCACCCCGCGCGTCTGCGTCAACGCCACCTATCCGGGTCTGCTGCCGGAGGTGACCCACGCGCTGTCCGGTCTCACCGGCCGTCTGAAGGGTGTGCAGAACCTGCCGGTCCGCTACACAGACCTCGGGGGTTCACCGCACCGGGACGAGGCACAGCTGCCGATACTCAGGCCGTTCGGCTGGAGCGCCGTCCGCGGCAAGGTGACCGATCCGGAGCGGTACGCCTGGGAGGCCGCCCACATGCTGGTCCGCGAGGACTGCGAGGAATCGCCGGCCGCGCAGCGGGTCCAGGACGCCGACGAGGCCGTCCTGCGCTGGCTGGCCCCGGATCCCTTGTTCGAGGAGGCACGCGACCACTCCGTGGCGCAGGCCCGGGAGCGCGGTGACACGGAGGAACTCGCAAGGTTCCGCGCCCAGGACAAGGCGTACGCGCACCTCACCGCCATGACCGACGACGAACGCCGCTCCTGGCTCAGCGGCTACTTCGCGACGGCCACGCAGTGCGACCCGAACCCGAGCGAGGTCCCGTCCCTGTGAAGTCCGTACAGAGAATCAGAGGGAACGCCGCATCCGGCCCCGGGCCGACCCCGCTCGCCCTCTATGCCCGCTCCCGCGGTATGCCGGCGACCCTGGCGGCCCTGGTCTGTGCCGCGCTCCTCACCCTGTGGGTGGCGAGCCGTCCGGACACGTACCTCGACCCGGACCGCAGAGTGCCGCTGATCTCGCTCGCCCCGATGCTCACTGCGTCGGCGATCGGCGTGAGCCTCCACACGTACATGCGCGACCTGGACGACACCGCCGTACGCCCGTGGTGGCCGAGGCGTCTGGCCCACCTGCTGGTCCTGACCGTGCCGGCGGCGGCGCTGCTGGCCCTCGCCGTGCCGGGGCACTCCCAGGAGTTCGGCGCGGCGGCCATGGTCCGCAACACTCTGGGGGCCGTCGGCGTCACCGCGGCGGCGGCCGTGCTGATCGGCGCCCGGCTGAGCTGGATGCCGCCGACGCTCTACTTCAGCGCCGTGTACCTCTCGGCCACCTCGCCCCGTGTGAACAAGACGACAGTTCTGTCCTGGTCCATGCAGCCCGGTCCACAGCGCGGTGCCTGGACCGTGGGCCTCGCACTCTTCGTGATCGGGACGGCACTCTACGCGGCACGCGGTGCCCGCCCCGAAGGACCCCGCGCCTGACGCGGGGTCTCACGGGCCGGAAGCGGGACCGGGTATGCAAAAGCCCGGGTCGTCAGGCGGAAATGCCGTCGATCCGGGCCATCGCGTCGTCCGCGCCGTACGGCTGCAGGTATGGCAGCCAGCGCGGGTCCCTATGCCCCGTTCCGATGATGCGCCATGCGAGCCCCGTCGGCGGGGCGGGTTTGTGGCGCAGGCGCCAGCCGATCTCGACCAGGTGACGGTCGGCCTTGACGTGGTTGCAGCGGCGGCACGACGCCACCACGTTGTCCCAGACGTGCTGACCCCCGCGACTGCGCGGGATGACGTGGTCGACGCTGGTTGCGACGCCACCGCAGTACATGCACCGGCCGCCGTCGCGAGCGAACAGCGCTCGCCTGGTCAGCGGAACGGGCCCCCGGTAAGGGACCCGCACGAACCTCTTCAGCCGGACCACGCTGGGTGCGGGGACAGTAACGGTTGCGCTGTGCATGAAGGCGCCGGATTCCTCGAGACAGACAGCCTTGTTCTCGAGGACGAGGACGAGCGCGCGGCGGAGCGGTACGACGCCGAGGGGCTCGTACGACGCGTTGAGGACCAGGACATGCGGCACGGATGCCTCCTTGTACGCCGGCGGCGCGTGGCTCGCGCCGGGACGATCTGCAGTCAGTCTCCCCTCATGCCTGGTGGAAGCGCCACCATGTCCCGGTAACGGGCTGGGAGTGTTTTCGACCACACCCCCTTCATCCCCAGGTGAGCACGGTCTCTCCCTCGAACATTGCAACGATCCACACACGATGCCCCGTTAGTGTGGTGGGTCTGCCCGACGGTGCCCTTCTTGTGTCCCCTGCCGCGGGCGGACCGCTACGCCTGGAGGTACCTGCCGTGTCCCTGCCCGTCCTACTGGCCCTCGGTTCGACGCCGTCGCCGTCCCCCTCGACGTCGACGGACCCGGCGACCGCCACGCTTCAGGACGCCCAGGAAAGTGCGACCAACGCCGCGAGCTGGGTCCAGCAGAACTGGTCCACCTGGCTCGCCATCGGACTGCGGGTCCTGCTGATCCTGGTGATAGCGGCCGTACTGAGAGTGGCCGTCCGGCGGGCGATCACCAAGCTCATCGACCGCATGAACCGCACGGCTCAGGCGGTCGACGGCACCTCGCTGGGCGGCCTGCTGGTGAACGTGGAGCGCCGCCGGCAGCGCTCGCAGGCCATCGGCTCGGTCCTGCGCTCGGTGGCGTCGTTCCTGATCATGGGCACCGCCGCGCTGATGATCCTCGGCACGTTCGAGATCGATCTGGCCCCGCTGCTCGCCTCCGCGGGTGTGGCCGGTGTGGCGATCGGTTTCGGCGCCCGCAACCTGGTCACCGACTTCCTCTCCGGCGTCTTCATGATCCTGGAGGACCAGTACGGCGTCGGCGACACGATCGACGCGGGCGTCGCCTCCGGCGAGGTCATCGAGGTGGGCCTGCGCGTCACCAAGCTGCGCGGCGACAACGGCGAGATCTGGTACGTCCGCAACGGCGAGGTCAAGCGCATCGGCAACCTCTCCCAGGGCTGGGCCACGGCCGGCGTCGACGTGACGGTGCGCGCCTCGGAGGATCTGGACGAGGTCCGGTCCGTGCTCACCGAGGTCGCCGAGTCCATGAGCAAGGCCGAGCCGTGGAACGAGCAGCTGTGGGGCCCCGTCGAGGTGCTCGGCCTGGACAGTGTGCTGCTCGACTCCATGGTCGTCCGCGTCTCGGCCAAGACCATGCCCGGCAAGGCGCTGTCCGTGGAGCGCGAGCTGCGCTGGCGCATCAAGAGGGCCTTCGACGCCGCGGACATCCGCATCGTCGGCGGCCCGACCGCGGTGCCCGAGGAGGAGGCGGCCGACCCCACGGAGAACGTCGCGGCACCCTCGGCCCTCGCCAACCCCGCGTCGCCGCAGGCCGCCGCCGCCGCGCCGATCCCCGCACCGGCCGTCGCGCCGGGCACCCCGCCGGGCCCGGCGAAGTAGCACGGCCCCGCAGGCAGGCACACCGCCCCCGCAGGTAACGAGTCTGTTGCCTCGGGGGCGGTTTCTCTTGACGCCCCCTCGGCCCCCGGCCTACGTTCCTCCCACCGAACAGGAAACTTTCCTAACAGTGATCTTGTGGTGGACCGCGCGACCTCACGCGGACCCCCCGTGGACTCCCCCGTCCGGTCACTGGGAAGCTGGGCAGTCGAGAAAGGCAGGTGTCGACCCCGATGGCAGGATCCGCCGGTACGCCGGGCACCCCGCGCGTCCTGCGCGCCATGAACGACCGCGCCGCCCTCGACCTGCTCCTCGCGCACGGACCGCTGTCGCGGACCAGGATCGGGAAGCTCACCGGGCTGTCCAAGCCCACCGCGTCGCAGCTCCTCGCCCGTCTGGAGGCGGCGGGCCTCGTCCTCGCCACCGGCACCAGCGAGGGCCGCCCCGGCCCCAACGCCCAGCTGTACGTGGTCAATCCGGGCGCGGGCCACGCCGCGGGCCTGGACGTCACCCCCGAGCGCATCCTCGCCGCCGTCGCCGACATCACCGGGCGCACGGTCGGCGAGTACGAACTGCCCACCCCGGGCCGGCACCCCTCCCAGCCGGTCGTCCGCCAGGTCACCGACGCCCTCGACGGCGCGGTGAAGGCGGCCGGGCTCGCCCGCGACGACGTCCGCCGGCTCGTCATCGGCACCCCCGGTGCCTTCGACCCGAACACCGGCCGGCTGCGCTACGCCTCGCACCTGCCCGGCTGGCACTCCCCCAGCCTGCTCGACGAACTGGCGGCCGCGCTGCCGATGCCCGTCGAGTACGAGAACGACGTCAACCTCGTGGCCATCGCCGAACAGCGACTGGGCGCGGCCCGCGGTCACGACGACTTCGTCCTGCTGTGGAACGAGGGCGGTCTCGGCGCCGCACTCGTCCTGGGCGGCCGGCTGCACCGCGGCTGGACCGGCGGCGCGGGCGAGGTCGGCTTCCTGCCGGTACCGGGCGCGCCCCTGGTCCGCCAGGTGACCAAGGCCAACAGCGGCGGCTACCAGGAGCTGGCCGGTTCACAGGCCATCCCCAAGCTGGCGCGCGAACTCGGCATCAAGGACGTACCCGCCGGCCCGTACGCCGAGGTCGCCGCCGCCGTCGTCGAGCGGGCGGCCGCCCTCGACGAGGGACCGTACCGACGGCTGCTGGAGACGTACGCGACGGGGCTCGCCACGGGTCTCGCCTCGCTCGTCTCGGTGCTCGATCCCGAGCTCGTGGTCCTCAGCGGCGCCTCGCTCACCGCGGGCGGCGAGCCGCTGCGCACCCTGGTCCAGGCCGAGCTGGAGGAGCTGGCCGCGTCCCGGCCGCGCCTCGTCGTCGGCGACGTACACGAACACCCCGTGCTCCGGGGCGCGTTGGAGAGCGCCCTAGCGGCCACCCGCGACGAGGTCTTCGACACCTCCCGCTAGCCGGTTCCCGCACCCTCTCATCCCTTCACCGCCCCGCCCTGCCTAGGGAGACCCCGTCATGCCCGGAATGTCCCGGAAAGCGGTCGTCGCACTCGCCGCCTCCGCCTCCATAGCCCTCCTCACCACCGCCTGTACCGGCCAGTCCGGCTCCGGCGCCGACGACGACGCGTCCAAGGAACAGACGATCAACTTCTGGCACGCGTGGAGCGCGCCGGGCGAGGTCAAGGCCGTGAAGTCGCTGGTCGCGGGCTTCGAGAAGGCGCACCCCAACATCCACGTGAACATCGTCGGCAACATGACGGACGACAAGATCAACCAGGCGCTGCGGGCCGGCGGCGACAAGGCGCCCGACGTCGTCTCGTCCTTCACCACCAACAACGTCGGCAAGTTCTGCTCGTCGGGCGCCTTCGTCGACCTGAACCCCTTCTTCAAGAAGTCGGGCATCGACCCGGAGACGACGTTCCCGAAGGCGATGAACGAGTACACCCAGTTCGACGGCAACCGCTGCACGGTGCCGCTGCTCGGTGACGCGTACGGGCTCTACTACAACAAGACCGCCTTCGAGAAGGCCGGCATCGACGGTCCGCCGAAGACCTGGTCCGAGTTCGAGAAGGACGCCAAGAAGCTCACCGTCTCCAAGGGCGACACCTACGAGCAGCTCGGCTTCATGCCGAACTACCACGGCTGGGAGTCCACCACCGAGCACTACTTCGGGCAGTTCTCGCCGACGTACTTCGACAGCAGCGGCAAGTCGAACATCGCCAAGGACCCCGCCTTCACGGCCGGGTTCACCCTCCAGAAGAAGCTCGTCGACGAACTCGGCGGCTTCCAGAAGCTGGAGCGGTACCGCTCCAAGCTCGGCGACGAGTGGGGCCCCAAGCACCCCTTCCACACCGGCCAGGTCGCGATGCAGCTGGACGGCGAGTGGCGCCTCGGCATGGCCGAGGACGCCAAGCCGGGCTTCGAGATCGGCGTGGCGCCGCTGCCCGTGCCCGACGACCAGGCCGACCAGTACGGCAAGGGCTACATCACCGGCACCATCGCGGGCATCGCGTCCACCAGCAAGAAGCAGAACGCGGCCTGGGAACTGGTCAAATACATGACCACGAACACGGACGCGGTGGTCGGCTTCGCCAACGACATCCACAACGTCCCGTCCACGCTCGCCGCGCTCAAGTCGCCGAAGCTGAAGTACGACCCGCGCTTCAAGACCTTCCTGGACATCGCGTCCGACCCGAACTCGACGACGACGCCCGCCTCCATCAACGGCGGCACCTACCTCGTGACGATCCAGCAGTTCGGGTACGACTACGAGAGCGGCAAGGCCAAGGATCTGAAGGCGGGTCTGGAGAGCACCGCCAAGCAGATCGACACGGACATCGCGCAGGCGAAGTAGGCCCGAGATGAGCACCGTCACACTGGCTTCGAAGCGCCGCCGTTCGGCGCTTCGGACCCTCGCCTTCATGTCGCCCTGGCTGATCGGCTTCGCGGTCTTCTTCGCCTATCCGCTGATCTCGACCGTCTACTTCTCCTTCATGCACTACGACGGCTTCAAGCCGCCGACGTGGAGCGGCACGAAGAACTGGAAGTACGTCTTCGAGAACTACCCGCTGTTCTGGCCCGCGTTGCGCAACACCCTGTGGCTCGTCGCCGTGATGGTCAGCCTGCGGGTCGTGTTCGGACTCGGGATCGGCCTGCTGATCACGAAGATCAAGTCGGGTACGGGGGTCTTCCGCACTCTCTTCTACCTGCCCTACCTGGCACCGCCCGTCGCCGCCACCATGGCCTTCGCCTTCCTCCTCAACCCCGGTACGGGACCCGTCGACTCGATCCTGGAGAAGGCGGGCATCCCCGCCCCCGGCTGGTTCAACGACCCGACGTGGTCGAAGCCCGCCCTGACCCTGCTCGCCCTGTGGGGCATCGGCGACCTGATGGTCATCTTCATGGCCGCGCTGCTCGACGTGCCCACCGAGCAGTACGAGGCCGCCCAGCTGGACGGCGCCTCCGCGTGGCAGCGGTTCCGGTACGTGACGCTGCCGAACATCTCGCCGATCGTGATGTTCGCCGTGGTCACCGGGGTCATCCAGACCATGCAGTACTACACGCAGCCGCTGATCGCCGGGAAGGTCGCCTCGGGCGTCATCCAGGGCGCCGGCACGCAGTTCGAGCCCGGCTACCCCGACAAGTCGACGCTCACCCTGCCGCAGCTCGTCTACAACCTCGGCTTCCAGCGCTTCGACTACGGCTCCGCCTGTGTGGTCGCGCTCGTGCTGTTCGCCCTGTCCATGGTGTTCACCGCGTTCCTGATGCGGCGCCGGGGCGGCCTCATCCAGGCAGGTGACTGACCATGACCCAAGTACTCGACAAGCCGGTGGGCCTGAAGGCACCCTCCTCTCCCGCCGAGCGCACCGCCCGCCGCCGGGCCCTCCTGGAATGGGTCGCGGTCCACGCGCTGGGCATCGCCGCGGCCCTCTTCTTCGTCCTGCCCTTCGTGTTCGTGTTCCTGACCTCGCTGATGAGCGACACCCAGGCCCTCAGCCGCGACCTGATCCCGCACACCTGGGAGTGGGGCAACTACAAGAAGGTGTTCGACACTCCCGGCTTCCTGACCTGGTGGAAGAACACCCTGCTGTACGCCGGTGCCGGCACCGTCCTCACGGTCGTGTCGTCCATCCCCGTGGCGTACGCGCTCGCCAAGTTCCGCTTCCGTGGCCGGAACCTGTCGCTGATGCTGGTCATCTCGATGATGATGCTGCCGCCGCAGGTCGTCATCATCCCGATGTACCTCTTCTGGGCGAAGCAGCTGGACCTGTCCGGCACGCTGTGGCCGCTGATCATCCCGATGGCCTTCGGCGACGCGTTCTCCATCTTCCTGCTGCGCCAGTTCCTGATGACCATCCCGAACGAGTACGTGGACGCGGCGAGGGTGGACGGCTGCGGGGAGTTGCGGACCCTGCTGAGGGTCGTCCTGCCGATGGCCAGGCCGGGCATCGCCGCCGTCGCGCTCTTCCAGTTCTTCTACGCCTGGAACGACTACTTCGGGCCCCAGATCTACGCGTCCGAGAACCCGGGCGCCTGGACCCTCAGTTACGGACTGGAGTCGTTCAAGGGCGCGCACCACACCGACTGGAACCTCACCATGGCCGCTACCGTGCTGGTCATGGCCCCTGTGATCCTCGTGTTCTTCTTCGCACAGAAGGCGTTCGTCGAGGGTGTCACGCTCACCGGAGTGAAGGGTTGAACCACACATGAAACTCACCGTGGTCGGCGGGGGATCGACCTACACCCCCGAACTCGTCGACGGGTTCGCGCGGCTCAGGGACACCCTGCCCGTCGAGGAACTGGTCCTCGTCGACCCCGCCGCCGAACGCCTGGAACTGGTGGGCGGCCTCGCCCGGCGGATCTTCGCGAAGCAGGGGCATCCCGGACGGATCGTCACCACGTCCGACCTGGACGCCGGGGTCGAGGGCGCCGACGCCGTCCTGCTGCAACTGCGCGTCGGCGGCCAGGCGGCCCGCGAACAGGACGAGACCTGGCCGCTGGAGTGCGGCTGCATCGGGCAGGAGACCACCGGCGCGGGCGGCCTGGCGAAGGCGCTGCGCACGGTCCCGGTGGTGCTCGACATCGCCGAGCGTGTCCGCCGCACCAACCCGGACGCCTGGATCATCGACTTCACCAACCCCGTGGGCATCGTCACCCGCGCCCTCCTCCAGGCCGGCCACCGCACGGTCGGACTGTGCAACGTGGCCATCGGCTTCCAGCGGAAGTTCGCCGCGCTGCTCGGCGTCGCCCCCGCCGACGTGCACCTCGACCACGTCGGCCTCAACCACCTCACCTGGGAGACCGGCGTACGCCTCGGCGGCCCCGAGGGCGAGAACGTGCTGCCCAAGCTGCTCGCCGAGCACGGCGACGCCGTCGCCGACGACCTGCGCCTGCCGCGCACCCTCGTCGACCGCCTCGGCGTCGTCCCCTCCTACTACCTGCGGTACTACTACGCGCACGACGAGGTCGTGCGCGACCTGCGGACCAAGCCGTCCCGGGCCGCCGAAGTCGCGGCGATGGAGAAGCAGTTGCTTCAGATGTACGGCGACCCGGCGCTCGACGAGAAGCCCGAGCTGCTCGCCCGGCGCGGCGGGGCCTACTACTCCGAGGCGGCCGTGGACCTCGCGGCCTCGCTGCTCGGCGGTGGCGGCAGCCCGTACCAGGTCGTGAACACGTACAACAAGGGCACACTCCCCTTCCTGCCCGACGACGCCGTCATCGAGGTGCAGGCCGCCATCGGGTCCCACGGGCCCGCACCGCTGCCCGTGCCCGCCGTGGACCCGCTGTACGCGGGCCTGATGGCGAACGTGACCGCGTACGAGGACCTGGCGCTGGAGGCCGCCCTGCGCGGTGGCCGCGACCGCGTCTTCCGGGCCCTCCTCGCCCATCCCCTGATCGGCCAGTACGCCTACGCCGACACCCTCACCGACCAGCTGATCGCGCACAACCGGGAGCACCTCGCGTGGGCATGACGTCATCGGGTCCCGGCGCCGGGACGGCCGCCGGGACCGGCCCCGCGCACGCCGCGCACGCCCCGGCCTCCCGGGACACGGCGCTGGTCCTGGCCATCGACGCGGGGAACAGCAAGACCGACGTCGCCGTGATCACCGCCGACGGCGACGTCGCCGGCACCGCGCGCGGCGGCGGCTTCCGGCCCCCCGCCGTGGGGGTCGACACCGCCGTGGACACGGTCGGCGAGGCGGTACGGAGGGCCTTCGCCGAAGCCGGCGTGACCTCCGCCTCGCACGTGTCCGCGTGTCTCGCCAACGCGGACCTCCCCGTGGAGGAGGAGCAGCTGGCCGCCGCGCTGCACGCGCGCGCGTGGGGGCCGAGCGTGGAGGTACGCAACGACACCTTCGCGATCCTGCGCGCCGGGATCGCCGAACCGCGCGGCGTGGCCGTCGTGTGCGGGGCCGGCATCAACTGCGTCGGCATGCGGCCCGACGGCCGCACCGCCCGCTTCCCCGCGATAGGACGCATCTCCGGTGACTGGGGCGGCGGTTGGGGCCTGGCGGAGGAGGCCCTGTGGTACGCGGCACGCGCCGAGGACGGACGCGGCGGGCCCACGGCCCTGGCCCGGACCCTGCCCGCGCACTTCGGGCTCACCACCATGTACGCGCTCATCGAGGCCCTCCACCTGGGGGACGTCGACACCGCCCGGCGGCACGAGCTGACACCCGTGCTGTTCGCCACCGCGGCGGACGGCGACGCGGTGGCCCGCTCCCTCGTCGACCGGCTCGCGAACGAGGTGGTGGCGATGGCCACGGTCGCGCTGACCCGTCTCGACCTGCTCGCCGAGGAGACCCCGGTCCTGCTCGGCGGGTCCGTCCTCGCGGCGCGCCACCCCCAGCTCGACGACCGCGTACGCGAACTCCTCGCCGCCCGCGCCCCCAAGGCGGTCCCCCGCGTGGTCACCACCAGCCCGGTGCTCGGCGCGGCGCTCCTGGGCCTCGACCACGTCGACGCACCGGACGCGGTGCACGCGCGCGTGCGGGCGCACTACGAGGAGGTCTGAGGCCGCGTCGGGCCGTCGGACGGTCCGCGCCGGGAGTTCCCGCACATCCGCGGGAACGAACGGCGCGGACGGCGCCTCTGGTGGGTGTCGATCCCTACCGCAGGAGGCCTCATGTCCGACCGCACGGCACGACGAGCCGCCGCACCGCTCGCCTCGGTGCTCACCGCGGACGCCCTGCTCCACCTCTTCTGGGCGACCGGCTCCACCTGGCCGGCCGCCGACGAGAAGAGCCTGTCGCAGGCCGTCCTGGGCGTCGAGGCACCGTTCACCCCGCCCGTCCTCCTGCCGCTCGCCGCGCTCCTGCTGACGGCGAGCGGCATCGTCGTCGCCCAGTCCCTACGGCCCTGCCGCCTGCTGCGGCTGGGCACCCTCGCCGTGGCGGCCGGTCTGTCGCTGCGCGCTCTCGCGGGCGTCCACTGGATCTTCGCCCAGGACACCTCGACGGTGTTCCACCGGCTCAACCTCGCGCTCTACACCCCGTTGTGCGCCGTGCTGTGCGTCGCCGCCCTGTGTGTCGCCCGGCACCGGCGCCCCGCTGTCTCCGGGTTCTCCGCGCGCGGGGAAGATGCCGTACGTGTCCGATGACGAAACGGCCCGCCTGGTGCGCGCCGCGCAGCGCGGCGACACCCTCGCCATGGCCGGGCTGCTCGACGAACTCGCCCCCTACGTGGCCCGTATCTGCGGTCCCATCGCACTCGACCAGGGTCCGGACGCCGCGCAGGAGGCCCTCGTCGCGGTCTTCCGTTCCCTGCGCTCCCTGCGGGACCCGGCCGCGCTGCGCGGCTGGGTCCGCGCCATCGCGGTGCGCGAGGCGGTCCGCCTGGCCGGGCGGGCCGGCCGCACGGTGCCGGCCGATCTGAGCACCCTCCCGGCCCGCGGAGACCCCCAACTCGGCGCCGACATCAGGGACGTGCTGGACCGCCTGTCCCCCGAGCACCGGGCCGTGCTCGTCCTGCGCGACGTGGAGGGCCTGGACGAGCGGGCCGCGGCCGACGTGCTCGGCATCCGCGTCGGCACGGTCAAGTCCCGGCTGCACCGGGCGCGCGACACCTTCCGGAAGGCGTGGAGCTCATGACGGAACCCGACAGGACCGAACCCGGGGTGCCCGGACACCGGGGGCGCCCGTCCGGGACGGCCGGCGGATGGCCGGTCGCCGACCTCGACCCGGTGCGGCGGCTGCGGGTGCTGGCCGCCGGCGTCCGGGGCGCCCACGTCACCGAGGGCTTCGTGGCCGCCCCGTACGCCCGCGTGCGGGCGCTGCTCGACGACCTGGAGGGCGACTTCGGGCGGATCGTCCCCGACATGCGGGGGCTGCGTGTCGTGCGGCGCGACGGGCCGCGCGTGGAGGCGCTGGCCCGCAGCAGGTACGGGATGCGGGCCGCGCTGCGCGGGGAGCAACGGCCCGGCTGGTGCTGGCTGCAGAGCCGTTTCCTGCTGATCGGTGTCGCGGCGGCGCCCGAGGGCACCGGGACCCGGGTGGCCTTCACCGGAGGGGTGAGGGTGCCGGGACGCGCGGCGCTGGTGCCGCTCGGCGTGCGACGCGAGGGGGAGCGCAGCCTGCGGCGGCTCACCGGTCTGCTCTGACACGAACGGGAACCGAACAGATCCGGATCGCGTATTCATGGGAAGGGGGGTGGTGCGGGGGTTTCGCGCTGCGTTGCCGCCCGAACGGCCCGCTGCCGTACGGAGGGTGCGGGGCAATCCGCACAAGATCCAGTCAAGGCCTGTGCGGATGTCAGCCACGGCGGGGATACTTGCGGCCGTGCACCTTCGTCCGCGCCCCGTACCACCGGCGCACGGGACGACGGTGACGGAACGGATGACCATGGGGGAGGTCAAGTGACACAGCCGCCGAAGGGCAGTACAGCACCACCGGGGCGGGCCACGCCCACGATGCCCGCGGTCCCGCCGCAGTCCGGGCCTCCCGGCCCGCGGGGCGGCGCCGCCCCGCGGACGGACTCCGAGGCCCCCGCCCGGCGCACGGCCTGGGCGGAGGGCGTCGACCGTCTGCGCGCCGCCGCCACGACCGAGCCGGGCCGGCTGCGCATCATCGGCGCGCTGCTCGCGCTGCTGGTCGTCGCGTTCGGCGCGGTCACCGCCTGGCAGATGACGGAGCGCGCGGCGGCGGCGGACGACGTGCTGCACAGCAGCCAGCCGCTGAGCGCGAGCGCCGCCGACATCTACCGCTCGCTGGCGGACGCGAACACGGCGGCCTCCAGCGGCTTCCTGGCCGGCGGCCAGGAGACGAAGGCCTCCCGCGACCGGTACGAGCTGGACATCAGGACGGCGGCCGCCAAGCTGATCACGGCGGCCAACAGCTCGAAGCCGGGCTCCCCCTCGGCGAGGACCATCACCAAGCTGAACCGTCTGCTGCCCGAGTACAAGGGCCTGATCGAGCGGGCGCGTGCCAACAACCGCCAGGGATACCCGCTGGGCGGCGCCTACCTGCGCTACGCGAACGACAAGATGCAGCACGAGATGCTGCCCGCCGCCGAGGACCTCTACAAGCGGGAGAACCAGCGGCTCGGTTCCGACTACGCGGACGCCAAGCCGTACCCATGGGCCGCGATCGGCCTCGGTGTGCTCGCGCTCGGCGGTCTCGTGTGGGCGCAGCGGCGCAACTACCACCGGACGAACCGTGTGCTGAACCAGGGCATGGTCGCCGCCTCGGCCGCCGCCACCGTCGTGCTGCTCTGGCTGGTCGTCGGGCACAGCCTCGCGCGGGCCGGGCTCGATGAGTCGTACGACCACGGAGTCCGCTCGCTGAACGTGCTGCACGACGCCCGGATCGCCTCCCTCAAGGCCCGGGGCAACGAGAACCTGACCCTGGTCAGTCGCGGAGCGGAGACCAAGACGCTCGCCGACGGCAAGACGACCGTCGACCTGTACGACTACGACTTCCAGCAGGACATGAAGACGCTCACCAAGGGCCTGGCGAAGGCCGCGGAGCTCTCCGACGACGCGGCGGGCGAGACACCCGTCAAGGCGGCGACGGCCAACATGAAGGTGTGGAAGTCCCGCCACGCCGATGCCCGCGAGGCCGACAACGGCGGCGACTACCAGGGCGCCCTGGACCTGGTGATCGGCTCCGACAAGGTCAAGCCGACCGGCGAGTGCTTCGACGGCGTGGACAAGAACCTGGAGAAGGCGCTCGACCACGAGCAGGCCGAGTTCAAGCAGGCGGCGGGCGACGGCCTGGACGCGATGACCGGTCTGCCGGTCGGCGCGGCGGTCCTCGCGGTGCTGGCCGCGGCGGGCGCCGTGCTCGGCATCGGGCGCAGGCTTTCGGAGTACCGGTGAGAGGGGGAGCGGCAATGACGGCACGACGCCTGAGGGCGAGCCTGAAGGGCTGGGGCGGCGTGGGCGCGATGGCCGTCGCCTGCGCGCTCGCCGTGGTCTTCGCCCTGCTGCTGCCCCTGAGCGGCAGCCGTGGGGACGGCAGCACGGGAATCGGCAGCCGGGGCGTGGCCGAGGGCATCCAGGCGAAGGCCGAGGAGTGCACCGACCCGCAGGACCGGAGCCTCGCCCCGTCCGGCGACGAGAGCGGCGACACCATCACCGCCATCAAGAAGCGCGGCTATCTGTCGGTGGGCGTCGACCAGAACAGCTACCGCTGGGGCTACCGCAACCCGAACCGCGGCGGCAGCGACCTGGAGGGCTTCGACATCGACCTCGCGCACCGCATCGCGCGCGAGATCCTCGGTGACGAGAACGCGATCCGGTTCCACGCCATCCCCACCAACCAGCGCATCCCGGCGATCCAGAGCGGCCAGGTCGACATGGTGGTCCGCACCATGACGATCACCTGCGAGCGTCTGGACCAGGTCGCCTTCTCCGCCCCGTACTTCAAGACCGGCCAGCAGGTCCTCGCCCCGCGGACCTCCCCCATCAAGGGGTACGACAAGACGCTGGCGCACCAGCGGATCTGCACGGCCGCGGGCTCCACGGCCTACGACAAGCTGGACGCGGACAAGAAGGCGGACAAGCTCGTCTCCTCCGCCGACATCTCCACCACGGTCCCCAACCAGCTCGACTGCCTGGTGCGGCTCCAACTGGGCGAGGTCGACGCCGTGGTGACCGACGGCGCGCTCGCCGCGAGCCAGGCCGCGCAGGACCCGACGGTCGTGCTGAAGGGCGACACGTTCACGACGGAGTACTACGGCGTGGCGATGAAACTGGGCGCGGACGATCTGGTACGCCGGGTCAACCAGGTCCTCGTGGACTACCGCAAGAGCGGCTGGCGCGCCTCGTACGACAAGTGGCTGTCCGCCACCCTGGGCGAGGGCTCGCTGTCGGCGGACCCGCCCGCGGCGAAGTACAAGTAATCGACCTGATACGACTGGAGAGTTACCCGGCGCGGACCACCGGCAACGGCGGGCGTGCGGGGGACGACGGAGAGCGAGAGGTGATCGATGGGCGTCACGGGACCCCCCGGGCCGGTGATGGACCGGGACGAGGTGGACCGTGCGCTGGCGCGGCTCGGCGCGGAGCACGAGGCCATCGAGACCTCGCTCCTCGCCCTGCAGGACCACGCGGGCCGAAGGCTCCTGGAGGGCGCCGAGCTCACCGGCACCACCAAGGAGCGCTGGACGGCCGCGGACGCGTCGATCACCCTGCTGTGGGCCTACTTCGACGCGTACACGGGCGCGCTGCGCTCCGCGCGCGACATCCGCTCCCGCAGACGCTGGTCCAGCCGTGACGACCTGGTCGAACTCACCGAACTGCTGCGCGGCGAGAGCGTCACGGTCGCGGGCAGCGCGACCGCCACGGCGAACGCCCCGACGCTCTCCGCCGGCAAGCTCAGCGAACAGTTCTCGCTGGCCGCGCTCGTGGAGCGGATGAACGAGCTGTACGCGTCCTCCCTCGACATGGTCGTCGCCGCGGACGCCGTCTGGTCCGCGCTGCCCGCCCGCATCGATTTACTGGCCGCGGAGCTCCAGCGCACCCGCCGGCTCGCGCACTCCGTCGGCGTGCGCCCGGGCGAGCACCCGGCGGGCGACGACTTGGAGCGGATCACCCGCACGCTCACCGCGCTGCGCGAGCGGGTGGTGTCCGACCCGCTGGCTTTCTGGACCCCCGCGCAGGGCAGTTCGGCCCCGGGCGGCGGCCGTCCGGACACGACGACGTACGACCGCGAGGCGCGCGCCCTGGAGGACGTGCGCCGGGAGATCGACGCGGTGCTGACCGTCCGCCAGGACGCGGAGGCACGGCTCGTGAAGCTGCGGGACATACTCAGCCGCGCGGACCGCACGCTCGCCGAGGCGCGCAGCGCCCGCGGTGAGGTCCTCGCGAAGATCGCCGCGTCCGAGGTCCCCGTGGTCAGCGGTCCACCGACCGCGCTCCAGGAGCAGCTGGCGACGGCCGCGGAGTACCGCAGACACGGGCAGTGGCACCGGCTCTCCCCGCTGCTCGAATCGCTGGAGGAGCGGGCCGAGGACGAACTCCTGCGCGCCCGCGAGTCGTTGACCGCGGTCACCGCGCCGTTGGCGGTCCGCGCGGAGCTGCGCGGCCGCCTCGACGCGTACAAGGCGAAGGTGGCACGGCACGGCCTCGCCGAGGACCCGTTCCTCGTCGAGCGGTACGACGCGGCGCGCCGCATGCTGTGGAGCGCGCCCTGTGATCTGCGGGTCGCCGGGGAGGCGGTGCTGCGCTACCAGCGCGCCGCGGCCGACCTGTTGAGTCCGCGCGTGCCCGAGCAGGGCGGCGGTCCCGTCGACCGGGTCGACGGGGCGGACCGGAGGGGGGAATCGTGAGTCAGCAGGCCCCGGGTGGGCAGCAGAAGTGCCAGCGGCCCGGTTGCTCGGGTTCGTACGAGGACGTGGGCGGCGGAGAGCTGTACTGCGACACGTGCGGCCTGGCGCCGGTGGTGTCGGCGACCGGCATGGTCGGCTCACCCCCGACCGGGATCACCGCGGGCGGGAAGGGCTCGCGCGGCTCCGGCCGGGGGTCCAGCAGCAGTTCGCGGGCGAGCTCGCGCAGTTCGTCACGTTCGTCGCAGTCGCGCCGCTCGGTCTCCGGACGCCTGTCGCGCTCGCTGTCGGGCCGGACGACGGGCCGTTCGGTGTCGGTCCGCAGCTCCGGCTCGACCGCCGGTGCCTCCGGGCGCGGCCGGCTCGGGGCAGGTCTCGTCGAGGTGCCGGACGTGCCGCGGCCCGACCCGCGCGCGATGGTCCAGGCGAACCCCGAGGTCCCCGAGCGCAAGCGGTTCTGCTCGCGCTCCGACTGCGGGGCTCCGGTGGGTCGCGCCCGCGGCGAACGGCCCGGACGCACCGAGGGCTTCTGCACCAAGTGCGGCCACCCGTACTCGTTCGTGCCCAAGCTGCACGCGGGCGACATCGTGCACGGCCAGTACGAGGTGGTGGGCTGTCTCGCGCACGGCGGGCTGGGCTGGGTCTATCTCGCCGTCGACCGCGCGGTCTCCGACCGCTGGGTGGTCCTCAAGGGCCTGCTCGACACCGGCGACCAGGACGCGATGGCCGCCGCGATCTCCGAGCGGCGCTTCCTCGCCGAGATCGAGCACGCCAACATCGTGCGGATCTACAACTTCGTCGAGCACCTCGACCAGCGGACGGGTTCGCTGGACGGGTACATCGTCATGGAGTACGTCGGCGGGAAGTCGCTCAAGGAGATCGCCAACGGCCGCCGCACACCGGACGGGAAGCGGGACCCGCTGCCCGTGGAACAGGCCTGCGCCTACGGCATCGAGGCGCTGGAGGCCCTCGGTCACCTGCACAGCCGCAACCTCCTGTACTGCGACTTCAAGGTCGACAACGCGATCCAGACCGAGGACCAGCTGAAGCTGATCGACATGGGCGCGGTGCGCAGGATGGACGACGACGAGTCGGCCATCTACGGCACGGTCGGCTATCAGGCGCCGGAGGTCGCGGAACTCGGGCCGTCGGTGGCCAGCGACCTCTACACGGTCGCCCGCACCCTCGCGGTGCTCACCTTCGACTTCCAGGGCTACACGAACGTCTTCGTGGACTCGCTGCCGGACCCGGACAACATCGAGGTCTTCCGCCAGTACGAGTCGTTCTACCGGCTCCTCGTCCGGGCCACCGATCCCGACCCGGCCCGCAGGTTCGCGTCCGCGCAGGAGATGTCCGAGCAGCTGACCGGTGTCCTGCGTGAGGTCGTCTCCCTCCAGACGGGCCGGGCGCGGCCGGCGCTGTCGACGCTGTTCGGCCCCGAACTGAAGGTCACGGACACCGAGTTGTTCGGAAGGCTGGACGGCCAGGTGTCGCGCCTGGGCGCGCGGGCCGTGCCCGTACGCGGGAAGAAGGGCGCGGCCCCGCGGCCGGACGGCGCGAACGCGGCTCCCGCGCTGCCCCCCACGACGGCGCCGAGCGCGCTCGTCAAGCCCGTCCAGGCGGGCGGCACGGCGCTCGCGCTGCCCGTCCCGCTGGTGGACCCGAGCGACCCCAACGCGGGCTTCCTCGCGGGTCTCATGGCGTCCGCCCCGGCGGAGCTGATCACCGCGCTGCAGGCGGCGCCGGCCGGATCACCGGAGCTCAGGCTGCGCGAGCTGCGGGCCCGCCTCGAAATGGGCGAGCTGACCAGCGCGGGCAAGTCCCTGGACACCCTGGAGGCGGACCATCCCGACGACTGGCGGGTGGTCTGGTACCGCGGTGTCGCGGCGCTGGCCACCGGGGAGTTCGAGATCGCTGCGCTGTCCTTCGACGCGGTCTACGACGCCTTCCCGGGCGAGCCCGCGCCCAAGCTGGCGCTCGGCCTGTGCGCGGAGGTGCTCGGGCAGCTGGACAACGCCGCCGAGTACTACCGGCTGGTGTGGACGACGGACCCCAGTTATGTGAGTTCGGCGTTCGGGCTGGCCCGCGTGCAGCTCGCCGCGGGAGACCGCCGCGCCGCCGTGGCCACCCTGGAGTCCGTGCCGGAGGCGTCCATCCACTACACCGCCGCGCGGGTCGCGGCCGTCCGGGCACGGCTGCGCCAGCGGCTGGCCGAGGAGGCGGCGGCAGCGGCGTTCCTCGACGATCTGACCGCGGCGGCGGGCCAGGTCGAGGCGCTCGACGGGTACGGTCTGGACGCGGTCCGACGCGAGCAGTTGTCGACGGAAGTCCTTGGCTGTGCGCTGGACTGGGTACTCTCCGGTAGCCAGGGTTCCGCTCCGGCTCCCGGAGGCGGACGTGTGCTGCTCGGCAGCGCGCTGGACGAGCGCGGTCTCCGCTTCGGACTGGAGCGTTCGTACCGCACGCTGGCCCGGCTCGCGCAGGGCGGCGAGGAGAGGATCGACCTGGTGGAACGTGCGAATCGTTACCGCCCCCGGACGTGGGTGTGATTGATGTCCCAGATGCCCCAGCCGACGGCCCTTTCGCGGTGCCCCGTGTGCGAGGAGCCGCTGGAGGCGGGTGACCGTTTCTGCGGTGCGTGCGGCTACGACCTGTCGGCCGTGCCCGCACCGCCGCAGGACAGCCCGGACGACGCGACGATCACGATGAACGGCACGTCGGCGCGGCCTCCGGCCGCCGCGTCCGTGGAGTGGCCCGTCGCCCCCGAGGTCGACAGCTCCGACATGCCCGCGCCGATGCACCGGGCCACCGACATCCGCGGCACGGATTCGGGCGGCTCCGAACTCCCGCACCCGCACCCGCACCCGCACCCGGACCTGGAGTCCGCGCGTGCGCACGAGCCCGGTGCGGCGCGGCCCGGGGCCGCTCCGGCCTCCGGTGCGCGGCCGCCCGCCCCGCAGTCTCCGACGGCGCCCCCCGCCCCTCAGGGCCCCGGCGCCCCGGCGCCGGGGGCACAGCCGCCCGGCGGCCGGATGCCGGGCGGACAACTCCCCGGCACGCAGGCACCCGTCGGACAGGTGTCCGGCGGGCAGCTCCCCGACGCCCGGCCGCCCGCCGCGGCGGCGGGCGCGCCGTCTCCGGCCGGCCGTCCGTCCGGCGGGCAGGCGCCCGGCACGGAACCGTCCGGGGTGCGCTTCGACCGGCCCTCCGAGCCGGACGAGTACCCCCTGGCACCCCCGGCCGCCGAGGCCCCCGCGGCCGGCGGCGGCGCGGCCGGCGCCCCCGCGGATCCCCGCACCGCCGATCTGGCGAGCCCGTCCGCGGGAACCAAGCTCTGCGTCGCCTGCCGTTCGGGCCGTGTCGACGACGACGGCTACTGCGAGAACTGCGGCCACGCGCAGCCCCGGGAGCGCGATCACATGGAGCAGGAGCTCGACGCGGTCGCGGCGGTCAGCGACCGCGGTCTGCGCCACCACCGCAACGAGGACGCGTTCGCGATCTCGTCCACCGCGCTGCCCGACGGGTCGCCCGCGGTCGTCGCGATCGTGTGCGACGGCGTCTCCTCGGCGACCCGTCCGGACGAGGCCTCGCTCGCCGCGTCGAACGCGGCCAACGAGGCGCTCCTGGCGGCCCTGCCGCGTGGCACGCATCCGCAGCAGGCGATGCACGACGCGATCGTCACCGCGGCGGACGCCGTCAACGCGCTGGCCGACGCGTCCACCGCACAGGGCGAGCACGCGCCGCACGTCAACGCGCCCGCGTGCACCCTCGTCGGCGCGGTCGTCACGACGGCCCTGCTGGTCGTCGGCTGGGTCGGCGACAGCCGCGCCTACTGGGTGCCCGTCGACCGTTCCTCGCCGCCGGCACGGCTCACCGAGGACGACTCGTGGGCCGCCCAGATGGTCGCGGCGGGCCTGATGAACGAGGCGGAGGCGTACGCCGACGAGCGCGCCCACGCCATCACGGGCTGGCTCGGCGCGGACGCCTACGAACTGGAGCCGCACACCGCTTCCTTCAAGCCGGACCGGCCGGGTGTAGTGGTGGTGTGCACCGACGGTCTGTGGAACTACGCGGAGGCGGCCGAGGACATGGCCGAGGTCGTACCCCTCGACGCCGCCGAACGGCCGCTGCACAGCGCGCAGGTGCTGGTCGGTCACGCCCTGGACGGCGGGGGCCACGACAACGTAACAGTGGCCGTCCTGCCGTTCCCCGCCCCACCGCAGGGGGCAGGATCGGCCTGAGGCCGCGAAACCCGGACCAGCCGGGCCACGGAACCACCGGCCCGCGGACCGCGGGTCCGCGGGTGGTGGCACCGCGGGTCCCGGCACCGCGGACCGCGCACAGGGCGACGGCCTCGGACCGGAGGGGACCGGTCCGCATACAGTCATCACCTCCGCCAGCACCGGAGGCCCGAGGGGGACAGAGAAGGCATGGCCAATTTCTCGAAGTCGAACGTGCCGCAGTTCTCGGTCGACGTGTACCAGAACGAGTACCTGCCCGAGGGCGGTCGTGAGGTCAACGCGATCGTCACCGTGAGCGCGACCGGCGGCGGCACCATCGGAAGCGCCGTGGCGGCACCGCACCTCTACTCGCCCGGACAGGGACCGGACGCGGCCGTGGCGATCATGGTCGACTGTTCGGGGTCGATGGACTACCCGCCGACCAAGATGCGCAACGCCCGCGACGCGACGGCCGCCGCGATCGACACGCTGCGCGACGGCGTGCACTTCGCGGTGATCGGCGGCACGCACGTCGCCAAGGAGATCTATCCCGGCGGCGGGCGGCTCGCCGTCGCCGACGCGGCCACCCGCGACCAGGCGAAGCAGGCCCTGCGCCGGCTGAGCGCCGGCGGCGGCACGGCCATCGGCACCTGGCTGCGCCTGGCCGACCGGCTGCTGTCCTCCGCCGAGGTCTCCATCCGGCACGGGATCCTGCTCACCGACGGGCGCAACGAACACGAGTCGCCCGAGGACCTGAAGGCCGCGCTGGACTCCTGCGCCGGACGGTTCACGTGTGACGCGCGTGGAGTGGGCACCGACTGGGAGGTCAAGGAGGTCACCGGGATCGCCTCCGCGCTCCTCGGCACCGCCGACATCGTGGCCGACCCCGCCGCCCTGTCCGCCGACTTCACACAGATGATGGAGACGGCCATGGGCAAGGAGGTCGCGGACGTCGCGCTGCGCCTGTGGACGCCGGTCGGGACACAGATCAAGTTCGTGAAGCAAGTGGCGCCCACGGTCGAGGAACTGACGGAGCGCCGGAGCGAGGCCGGGCCGCGCGCCGGGGACTACCCCACCGGCTCCTGGGGCGACGAGTCGCGCGACTACCACGTGTGCGTGGAGGTCCCGGCCGCCGGAATCGGCCAGGAGATGCTGGCGGCCCGTGTGTCACTGGTCATCCCGCAGGGCGACGGCAGCGTGCAGAACCTCGGCGCGCAGGGTCTCGTCCGGGCGGTGTGGACGGACGACATGGCCGCCTCGACGTCGATCAACCCGCAGGTGGCGCACTACACAGGACAGGCCGAACTGGCGCAAGTCATCCAACAAGGCCTGGATGCCCGCAAAGCGGGCGATGCGGACGGTGCAACAGCCAAGCTGGGACGTGCCGTTCAGCTCGCCAGCGCCTCCGGCAACGCCGATACTGCGAAACTGCTTGCGAAGGTGGTGGACGTGGTCGACGCCGCGGCAGGTACTGTGCGATTGAAGGCAAAGGTCGAAGAGGCCGACGAGATGACTCTCGAGACACGGTCCACAAAGACTGTTCGTGTAAAGAAGTAGCGAGCCCGGTTCCCGAGGGGAGCCGGAGAAACCCGGCCCCGAGGGCCGGAAAGGAAAGGGGGAAGCGCCGACATGCCGACCTGCCCGAACGGACATCAGTCGGGTTCCGACGACTGGTGCGAGGTCTGCGGTCACCGCATGGCCGGAGCCGTGCCCCCGCCACCTCCCCCGCCGCCGCCCGGCGCCGGGTACGGCTATCCGCCGCCCGGTTCGCCCCCGCCGCCGCCCGGCGCCGGCGGGCGCCCGCACCTGTCCGCCGTACCCGACCCCGAGCCGGAGCTCTGCCCGCAGTGCCGCACGCCCCGTGAGGGCGCCGCGCCGTTCTGCGAGGAGTGCCGGTGGAACTTCCTGACCAACACCGCCACGTCGTACACGCCGGCGGCGCCGCGTCCGCCGGCCGGTGGGATGGGCGGTCCCGGCGGTCCCGGTGGCATGGGCGGTCCCGGTGGCAACCCCCCGCCGCGGTTCCCGCAGCAGGGCCCCGGCCAGCCGGGCGGTCCCGGTGCCGGTCCCGGTCACGACCCGTTCGAGTACCAGAGTTCGCGGCCCTCGCAGATGAACCGGCCCGCCGAGCCGATCCCGCCCGGCCCGCCCTCCTCTCCGTGGGGTGCGGACGGTCCCTCGGGCTTCGGCGGCGACCCCTCGCGGCCCGTACCGCCGCCCCCGGGCCCGACGCCCGGCGGCCCCGGCGCCCCGCAGGCGTACACCCAGCAGCCCGCCTCGCCCTTCACCCAGGGCGGCCCGCCGCAGCCCGGCGGCCCGGCCTTCGGCGGTGACGACGACTGGGTGATCTCCCCGCCCTCCGCGGGCGGGCCCGGCGGCCCTGCCGGTCCCGGCGGTCCGAACGGTCCCGGCGCGGGCCAGGGCGGCTACGGCTACCCGCAGCCCGGCGTGACCCAGGCCCCGCCCGGCCCCGGCTACCAGCAGCAGCCGCTGGCGTGGAGCGTGACGATCGGTCCCGACCGCGAGTACTTCATGGCGATGATGCAGCGCTCGGGTCCCGAGGCCGCGGGGCTGAACCTGCCCGCGTACTCGCCGGAGCAGCAGCGTCCGCTCACCGGCAACCAGCTCACGATCGGCCGTCGCCGGCACTCCACCGGCGACACCCCGGACATCGACCTGTCGGTGCCCCCGGAGGACCCGGGCGTCTCGCACCAGCACGCCGTCCTGGTCCAGCAGCCGGACGGGGGCTGGGCGGTCGTCGACCAGAACTCGACGAACGGCACCACGGTCAACGGCGGGGAGGAGCCCATCCAGCCGTTCGTGCCGGTGCCTCTCCAGGACGGCGACCGGGTGCACGTCGGCGCCTGGACGACGATCACGATCCGCCGGGGCTGAGCACCGCCCCACCAACCCGTACGGGAATCACGGCAGCGGCCAGGTGTGCGGCCCCTCGGGGTCGTCCAGCCAGGCCCGGGCGCGCTCCCCGCTGACCGTGATCCCGTACCGCTCCCGCACCGGGTGGCCCTCGCGCTCCCAGAGCGCGTAGGCCTCCCGCGGGTCGAGACCGCCCACGGTCAGGGCCAGCAGGAAACGGAGCAGCTCCTCGTTCCGGGCCCGCACGGGCAGCCCTTCGACGTGCTCCGGCGCGCGTTCGGGCCGGGTCGCGCCGCGCAGGGGCACGAAGTAGGCCGGTGTGTGCAGGAAACGCCCCTCCGCGTGCCCGGCGTCCCGCACCCGCAGGGCGATCAGACCGGTGGCCAGCGGCGCGAGGATGCGGGCGCCCGGGGTGCACTGGGCCAGCCAGGGGTGCGGGATCGTGGTCAGCGTGCAGGTGGCGATGATCCGGTCGAACGGGGCGCGCTCGGGAACGCCACGGGCCCCGTCGCCGGTGACGACGAGCGGGTGATGGCCGGCGGCCGCGAGATGCCGTCGTGCGGATTCGGTGATCTCGGCGTCCAGGTCGATCGTGGTCACCCGGTCGTCGCCGAGCCGGTGGGCGAGCAGGGCCGCGTTGTAGCCGGTCCCGGCACCGATCTCCAGGACGGCGTTCCCGTCCCGTACCTCCAGTTCGGTGAGCATGGCCGCCATCAGGGAGGGCTGGCTGCTGGAGGAGACCAGTACGCCGTCGCGGACGCGGGTGGCCAGCGGGGCGTCGGCGTACGCACCCCGCACCCAGCGCTCCCGGCTGCGCGGGTCCGGATCCTCGCCCCACACGCGCTCGAAGCCCCCGAGGACGCCGACGTAGTAGTACGGCACGAAGAGATGGCGCGGGACCGTCTCGAACGCCTCCCGCCAGACGGGATCGGCCTCCCAGGCGCCGCTCGCCTCGATCTCGCGCACCATCGCGGCCCGCGCCTGTGCGGCGAGGTCGTCGAGTCCGTGGTCGAGTGCGTGCGCTCCCATGTCTCCACTGTGCTGCCGGACGGGCCGCCGGGCGAGCGACGGACCGGCCGACGGCGAGGAGTCCTGAGCGCCGACGGCGAGGAGTCCTAAGCCTCAAGTCCTCGGTCACCCCGTCTGAGACCATGGACGGGTGAAAGAGATTCGGCGCGGCACGCTTCAGGAGCAGACCTTCTACGAGCAGGTCGGCGGCGAGGAGACCTTCCGGCGCCTGGTGCACCGGTTCTACGAGGGTGTCGCCGAGGACCCGCTGCTGAAGCCCATGTATCCCGAGGAGGACCTGGGCCCGGCGGAGGAGCGGCTCACGCTGTTCCTGATGCAGTACTGGGGCGGCCCGACCACGTACAGCGAGAACCGCGGCCACCCCCGGCTGCGGATGCGCCACGCCCCCTTCACCGTGGACCAGGCGGCACACGACGCCTGGCTCAAGCACATGCGGGTCGCCGTCGAGGAGCTCGGCCTCTCCGAGGAGCACGAGACCACGCTGTGGAACTACCTGACGTACGCGGCGGCTTCGATGGTGAACACCGCGGGCTGATCCCTCCGCCGCCGGTCCGTCGCTCGGCGGCGGACCCGGTGGCGGTTCCGGACGGACCGGCTCCGGCCTCGCACGGAGGCTGACGCGCGCATTCCGGTCGCCGGACGCCGAATTCCGGTCACAATCCGGTCAAGGCCTGCCTACAAGCGCTTACCCGCGACCCAGTCCCTCTGCCAGCATCGCCCGAAGGTCCCGGGACGACGAGGGGCCGACGGGGTGACGGGGGCGGGCGGGGGTCCGGGTGACGGGGTTCGTACTACTGCGGGCGAGGGCGCACCGCCTGCTGCTCGCCGCCGCGCTGCTCACCGTCCTGCTGACGACGGCGGTGCTGGCGACCCTCACCGCCTACTCCGGCTCGATCGGCGACGCGTCCCTGCGCCACGCGCTCAAGGACCCCGCGAACGCCGTGAGCACCGCCCTGATCGTCCGGGCCGACGTCCCGGCCGAGGAGCGCGGGGCCGCCGACAGCGCCGTGCGCGAAGGGGCCCGGAAGACCTTCTCCGGGCTGCCGGTCACCCGGCGGACCCTGACGCGCTCGGGCCCGTACGCGCTGCCCCGCTCCCTCCAGCCCCCCGCCGCCCGCGCCGGGGACCCGGACCTCACGCACTTCGCCGCCCTCGACCACAGCCAGGTGCGGGTCACCGACGGGCGGCTGCCCGGCAGCCCGGACGGCCCGGTCGTCGAGGTCGCCCTGCCCGGCGCCGCCGCCGACCGCCTCGGCCTGAAGCCCGGCGCCCGCCTCACCCTCGTCGACCGGCTCGGCGGCCCCAAGGTCCACGTCCGCATCACCGGCCTCTACAAGCCCGTCCGCCCCACCGCCCCGTACTGGCAGCTGGACGCGCTGCGCGGCCGGGGGATCAACAAGGTCGACTTCACGACGTACGGGCCGCTGCTCGCCGATCCCGCGGTCCTCTCCGGGAGCCGGGTGAGCGCCGGTGAGACCGCGTGGCTGTCGTCCGCCGACTTCTCCACGCTGACGCCCGGAGAGATCGGCGCGCTGCGCGAGGCCGCCCGGGAGGGCCAGCGGAAGCTGCGCAAGGACCCGGCCCTGACCGGGGCGACGGCCGTGTCGACCTCGCTGCCCGAGGTCCTGGACAGCGTCGAGCGCTCGCTGCTCGTCTCGCGTTCGACACTCCTCATCGTCGCGTCGCAGCTGGCCCTGCTCGCCGGATACGCACTGCTGCTCGTCGCCCGGCTGCTGAGCGCCGAACGAGTCGGCGAGACCGAGGTCTTGCGGGCGCGCGGCGCCTCGCGCGCCCGCGTCGGAACGCTCGCCGCGCTGGAGGCCCTGCTCCTCGCGCTGCCCGCCGCGCTCTGCGCGCCGCTCCTCGCCGGACCGCTGACCCGGCTGCTCGCCGGGCAGGGCGCGCTGGCGCGGATCGGGCTGCGCCTCGACACCTCGCAGGGGCTCGGCGCGGTGTGGCTGGTCGCGGCGGGCGTGGCGCTGGGCTGCGCGCTCGCGGTGATCGTGCCGGCCCTGACGGCGGGCGACAGCGACAGAGGCCGGGCGCGCACGCTGCCCGCGCCGGTGCGCGCGGGCGCGGACATCGGGCTGCTGGCGATCGCGGGCGTCGCGTACTGGCAGCTGGACCGGCAGACGTCCGGCGCCGTCAGCGGCGACACCTCGGGCACCCTCGGCGTCGACCCCCTGCTGGTCTCCGCCCCCGCCCTCGCCCTGCTCGCCGGGACCGTCCTCACGCTGCGGCTGCTGCCGCCGATGGCGCGGCTCGCGGAACACCGGGCCGCGAGCGGCCGGGGACTGCCCACGGCACTCGCGGGCTGGCAGCTCAGCCGCCGCCCGATGCGCGGCGCCGGACCGGTCCTGCTGCTCGTGCTCGCCGTCGCCATGGGCATGCTCGCCATCGGCCAGGGCGCGTCCTGGAACCGCTCGCAGGACGACCAGGCGGACTTCCGGGCCGGCACGTCGGTCCGTGTCCTCGCGGGCGACGAGGACGCGCTCGGCCAGGCCGAGGCGTACGCGGCCCTGCCCCGCGTACAACAGGCCGCTCCCGCCGTCCGCACCACGCTGCCGCTGTCGGGCAGCCGTACCGCCACGGTGCTCGCCCTCGACACGGCGCACGCGGCGGACGGTGTGCTGCTGCGCCGGGACCTGGCCGACCGGCCCGTGCGCCCGCTGCTCGCGGGACTCGGGCCGAAGGAGACCTCCAGGGGGACGCCGGTCCCCAGGGGCAGCGAACGGCTCGGCATGACCGTACGTCTGAGCAGCACGGGCGGCACGACGACAGCAGACCTGTCGGTCACCCTGGAGGACCGCTACGGAACGCCCCACTCGCTGCGGATCGGCCGGCTCCCCTCCGACGGGCGGGCGCACCCGCTCGCCCTCGACCTCCCGCGGAGTACCGCGCCCCTGCTGCTCACCGGACTCCAGCTGGACATGACCCAGCCCACCGACACCGCGCAGCAACACCGCTTCGGTGTCGAGGCGTTGAACACGACCGGCGCCGACGGCAAGCAGCACGAGCTGCCGCTGCCCACCGACTGGAAGACGGCGTCGGGGAGCACCAGCACCGCGGCGTCCCCCGACGAGGCCACCCGACCCACTCCCCCGCGCGTGGACAAGGCCTCGAAGCGGTCGTTCTCCGTCCGCTACGGCACCGGCTACCTCCCGCTCCAACTCGCCTGGCAGATCACGTCGGTGACCGTCCGTATGCAGGTGGTGCAGCCGAAGGCGCCGGAGATCACGGCGGTCGCGACGGACCGCTTCCTGACCTCGTCGGGCGCCCGCACCGGAGACCGGGTGGACGTGCCGTTCGGCGGTCGTACGGTGCCGGTACGGATCGTGGACAGCGTCCGCGCGCTGCCGACGACGGACAGCCCGCCGGACGGCACGGCGGCCGGGGAGACGATCCGCGCCTCGGAGAACGGCGGTGCGCTGATCATCGACCTCCGGTCGGTGAACCGGGTGCTCCAGGCGCGCTACGGGCAGAGCGTCCCGCCCGGTGAGTGGTGGCTGCGGACCGCGCCCGGCGACTCGGCACGGGTCGCGGCGGAGCTGCGGGAGCGGCCCGGCATGGAGCCGTCGCAGGTCGTCGTCCGCGACGAGATCGCGGACCGGTTGCGCGACGACCCGTTCGGGGCGGGCCCCGAGGCCGCGTTCGCTGCGGCGGCCGTGGTGGCCGCCGCCCTCGCCGCGGTCGGCTTCGCGGTGAGCACCGCCGGGTCGCTGCGGGAGCGCGGAGCCGAGTTCGCGGTGCTGCGGGCGCTGGGCGCGCCGCGCCGCCAGCTGGCCCGGCTGATCGCCGTCGAGCAAGGCGTCCTGGTGACCCTGGCGCTGGTGGTGGGCGTGGCCCTGGGCGCGGTGCTGGCACGGGCCGTGGTGCCGCTGATCGTGCTGACGTCCCAGGCGACCCGGCCGACCCCCGAGGTCCTGGTCCAACTCCCGCTCCCGCACGTGGCGGTGCTGCTGGCAGCGGTGGCGGTGACCCCGCTGGCGATCACGGCTTTCCTTTCGCTGCACCGCCCTGACCCGGCGACTTCACTGCGACGGCAGGGGGGTGAGTGACATGACCGGTCCCACGGACGAGACGAACGACGCGGGCGACACGGGCGGCACCGGCGCCGCCGCGAGCACCGGCGGCGCGGCGGCGATGGTGGTGGCCCCGTGGGTCCGCACCCGGCTGCGCGCCGCACCCGGCGTGGCGGTCGCCCTGGCCCTGCTCGTCGCGCTGACCGCGTGTCTCGCCGCCGCGTTCCCGCGGGCGGTCGACCGCTACGAGGACGCGGGGCTGCGCCGGCTGCTCGACGACGCCACCGCCCGGCGGACCACCGTGCAGCTGTACGCCCCGCAGCCCGGCGTCGAACTCCCGCAGGCGGAACGGGAACAGGCCCTGCGCGGCGCCGCCCTGCGCACGGCGTACGGAAAGGTGCTCGGCGCCGTCGAACGGCCCCTCGTGCCCGACCGCGCCCAGTCCTCGTACGGGGTCCGCACCGCCAACCCCGGCGCCGCGCTGGACCCCTGGCTGCCCCGGCCCACCGGGCTGCCCGCCCATATGTCGCTGACCGCGCAGAACGATCTCGCCGACCATGCCAGGCTGCGTGAAGGACGCCTTCCGCGCGTGCGGGGCGCTGTGACCGCTGCGACGCCCGAGGTGGAGGCGGCGGTCACCGCCGCCACGGCCAGGACGCTGAAGATCAAGGTGGGTTCGGTGATCCATCTGCCCGGCGTGGAACGCGCGCCGCTGGCCGTACGGGTCACCGGGATCGTCGAGCCGCGCGAGCCCGACGGCTCCTACTGGTCGGCGATGCCCGTGCTGCGCAAGCCCTCCCTGGTCCAGCTGGCCACTCCGGCCGGCGTGCCGAACAGGTACTGGCTGGGCGCGCTGCTGCTGCCGCCGGACGCGGCGCCCGTCCTGCTCGGCACGGCGGGGAAGCCCGAGCGCTACTGGCAGCTGGCGCCCGACACCACGTCGCTGACCGCGCACGAGGTGGACCGGCTGTCCTCCGCGATCGCCGCGCTGGAGTCGGGGCCGGGCCTCGGACGCGTGCGCGAGAAGGTCGACCCGCTGGCGGACGCGACGACGGACCTGGACGAGGTCCTGACATCGTTCGTCCGGCTGCGGTCCGGCATCGGCCCGCTGGTGGCCGTGGCCGCCTTCGGCACCGGCACGGTCGCGGCCGTCGTGCTGCTGATGGCGGGCGGCCTCGCCGTCGACCGGCGCCGCGCCGAACTGGCCCTGCTGCGCGCCCGCGGCGGATCCCTACGGGGCATAACGGCACGGCTGCTGGCCGAGACGGCCGTCGTCGCGGTGCCCGCGGGCGCGCTCGGCCTCGCGGTGGCACTGCTCGCCGTGCCCGAGGCCCGCCTCACCCACGCGGTCGCCGCCGCCGTCGCGGTGACCGCCCTGGCCTGCGCCACCCTGCCCGTCCGGGCGGCGTTCGCCCACCACGCCGTACGCATCCAGGGGGGCCGCGAGGACCTGGCGTCCGTACGTCCCTCACGCCGTCGCACGGTCGCGGAACTCACGCTGCTGGTGCTGGCGTCGGGTGCCGTCGTCGCACTGCGGCGCCGCGGCGCCTCCGGCGATCAGCTGGTCGCGCTGGCGCCGGTCCTGGTGGGCGTCATCGCGGCGCTGGTCCTGGTCCGGCTCTACCCGCTGCCGCTGCGCCGGCTGGCCCGGCCCGCCGGGCGGCTGCGGGGCGCCGTAGCCCACCTCTCGCTGGCCCGCGCGGGACGCACCTCCGCCTCCACCGTGCTGCCGCTCCTCGCCCTGCTCACCGCCCTGACCACCGCAGCGTTCGGCGGCTCGGTCCTCGCGGGCGTCCACGACACCCGCGACCGCGCCGCGCTCCTGGTCACCGGCGCGGACGCCCGCATCGAGGCGACCCACCCGCTCCCGGACGCCCTGCCGGACCAGGTCCGCCGGGCTTCCGGCGTCCGCGAGGTCACACCGGTGAGCATCGCCTACGAGGCACAGGTGGGCGACGGCTCCGGAACCGAGCAGGAAGTGGTGGCGTTGGCGGGCGTGGAGCCGGAGGCGTACGGGCGGCTGGCCCGGCGCGTCGGCCTCGGCGGCTTCTCCGGCAAGGAGTTGGCCGTCCCCGCCGCGCGCGGCTCCTCGGGGACCAGTACGGGGACCACCGCGGGCGCGGACAAGCAGGTGCTCCCCGCGCTCGCCTCACCCGCCGTGGCCGGCCGGTACGGCACGCGACCGTTCGCGGTGCGGCTGGAGGACGGCAGCCAGGTGACCGTGCGGATCACCGCCGTACGGGACCTGACCCCGGCCGTCTCCGACCTCGACTTCCTGGTGGTGGACCGCGCGGGTCTGCCCGCCCGCCCCGCCCGGCCGACCGCGCTGCTCGTGACCGGCGGCCACCTGGACGGGGGCGCCCTGCGCGACGCGGCGGGCACCGGTGTGGAGGTGCGGCTGCGGGCCGAGGTGCGGGACGGTTACGTGGACTCGCCGTTGCAGACCGGTGCGGAGCGGATCTACACGGCCGCGGTCGCCGCCGGCGCCGGGTACGCCGTGCTGGCGCTGCTGCTGGCCCTCCTGCGCGCCGCGCCCGAACGGACCGCGCTCCTCGCCCGCCTGCGCACCATGGGGCTCACCCGCGCCCAGGGCCGCCGCCTGCTCGTCCTGGAGGCCCTGCCCCAGGCTCTGCTGGCCGCGGCCGGCGGGGCGCTCACCGGGTGGGCGGCGATCCGTCTGCTGTCCCCCGGCATCGACCTCACGGCGATCGCGCTCGCCGCGCCCGACTCCTCGTCCGGGGGCGCCCGGCTGCGCACCGACGCCGTCTCGCTGATCCTGCCGTCCCTGACCGTCCTGGCCCTGGCGACGGGCATCGCGGCGGCGCAGGCGTGGTGGTCGGGTCGACAGGGGTCGGTCCGGGAACTGAGGGCGGGGGACTCCCGATGACCCCCTCGACCCCGAGCGGGGCCCGGGCGCACGCCTCGGCCAGGCAGGTCACCCGCCCCGGAAGCCACCCGGCCCGCGAGGTCGCCACCCGCTCAGGAAGCCACCCGGCCCGGCACGGCCCTTCGGCTCGTCCGGCCGTGCGTCCGGACCCGTACTCGACCAGCGTCCCCGTGACCCCCGCCGGAGGCAGGCGATGACCACCACCGATCCCACCTTCGCCGATCTCGCCGACCGTGCCACCGCGCGCCGGGACCGTCCCGCCTACGGCCACGACGCCCTGATCACCTGTGACCGGCTGGTCCGGATCTTCTCCACGGACGGCGTGGAGGTCCAGGCGCTCCAGGGGCTCGACCTGCTGGTCCGCGAGGGCGAGTTGATGGCTCTGGTGGGCGCGTCGGGCAGCGGCAAGTCGACCCTGATGAACATCCTGGCCGGCCTGGACACACCCACCGCGGGCGCCGCGCGCGTCGCGGGACGCGACCTGCTGACCATGGGGTCGAAGGACCGGCTGCGCTATCGCAGGGAAGTCGTCGGGTTCGTCTGGCAGCAGACGTCCCGCAACCTCCTCCCCTATCTGACCGCGGCCCAGAACGTCGCCCTGCCGATGCAGCTGTCCGGCGCCGCCGGAGGAGGCCGCCGCACCCGCCGCGCCCAGTCCGAACGCGCCCTGGAACTGCTGGAGCTGCTGGGGATCGCCGACTGCCGAAACCGCCGCCCGCACCAGATGTCGGGCGGTCAGCAGCAGCGCGTCGCCATCGCCGTGGCGCTGGCGAACGCCCCCGCCGTGCTGCTCGCGGACGAGCCCACCGGCGAACTCGACTCCCACACCGCCGAGCAGATCTTCGCCGCGTTCCGCACGGCGAACGAACACCTCGGCACCACCATCGTGATCGTCACCCACGACCAGGCGGTCGCCGGCGAGGTCCGCCGCACGGTCGCGATCCGCGACGGCCGCACCTCCACAGAGGTGCTGCGCCGCACCGAGGTCGACGCCGCGACCGGTCAGGAGGCGGTGGTCGCCCGTGAGTACGCGATGCTCGACCGGGCGGGCCGTCTCCAGCTCCCCGCCGAGTACACCGAGGCGCTGGGCATGCGGGACCGCGTGGCGCTGGAACTGGAGCCGGACCACATCGGCGTCTGGCCGGACGACAGCACGCCCGGCTGAGAAGTCCGCGAAGGCAGTACCCTGCACGGTCGACGGACGAAGCCCGCGAAGGCGGTGGCGTGCGCGCGGTCAGCGGACGCTGACGTCCAGCGCGCCGAGTCCCGCCCGGCGGACCGCGATCGACCCGTACGGCGTGCGCAGCCGCAGCCACGCGCCCGACGAGTACAGCCCGAGCGGGCTCTCCCCGGCCGCGGCCCCGGACCCCGCCCCGGGCCGCGCGGGTCGCAGGAATCCCAGTGACTGCGCCGCGTGCGCGGCCCGTACCGGAAGACCGGTGTCACCGACCGGCCGGGACCAGATCTCCCGCCCGATCCGGTCGAGTTCGGCACGCGTACGCCGCTCGGGCGCCAACTCCTGCGTACGGGAACGGAATTCGGCCACCGCACCGGCGACCATGGCGCGCACGGCGTCCGCGGAGGGCAGCCCCGGCTCGGTGCTCCAGCCGCCGCGCGGCGGGAGCACCCCGGCCCACGGCGGCCCGGTGACGGCGGCGGGCACCGCGGCGGTGGCCGCCGACTCGTCGACGGACTCCAGGAGTTCACCGGCCGAGACGGTCACGTCCAGGGTGAGGTCGAGCCCGTTCTCGTACGGCTTGGCGAGGCGCGCCGTACGGACGGCGAGGACCTCGAACGACGGTGGCCGGCCGAAGACCGCGAGCGTGGTGCCCCGCGCCTGAAGGCGCACGGCCGCCGCGCGGTCGTAGTGGACCAGCCGGGAGAGGAAGGCGGCGAGGTCCGCCGCCTCCCCCGCGTCGACGAGGTGCAGGACGGTCATGCCGCGACGGCCTCGCCGTCCTCGTCGAGCTGTGCGTCCTCGGCGGCCTTGCCGCCCTCGTCGTCCCGGTACTCCTCCAGGAACTCACGTTCCTCGGCGGTGATGCGACGCGGGCGCTGGGCCTCGAAGTCGAACGGCACGACCACGGTCGCGGCGCGGACGTAGAGCTGCTCCGCGTCCTTGACCTCGTACGTGATCGTGAACGCCGCCGCCCTTATCTCCGTGATCCACAGCTCGATGTCCACCGGCTCGCGCCGGTGGACGAGCTGCCGCTTGTAGTCGATCTCGTGGCGCGCCACCACGGACCCCTGCTTGAACTGCTTGTCCGGGCGGGTCAGGAAGTCGATACGTGCTTCCTCCAGGTAGCGGAGGAAGACCGCGTTGTTGACGTGACCGTACGCGTCCATGTCCGCCCAGCGCAGCGGGCAGCGGTAGATGTGCCGCAAGATCGATCAGCCCCGGGTCAGCTTCTTGTAGGTGGCGCGGTGCGGGCGCGCAGCCTCGGCACCGAGCCGCTCGATCTTGTTCTTCTCGTACGACTCGAAGTTGCCCTCGAACCAGAACCACTTGGACTCACCCTCGTACGCGAGGATGTGGGTCGCGACCCGGTCGAGGAACCAGCGGTCGTGGGAGACGACCACGGCCGCGCCCGGGAACTCGAGCAGCGCGTTCTCCAGGGAGGACAGCGTCTCGACGTCGAGGTCGTTGGTCGGCTCGTCGAGGAGCAGCAGGTTGCCGCCCTGCTTGAGCGTCAGCGCCAGGTTGAGGCGGTTGCGCTCACCACCGGAGAGGACACCGGCCGGCTTCTGCTGGTCGGGGCCCTTGAAGCCGAAGGCGGAGACGTACGCGCGCGACGGCATCTCGACCTGGCCCACGTTGATGTAGTCCAGCTCGTCGGAGACGACGGCCCACAGCGTCTTCTTCGGGTCGATGTTCTCGCGGCTCTGGTCGACGTACGAGATCTTGACGGTGTCGCCGACCTTGATCGAGCCGGCGTCCGGCGTCTCCAGGCCCTGGATCATCTTGAAGAGCGTGGTCTTGCCGGCGCCGTTCGGGCCGATGACGCCGACGATCCCGTTGCGCGGCAGCGTGAAGGAGAGGTCGTCGATCAGGACCTTCTCGCCGAAGGCCTTCGAGAGGTTGTTGACCTCGACGACGATGGAGCCCAGGCGCGGGCCCGGCGGGATCTGGATCTCCTCGAAGTCCAGCTTCCGCATCTTGTCGGCCTCGGCCGCCATCTCCTCGTAGCGCGCGAGACGCGCCTTGGACTTGGCCTGACGCCCCTTGGCGTTGGACCGCACCCACTCCAGCTCTTCCTTGAGCCGCTTGGCGCGCTTGGCGTCCTTCTGGCCCTCGATCTTCAGGCGGGAGGCCTTGTTGTCGAGGTACGTGGAGTAGTTGCCCTCGTAGGGGATGGCGCGGCCGCGGTCGAGCTCGAGGATCCACTCGGCGACGTTGTCGAGGAAGTACCGGTCGTGGGTGACGGCGACGACGGTGCCCGCGTACTTGGCGAGGTGCTGCTCCAGCCACTGCACGGACTCGGCGTCCAGGTGGTTGGTGGGCTCGTCGAGCAGCAGCAGGTCGGGCGCCTCGATGAGCAGCTTGCACAGCGCGACGCGGCGCTTCTCACCACCGGAGAGGTTGGTGACCGGCCAGTCGCCGGGCGGGCAGCCCAGGGCGTCCATGGCCTGCTCCAGCTGGGCGTCCAGGTCCCACGCGTTGGCGTGGTCCAGGTCGTCCTGGAGCTTGCCCATCTCCTCCATGAGCGCGTCCGAGTAGTCGGTCGCCATGAGCTCGGCGACCTCGTTGAAGCGCTTGAGCTTGCCCATGATCTCGGCGGCGCCGTCCTGCACGTTCTCCAGGACCGTCTTGGACTCGTCGAGCGGGGGCTCCTGGAGCAGCATGCCGACGGTGTAGCCCGGCGACAGGAACGCGTCACCGTTGGAGGGCTGCTCGAGGCCCGCCATGATCTTGAGAACGGTGGACTTACCGGCTCCGTTCGGACCGACCACACCGATCTTCGCACCCGGCAGGAAGTTCAAGGTGACGTCGTCGAGGATCACCTTGTCGCCGTGCGCCTTGCGCGTCTTGCGCATGGTGTAAATGAACTCAGCCAAGAGAAACCGTCCGGACGCTTGAAATCGGCAGTGGGCAGATACACCCCATCTTGCCTGACGGCTACCCCTGGAAGGAAACCCGTTCGGCCAGGGGGCTGCGACCTGGCGGTTCGCTGTCCCTGCTCGTAGCCGATCCGTCACCGGCTGTCGCCGTCGATCACCACCGCGCGCCCGCGCACGGCCCAGGGACGGCCCAGCGAGCGATCACGCAGGCCTGTGCCACTCGTCCAGGGGGTGTGATCGGGGTCGTCACATCGGGCGCTTCATCGGGCCGGGCCGAGTACCTCGTCGGCGCTGCGGGGCTCTGTGCGCGGCTGCTCGTTGAGTTTGTGGCGCGCGATGGAGGAGCGCCGGTAGACCTCTTTGCGGGCCCGCATGATGTTGCCCAGGGGGGCGTGCTCGGCGGTGACCCGCCAGGGCGTGAAGGACAGCGCGTCCATCTTCTCCAGGTTTTCCGGGCTGGAGATGTCCTGCTGTGGCAGCCGCAGTGTGGCCACGGTGACGGACGGCGAGAGCTTCTCGGGCCACTCCACGGTGAGATCCTCCACCGGCATGCGCTCCAGGTCGGTGCAGAGCTGGACCTGGATGTCGAAGGCGTAGGGCCGTTCTTGCAGCTCGGCCTGCAGGGTCGGGCGGAAGACCTCCGCGGCGGAGGTCGGGTCGATGTCGCGCCGCACCACCCCGGCGGCGGCGGCCGGGTCGGGGGTGAAGCGGACCTTGGCGATGTAGTCGCCGTGCCGGACCGCGCCCATCGTCCAGTAGCTGGACAGCAGTATGTTCGCGGGAGGGGTCTTCGACAGGCGCAGGAAGGCAAGGAACTCGTCCCATGCCCAGTTGTCCTGGTCCAGGGTTCCCTTTCCGGTCACGAAATCGGTGAAGAAACGACGCGCGCCGGGCCGGCCCTGCGAGAAGTAGGCCGGCGCCTCCAGGAACAGTTCCTGGATGAACAGGTAGTGCTCAACCGTGTTGCAGAAGAAGATCGGTCCGTTGATGTTGGCGTAGTCGAAGGTGCCCGTGTCCGGTTCGTCTTCCAGCAGGGTCGGACCAGGGATGTCGAACATCTTCAGCGCCAGTCCGGTGGCGGCACCCAGGCGTGCGTCGGCTCCGGCGTGTGGCGAGCCGTTGGAGAAGCGGATGAGCGCGTCGTGGGTTCCCGGGGTCGCGTAGATACCTTGGGCGTACTCGGGGGGTAGCCCGTCCAGGATCTCCACTTCCCCTCGGACCAACCCGTAGCCCTTGGCATGGGCATCGCGCAGGGCCCGGCCGGTCCCACCGGCTTCGACGGAGGCGGCGATGTAGCTCTCGGTCCTGCTGATCACCGTCTGCAGGGTGCGGTCGAAGTTCGGATCGTCGGCTTCAACGTCAGGCGTATAGCGGACGAACTGTGCTGCCATGGTGTCGAACCCTCCTCGAAGACTGTGGTGAAACCGCCCTCAGTCCTCCAGCTCCGCGAGCCAGCGCAAGGCGCGCAGCCCCGGTACGAAGCAGTACTCACCGCCCCGGGTGACCACGAAGCTGGGCAGGTTCCGCAGACGCCGCCGGACCGGCTTCTCCGGGATGGTCAGGGTGTCGGTCCCGCCGTGGTGCCCGGCCACCGCGTCCTTCTCGCCGGGGTAGCCGATGAAATTGCCGTCGTTGATCCACTGGGCCTTGATGAACTCGAACTGCCGTTCCAGATGGGCGCCGAGGAACACTCCGACCAGACCACGGTCGGCACCGTCGTCCTCCAGCACACCCTCCGGTAGCGGCGGACCGTAGGTGGTGCCGCGGCGGATGAGGCGATGCATCCGTGCGTCGCCGATGATGGTGGAATCGCGGGGGTTGGTGCGCCGGATGTGCGCACCGGCGGGGCACCGGAAGCCGCGATCGTCGTCCTCCCGGTACAGAAAATTGTTGACGCGGTGCGGATCCGCCGCCAGCTCCGGATCATCGTGCTCCGGCGCCAGCGCCAGCGGTGCGCCGCTCGGCCAGCGCCCGACCATCTTCGCCGCCAGGAGCGACTCCTCCTCGGCACTGGAGCTGTTCGCACGCAGAAACCGACGCCAGGCCGCCACGTTGGTGTGGGCCTTGCGCACAGCAGCGTAGGTGCCGTTCCGGCCCAGCACATCGGGGGTGGGCATGGGCGGCAGATTTCCGGTTTCGTCCGGGTAGCCGAGGATGAACTCGCCGGCCTTGATGGGGGCCTCCTGCGGGTTGGAGCCGGGCAGTCCGACACCCTCGATGTTCGGATGGCTGATGCCGTCACGGAAACCGAAGGTGGTGCGCCCGGTCGGGAGCTGGCGGACCTCCTGCTGCCAGATCACCTGGACACCGGGCGTGCCCTCGAACGCGACCCGGACCCGCTCCAGCTCCTTGTCCAGCTGCGCCGCGTCGGAGGAGAGGGCGCTCAATGCGATGTGGACATCGCCTGTTCCGAACGGTGCCTCCCAGTGGGCCGGCGCACTCTCGCCCACGTCGCCGATCAGCTCCGCCCGAGCGGCCATGCCCTCGCGGAACGCCTGCGGGAAGCTGTCCAGCGACTCCTGGGGCACCCCCAGGGCCCGCAGCCCCTCGTAGGTGAACGCCACGGCAACCCAGGCGTCCTGGCTCCGGTCCGTGCTGGGCAGGCCGGCCGCGGTCAGCGGGAGCAGCCGCCGTAGCAGGGCGCGCCCGGCGTGTCGGTCATCGACGCGCAGGAAGAGGTACTTTCCCTCGTACGGGACGGGCCGTGGGCGCAGTGCTCCGCTCTGGATGTCATCGATCTCGACGCGTACGGTGCCCGCGCTGCCATTTGCTGTCGTGTCCATGATGCCTTGTGCTCCACATCAGTCATGGCCTGGGCAGCCCTCGGCGGGCGGCCCTCGCCCGCCGACGCGGTCCGTCAGCATCGGGCCGGCTGTGAATACTGCGTGTGCGGCTCGCGACCTGCCTAGCTTGCGGCCAACTCCAGCAGGTGCCGGAAGGCCGGTGTGGCCACCAACTGCGCGTTGGCCGGGTTCTCCAACGCCGCCCGGAACTCAGGGGTGTCCAGCACCTGCTCGAATGCCTCGTCCACTTCGTGGTCCTTCCAGATCCGCCGAACGGTCAGATCCGGATAGGCGCTGAAGAAAGCCCCTGCGGGCGCTTGATGGGCAAGGAACCACTCCTTCACCCCTGGATCCTTGATGCCAGGGAACCCCTCGGTGTGCGAGAAGACCTCTTCGAAGACCTGCCCGACCACCGTCTTGGCGAAGTCGTCGATATACGTGTCCCAGGAACCGTCGAAGACGCTGGCGAACATGAATCGGGTGCCGTTTTCGAAGATCACGTACCGTGCGTCGTGCAGGGTTCCGATCTGTTGTATCGCCGCACGGTTCCCCTCGTCGGCCGACTTTCCTTCGATATCGGCCAGCAGCTCACGCAGCGCTTCCGTATGCCCCGGCTTGATCTTGGCGAAAACGGTGAACTCGCTGCAGACCCCTTCCGACGCGCCTGGCCGGTCGGGGTGTGCTGACTGAGGCGCACCTGGTGTCGGAGTCATCGTCGGATTCTCCTGCCACGGATCGGCGCGAGGATGACCAAGCGCCTGAACATGAGACGCCATCGCCCTCACATGTCAATGCTCGGCACGGTTGCGCTGCCTCGCATCTTCAGCTCTGGTCGATGCGTTCAGCTGGGGCGGATTCCCGGAAGGCTCTGGCCTCGACGCGTCCGTTTCGGTCCACTTCACCGTCCCCACCACGGGAGATTACGCACCGTGTCGGCGTCCGGGCGCTAGGCTGAGGCTTCCTCCAGCAGCTTCTGGAAGGCGGGCGTGGCCACCAGTTCCGCGTTGGCCGGGTTCTCCAGCGCCGTCCGGAACTCGGGGGTGTCCAGCACCTCCTGGAACGCGTTGTCCACGCGCTGGTCCTTGTAGATCTGCTGAACGGTCAGATCAGGGTAGGCGCTTACGAAGACACCCGCGGGCGCCTGGTGGGCGAGGAACCAATCCTTCGCCCCTGGATCTTTGACGCCGGGAAACCCTTCGCTGTGCGAGAAGACCTTGTCGAAGCGTTCCCCGACCACCGTCTTGGCGAAGTCATCGATGTAGGTGTCCCAGGAGCCGTCGAAGACGCTGGCGAACATGAACCTGGTGTCGTTGTCGAAAATGACGTGCCGTGCGTCATGCAGCGTGCCGATCTGGCGGACCGCCGCATGGACATTCTCGTCATTCGCTGCGTCACTCAGCCTGGCGAGGTCCTCACGCAATGCATCGGTTTCGCCTTGCTTGATCTCGGTGAAAACGGTGAACTCGTTGGAGACCCCATCCGTCCGGCCCGGATGCTCAGGGTAAGCCGGCTGGGTTGCACCTGTCGTAGTCATCGCGAGGCTCTCCTACCGCGGATGGGCGCGAGGGTCGCCAAGCGCTCGGACATGAGGCGCCATCGCCCTCACATAGCAATGCTCACCGCAGATGCGCTGCCTCGCATCTTCTCACTTCACGCTTCCCCACCAGGAACGATTACGTTCCGCACGGTGTCGCTGTCACCGTGCCGAGAAGGAGAAGCTGCCTCGGAGGATGCCGACGTGCCGAGCCGGTTCGGAGACGGCAGCAACGCGCGTGCGGAAGGCCAGTCCAGGGTCATCGCGTCCTGAGAGGCTCCCGAGGACAGATTCGGCCGGCAGCAGGAAGATGAAAGCGGCGGAGCGTGCCGGGTACGCGGGCGTCGCCATTTTCGGGGAGCCGCTTCCCCACGGCCGTGAAGACAACGGTGCAGCCGGTCACGGAACAACCCGTTGCGCGGCACAGACGGTCGGATCACCCGCTTCCGCCAAGCCCACTCCACTGGATCGCCACCCGGAGGCCACCATGGGCGCAGTTCTCGGTGACGTGCTGGGCTTCGCGGCGGCCGTCGCGATCAGTCCGCTCCCGATCATCGCCATCATCCTCATACTCGCCACGCCCCGAGGGCGTCTCAACGGTGTCCTCTTCACCGTCGGCTGGATTCTGGGACTCGCGGCACTGGGCGCGGTGATGCTGGCCATCGCCTCTCCGGCAGGTGCTTCCGCCCACAAGCAGCCGGCCACCTGGGTGGGAGCGCTCAAGCTCGCCCTGGGCCTGTTCCTCGTCCTCTTCGGCGCCCGCCAATGGCACCGGCGCCCAAGAGATCCCTCGCAAGCCCAGCTGCCGAAGTGGATGGGCGCGATCGACCGCCTCACGCCGGTCAAGGTCTTCGGACTCGGACTGGCCCTGGCCGCGCTCAACGCCAAGAACGCCCCCCTGACCATCGCCGCGAGCGCCTCGATCGGCTCAGCGGGACTGCCGGTCGGGCAGCAGATCGCATCGCTGGCGATCTTCGTCGTGATCGCCACCCTCGGCCTGCTGGCCCCACTCGGAGTCTTCTTGCTCGGCGGAGAGCGAGCACAGACCACACTCGGTAATTGGAAGGACTGGGCAGCTCAGCACAATGTCGCCGTGATGGCGGTCCTGTTCTTCGTCCTCGGGCTGAAACTGCTCGGCGACGGCATCGGCATCCTCACTTCCTGACAGCCCTGCCGACGAGGTACCGCGGTCCGATCACGCAGGTGCGACAGACAAGGTCGGTGGAGTCTCCATGGCCGGGTCAAGGGCCTCTGCCGGGCCGAGGACGCCGTCAGGCGTCGGTGTCGGCGGCCTCTTCGAGCAGGTCCATGAAGTGGTTGTGGAAGCGGCGTTCGGCGTCCCGGCATGGGGCATTGAAGAAGGCTCGTTGAGCTTCGGCGAGACCGCAGTCCAGCAGACCCATGGTCACGAACACGGCTTCCACTCCATGGCACCCCTTGTCCTTGAGGAACTGCTGGAGTGCGTCCGTGTCGCCGGTTGTCTCCCAGACGGGCCGGGCGGTCTCCTGCATGGCAGCGATGCGCGCTGATCGTTCTGCGTCGAAGCCCACTGAAACCCACCTCCCTGGTTCGGCCCGCAGGCTATCGCCAGGTAGGCGGGGTGCCAGCTGGGCGGGGACGTGGCTGGAGGTGAAGTCCCGCCGCAGGCGGGCGGGTTCACGCTCCGCTGCCGCGGCCGACCGCCGCCGTCCGGCTCCCCCGCCGGGCCCTGTGGGTGACCGGTGCGTGACTGTGCGTCCTGGTCGGCCGCCACCTCGTGCGGAGCAGGGCGAAGGGGCACACTCTGGTAGTAGGGGCTGGGGCCTGCCCCGGAGGTGATCACAATGATGGAGACACAGACACGGACCGCGGTCGGATGGCACGTGGAGATGGAGTTCGAGGAGGACGACCACCGCACACGTGCCGCCGCGCTCCTGAGACTGCCCGACGGCAGTGAGGTACGCGCCCACGGATACGCCAGCCGCCACCCCTCCGACTCGAATCAGCCGAGGGTCGGCGAGGAGGTCGCGGGGGCTCGTGCTCTGAACGAGCTGGCGATGAGGCTGCTGACCAAGGCGCACGACGAGATCGACGAGGCGTCGGGCAGGACCTCGCACCCGCTGAGGGCCTGACCCGAGCGGACCGGTCCGGGCCCTTCGGTCCGGGCCCTCGGTCCGGACAGCCGTGCCCGGTCGGCCGGAGACGGACCTTCCCGACCGGGGTCGGTCCGGGCAGCGTGCCCGGTCGGACGGAACCGGGCCTCCCCCCATCAGGGTCGACCCGGGCAGCCGGGACGACCGGGCCTCTCCGGCCCGACTTCTTCGACCGGGCCGCCGACACCGGCGGGGCGTCCCGCACCGGATGCACGGTGCGGGACGCCGCCGTTCTCAGGGACACCGCGGCACGCAGGGACACCGTCGTACGCAGGGATCTTGTCGTCGTACGCAGGGACTCGGGCCGCCGGCGCGGCGCGCGGCGGGCGCGCGCCGGGGGAAGGGGCGCTCCCACTCCTGAGGAGCCGTCAGCGCGCAAGGCCCGCGGCGCCTTTCGGCCGGCGGCGTGGGCGCTCACGAACCGCGCCCCGTATCGGCTCCTGCCATGAGCGCGTGAGTACCGCGCCGCCTCGGCGCGCCGCCAGAGCGTCCACACCGTCGGCGCGTCCGCGCCGTACCGCACGCCGGGTCCATGACGAGCGGGGTCGACGACGCGCGCGGGCGCCCGGACGTCCGAGCGCCCACTCTCGGCCCGGGCTGCGTCGGAGTCGGATCGAGGCGGTGCGTCGCCCTCGATGACCGCCATCCGGGCGATGACGTTCCGGAAATCCGTGATCGCGTCGGAGAGCAGCTTCCACCGTCCGTCCCCGCGCGGACCGGCCCGGGGACGGCGGGGTCGGGTCGGCCGTCGCGGCGCGTCCGGCGAACTCATGGGCGTACTGCCGGAGAGGAGGGCGAAGGCGACCACAGGCGCTCGGCCCGAGGGCGGGGGAGCGGATGAATCACTGTCCCGAGTGCTTGATCGGACCGCGAATCCGCAGGTCTGAGCAGCATGGCGCCCCCGGCAGGACTCGAACCTGCGGCCAAGCGCTTAGAAGGCGCCTGCTCTATCCACTGAGCTACGGGGGCCGGGTGTGGTGGCCTGTGTCGCGGTGCCCGGGTGTGGGCTGATCCTTGACCTTGCCGGGCACAAGGATAGGGCTCCCGCCTCCTTGTCCCTCGCGCTTCGCCTCCGTGGCTCGATGTGGAGGTTCAGTGAAGCGGTCCCGATAATCGCAGGCGGGTACGAATCGTGCACCGCTTTTGGCGCCTCACGCATCGGGTGTTGTGCACTCGTTATGCCTGCGCCCCAGTCATCCCTTCCGCCCCGTGTGTCCTGTCGGCGCGCAGACACACCCATATGCTTCAGAATGCCGCCAAAATTGGGCATTCTTCGCATGTGGTGACCTTGGACGTACGGCCTCAGCTGCTCGACGCACTCTCCGCCCTGCGCGACCGTGTCGCCGCCGCACGCTTTCCGCTGCCCCTGGCGGGGGCTCCACGCGCGCGTGCCAACCGCGACGAACTGCTCGCACAGCTCGACGACTATTTGGTGCCCCGGCTGAGACAGCCCGAAGCACCGCTTCTCGCCGTGATCGGTGGATCGACCGGCGCGGGCAAGTCGACTCTCGTCAACTCCCTTGTCGGACGGCGTGTCAGCGAGGCGGGGGTGCTGCGGCCGACGACCCGTACCCCGGTGCTCGTCTGCCATCCCGAAGACCATCACTGGTTCAGCGGGATGCGCGTGCTGCCCCAGCTCACGCGTGTGTGGAAACCCCATCAGGAGCCGGGCGACGATCTTCCCGGGTTCTCCGGGCAGTCCACGGAACCGGTGCTGCGCATCGAGACCGCCGACACGCTCCCCCGCAACCTCGCCCTGCTCGACGCCCCCGACATCGACTCCCTGGTCGCCGACAATCGTGTGCTCGCGGCCGAGCTGATCTGCGCGGCCGACATCTGGGTCATGGTCACTACGGCCGCCCGGTACGCCGACGCCGTGCCGTGGCACATGCTGCGCACGGCCAAGGAGAACCGGGCGACCCTGGTCACCGTGCTCGACCGGGTGCCCCACCAGGTGGTGTCGGAGGTGTCGCGGCAGTACGGCGCCCTGCTCACCAAGGCCGGGCTCGGCGAGGTGCCCCGCTTCACCGTGCCCGAACTGCCGGAGTCCGCGTGGGGCGGCGGTCTGCTGCCCGCCAGCGCCGTCGCGCCGCTGCGTACGTGGCTCGTGCACCGCGCGCAGGAGCCGGGAGCCCGCCACGAGGCGATGGCCCGGACGGCACAGGGAGTGCTCGACTCGCTGATGAGGCGGATGCCCGAACTGGCCAGTGCGACAGCCGCGCAGTACGCCGCTGCGCTGCGGCTCACCTCGGCCGTCGAGAGTGCGTACGACAGCGAACACGCGCGCGTGAAGGGCCGTTTGCAGGCCGGTGCCGTGCTCTCCGGGGGTGCGCTCAAGCGGTGGCGCGCCTTTCCCCTGGACTGCACCGCGGGCGAGCTGCTCGACTCCCTGGTCGAGAGCCTGAGCGCGCTGCTGCTGTGCTCGGTCACGGCGGCCGACGAGCGCGTGGACGAGGTGTGGCGGCGCGAACCGGCCGCGCAGGCCCCGGGCCTGATGGACCGCGACCCGACGCTGGAGAGCGCCGAGCACCGGATCGGGATGGCCGTACGGCGCTGGCGGCGCGTCATGGAGGAGTACGCGGAGGAGGAGGTGCGCGGCCTCGAGAAGAGCGCCGCGCCCGACACCGAGATGGTGGCCGCGCTGGTCGCCACCGCGCTCCTGGGCGGCCGCCGGGCGCGGAACGCGGGCGAGGGCCTCGCGGAGCGGATCGGCGCCCACCGCGCGTTGCGGCTGCGCGACCGGGGCGGCCGGCTGCTGACGGACTACCTCGACAGGACCCTGAACAACGAGCGCGAACGCCGTCTCGCGCCGCTCGACGCACTCGACGTCCACGCGGAACCCCAGGCCGAACTCATCGCCGCGCTGTCCGTACTGCAGAAGGAGAGGTGACCGCGGTGACTGCCGTCACTGACCACACGGATCACGCCGACCGTCCCGGAGACGACCCGCACGGGGACGATCCGCGCGCAGAGGCTCCCCGCGGGGAGACCGCACGCGGTCAGGAGCACCCCGGGGACGGCCGCCTCGGGGACGGCCGCCTCGGGGGCGACCGTCCCACCGGCGGGCACGACGGGGACGCGCACGACGGTGAGAGACGTGGCACGCAGGGGCCCGAGGGACAGGGCCGTCCCGCGGAGGCCGGCCCGCAGGAAGGGCGCCCACGGGACGAACGGTCCGGAGGCGGCGGCACGTCGCAGGGCCGGGGCGAGGACGCCCGCCCGGCGGACACCCGGTCCGGAGGGGCCCGGTCCGGAGACGGCCGGCCCGGGGACGCCCGCCCCGCAGGAGCCCGGTCCGACGAGGCCCGCTCCGGAGGTACCGATCCCTCACCGGCCCGTTCCGAAGGTCGCAGTCCGCGAGAGGCCCGGTCCGAAAGCGGGGGGACTCAGGAGGGCCGCTCCCGGGACGCGCGGGCCGACGCCCGTACCGAGGCCACCTCGTCGGGAGGCGCCCGGCCTGGGGAGGCGCCCTCCGAGGACGGCGGACGACCGGGCCGGAACCGCGCCGGCGACGAGCGCTCCGCGGGCGCGGCCAGGGCTGACGCCCCCTCCGAGGACACGCGCAGGAAGAGCACCGGCCTCGCCGAGGAGCGGCGGGCGGTCCGCAAGGAGGCGGCCGCCGCCGAGGGCCGGTTCCGCAGGGGCATCGGAGCCAGGAAGCCCTCCGCGGCCGGACTCCCCCAGCACGCCCCCGCCGGTGAAGGCGACGGGCACGCGCGCGCGAACGGCGACGACGAGTCCGCGCGCGCGGACGGCGACACGGTCTGGGACGACGGGCTCATCGCACGGCGCGTGACGGAGCCGGCCACCGGCGGGGAACCGCCCGCGCCGGACACCAGACCCGCCGTGCAGGCCCCGCCGGCACCGCTCACGTACGACGCCCCGCTGCGCGCGCGTCTGGACGCGTTGCGTGAACTCGTGGGCGTCTCGCGGGCGCGGCTCGACAGCGACACCCTCGCGGAGGCCGGCCGGGTCCTCGACGAGGCCGCGGCGCGCCGCAAGCTCTCCGGTCAGCACACCGTCGTGGCCATCGCCGGGGCGACGGGCAGCGGCAAGTCCCAGCTGTTCAACGCGCTCGCGGGCGTGGCCATTTCGGAGACCGGCGTCCGCCGGCCCACCACCGCGGCGCCCATCGCGTGCAGCTGGAGCGACGGCGCGGCCACGCTCATCGACCGGCTCGGCATCCCGGGCCGGCTGCGCAGACGGCCGTTGCAGAGCCCGGAGGCCGAGGCGAAGCTGCGCGGTCTCGTCCTGGTCGACCTGCCCGACCACGACTCCGCCGCCGTCCAGCACCGCGAGCAGGTCGACCGCGTCCTGAAGCTCGTCGACGCCGTCATCTGGGTGGTGGATCCCGAGAAGTACGCGGACGCCGTCATCCACGAGCGCTACCTGCGGCCCATGGCCGGACACGCCGAGGTCATGTTCGTCGTGCTCAACCAGGTGGACCGGCTGCCCGGGGAGGCCGCCCACCAGGTCCTGGACGACCTGCGGCGGCTGCTCGACGAGGACGGCATCGCGCTCGGCGAGCACGGCGAACCGGGGGCGACCGTGCTCGCGCTGTCCGCGCTCACCGGGGACGGCGTGGGGGAACTGCGGGAGGTCCTCGGCCAGTTCGTGACCCGGCGCAACGCGCCCGGGCGCCGCGTCTCGGCCGATGTCGACGCGACCGCCACGCAGTTGCGCCCGGCGTACGTGACCGGTCGGCGTGTCGGGCTCAGCGAGGAGGCCCGCGACGAGTTCTCGGACCGGCTCGCGGACGCGGTGGGCGCCGTCGCGGCCGGGGAGGCGGCCGAGCGCGCCTGGCGCCGCAACGCCAACCGCGCCTGCGGCACGCCCTGGCTGCGGCTGTGGCGGTGGACGCAGGAGCGGCGCGATTCCCAGACGGCGCGTCTGCCGGTGCGCGACCCCGCGGACGAGGAGGCCACGGCACGCCAGCGCGTGGAGCAGGCCGTACGGGTGGTCGCGGACCGGGCGGCGTACGGACTGCCCGCCCCCTGGTCCCTGGCGGTGCGCGAGGCCGCCGCGAGAGGGGCGCACGGGCTGCCCGAGGCCCTGGACGAGATGGCGGCGCGCGCCACGACTCCGGCGAGGCGTCCGCCGCGGCCCGGCTGGTGGCCGATCGCCGTGCTCGCGCAGGCGTCGATGACGATCCTCCAGATCGTCGGCGGACTGTGGCTGGTGGCGCAGATCGTCGGGGTGATGTCGCCGAACCTCGGGGTGCCGGTGCTGCTGATGGTGGCGGGCATCGTCGGAGGCCCGCTCGTCGAGTGGGGCAGCAGAATGGCGGCCCGCGGGCCGGCCCGGCGCTACGGGCAGGAGGCGGAACGGCGGCTGCGCGAGGCGGCCACCGGATGCGGCAGGGCCCGTGTGCTCGATCCCCTGGCCGCGGAGTTGCTGCGGTACCGGGAGGTCCGGGAGGAGTACGGGCGGGTGACGGGGGCGGCGCCGGCCTCCGTCGGGTAACGGCATCGTGCCGGACTGCTGCCACTCCTTCGCGTGAGGCGGTTGTCCACAATCGGCCGGTGGCCCACAGGGCCCGGCGGGCCCGGCCCGGCGGAGGCAGTCTGAACTCGCGGCGACCGCAGCAGCGCAGCGGTCGCCGCGTCGGACGCATTCGCACGGGAGAGGGGTTCGGGCATGAACGAGACAACGGTGTGCGTGGTGGGGAACGTCGCGACACAACCGGTCTACCGGGAGGCGCCGACCGGGGCGTCGGCCCGGTTCCGGCTGGCGGTCACCTCGCGTTACTGGGACCGCGAGAAGAACGAGTGGGTCGACGGGCACACCAATTTCTTCACGGTGTGGGCGAAGAAGTCCCTCGCGACGAACGTGGGGGCGTCCGTGTCCGTGGGCGATCCGGTCCTCGTCCAGGGGCGGCTGAAGGTCCGTACGGAGACGCGGGACGGCCAGAGCTGGACGTCCGCGGAGGTCGACGCGACGGCGATCGGACACGACCTGTCCCGCGGCACTTCGGCCTTCCGCAGGCCGTCGAAGGGGGACGCGGGACCGGTCTCGCCGTCGCGGCCTGAACCGAGTTGGGACACCCTCTCACCCGCCTCTCCGGACGCGGCCTCCCAACAGCGGGCCGAACCAGTTGGTGTGACGTGATGTCAGAGACCCACGCGATCTGACCGAAGTGCGCCTTATCGGCGAATTCGAACCGATCCGCCATCGTGGATTTGTCGATAAGCGCAGCTCACAAGCAGGTGAGCGATAACGATTCCGAGTCGGATCGGTTATCGGATGGAATGACCGGGGGGCGTGGTGCGCCGCGTCTTTAGGATGCCGGGCATAGCTCACGGGGCTTCTGATTCTGCTGGCGGGACCTTCCCCCACATCAACGGGTCCTGCGCGAAGGGGAATTCTGTGTTTCGTTCGTTCTCTGCGTCGTTCGCGCGCGGGCGGGTGACAGCCCGTCTCACCGCCGCGACGTTGGTGTCGGGTCTCGTCGCCGCGGGGGCGCTCGCCACCGCCGGCACGGCCGCCGCCGACGAGACCCCGCAGAGCCTCGGTGGCGCGACCGCCACCATCGGCGACCTGAAGACCTACGGCTCCGCCGTCATCCACGATCACGGCGAGGACTCGTGGGTCTCCGCGGGTCTGTTCGAGATGTCCGTCGACGACGGCGGCATGCTGCAGACCTACTGCGTCGACCTCCACAACCCGACCCAGCGGGACGCCAAGTACCAGGAGACGCCCTGGAGCGGCACGTCGCTGGGCGCCAACAAGGACGCGGGCAAGATCCGCTGGATCCTGCAGAACTCCTACCCGCAGGTGAACGACCTCGCGGCCCTCGCCGCGAAGGCCGGCGTCGCAAGCCTCACGGAGAAGGACGCGGCCGCCGGTACGCAGGTGGCCATCTGGCGGTACTCGGACGGCGCCGACGTGGACGCGGCCGACCCCGGCGCGCAGAAGCTCGCGGACTACCTGCAGAAGAGCGCGCGGAACCTTCCCGAGCCCAAGGCCTCGCTGAACCTCACCCCGCCCGCGGTCTCCGGTCATGCCGGCGAGCGGCTCGGCCCGGTCACGGTGCACACCAACGCGGACAGTGTGGCGGTGGCGCCCCCGGCGGACGCCGCAGCCTCCGGCGTGAAGATCGTCGACAAGGACGGCAAGCCGGTGACGTCCGCCGTCGACGGCGGCCACGTCTACTTCGACGTGCCGAAGGACAGCGCGGACGGTTCGGCCGCGCTCACGGTGCAGGCCTCCACGACCGTGCCGGTCGGCCGTGCCTTCACCTCCGAGACCCGCAGCCAGACACAGATCCTCGCGGGCTCCAGCGAGTCGACGGTCTCCGCGACGGCGACCGCCGACTGGGCCGAGAAGGGCGCCATACCGGCTCTGTCCGCCAAGAAGAACTGCGCCGAGGGCGGCGTGGACATCACGGCGGCCAATGAGGGCGACGAGCCGTTCACCTTCGAGCTGATGGGGAGCGAGCACACCATCGGGGCGGACGCGTCCGGGACGGTGACCATTCCGCTCCAGGAGGACCAGGCGTACGACTTCACGATCACCGGTCCGAACGGCTTCCAGAAGCGGTTCAAGGGCGTCCTCGACTGCAAGACCCAGGGCAGCGCGAACGACATCTCGACCCAGACGGTCAGTGAGCCCAGCCCGGCCTCGGTGGGCGGCACGTCCGCCGGCGACAGCGATCTCGCCGAGACCGGCAGTTCGAACGCGACACCCGTCATCGCGGGGATCGCCATCGCCCTCGTCGTCATCGGCGGCGCCGCGGTGGTCCTCGTCCGCCGCAAGAAGTCACCCACGCAGGACTGAGCCGCGCAGGACTGAGCCGCCCGGCACCTCGACGGCTCGACAGCGGCTGACCGTACTCAGGGCGGCTTTGTGAGCCCGTGGCCCCGGCTCACCCCGGGCGCCCGGGCTCACGGGCCTTGCTGAAGGACCGCTCCACCGGCCGGCCGGACGTGTCCCGGCCCCGGGTCGGGCGGTCCCGCGCCGCGGGCAGCCGTTTGTGATCTTCGATACCCGCACGGGCGCCCGGCTTTGCTGCGGGCCCGGGCCACCCCTACGGTTGTCGGGCCGTGGTGTTCGGGAAGACCGGTGACGGCCCCTCAGGGGCCCAGGCCGGAGCGGCCCTCGCCACTGTGATCGGGGAGTTTCCGTCCCGTGCCGCCCTCCTCGGGCGGCGCCACTGGCCGTACGGCCGGGAAGGCAGGGGCGGACGCGCGAACCCGTCAGCCAGGAGACCGGCCACGGCATCTCACGAAGTGATCCACGAGGTGCTGGAGCGTGACCGCATGACCCTGCCCACGCAGTCGTCCCCTTCCCCCGCCACGTTCCGCTGGCGGCGCGAGGACACGGTGCGGACCGCCGTGCTCCTCGCCGTGATCGCGGGCCTGCATGTCGTCGCCTTCGGCGTCCTGTTCCTGCTCGTGGTGCCCGAGCACTACGAGGTCGGGTCCAGGGCCTTCGGCATCGGCCTCGGCGTCACCGCCTACACGCTGGGCATGCGGCACGCCTTCGACGCCGACCACATCGCCGCGATCGACAACACCACCCGGAAGCTGATGGCCGACGGCGAACGACCGGTGTCGGTGGGTTTCTGGTTCGCGCTCGGGCACTCCAGCGTCGTGGTCCTGCTGGCCGCGCTCATCGCCGGAGGCACCCAGCTGGCCGGGCGCATCATGAACGAGGGCTCCAGCACGCATCAGGTGCTCGGTGTCATGGGCACCACGGTCTCCGGGTCGTTCCTCTACCTGATCGCGGCCCTGAATCTGGTGGCGCTCGTCGGCATCCTGCGGGTGTTCAGGGCGATGCGCACGGGCGAGTACGACGAGGCCGAACTCGAACAGCACCTGAATTCACGCGGGTTCATGAATCGCGTCCTCGGCCGGTTCACGAAGTCCATCACCCGGCCGGGACAGATGTATCCGCTGGGCTTCCTGTTCGGCCTGGGCTTCGACACCGCCACCGAGGTCACGCTGATGGTGATGGCGGGCAGCGGCGCCGCGGCCGGGCTGCCCTGGTACGCGATCCTCTGCCTGCCGCTGCTGTTCGCCGCGGGGATGAGCCTGTTCGACACCCTGGACGGCACGTTCATGAACTTCGCCTACCAGTGGGCCTTCTCCAACCCGGTCCGGAAGGTCTTCTACAACCTCACCATCACCGGCCTGTCCATCGCGGTGGCCTTCTTCATCGGCACCATCGAGCTGGTGGGTGTCCTGCACGACAAGCTCGAACTGAGCGATGCGGTGACGGGCTGGACAGCGGGCCTCGACCTGGACAACGTCGGCTACATCATCGTCGGACTGTTCGTCGTCGTCTGGGCGGCGGCCGTGGCGTACTGGCGGCTCGCCAAGGTCGAGCAACGCTGGGCGGTCCGCCCCGCCGACGGGAGCTGACGCCGAGCTGCCGCCCCGCCGGCCGGAACCGGCGGGGCGGCAGCCGCGCAGGGGGCGAGCCCGCGCGTTCCGGTCGCGGGCGCCGCGCGGCGACTAGGAGCGTGCGTTCCGGCCGCGGGCGAGGGCGAACCCTGCGGCGAGCAGCCCGAGGACACCCACGACCAGCCCGGCGACGCCCAGGCCGCGAGCGGTCGAGTCACTGCTCTTGTCGCTCGCCGTCGAGGCCTTGGCCGTCGACTCCGACGCCGGCGCCGACGAGGACGCCGAGGACGACCCCTCACCGGAGCCCGCCCCGCCCGCGCTCTCGGCGGTGAGCGAGAGCAGCGGCGCCGGGCTCTCCGGCTCCTCGCCGCCCTTCGGCGTCTCCTCGATCCAGCGGACCACCTTGCCGTCCGAGTAGGTCTGCAGGGTCTTGAAGGTCAGCTGGTCGGTGTCGTCCGGCAGTTGGCCGAAGGCGACGTCGAAGTCCTGGAACTCGCCGTGCCGGATCCGGCCGCCGGTCCAGGTGATCTCCGAGACGGCGTCGGTGATCGTGCCGTCGTCCGTCTTGATCGGCTTCTTCAGCCTGGTGGTCGTCACCTTGGCGGTCCAGCCCGCCTGCGGAGTGACCAGAACGCCCAGGACCGGGTGGTCGGTGGGCAGGAACACCTGCACCTTCGTGGTGCTGGCGGTGTCCTCCTCATTGGGGACGCGGAAGGTCAGGACACCGTCCGTGGCGCCCTTGGGGTAGCTCTCGGGGTGGACCGTCACATGCGCGAAGGCGGCACCCGCCGCGGTCAGGACTCCGGCGGTGCTCAGGGCGGCGACGACGCCGGCGCGGCGCAGGGTGGTGCTCATCGGGGACATCAGGGGACTCCGTACTGGTGTGGAACGCGGTCAGGTCGTGTACGCGAGCCCGGCCGGCGGTCCCCGACGGGAGACGGCGTGCCGCAGCAGCACCTGCCGCAGCGCACGCGCCCGCACCGGCGCGGGGCGTACGGCACCCCGGCGCGCCGGGGCGGAGCAGGTTTCCGTCCCTACCCGCCACCACGCCACGAGACCCGGGACGAGCGTCACGGCCCACCGCAGCAGGGTCCACAGCGCGGCCTCACCGCGCCGCAGCCACCAGGTCGCCAGCAGGGCCGCGGCCAGATGTGCGGCCGTGGCGTGCGGTGTCATGGCGTGCGTGTGCGTCATGTGCGCCCCGTGCATGGTCATCGCCATGCGCGGCCGGGACGCCTCGAACCCGAAGTGGAGCCCGGCCTGCGCGGCCAGCATCCCGCCGCCGATCCCGAGCAGCGAGCGTTCCCGGCCGCCCAGCAGGCAGGCGGCGACGAAGACGGCGAGGACCCCGGCGGCGTCCGCCCGGAGCGGCGGTGCCTGTCCCGTGGCCAGTCCGTGTCCCCCGGCGGCGAGCAGCACGCACAGCACGGCGAACACCGCCGCGCGCAGGCTCCGTACTGCCGGGGACGCACTCATGGAGCCCAGATACTGCCATGCGGCGGGAGGGACGGTCGTGGCTTCCCGGGAGTCGCCCCGCGTCCGGACGCTCCGGCCCCGACACGGCTCGGATAGGGTCCGGTTGATCCTGGGAGGGACCTGACATGCGACTTCGCTGCGCCGTGCTCGACGACTTCCAGGGAGTCGCGACCGAGGTGGCCGACTGGTCACCGCTCGCCGACGACGTGGAGGTCGTCAGCTTCCGCGAGCGGCCCCGGGCCGCCGGGGGCGGCGAGGCCGCGGCCGAGGACGCGCTGGCGGCGGCGCTGGCGGACTTCGACATCGTCGTCACCCTGCGCGAGCGGGTGCCCTTCCCGGCGTCGTTGCTCGCCCGGCTGCCCCGGCTGAGGCTGCTGATCGCCTCCGGGATGCGCAACTCGGTGATCGACTACGCCGCCGCCGAGACGTACGGCGTGACCGTGTGCGGCACCCCCAGCTCCTCGACGCCCCCGGTGGAGCTGACCTGGGCGCTGCTGCTCGGCCTGGCCCGCGGCATCGTCACCGAGAACGACGCGCTGCGGGCGGGCGGCCCTTGGCAGAGCACCGTGGGCGCCGATCTGCACGGCCGTCGGCTGGGCCTGCTCGGACTCGGGAGGATCGGCGGCCGGGTGGCTCAGGTCGGACTCGCCTTCGGCATGCGGGTCGGCGCCTGGAGCCAGAACCTCACCGCGGAGCGCGCCGCCGAGGTCGGCGTGGAACGGGCGTCCTCCAAGGAGGAGTTGCTCGCGAGCAGCGACTTCGTCTCGGTCCACCTCGCGCTCGGCGAACGCACCCGGAATCTGGTCGGCGCGACCGAGCTGGCGCTCCTCAAGCCGACCGCGTACCTCGTCAACACCTCGCGCGCGGCGATCGTCGACCAGGACGCGCTGCTCGCCGCCCTGCACGAGGGCCGGATCGCGGGCGCGGGCGTCGACGTGTTCGACATCGAACCGCTCCCCGCCGACCACCCCATGCGCTCGGCCCCGCGCCTGCTGGCGACCCCGCACCTCGGCTATGTGTCGCGGGCCAACTACGAGACGTACTACGGCGCGGCGGTCGAGGACATCCAGGCGTTCCTGGCCGGGGAGCCCGTGCGCCGACTGGGCTGAGCAGCCGGCCCACGGGCGCTCAAGCTGTCGCCACGAGCTCTCAGCCCGTCGCCACGGACGCTCATGCCGTCGCCGCGGGCCGCCAGTAGAAGCCGTACTGGCGTTGCAGGTGATGCAGGTCCACGAGGTAGCGCCGCAGGGTCACATGGTCGACGGGGGCGTCCTCGCACCAGGCGCGGAGCTTCTCGTTGACGGTCCGCTCCGGGTACTCGACACCCGGCTCGAAGGTCCGCTCCGCGATGTGCCGCAGCACGACCAGCTTGCGCTCCCACTGCGACGGCAGCCGGACCAGGCGGCCGTCGCGCACGAAGGTCCGCAGCACCGTCTCGGACCGCTCGTCCTGCGAGCCGTGGTCCTCGGTGGCCGCCGCGCGCGGGCGGGCGGCGCGTGCGAGTTCCCGGAAGCGTTGGTGGACGACGCCCAGGCGTCCGTCGGCCTCGGCGATCACGCCCTGGTCCCGGAGCCGTCGCAGGGCGACGGCGGTGTCCTTCGGGGAGAGTCCCGCCCGCTCCCTGACCTGGGTCGGGTCGTCCGCCCCGAGGGCCACCGCGGCGAAGGCGCGCACCCGTTTCTCCTCCGCGAACAGGCCGATGAGGCTCACGAGTTCGGCGGGGTCCGGCAGACCGGGCAGGTCGCTCCGACCGCTCGGCAGGTCGGTGGGAAGGTCGGTCGGTTCGTCGGTCGGCATGCCCGGCAGGCTAGTCCTGGGCGGGCCGGGCGCCGTAACGAATTTCTTGCCGCCCCTTCGGCCGTACGGCGGTGGACGCGTCCAGAGCCCAGCTCGGAAAGGGTGACTGGGCGTGCTCGAGTGGTCCGGCAACACGGGGGCTGCCGAGCCGGGCGTCGCGGACCCAGGCTGATCCCAACGAAACCCCTAGGAGCCCGACCCCGCTTCGACGTTCGCGCCGGGAGCCGTCCTGAGCAGCGGCGTGAGCACGGCGGCCTGGGGGAGTTCGGTGTCCGGGAGCCCGAGGTGGTCGGGGTTCGGAGGACCGAGCGGGGCGTCCAGGGACAGTCCGGGGGTCAGCGTCCGCAGGCCGGTCGCGGGCGCGTCGACGCCGACGTGCTCGAAGCCGTCGCCGAGGACGTGCGGGAGGGGTGTACGCAGGTCCGCCCCGGGCAGTCCGCCGCTGAGCGGCAGTTGCGGCACGGCACCCTCGGGGATCAGTCGTCCTTCGACGTACCGCGGGCCTTGGGGACTGCCGGGCGTCGGCAGCGGCAGCTGCCCGGAGATCTTGGAGGCAGGCAGGTTGAGGGCGTTCTCGACACCTTCCAGAGGTACGGGGACCGGGACCGTGCCGGCCGCGACGGCGGGGGCAGCGGCGGCGGCGCCCACCGCTGCCACGACGCCGGTCATGACGGCGGCGAGAGTTCCTCGTGTGGTCGGCTTCATCTCAGGTACGGCCCTTTCAGGGTTCGGCGGGCTCAGCATCCGTACCGAGTAACGATTCCGAGAACGCCACCAGTGCAAGATTCCCCCGACGGACGCAATAGTCAGCTCGTCCAGAAATCCCACCAACGGGTCAGGATCAGCATGCCGATGATGCCGATGTGCAGCAGCGGCAGGACCCAGGTGAACTCCCCGAGGAATTGCCGGAGCCAGGCGGGCGCGGGCAGAAATCCATTTCGTACGTTGAATGACGTCACGTACCAGAACATGATGATCGTGGCGACCCAGGCGAGGCTGCACCACAGGCAGAGCGCGTTGATGCGGTAGAGCGACTGGAACTGCAGCCAGGTGCAGAATCCGACGCCGAAGAGCGTGCCGGCGTCGAAGGTCAGCCAGTACCAGCGCGGGAAGGTCGCGCGGGCCAGCAGGCTCATGCCGACGCAGATGACGATGCCGTAGGCCACCAGTCCGAGCATCGGGTTGGGGAAGCCGAAGGCGGAGGCCTGGTCGCTCTTCATGATGTTGCCGCAGGAGACCACCGGGTTCAGGCTGCACCCGGGCACGAAGTTCGGGTTCTCCAGCAGTTTGAACTTGTCGATCGTGATGACCCAGGCGGCGAGCAGCCCGGCGGCTCCGGTGATCACCAGCATCAGGGCGAACGCGCGGCTGCCGCCCGCCGTCCGTACGGACGCGCCGTGCTCGTCGTATGCCCCCCGCCCCGCGGTGGACGCCATCAGCCGCGCAGGGTGCGCGCGGGCAGGAGCACGTGTGCGGCGCTGAGCAGGGTCTGCTCGTCGCCCGCGAAGGCCGTCAGGCTCTCCGGCGCGACGGGCTCGCCGGGCTGCGCCTCGGGCCAGGCGCGGGTGGCGAACAGGAAGTAGGCGTAACCGCGTGCGGCCACGGCGGCGAGCCACTCCGGCGGCGCCACGCACTGAGCGTTGAGGTGCGGCATCGTGACGACGGCCTGACCGGCCTCGACGAGGAGGGTGAGCGGCAGGCTCGGCTTGCTCGAGGCGTCCAGGAGCGTCTCACCGACGGGCAGACCGTTGCTGGTGAGCAGCTGCTCGACGGCCGTCGCGGAGGCCTCGGGGCCGCCCGCGCCGTCGCCCAGGGAGTAGGCGAGGAGATAGGGCATGTCGCCGTCGGGGGCTTCACCGCTGAAGGCCATGACGGCGAGCGTGCCGAGGTCGGCGGCCCGGAAAGGGCGCGTTTCGCTTGGGGTTGAAGTCACCGCGGAACCTTATCGACGCACCCGAACGGGTCCGGCCGGTTCATCACCCGTCCGGGGGACGACCGGAGGGTCGACCACACGAATGAGGGACGCTCCTCGAACAGCGCGGAAGGGCCGGCCCCGCGTTTTCCGACGCGAAAGGGCCGACTCCGCGATTCTGCGGAATCGGCCCTTTCGATATCGCGCAGGCGGTCAGTCGTTGGCGCAGCCGTTGCCGGCCGCCGGGTTCAGCAGACCGATGACGCTGACGGAGTCGCCGCAGACGTTCACCGGGACGTGCACGGGAACCTGGATCACGTTGCCCGACAGGACGCCGGGGGAGTTGGTCGCGAGGCCCTCGGCACCGGAGTCGGCGACCGCGCTGCCGGCAGCGACACCCATGGCCATTCCGGCGGCGGCCAGAATGAGAGCGACCTTCTTGGCAGTGTTCATCATCAACCCTTTCCTGGGAGATTTGCCCCAAATCCTAGGGAAATCGCCGCAGGCCCTCCGGAAAGACACGCGATGAAATGAACCGATCAGCTCTGGAGGGGAAGTCCGCCGAGGAGCTTCGCGGGGGTGCCGGAGGAGTTGACCGCCTCCGTGACGCCGGCCACGGAGTGGAGCAGCGAGCCCTTGTTCTCGGTGTCGAGCGCGCTCGACTGATGCTGGAGGGGCATCAGGTCCTCGGCGTTGAGCGTGCGCTGGCTGGTGATGGTCTCCACGGCACCATTGAGGCTGCTGGGCGTGAGGTTGGAGGCATCGGCGGCAAAGGCGGGCGCGGCAGCACCAGCGACGACCACGGACCCGGCAACGGCAGCGGCGGCCTTCAGGGACTTCATCGGGTTCCTTTCATCGGCAACTCAGGTCACCAGAGGGAATTCCTCCTCGCCCGGCTAACGAGCCCCACTCCCGGCGGAAACCCCGCGTGCAGAAAATTCCTGCACCCCACCCGAACGAACGGCGTGTCGCATTCTCATACAAAACAGCCGTCATGCCGACCGGAGACGGTCGGCACGACGGCAGGGTGGCGACTGCTTCGCCTCAGACACCGCTCCCCGGGCTCAGTGGATGGGCAGGACACCGCCCTTCGGCAGCGCGCTCGTCACGCCGGACAGCGAGGACGGACCCGGCAGGTCGGGCGCGGACAGCCCGCCGCCGCGCACGGTCGCGACGACGAAGTCGAGGAGGCCGGTGCCCCCCGGCACGACCTGGGCGGCATCGCCGGAGGCGGCCGCCCCGAGCAGCGTGTCGACCGCCGCCTGGAGCGCGGCCAGGGCGTCGCCCTTGAGGTCCATCGGCGCCTTGACGGCCGGTGTCGTGCCCGCCTTGGCCTCGATGCCCTTCACCACCGACGGCGGCGTGATGGCGGTCGGCGTCGCGGCCACCGACGAGTGACTGTCGCCTCGCGACGAGAAGCCGTCCGCGGCGACGGCCGGAGCGGCGATCCCGGGCAGAACGGTGGCACTGAGAGCGGCGGGGACGATGCGTCGTGCGCGCAGAGCACGCATGGATGTTCCCTTCGATGTTCGGTCGAACCTGGAATCACCGTGAAAGCCGGTGTCGCCGTGTGCAACCGAACGAATCCTCCACGTAGCGCCCTCGCGTCCACAACACCGACATCACCCCTGGTGAGGAGCCACACGAGGGATCGCACGGCATCCCCCCATTCGGGGCAACGCGAACCGGCCGCCCTCCGCTTCGGAGGACGGCCGGAAGGGTCCGCGTGGACGTCAGTCCGTGGCGCAGCTGTTGCCGAACGACGGGTTCAGCAGGCCGATGACGTCGACCGTGTTGCCGCAGACGTTGACCGGGACGTGCACGGGGACCTGCACGACGTTGCCCGACAGGACGCCGGGGGACTGGACGGCCGTGCCGTACGCGCCACTGTCGGCGGCGGCGACACCGGCGGTACCGGCCACAGCGGCGGCGGCAACGGAGGTCAGGGCCAGGCCCTTCGCGATACGCGACATGGAGAAGTGCTCCTTGGAAATCGACACAACATCCGGGCGGGATGCCCGGCACAGAAGGTCAACGCGCGAGCCGCGCGCGGGTTGTGCCCCCGGAATGGTGATACCGCAAAAGGAGCAGCTCAACCATTCCGATACACTTCCATGGTTTCACTGACGAATGCGGACAGGAGGCCGGAGTCGGGCTCTTCCTGGCGCCGCTTGGAAGGACCGGCGCACAGTTCGGCGCCGTCGACGCGAAGCAGTGACGCGCGCCCCTTTGCGCGCCGCCCGTGAGCAAGGAACCGCGCATGCGACTGTCAACCGACCCTCCGTCGCGGGTCCTTCATGTCACCCGGCCCGTCGACGGCGGGTTACCCCGGCTCGTCACGGACCTGGCGCAGGCCCGACTGGCCGTCGCCGGCCAGTCCCGTACGTCGCGGCGGAGGCAGACCGGGCCGGTGGGGTGGACACCGACGACGCGGCAGGCGGCGCAGGTGCCGGACGTGCTGAAGCCGGCTCGGTGCGCACCTCGGTTCCGGCCCGCACCGTGAGCCTCCCGCGCACCCGGCCCCCCGTCGTGCTGCCCGCGGCCCGCAGAGCCGATCCCGCCGCCCCCGCCGAACCCCAGGAAACGGCCGCCGGCCGTTTCCTCGCCAGGGCCGCCATCGTCACCATCACCCTCTCCACCGCCGGAGCGCTGCTGGGCCTCGGCCGGGACCAGGCGCTGGCACACCTGTTCGGGGCCGGTCCGGAGACGGACGCGTTCCTGGTGGCCTGGACGGTGCCGGAGTTCGCGGCGACGCTGCTGATCGAGGACGGTCTGGCCTTCGTGCTCGTACCGGCGTTCAGCGTGGCCGTCGCGCGCCGCGCCCGGGGGACGGTCGGTGACCCGGTCCGTGCCCTGGTCGGCGCCACCCTGCCCCGGCTGTCGCTGGCCTTCATGGCCGCGTCCGGCGTGCTGGTCATCGGGGCGCCGTACTTCGTCGAGGCGCTGGCGCCCGGCCTGCCGGATCACGGACTGGCCGTGGACTGCACACGGTTGACGGCGACCGGGGTGCTGAGCTTCGGGCTCGCCGGGTACTGCAGCGCGGTGCTGCGGGCACACCAGCGGTTCGTCGCACCGGCGGCGATCTACATGGCGTACAACGCGGCGATCACCACGACGATGCTCGTGCTCGGCGGCCACTGGGGTGTGCGCTCCGCGGCCCTCGGTGTGGCGCTCGGCGGCGCGCTGATGGTGGGAGCTCAACTGCCGTCGCTGTGGCGGCAGCTCAGGGCCGGGAAGGCGCCCGGCGACGACCTCGCCGCCATGGCGCGGGCCGTCGACGCGGGCGGCGGCACACAGGCCCGGCCGGTGGACCTGACGCTGATCACGACGGTCCTGCTGTTCACCCTGTGTCGGCAGTGCCAGGTCCTCATCGAGCGTTTCCTCGCGTCCTCGCTCCCCTCGGGCGCCATCTCGCATCTGAACTACGCCCAGAAAGTGGCCCAGATGCCGATGGTCCTCGCCCTGATGCTCTGCACGGTCACCTTTCCGGCGGTCGCGCGGGCGCAGGCGGAGGGCGACACGGAGCAGGCCAGGGCGCGGGTGGAACGCGACCTGGCGCTCGTCTCCCGCACGGTGCTGCTCGGCGCTGCGGCGGTCGTCGCGTGCGCTCCGCAGATCATCGAACTGCTCTTCCAGCACGGGGCGTTCACCGCACGGGACACGGCGGCCACCGCCTCGGTCATGCGCGTGTACGCCCTCGGACTGCTCGGCCACACCCTGGTCGGCGTGCTGGTCCGTTCGTTCTTCTCGGCGGGACGGCCGACCTGGTACCCGCTGATCGCGATGACGGTCGGGCTCCTCGTGACCTCCTGGGCCGGCGCGCTGACCGTCGGCGTCTGGGGGGTGCACGGGATCGCGGCCGCCAACGCCCTCGGCATCACGGTCAGCGCCGTGCTCCTGCTGTGCGGCACGGGCCCGCGCAATGTGCCGATCCGGACCCGTCGTGTGGTGTCGGAGCTCGGCAGACCCGTACGAGCGGCGGCCGTCGCCGCCGTGGCGGGGGCGGTCGCCGCGAGCGGCACCCGCTCCCCCGCGCTCGGTCTCGTGGCCGGCGGCACGGTCGTGACCGTCGTCTTCGCCCTGCTGGCCCGGGCCCTCAAGGTCCAGGCCTGCGCAGCCGCATTCCGTTCCGTCACACGAAGGCTCCCGCATGTCCGTTTCCGCTGACACTCGGGGACGCCCAGGTGTGGGCGGGTGTGCGGGTGCGCACGTTCCAGTCGGACGTGCGGAGGGCGACCTCGCCCGACGCCCCGGTGGTCTCCGTGCCGGCCACCTCCGGGCGCCCGGACGTCGCGGCCGACGTGGCCGACGCCGTCGCCCGCTCGCTGACCCGGCACGCGAACGACAACCGGAGCAGCAGCCACGTCGAACTGGTCGCGTTCTCCCGCTCGGTGCGTCCCACGCAGGCATCCTCGCCGTCGCCGGCGGTGACTGAGCTGGTGGCGCCGGCGCGGGCGGGGTGCTCGGCGGCCTTCTGCCGGGCATGCCGCGACGGCTGCGCTTGATGGTGGTCCGCGACGGGGGTGAACTCCGCCCCGACGCGCCCCTGATGCGGCAGCGCGGACCGCTGCCCGCCCTCGTACCGTTCGGCGGGCCGGTCACCGCGGACGTGCTGCTCGACGACGACCCCCGCGTCGGAGATGTTCTCCTCGTTGCGCTCCAGCAGCGGCACGTCGAGGACGAACAGTCGGTCGCCCCGCTCGCGCCGCCATCGGACCCAGCTGTGGAGGAAGTCGGGCGCGCCCTCGATGATGCTCCAGCGGTCACCCGGCAATACGTGTGTCCGACCCACACGTCGGCGCCGCCCAGCCACTTGGGGCCAAGTTCGCTCGCGGCGCGCCCGGAACCGCGTCATGCGCTTCAATTACTGACATACAGTCATAAAAAATAGCCCTATTGCCGAAGATGGCATCGGGCTTCATCGGTGAGGATCACTCACACGGATGATCGTGGCGGGGAGCAGTCCACTCCGTTCCCCGCCACGATCACGCCGGGTTCCCTGAAGGCGTCGAGCGTCCAGGGGTCCGGCTCGCCCGCCGCGAAAATGGCCGGCCCGTCGCTCCGCGTGGCCGCCGGGCAGGGCACCGGCTCGGGTGCCGGACGCGCTCCTGCGTCGTCCGGCACCCGCAGCAAGGTCCTACCGGCGGGAGGCGGCTCGGCCTCGCCGGTACAGGAGGATTCCGCCCGCCAGCAGGGCGGCGCTGGCGGCCGACGCCGCGAGGGTGCCCTCACTGCCCGTGTGCGGCAGCGATCCGCCGAGACGAGGCGTCTGCTCCTCGACGGGGGCCGGCGGAGTCACCGACCTCGGAGGCGTGGTCGCCGGCGGAGTCACCGTCCTCGGAGGTGTGGACTTCGGCGGAGTCACCGTCCTCGGAGGTGTGGACTTCGGCGGAGTCACCGACCTCGGAGGTGTGGTCGCCGGCGGAGTCACCGGCGGAGTCACCGGCGGAGTCACCGTCCTGGGAGGTGTGGTCGTCAGAGGCGTGCCCCCGGAGCCGCACTCGTTCCCGAAGGCCGGGTTGAGCGCGGAGACCACGTCCACGGTGTTGCCACAGGCGTTCACCGGCACGTCCAGCGGCACCTGGACGTTGTTGCCCGAGGCGATGCCGGGCGATCCGGTGGCCTCTGCGCGCGCCGAGGAGCCGCTGGACGTCCCGCTCGTTCCGCTCGAACCCGAGGTGTTGGCACAGGAGTTGCCGAAGGCCGGGTTGAGCAGAGCGACCACGTCGACGGTGTTGCCGCAGGCGTTCACCGGTACGTGCAGCGGAACCTGGACGTTGTTGCCCGAGGCGATGCCGGGCGAGTCCGCGGCGACCCCTTCCGCGCCCGCGTCGGCGAAAGCCGGGTTCCCGTACAGGGACACGATGCTCGTCGCGGCCGCGGCCACGACCATTCCCCTACTCAGAGTCTGTCGCAATCTCGTTGATCTTCCTGCTGGTAGAAGTGAGGAAGGCCGACCCCGGACGCGAAGAGGCTGTCCGAGGCCGGCAGCGGCTCAGCCGAGGCGGCTGATCCCTCGCCGCGTCAGTTGTTGGCGCAGCCGTTGCCCAGCGCCGGGTTCAGCAGCCCGATGACGTTGACCGTGTTGCCGCACACGTTGACGGGCACGTCCACGGGGACCTGGACCACGTTGCCCGACAGGACACCGGGGGACTCGGTGGCGCCGCCCTGGGCACCGGAGTCGGCGAAGGCGGGGGCAGCCATGCCCAGGGCCGCGATCGTGCCCGCGACGACTGCAGCGCTCTTCTTGAGCTTCACGCACTTTCCCTTCTCTGCGGTCATGCCCGATTGACGGCCGAAACCGAGCGAGCACAGCATGAACGGCTCGCACCATGACCTACGGACTGCAAACGAGCGACAGCGGGGCGAAGAAACTGTGAAACCCGGCCGACTTGTTAATTCACTCGAATCGCCCGCACCGAACTCGCACGAAAACCTCACATCGAAGAAACGCTTCTCCCGGCCGGTCCGAATATCTCGCCGCCCATGGCGGGAAGGCACGGAAAGGCACGGACGGGCCGCGTGACGCGGCACTCGGTCCGAGCCTCCCGCGAACGGCCGTCAGCTGTCGGTCGCCCCGCTGCCGGAAGCCACCGGGATGTCGTCCAGGATGTGCGACAGTGGCTCGTCGCCCTTGGCCTGGGTGGAGTTCTCGGCACACTGCTGGTCCTGCGCGGCCGACAGCACCGGCACGTCCTGGACGGCGGTGACGGGCACCAGGACACCCGCGACCGAACCCACGCCGGCCTTGGCGGGAAGGCCCACACACAGCTTGTCGAGGTCGCCCTGGGCGAGGGAGAGCTGGGGGCTCATGTTGCGCTGGGTTACGCCGTTGCCGTAGGACTGCGTGGAGTCGGCCCCCTGGGTCGTGGTGACGCCGCCGCCGTTCCCGATCGCCGGCGCCTGCCGGGCGGCCGTCGCCGGGACACCGACGACGGAGGCCGCGACCGCCGCCGCGGCCATTGCCTTCCTGAGCATTACTCCGGCCCTTTGCCGGCAGAGACAGGTATTCCTGCTCCCACGTCAACCGGCGCCGGCGCGATCGGTTTCGTCCCTTCACCCGGATGGTGCGTTCAGGGCTGCGGAATTCACGGAACCTCTGGGCCGAGGACTCGGCGAAGACGCCATCCGTATGGGCCATTGGGGTGAATCGGAGCAACCATGTGGACCGGTTCCAGTTGTCCAGAGCGCTCCGGTGTACGGGGTTACTCCAGAAGGGATCAGCAAGTGATCAAGAAGGTTATGGCCGCTGCGGCGGTCGCCGCTTCCGTCGTCGGAGCCACCGCTGCCGCCGCGCCGCAGGCGCTGGCGATCGGGAACGACAACGGTGTCACCACCACCCAGGGCACCAACTCCACGCAGAGCTACGGCAACCAGGCCACCTACGGCAACATGAGCCCCCAGATGGCGCTCGTCCAGGGCTCGCTGAACAAGCCCTGTGTGGGCCTGCCGGTCAAGGGCAACGTCGGCTCGGTCGTCGGCCTCGTCCCGATCACCGCCGTCCAGGACGTCCCGGTCCTGTCGGCCCCGCAGAACCAGCAGTGCACCGAGAACTCCACCCAGGCCAAGGGCGACGAGCCGCTCTCCCACATCCTGGACAACATCCCGGTCCTGTCGGGCAACGGCGCCACCGGCAGCTGACCTCCCAGTACCGCGGACAGCGGGTCGCCGGGTGTCCCGGCGGCCCGCTGCCGCTGTCGGCTCCATGACGACAGCGGCACCGGCACTCGGATCCCTCAGGCCCCTTGGACCGTTCGGGGCACGCGCAGCAACCCGACGGTCCGCACCAGAGTTGATCATTACGCGGCTCCGCACCGGAGTCCGCTCTCCGAAAGGGCAACGAACATGAAGAAGCTGTGGGCGACCGCGGCCATTGCCGCTTCTCTCGCCGGCGTCTCGGCCGCCGCCGCGCCGCAGGCGCTGGCGATCGGGAACGACGACGGTGTCACCACCACCCAGGGCACCGACTCCACGCAGAGCTACGGCAACCAGGTCACGAACGGCGACATGAGCCCCCAGATGGCGCTCGTCCAGGGCTCGCTGAACAAGCCCTGTGTGGGCCTGCCCGCCAAGGCCAACGTCGGCTCGGTCGTCGGTCTCGTCCCGATCACCGCCGTCCAGGACGTCCCGGTCCTGTCGGCCCCGCAGAACCAGCAGTGCACCGAGAACTCCACCCAGGCCAAGGGCGACGAGCCGCTCTCCCACATCCTGGACAACATCCCGGTCCTGTCGGGCAACGGCGCCGCCAGCAGCTGACCTCCCAGTACCGCGGACAGCGGGCCCCCCTTCAGGGCGGCCCGCTGTTCCCGTGTGCGGGGACCGGCCGCTCCCCCGTGTCGGCACGGGGGTCGCTCAGCTCCGGTAGAGCTTCTCGATGTCCGCGGCGTACGCCGTGGTGACCGCGTGCCGCTTCACCTTCAGCGAAGGGGTGAGCAGACCGTTGTCCTCGGTGAACTCGCCCGCCACCAGGGCGAAGCGGCGGATCGACTCGGCCCGGGAGACCGCGGCGTTCGCGTAGTCCACGGCCTTCTGGACGTCGGCGCGCATCCGGGGGTCCGCGACGACGTCGGACAGCGGGGTGTCCGCGGGCAGTTTGCGCACGGCGAGCCAGTGGGCGAGGGACTCGGCGTCGAGGGTGATCAGGGCCGCGACGTACGGACGGTTGTCGCCGACGACGACGCACTGGCCGACGGGCGACCGGCTGCGCAGCCGGTCCTCCAGGACCGCGGGCGAGACGTTCTTGCCCCCGGACGTGACGAGGATGTCCTTCTTGCGGCCGGTGATGGTGAGGTAGCCGTCCTCGTCCAGGGCACCGAGGTCGCCGGTGGCGAACCAGTCGTCGGTGAGGACGGCGTCGGTGGCGGCCGGGTTGTTCCAGTAGGAGCCGAAGACGATGCCGCCCTTGATGAGGACCTCGCCGTCGTCGGCGATACGCACGGCGGTGCCCGGGACCGGCAGGCCGACCGTCCCGGGGCGGGGTTCGAGGGGCGGGACGATGGTGGCGGCCGCGGAGGTCTCGGTGAGGCCGTACCCCTCGTAGACGATGATTCCGGCCGCGTAGAAGAACAGGTTGAGGTTGCGGTCGAGCGGGGAGCCGCCGCTGATGGCGTAGCGGGCCCGACCGCCCAGTTCCTTGCGGATACGGCGGTAGACGAGCAGGTCGTACAGCGCCCAGGCGGCGTACAGGCCGGGGCCGGGGCCCTTGCCCACGCCCAGGAACTTGTTCAGGTAGGCCTCGCCGAAACGGACGCCGATGCGGTCGGCACGGTCGAAGGAGGCTCCCCGGCCGATCTTCTCGGCCGTGGCCCGCCCGGTGTCGTGGATCTTCTCGAAGAGGTACGGGACGCCGACGAGGAAGGTCGGGCGGAACTGCCTTAGCGCGGGCCGGAGTTCGTCCGGCTTGATGCTCGGGCAGTGGCCCAGTTCGATGCGCGCCATGAGGCAGGCGATCTGGAGGGTGCGGCCCAGGATGTGGGCGAGCGGCAGGAAGAGGAGGGTCGAGGCCGTCTGGCCGGTGACCTCCTTGAAGACGGGGTGCAGCAGCTCGACCGTGTTGGCGGCCTCGGCGTGCAGATTGGCGTGGGTGAGGACGCAGCCCTTGGGCTGTCCGGTGGTCCCGGAGGTGTAGCAGACGGTCGCGACGGTGTCCGGGGTCAGTGCGGCGCGCCGCTTGGTCACCTCCTCGTCGGTGATGTCCCGCCCCAGGGAGGTGAGTTCGCCGATCGCGTCCGCGTCCAGCCGCCACACGCGCGGGGGTTCGGGGTGCCGTGCCGTGCCGGTGGTCACCGTGTCCGCGTTCTCGTCGGTCTCGACGACGACGAACCGTGCGCCCGAGTCCCGGACGATCCACTCCACCTGCTCGGCCGACGAGGTCGCGTAGACGGGGACGGTCTGTCCGCCGGCCGCCCAGACGGCGAAGTCGAGGACCGTCCATTCGTAGCGGGTGCGGGACATCACCGCGACGCGGCCGCCCGGCTCCAGGCCCGCCGCGATCAGGCCCTTGGCGGCATCGGTGACCTCGCGGGCGAAGGCGGCCGCGGTCACCGGCCGCCACACGCCCTTCTCCGCCCGGCGCAGGACGACCGCGTCGGGGGCCTCGGCGGCGTTGGTGAAGGGCAGGTCGGCGGTGCTGCCGGTGGCGGGGGCCGGGGCGAGGCGTGCGGCACGTGCCTCGCGGACCGTGCCGTCCTCGTCCCGGACCAGCTCCACCCTGCTGCGGTCCGCCAGGTCGGCGCGCCGCTTCGCCCGTTTCAGATCCTTGCGTACGCCCATGACGGCTCCCGGTCGGGGGGACTTGCTCGGGGTACTTACTCCGGAGTCAACTTACGCAGGCGTAACGGAAATTCAATGGGTTGCGCACGGTCGATGAAGCGGGCCGGGCCGGCCGGGCGGCGGCCAAGGCCCGCCGTCCGGCCTTTGGGGGACGCCTCGTTCAGCCCTCCGGGGGACTCCTCCGCTCAGCCCTTCAGCCGGTTCGCCTGCTCGACCGCGGTCGCCAGTCCGCGTACCGCCGGGTCCTCGGAGTCGTCGGCGAGCCGGTCGGCACGGGTGGCGAGTTCGCCGAGCGGAAGCGCGCCGGGCAGGGCGTCGAACCGGGCGTCGCCCGCGCGCAGACCGTCGGCGAAATAGGCGGCCACGGCGGCGACCTGGAGGGAGCGGTCGGCCGTCCACAGGTCGCCGTCGAGGGAACCGGCCTCCAGCAGGCCGGACTCCTCGTGCGGGGCGCGGGTGTCGGGGTCCAGCCAGCGGACGCTGGCGGTGGCGAGGTGGCCCGAGGCGCCGGGCCGGGTGCGGACGGCGTAGAGCGCGGTGACCGTGTGGCCGGGGCCGACCTCGCCGCCGTCGACCCGGTCGTCGCGGAAGTCCTCGTCGGCCACCGCGCGGTTGTCGTAGCCGATGAGCCGGAACTGTTCGACCGTCTGCGGGTCGAAGGCGACCTGCGCCTTGGCGTCGCGGGCCGTCAGGTCGATGTTCTGCGGGAGCTGGTCGCAGAAGACGGTACGGGCTTCGTCGCGGTCCGAGACGTACACCGTGTGCCCGTCGCCCCTGTCGGCGAGGCGCTCCATGAGGGCGTCGCCGTAGTCGCTGCCTACCCCGACGCCGAACAGAGTGATGCCGTGCTCGCGACGGGCGTCGGAGATGCGCTCCAGGATGCTGTCGGCGTCCGTGTCGCCGGTGTTGGCGAGGGCGTCGGAGATGAGCACGACCCGGTTGGTGGCGCCCTCGCGCAGTCCCTCCACCGCCGTCTCGTAGCCCCTGTCCACGCCGGCGCCGAGGTTGGTCGAGTCCGTCGGCTCCAGCCTGCCGATCGCGTCGTGCACGCGGCCCCGGTGGTCGCCGAGGCGGGTCATCGGCAGGACGGTCTCCGCCTTGTCGCTGAAGGTGACCAGGGCGACGGAGTCGTCGTCGCGCAGCCGGTCCGTCATCACGTCGAGGGAGTCCTTGGCCAGGTCCAGGCGGCCGGGCTCGGCCATGGAGCCGGAGATGTCGATGACGAAGGTGAGGGCGGCGGGCGGCCGTTCCCGCTCGTCCTCGGCGGCGCGGGTGGCGAGACCGACGCGGACGAGTGACCAGCGCTCGTCGCCGGTGCGGGCGCCGTCGACGGTGACGGTGAAGCCGTTGCCGTCGGGGCGCCGGTAGTCCTGGCGGAAGCTGTTGACGAATTCCTCGGGCCGGACGGTGGAGGGGTCCGGGACCCTGCCGCCCGCGAGGGTGCGGCGGGCGTAGCCGTAGGAGGCGGTGTCGACGTCCAGAGCGAAGGTGGAGAGGTAGTCGGGGGACGGTGCGATCTCCCGGTCGGGCGACCCGGTCTGTTCGCCCTCCTGCGCGCCCTGGGCGTCGCCCGTGGGCCCGGCGGGGGCGGGCAGCGGGAGGGTGCGCCCGCCGGACTTGTCGGCGCGGTCCGTCGAGTTGCCGCCGTCGCTCGCGCTGCATCCCGTCAGCAGGACGGCGCCCGCGGCCGTCAGCGCGAGCAGGGTGCCGCGCAGCCGGCGGCCTCCCGCGGCCCGTGTGCGTATCCGTGTCATCAGCTGCATCCCCATGCTGCCCCCTCGGTGAGCGGCCGTGTGTGGGCCGACGTCTGTGACTGTGACGGCCGAGGGGGCCGGGACGTGCGCTCCGGACGGTTGCGGATGGATCTCGAAGCGGCCACGACGGGGGGCCTTCGAGACCGGTGGGTGATCCTCCGGAGACCTAGGACACGATGTCCTTGCGCCGGAAACCGCGGAAGGCCAGCGCGAACAGCACGAGCGCGTACGTTATGGAAATCGCCGTGCCCTGGATCATGCCGCTCCACTCCGGGGTCGGCTGGACGGCGTCGGCCCACGCGAACTGCCAGTGCGCGGGAAGGAAGTCGCGCCAGTGGCCGAGGGCGGTGACGGCGTCCAGGACGTTCCCCACGATCGTCAGGCCGACCGCGCCGCCGACCGCGCCGAGCGGGGCGTCCGTCTTCGTGGACAGCCAGAACGCGAGGCCCGCGGTGACGAGTTGGGACACGAAGACGTAGGCGATCACCACGAGGAGGCGCTGGGTCGCGGTGCCCGCGGGGAGCGCGCCGCCGGTGGGGATCTCCAGCGGTCCCCAGCCGTAGGCGGCGGTGCCCACCGCGATCGCGACGACCGGAAGCAGGATCATCGCGGCGAGGCTGAGGCCGAGGGCGACGACGAGTTTGGACCACAGCAGCCGGGCCCGGGGCACGGGCGCGGCCAGCAGATAGCGCAGCGACGACCAGCTCGCCTCGGAGGCGATCGTGTCCCCGCAGAACAGGGCGACCGGGATCACCAGGAGGAAGCCCGCGGACACGAACAGGTTCACGGCGGCGAAGTTGGCGCCGGACGCGGTGGCCGTGTCCATGAGGGTGACCTGGCCGTTGCGCGAGCCCGGGTCGCCGCCGATCGCGAACGCCACGACCAGGACGAAGGGCAGCGCCGCGAGGATCGCCCCCATCACGAGGGTGCGGCGCCGCTTCAGCTGCCGGATCAGTTCGACGCGCAGCGGCAGGGTGCGCCGGGCGCGGTACCCGTCGGCCGTCTCGCCGCGCTCGACGAGCGTGCTCATGCGGAGCCTCCGATCAGGGTGAGGAAGGCGTCTTCCAGACGGCGGTGCGGGCCCATCGACGCCACGGGCACTTCGAGCCGTACGAGTTCGACGACCAGGCGTTCGGCGCTGCCCCCGGGGGCGAGCCGGACCAGCAGTCCGCCTTCGGTGGCGACGGCCGACGCCACGCCGGGCAGCGCGCCGACCTTCTCGACGACGGGCTCGTCCACGGGTGAACCGGTGCCGACGAGGAGGGTGTCGCCGGAGCCGACGATCTCGCTCACCGGGCCCGCCTGGACCAGCCGGCCGCGGTCCATGACCACGAGGTGCGTGCAGGACTGCTCGACCTCGGCGAGGAGGTGGCTGGAGACGATGACCGTGCGGCCCGCGGCGGCGTAGCGGATCATGACCTCGCGCATCTCGCGGATCTGCGGCGGGTCCAGTCCGTTGGTCGGTTCGTCGAGGATGAGGAGGTCGGGCAGGCCGAGCATCGCCTGGGCGATGGCGAGGCGCTGACGCATGCCCTGGGAGTAGGTGCGGACGGCGCGGACCAGCGCGTCGCCGAGGCCCGCGATCTCCAGGGCCTCCTCCAGGTGGGCGTCCTCGGGCGGGCGGCCCGTCGCCCGCCAGTACAGCTCCAGATTCTCGCGGCCGGACAGGTGCGGGAGGAAGCCCGCGCCCTCGACGAACGCCCCGACCCGGGAGAGGACCGGCGCGCCCGGCCGGATCGCGTGCCCGAAGACGCGGATCTCGCCGTCGTCCGGCCCGATGAGGCCCATGAGCATGCGCAAGGTGGTCGTCTTGCCCGCGCCGTTCGGTCCGAGGAGGCCGAGGACCTGACCCTTCTCCACGCGGAACGACAGGTCCCGTACCGCGTAACGGTCGGCGGACCCGGCGTACCGCTTGCTCAGGCCGGTGATCTGGAGCGGGACTTCGGCGAGGTCCGGGTCGGGTCCGGCCGGTGCCGTGCGGCGGCGGGCGGTGAGCAGCAGGGCGAGCGCGGCGAGCGCTCCGGCGAGCGGCAGCCACCACACCCAGGAAGGCAGCGGCGCGGCGGCGGTCTTCACGCCGGGCGCCGTGGGGACCGTCAGGTCGCCCTTCAGGGACACGGTGTACGTGGCCGGGGCGGACGGTGAGGCGTAGCCGAGGTCGGTCGCGGCGAGGACGAGGCGCAGCCGGTGGCCCTTCCGTACTTCGTGGTCGACGGCGGGCAGGGTGACCGTGACGTCCTTGCCGCTCCTGGCGCCCTCGACGCGCAGCGGTGTGACGAGCTGGGAGGGCAGCACCTGCTGCCGGCCGCCCGGCCCGACGTCGTAGACCTTCGCGAACAGGACCGCGTCGTCGGCGCTCGACGTGACGTGCACCGTCGCCGTGGGGGTGCCGGTGATCCGCAGGTCCTCGCCGAGCACCGGGGAATCGAAGTGCGCGTACTGGCCGGGGAAGTCGAGCGAGACCCCGACGCCGAGGGAGGACAGCTGGGCGAGGCCGCCCGAGCCGCCGAGGCCCGGCAGCGCCGAGATGGCGGGCGGACCGCCGCCGGCGGGGTTGTCGAAGCTCTGCTCGCGGCCGCTCAGCGGGACGGTGCGCCGCCCGTCGGTCAGGCCGGGATACGTGTCCGCGCTCGCGCCGCGCAGCTGCGCGGCGCCGTCGGTGGAGTCGATGCCGCCGGTCCGGGTGACGCGGAAGGCGGGGCCGGTGTCGGCGCCCTTGTCGTCCTTCAGGTAGCGGTCGAACCAGGCGGCGACCCGGGACTCGACGCGTCCGGTCTCCATGTCGCCGCCGTCGTGGCCGCCGGAGATCCAGTCGACGTCCACGGGTGCTCCGTTCGCCCGGATCGCGCGGGCCGTCGCGTCGGCCTGGCCGAGCGGGAACAGCGAGTCGGACTGGCCCTGGACGACGAGCGTCGGCACCTTGATGCGGTCGCCGACGGCGGAGGGGCTGCGCTCCTGGAGCATCCGGGTGGCCGCCTCGTCGGGCTTGCCGGACTCGGCGACGCGGTTGTACATGGCGCACAGCCGGGGCTGGAAACGGTCGCAGCCGCCACCGGTGTTGACGAAGACACCGGCCCAGAGCTTCTTGAACACCCCGTTCGGGAAGAGGGCGTCGGCGAGGTTCCAGTACGTGACGGACGGGGCGATCGCGTCGACCCGCCGGTCGTAGGCGGCGGCGAGCAGCGAGACCGCGCCGCCGTACGAGGCGCCGGTGACGCCGACGCGCGGGTCGCCGTCCGCGTCGAGCCGGACCTCGGGCCGCCGCGCGAGCCAGTCGATCAGCCGGGACACGTCGGCGACCTCGGCGTCCGGGTCGTTCAGTCCGATCGTGCCGGTGGAGCGGCCGAAGCCGCGTGCCGACCAGGTCAGCACCGCGTATCCGTCACGGGCGAGCTGCTCCGCCTCGTCCCGGACGTCGGCCTTGCTGCCGCCGAAGCCGTGTGCGAGGAGCACGGCGGGGCGACGGTGCGAGGAAGGGCCCGCGGTGAAGTACGAGGTGTCGACGCGCACGCCGCCGCTCATCGCCATGACGCGGTCGGCGCGGTGCACGGGCGGCGCGTCGTCCGAGGCGACGGCCGTCCAGGTGCCGGCGCCGACGAGCACGGCGAGGGCGGCGGCCGCGGCGGCGAACCTCCCCCGGGTGCCCGGCCACGTCCGGCCGGGGAGCGGGCCCCGGCGCGGCCCGCGCGGTCGGGGCAGTCGAAGATCCATGCTCCAACGGTACGGGCGGGGACCGACAACGGATGCAGCCACCGGGCTGAACCCCGGCCCCTCCCACAGGAGTACGGGCGGGTACCGGCGTACCGCGTCCGTGGTACGAACGGCCCATGGAGATGCGCCGCGCCACCACGGTCGGGGAACTGACCGCCGCCGAGTACCTCTTCGACCACCCCGTGCGCTCCGAACGGGCCCGGCGTCTCCTGGAGACCCAGGGCCACCACCTGTTCCTGGCGTACGAGGACGGCGGTCCCGTCGGGTTCGTCAGCGGGGTGGAGACGGTCCACCCCGACAAGGGCACCGAGATGTTCCTGTACGAGCCGGCGGTCGCCGGACCGTTCCGGCGGCGCGGCACCGGGAGCTCGCTGGTGCGGGCGCTCGCCGCGCCGGCCCGGGAGCGCGGCTGCTACGGCATGTGGGTCGGCGTCGACACCGGGAACGACGTCGCCCTTGCCACCTACCGCAGCGCGGGTGGCAAGGACGACGGGTCGTGCACGGTGGTGACGTGGGCCTTCGCCTAGGCCTGCGCGTCCTCCGGGATCGACACCAGCCAGCGGGTCTCACGGCGGGGCCGCAGGTAGAAGGCCCAGTACAGGGTGGCGACGGCCGTGATGCCGCCGGTCCACAGCAGGTAGGAGGTCTCCTGCTGGCTGAGGACGTAGGCGAGGACCGCGATGAGCAGGACGGGCATCGCGGGCCACAGCGGCATCCGCCAGGCCTGCGTGTGGCGGTGCTGGCCGCGGCGGGAGAGCAGGGCGGCGACGGCGACGAGCAGGTACATGGCCGTCACGGAGACGCCGGTGACGCCGTACAGCGTGTCCAGGTTGACGAAGCACAGGAGCGCTCCGGGGACGCCCACGAGGAGCGTGGCGACCCAGGGGGAGCCGAATCGGCCGAGGCGCGACAGGCCCTTGTTGACGGGCTCGGGCCAGGCCTTGTCACGGGCGGAGGCGAACAGGACCCGCGAGTTCTGGATGACCATGACGATGCCCGCGTTGATGATCGCGAGGGCGACGCACAGGCTGACGAAGGTGCCGACGGCGGAGTTCGACCACGCGGTGACCATGCTGCTGATGTCGCCGCCGGTGAGGGCGGAGAGGTCCGAGGCGCCCATGGTGATGGCGACGACCGGGACCAGGATGATCACGGTGGAGATGGCGAGGGTGGCCAGGACCGTGCGGGCGACGTTGCGGCGCGGGTTCTCCAGCTCCTCGGAGAGGTAGACGGCGGTGGAGAAGCCCTGGGTGACGAAGAGGGCGATGGCGAGTCCGGACACGACCAGCATGGCCGTGACGGTGTCCGTGTGGCCTCCGGAGCCCGCGACCTGCATCGAGACCAGGCTGCCCGGGCCGCGCTCGCTGTGGGCGAAGCCGAGGACCGCCACGACGGCCGCCGCGATGACTTCGAGGACCAGGAAGATGCCGGTGATCCAGGCGTTGGCCCGCAGGTCGAGCAGGCCCGCGAGGGTGGCGAGGAGCATCACGCCGGCGCCGGTCATGGCGGGGTCGAGGTGCACGATCGGCGCCAGGTAGTCGGCGGTGCCCATCGCGATCACGGGCGGCACGATCATGACGACCAGCAGGGAGAGCACGAAGACCAGCCAGCCCGCGAGGCGTCCGGCCATCGTCGAGACCATCGCGTACTCGCCGCCGGCGCTGGGGATGAGGGTGCCCAGCTCCGAGTAGCAGAACGCCACGGCTATGCAGAGGAGGGAGCCGATGGCGATCGTGAGGGCGGTGGCGGTGCCGAGCGAGCCGAACAGGTCGGGCACGACCACGAAGAGCGTGGAGGCGGGCGTCACGCAGGAGAGCGTCAGCAGGGTGCCGCCGACGACGCCGATGGAGCGCTTGAGCTTTCGAGGGCCGTCCGGCGCCGAGGAGGCGGCGTCCAGGACTGCGGTCTCGACAGGGCGGAGCGTGTCGGTCATGAAGCGGTTCCGATCGACTCGTGCGTCAGGTGATTCGGGCGGGAGCGATATCGCCTCCGGCGGCTCGCGTCGTACGTCATTTCGTCCGCTCCCGACGTTGATGGAACCTTGACGGAAACCGTTGCGTCAATGGTCGTTTACCTTCGGAATCCGCACTAGCGGAGCGACCCATGTCACATCGCTTTCCCAGGCGAGCGCGCCTCTATATGGCAATCATCAAGACTCAGCAGACCGTGACCTTGCTTTCAAAGGCCCAACACGCGAAACACCTACGCCACCCGTTTCATCACCCGCACACGGGAACCGCAGCGCGGCCGTTCAAATTCGCCTGAATTTCTCGGCGGCCGGGACGACTACCGAGCGGTAGGACCCGGCTCCCGCCCAGGAGGCAGGGCTTCGCAGGTGGGAGGGGAGGCCGGTCGTGCGCGAGCCACACGGACAGGGACGCGGGACGAACGGCGCCGGACGCACCGGTGCCCCGGAACCGGCTCGCGGTTCCGGGGCACCGAGGGGCTGTCTCAGTGGTTGCGCGGGAAGCCCAGGTCGACGCCGGCCGGCGCCTCGGACGGGTCCGGCCAGCGGGTGGTGACGACCTTGCCGCGGGTGTAGAAGTGCGTGCCGTCGTTGCCGTAGATGTGGTGGTCCCCGAAGAGGGAGTCCTTCCAGCCACCGAAGGAGTGGTAGCCCACGGGCACCGGGATCGGCACGTTCACGCCGACCATGCCCGCCTCGATCTCCAGCTGGAAGCGGCGGGCGGCGCCGCCGTCCCGGGTGAAGATCGCAGTGCCGTTGCCGAACGGCGAGGCGTTGATGAGGGCGACACCCTCCTCGTAGGTGTCGACGCGCAGCACGCACAGGACGGGGCCGAAGATCTCGTCCTTGTACGCGTCCGCCGACGTGGGCACCTTGTCGAGCAGCGAGAGGCCGATCCAGTGGCCGTCCTCGTAGCCCTCGACGGTGTAGCCGGTGCCGTCCAGGACGACCTCGGAGCCCTGGGCCGCCGCGCCGGCCACGTACGACGCGACCTTGTCGCGGTGCGCGGCCGTGATCAGCGGGCCCATCTCGGAGGTCGGGTCGTTGCCGGGACCGATCTTGATCTTCTCGGCGCGCTCGCGGATCTTCGCGACCAGCTCGTCGCCGACCGAGCCGACGGCCACCACGGCCGAGATGGCCATGCAGCGCTCACCGGCCGAGCCGTAGGCGGCCGACACGGCGGCGTCCGCCGCCGCGTCCAGGTCCGCGTCCGGGAGGACCAGCATGTGGTTCTTGGCTCCGCCCAGGGCCTGGACGCGCTTGCCGTTCGCCGAGGCCGTGGTGTGGATGTAGCGGGCGATCGGGGTCGAGCCCACGAAGGAGACGGCGGCGACGTCCGGGTGCTCCAGGAGGCGGTCGACGGCCACCTTGTCGCCGTGCACCACGTTGAAGACGCCGTCCGGCAGACCGGCCTCGGCCAGCAGCTCGGCGACCTTCATCGACGCCGACGGGTCCTTCTCGGACGGCTTGAGCACGAAGGTGTTGCCGCACGCGATGGCGATCGGGAACATCCACATGGGCACCATGGCCGGGAAGTTGAACGGCGTGATGCCCGCGACGACGCCGAGCGGCTGGCGGATCGACGACACGTCGACCCGGGAGGCCACCTCGGTCGACAGCTCGCCCTTCAGCTGCACGGTGATCCCGCACGCCAGGTCCACGATCTCCAGGCCGCGGGCGACCTCGCCGAGCGCGTCCGAGTGCACCTTGCCGTGCTCGGCGGTGATCAGCTCGGCGATCTCGTCGCGGTGGGCGTCGAGCAGCGCGCGGAACTTGAACAGGATCGTGGTCCGCTTGGCCAGCGAGGACTGGCCCCAGGTCGCGTACGCGTCCTTCGCCGCGGCGACCGCGGCGTCCACCTCGTCGACGGTCGCGAAGGCGACCTGCGTGGTCACGGCGCCGGTCGCCGGGTCGGTGACCGGCCCGTACGTACCCGACGCACCTTCGACGGTCTTGCCACCGATCCAGTGGTTGACGGTCTTCGTCATGGCCAAAAACTCCTTCACAGATGGCGGCGTCGGGCGGCGACGTGCCGGTCGTACTCCTCGCGCGCCTTGACCGCCGACGATCGGGTCGCGGTCTCGGCCACAGGTACATCCCACCAGGCTTGCGCCGGGGGCGCGCCCGACACTGTGTCTGCCGTTTCGGTCTCGACGTAGACACATGTGGGAGTGTCCGCCGCGCGCGCCTCGGCCAGAGCGGCCCGCAGGTCACGCACGGTCTTCGCGCGTAGGACGCGCATCCCCAGGCTGGCCGCGTTGGCCGCGAGATCGACGGGCAGCGGAGCGCCCGTGTACGTGCGGTCCTCGGCCCGGAAGCGGTACGCCGTGCCGTACCGCTCCCCGCCCACGGCCTCGGAGAGACCGCCGATCGAGGCGTACCCGTGGTTCTGCAGGATCAGCACCTTGATCGCGACGCCCTCCTGCACGGCGGTGACGATCTCCGTCGGCATCATCAGATACGTGCCGTCGCCGACCAGCGCCCACACCGGGCGGTCCGGGGCCGCCATCCGCACACCGATCGCCGCCGGGATCTCGTAGCCCATGCACGAGTAGCCGTACTCGACGTGGTACTGATCCCGGGACCGGGTACGCCACAGCTTGTGCAGGTCGCCGGGGAGCGAGCCGGCCGCGTTGATCAGGATGTCGTCGTCGGTGACCAGCTCGTCGAGCAGGCCGAGGACCTGCGGCTGGGTCGGGCGTATGTCGTCGTCCTCGGTCTCGTAGGCCGCTCCGACGCGGTACTCCCAGCGCTCCTTGTCGTCCGTGTACTCGGTGACGTAGGCCGGCTCGGCACGGTGGTCGTGCAGCAGCAGCGCCTCGGTCAGCTCCTCGAGTCCCGCCCTGGCGTCGGCGACCAGCGGGAGGCCGCCGAGTTTGTGACCGTCGTACGGCGCGATGTTGAGGTTCAGGAAACGGACGTCCGAGCCGCCGAAGAGGGTGCCCGAGGCGGTGGTGAAGTCGGTGTAGCGGGTGCCGACGCCGATCACCAGGTCGGCGGTGCGGGCCAGCTCGTCGGCGGTCGCGGTGCCGGTGTGGCCGATGCCGCCGACGTCCTGGGGGTGGTCCCAGCGCAGCGAGCCCTTGCCCGCCTGGGTGGAGGCCACCGGGATGCGGGTGGCGGAGGCCAGCTCGGCGAGCGCCCCCTCGGCACGGCTGTGGTGGACGCCGCCGCCCGCGACGATCAGCGGACGCCGGGCCTCACGGATCGCCCGCACGGCGGCGGCCAGCTCGGCCTGGTCGACCGCCGGGCGGCGCACCGCCCAGGTCCGCTCGGCGAAGAACTCCTCCGGCCAGTCGTACGCCTCCGCCTGCACGTCCTGCGGCAACGCCAGGGTGACGGCGCCGGTCTCGACGGGGTCGGTGAGCACCCGCATCGCCTGGAGGGCGGCCGGGATCAGCGCCTCGGGGCGGGTGATCCGGTCGAAGTACCGGGACACCGGGCGCAGGCAGTCGTTGACCGACACGTCGCCCGCGTAGGGGACTTCGAGCTGCTGCAGGACCGGGTCGGCGGGGCGGGTCGCGAAGACGTCGCCGGGCAGCAGCAGGACCGGGAGGTGGTTGACGGTGGCGAGGGCCGCGCCGGTGACGAGGTTCGTGGCGCCGGGGCCGATGGAGGTGGTGACGGCGTGTGTGGACAGCCGGCCCGACTGGCGGGCGTAGCCGACCGCCGCGTGCACCATGGCCTGTTCGTTGCGGCCCTGGTGGTAGGGCATGGCGTCGCCGTACTCGACGAGTGCCTGGCCGATCCCGGCGACGTTGCCGTGCCCGAAGATGCCCCAGGTGGCACCGATCAGCCGCTGCCGGTCGCCGTCCCGTTCCGTGTACTGGGCTGCCAGGAAGCGCACCAGCGCCTGTGCGACCGTCAGCCTCGTCGTTGAGGTCATCGGTATCCCTCTGTGGTCTCTAGGTGTCCCGGGTGGAAGCAGATCCGCCACTCCCTGTCCTTGCCCGGTCCGGCCATGACGTTCAGGTAGTACATCGTGTGGCCGGGCTGGGCGACGGACGGGCCGTGCCATCCGTCGGGGACGAGGACGGCATCGCCGGTGCGGACCTCGGCGAGGACGTCGGAGCCACCCTCGCGCGAAGGGAATACGCGCTGATAGCCGAAACCGTTCGGGCCGTCGATCTCGAAGTAGTAGATCTCCTCCAGTTCGCTCTCCTCGCCCGGCCGGTACTCGTCGTGCTTGTGCGGCGGGTACGAGGACCAGTTGCCGCCCGGGGTGATGACCTCGACGGCGATGAGCCGGTCGCAGTCGAAGGCGTCCGCGGAGGCGAAGTTGCGCACTTGGCGGGCGCAGTTGCCGCTGCCGCGGGCTTCGACGGGAACCTCCGGCGCGGGGCCGTAGCGGGCGGGGAGTCGGCGCTCGCACTTCGCTCCTGCCAGGGCGAAGCGGCCTCCCGCACCGGAGGCGATCTGGACCCGGGCGTCGCGGGGCACGTACGCGAAGTCGGAGACTCCGGCGAACACGCCTTCCCTGCCCAGGAGGGGGAACTCTGCTTCCTCGATGCCGTCCTTGACGCGGACCGTGCAGCCGCCGGCGAGCGGGAGCACGATCCACTCGCTGTCACCGGTGGTGAAGGTGTGGGTGCCGTCGGGCGGCAGTTCGACGACCCGCAGGCTCGCATGGGTCCAGCCGGCCCGCTCGGGGTCGATGTCGAGCGCGTAGTGCGCGTCGGCGGTGGCGCCTCGGGGGACGTACAGCTCTTTGCTCATGCGGCCCTCACAGGAGTCCTACGGCGGTGTCCACGGCCGCGGCGACATCGCCGTCCGCCGGGTAGAGCAAGGAGCGGCCCACCACCAGACCGCGCACGGTGGGCAGTTGCAGCGCGCCGCGCCACTTCTCGTACGCGCTCTCCTGGTCCTCCGCGACGTCGCCGCCGAGGAGGACCGCGGGCAGGGTGGAGGTCTCCATGACACGGGCCATGTCGTCGGGGCTGTCCGTGACGGGAACCTTCAGCCACGTGTACGCCGAACTGCCGCCCAGACCGCTGGCGATGGCGATGGACTTGGTGACGGCCTCGGCGCTCAGGTCGTTGCGCAGCGTGCCGTCGTCGCGGCGGTGGCACAGGAACGGCTCGACGAAGACCGGCAGCCGCCGCTCGGCCATCTCGTCGATCACCCGGGCGGTGGACTCCAGCGTGCGCAGGGAGCCCGGATCGTCGTAGTCGATGCGCAGCAGGAGCTTGCCCGCGTCGAAACCGAGCCGCTCGATGTCCTGTGGCCGGTGGCCGGTGAAGCGGTCGTCCAACTCGAAGGAGGCGCCCGCGAGTCCGCCCCGGTTCATCGACCCGAGGACCACCTTGTCGTCGAGCGCGCCGAGCAGCAGCAGGTCGTCGAGGATGTCGGCGGTGGCGAGCACGCCGTCGACACCGGGACGGGACAGGGCCAGGCAGAGCCGCTCCAGGAGGTCGGCGCGGCCGGCCATGGCGAGCCCGCGGTCGCCGACGGCCAGCGCGCCCCGGGCCGGGTGGTCCGCCGCGACGATCATCAGCCGCCCGGAGTCGCCCACCAGGGGACGGCGCACCCGGCGGGCTGCTGCCTCGGCGATCGCCTCGGGGTGCCGCGCGCGGGTGCGGACGAGTCCGGCGAGGTCGACCGTGCGGTACGGCGGGCGGAGTTCGCCGCGGCCGGCGCGGGCACCGGTGGCCGCGCCGGCGGGGCCGGTCGCGTCGCCGCCCTGCTCGTGCCGGGCGCCCCCGACATGGCCCGCTCTCACCGCACTTCTCCCGCCGTGATCGCGTCCTCGATCTCCTCGGGGGCCGGCATCGCGGAGGAGCACTCCAGGCGGGACGCGACGATGGCTCCGGCGGCGTTGGCGTGCCGCATGACGCGCTCCAGGTCCCAGCCGGCGAGCAGTCCGTGGCACAGGGAGCCGCCGAACGCGTCGCCGGCGCCGAGGCCGTTGAGGACGTCCACCGGCAGCGGCGGGACCTCGGCGCGGGAGCCGTCGCGGTGGACGGCGAGGACACCCTTGGGTCCCTGCTTCACCACGGCGAGCTCGACACCCGCCTCCAGCAGGGCGCGGGCGGCGGCGTCCGGTTCGCGCTCGCCGGTCGCGATCTCGACCTCGTCGAGGTTGCCGACCGCGACGGTGACGTGGCGCAGGGCCTCGGCGTAGAACGGGCGGGCCGCCCCGGGGTCCTTCCAGAACATGGGCCGCCAGTCCAGGTCGAAGACCGTCGCGGCGGACCGGGCGCGGTGGGCGAGGGCCGCGAGGGTCGCGGTGCGACTGGGCTCCTCGCTCAGGCCCGTGCCGGTCACCCAGAACAGACGGGCCGCGCCGATGGCGTCCAGATCGAGGTCGCGTGCGTGGATCTCCAGGTCCGGCGCCTTGGGCTGCCGGTAGAAGTAGAGCGGGAAGTCGTCGGGCGGGAAGACCTCGCAGAAGGTGACGGGGGTGGGCAGTCCGGGAACCGCCGTGACCCAGCGGTCGTCGACCCCGAAACCGCGCAGCGCCTCGTGGAGGTATGCGCCGAACGGGTCCTCACCCGTCCGTGTGATCACCGCCGTACGCCGTCCGAGCCGGGCGGCGGCCACCGCCACGTTCGTCGCCGAGCCGCCGAGGAACTTCCCGAAGGACGTCACCCGGGCCAGCGTGACCCCCGTCTGCAACGGGTAGAGGTCCACACCGATCCGCCCCATGGTGATCAGGTCGTACGCCATCGCCTTCCCTTCGCTGCGGCTGAACCCAGGTCTAGTCCCGCGCGGGGAACCCTGTCAACGTTTTGTCCAGACATTCGGACGATGGCTTGACAGCTTTCCGGGGCCGCCCGAAGCTGACGCCCATGACGTCGTTGCCGCCGCAGTCATCGCCTCGCCCGTCGCCGCAGTCGCCGCCTTCGTCCTCACTGTCCCGCATCCGGATCGGTTCGGCTCCCGACTCCTGGGGCGTCTGGTTCCCCGAGGACCCCCGGCAGATCCCCTGGCGGCGATTCCTGGACGAGGTCTCCGAGTCCGGGTACGAGTGGATCGAACTCGGCCCGTACGGCTATCTGCCCACCGATCCCGGGGTTCTGAAGGAGGAGACGGCGCGACGCGGGCTCAAGGTCTCGGCCGGCACCGTCTTCACCGCACTGCACAAGGGGCCCGAGGTGTGGGAGTCCACCTGGGCGCACGTCGCGGACATCGCCGCACTCACCCGGGCGATGGGCGCCGAGCACCTCGTCGTCATTCCCGCCTTCTGGCGCGACGACAAGACCGGCGCGGTGCTGGAGGACAGCACCCTGACCCCCACGCAGTGGCGCAACCTGACCGCGCAGACGGAACGGCTCGCCCACGAGGTGCGCGAACGCTTCGGGCTGCGGATCGTCGTCCACCCGCACGCCGACACCCACATCGACACCGAGGAGAACGTCACGCGTTTCCTCGACTCGACCGACTCCTCGCTCGTGTCCCTGTGCCTCGACACCGGCCACTACGCCTACTGCGGCGGGGACAGCGTCAAGCTCATCGAGACGTACGGCGAGCGCATCGGCTACCTCCACCTCAAGCAGGTGGACCCGCTGGTCCTGGCCGAGGTGCGGGCCGGCGAGGTGCCGTTCGGGCCCGCCGTGGCCCGCGGCGTGATGTGCGAACCGCCGTCCGGTGTACCGGCGCTGGAGCCCGTGCTCGCCGCCGCGCAGCGGCTCGGCGTCGAACTCTTCGCCATCGTCGAACAGGACATGTACCCGTGTGAGCCGGACAAGCCGCTGCCGATCGCCCGGCGGACCCGGGCGTTCCTGAGGTCGTGCGGGGCGTAGCGACGCGATCGCCCCGTCGGGAACGGGGAGAGGGACGAGCCCTGCGGGGCGCAGCGGCGCAGTCGCCCCGTCGGGGGCACGGGTGAGACGGGCTCTGCGGGGCGAAGCAACGCGGTCGCCTCGTCAGGAGCGCGGAGCGAGACGGGCCTTCCGGCCGGTGGGGCCGCGTTGCACGATGGGTGTTTCCCCGGTGCGGACGGACGGCGGGAGGGACGGATGACGACGGGAATCGTCTCGCGGGCCGGGTGCGGACCCGGCGGCACCTGGGAGACCGCGCTCGCGTCGCCCCATCCGCGGCTACGGCCGGGCGTGCTCAGCTACCGCGGCATCCGGCTCGCCCTCGACGGCCCCCGGCGCAGGCTGGAGGCGCCGATCGGCGCGGCGACCCTGCTCCTCGGCTTCGACCAGCCCCTGCGCGTCTCCCGGGCGGGCCGGCCCCCCGCCACACTCGTGTCGGTGTTCTCCGGGCCGACCACCACTTCGGCCGTCGGCGAGCACGGCGGACGGCTGTCGGGCATCGAGGTCATGCTCGCGCCGTGGGCCGCGTTCACGCTGTTCGGCACACCCCAGTACGAGCTCGCCGACCGGACGGTGGACCCCGACGAACTGCCGTGTCCGCCGGGCGCGGGCCCGGGCCGGGACCGCGGGGGCAGCATCGGTGAACTGTCCGCCGCACTGGCCGCGCTGCCCGGCTGGGCGGAGCGGTTCCGGCTGCTCGACGACGTGTTCGCACGGTGGGCCGCGGCGGGGCCGCCGAGCTCGGCGCGGGTCGTACGCGCCTGGGACCGGCTCCAGCGGACCTGGGGCGCCGTGCCCGTGCCCCGGCTCGCCGACGAGGTCGGCTGGAGCGTACGGCAGTTGGAGAACCGGTTCCGGGAACAGATCGGACTCGGGCCGAAGGCCGCCGCCCGGGTGCTGCGCCTGCAACGGGCACGGCGACTGCTCGCGGCGGGGCGTTCGCAGGCGGAGACCGCGGCGGCGTGCGGGTTCTACGACCAGGCTCACCTCAGCGGGGAGTTCAGGACGATGACCGGCTGCACACCGGGTGAGTTCACGGCGGCACGGGTGACTCCTCCCGTGGCTCCGCCCGGCCCTCCGGGAACGGACCGGATGGCGGGCGAGGCCACCAGTCTGCTCCTCCCGGCCGACGGGGACACCGCTCCTGACGGCCGACGCACGGCTCCCTCCCGACCGGCCCCCTCCCGACCGGGCCCGGACCGCTCCGGGGAAACGGCACTCCGCCGGAACGTGATCGACCCGAATGCGATTTTTTCCAAGACCCGCAGGACGCGCTGACGGCACGCTGATCCTTCCGGCCACGCACCAGGGGGATGCGGGGAGCCGGTGGGCCGGGCCCGGCAAGGGCGGCTCCCGCGCGAACACGGCGGGAGAGTCCCGGGGGACAAGGGCCCGGCCCGCCGACGGCTCCGCTCAGCGTGTCCGTCAGCGTCCTGTGCTCAGAAGGCATTTGATGCCCACGGCCACCCGGCGTACACCTCTTCGCTCGTTCGCCAATGCGTCACTCGTGTCACAAAAACCACCCCCCTGTCACACATGTCGCGTGTACGCGGGTCTTGCGTCACACCCGGTTCACAGCCGCAGCCCGGTGCCCACGCCGCGTCGTTCACGGAGCACAGGCTTTGTGATCGCCAGCGCAGCGCCCGGCTCCCCCGACGGCCGCCCCCGGCCGCCGCCGCGGTGCGCGCAGGGAGGTGCCACTCATGACCGACCGTAGACTCTGGTCGTACAAGGAGATCGCGGCGCACATCAAGGTGCAGCCGGACACCGTCCGGTCGTACCGCAAGCACGGGCTGCTGCCGGAACCCGACCATGTGGAGCGGGGAAAGCCCTACTGGTACGCCGACACCGTCCGGGCCTGGGTCGCCTCCCGCCCGGGAAACCGGGGCCGTCGGGACGGCTGAGCCGCCCCGCCCAGCTGCCCCACCTCAGGGTGGGGCACCCTTCTTCGCATGAACTTCTCCATGAAACCCGTCCTCACCGGCGAGAAGACCGTGCTGCGCCCGTTCACCGCGGACGACGCGGAGGCGATCCTGGAGATCCTCGACGACCCCGACGTGATGCGCTTCACCTTCCCGGCGCAGCCGGACACCCCCTTCACCCTGGAACGGCTGCGGGCCGTCTACGGCGCCCGCGCCACCCAGCCCGACCGGCTCGACCTCGCGGTGACCGACCCCGCCACCGGCGAACTCGTCGGCGAGGTCGTCCTCAACGAGTGGGACCCCGTCCAGCGCAGCTGCTCCTTCCGCACACTCATCGGCCCCCGCGGCCGGGACCGGGGATTCGGCACCGAGGCCGTCCGTCTCATCGTCGGCCACGGTTTCGAACAACTCGGTCTGCACCGGATCTCCTTGGGCGTCTACGGCAACAACCACCGTGCCCGGCGCGTGTACGAGAAGGTCGGCTTCGTGGTCGAGGGCGTCCTGCGCGAGGCCGCACTGCGCGACGGTGAGTGGGTCGACGAGGTGCTCATGGCGATCCTCGACCACGAGTGGGCCGCCCACGGAGGCCACCCGGAGGGCCGGGTCAGCTCCACGGTTCGATGACCGTCACCCCCGACGCCGGCGCCGTGCCCATCGCCGCCAGCGCGGACGGCGCCGCGTCCAGCGGGATCGTCGAGGTGACCAGGAGGTCGGGCCGCAGCACACCCGCGCGGACCAGCTCCAGCATGCCGGGGTAGGCATGCGCGGCCATCCCGTGACTGCCCAGCACTTCCAGTTCCAGCCCGATCACGCGGGCCATCGGGACCGGGGTGGCGCCGGTCGGCGAGGGCAGCAGACCGACCTGGACGTGCCGGCCTCGGCGGCGCAGCCCGTGCACCGAGGCCGCGCAGGTGGCCTCGGAGCCGAGGGCGTCCAGCGACAGGTGGGCGCCGCCGCCGGTCAGTTCCCGGACGGCCTCGGCGACGTCCCCCGTCCGGGACGCGTCCACGCACTGCGCCGCCCCGAACTTCCGTGCCAGGTCGAGCGCCGCGGGCGACACGTCGACGGCCACGACCCGCGCCCCCGACGCCGCCGCGATCATCACCGCCGACAGGCCCACGCCTCCGCAGCCGTGCACGGCGACCCACTCCCCCGCCGCCACCCGGCCCTGCGCGACCACCGCGCGGTAGGCCGTGGCGAACCGGCAGCCCAACGAGGCGGCCGTCGCGAAGGACAGCTCGTCCGGCACCGCGACCAGGTTCACCTCGGCGTGGTCGAGCGCCACGTACTCGGCGAAGGAGCCCCAGTGTGTGAAGCCCGGCTGGGTCTGGCGCTCGCACACCTGCTGGTCGCCCGCCGCGCACGAAGGGCAGCTTCCGCAGGCGCACACGAACGGAACGGTGACCCGGTCGCCGGCACGCCAGCCGGTCACCCGGGCACCCACCGCCTCGACGACTCCGGCCAGTTCGTGGCCCGGCACGTGCGGCAGGGTGATGTCGGGGTCGTGGCCCATCCAGCCGTGCCAGTCGCTCCGGCACAGCCCGGTGGCCTCGACGCGCACCACGACCCCGTGCTCCGCGGGCGCCGGGTCCGCGACCTCACGTACCTCGGCCGGTTCCTCGTACCGCTCGAACACCACTGCCCGCATCCGTCTCGCCCTCCGCCCGGAGATCAGCTTCCGCAGCGAACGCTAGCCGCGCGCCTCGACCTTGTCCCGGTCCCGGCCCTCCTCACGGCCCCGCTCCTCCTCGCCGCCCCGGCGCCCGGCGTCCTCCTCCGGGTCGGTCCGGCGGGTGTGACCGTCCCCGTCCGGTGCGGACTCCGCGGGGGACCCGCCTTCGCTGAGTCCGAACCGGTCGTGGAACCGCCGCAGCGGTCCCGGCGCCCACCAGGTGGCGCGGCCCGTGAGGCGCATGACCGCCGGAACCAGCAGGCTGCGGACGACCATCGCGTCCATCAGCACCGCGAGGGCGATGCCCAGACCGAGCATCTTGGTGTTGGTCACCCGCGAGGTGCCGATGGCGACCATCACCACCGCGAGGATGACCGCAGCCGCGGTGATCAGACCGCCGGTGCGCTGGAGGCCGAACCGGACCGCCTCCCGGTGGTCGCCGGTGTGGTCGTACTCCTCCTTGATGCGGGACAGGAGGAAGACTCCGTAGTCCATCGAGAGGCCGAAGGCGACGCAGAACATGAGCACCGGGAGGGTCGTCTCTATCGAACCCGGGCTGGTGAAGTCGAGCAGTCCGGAGAGATGGCCGTCCTGGAAGACCCAGACCACGGCGCCGAACATCGCCGTCAGGCTGAGCGCGTTGAGCACGACCGCCTGGACGGGGATGAGCACACTGCCGGTCAGCAGGAAGACGAGGAACAGGGTGACGACGGCGATGAACGCCGCGGCCCAGGGAAGCCGGTCGGCTATCGCGTGCTTGGAGTCGACCAGGACGGCGGCGGTGCCGGTGACCGACGTGTCGAACGGGGCTTCCGTCGCCCGGAGTTCGCCGACGAGGTGCTGTGCCTCCTCGTCCACGGCCTCGCCCTTCGGCAGCACCGTGAAGTACGCCGAGTCGCCCTGCACCAGGGGTCCGTCCACGCGGAGCACTTCGGGGAGCGCGGCGATCCGGGCCTTGTACTGCGCGTACTGGGTCTCGGTCGCCGGTCCTTCGGCGAGGACCTCCAGGCCGCCGCCGGGGCTGCCGGGGAACCCGTCGCGGATGTGCTGCTGGACGACATGGGACTCGGCGTCCGAGGGCAGCTGCCGGTCGTCCGCCGTGCCGAACTTCACGCCCAGGAAGGGCAGTCCGAGCACGACCAGGCCGATCGTGGTGGCCACCGCGAAGAGCGGGGCCCGGCGCATCACGAGGGAGGCCATGCGTCCCCAGGCGGCTCCGCCTCCGGTCGTCCGCCGCTCGCCCCGGCGGAACAGGCGCCGCAGGTCCAGGGAATTCACCCGGGCCCCGAGCAGGATCAGCGCCGCGGGCAGCAGGATCAGCGCCGCGCCCGCGGCCAGCAGCACCACGGCGATGCCCGAGTAGGCGAAGGAGCGCAGGAAGTACTGCGGGAAGAGCAGCATCGCGGCCAGCGACACGGCGACGGTGAGGGCCGAGAACAGCACCGTACGGCCCGCGGTACGCAGGGTCGTGGCGACGGCCGCCGGCGGGACGGAACCGGCGGCCAGCTCCTCGCGGAACCTGCGGACGATGAACAGGGCGTAGTCGATGGCGAGGCCGAGCCCCAGCGCCGTGGTGAGGTTCATCGCGAAGACGGAGACGTCCGTGAACTCGGTGAGGCCGCGCAGCACCGCGTTCGTGCCGAGGATCGCGATGATGCCGACGCCGAGCGGCAGGAGGGCCGCGACCGCGCTGCCGAAGACCATCACCAGCAGCACGAGGGTCACGGGCAGGGCGATCAGCTCGGCCCGGGTGAGGTCCTCACGGATGGTCGTCTGCATCTCGTGCCGTACGGCGACGGGTCCGCCGACCTGGACCTCCACCGGACCGTGCTTCCCGCGGTACGAGGGGGCGAGGCGGTCCAGGGTCTCGCCCGCCGTCTTCTCGTCGCCCGTGATCCGCGCGGCGACCAGCGCCTCGTGCCCGTCCTTCGCCTTCAGCGCGAGGGAACCGGACTGCCAGTACGAGCCGACGCCGGTGACGCCCCGCTCGGTGGCCAGCCGTGCCGCGAGCCGCTTCGCCTCCGCGGCGACCGCGGGGTCGTCGACCGAGGCGCCGCCCGAGTCGACGAGGAGCAGCAGATTGGGCTGCGAGGCGGGGAACTCCCGCTCCAGCGCCTTGGTCGCGTACGTCGACTGCGCGGCCGGGTCCTCCCAGCCTCCGCTGCCCAGCCGGTCGGCGACGTCGCTGCCGGCGGCCACGGCGAGCGCGGTGATCAGCAGTGCGACGAGCAGGGAGAGCCGGGGGCGCGCGGTCACGAACCGGGTCCAGCCGCCGATCCGTACGCCGTCACCCGCGCCGATCCGTACGCCGTCACCCGCGCCGGTCCTCGACATGCCGTCACCCGCGCCGGTCCTCGACATGCCGTCACCCGCGCCGGCCGTCGACGCGTCGTCGGCTCCGGCCCCGCGGTCTCCGCTCTCCCCGCTCAGCGCGTCCCCGCCGCCGTCCCCCCGGTTCGCGTCGGCCGGGTCGGCGCCGCTTCCGCCGACGCTCGTCGCCCGGTCGTCGCCGCCCCTCCCGCGGTCCTCACCTGCGCTCTTGACGTCGGTCATCGTGCGGTGTCCCCTTCACCGTGACCCGCCGCCTGCGCACGAGCAGGCAGCATGGATCGACCATTGCCATAGACTGGCAAACACGAGAGATCGCTCGCGTTTCACCAGAATGCGAGCGAGCACTCGCGTTTGTCAATCGCGTTCGGAGAGCTGGGGATAACTCGTGCCCGAGATGCCCGAGAAGCAGCAGACCGGCGACGAGAGGCCGCGCCGCCGGCAGGCCCGCGGCGAGCGCCGCATCGCCCAGCTGCTGGAGGCCGCCGCCGCCGTCTTCTGCACGACCGGCTACACGGCCGCGAGCACCAACGCCATCGCGCGCGAGGCGGGCGTCTCACCGGGCACGCTGTACCAGTTCTTCCCGAACAAGGAGGCCATCGCGATCGAGCTGGGCGACCGGCTCATGCACGAGATGCGTGAGACGTACGGCGAGGCGCTCGCACCGGTCGACCCGGCGACACCGCTGGAGCAGGCCGTCGGCGCCGCCGTGGACCGCTTCATCGCCTTCAACTGCGACCACCCGGTGTTCTTCGCCCTGATGCACGGCCCCGACGTCCCCGGCCGCATCACGGAGGAGCACGACGCCCTGCACCAGACACTGGTCGCACGGATCGAAGGCCTGATCCGCTCGTTCCTGCCCGGCGCGCCGGACGCCGACGTCACGCGCACGGCGCAGATGTGCCTGGGCATGTACAAGGCCGGCCTGGAGCTGGTCCTCGCCCACGAGGAGGCGGAGCGCGGCGCCTACGTCCAGGAGCTGAAGAACGCCCTCTTCCGTTACCTCGAACCCCTGACGCGCGACGGTGCCGCACCGGCCCCCGACCTCACCGCGCCCCCGCTCCCCTGACGGACCGACCCCGGCCACCGGCCCTCACCACGCCCCCTCAGGGACCGGCCGACCACCCTCACCGCGCCTCGCAGGGACCGGCCGAGCGACCCCGCCACGACCTCGCCCCGCCGAATCCCGCCGCCGACGGCGGAGCGGGTGCCGCGACGACCGTGGTCAGAATGAGCGTTCCGGCCTGCGACATAGAGGACACTTCCCATAAGGTTCGAACAAATCGAACCGTCGAATCGATGCGCGCCGCAGCGGAGACCGGCCCCCGAGCCCTCAACGCGCGCCGCATCGGATCGCACTGACGCCGGATCAGACCGCCCGAGCCCGAGGGATGAGCCGTGACCCAGAATCAGCCGCCCGGCGCGCCCCGGGCCCGCATTCCAGGCCCCTCACAGCCCCCGCTGCCGTACCCCCGCCCACATGACGGCCTCTGGAGGCGCTGCCTGGCGGTGGGACTCGCGCTCTGGGCACTGACGGCGACCGTCACCTACGCGACACGGGACACCGCCCTGCTGCCGACCCTGATCCTGCTCGGCAGTTTCCTCGCCCCGGTCGCGTTCGTGCTCTGGGCGTACCAGCGACACGGTCGCGACCTGGGCGTCCATCTGATCCTGGGCTGCTTCCTGACCGGCGGGACCCTCGGCGTCGTGGGCGCGTCGATGACGGAGCACCACCTGCTCCACCCCTCGTGGGGGATGTACGTGGGCGCCGGGCTGATCGAGGAGGCGGCGAAGCTCGCCGCGCTGGTGTTCGTGCTGCACCGCCACCCCCGCGTGCGCGGGCCGCGGGCGGGCCTGGTGCTCGGCGCGAGCGTCGGGTTCGGCTTCGCGGCCCTGGAGAGCGCGGGCTACGCCTTCAACGCCACCGTCTCGCTCCAGGGCATCGATCTGCGCGCACTGCTCGAGACCGAGATCCTTCGCGGGGTGCTCACCCCGTTCGGGCACGGCCTGTGGACGGCCGTCACCGGCGCCGCGCTGCTGGCCTGCCGCCGCGCGAACGGACGCTTTCGGCCCGCCTCGCCGGTGGTCGCCGCCTGGGCGGGGGTGGCCCTGCTGCACGCACTGTGGGACTCGACGCACGGCATCGCCCTCTGGCTGGTGGCCCGGCTGACCGCCCGGGGACTGGACCGGACACTGTCCACCCAGGGACACCTGCCGTGGTCCACCGACGAGCAGAGGCACCTCTTCACACTCCTCTCGGTCGGCGGCCTGGTCCTCGTCGCGCTCGCCGGAATCGCCTGGGTGCGTTCCCTGGCGCGCCGCGCACCTGCTTGGAGAAATACCCCCTAGGGGTATAGTGTGATGAGTATCGAGGGAACCTGGCCCAACAGGACCCCCTCCGCACACGCACACCACACAGGTCCAGACGAGGAGAACGACATGACCGCCCAGACCGAAACCACGGGTTCCGTCACCGCCGTCTACAAGGTGAGCGGAATGAGCTGCGGACACTGCGAGGGCTCGGTCGGCGGCGAGATCTCCGGGATCGCCGGCGTCACCTCGGTGAAGGCCGTCGCCTCGACCGGTGAGGTCACCGTCGTCTCCGCCGCCCCGCTCGCCGAGGCCGACGTCCGCGCCGCGGTGGACGAGGCCGGTTTCGAGCTCGTCGGCCCGGCCTGACCCGCGCGGGGACCCTGCGCGCGACGCCGAAACGCAACTCTTCCCACCGGGCCGTACCGACCAGCTGATACTGGCTCCGTGCGGCCCGGTCCGCTCCCTGGAGTACGGACGTGACGAGCACCACCGCTGCGACACCGATAGCCACGACCTCGGAAGTCGAACTCACCATCGGCGGCATGACCTGCGCCTCCTGCGCGGCCCGTGTCGAGAAGAAGCTCAACCGCATGGACGGCGTGAGCGCCACCGTCAATTACGCGACGGAGAAGGCGAAGGTCTCATACCCCGAGGGGGTACACGTCGCGGACCTGATCGCCACCGTGGTGAAGACGGGGTACACCGCGGAGGAACCCCCACCGCCCGCGCTCCCCGAGGACCTCCTCGGAGACGGCGACGAGGCGCGGACGGCGGATTCCGGCGACGGCCCCGAGCTGGTCGCCCTGCGCGGGCGCCTGCTCGTCTCCGCCCTGCTCGCCCTGCCCGTCGTCCTGCTGTCGATGATCCCGGCCCTCCAGTTCGACAACTGGCAGTGGCTCTCGCTCACGCTGGCCGCGCCCGTCGTGGTCTGGGGCGGGCTGCCCTTCCACCGGGCCGCGGCGACGAACGCCCGGCACGGCGCCGCCACCATGGACACGCTGGTCTCGGTCGGCACCCTCGCCGCGTTCGGCTGGTCCCTGTGGGCCCTGTTCCTCGGCGACGCCGGGATGCCGGGGATGCGGCACGGCTTCGAGCTCACCGTCTCCCGGACGGACGGCGCGTCGGCGCTCTACCTGGAGGTCGCCGCCGGCGTCATCGCCTTCATCCTGCTGGGCCGCTATCTGGAGGCCCGCTCCAAGCGGCGCGCCGGAGCGGCACTGCGGGCCCTGCTGGAGCTCGGCGCGAAGGACGTGGCGGTGCTGCGCGGCGGCCGCGAGGTCCGCGTCCCGGTCGGTCAGCTCCAGGTCGGCGACCGCTTCGTCGTACGGCCCGGCGAGAAGATCGCCACCGACGGCACGGTCGTGGAGGGCTCCTCGGCCGTCGACGCGTCCATGCTGACGGGCGAGTCGGTGCCGGTGGACGCCACCGTCGGTGACGAGGTGACCGGCGCGACGGTCAACGCGGGCGGCAGGCTCGTCGTCGAGGCCACCCGGGTCGGCGCGGACACCCAGCTCGCACGGATGGCACGGCTCGTCGAGGACGCGCAGAACGGCAAGGCCGAGGTGCAGCGCCTCGCCGACCGGATCTCCGGCGTCTTCGTGCCCGTCGTGCTGCTGATCGCGGCCGGCACCTTCGGGGCCTGGCTCGGCGTCACCGGCGACACGGTCGCCGCGTTCACCGCGGCCGTCGCGGTCCTGATCATCGCCTGCCCGTGCGCGCTGGGCCTGGCCACGCCGACCGCCCTGATGGTCGGCACGGGGCGCGGCGCCCAGCTCGGCATCCTCATCAAGGGGCCCGAGGTCCTGGAGTCCACCCGGCGCGTCGACACGGTCGTCCTGGACAAGACCGGCACGGTGACGACGGGAAGGATGCGGCTCCAGGAGGTCCACGTCGTCGCGGGAGACACCGAGGAGGACGTCCTGCGGCTCGCCGGAGCCCTGGAACACGCCTCCGAGCACCCGATCGCCCAGGCGATCGCGGCAGGCGCCCAGGACCGCACCGGAGAGCTTCCCCCGGTCGAGCAGTTCGAGAACGTACCCGGGCGCGGAGTGCGCGGCCACGTGGCGGGCCACGAGGTCACGGTGGGCCGGCTCCTGCCCGACGCCACCGCCGTCGACGGGCACCCGCTCCCGGACGAACTGGCCCGTGCGAAGGACGCGGCCGAGGCGGAGGGCCGTACCGCCGTGGTGGTCACCCGGGACGGCGTGGCGGTCGGCGTCCTGGCCGTCGCCGACGCGATCAAGGAGACCAGCGCCGAGGCCGTGCGCGAACTGCGCGCCCTGGGGCTCAGGCCGGTACTGCTCACCGGCGACAACCGAGCGGTCGCGCAGGCCGTGGCACGCGCCGTCGGCATCGGCTCCGAGGACGTGATCGCCGAGGTCCTGCCGCAGGACAAGGTCGCCGTGGTGGAGCGCCTGCGCCGTGAGGGCCGGACCGTCGCGATGGTCGGCGACGGGGTCAACGACGCGGCGGCGCTCGCCACCGCCGATCTCGGGCTCGCGATGGGCACGGGCACGGACGCCGCGATCGAGGCGAGCGATCTCACGCTCGTGCGCGGGGACCTGCGGGTGGCCGCGGACGCGATCCGGCTGGCACGACGGACCCTGTCGACGATCAAGGGGAATCTGTTCTGGGCCTTCGGGTACAACGTGGCGGCGCTGCCGCTGGCCGCCACCGGACTGCTGAACCCGATGATCGCGGGGGCGGCGATGGCCTTCTCCTCGGTGTTCGTGGTGACGAACAGTCTTCGGCTCCGGACATTCTCATGACGTCGGAGTAAGAGTCCCCCTAGAGTCCAACCGCAGCCTCACATAAGCTCTTCACAAGGCTCGCGCATCTTCCTTACGCTTGGGCCCCCATTGACGTACCGGGGCTCTTGCGCATCTTCGGGACATATGCAAGAGACGCAGATCACAGTGATGTGAACGTAACCATCGAAGGGGTTCGTGAGTCTAAGTTGGCGATGTCAGAAGCGTCTTGGGGGGCGTGACTGACATCTGGGGATGTCTTGGGGGACGTTCCCGGAAATTGCGGTGCCGGGGCGCGTACACCGGGGAGCTTTGAGCGGCCCTCCCGTCGTACGGGTCCCGGCAGATCGCACCGCAGGGCGGTTCGCACCGCAGTACCGATGGTTTTGCTCGTTTTGCTCGCAGCGATTCAGGCGCTGTTCCACAGACGCCCGGCCGGATCCCGTGGGGGGAATCCGCACCGGGACAAGGAAAGCGCCCTGACTGCCGGCCCGTGGGGGGACCGGCAGCAGGGCGCTTTCCGTCTGTCCGGGGTCGGTTCGCCGGCGGAGCGCTTCCGGTCCGGGCCACAACGCCTCGAGGGCGCCCCGGCAGGTGTGGAACACCTCCGGTGCGCCCTTCGGCTCGGGCTCCGGGACCGCCACGGCGACCGGGAGGCGGCCCCCGGTCGTCACGCGTCGCTCGTCAGCGGGTCAGCGGGCCTCGACCGGGACGAAGTCGCGCTCGACGACGCCCGTGTAGATCTGGCGCGGGCGGCCGATGCGGGAACCCGGCTCCTTGATCATCTCGTGCCACTGGGCGATCCAGCCCGGGAGGCGGCCGAGGGCGAACAGGACCGTGAACATCTCGGTCGGGAAGCCCATGGCGCGGTAGATCAGGCCGGTGTAGAAGTCGACGTTCGGGTAGAGGCTGCGCGAGACGAAGTAGTCGTCGGAGAGCGCGTGCTCCTCCAGCTTGAGCGCGATGTCCAGCAGCTCGTCGGACTTGCCGAGCGCGGAGAGGACGTCGTGCGCGGCCGCCTTGATGATCTTCGCCCGGGGGTCGAAGTTCTTGTAGACGCGGTGCCCGAAGCCCATCAGGCGGACGCCGTCCTCCTTGTTCTTCACCTTGCGGATGAAGGAGTCGACGTCGCCGCCGGAGGCCTGGATGCCCTCCAGCATCTCCAGGACGGACTGGTTGGCGCCGCCGTGCAGCGGGCCCCACAGGGCGGAGATGCCGGCGGAGATCGAGGCGAACATGTTCGCCTGCGAGGAGCCCACCAGGCGCACGGTGGAGGTCGAGCAGTTCTGCTCGTGGTCCGCGTGCAGGATCAGCAGCTTGTCGAGCGCGGAGACGACGACCGGGTCGAGGTCGTACTCCTGCGCGGGGACCGAGAAGGTCATGCGCAGGAAGTTCTCGACGTACCCGAGGTCGTTGCGCGGGTAGACGAAGGGGTGGCCGATCGACTTCTTGTACGCGTACGCCGCGATCGTCGGAAGCTTGGCGAGCAGGCGGATCGTGGAGAGGTTGCGCTGCTTCTCGTCGAACGGGTTGTGGCTGTCCTGGTAGAACGTGGACAGCGCCGAGACGACCGAGGACAGCATGGCCATCGGGTGGGCGTCGCGGGGGAAGCCCTTGTAGAAGTTCTTGACGTCCTCGTGCAGCAGGGTGTGCTGCGTGATCTCGTTCTTGAAGGTGGAGAGCTCGTCGATGTTCGGCAGCTCGCCGTTGATCAGCAGGTACGCCACCTCCAGGAAGGTGGAGCGCTCGGCCAGCTGCTCGATCGGGTAGCCGCGGTACCGGAGGATGCCCTGCTCACCGTCGAGGTAGGTGATCGCGGATTTATAGGCGGCGGTGTTCCCGTATCCGCTGTCCAGCGTCACCAGCCCGGTCTGGGCGCGGAGCTTTCCGATGTCGAAGCCCTTGTCGCCGACGGTGCTGTCGATCACCGGGTAGGTGTACTCGCCATCGCCGTACCGCAGTACTACAGAGTTGTCGCTCACGTCATCCCTCACCGACGTTGTGCCTCTTCTTCGAGGTGCCCTGACTGTCTCTACCATCCCCCATTTGGCCCTGGAGAGTGCACTCGGGGTCGACCATTGGGCCCATTGGCGGCACTCAGTGCCGCCAACCTGCACATCCTGCCTCCCCTCGCGCCGGTTCCGGAAGTGCTCTGTGACCTTTACGACTCGTTTGATCGATCATTTTTCGCGACGGGGGCCGTCCGGGCGTCGGCAGGGGCCTCTCCATGGTCGCGCAGTCACGGGCTTGCGGCGGTCTCAGTGCTGGGCGAGCCGGTGGTCCAGGGCCGTGCACCGGCGCCCCGCGGACACCGTGCGCACCGCCTGCCCTATGGCCTTGCGCGAGCCGACGAGGACGACCAGTCTCTTGGCGCGCGTGACGGCGGTGTAGAGCAGATTGCGCTGGAGCATCATCCACGCACCCGTGGTGACCGGGATCACCACCGCCGGGTACTCGCTGCCCTGTGAGCGGTGGATGGTCACGGCGTACGCGTGGGCCAGCTCGTCGAGTTCGTCGAATTCGTAGGGCACCTCCTCGTCCTCGTCGGTCAGGACCGTGAGCCGCTGGTCGACCGGGTCGAGCGAGGTGACGACGCCCACGGTGCCGTTGAAGACGCCGTTCTCGCCCTTCTCGTAGTTGTTGCGGATCTGGGTGACCTTGTCGCCGACGCGGAAGACGCGTCCGCCGAAGCGCTTCTCGGCGAGGTCGGGGCGGCCGGGGGTGATCGCCTGCTGGAGCAGGCCGTTGAGGTGGCCCGCGCCCGCGGGGCCCCGGTGCATGGGCGCCAGCACCTGCACGTCCCGGCGCGGGTCCAGGCCGAACTTGGCCGGAATCCGCCGCGCGGCCACGTCCACCGTGAGCCGGCCCGCCTCCTCGGTGTCGTCCTCGACGAAGAGGAAGAAGTCCTTCATGCCGTCGGTGACCGGGTGCAGGCCGGAGTTGATCCGGTGGGCGTTGGTCACCACCCCGGACTGCTGGGCCTGGCGGAAGACGCGGGTGAGACGGACCGCGGGGACGGGACTGCCGTCGGCGAGCAGGTCGCGCAGCACCTCGCCCGCGCCGACGCTGGGCAACTGGTCGACGTCGCCCACGAACAGCAGGTGAGCGCCCGGCGGAACGGCCTTGACCAGCTTGTTGGCCAGCAGCAGGTCGAGCATGGAGGCCTCGTCCACGACGACCAGGTCGGCGTCCAGTGGACGGTCCTTGTCGTAGGCCGCGTCGCCGCCCGGCTTGAGTTCCAGGAGGCGGTGCACGGTGGAGGCCTCTACGCCGGTGAGCTCGGCGAGGCGCTTGGCGGCACGGCCCGTGGGCGCGGCCAGGAGGACCTTCGCCCTTTTGGCGCGGGCCAGTTCCACGATGGAGCGGACCGTGAACGACTTGCCGCAGCCGGGCCCACCGGTCAGCACGGCGACCTTCTCGGTGAGCGCCAGCCGGACGGCGGCCTCCTGCTCGGGGGCCAACTCCGCGCCCGTACGCCCCTTCAGCCAGGCCAGCGCCCGGTCCCAGGCCACGTCGCCGAAGGCCGGCATCCGGTCCTGGCCGGCCCGCAGGAGGCGCAACAACTGGGCGGAGAGGGAGAGTTCGGCGCGGTGGAAGGGGACCAGGTAGACCGCCGTCACCGGTTCGCCGCCGTCGGGGCCCGGCACCTTCTCCCGGACGACACCGGGGTCCTCGCCGTCCTCGGCCGGTGCCGCCAGCTCGGCCAGGCACTCGATGACCAGGCCGGTGTCCACCTGGAGGAGCTTCACCGCGTCGGCGATCAGCCGTTCCTCGGGCAGATAGCAGTGGCCCTGGTCGGTGGACTGCGACAGCGCGTACTGGAGGCCCGCCTTGACGCGCTCCGGACTGTCGTGCGGGATGCCGACGGACTGGGCGATCTTGTCGGCGGTGAGGAAGCCGATGCCCCAGACGTCGGCCGCCAGGCGGTACGGCTGGTTCTTGACGACGGAGATCGACGCGTCGCCGTACTTCTTGTAGATCCGGACCGCGACCGAGGTGGAGACCTCGACACTCTGGAGGAAGAGCATGACCTCCTTGATCGCCTTCTGCTCCTCCCAGGCGTCGGCGATCTTCCTGGTCCGCTTGGGCCCCAGGCCCGGGACCTCGATGAGCCGCTTCGGCTCCTCCTCGATGATCTGGAGGGTGTCCAGACCGAAGTGCTGGGTGATGCGGTCGGCGAAGACCGGCCCGATGCCCTTGACCAGGCCCGATCCCAGATAGCGGCGGATGCCCTGGACGGTGGCGGGCAGGACCGTCGTGTAGTTCTCCACGGTGAACTGCTTGCCGTACTGCGGGTGGGAGCCCCAACGGCCCTCCATGCGCAGCGACTCGCCGACCTGGGCGCCGAGGAGCGAGCCGACGACCGTGAGCAGGTCGCCGGCGCCCCGGCCGGTGTCGACCCGGGCGACCGTGTAGCCGTTCTCCTCGTTGGCGTACGTGATGCGTTCCAGTACGCCTTCGAGCACGGCGAGCCGCCGCTCGGCCGATGGGGTCCCCGCCTGCTGAGCCATGGTCCGACCGTACCGGTGCGGTGTGACAGCGGTGGGGACCGCTACGAGCCCATGGGCTCCAGCACCTTGCCGGGCACCAGCGGCCAGCCGTCGCCGCCGCGGATCAGCTCACCGCGGACGAGCGCGTCGTGCATGCGGTTGAGCCGTTCGTCGGGCCCCGCTCTGCCCCCCGTGAAGTACCCGGCCGGCGGTGTGCAGAGCCGGTGTTCCGTGCATCACGATCCGGTCTCAGGGGGTTGTATCCACGCGTGTAATCGTTTCCAATCCCTCGTGTAATCGATTCCACGAGGAGGTGGAGCGGCGATGGCGAGCATCAAGGACGTGGCCGCCGAGGCCGGCGTATCCGTCGCCACGGTCTCGCGCGTCCTGAACGACCATCCGTCGGTCAGCGCGGAGGCACGCACCCGCGTGATGGCCGCCGTACAGAACCTGGGCTACCGCCCGAACGCCGTCGCCCGCTCACTGCGCACCGACCAGACGCGCACCCTCGGACTGGTCATCAGCGACGTGCTCAACCCGTACTTCACCGAACTGGCCCGGTCCGTCGAGGAGGAGGCCCGCGCCCTCGGCTACAGCGTCATCATCGGCAACGCCGACGAGCGGCCCGACCTCCAGGACCACCACGTACGGACCCTGCTGGACCGGCGCATCGACGGACTCCTGGTCTCCCCCACCGACGGCGGCTCCCCCGGCATGCTGGACGCCGCGCGCACGGGGACGCCGATGGTCTTCGTGGACCGCTGGATCGCCGGCGTCGAGGTGCCCGTCGTACGGGCGGACGGCCGCTCGGCCGTCCGGGACCTCGTGGCGCATCTGCACGCCCTGGGACACCGCAGGCTCGCGATCATCGCGGGCCCCGCGGCCACCACCACCGGCAGCGAGCGCGTCCACGCCTTCCGCGAGGCCCTCGCCGAGCACGGGCTCCCGCTGCCGGACGCCTACACAGGGCAGGGCGACTTCCAGGCCGAGAGCGGACGGCGGGTCACCGAGGGCTTCCTCGACCTGGCCGAGCCGCCCGAGGTCGTCTTCGCCGCCGACAACCTGATGGCGCTCGGCGCGCTGGACGCCGTCCGCGCGCGCGGGATGCGGGTCCCCGAGGACATCGCGCTCGCCGCGTTCGACGACATCCCGTGGTTCGTGCACACCGATCCGCCGATCACGGCGATCGCGCAGCCGACGGGAGACCTGGGGCGGGCCGCCGTACGCGCCCTGGTCGACCGCATCGAGGGCCGGCCCCCTCAGTCCGTCACCCTCCCCGCACGGCTCGTCGTACGCCGCTCGTGCGGCGAGTCCCCCGCAACGAACAGGAGCGAGTCGTGAGCAACCAGGACGAGTTGCTGCGCATCGAAGGGATCCGCAAGACGTTCCCGGGTGTGGTCGCGCTCGACAGTGTGGACTTCGACCTGCGCCGCGGCGAGGTGCACGTGCTCCTCGGCGAGAACGGCGCCGGCAAGAGCACGCTCATCAAGATGCTCTCCGGCGCCTACCACCCCGACGCCGGGCGGGTCCTCGTCGACGGCGAGGAGGTCCGCATCCATGGGGCACAGGACTCCGAGCGCCTCGGGATCGCCACCATCTACCAGGAGTTCAACCTGGTTCCCGATCTCACGGTCGCCGAGAACATCTTCCTGGGCCGACAGCCGCGCCGCTTCGGGATGATCGACCGCAAGACGATGGAGGCGGACGCCGCGGAACTGCTCCGGCGCGTCGGCGTGAACGTGTCCCCCCGCGCACGGGTGCGCGAACTGGGCATCGCCCGACTCCAGATGGTCGAGATCGCGAAGGCGCTGAGCCTGCGGGCCCGCGTCCTGATCATGGACGAGCCGACCGCCGTGCTCACCTCCGAGGAGGTCGAGAAGCTCTTCGCGATCGTGCGTGCCCTGCGCGAGGACGGCGTCGGCATCGTCTTCATCACCCACCACCTGGAGGAGATCGCCGCCCTGGGAGACAGGGTCACGGTGATCCGTGACGGGAAGAGCGTGGGCCAGGTGCCCGCGTCCACGCCCGAGGACGAACTCGTCCGCCTGATGGTGGGCCGTTCCATCGAGCAGCAGTACCCGCGGGTGCGCCCCGTGTCCGGGGACGCCGCCGGCGACGGGGCGGCGGCCGACTCGGCGCTGCTCACCGTCGAGGGGCTCACCCGGGACGGCGTCTTCCACGACGTGAGCTTCGAGGTGCGGGCCGGCGAGGTCGTCGGCATCGCCGGCCTCGTGGGCGCCGGCCGCACCGAGGTCGCGCGCGCCGTCTTCGGTGCCGACCCCTACGACAAGGGCGCCGTGAAGGTCGCCGGGGCGGCGTTGCGCCGGCACGACGTGAACGCCGCGATGGAGGCCGGCATCGGGCTCGTCCCCGAGGACCGCAAGGGCCAGGGCCTCGTCCTCGACGCCTCCGTCGAGGAGAACCTCGGCCTGGTCACCCTGCGCGCCGCCACGCACGGCGGGCTCGTCGACCTCAAGGGCCAGCGGACCGCGGCCGCCCGGATCGCCGAACAGCTCGGTGTCCGGATGGCGGGCCTCGGCCAGCATGTGCGCACCCTCTCCGGCGGCAACCAGCAGAAGGTCGTCATCGGCAAGTGGCTGCTCGCCGAGACCAGGGTGCTGATCCTCGACGAGCCGACCCGTGGCATCGACGTCGGCGCCAAGGTCGAGATCTACCAGCTCGTCAACGAACTGACCGCCGCCGGTGCCGCCGTCCTGATGATCTCCAGCGACCTTCCCGAGGTCCTCGGGATGAGCGACCGCGTCCTCGTGATGGCGCAGGGCCGGATCGCGGGCGAACTGTCCGCCGACGAGGCCACGCAGGACTCCGTGATGGCGCTCGCCGTCAGCACACCGACTACCGACTCCGACTCCGACTCCGAAACCGCTGTGGAGGGCTCCCGTGGCCACTGACACGCAAACGAGCACATCGCGCGCCAGCGGCGCCTCGGCGGTCCGCCGCCTCCTGCTCGACAACGGAGCGCTCACCGCGCTCATCGTCCTCGTCATCGCGATGTCGGCGCTGTCCGGCGACTTCCTGACGACGGATAACCTGCTCAACATCGGCGTCCAGGCGGCCGTGACGGCCATCCTCGCCTTCGGCGTCACCTTCGTCATCGTCTCGGCGGGCATCGACCTGTCGGTCGGTTCGGTCGCGGCGCTCTCCGCCACCGTCCTCGCCTGGACCGCGACCTCACAGGGTGTGCCGGTCTGGATCGCGGTGATCCTGGCGATCGCCACGGGCATCGCCTGCGGCCTGGTCAACGGCGTGCTGATCTCGTACGGGAAGCTGCCGCCGTTCATCGCGACGCTCGCCATGCTCTCGGTGGGCCGCGGACTCTCCCTGGTGATCTCGCAGGGCAGCCCGATCCCGTTCCCCGACTCGATCTCGCACCTCGGTGACACCCTGGGCGGCTGGCTGCCCGTCCCGGTCCTGGTGATGGTCGTGATGGGCCTGATCACCGCGGTGATCCTGGGCCGTACCTACATCGGCCGCTCCATGTACGCGATCGGCGGCAACGAGGAGGCCGCGCGCCTGTCCGGGCTGCGCGTGAAGAAGCAGAAGCTCGCCATCTACGCCCTGTCCGGTCTGTTCGCGGCCGCCGCGGGCATCGTGCTCGCCTCCCGGCTCTCCTCCGCGCAGCCGCAGGCCGCACAGGGCTACGAGCTCGACGCGATCGCCGCGGTCGTCATCGGCGGCGCCTCGCTGGCCGGCGGCACGGGCAAGGCGTCCGGCACGCTGATCGGCGCGCTGATCCTGGCGGTGCTGCGCAACGGCCTCAACCTCCTGTCCGTGTCGGCCTTCTGGCAGCAGGTCGTCATCGGTGTGGTGATCGCGCTGGCGGTGCTGCTCGACACGGTGCGGCGCAAGGCCGGGGCGACTCCGGTCGCCGCCGGGGCGGGCACGCCGGGCGGCAAGGGCAAGCAGGCGGCGACGTACGTCATCGCCGCGGTGGTCGCGGCGGCCGTCGTCGGCGCCATGTCCTTCCTGCACACCGGTTCGTCCTCGTCGACGACGCAGAAGGTGGGCCTGTCGCTGTCCACCCTGAACAACCCCTTCTTCGTCCAGATCAAGGCGGGTGCGCAGCAGGAGGCGAAGAAGCTCGGCGCGGACCTGACCGTCACGGACGCCCAGAACGACGCCTCGCAGCAGGCCAACCAGCTCCAGAACTTCACCAGTTCCGGCGTCGGTTCGATCATCGTCAACCCGGTGGACTCGGACGCGGCGGGCCCGGCGGTCCGTTCGGCGAACAAGGCCGACATCCCCGTCGTCGGCGTCGACCGGGGTGTGAACAAGGCGGACACGGCGGCGCTGGTCGCCTCCGACAACGTCGAGGGCGGCAAGCTGGGCGCCGAGGCGCTGGCCGAGAAGCTGGGCGGCAAGGGCAAGATCGTGATCCTTCAGGGTCTGGCGGGCACGTCCGCGAGCCGTGAGCGCGGCGCGGGCTTCGCCGAGGGCCTCAAGGCCTACCCCGGCATCAAGGTCGTCGCCCGGCAGCCCGCCGACTTCGACCGCACCAAGGGCCTCGACGTCATGACGAACCTGCTCCAGGCCCACCCCGACATCCAGGGCGTCTTCGCCGAGAACGACGAGATGGCGCTCGGCGCGATCAAGGCGCTCGGTTCCAAGGCGGGCAAGTCGGTGTCGGTCATCGGCTTCGACGGCACCCCCGACGGTCTCAAGGCGGTCCAGGCGGGCACGCTGTACGCGTCCGTCGCCCAGCAGCCCAAGGAGCTCGGCCGGATCGCGGTGGAGAACGCGCTGAAGGCCGCCGAGGGCAAGAAGGTCGAGGAGACGGTGAAGGTGCCGGTGAAGGTGGTCACGAAGGAGAACGTGGCCGGCTTCGGCGGCTGACCCGGCCACCGACGGCGGGTGTACGGGAGGCCGCACCGGCCTCCCGTACACCCCGTCCCCGGGCACCCGCCCGGATGTGCGGGAACCCCCCGGGGACACCGCCCCGGCCCACCTGACGACGGTCGCGCAATACCGCACCGCCGCCCCGACCCACCCAAGCAGGGAGACAGTTCATGTACGACTACGACCTTCTGGTCATCGGATCGGCCAACGCCGACCTGGTGATCGGGGTCGAGCGGCGGCCCGCGGCCGGCGAGACGGTGCTCGGCTCCGACCTCGTCGTCCACCCGGGCGGCAAGGGCGCCAACCAGGCGGCCGCCGCCGCCCGTCTCGGCGCCCGTACCGCCCTGCTGGCCCGGGTCGGCGACGACGCGCACGGCCGGCTGCTGCTCGACTCGCAGCGCGAGGCCGGCGTCGACACCGTCGGCGTGCTGGTCGGCGGGGCGCCCACCGGCGTCGCGCTGATCACGGTGGACCCGTCCGGGGACAACAGCATCGTGGTGTCCCCCGGCGCCAACGGGCGGCTGACGCCCGAGGACGTGCGCGCGGCGGGAAGCCTGTTCCAGGCCTCCCGGGTGGTGTCGGCTCAGCTGGAGGTACCGCTGGAGTCGGTCGCGGAGGCCGTACGGCATCTCGCGGACGGCGGTCGTTTCGTGCTGAACCCCTCGCCTCCGCAGGCCCTGCCCCCCGAGGTGCTCGCGGCCTGCGACCCGCTGATCGTGAACGAGCACGAGGCCCGGGTGATCGCCGGCACGGAGCTCGGGGAACGTCCCGAGGACTGGGCGGAGGCCCTGCTCGCGCTCGGCCCGCGTTCGGTGGTCATCACGCTGGGCGCCCGGGGCGCGCTGGTGGCCGAGCGGGCGGGCGCCCGGGTCCGGGTGCCGTCCGTGCCGGTGGAGGCCGTGGACACCACGGGTGCGGGTGACGCGTTCACCGCGGCGCTGGCCTGGCGGCTGGGCCTCGGCGAGTCGCTGGCACAGGCCGCCGGGTACGCGGCCCGGGTCGGCGCCGCCGCCGTCACCCGGCCGGGGGCGCAGGAGTCCTTCCCCACCGCCGAGGAGGTCGCGGCGCTGTGAAGAAGGCCGGAATCCTGAACCGTCATCTCGCGGGCGCGCTCGCCGGGCTGGGCCACGGCGACGGGGTCCTGGTGTGCGACGCGGGAATGCCCGTGCCCGCCGGCCCGCGCCTCGTCGACCTCGCGTTCCGGGCCGGAGTGCCGTCCTTCGCCGAGGTGCTGGAAGGTCTGCTGGACGAGCTGGTGATCGAGGGCGCGACGGCCGCGCGCGAGGTCCGCGAGGCCAACCCGGCGGCGACGCGGCTGCTCACGGGGCACTTCCCCGCCCTCGAACTCGTGCCGCACGAGGAGCTCAAGGCGCTGTCGGCGGGTGCGAAGCTGATCGTCCGCACCGGTGAGGCGCGGCCCTACGCGAACGTCCTGCTGCACTGCGGGGTCTTCTTCTAGGCCGGTCCGGGGCCCCGGGCGCCACGGACGGGCCTCGGCGGCGGACCACGGTCGCGCGCCGCACCGGCGCCTGCCGGGGGCGACGGGCGCGGACATCCGTGTCGGACGTCATTCCGGAAGACTTCGAGGGGCCCGGTCCGTCGACCGGGCCCCTCGGCTTTCCCCTCCGTATCAGAACCCCCGCGGATCCCCCCAGATCCCCCCTCCAGAAGTCCTGATGCCAAGTACGACCCGCGAGGTACGGGGAGGGTTGCACGGGCTTTCCAAGATTTTTTCCGGCAACACGTACCGGGCCGCCGGGCGCCTCAGACGGCGTGGGCGAGGAACCGCTGCGCGGTCTCGGCCAGCACCTCCCGCCCGTCCCGCGCCCACAGCGCGTCGTTGAAGAGTTCGACCTCGATCGGGCCGTCGTACCCGGCCTTCTCGACGTGGGACCGCCACTCGCGCATGTCGATCGCGCCGTCGCCGATCTGGCCGCGGCCGTTGAGGACGCCCTCCGGCAGTGGGGTGGTCCAGTCGGCCAGCTGGAAGGAGTGGATGCGGCCGGAGGCACCCGCGCGGGCGATCTGGGCGGGGGCCGTGTCGTCCCACCAGAGGTGGTACGTGTCGACCGTGACGCCGACCTGCTCGGCGGGGAAACGCTCCGCGAGGTCGAGGGCCTGGGCGAGGGTCGACACCACACAGCGGTCCGCCGCGTACATGGGGTGCAGCGGTTCGACGGCCAGGCGCACGCCGCGGGCGGCGGCGTACGGGCCCAGTTCGCCGAGGGCGTCGGCGATACGCTCCCGCGCGCCGTGCAGGTCCTTGGAGCCGGCCGGCAGACCGCCGGACACCAGCACCAGGGTGTCCGTACCGAGCGTCGCCGCCTCGTCGACCGCGGCCCGGTTGTCGTCCAGGGCCCGCGCGCGCTCGGCCGGGTCGGTCGCGGTGAGAAAGCCGCCGCGGCACAGTGTCGTCACCGTCAGGCCGGCGTCGCGGACGAGTTCGGCCGTGGCCTGCAGTCCGTGGGCCCGGACGGGCTCGCGCCACAGGCCGACGCCGGGGACGCCCAGTTCCCGGCAGGCGTCGACGAGTTCCGGCAGGGACAGCTGCTTGACCGTCATCTGGTTGATGGAGAAACGGGCGAGGCTCATGGGGTCACTCCGTACAGGGCCAGCAGGGACTTCATCCGTGCCTCGGCCAGCTCCGGGTTCGGGAACAGGCCCAGTCCGTCCGCCAGTTCGTAGGCACGGGCGAAGTGCGGCAGCGAGCGGGCCGACTGGAGCCCGCCCACCATGGTGAAGTGCTCCTGGTGGCCGGCCAGCCAGGCCAGGAACACCACGCCCGTCTTGTAGAAGCGCGTCGGCGCCTGGAACAGGTGGCGGGACAACTCGACCGTGGGGTCGAGGAGTTCACGGAAGCCCTTGACGTCGCCGGTGTCCAGGACCCGTACCGCCTGCGCGGCGAGCGGGCCCAGCGGGTCGAAGATGCCGAGCAGCGCGTGGCTGAAGCCCCGCTCGTCTCCCGCGATCAGCTCCGGGTAGTTGAAGTCGTCGCCGGTGTAGCAGCGGACGCCGTCCGGGAGGCGGCGTCGCAGGTCGACCTCCCGCTGCGCGTCCAGCAGCGAGACCTTGATGCCGTCGACCTTGTCCGGGTGGGCGGCGATGACCTCCAGGAAGGTGGCGGTCGCGGCGTCGAGGTCGGACGAGCCCCAGTAGCCCTCCAGGGCCGGGTCGAACATCGGGCCCAGCCAGTGCAGGATCACCGGGTCGGCGGCCTGCCGGAGCAGATGGCCGTAGACCTCCAGGTAGTCCTCGGGTCCGGCGGCGGTCGCGGCCAGCGCCCGGGACGCCATGAGGATCGCCCGGCCGCCCGCCTCCTCGGCCACGGCGAGCTGTTCCTCGTAGGCCGTGCGGATCTCCGACAGGGAGGCCGGGCCCGTCAGCTGGTCGGTGCCCACTCCGCAGGCGATCCGGCCGCCGACGGCGCGGGCCTCGGCGGAACTGCGGCGGACGAGTTCGGCCGCGCCCGCCCAGTCCAGGCCCATCCCGCGCTGCGCGGTGTCCATGGCCTCGGCGACACCGAGGCCGTGCGACCACAGGTGACGCCGGAAGGCGAGGGTGGCGTCCCAGTCGATCGCGGCGGGCGAGTCGGGCGAGACGTCGGCGTACGGGTCGGCGACGACGTGCGCGGCCGAGTAGACCGTGCGGGAGGCGAGCGGCGCCCCGGTGGTGACGGTGAGCGGCTCGGTGCGCGGCCGGTACGTCCTCAGCCGGCCGGCCGCGTCCGGGAGTCGGAGGGTCACAGGGAGATCTCCGGCACGTCGAGGCGGCGGCCCTCGGCCGAGGACTTCAGGCCCAGCTCGGCGAGCTGGACGCCGCGGGCGCCGGCGAGCAGGTCCCAGTGGTAGGGCGTACCGGCGTAGACGTGCTTGAGGAAGAGCTCCCACTGCGCCTTGAAGCCGTTGTCGAACTCCGTGTTGTCGGGGACCTCCTGCCATTGGTCGCGGAAGGAGTAGGTGGCGGGGATGTCCGGGTTCCAGACCGGCTTGGGGGTCGCGGACCGGTGCTGGACGCGGCAGTTGCGCAGCCCCGCGACGGCGGAGCCCTCGGTGCCGTCGACCTGGAACTCGACGAGCTCGTCGCGGTTGACGCGCACGGCCCAGGACGAGTTGATCTGCGCGACGGCGCCGCCCTCCAGCTCGAAGATGCCGTACGCGGCGTCGTCGGCGGTGGCGTCGTACGGCTTGTCCTGCTCGTCCCAGCGCTGCGGGACGTGCGTGGCGGTGAGCGCCTGCACGGAGGTGACCCGTCCGAACAGCTCGTGCAGGACGTACTCCCAGTGCGGGAACATGTCGACGACGATGCCGCCGCCGTCCTCCGCGCGGTAGTTCCAGGAGGGGCGCTGGGCGCTCTGCCAGTCGCCCTCGAAGACCCAGTAGCCGAACTCGCCGCGGACGGACAGGATCCGCCCGAAGAAGCCGCCGTCGATGAGCCGCTTCAGCTTCAGCAGGCCGGGGAGGAAGAGCTTGTCCTGGACGACGCCGTGCTTGACGCCCTTCTCGTGGGCGAGCCGGGCCAGTTCGAGGGCGCCGTCGAGACCGGTGGCGGTGGGCTTCTCGGTGTAGATGTGCTTGCCGGCGGCGACGGCCTTCCGGATGGCCTCCTCGCGGGCGGAGGTGACCTGCGCGTCGAAGTAGATGTCGGTCGTCGGGTCGGCGAGGACGGAGTCCAGGTCCGTCGACCAGTGCTCGAGGCCGTGCTGCTCGGCGAGGGCCCGCAGGGCGTGCTCGCGGCGGCCCACGAGGACCGGTTCGGGCCACAGCACGGTGCCGTCCCCGAGGTCGAGGCCGCCTTGGTCGCGCAGGGCGAGAATCGAGCGGACGAGGTGCTGGCGGTAGCCCATGCGTCCCGTCACGCCGTTCATGGCGATCCGCACCGTCTTGCGTGTCACGTCATTCCCTTCGTACGCGAGTTCCGCGCCGTCACGCCCTACTGGTGAGCAGAACAGCAAGCGCTTTCTATCCAGAGAGAAGCTAGCCTCTGCCGGGCCGATCGGACAAGACCACGCGAGCGAGGAGATGTTCGACCCTCCGGACGGCTGGACGTGGAGGCCATGGGCACGGTCGGATGTACCCGCACGTGACAGCCGTGCGTGACCGGTCCGGGCCACGGACCTGGGACCTTGCGGCTGCCCACGGGCACGGCCGTACGGCGTGCGGCCGGGACCGCCGCACGAGGTACGGCCGGACGGCCGCACGGCGTGCGACGGAATGACGTACCGCGGCACGACGGACGGCCCGACGGCCGCACGGCGTGCGGGCGTACGCCGTTACGGCGGGTGTCGTCGCGGCGTACGGCGGTGCGGTTGGCCGGTGTACGACCGCGCGGTGTGGCCCCGGGCCCCGGGACCTGCCGCGGGTGTGCGGCCGGACGGCCGACGGCCGCGGCGCGCGGTCTGCAGCCGTCCGGACGGGGTCCGTCCGGACGCGGGTGCCGCTTCGGCGCAGGCCGTGGCGGGAGGGGCGGCGTGGCCGCGGTGCGGGTTGCCGCGGTCCGGCGGTGTACGGCCGCGGTGCGGGTTGCCGCGGACGGACGGCATGCTGCTTCGGCACACGTCGTCGCAGGACGGGCGGCGTGGCTGTGGCGCAGGCCGTCGCAGGACGGGCGGCGTGGCTGTGGCGCAGGCCGTCGCAGGACGGGCGGCGTGGCTGTGGCGCAGGCCGTCGCAGGACGGGCGGCGTACGGCTGGCTGTGGTGCAGGTTGCCGCGGTCGGACCGTTCACGGTCGCGGTGCGGGTTGCCGCGGACGGACGGTGCAGGGCTGGGGCATGGGCACGGACCGCATGACGCGCGTCCGCGTCCCTGAGAACGAGGACAACGAGATGCGTGACCGGAGGACGACGAGATGACCGTGACCCTGGCGGACGTGGCGGCCCGCGCACAGGTCTCGCCCGCGACCGTGTCCCGGGTGCTGAACGGGAACTATCCCGTCGCGGCGTCCACACGCGAGCGGGTACTGCGTGCGGTGGACGAACTGGACTACGTGCTGAACGGGCCCGCGAGCTCGCTCGCGGCGGCGACCTCCGACCTGGTCGGCATCCTGGTCAACGACATCGCCGACCCCTTCTTCGGGATCATGGCGGCCGCGATCCAGTCCGAGATCGGCGGACCCGGCGGACGCGCCGGCGGCGAGCGGCTGGGTGTCGTGTGCAACACCGGCGGCTCCCCCGAGCGCGAGCTCACCTACCTCACACTCCTGCAGCGTCAGCGCGCGGCCGCCGTCGTCCTCACCGGCGGCGCGATCGAGGACGCCACGCACGCGGCGGCCGTCTCCGCGAAGCTGCGCAGGCTGGCCGAGGCGGGCACCCGGGTCGTCCTCTGCGGACGTCCGCCCGCGCCCGAGGCCCCCGAGGCGATCGCGCTCACCTTCGACAACCGGGGCGGCGGCCGGGAACTCACCGAGCACCTGGTCGGCCTCGGCCACCGGCGGCTCGGCTACATCGCGGGCCCCGAGGAGCGCACGACCACCCGGCACCGGCTGGAGGGCCACCGCGCCGCGCTGGCCGCGCACGGCGTCGAGGACGATCCACGGTGGACCGTGCACGGCCGCTACGACCGCCGCTCGGGATACGAGGCGACCCTCGAACTCCTGCGCCGCGACCCGTCCCTGACGGCCGTCGTCGCCGCCAACGACACGGTCGCGCTCGGCGCCTGTGCCGCGCTGCGCGACTCCGGTCTGCGCATCCCCGACGACGTGTCCGTCGCGGGCTTCGACGATTTGCCGTTCAGCATCGACGCGGTGCCCGCGCTCACCACCGTGCGGCTCCCCCTCACCGAGGCGGGCGCCCGCGCCGGGCGGATCGCCATGGGGCGCGAGGAGCCGCCGCCCGGCGGGATCGCCACGGTGCGCGGGGAGTTGATGGTCCGCGGGTCCACGGGGGCGCCTCGGGGCTGAGCCACCCGGGGTGCACGGAGGTGCCACGGGGCTCGGAGCGCACGCGGACCACGGGCCCGGTGCTCCGCGAAGGGCCTCTTTCAGAACGCGGTGCACGGAGCGATGAGTTCTCGGCGGCACCGCGGTCTTCATTGCCGTAACGGAACGACCGATGAAGAACGACGAAGAGGAGCACCTCCCATGCGTATCGTGATCAGTGCCTTCATCAGCCTCGACGGTGTCGTGCAGGCGCCCGGCGGCCCCGAGGAGGACACCGACGGCGGCTTCGCCCACGGCGGCTGGTCCCACCCCTACTTCGACCCGGAGGTCGTGGGCGGCGCCTTCGCCGAAGGGCTCGGCAAGGCCGAGGCGCTCCTCTTCGGACGCCGCACCTGGCAGACGATGGCCGCGGCGTGGCCCGAGCGCGCGGGCGACCCGTTCGCCGACCGGATGAACTCCCTGCCGAAGTACGTGGTGTCCGGCACGCTCGACGAGTCCGACCTCACCTGGAACAACACCACGCTGATCCCCGGCGACCAGGCCGTCGCCCGCGTCCGGGAGCTTCGCGCGGCCGAAGGCGGGGACCTGGCGATGATGGGCAGCCCCACCCTCGTGCGGACCCTGCTGAGCGAGGGCCTGGTCGACGAGCTCCAGCTCATCCGGATGCCGGTGATCCTCGGCGGCGGCAAGTCGATCTTCCCCGTCGACGGGGTGAAGCGCCCGCTCGAACTGGTCTCCTCCGCCACGGGCAAGACGGGCGTGGAGGTGTGCGTCTACCGACCGGCCGACGCGGCGTGAGGGCGCGCCGGGGCGGAGTGCGCCACCCCGGCCGAGGGGGAGGGGCCGCCGAGGGCACGGCGGCCCGGCCGGAGCGGGCTCCGGGGACGAGCGGTGCACGGTGATCCGGCCGCGGCGGAACGCCGCTCCGGGGGGGCTGACGTCGGCGGGCCCGGCCGAGGCCGAGAGCCCCGGGGGTGAGCGGTGCGCCGCGGCAGGGCCGAGGCCGAGGGCCCCGGGGGTGAGCGGTGCGCCGCGGCAGGGCCGAGGCCGAGAGCCCGGGGGTAGGCGGTGCGTGGGGGTCCGGCCTATGCTCGGAGCGTCGACATCTCTGACTGAGTCAGCCATCCGGGGGCCGATCCTCCAGGGACCGCCCAGAACAGACCTCGCGGAGCCCACCATGACCGTCCAGGACATCCGCTCCTTCAACCGCTTCTACACGAACGTCATCGGCGCGCTCGACTACGGCCGCCACCTCTACGCCCCGTACACGCTCACGGAGTCCCGGGTGCTCTACGAGCTCGCCCACTCCCGGGGCGCCGACGCCGCCGACCTGCGCACCGAGCTCTCGCTGGACTCCGGCTACCTGAGCCGCATCCTCAACAAGTTCGAGCAGGACGGACTGGTCGAGCGCGCCCCCTCCGAGACGGATCCGCGCCGCCGCCGCATCACCCTCACCGCGCGCGGCCGGGACGCCGCCGGCCTGCTCGACGAGCGGGCCCGGGAGACGGTCGGCACGCTGCTCGCGACCGTGCCGCCCGTCGACCGGCCGCGGCTCGCCGAAGCGATGCGCACGGTGCGCACGATCCTGGGGGACGGCCGCTCCCCCGGCCCCGAGGACGTCGTACTGCGTGAGCCCGGCCCCGGCGACCTCGGCTGGATCGTGCAGCGCAACGCCGCGCTGTACGCGGCCGAGTACGGCTGGAACACCGACTACGAGAGCCTCGTCGCGCGGATCGTCGCCGACTTCGCGGGGGACCACGACCCGCACCTGGAACGTGTGTGGATCGCCGAGCTCGGCGGACGGCCCGTGGGCTGCGTGATGTGCGTCCGCGACGACGCGCCCGGCACGGCCCGGCTCCGCCTCCTCCTCGTCGAGCCCGACGCGCGCGGACTCGGCATCGGGGACCGGCTCATCGGCGCCTGCGTCGACTTCGCCCGCGGCGTCGGCTACCGCGAGCTCGTCCTGTGGACCAACGACGTCCTGGCCGCCGCTCGCCGGCTCTACCAGCGCCATGGCTTCGTCCTGGTCTCCGAGAAGCCCCACCGCTCGTTCGGGGCGGACCTCGTCGGCCAGGACTGGCGCCGGGACCTGCACGGCGGACACGAATGACCCGGACTCGACGGCCGCCTTCCTCGCGGCAGCACCACCCCGTAGGGTCCGCCCCATGAAACTGGCGTTCTCCACCCTGGGCGTACCCGGGCTCCCGGTCCCCGACGTCGTGCGGCTCGCCGCCGCGCACGGATACCACGGCGTGGAACTGCGCGCCCATCCCGAGGAGCCCGTGCACCCGGGCCTCACCGCGGCCGAACGGGCCGACGTGGCGGCCGCGTTCAAGTCGCTGGGCATCGAGATCCTGGGCCTCGCGGGGTACGCGCGGGTGGCGGCACCGGGCGACGACGCCCCCGTGCTGGCGGAGATCCGCGAACTGGTCGACCTGGCCCGGGACCTGGGCGCGCCGTTCGTGCGCGTCTTCCCGGGCGGCGACGCGGACCAGGATCCGGGCGAGTCCGACGCGACGGCGGCCCGCCGCCTCGGCACGGCCGCGGAACACGCCGCCGACGCCGGTGTCCGCATCCTCCTGGAGACCCACGACTCGCACCGCACGGGAGCCGACGTGATCCGGATCCTCGGACCGGTCGGGCACCGGCAGGTGGGCGCGCTGTGGGACGTGATGCACACCTGGCTGGGCGGCGAACAGCCCGCGGACACGTACGCGGCACTGTCCCCGTACCTCGGATACGTCCAGGTCAAGGACATCGCGTCGGCCGAGGACAGCACCCCGCTGCCGCTCGGCGCGGGCGCCCTGCCGCTCGCCGAGTGCGTGGAACTGCTGTCCCGCCGGGGCTGGGACGGCTGGCTGTGCTGGGAGTACGAGAAACGCTGGTACGAAGGCGCGGCCCCGCTGCCGGACCTGCTGACCGCGGGCCGTGAGCACCTGGCCCGGCTGCTGAACGAGTCCGCCTGAGAGCGCGGTCCGCCGGCTCCTCCCGCCGCGTCCGACGCTCCCCGGTACGTCCGCCGGTGCGGTGACGCGGCGTACGGCTACGCCACGGTCTCCCCGGCCGCCAGGACCGCCCTGCGCACCCGCTCCGCCAGCCGGTCGCGGCACGCGAGCCACTCGTCCGCCGTGATCGAGTAGATCGCGGAGTCCCGCAGCCGGCCGTCCTCGCCGGGGGCCCAGGAGCGGGACCAGTTGCGCAGGACTCCCTCGAAGCGGGCGCCGACGCTCTCGATCGCCGCGCGGGAGCGGCTGTTGCGCGCGTCGGTCTTCAGGTCGACACGGGAGACCTCCCACGCTTCGAAGGCGTGCCGGAACAGCAGCAGCTTGGCCTCGGCGTTCACACCCGTGCCCTGCGCGGACGCGGCCAGCCAGGTGAATCCGACCTCGATCGCGTCGAGCCGGTCGTCCGACCGCCAGCAGCGCGGCTCCCAGTAGGAGGTCGCGCCGACCGCGCGCCCCGTGGCGACGGACACCTGGGCGTAGGGGGCGAGCCGTCCGTCGGCGGCACGCGCGAGCTGCGCGTCGATGTAGTCGCCGACCTCCGCGGCCCTGGGCACCCAGGTGAACGCGTACGAGTCGCGCTGCTCCTCCGCGGCCGCGACGAGGTCGGCGGTGTGCCCGTGCCCGAGCGGCTCCAGACGCACCAGCGCGCCTTCGAGAACCGGCCCCTCCAGATGAAAGCCCAACGCCCGGCACCCCTTCGTCCCGCACGACCGCACGGCCGGCCCGGCGAACGGCTCGCCGCGGCCCGGCAGAGTCTTCCGTACGTCTCCGGGCCCGTCGAACGGAATATCCGGGCGGACCGGTGTGCCCCGCGGGACCTCGGTCGACTCCCGCGTCCTGAAGGGGTGTTCACCCCTAGACTGGGCGCAGTTCGGAAACGGGGGACGAGATGGGCGCAGGCCGCAGGGACGCCCTCCTGATCGCGACCGGGGCGTACGACGACGGCAGGTTCCACGCACTGCGCTCACCCGCACAGGACTGCGCGGGCCTCGCCGGCGTGCTGTCCGACCCCCGCATCGGCGACTTCCGGACCGATCAGGTCGAGGACGCGCCGGCGAGCCGGGTGATGCGCGCTGTGGACCGCTTCTTCATGGACCGCAGCCGCGACGACCTGCTCCTGCTGCACATGTCCTGTCACGGCATCAAGGACGACGACGGGCGCCTGTACTTCGCCGCGCGCGACACGGACCGCGACCTGCCCGCCTCGAGCGCCGTCCCGGCCGCCTTCCTGCGCGACCGCATGGAACGCTGCCGCGCCCGCACGGTCGTCGTGCTCCTCGACTGCTGCTACAGCGGCGCCTTCCTGCACGGCGCGAAGTCGGCGGACGACCAGGTGCACCTGCGCGACGAACTCGGCGGCCACGGACGTGTCGTGCTGACCGCGACCAGCCGCACCGAGTACGCGTGGGAGGGCAAGCGCGTCGAGTCCATGACGCCCCGGCCCTCCCTGTTCACGGGCGCGCTGATCCACGGTCTGGGCACCGGAGCGGCGGACCTGAACGGGGACGGCCGGATCACGGTCACCGAGCTGTACGACTACGTGTACGAGTCCCTGCACGGCGCCGGGGCGAAGCAGACCCCACGGATGTGGGCCGACCTGGAGTACCAGGTGACGATCGCGCGGACGGCGCGGGCCGGGGACACCCGCATCCCGCCCATGCCGCGCACACCGCCCGCGCAGGACGCCTTCGCCGCGCCGCCCGCACCGGACGCCTCCGGCACGCCCGTGTCCGGGGCTCCGTCCACGGCCGGGACCGCGTCCGCGGAGCAGCCGGACCTGGTGGAGATCATGGACCGGTTCTTCGACTCGGACGAAGCGGGGAAACGGACGGGGACACGGACGGCCGACCGCCGCCGGTCGCGCGAACGCCGCGGCTCCGACGCGCTGATCCGGCTCGAACTCCCGCTGGAGGAGACCGCGTTCGGGGTCGACAGGGAACTCCAGCTGGACACGGCCGTGGTGTGCTCGGCCTGCTCGGGCGAGGGGACGGCACCGGGGACCCGGCCTGTCCGGTGCGACACCTGCGGGGGCCGCGGCGAGACCGGGCCGCGGCGGAGCTTCTTCGGCCAGGGCGCCGACTCCCGCGTCTGCCGGACGTGCGAGGGCTACGGCACGGTCCTGCCCACGCGCTGTCCCGTCTGCCACGGCGACGGCAGGGTCCGTTCCCGGCGCACGCTCACCGTGCGGATCCCCGCGGGCGTCGACAACGGCACCCGGATCAAGTTCGCCGGCCAGGGAGAGGTCGGTCCCGGCGGAGGCGAGCCGGCCGACCTGTACGTCGAGATCGTGGAACTCCCCCACCCCGTCTTCCGGCGTGTGGGCGACGACCTGCACCGCACCGTGACCGTCTCCCGCGCCCTGGCGGCGACGGGCGGCAAGCTCACCGTGGACACCCTGGACGGCCGGAAGACGATCGCCCTTCCCCAGGGCTTCCCGGACGGCCGGACCCTGCGGCTCCCGAGCCAGGGGGTGACGCACCTGCGGGGCGGCGGCCGCGGCGCGCTCCTGGCGCGTGTCGAGATCCGCGGCTGAGTCCGGGGGCCGGACGGCGCCCCGGACCGAGGCGTCAGGCTGGCAGTGCCGCCCGCAGCCGCGCGAACGCCTCGTGGAAGGCCGGGAACGTCTTGCGGACGCACCCCGGGTCGTCGAACGTGATCCCGGGGGCGCGCAGCGAGGTGACGGCGAACGACATGACGACGCGATGGTCCCCGTACGTCCTGATCTCGGCCGGGGCGGGGATGCCGGGGTGGATCTCGATCCAGTCGGGGCCGGTCCGTGCCCGGACGCCCAGCCGCCGCAGATTCTCCGCGCAGGCTTCGAGGCGGTCGCACTCCTTCACCCGGGTGTTGCCGACGTCCTCGATGCGCACCGGTCCGGAGGCGAAGGGCGCGATCGCGGCAAGTGTCGGCATCGTGTCGGAGATGTCCCGCATGTTCACCGTGACGCCCGCCAGCCGCCCGGTGCCCGACACCGTGGTGGCGTCACGGCCGACGTCCACCCGCGCCCCCATGCGGCGCAGCACGTCCACGAACCGCAGATCGCCCTGGAGCGCCTCCTCACCGAGGCCCCGTACGGTGACCTCGCCGCCGGTCAGCGCGGCCGCCGCGAAGAAGTAGCTCGCGGTGGAGGCGTCCGGCTCGACGGCGTAGGTGGTGGCGCGGTAGCCGCCGGGCGGCACGGTGAAGACGGCGCCGTCGCGGCGCACGTCCGCCCCGAAGGCCCGCATCATCGCGACGGTGATGTCGACGTACGGCGCCGACACGAGGTCGGTGACCTCGATCCGCAGGCCCTCGCGGGTCAGCGGGCCCAGCAGGAGCAGCGCCGTCAGGTACTGCGAGGACTGGCCCGCGTCCAGGGTCACGTCGCCGCCCGTCACCCCGGCCGCCGCGATGCGCAGCGGATGGTGGCCCTCGGCCTCCTCGTGCCGCAGGTCCACCCCCAGGTCGCGCAGCGCCCGGGTGAGCGGGAGCAGTGGCCGGCGGCGCATCTGGGCCGACGCGTCGAAGCGGTACCTGCCGTGTCCGGCCGCCGCCAGCGTCGGCAGGAAGCGGGCGGTGGTCGCGCCGTCCCGGCAGTGGACGTCGGCCTCGGGCACGGCGGGGCCCTGCGGGCGGCCGTCCACGTGCCAGGCCTCCGGGGCCCGTCCGACGCGGTAGCCGAGCCGGGTCAGCCCCTCCGCGAAGCCCTCCGTGTCGTCCGAGCGGAGCGGGCGCACGAGGGTGGTGACCCCGTCGGCAGCCGCCGCCAGGAAGAGGGCGCGGGCGGTGATGGACTTGGAACCGGGGATGTCGACGACGGCCATGCCCTCATGCTGGCTCCCGCGCCCGCTCCTGCGCTGGAACGTCCGCCAGATGGACCCGCGTCGGCGCCGCGAACGAGGTCAGCGCCACGCCGCCGACCAGCAGCGCCGCCGCGCCCCACCGCAGCGGGCCGACCGGCTCGCCCAGGAGCAGCGCGGCCGAGGACATCCCGAAGACCGGCACGAGGAGCGAGAAGGGGGCCACCGTGGAGGCGGGGTACCGGTGCAGCAGCCGGCCCCACGCGCCGAAGCCGAGGACCGTGGTGATCCAGGCGACGTAGACGATGACGGCCGCACCCTGCGGGTCCAGGGCGCGCAGCGCGTCGAGGTCCCGGGACGGGCCCTCCGTCAGCAGCGACAGGCCGAGCAGCGGCAGGACGGGGACGGTGCTCACCCACACCATGAAGTTGAGCGAGTCGGGCGGGGACGCCTTGCGGGTGAGGACGTTGGACAGGCCCCAGCAGGCCGCGGCGGCGACGACCAGGGCGAAGGCGCCGAGGGGGCCGGACGCGCCTTCGTCCAGGGCGGCCAGGCCCACCCCGCAGAGCGCCACCGCCATGCCCGCCAGCCGTACGCGGGTGGGGCGTTCGCCGAGCGCCGCGAAGGCGATCAGCGCCGTGAAGACGGCCTGGATCTGCAGGACGAGGGAGGACAACCCCGCCGGCATGCCCGCGTCCATCCCGATGAACAGCAGCCCGAACTTCGCCACGCCCAGCACGAGTCCCACCGACACGATCCACCTCCAGGCGACCTTGGGCCGGCCCACGAAGAACACCGCGGGCAGGGCCGCCACCAGGAAGCGGAGGGCCGAGAAGAGGAGGGGCGGGAAGTGGTCGAGGCCGACCTCGATGACCGTGAAGTTGACGCCCCAGACGGCGGCGACGAGGACGGCGAGGCAGATGTGGGCGGGTCGCATGGGTCGAGGATCGCCTGGGCCGACCGTTAAGCACCAGCAAAGTCTACTGCATGATGGGATGAAGCATTCCTAATGAAAGGGGCGGGCCGTGCTCGATCTGCAACGCCTGCGCGCCCTGCACGCCGTGTCCGTGCACGGCACGGTCGGCGCCGCCGCGGCAGCGCTCGGATACACCCCGTCGGCGGTGTCCCAGCAGATCGCGAAGCTGGAGCGGGAGACCAGGACCGTGCTCCTGGAGCGGCAGGGGCGCGGTGTGCGGCTCACCGAGCAGGCCGAGCGACTCGCCGCCACCGCACAGGAGTTGATGGCGCTCGTGGAACGGGCCGAGACCGAACTGGAGGAGCGGCGGGGGCTGCCCGCGGGGCGGCTGACCGTGGCCGCGTTCGCCTCGGCGGCGCGCGGGCTGATGCCGGGCGTGCTGGCGGATCTCGCGGTCCGGCATCCCGCGCTGGACACCCGGCTGTCGGAGGTCGACCCGCACCTGTCCGTCGGCCTGGTCGCCAAGGGCGCGGTGGACCTGGCCGTCGCGCACGACTGGGACATCGCGCCGCTGCCCGCCCCGGCCGGGGTGGAGCAGGCGGTGATCGGGGACGACCTGTGCGACCTGCTCGTCCCCGCGGGGCATCCGTTCGCCGGGCGGGCCGCCGTGCGGCGCGAGGATCTCGCGGGAGAGCGGTGGATCTGTCAGCCGCCGGGGCGGGTGTGCCACGACTGGCTGGTGCGGACGCTGCGGGCGGCGGGGTGCGAGCCGGACATCGTGCACCAGGCCGACGAGAACCCGACACTGGTCGCGCTCGTCGCCGCGGGGCTCGGCGTGGCGCTCATTCCACGGCTCGGGCGCGGGGCCCTGCCGGACGGGGTCGTGGAGGTGCCGCTGGATCCCATGCCCGTACGGCGGTTGTACGCACTGTGGCGGGCGGGGGCGGCGCGGCGGCCGGCCATCGCGGAGACGGTGCGGACGCTTCAGGGGCACTGGCCTCTGGTCTCGGAGCACGGCTGATCCCACGGCCCGCCGGGGCCGCCGTCCCGCTGTCCCGCCCTCTGCGCCTGCTGGGGCGCCTTGCCGACACCCCGTCCGGGCCATGGGTCTGCCTCCGCTCACGCGTCGCGCGCCGCCCCGCACGGGCCGGTTGTCCGGCCGGGGCCCGCTCGGGTCCGGGTGCGGGCCCGCTGCGCAACCCGGCGCCGGCGGGGTGCCGCTGCGCCCGCCCGTGCCCCCCGGCGGCACGATTGCCCGCAGTCGACGGCACCGCCCGCCGTGCCTCCGGGGCGACACCCGCCGACGCCTCGGTCGACGACACCGTCCGGCGGAGCCCTGGGCCACAACGCCCCCTGTCGGGCCGGTGCGGCCGTAGGGCGTGGGCACCCCCTTCGGGGGGCTCATTCGGCTCCTGGGGCACCCACGTCACGACTTTCGGGGGTGGGGGCGAAGGGGGGAACCCGGGAGGTTCGGCCTTCGTCCCATGTGCGTGCTGCCGGACGAGTCTCCGCAGTGCGGTGTCGGCCTCGCTGCTGGCTGCGATCGCTGACCACCCTCTCCGCCGCCTGCGGCCGACAGCACGCCGTCACCGGCGCGCCCCCCTCCAACTGCGCCGGTGGCGGCCCCAACCCGCGTTACTGTGCACACTCTTGACTGGAAGAAACTTTCCGGATAATCGTGGCTCCTCGGAAGTTTCCTTCACGAGGGAAGGGGCGCACGTGCGCGACTCCAGCACGGGAAGCACCGCAAGACCGAACGACCCGTACAGACCGTCGGAGCGGTCGGGGCCGCCGAGACCGTCCCGGCGTACCGTTCTCGCCGCGACGGCGGGCGTCACCGGCGCCCTGGCCACCGGCACCACCGCGTCCGCCGCCCAGGCCGCCGGCACGACCGCCCCGGCGGGCCGGCACGACGACAGGCAACTCCGCGCCCTGATCTCCCGTATGACGCTGGAGGAGAAGGTCGGGCAGGTCTTCGTCTCGCGGGTGTACGGCCACTCGGCCACCGCGCCCGACCAGGCCGACATCGACGCCAACCTCAAGGAACTCGGCATCCGGACGGCCGCCGAGCTGATCGCCAAGTACCGTGTCGGCGGCATCATCTACTTCGCGTGGGCGCACAACACCCGCGATCCGCACCAGATCGCGGCACTCTCCAACGGCCTCCAGAAGGCCTCGCTGGACCAGCCGGGCGGGCTGCCCCTCCTCGTGTCCACCGACCAGGAGCACGGGATAGTGGCACGCGTGGGCAAGCCCGCGACGCTGTTCCCGGGCGCGATGGCGCTGGGCGCGGGCGGATCGCGGTCCGACGCGCGCACGGTGGGCCGCATCGGCGGCACCGAACTGCACGCCCTCGGCATCCGCCAGGACTACTCCCCGGTCGCCGACGTGAACGTCAACCCGGCCAACCCGGTCATCGGCGTACGGTCCTTCGGCGCCGACCCGGACGCGGTGGCCGGCCTGGTGGCCGCCGAGGTGAAGGGGTACCAGAGCTCGGGCGTCGCGGCCACGGCCAAGCACTTCCCCGGCCACGGCGACACCGCGGTGGACAGCCACTTCGGCTTCCCGGTCATCACGCACAGCCGCGAGGTGTGGGAGACGCTGGACGCCGTACCGTTCCGCGCGGCGATCCGGGCCGGCATCGACTCCATCATGACCGCGCACATCATGGTCCCGGCGCTCGATCCGGCGGGCGATCCCGCCACGCTCTCGCACCCGATCCTCACCGGCATCCTGCGTGAGGAGCTCGGCTACGACGGGGTCGTGGTGACGGACGCGCTCGGCATGGAGGGCGTCCGGACGAAGTACGGCGACGACCGGGTGCCCGTCCTCGCGCTCAAGGCGGGCGTCGACCAGCTCCTCAACCCGCCCTCGATGGAAGTGGCGTGGAACGCGGTCCTGAACGCCGTGCGCGGCGGCGAACTGACCGAGGCGCGCCTCGACGAGTCGATCCTGCGCATCCTGCGCCTGAAGTCGAAACTGGGCCTGCTGTCCGACCCGTACGTCAGCGACGCCGGTGTCGACCGCGTGGTGGGCATCCCGGCGCACCTGAAGGAGGCCGACCGGATCGCCGAGCGCACCACCACTCTGCTGGTCAACAAGGAGGGTCTGCTGCCGCTGTCGCGCAGGCGCACTCCGAAGGTACTGGTCGTGGGAGCGGACCCGGCTTCTCCGTCCCTGTCGGACGGACCGCCCACCACGGTGCTCGCGGGCGCCCTCACCGAACTGGGCTTCACGGCGACGGCCCTGTCCACCGGCACGGCACCCTCGACGGCGACGATCGCCAAGGCGGTCGCGGCGGCGAAGGACGTGGACGCGGTGGTCGTCGGCACGTACAACGTGACGGCGGCCGGCAGTCAGAAGACGCTCGTCGACCAGCTGGTCGCCACCGGCGTGCCGGTGATCGCCGTCGCGATCCGCAACCCGTACGACGTCGCCCAGCTCCCGGGTGTGGGCGCCTGTCTGGCCGCCTACTCCTGGACGGACGTCGAACTGCGCGCCGCCGCACGGGTGATCGCCGGGCGGGTGCGTCCGCGGGGCGAACTGCCCGTGCCGGTCCAGCGGGCCGACGATCCGACGAAGGAGCTCTATCCGATCGGCTACGGGTTGCGCTTCTAGGGCCACCGGGTCGGACACCCGCTGTCGTACGCCCGGTCCATCCGTCGTACGACGGCTACGCCGCACCACCCGCGCCCCGCCCCCAACTGGCGCAAAGGCCCCCGCACGTCTGGCGTGTGCCCGCTGCCGCGGGTCACGCTGGACGGGGGTATCGGGGGGCAGCCATGCGAGCCAGCGGGTCGGGTCGGGGTTCCATCGGGGCGGTGTGCGCGCTCGCGCTGGCCCTCGCCGTGCTCTGCGGCTGCCAGCGCTGGACCAACTCCGGCTCCGCGCAGGACACGCACGGCACGGCCACGGCCTCGAAGCGGCCGTCGGGCTACGGGGCGGAGTTCCTGGCCCGCGACGAGTGCAGCTCCTTCGGCACCACCAGCTTCACCGAGGTGCCGTGCTCCAGCGAACGGGCGGCGGCCCGGGTGGTCGCCCGCTACGACGGCAAGGTGGCGGACGGGCCGTCCTGCCCCGCGACCACCGACTTCGTCCTGCACATCAGTGAGACGCGGCCCTCCTCCGACGAGGACGGCGACGGCGCGATCCCCCAGGGCTACGCCTGCATGCGCAAGCTCGAACCCCCGCACCCCGGCGACCCGGGCGGCGGCGGAGGTCCCCGCACCGTCGTCGGCGACTGCGTCTACGGCGCGGGCACCGGGCAGGTCCGCGAGACGGCCTGCGACGGCAAGGGCAAGAACCCCCCGGAGTACAAGGTCACGTCGGCGGTCACCATCCGGGCGAAGTGCCCGGCGTCCACGGAGCTGTACGTGCAGCTCGGCGGCGACAGGCCGGTGGGCTGCGCCCGCCCCGTGTAGCGGACGGACACAGCCCACGCGGCGCGGGTCACGGACGCAGGGCGGGCTCCCGCTCCACGTCACGCCGGTCCAGCTTCGCGTCGAACGCGGCCAGCGGCTTCGCGGCCGACGGGTCCGACCGGACCGTGCTGGAGGCCACGCCCGCCCATTCCAGGATGCGCGCGGTCGCGAGCGCCTTCTCGTCGGCCACGAGACCGGCGACGTTGGCACCGTGGTTCAGGCCCGGTGCCGTGAAGACGTAGGAGTCGCGCGCGCCGGAACCGAGGCGGAAGCGCTCGGCTCCCCACGGGTCGTTCTGGCCGTAGACGAACAGCATGTGGTGGGCGTTGTGGCGGACCCAGCTGTCGACGTCACGCATCGCCGACGGCTGGAACTTCATCGGGATGGACCGCGGCACGAAGTTGCGTGGCGGCTGGTAGCCGTAGCGGATGTACGTCTTCTCGATGTACGGGAAGTGGATCGTGGGCGCGCCGAGCTGGGTGCCCGCCTGGTAGTAGTACGGCGTGTAGGTCTCCAGACCCTGGTCGGTGTAGGCCGAGAAGCCGGAGATGGAGTCCACCGAGTTCCAGATGTCGTCGTCCGTCGCGTGCGCGGCGTCCGCGGGGATCGCGTCGCAGTCGGACAGCAGGCTGTACTGCCAGAAGCCCCACACGTAGTCGAGCACGACCGCCTCGTACGCCCGGTCGAGGCTGCCGATGGTGGTGAACGTGTAGCCGTTGTCGGCGGCGTAGGCCGCGTACTTCTTCTCCAGCGGCTCCCGGCGCACCAGCGCCTCGCGCTGCACGGCGTTCAGCTTGTCCCGGCACTCCTTGGTGCCGACACCCGCGAAGAAGCGGTCGTAGGCGGAGTCCTCCTGGTTGACGACGTCGTTGGGTGCGACGTACGCGACGACGCCGTCCATGTCGCGCGGGTAGAACCGCTCGTAGTACGTGGCGGTCATACCGCCCTTGGAGCCGCCCGTGGAGATCCACTTCTTGCCGTAGATCGGCTTCAGCGCCTCGAAGATGCGGTGCTGGTCGCTGGCCGCCTGCCAGATGTCGAGCTTGGACCAGTCGGCCGGGGCGGGACGGGACGGGGTGAAGAAGCGGTACTCCATGGAGACCTGGTTGCCGTCCACGATCTGGGTCGGCTCACGGCGGCTGGGCGTGGTGGAGACGTTGTAGCCGCCGGTGTAGAAGACCGTCGGGCGCGCCGTGTCCTTGTGCAGCACGGTGATCCGCTGCTGGAACGTGCCCTTGGACGGGTGCCGGTGGTCCACCGGCTGGGTGTAGTTGAGGACGAAGTACCGGTAGCCGGTGTAGGGCTTCTCCTGGATGAGGCTCATGCCCGGTATCGCGAGCAGCCGGTCCTTGATGTCCTCGCTGGTCGTGCCGTTGGTGCCGGTGGCCTCCGGCTGGGCGGCGGTGGCCGCCCCGGCCGTGCTCAGCGTGCCTATGAGCACGGTGAGCGCCAGCAGCCATCTGAGCGCCTTGCGCATGCACCCTCCCCTGGGATTACGCAGATGTCCGCCGGAACCTAGCGGAGCAACTCCCGTGACACCAGGGGTGCTTGCGTGAACGCGTCAGCGACTCAGCACAGAATCCAGCCCGAGTTCACCGAGCCCGAGCCCACCGAGCCCTTGATCCGGACGCAGCGGTGGCCGGCGTGCACGGTCACCGGGCCCGCGTGGTGGGCGAAGTGGCCGGAGTCGACCACGGGCCGGTTGCCACGCGCCTGCACGCTGACGGACATCGTCCTGCGGCCGCCGTGCGTCGTGGGGAAGGTGACGGCGCAGACGTAGCCGCCGCGCTTGTAGACCTGCACCGAACCGGTCGAGAAGGGCAGGGTGCGGACCTTGCGTCCGCCGCAGTAGGAGGTGGCGGCCTGCGCGCTGCCGGGGCTCGCGAGGGCGAACAGGCCGGAGACGGTCAGCACGGCCGTACCGATCGCCAGCCGTCGGCGTATCGCACCACTGTCCACTGTCGTCCCTCCCGCAGCAATCAGCGTACTGGTGTACGGACGCACGACGTACGTCGGATGGTTGCGTTCGCCCATGAGAGGTTTTTTCCGAGTTTGGGGCAACCGTGCCCGTTTACCCGAGGTCCAACTGGTCGGAAAACGAAAGGCGGTAATCCATGACCGGCATGAAGCCCTCTCGTACCACCACGCGCGCACTCGTCGCGGCGGCCCTCCTCGCCACGGCCGGCGCCTCCGTGCCCGCAGTCGCCAGTTCCACCGCACCGCCACCGGCGCGCAGCGGCAGCAACGGCCCCGCCTACGACCGGGTGGCCGACTTCTACGGCGCCTACATCGACGCGGTGACCGACTCCGGATCCGGCCGCCTCGACAGCCAGTTGCGCGGCTTCTACCTGACCTCGGGCCTCCGCTCGCGCCTGGCCACCTGGGAGAACCGCCAACACGCGGACGGCGTCCTGCGCGCCCAGGACGTGCCGCGCGCCTGGAAGGTCACGCCCGGGGACAGCGGCATGGGCCACACCTGGTCGACGGTCCGCCTGACCTGGGGGTCCGCCCAGCACCCGACGTACACCTATCTGACGGTGCAGTCCGACCTCGCCACGAAGAAGATCTCCGACATCAAGCCCAGGTCCTGACGCGGGGACACCGGGCGGCGACGCGCAACCCGCCGCCGGCGGACCGCCGGGGGCGTCAGGCCGTGGATCCCACGGGTTCCTCCGGCTCCGGCGCCCCCACGAACGTCCGCCACAGCTCGGCGTAGCGGCCGTCCTGCCGCAGCAGTTCGTCGTGCGTGCCGTCCTCGACGACCCGGCCGTGGTCCATCACGACGACCCGGTCCGCGCGGGCGGCGGTCGTCAGCCGGTGGGCGACGACCAGGGTGGTGCGGCGCCCGGCGAGCCGGTCGGTGGCCTGGTTGACCAGCGCCTCCGTCGCCAGGTCCAGCGCGGCGGTGGCCTCGTCGAGCAGCAGGACGTCCGGATCCACCAGCTCGGCGCGGGCCAGTGCGATCAGCTGGCGCTGCCCGGCGGACAGGTTGCGGCCCCGCTCGGCGACCTCGTGCAGATAGCCGCCCTCCAGGGTGGCGATCATGTCGTGCGCGCCCACCGCACGGGCGGCGGCCTCCACCTCGGCGTCGGCGGCGTCCGGGCGGCCGTACGCGATGGCGTCGCGGACCGTGCCCTGGAAGAGGTACGCCTCCTGCGGGACCACGCCGAGCCGGTGGCGGTACGCGGTGATGTCGAGGGCCCGCAGGTCGGTGCCGTCGACGGTGACCTGCCCACCCGTCGGGTCGTAGAACCTCGCCACCAGCTTCACCAGCGTCGACTTGCCGGCGCCGGTCTCGCCGACGAAGGCGACGGTCTGCCCGGCCGGTATGCGCAGCGACACCCCGCTGAGAGCTTCCTCCGCGTCCTTTCCGTCGGCGGCGTTGTAGGCGAAGTCGACGTCCTGGAAGGCGATCTCGCCGCGCAGCGAGCGCACCTCCATCGGCGCGTCGGCGGCCTTCGTCGACGTCGGCTCCCGCAGCAGCTCCTGGATACGGCCGAGCGAGACGGTGGCCTGCTGGTAGCCGTCGAAGACCTGGGAGAGCTGCTGGACGGGCGCGAAGAACAGGTCGATGTAGAGGAGATAGGCGACCAGGGCGCCGGTCGTCAGTGTGCCCGCGTCCACCCGGTGGGCGCCCACGATCAGCACGGCCGCCGCCGCGACCGACGACAGCAGCTGCACGAACGGGAAGTACACGGATATCAGCCGCTGCCCGCGGATCCGCGCCTGGCGGTAGCTGTCGCTGCGCTCGGCGAACCGCCGCCCGCCGGAGCCCTCGCGCCGGAAGGCCTGGAGGATCAGCAGTCCGGACACCGACTCCTGGAGGTCGGCGTTGACCACCGACACGCGCTCGCGGGCGAGTTCGTACGCCTTCACGCTCGCCCGGCGGAAGAAGAACGTGGCGACGATCAGCGGCGGCAGCGTCACGAAGACGACCAGCGCCAGCTGCACGTCGATCACCAGCAGCACGCCCATGATGCCGAAGAAGGTGACGACCGAGACGAACGCGGTGACCAGGCCCGTCTGGAGGAACGTCGACAGGGCGTCGACGTCGGTCGTCATGCGGGTCATGATCCGGCCCGTCAGCTCCCGCTCGTAGTAGTCGAGTCCGAGACGCTGCAGCTGCGCGAAGATCTTCAGGCGCAGCGTGTACAGGACGCGCTCGCCGGTCCGTCCCGTCATCCGGGTCTCGCCGATCTGGGCCGCCCACTGGACGAGCACGGTGACCAGTCCGAGGCCGGCCGCCGCCCACACCGCGCCGAGGGCCATGCGGGTCACGCCCTCGTCGATGCCGTGCCGGATCAGCACGGGCAGCAGCAGGCCCATGCCCGCGTCGACGGCGACGAGCCCGAGGCTCACCAGGAGCGGCGCCCCGAAGCCGCGCAGCAGCCGCCGCAGCCCGTAGGAGTCCTCGGGGGTGACCGCGCGGGCCTCGTCGACGTGCGGGGCGTCCACGGCGGGCGGCAGGGCCTCCACCTGGGCGAGGAGCTCGGGGGTGGCGGGCATGCCGGTGAGCGCGTCGTCCTTGGGCTCACGGTCGCCGGTCCACAGGTGCGGGGTGACGCCCCGCTCGGCGTCGAACTCGGCGTCCAGCTCCTCCCGCACGGAGGTGTCCTCCGGCGGGACGGACGGCAGTTCGTGGCCGGGCGAGACCCCGCCGAGCTCGTCGGGGTCGGTGAGCAGCCGCCGGTAGAGCGGGGAGCGGTCCTGGAGCTCCTCGTGGGTGCCGATGTCGGCCAGCCGCCCGGCGTCGAGCACGGCGATGCGGTCGGCGAGGTTGAGGGTGGAACGCCGGTGCGCGATCAGCAGCGTCGTGCGGCCCTCCATGACCTGCTTGAGCGCCTCGTGGATCTCGTGCTCGACGCGGGCGTCGACGGCGGACGTGGCGTCGTCGAGGACCAGCAGGCGGGGGTCGGTCAGGATGGCGCGGGCCAGCGCGACCCGCTGGCGCTGGCCGCCGGAGAGCGTGAGGCCGTGCTCGCCGACCTTCGTGTCGTACCCCTCGGGCAGCTCGGCTATGAACCGGTCGGCCTGGGCGGCACGCGCGGCCGTCTCGATCTCGTCCTGGGTGGCCTCGGGGCGGCCGTACGCGATGTTGGCGCGCACGGTGTCGGAGAAGAGGAAGGAGTCCTCGGGGACGAGCCCGATCGCGGCGCGCAGCGACTCGGTCGTCAGCTCGCGGACGTCGTGCCCGCCGATGAGGACGGCGCCGTGCGTCACGTCGTAGAAGCGGGGCATGAGCAGCGACACGGTCGACTTGCCCGACCCCGAGGAGCCGACGACGGCGAGGGTCTCGCCCGGCCGGATCTCGAAGCTGAGCCCGTCGAGGACCGGCCGCCCCTTCTCGTAGCCGAAGGACACGTCGTCGAACTCGACGCTCGCGGGCGCGTCGGCGGGCAGCGTCTTGGTGCCCTCCTGGATGGACGGCCGGGTGTCGATCAGTTCCAGCACGCGCTCGGCACCGGCGCGGGCCTGCTGTCCGACGGTCAGCACGACGGCGAGCATCCGCACGGGTCCGACGAGCTGGGCGAGGTAGGAGGAGAACGCGACGAAGGTGCCGAGGGTGATCTGTCCGCGCACGGCGAGCCAGCCGCCCAGCGCGAGCATCGCGACCTGGCCGAGGGCCGGGACGGCCTGGAGCGCGGGGGTGTACTTGGCGTTCAGCCGGATGGTGCGCAGGCGCCCGGCGAAGAGCCGGCGCCCGACCTCGCGGAGCTTCCCGGTCTCCTGTTCCTCCTGTCCGAAGCCCTTCACCACGCGTACGCCGGTGACGGCGCCGTCGACGACGCCCGCGACGGCGGCGGCCTGCGCCTGCGCGTACCAGGTGGCGGGGTGCAGACGGGAGCGGCTGCGCTTGGCGATGAACCAGAGGGCCGGGGCGACGGCGAGCGCGACCAGGGTCAGCGGCAGCGACAGCCAGGCCATGATCACGAGAGACATCACGAAGAGCAACAGGTTCCCGATGGTCATCGGGAGCATGAAGAGCAGGCCCTGGATCAGCTGGAGGTCACTGGTGGCCCGCCCGACGACCTGGCCGGTGGACAGTTCGTCCTGACGCCGCCCGTCGAGGCGGGTGATCGTCTCGTACATCTCGGTCCGCAGGTCGTGCTGGACGTCGAGGGCGAGGCGTCCGCCGTAGAAACGACGGACGTAGGTGAGGCCGTAGACGAGGACGGCGGCGCCGATGAGCGCGCCGGCCCAGGGGGCCATGCCGCGGGTGTGGTCACCGACGACGTCGTCGATGATCACCTTGGTGATCAGCGGGACCAGCGCCAGGACCGCCATGCCCGCGAGCGAGGAGCCGAGCGCGAGCAGGACGTCCTTCGGGTACCGCCACGCGTACCCGGCGAGCCGCCGTGCCCATCCCCGCTGCGTCTCCACGCCGATGCCTTCCGTCCGTCCTGATCTGCCGGAAGGGCCAACGCCGAAACAACCGGATTTCATCCCTCCGCAACAATTTCGGGTCCGGAACGACGGCGGGGTCACGGTCGGTGACGAGGGTCCGCGCGACCTGGACGATGCCGAGGCCGTCGTCGCCTGCCGGAGAGGTGGCCAGAGGGGGCGAGCGGGCGGACTCGGCCACGGTACGTGACCGTGGGGCGCCTCGGTGTCGCCGCGGAGAGGGTGGACCGGGCCGTTCGCCGCGCGCGACGGCGCGGGAGATCCACCCGCCGGGTGCTGCCGGCCGGGCCCCGGAGCCGGTTGCCCGGGCTCCGAGACCCCTGGGACGGGTCAGCCGTTGGACGGCACCGCCGGGAACGCCTCCCGGGGCGTGCTGGTCGGCACGTACCGCTGGACGGTGGCGCTGCTCGTGGACGTCGTCGGGACCAGGTCCCGGTGGATGACCTTGGCGACGTTCTGGATGGTGGTGACGCCGTAGTTCATGGTGCTGTTGCCGTGGGTGAGCACGGTGATCATGTAGTCGTGGCCGCCGCCGTTGAAGGTGCCGACGCTGTGCACACGCCAGCCGTGCGTGGACCGCGACAGCCAGCCGTTCTTGACGTGCACGGCGACGGACGAGGGCGCCCCGGCCGGCGTGCCCCAGCGCTGGGAGGAGATGACCTGGCCCATGAGCTTGAGGATGTACGCCCGGGAGTTGTCGCTCAGCACCGTGTTCTTGGCGGTGACGAGCTTGAGCAGCTTCTGCTCGTCCGTCACGGTGATCTGGGTCAGGCCCCAGTAGCCGCCGGTGCCCGGCTTGGTCTGGGTCATGGCCGCCGCCGTGAGGAAGCCCTTGATCTTCGTCATGCCGAGCTGATTCCACAGGCTCGTGGTCGCGTTGTTGTCCGACTTGGTGATCATGGCCTTGGCGAGGTCGGCCTCGCGCTGCGTGAGGTAGCGGTTGTGCTTCTTGGCGTCCCACAGCAGCGTGGCGAGGACCGTCACCTTGACGACGCTGGCGGAGTCGTAGGCCGTACTCGAACGCAGCGAGCACGTCGTCTTCGTGGTCCGGTCGTAGAGACCGACGGCGACGGTGCCCGAACGGCCCGCGAGCGCGGCGGTGATGTCCCTCTGCAGTTTGGCGGCCAGGCCCGCCTTGGCCGATGTGCAGCTGACCTGAGGCGTCGCGGCGGCGGCGGGCGCGGCGGACGCCACGAACGGCACGACCACCGCGGCACCGAGGCTCGCTGCGAGCACACGGGCACCCCGGGATATCCGGTGAGTCATGGAGGCTTCCCATCCCCTTGAACCGATACGAGGGCGCCTGAGGCGCGCTCGCCTCTGTTGACTCACACACCCGGCCGAAAGTTGTACGGGCGTTCCCCGCGGGACGGCTCGGGTCCGGCCCCCGACCACGCCGCCCGGCGGGCCCCGAACCACCTCGCCGGGCGGGTCTCCCGCCGTGCTCCGAGGCGAGGCCGTCGGGCGCGTCAAAAGGCCCTCGGCGCAGGCGACTTGCGAGGTTCCGACACACAACGGTCACCTCGCCTTCACCACCTTGTACACATGTCCATGTCACGCTCCGGTTGCCCGCTCAATCAACCCGCGTAGATCGGACGCCCCCACATGCCCGTGACGCACATGCACCGCTGGAAGACGCCGGCACTGGCCGTCTCGGCCCTGCTGGTCGGCCTCACGCTGCCCGCGGCGACCGCCGGCCCCGCGAGCGCGACGACGACCTCGTACGACAGCACGTACTACAAGAACGCCGTCGGCAAGACGGGTGCGAGCCTCAAGTCCTCGCTGCACACCATCATCAGCAGCCAGAGCAAGATCTCGTACGCGGCGGTCTGGGACGCGCTGAAGGTCACCGACCAGGACCCGAACAACAGCAACAACGTGATCCTGCTCTACAGCGGCGTCTCGCGCGCCAAGTCCCTCAACGGCGGCGACACGGGCGACTGGAACCGCGAGCACGTGTGGGCCAAGTCGCACGGCGACTTCGGCGAGGTGACCGGACCCGGCACCGACCTGCACCACCTGCGCCCCGCGGACGTCCAGGTCAACAGCATCCGCGGCAACAAGGACTTCGACAACGGGGGCAGCACGGTCAGCGGCGGGGGCGGCAGCCTCACCGACTCCGACTCCTTCGAGCCGCGCGACGCGGACAAGGGCGACGTGGCCCGCATGATCCTCTACATGGCGGTCCGCTACGACGGGGGCGACGGCTTCGCCGACCTGGAGCCGAACGAGAAGGTCGACAACGGCAGCAACCCGTACATCGGCAAGCTGTCCGTCCTCAAGCAGTGGAACGACGAGGACCCGCCGAGCGCCTTCGAGGAGAAGCGCAACCAGGTCATCTACGACACCTACCAGCACAACCGCAACCCGTTCATCGACCACCCGGAGTGGGTGGACGCGATCTGGTAGCAGCACGACGGCGGTGAACTCCCCACTCCATGGGGGGAGTTCACCGCCGTCCGGCGCGGCGTCAGCCCAGGTGGGTCGGCGCGAACATCCGCAGGACCGCGGGGAGCAGCACCACCGAGGGGCCGGGCGTGGCCAGTGCCTTCGCCAGGTCCTCCTCCAGGGTCTCGGGGCTCGTGCGCACGCCCGGCACCCCGAAGGACTCGGCCAGGGCCACGTAGTCCGGGCGGGACAGCTCCGTCGCGGTCGGCCGGCCGAAGGCGTCCGTCATGTACTCGCGGAGGATGCCGTACCCGCCGTCGTCGACGATGAGCCAGGTGACGTTCAGGTCGTGCTGCCGGGCCGCGGCGAGCTCGGCGATCGAGTAGAGGGCACCGCCGTCGCCGGAGACCGCGAGCACCGGGCGGGTGGGGTCGGCCACCGCCGCGCCGAGGGCCGCCGGGAAGCCGTAGCCGAGGCCGCCCGCACCCTGGGCGGAGTGCATGGTGTTCGCGCCGCGCGCGTCGAACGCCGACCACGCCCAGTACGCCAGGATCGTCATGTCCCAGAACGACGGGGAGTCGTCCGGCAGGGCCCGGCGCACCGACGCCAGCACCTGCTGCTCCAGGGTGAGTTCCTGGGAGCCGATGCGCTCGGCGACCTTGTCGAGGACCGTGCGCACCCGCTCGGCGGCCGTCGGGTCCGTGCGCTCCCCGACCGTCTCCAGCAGGGCCTGGAGGGCGAGGCGGGCGTCGGCGTGGACACCGAGCGCGGGGTGGTTGGACTCCAGCTTGCCGAGGTCGGCCTCGATCTGGATCACCCGGCCGCGGGGCTTGAACGTGTGGTAGTTCGAGGAGAGTTCACCGAGGCCCGAGCCCACGACCAGGAGGACGTCCGCGTCCTCCAGGAAGTCGGTGGTGTGGCGGTCCTCCAGCCAGGACTGGAGGGAGAGCGGGTGCTCCCAGGGGAAGGCGCCCTTGCCTCCGAAGGTCGTGACGACGGGGGCCTGGAGCCGCTCCGCCAGCTGGAGCAGCTTGCCCGCGGCGTCCGCGCGGACCACTCCCCCGCCCGCGATGATCGCCGGGCGGGCCGCCTTCGACAGCAGGTCGGCCGCCACCGCGGTCAGTTCGGGGCGCGGCGCCAGGTCCTCGGGGGTCGCGTCCACCGCGGTCACCACCGGCAGGTCCGTCCCGGCGAGGAGCACGTCCTGCGGGATCTCCACCCAGACCGGTCCGTGCGGAGCGGTCAGCGCCGACTTCCAGGCCGCCGCGATCGCCGACGGGATCTGCGACTGCGTGCGGACCGTGTGGACCGACTTCACGATGCCCCGGAACGACGCCTGCTGGTCGGGGAGTTCGTGCAGATAGCCGTGGCGTCCGCCGCCGAGACCCGCGGTGGGGATCTGGCTGCTGATCGCGAGGACGGGGGCGGAGGCCGCCGCCGCCTCCTGGAGCGCGGCCAGGGAGGTCAGCGCCCCCGGGCCGGTCGACAGCAGCAGCGGCGCGGCCTCGCCGGTGATCCGGCCGTAGGCGTCGGCCGCGAACCCCGCGTTGTTCTCGACGCGCAGGCCGACGTACCGCAACGCGGAACGGCTCAGCGCGTCGAACATGCCCAGCGCGTGCTGGCCGGGCAGTCCGAAGACGGTGGTCGCCCCGAGACCCGTGAGGGTCTCCACGACCAGGTCTCCGCCGTTGCGGCCGGCGGGCGGGTCGAGCGCGGCCTGCGTCTGTGCCGCCGTCGGACGGAGTACCAGGTCGTGGTCGTGGGTCACTTGTTCCGGGCCTCCGCGATCTGGCGGGACATGATGGTGGTCAGCTCGTACGCCGTGTGGGACGCGGCCACGGCGGTGATCTCCGCGTGGTCGTAGGCCGGCGCGACCTCCACGACGTCGGCGGAGACCAGGTTGCAGGAGGACAGTCCGCGCAGGATCTCCAGCAGCTCGCGGGAGGTCATGCCGCCCGCCTCCGGGGTGCCGGTGCCCGGGGCGTGGGCCGGGTCGAGGCAGTCGATGTCGATGGAGATGTAGAGCGGGCGGTCACCGATGCGCTGGCGGAGCTGGTCGGCGACCTCGTCCGCGCCGCGGCGGTAGATGTCGGCCGAGGTGACGATGCCGAAACCCATCTTCTCGTCGTCGGTGAGGTCCTGCTTGCCGTACAGCGGGCCGCGGGTGCCGACGTGGGAGAGCGCCTCGGTGTCGAGGATGCCCTCCTCGACGGCCCGGCGGAACGGGGTGCCGTGCGTGTACTCGGCGCCGAAGTACGTGTCCCAGGTGTCGAGGTGCGCGTCGAAGTGGAGCAGCGCGACCGGGCCGTGCTTCTTGGCGACCGAGCGCAGCAGCGGCAGCGCGATGGTGTGGTCGCCGCCCAGGGTCATCATGCGGGCGCCGGTGCCGAGGATCTCGTCCGCGGCGGCCTCGACGGTCTCCACGGCCTCGTTGATGTTGAACGGGTTCGCCGCGATGTCGCCGGCGTCGGCGACCTGCGCGAGGGCGAACGGGGAGGCGTCCTGCGCGGGGTTGTAGGGGCGCAGCAGCCGGGACGCCTCGCGGATCGCGTTGCCGCCGAAGCGGGCGCCCGGCCGGTACGAGACGCCGGAGTCGAACGGCACGCCGACCACGGCGACGTCGGCGGTGCCGACCTCGTCGAGGCGCGGCAGCCGGGCGAAGGTCGCGGGGCCCGCGTACCGCGGGATGCGGGACGAGTCGACGGGACCGCGGGGCGTCTCGTTGCTGCTCATGGTGAAGTGCCTTTCCTCTTACGCGTCATCGCGTATTTACAGCTATGCGCAGTCCTGTACATGCATGCACGGCTATGTACTTCTTTGTACGACTGCGAGGACTCTACTGGTGAGCCGGGACCGGCTCGGACTGGGGTTCGGTGCCCCGGCCGGCCAGGCGCTCCCGCCAGGCGGCGAGGACGGCGGCCTCGGTCGGCTTGGTGGCCAGCGAGACCACCACGTAGGCGACGAGCGAGGACAGCAGGCCGTAGTAGACGGGCTCGTTCGCGAGGATGCCGTAGCCCGCCATCAGGCCGATGACCGCGAGGCCGCCGACGACGACGGAGGCCAGCGCGCCGGCCGCGGTCCCGCGCTTCCACAGCAGGCCGCCGAGGATCGGCACGAGCAGGCCGCCGACGAGCAGGTTGTAGGCGACGGTCAGCGCCTCGACGACGTTGTTCAGCGCGATGGCCGTACAGATCACCGCGACACCCATGATGAGGATGAAGACGCGGTTGCCCTTGACCTCGTCGTGCTCCTCGCCGTCCCGCCGCACGACACCGCGCACCCGCGACCAGATGTCGTTGTTGGCGACGGTGGCGCAGGCGATGAGGGCACCGGAGGAGGTGGACATGACGGCCGCGAGGGCGGCGGCCAGCACCAGTCCGCGCACACCGACGGGGAGTTCGTCCTTGACGATGGTCGCGAAGGCGGTGTCGGCGCTGGGCAGCTTGGGATACATCACCTTGGCGGCGGTGCCGATGACGGCGCCGGCGAGGGCGTAGACCAGGCAGTAGGTGCCCGCGACGGTGCCGCCCCACTTGGCCGTCCTGTCGCTGCGCGCGGTGAACACGCGCTGCCAGATGTCCTGCCCGATCAGCATGCCGAAGGTGTAGATGAGCACGTAGGTGAAGATCGTCTCGCCGCCGATGCCCAGCGGGTCGAAGTACTCGGTGGGCAGCTTGGCCTTCATCTCGCTGAAGCCGCCGGCCTTGACCACCGCGATGGGCAGCAGGAGCAGCAGCACACCGATGGTCTTCACGACGAACTGCACCATGTCGGTGAGGGTGATCGACCACATGCCGCCGAGCGTCGAGTACGCCACGACGATGGAGCCGCCGAGGACGATGGCGAGCGTGCGGTTCATGTCGAACAGGACGTCGAAGATCGTGGCGTACGCGATGGTCGAGGTGACCGCGAGCATGAGGGTGTACGCCCACATGACGACGCCGGAGATCACGCCGGCCCGGCCGCCGTAGCGCAGGTCGAGCATCTCGGAGACGGTGTAGACCTTCAGCCGGGCTATGCGCGCCGAGAAGAAGATCGACAGGGCGAGCAGGCCGAGCCCGATGGTGAACACCATCCAGGCGCCGGAGAGCCCGTACTGGTAGCCGAGGCCGACGCCTCCGATGGTGGACGCGCCGCCGAGGACGATGGCGGCCATGGTGCCGGAGTACATGGCCGGACCCAGCCGTCGTCCCGCCACGAGGAACTCACTCTTGGACTTGGCGCGGCGCATGCCCCACCAGCCCATGGCAAGCATGCCGGCCAGGTAGACGACGATCACTGTGTAGTCGACGGCCATGCTGGGCCCTCCTTCGCGCACTCTCGGTGGCGTGTCGTGCAGATGGTTGGGGGACGCGGCCGGGAGCAACGCCCCGGCCGGGAGACCGACAGCGGATCGCGGGGACATACGCCCGTACCCGCGGCTGCCGACGGCACTGACCCTAGGTGGCCGAAAAGCGACTCTGAAGTGTACGTTTCATCCACTGTTTCTGAACCGGATGGAGAAAACGTCCACCATGCCGGATCCATCTGCCCCTTTCGCACCTCCCACCCCACCCACCACACCGGTGCCGCTGAGCGCGCTGACCGCCCGGGAGGACCTCGGGCTGCGCCAGATCGCCGGACCGGTGGACAAGGGCACGCTGATCCACTGGGCGCACACGTCGGAGATGGCGGACCCCTATCCGTACCTGCTCGGCGGCGAGCTGCTGCTGACCGCCGGGGTGCACGTCCCGGAGGCGGCGGGCCCGGACGGAGGCCCTCCCCGGCCGGGCGGAGCAGGCAGCCTGGAGGAGTACTTCGACGCCTATGTCTCGCGGATCGTGGCGGCGGGCGGGGCGGCACTGGGGTTCGGGCTGGCTCCGGTGCACGACACCGTGCCGCGCGCGCTGGTCGCCGCCTGCGACACCCACGGGCTTCCCCTGCTGGAGGTCCCGCCCCAGACCACCTTCTCCGGGGTGGCGCGCGCCGTCTGGCAGCTGATGGCCCAGGCCCGCATGGCGGAGCTGCGGCGCACCACGGAGGCCCAGCAGAGCCTTGCCGCCGCCGCGGCGCGGCCGGACCCGGTGCCCGCCGTGCTGCGGCAGCTCGCCCGGCGCGTGAGCGGCTGGGCCGTGCTGTACGGACCGGACGGCGCGGTACTGGCCACGGCGGGCCGGACGGCCCCGGCCGCGGGGTCCTCCGCCGCCGGGGCGCTCGCTGAGCTCGCCGCCGTCGTGCGGCCCGAAAAGGGCAAGGGTCCCGGCCCCACCTCCGCCGCCGACACCGCGGGCGGTCTCCACCTGTCCGCCTACGCCCTCGGCGCCGGGCGGGGCTTCGTGCTCGGCGTCGGCGCACCGCACCGCGAACCGGGGGACCACACCATCGCCTCCGTGGCGGCCGTGCTGCTCTCCCTGCTCACCGGCGAGCACCAGAGCGGCAGCGGCGCGGCGCGCACGGCGGCGCTCGTCCGCATGCTGCTCGGGGCCGCGCCGCAGGACGTGGCCCCGCTGCTCGGCGACGACCGCTGGGTCGTCGTGCACGCGCGGCCCGCCGCCGACGGCCCCGCGCCGGACGCCGTCGCCGCGTCCGCGCTCGGGGCGGCGCTGGGCTCCGCGCTGGTCGACGCCGACGGTGACGTCGTCCGCGTCCTCGTCCCCGGCGACCGCGTGCCCGACGAGCAGGCGGGCTGGACGTGCGGGGTCAGCGCGCCCGTCGCCCCGCCGGAGTGGCCGACCGCCGACACCCAGGCCGCCCGTGCCCTGGCCCGCGCCCGCGCGACACGCACCGCGCTGGTCCGGCACGGCGAGCGTCCGGTGCTGGCGGACCTCGTCCCCCCTGCGGACGCCGAGGCGCACGCACGCACCCTGCTCGCCCCCGTCGCCGGCACCCCCGCGCTCACCGAGACCCTTCGCACCTGGCTCTCCCTGCACGGCAGTTGGGACCGCACGGCGGTCGCCCTGTCGGTGCACCGCAACACGGTCCGCCAACGCATCGCCCGGTGCGCCGCGTTGCTGGGGGCGGATCTCGACGATCCGGATGTGCGGATGGAGTTGTGGTTCGCCCTGCGGCAGGACTGACGCCTGTGGGCGGTTCGTCCCGGCGGGTCGGCGAGGCCCCAGGTCCGCGGGCCGGCACGGGCACATGAGTGCCCGTCGGCCGCCGAGTGACCCGTGTCCCAGCGGTCGGGACGGCCACCCCTGCGACCGGGCGCACCGGCACAATGGGAGGCATGCCGATACCCGGGACCCCCAGCCGCGCCGAGCTCGTCGACCACCTCGTACGGACCCGCATCGCGGGTGACGTCGCCACGCCCCGCGAGAACAACCTCTCCCACTACCGCAAGCTCGCGAACGGCGACCGCAACTTCTGGCTCGGCCTGGAGCTCGGCGACCGCTGGACCGACGAGCAGGACGTCCTCGCGGTGATGGCGGAGCGCTGCGGGGTGAGCGACGACCCGGAGTACCGGTACGGGCAGGACACCATCGACCCCGAGCTGACGGTGGACGCGCTGGAGCGGGCCGCGGCCCGGTTGCGCAAGGCGGCCGACGGCGAGCAGCGGGTGCTGTTCGCGACCGGGCACCCGGGGGGTCTGCTCGACGTGCACCGCGCGACCGCCGCGGCCCTGCGTGCCGCCGGCTGCGAGATCGTCGTCATCCCGGACGGTCTGCAGACCGACGAGGGTTATGTCTTCCAGTTCGCGGACGTCGCCGTCCTGGAGCACGGCGCCACCCTCTGGCACACCCACTCGGGCGAGCCGATGCGGGCGATCCTCACCGGTCTGGAGCGCGAGGGCCGTCCGCTGCCCGACCTGGTCGTCGCGGACCACGGGTGGGCGGGCTGCGCCGGCCAGCTCGGCCTGGACTCCATCGGGTACGCGGACTGCAACGACCCCGCGCTGTTCCTCGCGGAGGCCGAAGGGACGCTCCAGGTGACGATCCCCCTGGACGACCACGTCAAGAGCCCTCGGTACTACGACCCCATGACGGCCTATCTGCTGGCCGAGGCGGGCCTGGCGTAGCCCGGTCCACGACCCCTGGGCCGTGGACCGGCGCGATGTGCGACTCCGCTGACGGAGTCGCACATCGCCCTATTCGGTGCGGTCGGGATCAGTGTCCGCCGCCGCCACCGCCGCCGCCGTGGCCGCCGCCACCGCCGCCGCCGTGACCGCCGCCGCCACCGCCGTGACCACCGCCGCCGCCGTTACCGCCACCGCCGTAACCGCCGCCGCCGTGGTCACCGCCGTAACCGCCGCCGCCGTGGTCGCCGCCGTAGCCGCCGCCGTAGCCGTTGTCGTCGTCGTCGTCGTAGCCGCCGTAGCCGTAGCCGTTGTCGTCGTCGTCGTCGTTCCACGAACTGCTGTAACTGGAGTTGTGGTTCGAGCTCGCCGAAGCGGTGCCCGCCGTGCCGATCGCGGCACCACCGGCCATCAGCAGACCGGCAGCCGACATCACGAAGACGCGCCTGGCGCGTTGTGATCGCATGGGAAAATACCTCTCCATCGTCTCTCGCGGCTCCCAGAAGGACCGACGCGAGGTGGATGGCCGCCGCCGCAGAAGAAGGAAGAAGGTGCGGCGCGGTCTATGGGCTTACCGCGGGATTCTGAGGAGCACGGCCCTGCCGCCGACGTCTCCAGAGCCCCCTGCGCCAGGTTGCGCGGGTGACCGCTGTGACCGGGTTCCCGTGGTGACGGAACCTCGTCGGCCGGTATGCCGTGCGTCGCGGCATTTCACCCATAAAGACTAATCCCGCACCCGTCACACGTCATCTCGAGAACAACTCAGGCATCATGCGCCCCGGTCGGCCCGCCACTGCCGGGCCCCGGGGTGGGGTCGAGGTACACCCGGCTCACCACGGGAAACGCCGCCCGCAGACGCTCTTCGGCCCGCTCGCAGGCCCGTTCGACCTGGGCGGCGGTCGACACGTCACGGAAGTCGACCTTGGCCGCGACCAGCGCCTCCCGCGGCCCCTGCACCAGAGTCGTCAGCTCCAGTACGGCCTCCACGTGCTCGACGGCCAGCAGCTCGGCCCTGATCCCCTCCCGCACCGGCCGGGGCAGGGCGCGGCCGATGAGCAACTCCGCGTTGGAGCGGCCGAGAACCCAGGCCACGTACAGCAGCAGGAGGCCGATGCACAGCGACGCGACGCCGTCCCAGACACCCGAGCCGGTGAGCTGACCGCCCAGCAGGCCGCCCGCGGCGAGCAGCAGACCCACCAGCGCGGCCGAGTCCTCCATGACGACGGCCTTCACGGCGGTGTCGGGTGTGCGCCTGAGGTACCGCTGGAACGGCGCGCCGTGGCGCTCGGCCTCGCCCCGCGCCTGCCGCACGCCCGTCCGCAGGGAGAAGCCTTCCAGCACGAAGGCGATGCCGAGCACGATGTAGGAGACGAGCGGGTCGCCGAGCTCCTCGCCCGCGACCAGGGTGTGAATGCCGTCGTACAGGGAGAAGACCGCACCGCCCACGAAGGTGGCGACGGCGGCGAGCAGCGCCCAGATGTAGCGCTCCGGGCCGTATCCCAGCGGATGGTCCTCGTCGGCCGGTTTCTCGCTGCGCTTCAGCGCCGTCAGCAACAGCCCCTCGGTGACGGTGTCGGCGACGGAGTGCGCGGCCTCCGACAGCATCGCGCTGGAACCGCTGATGAGGCCGGCTACCGCCTTGGCGAGCGCGATGCCGAGATTGGCGACGGCGGCGACGATCACCGTGAAGGTGCTCTCGCCGCCGCCGTCGCCGCGCTGTGCTCCAGCCTCTTCAGCCATGCCTCAGTCTGACCGAGGGATGCGGACCACGCCCTCCTGGATCACCGAGATCGCCAGTCGGCCGTCCTGGGTGTAGATACGGGCCTGGCCAAGGCCCCGGCCGCCCGACGCGGACGGCGACTCCTGGTCGTACAGCAGCCATTCGTCGGCGCGGAACGGGCGGTGGAACCACATCGCGTGGTCCAGGGAGGCCCCGACGACGTCACCGACCGCCCAGCCGCCGCGCCCGTGCGCGAGCAGGACGGAGTCGAGGAGCGTCATGTCCGAGACGTACGTGGCGAGGACGACATGCAGCAGCGGTTCGTCGATGGCCCCGTCGAGCTTGCCGTTGGTGCGGAACCACACCTGCGAGCGCGGCTCGCGGATCTCCCCGACGGTGCCGTACGGCGGTGCGTCGACGTAGCGCAGGTCCACGGACTCGCGCGCCTCCAGCAGGCGCTCGGCGATGACCGGGTCGGCGAACACGTCCGCGTACCGCGGCAGCAGTTCGGCGCCCGTCGGCAGGGTCTCCGGGTCGGGCGCGGACGGCATCGGGGCCTGGTGCTCCATGCCCTCCTCGTACGCCTGGAACGACGCGGAGAGGTGGAAGATCGGCTGGCCGTGCTGGACGGCGACGACACGCCGGGTGGTGAAGGAGCGGCCGTCGCGGATGCGGTCCACCGAGTACACGATGGGCGCGCCGGGGTCCCCCGCACGCAGGAAGTACGCGTGCAGGGAGTGCGCGTGCCGGTCCTCGGGGACCGTGCGCCCGGCGGCGACCAGTGCCTGCGCCGCCACCTGCCCCCCGAAGACCCGGGGGACGACGGCGGAGCGGGACTGGCCGCGGAAGATGTCCTGCTCGATCCGCTCCAGGTCGAGCAGATCGAGCAGGGACTGAAGTGCCTGACTCATGTCGTCAGTTGTACCGTGAACTTTTTTCGCGGCCCTTACAGACCCATGTCCTTGGCGATGATCGTCTTCATGATCTCGCTGGTGCCGCCGTAGATGCGGTTGACGCGGTTGTCCGCGTACAGGCGGGCGATCGGGTACTCGTTCATGAAGCCGTAGCCGCCGTGCAGCTGGAGGCAGCGGTCGATGACGCGGTGTGCCACCTCGGTGCAGAACAGCTTGGCGCTGGCGGCCTCAGCCGGGGTCAGCTCGCCCGCGTCGAGAGCCTCCAGGGCGCGGTCGGCGACGGCCTCGGCGGCGTCCACCTCGGCCTGGCAGGCGGCCAGCTCGAACTTGGTGTTCTGGAAGGACGCGACGGTCTTGCCGAAGACGGTGCGGTCCTGCACGTACTCCTTGGCGAACCGGACGGCCGCCTTGGCCTGCGCGTACGCGCCGAAGGCGATGCCCCAGCGCTCGGACGCCAGGTTGTGGCCGAGGTAGTAGAAGCCCTTGTTCTCCTCGCCGAGGAGGTCCTCGACCGGCACCTTGACGTCGACGAACGCGAGCTCGGCGGTGTCGGAGGTCTTCAGGCCGAGCTTGTCGAGCTTGCGGCCGACGGAGTAGCCCTCGGCCTTGGTGTCCACGGCGAAGAGGGATATGCCGAAGCGGCGGTCCTCGGCGGTGGGCGCGGAGGTACGGGCGCAGACGATCACACGGTCGGCGTGCACGCCGCCGGTGATGAAGGTCTTGGCGCCGTTGAGGACGTAGTGCGTGCCGTCCTCGGAGAGCTTGGCGGTGGTCTTCATGCCCGCGAGGTCGGAGCCGGTGCCCGGCTCGGTCATCGCGAGGGCCCACATCTCCTCGCCGGAGACGAACTTCGGCAGGAAGCGCTTCTTCTGCTCGTCGGTGGCGAGCATCTTGATGTACGGCAGGCCGAGCAGCACGTGCACGCCGGAGCCGCCGAACTGGACACCGGCGCGGGCGGTCTCCTCGTACATCACGGCTTCGAACTTGTACGAGTCGATGCCGGCGCCGCCGAACTCCTCGTCGACGCGGATGCCGAAGACGCCGAGCTCGGCGAGCTTGTAGTAGAAGTCGCGCGGCGCCTGGCCCGCGGCGAACCACTCGTCGTAGACGGGAACGACCTCGGCCTCGATGAAGGCCCGCAGGGTCTCCCGGAACGCCTCGTGATCCTCGTTGAACACCGTACGGCGCACTGCCGCCACCTCCACCGGATGCATGTCTAAGCGCTTGCTCAGATTTCAGGTTACCGGTGGGTCGCAAGTGCCGTCCAGAGTCATCCCCCCGAGACGCTCGTCACGCCCCGGCCGCCGCGAAGGCGCCGCGGGCCATGCGGTGCAGCAGCTCCGCGGTCCCCGCGCGGCCCGGCAGGGCACCCGGGCGGCCCAGGTGCGGCGTGGAGTTCAGCAGGCCGAAGACCGAGTGCACGGCCGACCGCGCGCTGGGCTCCGACAGCGCCGGATACACCTCGCGGACGACCTCCACCCACAGCTCGACGTACTGCCGCTGGAGCTGCCGCACCAGCTTGCGGTCACTGTCCCGGAGGCGGTCCAGCTCCCGGTCGTGCAGGGTGATCAAGGGACGGTCGTCGAGCGCGAAGTCGATGTGCCCCTCGATGAGCGAGTCGAGGACCGCCTCGGCATCCCCGTCCGCCTCCGCCACACGGCGCTTGCCGCCCGTGAGCAGCTGACCGCTGATGCCCACCAGCAGCTCGGCGAGCATCGCGTCCTTGCCGGGGAAGTGGCGGTAGAGACCGGGGCCGCTGATACCGACGGCCGCTCCTATCTCGTCCACGCCCACGCCGTGGAAGCCCCGCTCGGCGAAGAGCCGGGCGGCCTCCTTGAGGATCTGCTCACGGCGGGTGGGGGCGTCGGTTCTGGTGGCCATGGAACCAATTCTAGACAGGGAGGTTAGCGGTCGTTAACCTGAAGGAAATGCGTTAACGCTCATTAACTGGTCGACCACTGGTGAGGGGACCGCAGGATGCACGAGGCACCGGAGCTGACGAGCGCGGCCGATCCCGCGTCGGACGCCTGGCGGGCCAATGAGGAGGCGCACCGCGCGCTGGGCGAGGAGCTGCGCCGGAAGCTGGCCGCGGCCCGGCTGGGCGGCGGCGAGCGGGCCCGCGAGCGGCACACCGCGCGCGGAAAGCTGCTCCCGCGCGACCGCGTGGACACCCTCCTCGACCCCGGGTCGCCCTTCCTCGAGCTGGCCCCGCTCGCCGCCGACGGGCTGTACGACGGCCAGGCACCGGCCGCGGGCGTCATCGCCGGGATCGGCAGGGTCAGCGGACGCGAGTGCGTGATCGTCGCCAACGACGCCACGGTCAAGGGCGGCACGTACTACCCGATGACGGTGAAGAAGCACCTGCGCGCCCAGGAGGTGGCCCTCGAGAACCGGCTGCCCTGCATCTATCTCGTGGACTCCGGAGGTGCCTTCCTGCCCATGCAGGACGAGGTCTTCCCCGACCGCGAGCACTTCGGGCGGATCTTCTACAACCAGGCCCGGATGTCCGGCGCCGGGATCCCGCAGATCGCGGCCGTCCTCGGCTCCTGCACGGCGGGCGGCGCCTATGTGCCCGCGATGAGCGACGAGGCCGTGATCGTGCGCAATCAGGGCACGATCTTCCTCGGCGGGCCTCCCCTGGTGAAGGCCGCCACCGGCGAGGTCGTCACCGCCGAGGAGCTGGGCGGCGGCGAGGTCCACTCGCGTGTGTCGGGCGTCACCGACCACCTGGCGGAGGACGACGCCCACGCGCTGCGGATCGTCCGGAACATCGCGGCGACCCTGCCGGCGCGCGGCCCGATGCCCTGGTCCGTGGAGCCCTCGGCCGAGCCCAAGGTCGACCCGTACGGGCTGTACGGCGCGGTGCCCGTCGACTCCCGCACCCCGTACGACGTGCGCGAGGTCATCGCGCGCGTGGTCGACGGCTCGCGCTTCGCCGAGTTCAAGGCGGAGTTCGGGCAGACCCTGGTCACCGGCTTCGCCCGCATCCACGGACACCCGGTCGGCATCGTCGCGAACAACGGCATCCTGTTCTCCGAGTCCGCCCAGAAGGGCGCCCACTTCATCGAGCTGTGCGACCAGCGCGGCATCCCCCTGGTGTTCCTGCAGAACATCTCCGGGTTCATGGTGGGCCGCCAGTACGAGGCGGGGGGCATCGCCAAGCACGGCGCCAAGATGGTGACGGCGGTGGCCTGCACCCGCGTCCCGAAGCTCACCGTCGTGATCGGCGGGTCGTACGGCGCGGGCAACTACTCGATGTGCGGCCGGGCCTACTCGCCGCGCTTCCTGTGGATGTGGCCCAACGCCAAGATCTCCGTGATGGGCGGTGAGCAGGCCGCTTCGGTCCTCGCGACCGTCAAGCGCGATCAGCTGGAGGGGCGCGGCGAGTCCTGGCCCGTCGAGGACGAGGAGTCCTTCAAGGCCCCGATCCGCGCCCAGTACGAACACCAGGGGAACGCCTACTACGCGACGGCCCGGCTCTGGGACGACGGCGTGATCGACCCGACGGAGACCCGGCAGGTGCTGGGACTCGCCTTGACCGCCTGCGCCAACGCGCCCCTGGGTGACCCCCAGTTCGGCGTATTCCGGATGTGAGGGGACCCATGTTTGACACGGTGCTTGTGGCCAACCGGGGCGAGATCGCCGTACGCGTCATCCGTACGCTGCGCGCGCTCGGCGTCCGCTCGGTCGCCGTCTTCTCCGACGCCGACGCCGACGCCCGGCACGTGCGCGAGGCGGACACGGCCGTACGGATCGGTCCGGCCCCGGCGGCCGAGAGCTATCTGTCCGCCGAGCGGCTGCTGGAGGCCGCGGCGCGGACCGGAGCCCAGGCGGTCCACCCCGGATACGGCTTCCTCGCGGAGAACGCGGCGTTCGCGCAGGCCTGTGCGGACGCGGGCCTCGTCTTCATCGGTCCGCCCGCCTCGGCGATCGAGCTCATGGGCGACAAGATCCGCGCCAAGGAGACGGTCAGGGCGGCCGGGGTCCCGGTCGTGCCCGGTTCCAGCGGCAGCGGACTCACCGACGCCCAGCTGGCCGAGGCTGCGCACGAGATCGGCGTGCCGGTGCTGCTGAAGCCCTCGGCGGGCGGCGGCGGCAAGGGCATGCGGCTGGTGCGCGACCCGGCGGCGCTGCCCGACGAGATCGCCGCCGCCCGGCGCGAGGCCCGTGCCTCCTTCGGCGACGACACCCTCCTCGTGGAGCGGTGGATCGACCGCCCCAGGCACATCGAGATCCAGGTCCTCGCGGACGGGCACGGCAACGTCGTGCACCTGGGCGAGCGCGAGTGCTCGCTCCAGCGCCGCCACCAGAAGATCATCGAGGAGGCCCCGAGCGTCCTGCTCGACGCGGACACCCGGGCGGCGATGGGCGAGGCGGCCGTCCAGGCGGCCCGCTCCTGCGGCTACCGCGGCGCGGGCACGGTCGAGTTCATCGTCCCCGGCGGCGACCCCTCGTCGTACTTCTTCATGGAGATGAACACCCGGCTCCAGGTCGAACACCCGGTGACCGAGCTGATCACCGGCCTCGACCTGGTCGAGTGGCAGCTGCGCGTCGCGGCGGGCGAGGCCCTGCCGTACGGACAGCAGGACGTCACGCTCACCGGACACGCGGTGGAGGCCCGCATCTGTGCCGAGGACCCGGCGCGCGGCTTCCTCCCCTCCGGCGGCACCATCCTGGCGCTGCACGAGCCCGAAGGTCCGGGTGTGCGCACCGACTCGGGGCTCAGCGAGGGCACCGAGGTCGGCTCGCTGTACGACCCGATGCTGTCCAAGGTCATCGCGTACGGCCCGGACCGGGCGACCGCGCTGCGCAAGCTGCGGGCGGCACTCGCGGAGACCGTCACGCTCGGCGTCCAGACGAACGCCGGATTCCTGCGCCGGCTGCTGGCCCATCCGGCGGTGGTGGCGGGCGAGCTGGACACCGGGCTCGTGGAACGCGAGGCGGACTCCCTGATCGACGGCGACGTACCGGACGAGGTCTACGAGGCCGCGGCGGCCGTGCGTCTGGACGCGCTGCGTCCCTCCGGCGAGGGCTGGACCGACCCGTTCTCCGTGCCCAGCGGCTGGCGGCTCGGCGGCGCGGCCCGGCCGGTCGGCTTCCCGCTGCGGGTGCTCGACCCCGTGGAGTACACCCCGCGCGGCGCTCACACCGTCACCGCCGACCGGGTGTCGGTGACCCTCGACGGCGTCCGCCACACCTTCCACCGCGCCGGGGACTGGCTCGGCCGTGAGGGCGACGCCTGGCACGTGCGCGACCACGACCCGGTGGCCGCGTCCCTCACCGGCGCCGGCCACGCGGGCGCCGACTCCCTCACCGCCCCGATGCCCGGCACGGTGACGGTCGTGAAGGTCGCCGTGGGCGACGAGGTGGCCGCCGGGCAGAGCCTGCTGGTCGTCGAGGCGATGAAGATGGAGCACGTCATCTCCGCGCCGCACGCGGGCACCGTCAGCGAGCTGGACGTCACGCCGGGAGCGACGGTCGCCATGGACCAGGTCCTCGCGGTCATCACGCCCGCCGAGGAGGAGACGGCATGAGCACCCCCGTACCCGGCCTCCCCATGGTCGTACCGGCGCAGGGCCTCCCCGCGCGGGTCCGGATCCACGAGGTCGGCGCCCGCGACGGCCTGCAGAACGAGAAGTCGACGGTGCCGACTGAGGTCAAGGCGGAGTTCGTGCGGCGCCTCGCCGACGCGGGCCTGACCACCATCGAGGCCACCAGCTTCGTCCACCCCAAGTGGGTGCCCCAACTGGCGGACGCGGAGCAGCTGTTCCCACGCGTCGCCGACCTGCCGGACGTGCACCTGCCGGTCCTCGTACCGAACGAGCGCGGACTCGACCGCGCGCTCGCCCTCGGCGTGCGCCGCATCGCCGTGTTCGCCAGCGCCACCGAGTCCTTCGCGAAGGCCAACCTGAACCGCACCGTCGACGAGGCGCTCGCCATGTTCGCGCCCGTCGTCGAGAAGGCGCGCTCCCAGGGGCTGCATGTCCGCGGCTACCTCTCGATGTGTTTCGGCGACCCCTGGGAGGGCGCCGTCCCCGTCCACCAGGTCGTGCGGGTCTGCAAGGTCCTCATGGACATGGGCTGCGACGAGCTGAGCCTCGGCGACACGATCGGCGTGGCGACGCCCGGTCATGTCCAGAGCCTGCTCGCCGAACTCAACGAGGAGGGCGTGCCGACCAGCGCGCTCGGCGTGCACTTCCACGACACCTACGGCCAGGCGCTCGCCAACACCCTGGCCGCCCTCCAGCACGGCGTCACGACCGTCGACGCCTCCGCGGGCGGCCTCGGCGGCTGCCCGTACGCGAAGTCCGCGACCGGCAACCTCGCCACCGAAGACCTCGTATGGATGCTCCAGGGCCTCGGTATCGACACCGGGGTCGACCTCGGCCGCCTCACCGCCACCAGCGTGTGGATGGCCGGACAACTGGGCCGACCCAGCCCGTCCCGCACCGTCAAAGCCCTCTCCCACCAGGAGTGATCCCCATGTCCCTGGACCACCGCCTCTCCCCCGAGCTCGAAGAACTCCGGCGCACGGTGGAGGAGTTCGCACACGACGTCGTGGCGCCGAAGATCGGCGACTTCTACGAGCGGCACGAGTTCCCGTACGAGATCGTGCGGGAGATGGGCCGCATGGGGCTGTTCGGCCTGCCCTTCCCCGAGGAGTACGGCGGCATGGGCGGCGACTACCTCGCCCTCGGCATCGCCCTGGAGGAGCTCGCCCGTGTCGACTCGTCCGTGGCCATCACCCTGGAGGCGGGTGTCTCCCTCGGAGCCATGCCGATCCACCTGTTCGGCACCGAGGCCCAGAAGCGGGAATGGCTCCCGCGTCTGTGCTCCGGGGAGATCCTCGGCGCGTTCGGGCTGACCGAGCCGGACGGCGGCTCGGACGCGGGCGCCACGCGCACGACGGCCCGGCTCGACCCCGACACGGACGAGTGGGTGATCAACGGCAGCAAGTGCTTCATCACCAACTCCGGTACGGACATCACGGGTCTGGTGACGGTCACCGCGGTCACCGGCCGCAAGCCCGACGGAAAGCCGGAGATCTCCTCGATCATCGTCCCGTCCGGCACCCCGGGCTTCACCGTCGCCGCCCCGTACTCGAAGGTGGGCTGGAACGCCTCGGACACCCGTGAGCTGTCGTTCTCCGACGTGCGCGTGCCGGCGGCGAACCTGCTCGGCGAACGGGGCCGCGGCTACGCGCAGTTCCTGCGGATCCTCGACGAGGGGCGGATCGCCATCGCCGCGCTCGCCACGGGACTGGCGCAGGGCTGCGTCGACGAGTCGGTGAAGTACGCCAAGGAGCGGCACGCGTTCGGGCGTCCGATCGGCGCGAACCAGGCCATCCAGTTCAAGATCGCCGACATGGAGATGAAGGCGCACACGGCCCGCGTGACGTGGCGTGACGCCGCCTCCCGACTGGTCAGCGGCGAGCCCTTCAAGAAGGAGGCGGCGCTCGCCAAGCTCTACTCGTCCACGATCGCCGTCGACAACGCCCGCGACGCCACACAGGTGCACGGCGGCTACGGCTTCATGAACGAGTACCCGGTGGCCCGTATGTGGCGCGACTCCAAGATCCTGGAGATCGGCGAGGGCACCAGCGAGGTGCAGCGCATGCTGATCGCCCGGGAGCTGGGTCTCGCGGGCTGAGCCCGAGAACGGCGCCGCGGCTCCCGGACCATGCCGGGAGCCGCTGGTCCGCCGGGCGCCGAGGGCACCCGGCGGTCCGTCAGGTCTGGTCGGAGCGCAGCCAGTCCCGGCAGTAGTTCAGCTCGGTGCCGCCCTCGAAGGTGGCGACCTCGATGCCGACGTCGTACATGCCCGCGGAGTAGCTCGCCGTGGTGCTCAGGGTCAGGCTCTCGCCGTACCCGTCGTAGTTGTGGTGCCACGGCCAGGGCGTGAGCACCCCGCCGCCGTCGTTCTTGGCGATCAGGCGGATGGCCACGTGGTGGCCGTCCGCCTTGGCGTCGTACACGGACAGGATCACGCCGAGGTTCGTCGCACCGCTGGCCCAGCCGTTGATCGTGCCGGCGCCCGACGCCGACGACGTGTCGCAGTACAGCGTGTACGAAGTCGCGGAAGCCGGCGCGGCCGACATCCCCACGGTCAGTGCGGCCCCCGCGACCGCCACTGCGAGCCCCTGCCTGTATCTGCCCACGTTCGTTCCCCTCTTCGGCATACGGTCGGTCAACTCCGCCTGTGGCCAGAGTTGTTGATCGAAACGGTAGAGACAGCCGAAGTGATCGACAACTGATATCCAGGCGCACGCGCGGTGACTCGGACCACAGCGTGGCTCACTCACGCATCCCCGCGCACAAACACCTGACAAAATCGTCGACAATCTCGTCGACATGTCTTGCGTCGCTGGTCGGATGCGGGCTACCTTCCTTCGCCGTACCTCCAGCAGAGCCGGCTCCGCACCTCCCGTCACCCAGTCGACCCGCAGACCACCGCGGCGGTGAGGCCGCCATCATGCGCGGCCACCACCGCGGGCCGGTCGCGGCCGCGCGCCGCCCCACGCGACGCTCCCGGCCCGTCCGACCGGCGCACGTCCCGATCCGACGATCGAACGGAGACCGAGCATGGCCACGCTGTTCAGACGGCAACGACGGCACCGGTGGGCATCGGCCACCCTCATGGCGGCCCTCGCCACCACCCTCGCGCTCGTGACCGGCGGGAGCTCGGCGCTCGCCGGGGTCGCGGCCGGCGGCGCACCGTCCGCCCCCTCCTCGACCGTCACCACCACGGCGGCGACCGTGTCGGACAGCACGTCGACCCGCACGTCGGACGGCGCCGCGAGCCGCGCGCCGGACGGTGCGTCCGGCGGCATCGCGCCCGCCCTGTCCTGCGCCGACCTGGGCTCCGAGGACCTGGCCTCGGCGGTCCCCGGCGTGCCGTTCGAGATCACCTCGGCCACCGGGATGGCCGCCGGGAGCAACACCCTCGGCGCCTGGGCGGCCTGCGACGTGAAGGGCGTCATCGCCCCGCAGATCCACTTCGAGATCCGGCTGCCCGAGACCGGCTGGCGGGGCGACTACCTCCAGCTCGGCTGCGGCGGGCTGTGCGGGAGCGTGAACACGGGCAGCGCCCCCGCCTCCACCGGCTGCGTCCCGCTGACCGGCGGCGCCTTCGCCGTCGCCTCCAGCGACGAGGGCCACTACCAGGGCGGCGGACTGTTCTCCGCCGACCCCACCCTGCGTGCCGATTTCGGCTACAAGTCCGACCACCTGCTCGTCCAGGCGGCCAAGGCGGTCGTCAACGCCTACTACGGACGGCCCGCCGGCCACGCGTACTTCGACGGCTGCTCCCAGGGCGGCCACCAGGCCCTGACCGAGGCGCAGCGCTACCCGACCGACTTCGACGGCGTCGTCGCGGGCGCCCCGGCCAACAACTTCACCGCGCTCAACACCTTCTCGCACGCCTGGACCGCGCAGTCGGTGTTCCTCGACGGCGGCCCGGCCACGATCACGACGGCCGACCTCGCACCCCTGCACACGGCGGTGCTCAAGGGCTGCGGCGCCACCGACGGCATCATCGCCGACCCGCTGAGCTGCACATGGGACCCGGGCGCCATCAAGTGCCGGGTGGGACAGGCGTCCACGGCCGCGGACTACTGCCTGACCGATGACCAGGTCACCACCGTGCGCAGGATCTACGCGGGACCGACCGACGAGCACGGCAGGCTGCTGTACCCGGGGTACCAGCTGCGCGGCTCCGAGCTGAACTGGGCCGGGATCATCGTGCCGGCCACGGCCGACGGCACCACCGGTGACATGAACTTCGTCCGGGAGACCATCCGTTACCAGGTGTACGACAGCCCGCGCCCGGCCCTGACGTACAAGGACGTCGAGTTCACCGAGGCCTCGTACAAGAGGATCATGCGGGCCGGCGAGGGCATGTACGACGCGACCGACCCCGACCTCAGGGCGTTCAAGGCGGCCGGCGGCAAGCTGATCCTGTGGCACGGCCTGGGCGATCAGCACATCCCGGCCGTCGGCACCATGGCGTACTACCGGGCGGTGCAGAAGGCGACGGGTTCCGTCGCGGCGACCGAGGACTTCGCCCGGCTGTTCCTGCTCCCGGGCGTCGCGCACTGCGGTGGCGGCCAGGGCCCGAACTCCTTCGACGCGCTGACCGCCCTGGTCGACTGGGTCACCGAGGGCAGGGCGCCGGACAGCCTGCCGACCGAGTCGGTCGACGGCAGCGGGAACGTCACCGCGGCCCGCCCGGTCTACCCCTTCCCGTACGTCGCCGAGAACACCACGGGTGGCCCCGCGGACGAGGCGGACAGCTACCGGCCGGTCAGGTCCGCGGCGGAGGCGAACCTCGCACTGAAGTGGCTCGGCTCGTTCCGCTCCGGGTACGAGACCGTCGGCAACTGGGTCGACGGCCGGTGGGTGGTCACCAAGGGCAAGGCCTGACCGATGAGGTGACCTGAACGGCGGCCCGCCGGGCGCGGCTCGGGTGCCGGGAACCCGGCGGGCCGCCTGGCGCGGACCGGACGCACAAGCCCGGCGGGTCGTGTGCGTGGCCCGGCGGGCCGTCAGACGCGGTCCGGGCAAGGCCCGTCGGCACAGTTCCGCGCCCGGGCCCGCGACCCGCCCCCTGGACAATTGGTGAGGTTAGGCTAACCTACCTTCGAACTTGTCCGGCGGGCCCTCAGCCCCGTGCCGAAAGCAGCCACACTCATGTCCAACGCCCGTGCCACCCACCTCACCCGTCGCGGCATCCTCGCCGCCGGAGGCGCTCTCGGCCTCGGGGCCGTGCTCGCCGCCTGCGGCGACGACGACAAGAAGAACGGTGGCTCGGACTCGACGAAGGCCGCCGCCAAGTCCGGCCCCTGGACCTTCGAGGACGACCGGGGCACGACCGTGAGGACGGACAAGATCCCGGCGAACATCGTCGCGTTCACCGGTGTCGCCGCCGCCCTGTACGACTACGGCATCGAGGTCAAGGGTGTCTTCGGGCCGACCAGGACCAAGGACGGCAAGGCCGACGTCCAGGCCGGCGACATGGACGTCAGCAAGGTGACCGTGCTCGGCAACGAGTGGGGTCAGTTCAACATCGAGAAGTACGCGGGTCTCGCGCCCGACGTCCTCATCTCGACGATGTTCGACGGCGCCGGCACCCTCTGGTACGTGCCCGAGGAGTCCAAGGACAAGATCCTCAAGCTGGCCCCGAGCGTCGGCATCTCCGTCTACGACGTCCAGATGCCCAAGCCGCTGGAGCGCATGCTGGCGCTCGCGGAGTCGCTGGGCGCCGACGTGAAGTCCGCGAAGATCACCGAGGCGAAGAAGAAGTTCGAGGCGGCCGCCGAGCGCCTGCGCAAGGCCGCCAAGGCCCGCCCCGAGATCAAGGTGCTGGCCGGCTCCGCGAGCCAGGACATCTTCTACGTCTCCGGCTCGAACCTCTCCATCGACCTGGAGTACTTCAAGGCGCTCGGCGTGAACATCGTCGAGCCCTCCGCGGAGGCCCTGAAGGCGAGCGGCGGCTGGTTCGAGAACCTCAGCTGGGAGACCGTCGACAAGTACCCGGCCGACGTCATCATCATGGACGACCGCACATCGACCATCCAGCCGGCCGACATCACCGAGGCCACCTGGAAGAAGCTGCCCGCCGTGAAGGCCGGCCAGGTCATCGCGCGCACGCCCGAGCCGATCCTGTCGTACGACAAGTGCACCCCGATCCTCGACAACCTCGCCGAGGCCATCGAGAAGGCCAAGAAGGTCGCCTGAGCCCGACGGCTCCACAACAGCCCCCTGACGACGACTCAGGAGCCCTTATGACGACGGCCGTAGCCGCCCCGTTCCGTTTCTTCTCCCTCCAGGTGGTACGGACGAGGCGGCTCGGCCCGTCCCTGGTCCGTGTCACCTTCGCCGGCGACGATCTGCGGGCGTTCCACTCCGACGGGCGCGACCAGTCGCTCTCCCTCTTCCTGCCGCACCCGGGCCAGTCCGCGCCCGTCGTCCCCGTGGAGCTGGGCGACGGGTGGTGGCAGGGCTGGCGCGACCTCCCCGACGACGTACGGGCGGTGATGCGCTCGTACACCCTGCGCGCGCTGCGGCGGAATCCCGACGAGATCGACATCGACTTCGTCCTGCACGGCGTGGAGCCGGGATCGGCCGCACCGGCGGGCCCCGCCTCCCGCTGGGCGTCCTCGGCGGCCGCCGGCGACCGTGTGCTGCTGCTCGGGCCGGCCGTCCGCGACAACCGCGCCATCCGCTTCCGTCCGCCCGAGGACTGCGACCTGGTGGTCCTGTGGGGCGACGAGACGGCGGTCCCCGCCGCCTCCGCCATCATCGAGTCCCTCCTCCCGGGTGTCCGCGTGCGGGCCTGGCTGGAGGCCCATCACCCGGGCGACATCCAGGACCTGGAGACCCGGGCGGACGCCGAGATCACCTGGCTCGTGCGCGGCGAGACCTCCCACGACGCCGAAGGCGGCCGCACGCCCTCCGCCCTCGAAGCTCTGCGTGCCGCGCAACTCCCCGCCGCCCGGGCCCCGTACGCATGGATCGCGGGCGAGTCCGGTCAGGTGAAGGAGTTGCGCCGCCATCTGGTGCACGAGCGCGGCATCGACCGCAGGCAGGTCACCTTCGTCGGTTACTGGCGGCGCGGGCTGAGCGAGGAAGAGCTGCGCGAACAGGGCGAGTAGCCCTCCCGCAAGGGTTGTCGACGAGGCGTCAGCCGCCTGCGGGATCCACACCCCGGGCCTCGGGCGCCGTCTCGCGCAGAGGTGAACGCCACGGACGACAGGGGCGGGGCGGGGTCGCACGGTTAAGTTAGGTTAGGCTAACCTAAGTCGAACGTCGCGACTCCGTCCCGCTTCCGTTCAGTCCCCGCTTCCGTCCGCCCCGGACGCTCTCCCGCACGGAGGACCCCCACATGCGCTCGCACCTGCTCAATGACACGACCGCGGATCGGTACCGCCGCTCCGTGACCGAGGGAATCGAGCGGGTGGCGGCCAAACTCGCCACCGCAGACCGCCCGTTCACCGGCATCGCCGTCGACGACCTCGCCCCGCGCATCGACCGCATCGACCTGGACCGCCCGCTGCACGACACCACGGCCGTCCTCGACGAGCTCGAAGAGGTCTACCTGCGCGACGCGGTCTACTTCCACCACCCGCGCTACCTCGCGCACCTCAACTGCCCGGTCGTCATCCCGGCCGTGCTCGGCGAGGCGGTCCTCTCCGCGGTCAACTCCTCCCTGGACACCTGGGACCAGTCGGCCGGCGGCACGCTCATCGAGCGCAAGCTCATCGACTGGACGAACGAACGGGTCGGCCTCGGCCCGGCCGCCGACGGCGTCTTCACCAGCGGCGGCAGCCAGTCCAACCTCCAGGCACTGCTCCTCGCCCGTGAGGAGGCCAAGTCCGACAACCCGGCGAAACTGCGGATCTTCGCCTCCGAGGTGAGCCACTTCAGCGTCAAGAAGTCCGCCAAACTCCTCGGCCTCGGCGCGGACTCGGTCGTCTCGGTCCCCGTCGACCACGACAAGCGCATGCAGACGGTCGCCCTCGCCCGCGAACTGGACCGCTGCAAGCGGGACGGCCTCGTCCCCATGGCCGTCGTCGCCACCGCAGGCACCACCGACTTCGGCTCCATCGACCCGCTGCCCGAGATCGCCGAACTGTGCTCGCAGTACGGCGTCTGGATGCACGTCGACGCGGCGTACGGCTGCGGGCTGCTCACCTCGCTGAAGAACCGGGACCGCCTCGACGGCATCGACCGCGCCGACTCCGTCACGGTCGACTACCACAAGTCCTTCTTCCAGCCCGTGAGTTCGTCCGCCCTGCTGGTCCGGGACACGGCCACCCTGCGCCACGCGACCTACCACGCGGAATACCTGAACCCCCGCCGCATGGTGCAGGAGCGCATCCCCAACCAGGTCGACAAGTCCCTGCAGACCACGCGCCGCTTCGACGCCCTCAAGCTGTGGATGACGCTGCGCGTGATGGGCGCCGACGGCATCGGCGAGCTCTTCGACGAGGTGTGCGACCTGGCCGAGGAGGGCTGGCGGATCCTCGCGGCCGACCCCCGCTTCGACGTCGTCGTCCGCCCGTCGCTGTCCACCCTCGTCTTCCGCCACATCCCGGCCGCCGTCACCGACCCGGCCGACATCGACCGCGCCAACCTGTACGCCCGCAAGGCCCTGTTCGCCTCCGGCGACGCCGTCGTCGCGGGGACCAAGGTCGGCGCCCGCCAGTACCTGAAGTTCACGTTGCTCAATCCCGAGACCACGGCGGACGACATCACCGCCGTCCTCGATCTGATCGCCGGCCACGCCGAGCAGTACCTGGGAGAGTCCCTTGACCGCGCTTCCTGAAGCCACCCGCGTCCATGACTTCGTCGGGATCGGGCTCGGTCCCTTCAACCTCGGCCTCGCCTGCCTGACCGAGCCGATCGCCGAACTGGACGGCGTCTTCCTGGAGTCCAAGGCGGACTTCGAGTGGCACTCCGGGATGTTCCTGGAGGGCGCCCACCTCCAGACCCCGTTCATGTCGGACCTGGTCACCCTCGCCGACCCGACGTCCCCCTACTCCTTCCTCAACTACCTGAAGGAATCGGGCCGTCTGTACTCGTTCTACATCCGCGAGAACTTCTACCCGCTGCGCGTCGAGTACGACGCCTACTGCCGCTGGGCCGCGTCCAAGCTGAGCAGCGTCCGCTTCGACACCACGGTCGCCGAGGTCACGTACGACGAGAGCGCCGGGTTGTACGCCGTGCGGACCCAGGAGGGCGACTCGTTCCGCGCCCGGCACCTGGTCCTCGGCACGGGCACCCCGCCGCACGTCCCGGATGCCTGCGCGGACCTCGGCGGCGACTTCATCCACAACTCCCGCTACATGCAGCACAAGCAGGAGCTCCAGGCGAAGGAGTCGATCACGCTCGTCGGCAGCGGACAGTCCGCCGCCGAGATCTACTACGACCTGCTGAGCGAGATCGACGTCCACGGTTACCAGCTGAACTGGGTCACCCGCTCCCCGCGCTTCTTCCCCCTCGAATACACCAAGCTCACTCTGGAGATGACCTCCCCGGAGTACATCGACTACTTCCACGCGCTGCCCGAGCCCACCCGGTACCGCCTCCAGACGGAGCAGAAGGGCCTGTTCAAGGGCATCGACGGCGACCTGATCAACGAGATCTTCGACCTGCTGTACCAGAAGAACCTCGGCGGCCCGGTCCCCACCCGCCTGCTCACCAACTCCTCGCTCGACAGCGCCCGGTACGAGAACGGCACGTACACCCTGGGCCTGCGCCAGGAGGAGCAGGGCAAGGACTACGAGCTGCACTCCGCCGGCCTGATCCTGGCCACCGGCTACAAGTACGCCGAGCCGGAGTTCCTGAAGCCGGTCCGCGACCGGCTTCGCTACGACACGCGGGGCAACTTCGACGTGGCCCGCAACTACGCCGTCGACACCACGGGACGCGGGATCTTCCTGCAGAACGCGGGCGTCCACACGCATTCGATCACGTCGCCGGACCTCGGCATGGGCGCGTACCGCAACGCGTCCATCATCCGGGAGCTGCTCGGCACCGAGTACTACCCGGTCGAGAAGACCATCGCGTTCCAGGAGTTCGCCGTATGAGCACCGCCCTCGAAGAGACCTTCACCGTCCGCCCGCTCGACCCGGTCGAGGACGCCGAACTGCTGCACCGGTGGGTCACGCACCCCAAGGCCGCCTTCTGGATGATGCAGGAGGCGAAACTGCCGGACGTGGAGCGCGAGTACATGGCCATCGCGGCGAGCGAGCACCACGACGCGTTCCTCGGCCTGCGCGGCGGCGAGCCCGTCTTCCTCATGGAGCGCTACGACCCGGCGCACGTCGAGCTCGTCGGCCTGTACGAACCGCGGCCGGGCGACGTCGGCATGCACTTCCTGGTCGCGCCGACGGACACCCCCGTGCACGGCTTCACCCGCGCCGTGATCACCGCCGTGATGCGGCACCTGTTCGCCGATCCGGCGACCGTACGCGTCGTCGTCGAGCCCGACGTGCGCAACACGGCCGTGCACGCCCTCAACGAGGCCGTCGGCTTCGTGCCCGAGCGCGAGATCCAGAAGCCGGAGAAGAAGGCGCTGCTGAGCTTCTGCACCCGCGAGCAGTTCGAGAAGGCGGTGTCCGCATGACCCTCGCCGACGCCGTCGCCCACCTCTCCCCCGAACGCTGGGCCCGCGCCAACCGGCTGCTCGTCCGCAAGGCCCTCGCCGAGTTCGCCCACGAGCGGTTGATCAGCCCCGAGCTGCTGCCCGACGGCCGCTACGAGGTCCGCAGCGACGACGGCCTCACCCGCTACCGCTACGCCGCCGTCGTCCGCTCGCTCGACCACTGGCAGGTGGACGCCGAGACGGTCACCCGGCACCGCGACGGGACGGAACTGCCGCTCGCCGCACTCGACTTCTTCATCGAGCTGAAGGAGTCCCTCGGTCTGAGCGACGAGGTCCTGCCGGTCTACCTGGAGGAGATCTCCTCCACGCTCTCGGGCACCTGCTTCAAACTCACCAAGCCGCAGATCCCCTCCGTCGAGCTGGCCCGCGCCGGCTTCCAGGCGATCGAGACCGGGATGACCGAGGGCCACCCCTGTTTCGTCGCCAACAACGGGCGGCTCGGCTTCGGGGTGCACGAGTACCTCTCGTACGCGCCGGAGACCGCGAGCGCCGTCCGGCTGGTGTGGCTGGCCGCGCACCGCTCCCGGGCCGCCTTCACGGCGGGCGTGGGCATCGACTACGAGTCGTTCGTCCGTGAGGAGCTGGGCGACGGGACCGTCGAACGGTTCGCCCGCACGCTCGCCGAGCAGGGCCTCGATCCCGACGACTACCTGCTCATACCCGTCCACCCCTGGCAGTGGTGGAACAAGCTGTCCGTGACCTTCGCCGCCGAGGTCGCCCGGCGGCACCTCGTCTGCCTCGGCGAGGGCGACGACGAGTACCTCGCCCAGCAGTCGATCCGGACGTTCTTCAACCGCAGCGCCCCCGGCAAGCACTATGTGAAGACCGCGCTGTCGGTCCTCAACATGGGCTTCATGCGCGGCCTGTCGGCCGCCTACATGGAGGCCACCCCGGCCATCAACGACTGGCTGGCGCAGCTCGTCGACAACGACCCGGTGCTGAAGTCCACCGGTGTGTCGATCATCCGCGAGCGTGCCGCGGTCGGCTACCGGCACCTGGAGTACGAGGCCGCCACCGACCGCTACTCCCCGTACCGCAAGATGCTCGCCGCCCTGTGGCGGGAGAGCCCGGTGCCCTCGCTCCAGGACGGCGAGACCCTGGCCACCATGGCCTCTCTCCTCCATGTCGACGACGAGGGTGCGTCGTTCGCGGGCGCGCTGATCGAGCGGTCGGGGCTGACCCCGGTGGAGTGGCTGCGCCGCTACCTGCGCGCCTACCTGACCCCGCTGCTGCACAGCTTCTACGCGTACGACCTGGTCTACATGCCGCACGGCGAGAACGTCATCCTGGTCATGGAGGACGGCGCGGTGCGGCGCGCGATCTACAAGGACATCGCCGAGGAGATCGCGGTGATGGACCCGGACGCGGTGCTGCCACCCGCCGTCGAGCGGATCCGGGTCGACGTCCCGGACGACATGAAGCTGCTGTCCCTGTTCACGGACGTCTTCGACTGCTTCTTCCGCTTCCTCGCGGCGATCCTCGCCGCCGAGGGCGTCCTGGAAGAGGAGGACTTCTGGCGGACGGTCGCCGGGTGCGTGCGCGACTACCAGGACGCGACGCCCGAACTCGCCGACAAGTTCCGGCAGTACGACCTGTTCGCGCCCGAGTTCGCGCTGTCCTGCCTCAACCGGCTCCAGCTGCGCGACAACCGGCAGATGGTGGACCTGGCCGACCCGTCCGGCGCGCTCCAGCTGGTCGGGAACCTGAAGAACCCCATCGCGGGGTTCTGAGCCGGACGGACGGGCGTCCCGGAGTACGGTCCTCCGGGACGCCCGTCGATCTCGTCGTGCCGCCGGCCGCGGACGGCCCGGCCCGGTGCGTCAGTTGCCCGGCCAGGGCACCTGCGGCGACCGGTAGTACCCGATGCCCAGCGCGTCCCAGCGCGGGCCCTGCGCCGCGAGCCGCACCCGGTAGGCGTCCCAGTCGTGCGTCGAGGCCGGCGACCAGCCGAGCTCGGCGACGCCCGGCAGCCTCGGGAACGCCATGACGTCGATGTCGGCGCCGGTCACGATCGTCTCCGTCCACAGCGGTGCCTCGACGCCCCGGATCGCCGAGGCGGGCGCGCCGGGAAGGTAGTCGCCGGGATTCCAGTCGTAGGAGCGCCTGACCTCCACCAGACCCGCCCAGTCCTGCCCGAGCGGGGTGTCCGCGGTGTACTTCATGTCGAGGTAGACCCGGTCGGCGGGCGACAGCACGAGGCCCGTGCCGTTCCGCGCGGCCTGGGCGACCTGGGCCTTCTCCTGCGCGCCGGTGTCGTCGAGACCCCAGTACTGCGCGATGGCCCCCTTCACGGGGTTCGCCCCGGTCAGCTGGTGCCAGCCGACCACCGTCTTGCCGTACTTGGCGACGACGGGCTGCACCTTGTCCATGAAGGCCACGTAGTCGGCGTGGCTCGTCGAGTGGGCCTCGTCCCCGCCGATGTGGAGGTACTTGCCCGGCGTGATCGCGGCCAGTTCGCGGATGACGTCGTCGACGAAGTCGTACGTGACCTGCTTGCCGACGCACAGCGAGCTGAAGCCGACGTCCGTGCCGGTGTACAGGGGCGGGGCGACGCCGTCGCAGTTCAGCCGGTCGTACGAGGCGAGGGCGGCGTTGGTGTGCCCCGGCATGTCGATCTCCGGGACGACCTCCAGATAGCGCGAGGCGGCGTACCGGACGATCTCCCGGTAGTCGTCCTTGGTGTAGTGGCCGCCGGTGCCGCCGCCGACCTGCGTGGAGCCGCCGTACTCGGCCAGGCGCGGCCAGGAGTCGATGGCGATGCGCCACCCCTGGTCGTCGCTCAGGTGCAGATGGAGCTTGTTGACCTTGTAGAGGGCCAGTTCGTCGATGTAGCGCTTGACCTGGGGGACGGTGAAGAAGTGCCGGGAGACGTCGAGCATGGCGCCGCGGTAGGCGTAGCGCGGGGAGTCCTCGATGGTGCCGCCCGCGACCAGCCAGGGGCCGCGCTGCACGGAGTCCTTCTCGACGGCGGCCGGCAGCAGTTGCCGCAGGGTCTGGACGCCGTGGAAGAGACCGGCGGGACGGGCGGCGGTGATGGTGACGCCGGACGGTCCGCTGTCGAGCCGGTACCCCTCGCCGCCCTGGGACCCGGCCGCCTGCTTCGAGCCGATCCGGAGGCGGATGCCGCTGTCGCCGTCCGTGGTGACCGGGAGCCGGTAGCCGGTCGAGGGCCGCAGGATGTCCGCGAGGTACTCGCCGACCCGGCGTGCCTCACGCGTGTCGTCGACGCGGATGCGGGTGTCACCGGTGATGCGGTAGGGGGAGCCGCCCGGGTGGACCGAGGCGGGGGCGGGGACGACCTGCCCGAGGGGACGAGGGGTCGCGGCGGGTGCCGCGCCGACGAGGGATATTCCGGCTGCCGCCACGAGCAGCAGCGTACCGAGAAGGCGGGGCGTTCTGTGGTGCTGTCTCACATGCGCTCCCTTCAAATTGGTAAAGACCACTCTCCCGCAGCACCGGTGAAACAATCCATCTCATGGCGGAAATCATCCAGAAGGACGGCACGTGGGCCTTCGACGGCGACGCGCTGCGACTGACTCCCGGACGCGACAAGAACGTCAGCCTGCTCCGCAGGGCCCTGGGTGAACTGGCCGTCCCCCTGGGCGCCCTGGCCGGCGTCTCCTTCGAACAGGGCAAGAAATGCGGGCGGTTGAGGTTGCGGCTGCGCGACGGCGCCGACCCGCTGCTCCAGGCGACCGGCGGCAAGCTCACGGAGCCCAACGACCCGTACCAGCTGACCGTCGAGTCCGACCGCTACGGGGTCGCCGAGTACTTCGTCGACGAGGTCCGCAACGCCCTGCTGCTCGACCAGGTGCCCGCCGGCCCGGTCGACGGCTATCTGCTCCCCGGCCCCGCGGTGCCGCTGTCCGCCTCCGCCGGTGACGGCACCGCCGGCTTCGACGGCGATCACGTACGCCTGGAGTGGAACTGGAAGACGGAGGACGCGAAGGCCGCCGCCGGCGCCCGGACGCTCGCCGTGGGCGACATCACGGCCGTCGAGTGGCATCCCGCGGTCGGCCTGGAGAACGGCTGTCTGCGCTTCACCGTGCGCGGCGCGGAGACCAAGGCCCCGCCGAAGTACGACCCCAACTCCGTGGAGCTGTGGGGCTTCAAGAAGGACCCGCTGATGGCGCTGGTGGCGGCGGCGGTGCAGGCGCGGCTGCCGCATCCGGCCGCACCGCCCGCCGAGGCGGACGCGCGGCCGAAGGAGCTGTCACCGGCGGCGCCCGGGCCCGCGGCGGACGAGGCCGATCACGACGCGCTGCTGCGCCGGCTGCGCGAGCTCGGCGAGCTGTACAGCTCGGGGGTGCTGACGGACGAGGAGTTCTCGCTGGCCAAGCGGGCGGTCCTCAGGCGCATGTGAGGACCGCCCGCCGTCCACCGGTGCGTCAGCGCGCCCGGCGGGCCACCGTGAAGTGGTCGACCTCTTCCCCGGTCTCCGCGATGCCCCGCACCTTCAGGGTCGCGGTCCGGCCCTTGGGCGCGGGCGTCACGTCGACCCGCAGGAACGAGTAGTCGAGGTAGCGCACGCGCGACCAGGCCACCGTCTCGTTCTGCCGGCCGTCCTTGAGGTTGATGAACGAGGCGACGGAGTCGACCTCGTTCTCGTGGCCCTCGTAGGACTGCGGGGCGCTGAACGCGTAGAGGCTGCGGCCCGCGGCACCGGCCGTGACATAGACGACGCCGTCGGTCTCGGGGTACGCCGTGCCGCCGATCGGCAGCTTCTTGGAGACCTCGCCCGCCTTGATGACGTCGGTGCGCTCGTACTGGTGGTTGTGGCCGTTGATGACCAGGTCCACGGTGTACTTCTCGAACAGCGGCACCCACTCCTGGCGCACGCCCCCCTCCGAGGCGTGCGCCGTGGAGGTGCAGTACGCGCAGTGGTGGAAGAAGACGACGATGAAGTCGATGTCCTTCGACGCCCGGTAGGTCTTGAGCTGCCGCTCCAGCCACTTCGTCTGGGTTCCTCCGGAGATGCCCAGGTTCGCCGGGATCTCGAAGGAGATGTCGTTGGCGTCCAGCGAGATGACCGCCGTGTTGCCGTAGACGAAGGAGTACACGCCCGGGAGGTTCTTCGCGTCCGGACCGTTGTCGGGGAGGTTCCAGCGGGCCTCTTCGCCGCCGTAGCCGTTGGGCGAGTACCAGGCCTCCATGTCGTGGTTGCCGTACGCCGGCATCCACGGGACCTGCTTGGCGACCGTCTCCGTCTGGGCCAGGAACTGGTCCCAGATGCGCGAGTCGAAGCCGGTGTCCTCCTTCTTGCCCGCGCCGGACGGGTCCGCGTACGCGATGTCGCCGGCATGCAGGTGGAAGGCCGGGTTCTGGCCGAGCAGCAGGGCGTCGTTGGCGAGGCCGTGGTAGCCGACGCCCTCGTCGCCGAAGGCGGTGAAGGTGAACGGCTCGGCGCGCGCGGGGGCGGTGGTGAAGGTGCCGAGGGTGCCCAGCAGGTGGGGCTCGGCCGGGTCGAAGCCCGCGTGGCCGACACCGTAGTAGTAGGTCTTGCCGGGGCGCAGGCGGGTGAGCTGGGCGTGCAGGTAGTACTGGGTGTGGTCGCCGCTGGCTCCCACGCCCGCCGGGGTGTGGAGGGTGCGGACCTCGGCCTCGATCTTGCGGGAGAGGTCCCACGGGTGGGCGCCGATGCGGATGTACGGCTTCTTCACCGCGGCCGGGACCTGCCAGGAGACCGTGATCTCGGTGCGCGGGTCGTTGCCGTAGGCGAGGTGGCGGCCGAAGGGGGCGACGAGCGCGCCGTCGACCGTCTCGGTGCTCGCGGCCGTCCGCTGGGTGGGGACCGCGGCCTGTGCGACGGCGCCCGGCACGAAGGCACCGCCCGCGACGGCGCCGAGGGTGACGGCGCCGCCTCTGATCATGTTGCGCCGGGAGAACTTGGCGCGGAGGTACTCGTGCTGCTCGGCCATGGTCATGCGCTCGGCGAGCTGCTCCGGTACGCCCATACGTGGAGTGTCCATGGCTCGAAAGTTGCTCCCGGCAATCGACGTGGCGCCAGACACAGGATGGACAGCTTCCGAACAGACCACCATAAGAGTTTCAACACAGTGCTGCCCGATATCGGGCAGGATTCTTGCGGATCGCCTTCCGGTACCCCAGGATCATCGGGTGCACGACGAACTTGTTGATCATCTGACGCGGTCCACGCCCCTGAACCGGGGCGAGGCACTGCGCGTGGTCCAGGACGTGCTCGCCTACTTCGACGAGACGACCGAGGAGTACGTCCGTCGCCGCCACCGCGAGCTCCAGGGCCAGGGCCTGGTGAACGCGTCGATCTTCGAACGGATCGAGGCGGATCTGCAGTACCGCGCGGTCGCGCCGCCGGAGCTCACCCTCCGCCAGCTGCGCCGCATCGTCTACGGCTGAGTGCCGGGCGAGAACAGAACTGAACGACCGAGGGACAGAGGTACTCCTGTATGTGCGGAATCGTCGGATACATCGGCAGGCGTGACGTGGCGCCGCTGCTGCTCGAAGGCCTCCAGCGCCTGGAGTACCGCGGCTACGACTCCGCGGGCATAGTCGTCACGACCCCCAAGTCGGCCGGCCTGAAGATGGTCAAGGCCAAGGGCCGGGTCCGCGACCTGGAGGCCAAGGTCCCCGCACGCTTCAAGGGCACCACCGGCATCGCGCACACCCGCTGGGCCACCCACGGCGCCCCCTCCGACGTGAACGCGCACCCGCACATGTCCGCCGACAACAAGGTCGCGGTCGTCCACAACGGCATCATCGACAACGCCGCCGACCTGCGCCGGAAGCTCGAAGCGGACGGCGTGGAGTTCCTCTCCGAGACCGACACCGAGGTCCTCACCCACCTCATCGCCCGCTCGCAGGCCGAGAAGCTGGAGGACAAGGTCCGCGAGACCCTCCGGGTGATCGAGGGCACCTACGGCATCGCGGTGATGCACGCCGACTTCTCCGACCGCATCGTGGTGGCCCGCAACGGCTCCCCGGTCGTGCTCGGCATCGGCGAGAAGGAGATGTTCGTCGCATCGGACATCGCCGCCCTGGTCACCCACACCCGGCAGATAGTGACGCTGGACGACGGCGAGATGGCCACCCTCAAGGCGGACGACTTCCGCACGTACACCACCGAAGGCACCCGCACGACGGCCGAGCCGACCACCGTGGAGTGGGAGGCGGCCTCGTACGACATGGGCGGCCACGACACCTACATGCACAAGGAGATCCACGAGCAGGCCGACGCCGTGGACCGCGTGCTGCGCGGCCGCATCGACGACCGGTTCTCCACCGTGCACCTCGGCGGCCTGAACCTGGACGCCCGCGAGGCGCGCCAGATCCGCCGCGTGAAGATCCTCGGCTGCGGCACCTCGTACCACGCGGGCATGATCGGCGCCCAGATGATCGAGGAGCTCGCCCGCATCCCCGCGGACGCCGAGCCCGCCTCCGAGTTCCGCTACCGCAACGCCGTCGTCGACCCCGACACGCTGTACGTCGCGGTCTCCCAGTCCGGTGAGACGTACGACGTGCTGGCGGCCGTCCAGGAGCTGAAGCGCAAGGGCGCCCGGGTCCTCGGCGTCGTCAACGTCGTGGGCAGCGCCATCGCCCGCGAGGCGGACGGCGGCATGTACGTCCACGCGGGTCCCGAGGTCTGCGTGGTGTCCACCAAGTGCTTCACGAACACCACCGTCGCCTTCGCGCTGCTCGCGCTGCACCTCGGCCGCACCCGTGACCTGTCCGTGCGCGACGGCAAGCGGATCATCGAGGGCCTGCGCAAGCTGCCCGCCCAGATCTCCGAGATCCTCGAACAGGAGGACGAGATCAAGAAGCTGGCCGAGGAGTACGCCGAGGCCCGCTCGATGCTCTTCATCGGTCGCGTCCGGGGCTACCCGGTGGCCCGCGAGGCCTCCCTGAAGCTCAAGGAGGTCTCCTACATCCACGCCGAGGCCTACCCGGCCTCCGAGCTGAAGCACGGCCCGCTGGCACTCATCGAGCCCGCCCTGCCGACGGTCGCGATCGTCCCCGACGACGACCTCCTGGAGAAGAACCGCGCCGCCCTGGAGGAGATCAAGGCCCGCAGCGGCAAGATCCTCGCCGTGGCACACCAGGAGCAGGAGAAGGCCGACCAGACGATCGTGGTGCCGAAGAACGAGGACGAGCTCGACCCGATCCTCATGGGCATCCCGCTCCAGCTCCTCGCCTACCACACGGCGCTGGCCCTGGGCCGGGACATCGACAAGCCGCGGAACCTGGCGAAGTCGGTCACCGTCGAGTAGACCCGCCGTCAACTCCCCCGCCGACGACCGGACATGAACGATCCCTGTGCGTGCCACCCGCGCACAGGGATCGTTCTTCCAAGGGCCGGAGCCGCCCAAAACCCCGGCCCGCGCCTGGCTCAGCCGGTGGCCGTCACCCCCCGGCCGGCGGCGCGTCGCGGAAGCGTGGTGGGCCAGTGGGCGAGGGCCGCGGTGGCGGCGTACCAGGCGACCGCCCCTGCCGCCACGGCGAACCAGCCGCCCGCCTTGGTGAGGCTGCCGCTGTCCGCGAACCGGGCGACGGCGAGGAGCAGCAGGGAGACGAAGAACAGTCCGTAGGTGCCCTGGCCGAGCGTGTCGCCGCCGGCGAGCGTCAAGGAGAGCGCCACCAGGGCGAACAGGAGCAGGAAGAGTCCCGCGGCGTTGTCGGAGATCTGGTTCCCGGCCGAGACGGCCCAGGTGAACCACAGGGCGCCGAGCGCCGAGAAGGCCGTGCCGTTCGCCGCGTCGCGGTCACGGAAGGCCAGCAGACCGGCGACGAAGAGCGCAACGCCGCCTACGTAGTGGGCCAGTGATACGGCGTCAGCCGCCGTCACGCCGTCGATCACGTCGGTGGACCCGAGGCCGAAGGCCAACAGGGTGATTCCCAGGGCGAGTCGGCCGACGATCGTGGTGGTGCTTCCCGCAGAGACGTCGTTGTCCACGGCGGGCTCCCTTCATACATGTGCAGTTGTGCGGTGAGCGATATATGCCCTTCACAAGGGCACAAACACCTCTACGCGCGGGTAGTTTCACGCTGCACAGCAGGAGCACCGCACTGTCCCGGGGCTCATCTCACCTGGGACGACGGCGAGTTACGGAATGACGACGACGGGGCGCTGCGCGCGCTTGGCGAGCCGGCCGGCCACCGAGCCGAAGATGCGCCCGACGATGCCGTGCGTGGAGCCGACCACGATGGCGTCCGCCTCGTACTCCCGGCCCACCTCTTCGAGTTCGTGACAGATGTCACCGCCGCGCTCGACGAGGATCCACGGCACCTCGGCCAGATACTCGGCGCAGGCCAACTCCAGACCCAGCACCTCGGTGCGGTGGTCCGGCACGTCGACGAAGACCGGTGGCTCGCAGCCCGCCCACACGGTGGTCGGCAGCCGGTTGGCGACGTGCACGATGATCAGGCCGGAGCCGGAGCGGTGAGCCATGCCGATCGCGTAGGCGAGGGCGCGCTCACTGGACGTCGAACCGTCGAAGCCGACGACGACACCGTGCTTGAAGGCGGGATCGCAGGACTGGCGGGGTTCTTCCGCCGCCAGGGGCTCGGCCGCCGTGGGGTCGGCGAGCGGGCGCTTGCGGTTCGCGGGATCGAAGAATTCGTGACCGGCCATGGGTATCTCGGCGTTTGGATCCTCGTGGTGGGGACGACGTGCGGCAGAGCAGTGTCCGGGAATCATCTTCCCAACCCCATACCCCCAAGGGTACGGCGGCACGCCTCCTCTGCCCAGATCCCGCGCGCGCTGTGCGAGCGTTCCCCGGAGCATGCATGAGAGGCGCCCGTAACGCAATGGTTGCTGCCCCGTACAGGCGGTTTGCGCAGGGTTCACCCGGCGACGGGGACTTTTCTCGTGGTACGGCCACGATCTCCCGGGACGAGGCGCCCATACCGGGCAGTGACCGGCCGGTCGAACACGCGTTGAACAGGAGAGCCATCGCCACGGACAGCATGGAGAGCGGACGGCCGGCCCCCGGACCGCGCCGCTCGCCATGGGGAGCACTGGAGCACTAGGGAGCAGAGCGTGCCCGGACCCGAGATCGCGCCCCGCCCCTCCCCCGGGGCGCGCTCCCCGGCACCGCCGGTGCCGGACACGGCGAGCGCCGTGGTGCGCTGGGCCGCCTTCAGCTGTGTCCTGGTCCCCGTGATCCTCGTCTGGTTCGGCGCCTCGCTCGCGGGTGCGACCGGGACCGCCCTGGGGCTGGCCGCCGTGACCGGCGCCTGCCGGCTGCTGATGAGACAGTCCGAGCGGGGCGCGGCACGGCTGCGCGCCGCGGAACGGGACGCGCGGCCCGCCGGGGAACGGTCCGCATCGCGCGGCCGGCACGGCAGGACCGGGTCGGCCACCGTGGCCGAACCGCGCGACGGCGGGATCCCGGAGCGGCCGGACCGCCCGCTCGGCGGGGTCCGGCCGGGCGTGATGCCCGATCCGCGGGGCAGGAGCGGAACGGGCACGGTGGCCGATCTGCGCGGCTGGAGTGGCACCGGGGCGCACAGAGGTGGTCGGCGCGGTACGGGAAACAAGCCGGTTGACTGACCGGTTTGTGCGCACGCCCCCGGTACTTTTCAGCCAACTTCTGGGAACTGCCCCTCCCTTGCCCGAACGACCCCCCAACCCCCGTTCGACCTGCACCGAAAGGGTCCTGGGCGGCTCGCGCACCCTACGTGGATTGGCCACTGCCACGAGGCGCACTTCCCTGCACGGCCCACGAGTGCAACGCTTCGTGATCGAATGCTTTACGCCAAGTTGCCATGTCGACATTCTGCGGAGTACCGAACTGGTCACCTTGGCGCTACGCGACACAGTAGATTCGATCTTGTCTTACGGCGGGGGACTCGTGCAGGACCGAGGGGAAACGTGCAGGAGCGACACAACCGAGGAGCCGCGACCACCGAGGGGGGCTTAGCAGGATGAGCCACGACTCCACTGCCGCGCCGGAAGCCGCGGCCCGGAAGCTTTCCGGGCGACGCCGCAAGGAGATCGTCGCGGTGCTGCTGTTCAGCGGCGGCCCCATCTTCGAGAGTTCCATACCGCTGTCGGTGTTCGGGATTGACCGCCAGGACGCCGGCGTACCGCGCTACCGACTTCTGGTGAGCGCGGGCGAGGAAGGCCCACTGCGGACCACAGGGGGCCTGGAACTCACCGCACCACATGGCCTGGAAGCGATCTCCCGGGCAGGCACGGTCGTCGTGCCCGCCTGGCGGTCGATCACCTCGCCACCACCGGAGGAGGCGCTCGACGCACTGCGGCGAGCGCACGAGGAGGGCGCCCGCATCGTCGGGCTGTGCACCGGGGCCTTCGTCCTGGCGGCGGCCGGCCTGCTGGACGGACGGCCCGCCACGACCCACTGGATGTACGCGCCGACGCTGGCCAAGCGCTACCCGTCGGTGCACGTGGATCCACGGGAACTCTTCGTGGACGACGGAGACGTCCTGACGTCGGCGGGCACGGCGGCCGGAATCGACCTCTGTCTCCACATCGTGCGGACGGACCACGGCAACGAGGCGGCGGGCGCGCTGGCCCGGCGTCTGGTGGTCCCGCCGCGTCGGAGCGGCGGGCAGGAGCGCTACCTCGACAGGTCTTTACCCGAGGAGATCGGCGCCGACCCCCTCGCGGAGGTCGTCGCCTGGGCGCTGGAGCACCTCCACGAGCAGTTCGACGTCGAGACGCTGGCGGCCCGTGCGTACATGAGCCGCCGCACCTTCGACCGCCGGTTCCGCTCGCTCACCGGGAGCGCGCCCCTGCAGTGGCTGATCACTCAGCGCGTCCTGCAGGCGCAGCGCCTCCTGGAGACCTCCGACTACTCGGTCGACGAGGTCGCCGGGCGCTGCGGATTCCGCTCGCCGGTCGCGCTGCGGGGTCACTTCCGACGCCAGCTCGGCTCGTCCCCGGCCGCGTACCGGGCGGCGTACCGCGCCCGCAGGCCGCAGACCGAACGCCCGTCGGACGTGGACGGCGCGGCGGGACCGCTCGGGCCGCCACCGGTCGTGCACCAGGACAGCCCGGTCCCGATGCAGACGCGCCGTACGGCGGCGGCCGGCGCCCTGGGCCCGGCCGCGTCGGCCGCGGCGCTGGGCCCCGACCCGGGCAAGCACGGCCAGGAGCTGTACGCGGGAGGCAGGCCCAGCCTGCCCGGTCAGCGCAGCGCGCCCTAGCCGAGCGCCGGCGGGGACGTAGGTGACGGGAGGGGTCCGTGCCTTCGGGTGCGGGCCCTCTTCCGTGCGCCCGCGCTCCGGACGCCGTACACCTGCCCTTCGGGGGCCGTCCGCCTCCCGTCCGCCCGCCGGGCGGAGCGCGGTCGCCGCGGCGGCCCGCGCTTTTCGGTGCGGGCGAGCAGGCACGGGCGGGTCCACCCGGCCGGAGCGGGCCGTAGGGTGAGACGTATGAACGATCGCATGGTGTGGATCGACTGCGAGATGACCGGGCTCTCGCTGTCGGACGACGCGCTCATCGAGGTGGCCGCGCTGGTCACCGACTCGGAGCTGAACGTGCTCGGCGAAGGCGTGGACATCGTGATCCGCCCGCCGGACGCGGCGCTGGAGACGATGCCGGACGTGGTGCGCCAGATGCACACCACCTCCGGTCTGCTCTCCGAGCTCGCCGCGGGCACGACCCTGGCGGACGCGGAGGAGCAGGTCCTCTCCTACGTACGTGAGCACGTCAAGGAGCCGGGCAAGGCCCCGCTGTGCGGCAACTCGGTGGGTACGGACCGCGGCTTCCTCCTCCGCGACATGCCGACCCTGGAGGACTACCTCCACTACCGGATCGTGGACGTCTCCTCCATCAAGGAGCTGGCGCGCCGCTGGTACCCGCGGGCGTACTTCAACAGCCCGGAGAAGAACGGCAACCACCGCGCCCTGGCCGACATCCGCGAGTCCATCGCCGAGCTCCGCTACTACCGCGAGGCGATCTTCGTCCCGCAGCCCGGCCCCGACTCGGACACCGCCCGCACCATCGCGGCGAAGCACGTCCTGCCCGCGGAATAGCCCTGCGACGGGGCCCCTCCCGGGCCCCCGCAAAAGCCGTGCGCGAGCACCCCTTCGGACCCTGTACACTTTTTCTCGGCCGGTCGGGGAAACCCAAGGACCGGTCGTGGTGGGTGTAGCTCAGCTGGTAGAGCACCTGGTTGTGGTCCAGGATGTCGCGGGTTCAAGTCCCGTCACTCACCCTGAACAGTCAGCCGGTGACCTGATCGACAGGTCACCGGCTGACTGCGTTCCCGGAGCCGGGCGGCACGGTCCGGCGCCCCGGCCTCATGCGTCCCCGCGCGGGTCGGCCGCCCGCCAGGCCGCCGCGAAACGGTGGACGTCGGCGAAGCGGTCGTCCGGATCGGGGAACGTGGCGCGCGCCACGACCGCCAGCTGCTGCGGCGTACCGCGCCAGGCGCGCTCCTCGTCTCCCCCGTCCAGCAGCAGCCGGGCGGTACGGCCGAGCGTGGAGACGGTGGTCCGGGTGTCCACGACCGCCCCGCGCACGAACTCCTCCGGGGCCATGAAACGCCGCGAGCCCGGCAGGCGCTCCTCCTCCACCACGAAGGGGCCCGGACGGTACTCGTCGAGGTCGACCAGATGGGCCACATCGGCCGCGAAGTCGTACAGCAGCGCCCCGTCGTAGAAGTCCACCGCGACATGCCCCGCGGCCTCCACCGCGAGGTGCGCGTCCAGGACCCGGTCGAAGGCGGCCAGCACGCGAGCCACCGGCAGGGCCCGGAAGCGGGCCGCCGGACTGTCCGGGCTCGTACGGTCCCGGTGCCCGGCCGCGGTCGCGTGGTACAGCACCTCGCCCTCCCGCCAGGGCATCACCACCGCCCAGCTGTCGCCGACGGCGATCCGGTGCACCTGGGGGACGATCGCCGGGTGCCGGACGGCGCGGTGAAACGCCCATCCTCGTTCGAGTGAACGACGGGCCCGGTCGTTGACCGCTTCCTTGACGAACCAGCGAGCGCCGTCGAGCAGCCGCACCCCGTACGACACACACCCCGAGTCCTGCCCCCGGAATGCCCTGAACACCTCGCCGACGCGGCCCAGATACGGCTCCACCGCGGACACTTCACCGACTCCGAGCAAAGGATGCAGGACCATGGTCACCAGCCTGCCCTACCGGCGGCCGGCGGGCGGGCCGCCGGCCGGTCCCCGCGGCGCGGCGGGGGTCCGCCGGCCGCACCGCGGCACGGTCCTCAGGAGGAGGCGCGCACCACCAGCTCCGCCGGCAGGACGAGTTGCCGCTTCTCCAGGCCCCGTGACACCGCCGGACGCCGGTCCGCGATCTCGCCGAGCAGCAGGTCGATCATCGCGCGGCCCATCTCCTCGATCGGCTGGCGGACGCTCGTCAGCGGCGGGTCCATGTGGCGGGCGATGGCGGAGTCGTCGTAGCCGATCAGCGCCACGTCGTCGGGTATGCGGCGGCCCGCCTCGCGGAGCACCTGGCGGGCGCCCGCCGCCATGACGTCGGAGCCGGCGAAGACCGCGTCGAGGTCGGGGCAGCGCTCCAGCAGCAGGCTCATCGCACGGCGACCGCCCTCCTCGGTGAAGTCACCGGGGACGATCAGCCGGTCGTCCACCTCCTGGCCGGCGTCGAGCAGGGCCTGACGGTAGCCGTCCACACGGCGCTGGGCACCGTAGACGTCGAGGCGTCCGGCGAGGTGGACCACCTTGCGCCGCCCCTGGGCCATCAGGTGCTCGACCGCCGCGCGGCCCCCGCCGTAGTTGTCCGAGTCCACCGACGGCAGCGTCTCGTCCGCCGAGCGGCGACCGCTGATCACCGCCGGGATCTCCAGCTGGGAGAGGAGGTCGGGGAGCGGGTCGTCCGCGTGGACCGAGACGAGCAGGACGCCGTCCACCCGATGCGCCGCCAGGTACTGGGCCAGCCGCTGCCGCTCCCGGTCGCTGCCCGCGAAGATCAGCAGCAGCTGCATCTCGGTGTCCGAGAGCTCCGCGCCGACACCGCGCAGCATGTCGGAGAAGTACGGCTCGGCGAAGAAGCGGGTCTCCGGCTCGGGGACGACCAGGGCGATGGCGTCCGTGCGGTTGGCGGCCAGGGCGCGGGCCGCCGTGTTCGGGACGTAGCCGAGCTCCGCGACCGCCGCCTCGACGGCGGCGCGGGTCGCGTCACTGACCCGCGGGGAGCCGTTGATCACCCGGGAGACCGTGCCGCGGCCCACTCCGGCGCGCGCGGCGACCTCTTCCAAGGTCGGCCGGCCGCCACCCCGGCCCCGCGCTCCGTGGCTTGCCATGGTCCGCCTCCCGTCGACACCGCGCGCTCCGCGACTGGCCTGGAATCTAACAGTCGTGTTCATGGACGGGAGTCCCGGCGCGGGGTGCCGGTCCCCCCGGACTTCATCCTCCCGCACCGGGCGGGCACACTGACACGAGCCATCACACCCGTCCCGGGGCGGTCCCCGACTCCGGCCCCGGAGTTAGCTAACGGGCCGATAACTGAACGCATATCTCCGCGCTCCCACCCTTGACACCCCCGCGCGAACCGACGACTCTTCAACACATCACCTGTGGGAGCGCTCCCACAGTACCTGACACATACACATCCCGCACGTTCCCCGCCCGAGCCGCAGCGAGAACCAACGGGCCCAACAGAGCAGTTGGCCGGGGGGTCGGCACGTCAGGCAACAGGAGGACTCAATGCGCACGAGTACCCGTCGGTCCCGCAGGCTGGGGGCCCTCGCGGCCGTCGCCGCGCTGACCACAGGGCTGCTGGCCGGCTGCGCCAACGACTCGGACGACGGCTCGTCGAACTCCGACGGCGGCAATGGCAAGGGTAAGACCACTCTGACCATCGGGACCTTCGGCGTCTTCGGCTACAAGCAGGCCGGCCTCTACGACGAGTACATGAAGCTCCACCCCGACATCTCCATCAAGGAGAACGTCACCACCCGTACCGACGTCTACTGGCCGAAGACCCTGACCCGCCTCCAGGCCGGCTCGGGCACCGACGACATCCAGGCGATCGAGGTCGGCAACATCACCGAGGCCGTCCAGACCCAGGCCGACAAGTTCGTCGACCTCGGCAAGGACGTCGACAAGTCCCAGTGGCTGGACTGGAAGAACGCCCAGGCCACCACCAAGGACGGCAAGCTGATCGGGCTCGGCACCGACATCGGCCCGATGGCGATCTGCTACCGCAAGGACCTGTTCGAGAAGGCCGGTCTGGAGACGGACCGCACCAAGCTCGCCGAGCAGTGGAAGGGCAACTGGTCCAAGTACGTCGCCGTCGGCAAGGACTACATGAAGAAGGCGCCGAGCGGCACCAAGTTCGTGGACTCCGCCTCCTCGGTCTACAACGCGGCGCTCGGAGGCGAGAGCGAGCGGTACTACGACAAGGACGGCAACGTCATCTGGGACAAGTCCTCGGGCGTGAAGACGGCCTGGAACGCCGCGATGTCGGTGGCGACCAGCGACATGTCGGCGAAGCTGAAGCAGTTCGACCCGACGTGGGACCAGGGCTTCGCCAAGGGCTCGTTCGCCACGGTGGCCTGCCCGGCCTGGATGATGGGCTACATCCAGGAGAAGTCCGGTGACTCGGGCAAGGGCAAGTGGGACGTGGCGGCGGCGCCGACCGCGGCCAACTGGGGCGGTTCGTTCATCGGCGTGCCGACGGCGACCAAGCACCAGAAGGAGGCCGTCGCGCTGGCGAAGTGGCTGACCGCCCCGGAGCAGCAGGCGAAGGTCTTCGGCAAGCAGGCGAGCTTCCCGTCGACCCCGTCGGCGTACTCGGCGCTGAAGCCGCAGGCCGCCACCACGGCGTACTTCTCCGACGCGCCGATCACCCAGATCTTCTCCGACTCGGCGAAGACCATCCCGACGCAGATATTCGGTGTCAAGGACCAGCCGATCGGCACGGCCATCACCGACGTCGGCATCCTCCAGGTCGAGCAGAAGGGCAAGACGCCCGACCAGGGCTGGAACGCGGCCAAGTCGGAGATCAAGGACGTGCTCGGCCAGTGACCAGCTCCAAGCAGGCTCTCGCGCAGACCGCGTCGAGCGCCGACGCCGCGCCCGGTGACCAGCCGGGCGCGGCCCGCCGCGCTCACGGTCGCGGTACGCCGCCCCCGGGCCCGAGCTCGTGGCGCAGCCGGCTGTACCGCTGGGACATGAAGGCGTCGCCGTACGCGTTCATCGCCCCCTTCTTCATCGTCTTCGGGGCCTTCGGGCTCGTGCCGCTGCTGTACACGGCCTGGTACTCGCTGCACAACGTGCAGTTGTCCGGCCTGGACCACCAGACCTGGGTGGGCCTGGACAACTACAAGAACCTGCTGTCCTCGGAGTTCTTCTGGAACGCCCTGGAGAACACCTTCACCATCGGTGTGATCTCCACGGTTCCGCAGCTGCTGATGGCGATCGGGATCGCGCATCTGCTCAACTACCGGCTGCGCGGCTCGACCGTGTGGCGAGTCGTGATGCTCACCCCGTACGCCACCTCGGTGGCGGCGGCGACGCTGGTCTTCACGCTGCTGTACTCGTGGGACGGCGGCATGATCAACTGGCTGCTGCACTTCGTCGGGATCGACCCGATCAACTGGCGCGAGTCCGACTGGGGCGGTCAGTTCGCCGTCTCCTCGATCGTGATCTGGCGGTGGACCGGCTACAACGCGCTGATCTATCTGGCGGCGATGCAGGCGATCCCCACCGATCTGTACGAGTCGGCCGCGCTCGACGGGGCGGGCCGCTGGCAGCAGTTCCGCCATGTGACGGTCCCGATGCTCCGGCCGACGATCCTGTTCACCGTGGTGGTCTCGACGATCGGCGCGACCCAGCTCTTCGGCGAGCCCCTGCTGTTCGGCGGGGTGAGCGGCTCGAAGGGCGGCTCCGCGCACCAGTACCAGACGCTCGGCCTGTACATGTACGACCAGGGCTGGGGCATCGGCAACCTCGGTAAGGCGTCCGCGATCGCCTGGACGATGTTCCTGATCCTGCTGATCGTCGCCGCGATCAATCTGCTGATCACCCGACGGCTGAGGAAATCCCAATGACCACAAGTGAACTGACGCTCCCCGAGGCGCAGGGGAGCCACGCGGACGGCGGGAGGCCCGTACGGCGCCGTGTGCTCGGCGCGGGCAAGCAGCTGCACGCGGGCCCGGCCACCTATGTCGTCCTGACGGTTCTCGCGCTGGTCTCGCTGGCGCCGCTGCTGTGGACCGCGATCGCGGCCTCCCGCAACAACGAGCGGCTCGCCCAGACACCACCGCCGCTGTGGTTCGGCGGGAACCTGTTCAAGAACCTCCAGACCGCCTGGGACCAGGCCGGGCTCGGCACCGCGATGGTCAACTCCGTGATCGTCGCCGGGACCATCACCTTCGGTACGGTCCTGTTCTCCACGCTCGCCGGGTTCGCCTTCGCCAAGCTGCGGTTCAAGTTCTCCAGCACCCTGCTGCTGCTCACCATCGGCACGATGATGATCCCGCCGCAGCTCGCCGTGGTCCCCCTCTATCTGTGGATGAGCGACCTGGGCTGGTCCAACCAGCTGCAGACGGTCATCCTGCCCACCCTCGTGAGCGCCTTCGGCACGTTCTTCATGCGGCAGTACCTGGTGCAGGCACTGCCCACCGAGCTGATCGAGGCCGCGCGGGTCGACGGAGCGAGCAGTCTGCGCGTCGTGTGGCACGTGGTCTTCCCGGCGGCGCGGCCGGCGATGGCGGTGCTCGGGCTGCTGACCTTCGTGATGGCGTGGAACGACTTCCTCTGGCCGATCATCGCGCTCAACCAGCAGAACCCCACCGTCCAGGTCGCCCTGAACGGCCTCGGCACCGGCTACATCCCCGACCAGTCGGTGATCATGGCGGGCGCGCTGCTCGGCACGTTGCCGCTGCTCATCGCCTTCCTGCTGTTCGGCAAGCAGATCGTGGGCGGCATCATGCAGGGCGCGATCAAGGGCTGACGGGCCGCACCGGGGCCCTTCGGGGCCGGGTCACCGTCGCCCCGGCCCCCTTCTCCCCTCCCCCTTCTCCCTGTTCCTTTTCTCCCCTACTTCCGTTCCGTCGGTCTCCTCGACCCCTTATGGGAGCGCTTCCATGTCTGAGCCCGTTACCCCCGTGACCTTCCCCCCGGCCTTCCTCTGGGGCGCCGCGACCTCCGCGTACCAGATCGAGGGGGCGGTGCGGGAGGACGGCCGCACCCCCTCGATCTGGGACACCTTCAGCCATACGCCCGGCAAGACGGCGGGCGGTGAGACCGGCGACGTGGCCGTCGACCACTACCACCGCTATCGCGACGACGTGGCGCTGATGGCGGACCTGGGCCTGGGCGCGTACCGCTTCTCGATCTCGTGGTCCCGGGTGCAGCCGACCGGGCGCGGCCCCGCCGTGCAGCGCGGCCTGGACTTCTACCGGCGGCTCGTGGACGAGCTCCTCGCCCATGACATCAAGCCCGCGATCACCCTCTACCACTGGGACCTGCCGCAGGAGCTGGAGGACGCGGGCGGCTGGCCGGAGCGCGACACCGCGCTGCGCTTCGCCGAGTACGCGCAGATCGTCGGCGCGGCGCTGGGCGACCGCGTCGAGCAGTGGATCACCCTCAACGAGCCGTGGTGCAGCGCCTTCCTGGGGTACGGCTCCGGCGTGCACGCCCCCGGCCGCACCGACGCGGAGGCGTCGCTGAGGGCGGCCCACCACCTGAACCTGGCCCACGGGCTCGGCGCCAAGGCCCTCCGGTCGGTCATGCCCGCCCGCAACTCGGTCGCGGTGAGCCTGAACTCGTCGGTGGTCCGGCCGCTGTCGCAGGAGCCGGGGGATCTGGCGGCGGCCCGCCACATCGACGACCTCGCCAACGGCGTCTTCCACGGCCCGATGCTGCACGGCGCCTACCCCGAGACCCTGCTCACGGCCACCGCCCCGATCACGGACTGGTCGTACGTCCAGGACGGCGACCTCGCGGCGATCCACCAGCCGCTGGACGCGCTCGGCCTCAACTACTACACCCCGACGCTGGTATCGGCCGCCGACTCGGCCGTCGAGGGCAACCGCGCGGACGGCCACGGCGCCAGCTCGTACTCCCCCTGGCCGGGCGCGGACGACGTCGCCTTCCACCAGACCCCGGGCGAGCGCACGGAGATGGGCTGGACCATCGACCCGACGGGCCTGCACGACCTGATCATGCGCTACACGCGGGAGGCCCCGGGCCTGCCGCTGTACGTGACGGAGAACGGCGCCGCCTACGACGACAAGCCGGACCCGGACGGCCGGGTGCACGACCCGGAGCGCGTCGCGTACCTGCACGGCCACCTGTCCGCGGTGCGCCGCGCGATCACCGACGGCGCGGACGTCCGCGGCTACTTCCTGTGGTCCCTGATGGACAACTTCGAGTGGGCGTACGGCTACGAGAAGCGCTTCGGCGCGGTGTACGTGGACTACGCGACGCTGGCCCGTACGCCGAAGTCGAGCGCCCACTGGTACGCGCAGGCCGCGCGGACCGGCGCGCTGCCGCCGGTGACGGCCGCCGAGTAGGACCCTGGCCGCCCGGGCACACGGGGGACGGGGCGCGGCGCCCGAGGGGGGGGTGCCGCGCCCCGCACGCGTGTCGGCGCCCCGGCCGGGTGGGGGGAGGTCCGGCCGGGGCGCGCGACCCCCGTGGGGGGATGGCTACTTGAAGGCGGCGAAGGCCTTCGAGAAGGCGTTCGCGTCCTGGACGACGGAGCTGCACGTCGCGTCGGCGGAGTTCTTCGCGCCGCCCGGGCACTGCTTGTCGCGGGTGGCGGACCACATGGAGAGCCAGCCGAGGCCCTTGGACCGGGCGAAGGTCACCAGCTGCGAGGCGTCGTCGACCTTGAAGATCTCGGAGGAGACGTCGTTGACGCCGATCATCGGGGTGACGGCGACGGCCTTCCAGGCGGCGCTGTCGGAGAGACCGAGGACGCTCTTGACCTGGGCCTGCGTGGCCGTGGCCGCCTGCTCGGCGTAGGTGCCCATGTCACCGCTGTACGCCGGACCGTAGTCCATCGCCATGATGTTGACGGTGTTGATCTTCACACCGTTCGACTTGGCGTTGGACAGCAGGTTGACGCCGTCCTGGGTCAGACCCTCCGGCATCACCGGCAGGGTGAAGGACACGTCCAGGTCAGGGTGCTGCTGCTGGAGCTTGGCGATCGCCTTCGCCCGGTTGGTGTTCGCGGTGGTGTTGGGCAGCGCGCCGCCCTCGACGTCGAAGTCGACCTTCGTGAGGTCGTACGCGTCCACCGCCTTCCCGTACGCCGCCGCCAACGCGTCGGCCGAGGAGCAGCTCGTCGCCAGCTCGGTCCCGGAGGCCCCGCCGAAGGACACACGGACGTCGCCGCCCTTGGCACGCAGGGCTCCGATCTGCGATGCCACGCCGTCGCTCGCGAGGTCCGTGACGCCACCCCACTTGGGGGTGCAGCCGCCGCCGTCGGTGACGAAGGCCAGGTTGTAGTTCTTCACGCCGGTGGCCGCGGCGCTGCCGACCAGGTCGAAGGCGGGGTAGAGCGAGGTGTCGACGTAGGGCGCGAAGCCGGCCGTCGTCGTGTTGCCGCTGCCCGAGCTCTGCGAGGGGGAGGGGGTGGCCGTCGCGGTCGGCGTCGGGGTGGCGCTCTGCGAGGCGGTCGCGGTCGGGGTGGGCGTGGGGGTCGCCGACTGCGTCGGGCGGCCGCTGGGCTCGGGCGTCGCGCCGTCGTCCACCGAGCACTTGGTGTCGTCGACGAGACAGCCCGTCGGGTCGGCGGTGCCGTTCACGACGAAACCGACGGTGACGGACTCGCCGGCCTTCAGGCCGTCCTTGTCCCAGGAGGGCGGCTTCACGGTGACGTGCTTCCCGCTCACGCTCGACTCGCCGTTCCACAGGGAGCTGAGGGTGGCGCCGGAGGGCAGGTCGAACTCCAGCGTCCAGTCGGCCTTCACCTGGGCGTTGTCATTGGTGATGACGTACTGCGCGGTGTAGCCCGTCGACCAGTCGCTGGTCCTGGTGTACGCGGCGCCGACGCCGGCGGCCTGCGCGGTTCCGGTGAACAGGAGGGCGCCGCCGCCGACCACGGCCGCGGCGACGACGCCGCCTATCGCCTTGTTCCTGCCACTGACCTTGCGCCGGTGCGTGCTGCTCATCGCGTGCCTGCCTTCGCGGTTTCACGGGAGTTCACGGGGATTCCCAGGGGTGGGTGCGGCAGCACGCTAGCGATCCGGAATCGGGCAAACCGCTTCATCCGGACGAGGGTTGAGGATCTTAGGGTGCGCTTAAGGAAGGCATCGGGGGTGGTTAAAGGTCGAGACCAATTGAGGGTGCGCCGGGGGTTCAGCTGAGGGCGCGCCGGGGGTTCAGCGCACGCCGACGCCGCCCCGCCTCCGGCGCCGTACGGATCCCCGGTGGCCCCGCCGCTCCGGGGTCCGTCCGTCCAGCTGGATCCAGATGCGCACCTCGGTGCCACCCAGCACGGAGGAACCGATGCGCACGTCACCACCCGTCGACTCGGCGAGGCGCCGCACGATGTCCAGCCCGAGCCCGGTCGAGCCGTCGGTCCCCGACCCGCGCCCGCGCGCCATCGCCGCCTCGGGGTCCACGATGCCGGGGCCCGCGTCCGAGACCAGCACGATCACGGCGTCCTCGCCGTTGTGCACGTCGACCGCGAAGGCCGTGCCCTCGGGCGTGTGCCGGAACACATTGCCGAGGAGGGCGTCGAGGGCCGCCGCGAGGTCGGCGCGGGCGACGGGTATCCGGACCGGTCGCTCGACCCCGGCCATGCGTACCTTGCGCCCTTCGTCCTCGGCCAGCGCGGACCAGAAGTCCATGCGTTCGCGGACGACTTCGGCGGCGTCGCAGCCGGCGCCGACTCCCTTCGCCGCGGTCTGCGGCTTGGCCTCGCGGGCGGTCCGGATGATCGTGTCGACCTCACGCTCCAACTGCGCGACGGCGGCCCGGGTCTGCTCGGCGGCCGGACCGTCGCCCAGCGAGGCCGTGTTGAGGCGCAGCACGGTCAGCGGTGTGCGCAGCCGGTGCGACAGATCGGCGGCCAGCTCCCGTTCGTTCGCCAGGAGCTGGACGACCTGGTCGGCCATGGAGTTGAACGCGACGGCGGCGAGGCGCAGTTCGGTGGGGCCCTCTTCGGGCACCCGGGCGCCCAGTTTCCCCTCCCCCAGCTCGTGCGCGCTCTCGACCAGCCGCTGGGCGGGCTGCACCATGCGCACTCCGAGCCGGTCGGCCACCGCGACGGAGCCGACGATGAGGGCGACGCCGACCGCGGCGAGCACCGCCCAGGCCGTACCGACGCCGTTGCTGACCGCGGACTCGGGGACGTACACCTCGACGACCGCGATCTCTCCGGAGCTCAGCGCGACGGGCTGGAGCAGGGTGGAGCCGCCGGGGACCTCGGTGGTGGAGGCGCGGCCCAGCTTGCGGGTGGTGGCGACGTCCTTGCCGTCGGCGCGCCGCTTGCCGATCTCCACCGCGGCGGTGCCGTCGGCGGCGGGTATGTGCACGGCCATTCCCGAGTCCGAGCCGGCGGAGGCGACGACCCGCTCCAGCTTGTCCCGCTCGGTGGTGATGGAGAGCGCGGGGGCGATGGCGGCGGCCTCGCGCTCGGCGTTCGAGAAGGCACGGTCCCGGGCCATCTCCTTGATGACGAGGCCCAGCGGCACCGCGAAGGCGACGACGACCATCGTGGTCACCGCCACGCACACCTTGACCAGCGCCCACCTCATGACGCCCACTCCCCTGCCGGTGCCCGCCCGCTCGCGCCCGAACGCCCGCGCGGCGCCCGCCTGCTCACACCCGAACGCGCTGCCGACGCCTGCCCGGTCGCACCTGAACGCGCCGAGGGCACCTGCCCGCCGGCCCCCGGCCGACCGGCCGGCGACCCCTCGTCCGCACCCGGCCGTCCGGCCGGTCGGTGCGGGGCGGCGTCCGGCCGTCCGACGCCGGCGCGCCTCATAGCGGCGGCTCCGCTCTCGGTGGCTCCAGCTTCACGCCGACGCCTCTCAGCGTGTGCAGATAGCGCGGCCGGGCCGCCGTCTCGCCCAGTTTCCGCCGCAGCCAGGACAGATGGACGTCGATGGTCTGGTCGTCGCCGTAGGCCTGCTGCCACACCTCGGCGAGCAGCTCCTTGCGCGGCACGACCACGCCGGGCCGCCCCGCCAGGAAGGCCAGCAGATCGAACTCGCGGCGGGTGAGGTCCAGTCGGGCGCCGTCCAGCTCGGCCTGGCGCCGCAGCGGATCGATGGCGAGTCCGCCGACACGGATGACGGTCGACGGCGGCACGTCCCCCGTGCCGGCGCGTGAGCGGCGCAGCACGGCGGCCATCCGCGCCGACAGGTGCTCGACCGAGAACGGCTTGGTCAGATAGTCGTCCGCCCCGTCGTTCAACAGGCGGACGATCTCGCTCTCGTCGTCCCGCGCGGTGGCGATGATCACCGGCACGTCGGTGATTCCGCGCAGCATCTTCAGCGCCTCGGCCCCGTCGAGATCGGGCAGGCCGAGGTCGAGGATGACCACGTCGAAGGAGAAATGGGCGACCTCGCGCAGCGCCTCGAGGGCGGTACCGACACTGCGCACGGTGTGTGCGGCGTCGGTCAGATGCCGGATGAGGGCCGAGCGCACGAACTGGTCGTCCTCGACCACGAGCACACTTGCCATGGGCGGCACCGTACGCCATCCGGGGGATGCCGGTCCGGCACCTGTGGACAACCCCCGTTGTGACGCGGCCGAGAGACACGCGTGGGGCCGGTGGTGCAGTATGGCCGGGAAATGCGCAGAGGACTCGTACACGCACTTGCTTGGTCGCTCGCCACGGGCGCGGCGGTCACGCTGTCGTGGTGGGGTGTGCACACGGTGATGGCGGGGACGGCGTACGACCCTCCGCGCGCCCTGCCCATCACGGCGGGCGACGCGACGACCCAGGAGTCGAAGCCGCTCGCCTCCTCGACCCGGCGGGCCGAGCCGTCGCCGAGCCCGTCGGGCCGGCCGAGCGCGAGCCGGCACCCCGGCGCCACCGCGTCGCCGTCCCGCCCGGCGACCCCCGGCCCGAGCCCCTCGGCCTCCGCCTCCGGCCGGGTCAGGAGCTACGACACCGACGGCGGGCGGGCGGTCTTCGACCTGGGGAAGACGTCCGCGACGCTGGTGTCGGCCACCCCGGGCGCCGGATGGTCGATGCAGGTGTGGAAGACGGAGGCGTGGATCCGGGTGGAGTTCAGCTCGGGCGCGGACCGGGTGTCGGTGTTCTGCACGTGGCACGACGGGCCGCCGCGCGTGGAGATCGGCACCTACTGAGCGACGGGCCGGCCTCCGGGGCTGCGGGGCCGACGGCCCTAGCGGAAGACGGACGGGGGCGGCGCCGGTGAGGCGACCGCCGCCGCGTCCGTGACCGGGGCCGCGCCTCCGGTGAACCCGGTGAGCTGTCTGCCGTGTTCGACCCGCGCGGGGTGCGGGTCGCAGGCCGCGAGCCGGGTCAGTTCGGCGACCGGCAACGGCCGGGCGGCGGCCACGAGGACGGCGTTCCCGAAGCGCTTGCCGCGCAGCACCGTGGGGTCGGCGACCAGCGCGAGTTCGGGGAAGACGACCCCGACGGTGGCGATCTGGCCGCGGAGGTGGGCGAGCGGGGGCCCGTCGGCGAGGTTCGCGGCGTAGAAGCCGTCGGGCTTCACCACCCGGCGCACCTCCGTGACGAACTCGACGGATGTCAGGTGGGCCGGTGTGCGCGCCCCGCTGAACACGTCCGCGATCACCAGGTCCGCCCACCCGTCGGGCACCTTCGCGAGACCGGCTCGGGCGTCCGCGGAGCGCACCCGGACCCGCGCGTTCGGATCCAACGGCAGTTCGCGGCGGACGAGTTGGACGAGGGCGGCGTCACGCTCGACGACCTGCTGGGTGGAGCGGGGGCGGGTCGCCGCGGTGTAGCGGGCGAGGGTGAGGGCGCCGCCGCCGAGGTGCACGGCGTGCACGGGCTTGCCGGGCGGGGCGACGAGGTCGATGACGTGGCCGAGGCGGCGCTGGTACTCGAAGCTCAGGTACGTGGGGTCGTCGAGGTCGACGTGCGACTGCGGGGCGCCGTCGATCAGCAGCGTCCAGGCGCGTGCCCGGTCCCGGTCGGGCAGCAGTTCGGCGAGTCCGCCGTCGACGGGCTCGACGACCGCGTCGGCCGCCCGCTGTCCGCGCCGCGCGCCCCGCCCCGTCTCACGGCCTTCGTCCGACCGCTTGTTCCTCGCCCTTGCCATCAGACCATTATCCGGGGGTACGGGCGGCTCGGCCCACCGGCCGGGGCCCGAGGCCGACGCCCGGGCCGGGGCGGGGGCCCGAGGTCGGTGCCCGGGCCCGCCGGGCACTGTCCGGAGGCGGCGGCCCGGCTCCGGGAACGGCAGGCACCACCGGCGGCGGGCGTCCAGGGGCGGCGGCCGGTCCGGGGTCAGCGGCAGTTGTCGGCGGCCTCGATGAGCCGGGCCGCCTCTCCCAGCGCGGCCCGCAGGACGGCCGGGTCGGTCGCGAGGTCCGCCTCGCCGGGCGGCAGGAGCCAGTCGGAGCCCTCGACCGGGGGCTCGGGGGGCAGGCTGAGTCCGCGGCCGTTGGTCTGCGTGCAGGTGCTGCCGGGGACGTCCCAGGCGTCGGCGGTACCGGGCGGCACCAGGAAGCCGAGGGTGTCGCAGCCGTCGTCGTGGAGCACGGGGCCGACCGCTTCGCAGGCACCGCGGCGGATGATGTCGACCGCCTCCAGTCCCTGACGTGCGGGAACGGTCACCAGCTCGCACTCGGGAGCAGGCTCCGGCGGGGCGCTGCACTCCGGGGACGGCCTGTGCTGCGCGGTCGTCGTCGACGTACGGAAATCGGTGCTCTGCCTGGTCTCCATCCCCGCCTCCAACGGAACCCCTCCTCTTGACGAGTGGGTCGGGAGTTCGGGTGGCTCCCGGTCCGCAGGGTTCAACGCTCCGGGACGTCAACGGCTACGGCGTAACACCGCCGCAAAGGATGGCAGTTCATGGCAGATCGTGGATGAGATATCCGGTTTGTAGCCAAACCCAGCGTGGCGGCCCTGTCACAGCAGGTACGTTCTTGCCGCGCCGGAAGCAGGGCACCACTGGTCACGAACCCGTGCAACTCGTCCTTGGTCCGGCATGGTTCGACGGTTCGCAAGAGAGGGCCCGGCCATGGTGTCGTCAGCGGTCACCTCGTCCCCGTCCCCCCGGCCACCGCGGCCGAACCTCGCCTTCAGGCGGTTGCGCGGACAGCGCTCGCCGAGCGAGTTCGCGGCGGCGGTCCGGCGGGCGGCGCGCGAGATCGGGGAGCGGGTCAGCTGCGACGCGCGCTACATCGGGCGCGTCGAGGCGGGCGAGATCCGCTGCCCCAACTACGCGTACGAGCGGGTGTTCCTGCACATGTTCCCCGGCCGCACGCTCACGGACCTGGGCTTCACTCCCCGCTCATGGGTACGCGGACGCGGGGCGCGGGACACGGGAGAGGCGCCCTCCTCGCACTCCGCGAGCCTGTCGTACGCCCTGCATGAGACGGAGGAGGCGTACGAGACGTATGAGACTCCGGAAGCGCACCGCGTTCCGGCGCAGCACGCACCGCACCACCCGCACGATCCGCACCACCCGCACCACCCGCACGATCCGCATCACCCGTACGACCCGCATGACAGGCACCATCCGCACCACACGTGCGATCCGTGCGACCCGTACGAGGACCACGATCAGAACCACGAGGAGAGCGACGTGCAACGTCGCGCATTCATGACCGGAGGCACCGCCACCATGGCGGCGGCCTCACTGGGGCCCTTCGCGGGCGCGTTCGGCGGCAGCGCCGCGGCCGCCGAACGGCGCGTCCACCGGGCCGGCACGTCGGAGGCCGGCGCCCTCGAAGAGGCCGTACGCAAGATCCGGCTGCTCGACGACCGCCACGGGGCCGACGGCCTCTACCGGCGCGCGGCGGCCCCGCTGCGGACGGCGTACGCGCTGCTCGACGCGGGCACCACACGGCAGTCGATCGCGGAGCGGCTGTACGCGGGCGCCGGTGAACTGGCCATCTCGGTGGGCTGGCTGGCCCACGACTCGGGGCGCTTCGACGACGCCCGCTCGCACTACGCGGAGGCGCTCGCGACCGCCCGGATGGCGGGCGACCCGGGCCTGGAGGCGCACGCCTTCTGCAACACGGCGTTCCTCGCGCGCGACGCCGGGCGCCCGCGCGAGGCCGTGCGTGCCGCACAGGCCGCGCAGCGCGCCGCGCGCCCCCTCGGCTCCCCCCGCCTGCTCTCCCTGCTCGCGCTGCGCGAGGCGGGCGGCTGGGCGGGGCTCGCCGACCGCGCCGGGTGCGAGCAGGCCCTGGCCCGTGCGCAGGCCCTCTTCGAGCGGGGCCCCTCCGAGGCCGACCCCGAGTGGATGACCTTCTACGGAGAGGCCGAACTGGAGGGGCTGGAGGCGCAGTGCTGGTCGACGCTGGGCGACTGGCCCCGTGCCGCCCGGCACGCCCGCCGCGCCGCCGAACTCCAGGACCCGCACTTCACCCGCAACATCGCCCTCTACACGGCGGAACTGGCCGACGACCTCGCGCGCGGTGGCCGCCCCGACGAGGCCGCCCTCGCCGGCATGCGCGTCCTGGACCTGCTGAACGAGGTCCAGTCCTCCCGCATCCAGACGATGCTCGCGGGAACGGCGCGCGTCCTGCTCCCACACCGCAGGGCGTCGGGCGTCTCGACGTTCCTCGAGTGCCACGCGAGCCTGCCGCGCCCGGCCTGAGCAAGGGCCGGCGGCGCAAGGTCGCCCTACGCGGACAGGTGCCCGCAGTCGTTCCACACCTCGATCGCGGGCTCTCCGTAGGCCCAGCCGAGCACCGACAGCGACGTCGGGTTGAGGCGGATGCGGGCCGCGAAGTCGAGGGGGAGGCCGAGCCAGCGGGCGCCGATGGAGCGCAGGATGTGGCCGTGGGCGAAGACCAGGACGTCACGGTCCTCGGCACGTGCCCAGGCGACGACCTCGTCCGCGCGCGCGGAGACCTCCTGGAGGGACTCTCCCCCGGGGACGCCGTCGCGCCAGATGAACCAGCCCGGCCGGACGGCCTGGATGTCCGCCGGGGTCATGCCCTCGTAGGCGCCGTAGTCCCACTCCATGAGCGTGTCCCAGGTGGTCGCGCGGTCCCCGAACCCGGCGAGTTCGCAGGTCTCACGCGCGCGCGTGAGCGGGCTGGTGCGCACCTCGACCCCGTCGAGGCCGTCGAAGGGCGGGCGGTGCAGCCGCTCCCCCAGCAGCTTGGCGCCGCGCCGGCCCTCCTCCAGGAGCGGGATGTCGGTCCTGCCGGTGTGCTTGCCGGACAGCGACCATTCCGTCTGTCCGTGCCGGGCCAGCAGGATGCGCGGTGCCATGGAAGGAGACCTTTCCGGGACGAGTGAGTGAGGGGGAACGGGTCACTCGGCGACGAGCGAGCGGGTCACTCCATCATCGCTCACGGGTCCGCGGGGCAACCCGGCGGGCGATCTCCGCGTCTTTGAGGACCGGGGCGCCCACCGAGGGCGTTCACATACACCGTAAAATCGCATGCGGCCACCGATCGTCTCCAGACACTGTGCAGACTGTGGGGTCACAGCAGAAGCAGATGGGGGAGGGCGATCGGATGCCGCAGACCGATGCACCGCGTACCGGGACGGCACCACGCGCCCGGTTTCGCAGGTGGACCGACCTGCGCGACGTCTCGGGAGCGCACGCGCGCCTGCGCTGGTGGACCGAACTGCCGCTGATCCTGCTGGTGTACGCGTCGTACTCGGCGGGCCGGCTGCTCGCCCGCGGCGACACCTCCAGCGCGGTCGACCACGGCCTGGAGATCCTGCGCATCGAGAAGGTCCTCCACCTCAACGCCGAGCACCCGCTGAACCGGCTGTTCACCCGCGAGGCCTGGCTCGGCGTCCCGGCCGACTTCTGGTACGCGTCGCTGCACTACCTGGTGACGCCCGTACTCCTCGTCTGGCTCTTCCGCTCCCGGACCGCGCACTACCGCGCGGCCCGCACCTGGCTGATGACCTCGACCTTCATCGGCCTGATCGGCTTCACGCTGCTGCCGACCTGCCCGCCCCGGCTGCTGTCCGAGGGCCACGGCTTCGTCGACACGATGGCCCAGTACAGCTCGTACGGCTGGTGGGGCGGCGAGGCGAGCGCGCCGCGGGGCATGGGCGGCATGACCAACCAGTACGCGGCGATGCCGAGCCTGCACGTGGGCTGGGCGCTGTGGTGCGGGGTGATGCTGTGGCGCCACGGCCGCACACCACTCGCCCGGCTCGCGGGTGTCGCGTATCCGCTGCTCACCACGATCGTCGTGATGGGCACCGCGAACCACTACTTCCTCGACGCCGTCGCCGGCGCCGCGGTGATGGGGGCAGGTCTGCTGCTGACCCCCGTCGTGATGCGGCTCGCGGACCGGGCGAGGACCCGGCTGGTCGCGCGGTTCCCGCGGTCCGCCACCGCCTCGGGCACCACAGGTTCCTCGATTGTCAGTGCGGGGTGCCAGACTTCCGCGGGTGAGCGAATTCCCCGACAGCGCGAGTCCCGAACCGGGCCGGGAGCCGAACCGGGTGCCTCTCCCACGGACGCGGGGGACGGGGCTCCGGCAGCGGCTCGCTGAGCTGCGCGGCCCGGACGTACCGCCCAAGTCCCTCGACGCGCGCGCCCTCGCGGCGCTCGCCGCGAACCCCGGGTGCGAGCGTCGCGCCCTGCTCGACGGCGCGGGCGTGGACAAGGCGAAGCTGGCCGGCGCACTGGGGGCGCCGTCCGGCTTCGGGCAGTCGCAGTTCGCCTTCATGCGCGGCAATGCGTTCGAGGCACGGGTCAAGGCCGACGGCGGCGCGGAGCTGCTGCGGCTGGTGCACGAGCGGCTGGATCCGCGCGCCGAGCCTCCCACGACCGGTGTCGTGCCCGACCTGAGCGCCGTCGGCCCCGAGGGACGCGCCGCCCGGACGGCGCTCGCGCTGCGCGAGGCCACCGGGGCCGGCGTCTGGACGCTGCTCGACCACCCCATGGTCGCCCTCGACGTCGCCGGCTCCCCCGCCTTCCTCGAGCCGGACGCCGTGGTCGTGCACCCCGACGGCCGCTGGACGGTCGTCGAGATCAAGTCCTTCCCGATGCTCGACGGTTCGGCGGACCCGGCGAAGGTGGGCGCCGCCGCCCGGCAGTCCGCCGTGTACGTCCTGGCCCTGGAGGAGGTCGCCGCCCGCCTCGGCACACCGCCGGAGGAGCAGGCCGTGGCCGTGCGGCGGGCGGGGGAGCCGGACCCGGCCGTCCTTCCCGCACCGGCCGAGGCACCGGACACCGCCGTCCCGGCCGGGGCGCCCTCTGTGCGCGGCGCCCTGACCGGCGCCCCCGAGGTCTCCCACCGGATCCTCCTGGTGTGCCCCAAGGACTTCTCCAACCTGCCGGCCGCCTCCGCCGTCGACATCCGCAAGCAGCGCGCGGTCACCAGGCGCCAGCTCGCCCGGCTCACCCGCGTCGAGGACATCGCCGCCGCCCTGCCCGAGGGCACCTGCTTCTCCCCCGATCTGCCCGCCGCCGAGCTGACGACCGCCGTCGAAGCGGTCCCGGCGGCGTACGCCCCCGAGTGCCTGTCCGCCTGCGACCTGGCCTTCCACTGCCGTGACCGCGCGCTCGCCGAGGGCGCGGTGACGTCCCTGGGCCGCTCGCTGCGCTCGGAACTCGGCGGCCTGACCTCGGTCACGGATGTCCTCGCGGCGGCGCACGGCGAGGCGGGCGACCCGCGCGACCCGGCGGTCGCCATGCTGCGGCGGGCGGCCCGGCTGCGGGCCGAGGCCCTGGACGGCCACTCCGCCGGCGCGGGTGCGTCCGAGGTCCGGGAGGGCGTCGCATGTCGCTGATCGCCACCCTCGCCCGGCTCGAAGCCGTGGAGAGCGGGCGGGCCCAGCCCGCCGCCACCGTGCGGCACCGGCACCTCACCGAACGGCCGCTGGTGCTGGTGCCGCTGACCACCGCGGGCGAGGCGGGGGCACCGCTCGGCGCGCTCGTCGGAACCGACCGGGACGCCCCCCGGCTGCTGGTCGTGCCGCAGCCCCGGGACCGGGACCTTCGGTCCGCTTTCCTCGCCGAACTGGCCGACGTTGTACTCCCGTTCATCGACACGTACGCGGACGCCGTCGAGCCGGCCGAGCGCAGCGAGACGGACCCGGAGACCGGCAAGCGCGTCAAGGTCGAGGTCGAACTGTGCGCGGACGCCCCGCAGCTGATCGTCCCGAGCCGGCCGGGCATCGAGTTCGTACGGCTGCTCGGCCGCTCCACCCGCTTCCGGCGCACCGCCGAGCAGGACCCCGAGACGCCCCATCCGGCACCGCCCCGGGTCCCGTTGTTCGGCCGGTGGCTCACGCATTACGCGGAGCGGGCCCGCGTGCCCGGCTCCGCACTGCTGCTCGCCCTCACCGACGTACTGTCCCGGCACTGGGCCACCGGCCAGAGCAGTCTGGAGGACCAGCACCTGGGCGCGCTGCTCGCGTGGATCGACCCGCCCGAGGGGATGCTGGGCGCGGCGGCCGCGCTGCGTGCGGGGACGACGCGCGACGCACGGGGGCAGCTCGTCCGTCCGCCCGCCGGACCGGCCACGGACCCCGCCTTCGACAACGAGCTGCTGGCTCCGGCCATCGAGCGCTACGACCGCGCTCGTGCCGCGTTCGCCGCCGCCGAGGACGGTGTCGAGGCCGACGACCGGCTCGGCCTTGTCACCGCCGCCGAGCAGGAGATCCGCGACCTGGTGGCCGACGTCACCCGTCCCACCTGGGACGCGGTGTGGCGCGGCCTCGACCTGCTGCGCGGGCTGCCCGAGGGCGCGCACGCCACCGACCGCTGGACCCGCGACCGCTGGTCGTTCACCGGGCATCGCGACCGGGTGTCCGCCGGAGAGCCGCCGCAGCCCCGCCGGGACGACGCGGTCACCGCGGCGAACAAACTCGCGACACGCGAGCGCGAACAGGCCCGCCTGGAGGCCCAGGAGGCCCTGGACGACCCGCTCGTCATGGCCGGCCGCCGGCTCGCGGGCGAGGCATTCGCGGGCGAGGTCGTCGATGTGGTGATGGCGTACAGCGAGGGCAAGCGGCCCAGTCCTCGCCCGCTGGTGACGGTGCGCACGGACGACCGGCCCTATCTGGGGGAACGCGTCAAGGTGTACCGCTCACTGGGCGGCAAGCCGCAGTCGGCGGAGTTCGTCGGCTACGAGACGCTCCCCGGGACCGGGAAGTCCGACGGAGCCGACGAGTCCGACAGGGCCGCGGAGTCCGACGGCACCGCCCAGTCCTGCGCGGACGTGACGTCCGCGCAGGACCAGGACGGCGGCGACGTCCTCGTGGTGCTGCGCGTCGTCGACAAGATGGGCCGCGGCAAGGAGCCCGACGCAGGATCCGTGCCCGAGAAGGGCGACCTCGTGTGCTTCACGCTCTTCGAGCACGAGCAGCGGGGCGGCGCGAAGCTGCCCGACCCGGAAGAGACACCGTGGACGCACGGCGGGCCTCCGGGCGAGCCCGACGCGGTCCCCCTGCCGGATCCGACGACGCCGGAGGACATCCTGTGACCACCGTCTTCGATCCCGGTGCCGCTGCGGCCCGCGCCACCGACGCGATCCTGCACGACACACTGCACGGCACGCACCGCGGTGTCGTGGTGGACTCCCCGCCGGGGGCCGGGAAGTCCACGCTGGTCGTCCGGGCCGCGCTCGAACTCGCGTCCGCGGGAAGGCCGTTGATGGTCATCGCGCAGACCAACGCCCAGGTCGACGACCTGGTGCTGCGGCTCGCCGAGAAGGACGCCGACGTGTCCGTCGGCCGCCTGCACAGCAGCGACTCCGACCCGTACGACAAGGCTCTCGACGGCCTGGACAACGTGCGCAAGTCGACGAAGGCCGCCGACCTGGCGGGCCTCGACGTGGTCATCTCCACCGCGGCCAAGTGGGCCCACGTCAAGGGCGTGGAGCCGTGGCGGCACGCGATCGTCGACGAGGCGTACCAGATGCGGTCGGACGCGCTGCTGGCCGTGGCGGGGCTCTTCGAGCGGGCCCTGTTCGTCGGCGACCCGGGCCAGTTGGACCCGTTCGCCATCGTCGGCGCGGAGCAGTGGGCCGGGCTGTCGTACGACCCGTCGGCCTCCGCGGTGACCACGCTGCTCGCCCACAATCCCGAGCTCCCGCAGCACCGTCTGCCGGTGTCCTGGCGGCTGCCCGCGTCCGCGGCACCGCTGGTGTCCGACGCGTTCTACCCGTACACGCCGTTCCGCAGCGGGACGGGACACGAGGACCGGCGGCTCGACTTCGCGGTCGCCTCGGACGGTTCGGGTCCCGACCGCGTCATCGACGAGGCGGCGCGGGCCGGTTGGGGACTGCTGGAGCTGCCGGCCCGGCACACTCCGCGCACCGACCCCGAGGCGGTGCGGGCCGTGGCGCAGGTCGTGCGGCGGCTGCTGGACCGGGGCGGCGCCGCCACCTCGGAGCGGTCGGGTGAGCCGGCGCCGCTGACCGCCGACCGGATCGCCGTCGGCACGGCGCACCGGGACCAGGCCGCGGCCGTGCGGGCCGCGCTGACGGATCTCGGTGTCGCCGACGTCACCGTGGACACGGCGAACCGGCTGCAGGGCCGGGAGTTCGACGTGACGGTGGTGCTGCACCCGCTGTCCGGGCGTCCCGACGCGACCGCCTTCCACCTGGAGACGGGCCGGTTGTGCGTACTGGCGTCCCGGCACCGGCACGCGTGCATCGTGGTGTGCCGGGAGGGCGTGACGGAGCTGCTGGACGACCATCCGTCGACCGAGCCCGTGCAACTGGGCGTCACGGTGAAGTTTCCGGACGGTTGGGAAGCCAATCACGCGGTGTTGTCGCATCTGGCGGAGCATCGGGTGAGCTGGCGGCCCTGACGGGCCGCGGTACCGGACGCGGGCAGCCGTGGTGCGGGACTCGGGCGGCCCCGGCGCAGGAAAGGGGCGGCACCGGTGCGGGAAACGGGCGACCGCGCGTGGACGCGGATGTCCGACCGGGGCCGACCGGGGACCCGCGCACCCGCCGGGGACGCACGCGGTCCGGTGACCACGCACGATCGCCGGTGACCGCGTACGGCCGTCGGCGACCGCGGCGGCGGAGTGGACAGGCCCGTTCCGCGCTCGGGTCCCGTCGTCCGCGGCCCACTTGCGCGGCCGGGGGACAATGGACGATGGCCCACCCACAAGGCGGGTTCCCAACCGTACGAGGAGGAGAAGACATGGCGGAGCCCACGCCGCGTCGGAACGAACCGCGGCTACGCCCCGCGCCCCTGCTCTTCGAGCCCGCGGAGGCCGCCGGGGATCCGGAGCACTTCTTCGACCTGGAGTCGATCGACGACCCGCGCGCGCTGCTGGACCGCGCCACGGAGCTGACGCAGGCGTTCCGGGCCGCCGCCGACCGCGCCGTCGAGTTCCAGGCGATCGCCGCGGCACAGCTCGCCGACCCGCGCCGCTTCGACCGGCTCACCCCGGCCGCCATCGGCGAGCGCGCCGAGTGGACCGAGGACTACGCGAAGAAGATGGTCGAGTTCGGCCGCGATCTGATGCGGGGCGTCGAGGGCAACGGACACGGGGTCGTCGACCCCCTGTGAGCCCGTGGCCCGGCCGGGCCGGCCCGCGCGCACGGCGCGGGTCATGCACCGGCCCGGCACGGCCGCCCTTCGGCATATGCCGGGCGGGCACGCAAAATACTCCACCCCGCCCCTCCCTGTCCCGGTTTCCGGCAACCCTCGGAGACGGACCGCTCACCGCCGGTAGATGTAGTCGGCATGAGCGGCACTCGGAACCCGGATCTCACCACCCCCCACGCCCCCGGCACCCCGCCGGCGTCGCCCGACCGGTCCGACATCTGCGGAGCCACCCCCGAGGGGGCCGCCTGGCTCGCCTCCGCGGGGACGTATCCGCGCAGCACTCTCGCCCTCTGGGCGGAGCGCCCGCACGCCCCGGTCGTCCTGCCCTGCGGCACCGTCTTCGACGTGGTCAGCGCCCCCGCGATCTTCGGGCGCCGGATGCTCGACCGGCTGTGGGAGGAGGGACCGGGCTCGGGGCCGGTGGCCGCGTACCGCGGGCGGATGATGCTGTTCGCCGCGCCCGGCACGGCGCAACGGCTGCCGTCGCTCTTCGAGTGGGAGGAGTGGGGCTCCCGTGACGCCGGACGCCCGGGGAGCACCGTGCACGCGGGCCGGTGCGGAGCGGTCCCGCCCCTGCTCTGCCACGGCACGGGCGACGCGGTGACCGTGCCCGCACCGGTCCCCGACACCTCGGGACCGCACCCCGCCGAGCGGCTGGAATCCCGCTGGCTCGTCGCGCCCGACACCCGCCATCCATGGCTCCCGGGCCCCGAGATCCTGCTCTGGGCGGCCGTCCGGGCGGCCCGGGCGGCCGCCTCCGCCGCGGTCCGCATATCGATTTTTCCTCCCGCCGATCAGGATGCTAAGGTCTACGACGTCAGCAGGCGCCGCTAGCTCAGTTGGTTAGAGCAGCTGACTCTTAATCAGCGGGTCCGGGGTTCGAGTCCCTGGCGGCGCACGCTCACGATGGCGAGGCAGGATCGCGGAAACGCATCCGGTCTCGCCATCGTCATGTTCGCGCACGACAACCCCGCGACATTCACCCGAACGGCCGACAGCGCCTCGTCCCGCCCTCCGCGCCGCCTGCCCCGCCGGCCACCCGCCCCGTGCCGATCGTCTTCCCCCTCGCCCGGCGCGCTCCTCCTCGGTCGACGCGCTCCCCCAGCCGGCGCAATCCCTCTCGACGGACGCGCTCCCCCGGTCGGCGCGATCCCCCGGGTCGGCGCGATCCGCATCAGCCGGTCGTGATCCGCACCGTCCACGCCCCCGAGGGCGTGCGGCCCTCGACCTCGACGCGGACATTCTCGCCCGGCACCGTGAAGCTCTCCCCGAGCCCCACGGGGGCGTCCGCGAGCGGCGGGTACACCGATTCCTCCCAGCACGACTCGGTGCGCGGGTGCGCGTCGACGACCTCGATGGGGCCGCCGCCCGACGCGGCCCCGCTGTGCACGCGGTAGACGAGCACTCCCTGGGCGCAGGTCTCGCCGTCGTTCCCGCCCGGGGCGCGCACCTCGAAGGCGAGGGCGCTGTCCGGGCCGGTGGGGACCACCGCCAGCTTGGTGCCCCGGCCTGCCCCGAAGTTCCGCCCGTCCGGGAGACCCCCGCCGGGGGACGGCGCCGCGAAGGCACCGGATCCGGACGTGTCGGGCCCGGGGGCGCCCGAGCCGGACCCACCCGGGCGGGGGGCACCCGAGCCGCTGCCCGGCCCTGAAGCCCCGGGGTCGGAGGCTCCCGCGCGGACCCCCTTGGACGCGGCCGCCATGGAGATGCCCGACCCGGCCGCGAGCGCACCCGCGGCGGCAGCACCCCTGGCGGCCGACCCCGCGGCGGCAGCACCCCTGGCACCGGCACCGGCACCGGCAGCCGCACCGGCGGCAGCACCCGCCGCTCCCGCACCCGCACCCGCGGTGTCCGGTCCTTGCCCCAGCGGCTCCAGCGTCAGCCGGGTGCTGCCCGGGCCCTGGACGCAGGCCACCTGGTGCGGGTCCAGCCAGCCCAGCTTCCACTTGTGCCAGGCGAACAGGTCCGGGGCGAGCCCGAACTGGCTGCCCATGAGGTCCCAGTCACCGACGTAGGTGTCCCAGTCGCCCTTGCCGTCGGAGGGCCGGTGATAGAGGTCGGGCAGGTCGAAGACGTGGCCCGTCTCGTGCGCGAGGACGAGCCGGTCTGGCGGATGCTTCTCGAAGACCGTGACGACCCGGCGGATGTCCTTGCCGTCGGCGTGCAGGGGTGTGTCGAGGTTCACCACCTTCGTGGCGTCCGAGTCGACACCCGGCGCGTCCGGGTCGGCGACGAAGTAGACGATGTCGTAGCGGGAGAAGTCGACCTGCTTGTCGGCCGCGGCGAGCGCGTCGCGCAGATAGGCGGCGCGGTCCTCCGCGTCCCAGTCGCGCTGTATGGCGTACGACGTGGAGGGGTGCGGCATCCGGATCCAGCGGGGCTGCGGATGCGCGCGCAGGGTGAACCTGCCGTACGAGGCGCGCTCGAAGAAGTCGCTGGTGGCCGGGAAATGGTCTGCGGCCAGTTCGGCGGGGGTGGTGAGCGGACGCGCGTCCGGGAAGGACAGGAAGACCATCACCGCGTCGAGCGGGTGGGTGGGGCGCACATAGGCGGAGTTCCAGGTGTCGACGCCCTCGGAGTGGTGCGCGTCGGTCCGCTCCAGCGTGCACGGGGCCGAGTGGGGTTCGGCCAGCGCGGGTCCCGGCACCAGGGAGGTCGCGGCGAGCGCCGTCATCGAGGTGAACACGGCCGCGGTGCTGCGCCAGCGTGGCGCCCCGTCACGAGCGAGGCCCCGCAAGTCCTCGCGGGTGAAACCCCGACGGGCCCCGCGGGTGGAACCGCGACGGGTCTCCCGGGCGAGACCCCGCAGGGGGAGCGGACGCGGCACGTGGACCTCCGGATGCGGATTCGGGGATACCGCACCCAGCCTGGGTGAGTTCGACGTACTTCGCCCTGTTTGTCTGCACCAGAAGGGTGAGGGCCGTCCGAGGCCGACACCCCGAGCTCTCACGCAACGTCACATGTGGTCGGCGCAAGGAAGGAACCCGTCCAGATGCAGGCAGAAACGATCTGTCAGAACGGGTGGTTGTTCCGGGACACTGGACAGTGGCTGCGATGCCCCGAGGCCAGCCTCTATGATCGGCACTTTCCTGCACGGACACGGCTTGTGCGGCCGTCCCTCACCGGTCGACCGCCCCGAGAGACCCATACGAAGAACGAGTGCACTGCGGGAGCGAGCGGTGAGCGGAACCTCCGAAGGGCAGGCGCCCGCGGCAGACCCCGTCCGGCCGGCCGTCACAGAGCGTCACATCGAGTCATCTCCTGGTGCGTCGGCCGAGGCGCATCACGGCACGTCCCGATCCCCTGCCTCCACTCCGGGCACATCCGTCGCACCCGGGACCTCTGACGCCTCGTGCGTCCCGGACGAGCCCCTTTCCGGTGCGGCCGCCGCACCCGACGGAACGTCACCCCGCGCCCATCAGGCCGCGTTCGCCGCCGCCCCTCTCGCCATGGCCGTCGTCGACCGCGAGGGTCTCGTCGTCACCGCCAACGCGGCGCTGAGCACGCTGCTGGGCGCCAGGGCCGGGACACTCCCCGGCAAGAACGCCGCCGACCTCGTCGACCTGGCGTCCGACGCCCGCACCTGGCACGCGTACCGCGAGGTGCTGCGCGGACGCCAGGCACGGCTGCGTTTCACCCGCCGTCTCAAGCACCCCGACGGCCGCTCCCTCTGGGTCCAGGTCACGGTCGCTCCGCTGTCGCCCCAGGAACCCGCGGTCCTGCTGTCCGTCACCGACATCAGCGCCCGGCGTGAACTCCAGGCCCGTCTGCGCCACTTGCAGATGCACGACCCGGTGACCCGGCTGCCGAACCGTGCGCTGTTCTTCGAGCGCCTGTCGGCCGCGCTGGAGGCGGAGGCGTACGAGGAGGGCGGCACCGGCCGGATCGGGCTCTGCTATCTGGACCTCGACGGATTCAAGGCGGTCAACGACACGCTCGGCCACCGGGTCGGGGACCGGCTGCTCGCGGCCGTCGCCGAACGGCTGACGCGCTGCGCCGACGAGGCGGGGTACACGAGAGCGGCCACTCCCCTGGTGGCCAGACTGGGCGGCGACGAATTCGCGCTGCTCGTCGAGGACTCCACGGGGACCGACCAGCTGGCGGACCTCGCCGAATCCGTCCTCAAGGCGCTCCAGGCCCCCTTCGACCTCTCCGGCCAGCGGCTGTCGCTGTCCGCGTCGATCGGGGTCGTCGAGCGGCGCGCCACCGGCACGACCGCGACCGGTCTGATGCAGGCCGCCGACACGACGCTGTACTGGGCGAAGGCCGACGGCAAGGGCCGCTGGACCCTGTTCGACCCGGAGCGCAACGCCCACCGCATGACCCGCCAGGCCCTCTCCTCCACCTTGCGCGCGGCCGTGGACCGGGGTGAATTCGCCCTGGAGTACCAGCCGTTGGTGGGTATGGAGGACGGCGGCGTGCGCGGGGTCGAGGCGCTCGTCCGCTGGCACCACCCGCAGTTCGGCACGCTGACGCCGAATCGGTTCATCGGATTGGCGGAGGAGGACGGCTCGATCGTGCAGCTCGGCCGCTGGGTGCTCGCCACGGCGTGCCGGCAGGCCCGCCGCTGGCAGCTGGACCACCCGGACGCGTCGCCGATCTTCGTCAGCGTCAACGTCGCGGTCCGGCAGGTGTGGGACTCCGACCTGGTCGCGGACGTGGCGTCGATCCTCGCGGAGACCGGCCTCGCGCCGCACCTGCTCCAGCTGGAGCTCACCGAGTCCGCGGTGATGGGCTCGGCGGGCCGCCCGCTGCAGGCCCTCCAGTCGCTCAGCGACATGGGCGTCCGCATCGCCATCGACGACTTCGGCACGGGCTACTCGAACCTGGCCTACCTCAGTCGTCTGCCGGTGTCCGTGCTGAAGCTGGACGGCTCGTTCGTCCGCGGCTTCCAGTACGAGGCCCCCGACGGCGGCGCCCAGGGCGGCGACGGCGCGGCCGCGCAGACGGGCGCGGCCGACGAGGTCATCGTCGAGGCCCTCATCCAGCTGGCCCACCGGCTCGGCCTGACGGTCACCGCCGAGTGCGTGGAGACCGCCTCGCAGGCTTCCCGGCTGCGCGGGATCGGATGCGACACCGGCCAGGGGTGGCTGTACTCGCGGCCGGTGGCGCCGGATCGTATCTCCGCACTGCTGACCCAGGCCTGCGCGCAGGCCTGAGGCCGCCGACCTCAGGCCTTCGGCAGGCCGTAGGCGTCCGCGATCAGCTCGTACGAGCGCAGCCGCAGGTCGCCGCTGTGGGCGTGGCTCGTGATCATCAGCTCGTCGGCGCCGGTGCGCTTCTGGAGGTCGTCCAGCCCCGACCGCACCTCGTCCGCCGTGCCGTGGACGACGTTGACGTTCCAGGAGTCGATGAACTCCCGCTCCATCGGGCTGTAGTCGTACGCCTCCGCCTCCTCGGGCGTCGGGACCAGACCCGGGCGGCCGGTGCGCAGACGGACCATGTTCAGGGCCGCGGCCATGACCTGCCGGCGGGCCTCCCGCTCGTCGTCCGCGGCGAGGGCGGAGACGCCGATGAGGGCGTACGGGGCGTCGAGGACGGTGCTCGGCCGGAAGGACTCGCGGTACAGGTCCAGGGCCGGGATCGTGTTCTGCGCCGAGAAGTGGTGGGCGAAGGCGAACGGCAGGCCCAGGACTCCGGCGAGGCGGGCGCTGAAGCCGGAGGAGCCCAGCAGCCAGATCGGCGGGCGGTGCGGGGACTGGACGCCGCCCGGGGAGGTCGACTGGACGGGGCCGGGGACCGCGTGGATACGGGCGTAGGGATGGCCGTCCGGGAAGTCGTCGTCGAGGAAGCGGGTGAGTTCCGCGAGCTGCTGCGGGAAGTCGTCGGCGCCCTCGTCGAGGCGGTCGGCGCGGCGCAGGGCCGCCGCCGTGGCGCCGTCCGTGCCGGGAGCACGGCCCAGGCCCAGGTCCACCCGGCCCGGCGCCAGCGCCTCCAGGGTGCCGAACTGCTCCGCGATCACCAGGGGAGCGTGGTTGGGGAGCATCACTCCGCCCGACCCGAGGCGGATGCGGGTGGTGTGGGCGGCCAGGTGGGCGAGGATCACCGCGGGCGAGGAGGAGGCCACTCCGGGCATCGAGTGGTGCTCGGCGACCCAGTAGCGGTGGAAGCCGCGGGACTCCGCGAGGCGCGAGAGGGCGACGCTGGTCCGCAGGGCGTCCGTCGCGGTGCGGCCGGCGCCGACCGTGACCAGGTCCAGTACGGACAGGGGTACGGGTGCGCTGCCGTGCGCGGTGCCTCGGGTCTCGTCCGTCTCGTCCACCGGGGTGCCTCCTGCTTTCGCTTGCGTACGACGCGTCGTTCGCGGAGTACGAACAGGAGGGTGTCTCCGTTTATTCCCGGTGCCGGGCCGCGGCCCGGCACCGGGAGCCGCTCACGGGGGCCCTTCCCCGGTGCCGGACGGGCCGGGACCCGGCCCGTCCGGCACCGGCAGGCCCTACGGCATCTGCACGATGGGCTCCCTCGTGAAGAGCGTGCCCAGGTCGGGGGCGTTGACCCGGCGGTCCGCCAGGCGGAGCGCCTCCCACACGGTGACCTGGTTGGCGGTGAGGACCGGCTTGCCCAGGGCTTCCTCCAGGGCGGGGATGTGCGAGGCGGTGTGCAGGGCCGTGTCCGGCAGCAGGACGGCCTCCGCGTCCGGATGATCGGCCGCGCGGGCCATCGCGAGGACCTGGTCCGGCCCCCAGGTGCCGACCTCCGCGGCCGTGACGACCCCCGAGCCGCGCACGCCGACGACCTCCACCCCCGCGTCCTTCAGGAACGCGGCGAAGAGCGCGGCCACGTCGTCGGGATAGGTCGCCCCGACCGCGACGCGGTGGGCGCCGACCTCCCCCGCGGCGTGCGCGAAGCCGAAGGACGTGGAGGAGGCGGGCAGACCCGCCGCCCGGGCGAGGGCGCGGACCTGGTCGTGGGCGCCCTGCCAGCCGTACACGAAGCTGGCACTGGTGCAGGCCCACACCACCGCTTCGGCACCGGACAGGCGCAGCTCCTCGACGCCCGCCGCGAGCCTGGCCTCCGAGCCCATCTCCAGGAGCGCGTCCACGCGGTGGGCATCCTCCCCGATGTCCGTGTGGACCAGGGCAAGGCGGATGTCGCTGCCGAGCAGCTGCTCCATGCGCGGGTAGTCGTCCTCGGCCGAATGACCGGGGTAGAGGAATCCGAGTGCGGTCATGCCCAACCTTCCTGTTCTTCCGGCAGTACCGGTCCCCCACGGGCGGACTGGTCCATCAGCCGCTGATAAGGGCCCACCGCCCGGGTACCCAGCTCGCGCAGTGCCGCCCACATCGTCACCTGGTTGGCCGAGATCACCGGGATGCGCAGTTCTGCCTCCAATTGGGGGATCACGTCGTACGTCGGAAGGTTGGTGCAGCTGATGAAGAGGGCGTCGGCGGGGGTGCGCGCCGCGTGCCGGGCCATCGTCACCACGTCGCGGTACGGCACCTTCCAGATGTGCCGTGTCAGGCCCAGCGAGGACCGCCCGGTGACGTTGATGCCGGCTTCCGCCAGGTACTCCTCCAGGGACTGGGTGACCGAGACGGTGTACGGGGTGACCAGGGCGATCCGCCGGGCGTCGAGCTCCCGCAGCGCGTCGAGGAGGGCACCGGAGGTGGTGAGCGAGGGGACCGCGCCCGCCCGGGTCATCGCCTCGCACATCGCGCGTTCGCCCGCGACGCCGCCGACGAAGCTGCCGGAGGTGCAGGCGTACGCGACGACCTCGGGCGCGACGGCGTTCAGCGCGCGCACCGCGTCGCCGAGCGTCTCGTGCTCGGAGACCAGCCGGGCCAGGTCCAGACTCACCTCGACCGGCACGAACGGGGTACGTGTCAGATGAAGGGAGACGTCGTCGGGCACCCATCGCCACAGCTCACGATCGAGAGCGAAGTCGAAGGGAGCGACGACGCCGATGCCGCGCTGTTCGCGGGGACCGCCGAGAAAGGAGACATCCATCGCAGTCACCGGCCTCACGAAGGGAAACGGGTGGACAACGGACCGTAGGTGGGCCCGTGTTGACGAAGGTAGGTTCGGGTGCGAGCGTGGTCAATCCGCGCATCTCAGACGGCCTCGAGCGCACGTCCGACCGCATGATCCGCCGGGGAATCCCGCCTCCGGCACCCCGGAGAACCGCCTCACACCTTCCCAGGAAAGCGGACCCGCATTGCGAAACGGTTTCACCCGATGAACGCCTCCACGTCACCTCACGGGCCCGGCCCGCAGCCCCCGACCCGGCTGCTCGTCCTGGACGCCGAGCCGCCGCCCCGGCTCGGCAGACTCACCGGCCGGGTGCAGATCGAACACGCCGACGCGACCGCACTGGCCGAGCGGCTGCCGTACGCGGACGTGCTGCTGGTGTGGGACTTCACCTCGGACGCCGTACGCCACGCCTGGCCGGGCGGGGGCCCGCGGCCGCGCTGGGTGCACACGGCGAGCGCGGGCGTGGACCATCTGATGTGCCCCGAGCTCACCGACTCGGACACGGTGGTGACCAACGCGCGCGGTGTCTTCGACCAGCCGATCGCGGAGTACGTCGCCGCGCTGGTGCTCGCCATGGCGAAGGACCTGCCGCACACCTGGGACCTCCAGCGGCAGCGGGAGTGGCGGCACCGCGAGTCGCAGCGGGTGGCCGGCACCCGCGCCTGTGTGGTCGGCTCCGGCCCGATCGGGCGGGCGATCGTCCGCACGCTCAAGGCGCTCGACATCACGACGGCGCTGGTGGGGCGGACCCCACGCACCGGGATCCACGGCCCCGGGGAGCTGGACCGGCTGATGGCGCGCGCCGACTGGGTGGTGTCCGCGGCGCCGCTGACGGAGGACACGTACGGGATGTTCGACGCGCGGCGGTTCGGCATGATGCAGCCCTCCGCCCGCTTCATCAACATCGGACGGGGCCAGCTGGTGGTCGAGGAGGCGCTCGCCGAGGCCCTGAGCAAGCGGTGGATCGCCGGCGCGGCCCTCGATGTCTTCGCACACGAACCGCTCGGCCCCGAGAGCCCGTTGTGGCAGGTCCCGGGACTGATCGTGTCACCGCACATGAGCGGGGACACAGTGGGCTGGCGGGACGAACTGGGTATGCAGTTCGTGGAGTTGTACGAGAGGTGGGCGGCGGGCAAGCCGCTCCGGAACGTCGTCGACAAGAAGCGCGGGTACGTGCCGGGACACTGAACTCCCTTTGGAGGGGCCGATGTCGGAACTCACGGAGCTGACCGCGGTACAACTCGTCGACGGCTACCGCAAGGGCGAATTCAGCCCCGTGGAGGCGACGCGGGCGGTCCTGGAGCGGGCCGAACACGTCCAGCCCGCCGTGAACGCGTTCGTAAGGCTGCACGCCGAGGAGGCTCTCGCCCGCGCCGGGGAGTCGGAGGCGCGCTGGCGGCGCGGCGAGCCGGCGGGCCTGCTCGACGGTGTCCCCGTCACCGTGAAGGACATCCTGCTGCAGCGCGGACATCCCACACTGCGCGGATCGAGGACCGTCGACCCGGGGGGCCGCTGGGAGGAGGACGCGCCGTCGGTGGCCCGGCTGCGCGAGCACGGCGCGGTCCTCGTGGGCAAGACGACCACGCCCGAGTTCGGCTGGAAGGGTGTCACGGACTCGCCGCTGTCCGGGGTGACCCGCAATCCGTACGACGTCTCGCGCACCGCGGGCGGCTCCAGCGGGGGCAGCGCGGCGGCCGTGGCGCTCGGCGCGGGCCCGCTGTCCCTGGGCACCGACGGCGGCGGCAGCGTCCGCATCCCGGCCGCGCTCTGCGGGATCTTCGGTCTGAAGCCGACGTACGGCAGGGTGCCGCTGTATCCCGCGAGCGCCTTCGGGACGCTGTCGCACGTGGGTCCGATGACGCGGGACGCCGCCGACGCGGCGCTGCTGCTGGACGTGATCAGCGGTCCGGACGCCCGGGACTGGTCCGCGCTCGGGCCGGCGGCCGGTTCCTTCGTGGACGCGCTGGAGGGCGGAGTGCGGGGGCTGCGGGTCGCGTACTCGCCGTCGCTCGGCGGGCAGGTCGCGGTCCGGCCCGCCGTCGCGGCGGCGGTGCGGGGGGCGGTGGAGCGGCTGGCGGGTCTCGGCGCGTACGTCGCCGAGGACGACCCCGACTTCACCGATCCGGTGGAGGCCTTCCACACGCTCTGGTTCAGCGGGGCCGCCCGGGTGACCCAGCGTCTGGGGCCCCACCAGCGGGAGTTGCTCGACCCCGGCCTGCGCGAGATCTGTGCGCTCGGCGCCCGGTTCGGCGCACTGGACTACCTCGCCGCGGTCGACGTCCGCATGGAGCTGGGCCGGCGCATGGGCCGGTTCCACCAGTCCTACGACGTCCTGGTCACGCCGACGCTGCCGCTGACGGCCTTCGAGGCGGGCGCGGAGGTGCCCGCCCGCTCCGGCCACCGGCGTTGGACGGGCTGGACCCCGTTCACGTACCCGTTCAACATGACGCAGCAGCCCGCGGCGACCGTCCCCGTCGGAGTGGACGGGGACGGTCTGCCGGTGGGTCTGCAGATCGTGGCGGCGCGGCACCGTGACGACCTCGTCCTGCGGACGGCACAGGCGCTGTACGAGGCGGGCGTCGCCGGGGTCGCTCCCCCGGTGCTCTGACAGCCGGCCGGGGACGCCCGCCGGTGCTCGGGTACCGCACCGTGGGCACTGGTCCGGTGCTTCAGGACCCGGCCGGCCGTGACCACCGCGCCGGGACGGTCACGCCCGGCGGAACCGGAGCGCCTCGCCCTGCGCGCCGGTGCGCCACAGGTCGTTGCAGGCCTCGGCCATCGCGTCGAGGCCCTCGACCACCTGGCCCCAGACGATCCCCGGCACCCAGCCGACGTCCCCGTTCAGGAGCAGGTTGTTGCGCTCGTAGAACAGGGCCAGGTCCACCACCGTCGTTCCGGCGCGGACCTCACGGTCGTATCCGTAGGCCTGCGTGCCCAGTTCCGCGCCCGCGAAGGAGAAATAACAGAGGTCTCCCGGAATAGGGGTAACTGTCGGATTTTCCAGGGGTGGCTCCGATTTCGTGAAAGGCGGGAAAAGGGCGTAGATCTCATTGCGCGCGTATTTCGCGTGGTAGACGTCTCCGCTCAGTGGAAGCGCGTCCCACACCGCCGCGCAGGTGATCGGCGCCCGGTCGTCGAGCAGTTTCGCCGTGCAGTCGACTCCCCTTTTGACCAGGGAGACTTCGATGTAGCGATCAGCCATGCATTCCATGGTCCCGCGGGAGTCAAGAGGGCCTCGGACATTCGGCGGCGTGTACGGGCGCAAATTGATCCGCATGGATCGCATGGCATCGGGTAGCCGCGCGGCCATGGCTCCACCACTTGGCAAGGACGGTTATGGCGCGGAGAAACGAGGCCCGTTCAGGGCCCCCGGCGAAGGCCCGAGCCGGCGGTCGCTGCTCGCGGGTGTCTCCGCGCTCGGTGCCGTCGGCGCGCTGGGCGCCGCCGGTTGCAGCCGGGTCGCCACGGCGTCCGGCACGGACGGTGGTGATCTCCTCGACCGGCTGAAGGCGCAGGGCGTCGTACGGCTCGGCATCGCGGGCGAGATCCCCTTCGGTTACATCGACAGGAACGGCGAGCTGACCGGCGAGGCGCCGCAGCTCGCGAAGGCCGTCTTCAAGCGGCTCGGCATCGACCGCGTCCAGCCGGTCCCCACCGAGTTCGGCTCGCTCATCCCCGGACTCGACTCGCAGCAGTTCGACGTCGTGTCGGCCGGGATGTACATCAACCCCGAGCGCTGCGAACAGGTCATCTTCGCCGACCCGGACTACCAGATGCTCGACGCCTTCATCGTGCGCAAGGGCAATCCCATGGACCTGCACGACTACAAGGACGTCGTGGCGAAGAAGGCGAAGTTCGCGACCGGCACGGGCTATGCCGAGATCCAATACGCGGTGGAGGCCGGGTACAAGGAGAGCGACATCCTGATCGTGCCCGACCAGGTCGCCGGGCTGAACGCCGTCGAGGCGGGGCGGGCCGACGTCTTCGCGGGGACCGCGCTGACCACACGTGAGGTGGTCAAGAAGTCCCGCAAGGCGGAGAGCACCAAACCCTTCGCGCCCCTGGTCAAGGGCAAGCCGCATGTCGACGGCGGCGGCTTCGCCTTCCGGTCGGGCGAGACGCGGCTGCGGGACGCCTTCAACGTGGAGCTGCGGAAGATGAAGGCGAGCGGCGAACTGTTCCGCATCCTCCAGCCGTTCGGATTCACCAAGGCGGAGATGACCGACATGACCGCGAAGGAGCTCTGCCGCGGATGACATCGGGACTCTGGGAACTCGTACTCAAGGGCATATGGGTCACCGTCCAGCTGCTGTTCCTCAGCGCCCTGCTGGCCGGCGCCGTCTCCTTCGTGGTCGGGATCGCGCGCACCTCGCGGCTGTGGATCGTCCGCTTCCTCGCGGGCTTCTACACCGAGGTGTTCCGCGGCACCTCCGCGCTGATCATGATCTTCTGGGTGTACTTCGTGCTGCCGCTCGCCTTCGGCTGGCAGCTCGTCCCGATGTGGGCGGGCACGCTGGCGCTGGGGCTGACGTACGGCGCGTACGGCTCGGAGATCGTGCGCGGCGCGCTGAACGCGGTCGATCCGGCACAGCGTGAGGGCGGTATCGCGCTCAGCTTCACGCCCTGGCAGCGGATGCGGCTGATCCTGCTGCCGCAGGCGGTGCCCGAGATGATCCCCTCCTTCTGCAACCTGCTGATCGAGCTGCTCAAGGGCACGGCGCTGGTCTCCGTCATGGGGATGGGCGATCTGACCTTCAGCGCCAACCTGGTGCGGCTGGCGCTCCAGCAGAGCGCGGAGATCTACACGTACGTGCTGCTCATCTACTTCGTCATCGCCTTCCTGCTCACCCGGGTCATGCGCGGTCTGGAGAAGCGACTGAAGGCCGGCATGGGCAAGGAACCGGAGCGCGGCGCGTCCCAGCGTGAGCTGCGCCGGGCGGAGAGCACCGGCGTGGGCGCCGGTGCGGGCGCGGCGGGAGGTGGCGCATGAACTGGGACTGGAGCGCGGTCGGTGACTTCATGCCGCTCTTCTGGGACGGCCTGCTGGTCACCCTGCAGGCGCTGGCGCTCGGTTCGCTGATCGCTTTCGCCCTCGGTCTGGTGTGGGCGCTGCTGATGCGGACGCCGACGCGGTGGGTGCGCTGGCCGGTCGGGCTCGTCACCGAGTTCGTCAGGAACACCCCGCTGCTGGTGCAGCTGTTCTTCCTCTTCTACGTGCTGCCCGAGTGGAACATCACGTTCTCCGCGCTGACCACGGGTGTCGTCGCGATCGGGCTGCACTACTCGACGTACACGATGCAGGTCTACCGGGCCGGCATCGAGGGCGTGCCGGTCGGCCAGTGGGAAGCGGCCACGGCGCTCAGCCTGCCCGTGCGGCGCACCTGGACCGCGGTGATCCTGCCGCAGGCGATCCGCCGCGTGGTGCCCGCGCTCGGCAACTACGTCATCGCGATGCTGAAGGACACCCCGATGCTGATGACGATCACCGTGCTGGAGATGCTCGGCGAGGCGCGGCTGTACTCGCAGCAGCACTTCCAGTTCACCGAGCCCCTCACGGTCATCGGCGTGGCCTTCATCCTCATTTCCTATCCGGCTTCCCTGCTTCTGCGAGCCCTGGAGCGACGTCTTGTCCGCTGACACCAATCCCGTACCCGCGAACGAACTGAACGCCAATCCGCCGGTGGACGGTGCCGAGCTGATCCGATTCGATAAGGTCACCAAGCGCTTCGGCGACAACACCGTCCTCGACGAGCTGGACTTCCGCGTCGACTCCGGGAAGCACGTCACCCTGATCGGCCCGTCCGGCTCCGGCAAGACGACGATCCTGCGGCTGCTGATGACGCTGGCCGAGCCGGACGCCGGCACGATCACGATCGCGGGGGACCGGCTCTTCCCGGCGGGCGAGAAGGAGGTCCGGGAGGTCCGCAAGAAGATCGGGATGGTCTTCCAGCAGTTCAACCTGTTCCCGAACATGAGCGTCCTCAGGAACGTCACCGAGGCGCCCGTCACCGTCCTCGGGATGTCCAAGGACGAGGCGGAGGCGCGGGCCCGTGAACTGCTCGACCTGGTGGGTCTCGCGGACAAGTGCGACGAGCGTCCGAGCCGGCTGTCCGGCGGCCAGCAGCAGCGTGTCGCGATCGCGCGGGCGCTGGCGATGCGGCCGCAGGTGCTGCTCCTGGACGAGGTGACGTCCGCGCTCGACCCCGAGCTGGTCGCCGGTGTCCTCGACGTCCTCCGTGACATCGCCCACACCACCGACATCACGATGCTCTGTGTGACCCACGAGATGAATTTCGCCCGGGACATCTCGGACCAGGTCCTGATGTTCGATTCCGGCCACGTCATCGAGTCCGGTCCGCCGGAGAAGATCTTCAGCGATCCGGAGCAGGACCGCACCCGGGAATTCCTCAGCGCGGTTCTTTGATTACCGGGAGTGAACGAGGGGCGGGCGGGGAGCGCGCGGGGCAAGGCCCGAGGTCCGACAGCCGGGCCATGCCCCGCGTGCCGTGACCGGGGCATATGCCAGAGTGTCGCGTCGCTGCTGAGAGCGTCCGGGTACGGCATCAATCTCGTCAACGGACGCTCACAGCCCGCTCTTTGACGGTTATCGTGGAGTGAGCCCGGCCGTCCGGGCTGTGTCGTTTTTGAGCCGGGCCCATGAAGCGCAGGGGGAAACCGTGGCGCTGAAGAACGAGCCGACCGCGCCGTACCACTCGGCCCAGGACGCCCTGCGCGTCCTGGAGACGGTGGCACGGCACTCCGCAGGTGTCACCGACGCCGACCTCGCCCGCCGGACCCGCCTCGGCACCGAACGCCTGACCGCACTCCTGCGGATGCTGCGCCGGGAGGGATACGTCGAGCAGATCGCCGACGGCGCGTACGTCACCGGTGCGTCGCTCAGCCGCCTCGGCTCGGCCCAGCAGCGTGACCGGGCCCTGCGCGAGAAACTCCAGCGCACCCTCGACCGGCTGCGGGACTCGGTGGGCGCGGCGATCTACATCAGCCGCTACATCGACGGCGAGGTGCACGTCACCCAGTACGCCGACAGCCCCGCGGCACCGGCGGTCAACGAATGGGTCGACTTCCGCTCCTCCGCCCATGCCAGCGCGGTCGGCAAGAGCCTGCTCGGCCAGCTCGACCACAACGGCCGGCGCGACCATCTGGCCCGCCACAAGATGGCCCGCCTCACCTCGCGGACCATCACCGACGAGCGGCTGCTGCTGTCCCGCCTGGACGCGCAGGCGCCGACCGTGCCCGTCCTCGATCTCCAGGAGTACGCGGTCGGCACGGTCTGCGCGGCGGTGCCCATCACGGCCGGCTCCTCCGTCGGCTGCCTCGCGCTGTCGCTGCCGGTCGAGCACGCGCACCGGCTCCGGCAGGCCGCGGACACGCTGAACCGCGGCGCGGCACCCGTCCTGCTCTCCCTGGCGATCTAGGGGTCGGACGGGTGGTCGGGAGCACCCCTTCGGACCAGGTAGTATTTCTTTTGTCGCCGACCGCGAGAGCGGGAGGCGGGAGTCATGCGCCGCTAGCTCAGTTGGTTAGAGCAGCTGACTCTTAATCAGCGGGTCCGGGGTTCGAGTCCCTGGCGGCGCACATCGGTGAAGGCCCTCCACGCGAGTGGGGGGCCTTCACGCATGTCCCGGTCCTACCGTGCGCCGCCCCTCACCGCGACGTCACGAACTCCGTCAGCGCCCGGGCCAGCAGCCCCGGGTCCCGCGCCCCGCACAGCTCACGCGCCGAGTGCATCGACAGACCCGGCACCCCCACGTCCACCGTGGCGACCCCTAGGCGGGCCGCGGTGATCGGGCCGATCGACGTGCCGCACGGCATGACGTTGTTCGAGACGAACGGCTGCCACGGCACGTCCGCCCGTTCGCAGGCCGCGGCGAATGCGGCGACTCCGGCGCCGTCGGTGGCGTACCGCTGGTTGGCGTTGACCTTGACCACGGGTCCGGCGTTGGGCAACGGCCGGTGGCCCGGTTCATGACGTTCCGGATAGTTCGGGTGGACGGCGTGGGACATGTCGGCGGAGACGCAGAAGGCACCCGCGAGGGCCCGGCTGACGTCCTCCCCGCTGCCGCCCCGCGCCGCGACGCCCCGGCCCAGCACCCGCTCCAGAAGCGGGCCCTGGGCGCCCGACTCCGAGCCGCTGCCGACCTCCTCGTGGTCGAAGGCGGCGAGCACGGGGACGTACGCGGGCGGCCGGGAGGTGGCGGCGGCGACCAGGGCGGTGACGCCCGCATGCACCGAGATCAGGTTGTCCAGACGCGGCGAGACGATGAACTCCTCGTCCATGCCCAGGTAGCCCGGCGGCTGGAGGTCGTGCAGCATCAGGTCCCAGCCGAGGACCTCGGCGACGTCGGCGTCGGCCTCGGCGGCGATCCGGCCGAGCAGCGCGCCCGGTTCGACGTCGCCGAGCCCCCACAGCGGGGTCATGTGGCGCTGCCGGTCCAGGGCGAGGCCCTCGTTGACATCGCGGTCGAGGTGGATCGCCAGCTGCGGCACGCGCAGCAGCGGCTTGTCGACGCGGACGAGCCGGGTCGATCCGTCCCGCAGTGCCAGCCGGCCCGAGACGCCGAGGTCGCGGTCGAGCCAGGTGTTCAGCGGCACGCCGCCGTAGATCTCCACGGCGATCTGCCGCCAGCCCGCGGCGCCGGTGTCGGGCGCGGGCTTGACCCGCAGGTTCGGCGAGTCGGTGTGGGCGCCGATGATCCGGAACGGGGTACGGGCCGGTGCGCCCGCGGGGACGTACCACGCGATCAGCGCCCCTCCCCGTACGACGTATCTGCCGCCTTCGGCACCGGCCGTCCAGTCGTCCGTCTCGCGCAGCTCCGCGAAGCCCGCCTTCTCCAGGCGCTGCGCGGCGCTCGCGACCACGTGGTACGGCGAGGGGCAGGCCGAGACGAAGGAGAGCAGGTCGTCGCTGTGACTGCGGTCATGCGTGGGGGACATGGGTGCCTTCCGGGTGCTGTCGAGGGTTGGGGTGGTGCGGCAGCGGGGCGCCGGGCCGGGTGCACGGGTCGGCCGGTACGGCGGTCCGGTCGTCGGGGATCTCCTGGGCGTCGGGGGTGGATGGTGCCGGTGACAGGAAGGACGCACGGCGGGGCCCGCGCGATGAGTCCGGGCCCGCGCCGCGGACGGCATGGTGGTGTCCGGCCGTGTGCGGCCGGCGGGTCAGCGCCCGGGCACCCCGGCGTCGTCCCGGCGTTCGCCGTACGCACTGGGCGCCTCCTCCGCGTCGGCTCCTCGGACGGCGTACAACCGCAGCAGGTAGATGCCCGCGACCAGGACGGCGACCCCGTGGGACCAGGCCACGACGGTGAGCGCCGAGAACCGTTCGAGGGCCGCGGACACGGCGATCATGCCCAGTCCGAAACCGAGGTTCTCGACGGTGGCCGAGAGACCGAAGGCATGGCCGCGCAGTGTCTCCGGCAGGGTCTGGAGGTGCGAGGTGTAGGACACCTCGGTGAGCCCGTCCGCTGCGCCGGCGACCAGCGCGACCCCGATCGTCACGGCCACGGGGAACCCGGCGAAGCCGAGGATGAACGCGGAGGACATCACCGTGGTGCCCAGGCCGAAGCCGAGCGCTCCGACGGACCGGCCGGTGCGCCGCGCCCAGCGCTGGATCACCTGCTGCGCCAGGACGTTGCCCAGTGCCCAGAACAGCCAGAAGCGGCTGACGAACGCGGCCGGGTCGTCCGGGTCCAGTGCGCTCGAATAGACGGGCAGGGCGGCGTTGTGCGACGAGGAACCCAGCGCGTCGACACCGCGCAGCAGGACCATCAGCCCCAGTGCGGGCACGGCGGTCAGGGCCGTCGCCGCGCCGAACACGCCCTCGCCGCGCCGGTGTTCGCGGCCCGGCGGCTTCTCTGCGGCGGACCGGGCGCCCTTCGTCGTGTCCCGTTCCGGCGCCGGCAGCCATCCCACCGCGGCGGCGCAGACCAGGAAGCTGGCCGCGTCCAGCAGGAAGGCCGCGGTGAATCCCAGCCACGGCACCACGACGCCGGACGAGGCGAAGCCCGCCACCATGGCCAGTGAGCGGCCGCCGACCATCAGGGAGTTGGCCCAGCCGCGCCGGTCCGCACCGACCAGGTCCGGTACGGAGCTGCGCAGCGCGACCAGGAAGACGGTGCCGCACGCGCCGACCGCCGCGGACACCGCGAACAGCACGCCGGTGCGCGGTCCGCCGCCCGGCGTCACGACCAACAGGAGCATGACAAGCGCCTGGACGACGGTGGACCACAGCATCACGGGCTTGGCCGCGTACCGGGCCAGCAGACGTCCCGCGACCGTGCCGGCCAGGAACCCCGCCCCGAGCCGGACCGCCATGAACAGGCCCATGGCGAGCGCGCTGCCGGTGGTGGCGTAGACGAACAGGTTGAGCGCCACCATGTTGAGGAAGGTGCCGTACGAGGAGACGGCGTACCCGGCGACCAGGACGCGGTAGCGCCCGTCGCCCGTCACCGGCAACACGCCACGAGCCGCCCCCGCACGGGGCGGACCGCGAGCCGTGCTCGGGCGCGGTGCGTCGCGAGCCGTGCCCGGGAGGAAAGCGTCCCGGGCCGGAGCGGCAGGCTCCGGCGCCCCCGCACCCCGCCGGCATGAACGGCTTCGACGTCCGTGACCCGGATCAGGCGACGCATGTTCCCCCTCTTCCCTCGGCTCCTCCGTACAGGTGTACGGGTGCATACTCCCCCCGAGGAGCGGTGGGAATTCCTCTCCCGCGCGCCGCCTTCGAGAGCGGGTCCGGCCGCGGGGACAGGGACGAAACCCCCTAGCCGCGCAGATAGGCGAGTACGGCGAGCACGCGCCGGTGGGTGTCCTGCGCCGGGGGCAGGTCCAGCTTTCCCAGGATGTTCCCGATGTGCTTGCCGACGGCCGCCTCGGTGACGACCAGTTCCCGGGCGATCGCGCTGTTGGACCTGCCTTCGGCGACCAGCCCGAGCACCTCGCGTTCGCGCGGGGTCAGCGCCTCCAGCGGATCACGTCTGCGGCGCAGCAACTGCCGTACGACTTCCGGGTCCACGACCGTCCCGCCCGCGCCGACCCGCTCCACCGCCTCGGCGAACTGCCCGACCTGCCCGACACGGTCCTTGAGGAGGTAGCCGACGCCGGTGCCGTCCCCGGTGTCGAGGAGTTCGGCGGCGTACGCCCGCTGGACGTACTGGCTGAGGACCAGGACCGGCAGGCGGGGGTCCGCCGCGCGCAGGGCGAGGGCCGCGCGCAGCCCCTCGTCCTGAAACCCCGGCGGCATCCGTACGTCGGTGAGGACGAGGTCGGGCGTGTGTGCCGCCACCGCGTCCCGCAGCGCCCGCGCGTCCCCGACCGCCGCCACCACCTCGTGCCCGAAGCGGCCCAGGAGCCCCACCAGCCCCTCCCGCAGCAGCACGCTGTCCTCGGCGAGCACCACTCTCAGCAAGGAATCTCCATGTGCAGCACGGTGGGCCCACCGGACGGGCTGTCGACGGTCAGTGTGCCATCGAGGACGGCGAGCCGGTCCGTGAGTCCGGTGAGGCCGGTGCCGGCCCGGGCATCGGCGCCACCGCACCCGTCGTCGCGCACCTCGATCCGCAGCCGGCCCTCCCCCGGCCGTCGCCGCGTGTACCGTCCGCTGATCCACACCCGCCGCGCCCCGCTGTGCCTGCCCACGTTGGCGAGCGCCTCGCGCACCGCGAAGTACGCGGCCGACTCGACGGGTTCGGCGAGCCGCGGCAGCTCCACGTCCAGCTCCACCGACACCGTGGAGCGGTCGGCGGCGTCGGCTATGGCGTCCCCGAGCCCGTAGTCGGCGAGCACCTGCGGATGGATGCCGTGGATCAATTCCCTGAGCTCTCCCAGCACCTGGTCGGCCTCGTGGTGGGCGGCCGCGAGGCGCTGCGCCAGCTCGGGCGGGGCATCCAGGCGGGCCAGGCCCAGCTGCATGCTCAGCGCCACCAGCCGCTGCTGCGCGCCGTCGTGCAGGTCCCGTTCGATGCGCCGCCGTTCGGCCTCGAAGGCGGCCACCAGGCGGGCCCTGGACCGGGTCACCTCGGCGAGTCGCTGCTCGGTCTCGCGGGGTGCCAGCAGCAGCCGGGCCACGGTGGCACGGGCGCGGGCGTACCGTACGAGCGGCCACGACAGGGCGAGCAGGAGGACGGCTCCGCCCGCCGCGCACAGGCACGCCTGGCCGTAGGAGTCGATCAGCCAGAGCTTGGCGACGCGGGTGTCGCCGTCGGCGAGGGCGAGCTGTGCCGGCGCCCCGATCATGGCGCCGGGTATCCCGGCCGCTCCCGTCAGCACCAGCAGGTCCAACGGCCACAGCACGGCCGCGAGCAGCACCGCGTACCCGAGTTCGCGCCAGGTCGCCCGCTCGGTGAACCGGAGCGCGGCCCAGGCGGCGAGGCCGGGCTCGTCCGGGGTGCGGTGCGGGGCCGGCACCGGAGCCGGGTCGACCAGCCGCAGCCGCCACCGCTCCATGGCCCCCACCGGCACGCCGGCCAGCGCGAGGAGCGCGAGGAGCGGAAGCCCGACGAGCAGCGGGGTCAGTGCCGCGCCCGCGACCGCGAGCACGAGCAGGCCCACGAGGAGCGGGGCGCCGACGAGCACACCGGTGACGAGGTATCCGGCCGCACGCCACGGCCCGGCTCTGCTGATCATGCGGTCACGGTAGGCGGCTGCGGGCGCCCCGGACCATATGCGCAGCGGGTGTCCCCGGGGTGGGGCCGGCCCTACCTCGCGAGCAGTCCCTCGCGTCCCCGGGCCCGGTACTGGGCGAGCAGCGCGTCGACGTCGGCCGTGTCCAGCGGCCGGTAGGCCGGCTCGCCCGGAGGCCGCCACCACACCGGGTCCGGGCAGCAGAAGCCCTCCCGTCGCAGTCCCACCCGGTGGATCTTGCTGGTGGCGGTGACGGGCATCCGCTCCACGATCCGCAGGTAGCGGGGGGCCATCTTGATCCCCAGGTCCGGCTGGGAGAGCAGGAACTCGCCGAAGGACAGCGGGTCGAAGGCGGCTCCGGGCCGCAGGGCCAGCGCCGCCATCACCTGGTCCCCGGCCACCTGGTCGGGCACCGCGTACACCGCCACGGCGGCGGCGTCCGCGTACCGGGAGAGGATGTCCTCGATCATCGCGGCGGCGAGGTTCTCGCTGTCGACGCGCAGCCGGTCGTCGGTGCGTCCGGCGAAGTAGAGGAAGCCGTCGGCGTCGCGGTAGAAGAGGTCGCCGGTCCAGTACCAGCCGTCGCGGCGGCGTGCGGCATCGGCGTCCGGGTTGCGCCAGTAGCCCTCGAAGGGGTTGGGTCCGCGATTGACCAACTCCCCTATCGCCTCGCTGCCGTTGAGCAGCCTGCCGTCGTCGGTGAGGGCGGCAGGCGGGCACTCCTGCCGGGTGCCGGGGTCGACCACCGCGAGGTCGTCGCCGGGCGCGGCCCGCCCGATCGCGCCGGGCGGTGTGCCGGGGGCGCGCTGGATGGCCGCGCCGCCCTCCGAGGAGCCGTACCCCTCGACCAGCCGCACCCCGAAGCGCTCCTCGAAGGCGGCGGCGTCCACCGCGCCGGCCTCCGTGCCGAAGCCGGTCCGCAGGGGGTTGTCCCGGTCGTCCGGGCGGGCGGGCGTGGCCAGCAAGTACTGGACGGCGCGGCCCACGTAGGTGAAGTACGTGGCCCCGCAGGCGCGTACGTCGGTGAGGAACCCGGAGGCGGAGAAGCGGCGCCGCAGCGCGACGGTCGCGCCCGCCGCGAGCGCGGGCGCCCAGTCGGCGATCACCGCGTTGCCGTGGAACATCGGCATGCAGATGTAGTGCGTGTCGTCCGGGCGCACCCCGAAGTGGTCCACGAGCGACTGCCCGGCGGCGGCGAGCCTGCCCTGGGTGCAGATCGCGGCCTTGGGGGCGCCGGTCGAGCCGGAGGTGAAGTAGAGCAGGAGCCGGTCGTCGGCGCGAGCGGTGCCGGTGTCGGGCGCGGCGTCCGCGTAGGGCTCCAGGAGACCGGCGTAGGCGTCCGTGTCGGTCACCAGGACGCGTACGCCGGGCAGGGGGAGGCCGTCGAGCAACGGCAGATGGGCCCGCTCGGTGACCAGTACCCGGCACTCGGTGTGCAGGATGTCGCGGGCCAGTTCGGGGCCCCGCCGGGTCGGGTTGATTCCGGCGACGGCGGCGCCGGCGAGGGCGGCCGCACTCAGCCACAGCGGGTACTCGGGGGTGTTGTCGAGCAGTACGCCGAGGTGCGGTTCGGCGTCGGGCGGCAGCAGGTCGGCGAGGAGCGCGGCCCGGGCGGCGGCACCCGAGGCCACCTGGTGGTGGCTCAGGAACCGGCCCTCGAACCACAGTCCCGGCCGGTGGTCGTCCCACCGTTCCCGCACGAGCTCCGCGACGGTGCGCTTCATGGACCCCATGGGTGCGCACCATAATTGACGGCCCGTCAGATGAGGAGAGGTGCGACGCTGCCGGCCGGACGGCGGCCTCAGAATCCGCCGAGGGCGTCGTTCGCCGCGAAGACCTCGTGGTACGTGACCATGAAGCCGATGCAGAAGGCGACGATCACGCCGAAGAACACCAGGACACCGACGGTGCCGGCGGCGGCCCTGCCCGGGCGCGGTGCCCGGGCCGTGGCCTTCTCGGGTCGTCCGGCCGCGTAGTGCACGGTGACGATGTCGCCCTCGACGACGGTGGAGGGACCACCCGCCTCGTCGAAGCGGACCGTGCGCCCCTCGCGCGTCGTGTACTCGTACACGTGGTGCAGCGTCGTGGTGACCGAGGTGCTGCCCCCGCCGCTGGTGGTCGTGTACGAGCGCAGGCAGCGCGCCTCGGCGGTCAGTCCACTGCTCCAGGCGCTCCTCAGCTCCAGCGAGCGGCGGACCACCTTGACGGCCATGAGCATCGTCACGGCCATGATCAGTGCAGGTATGGCGTAGAACAGCGCGTCCATCTCGTTCCCCCGGTGTCCGGTGCGGTTCCCCGCACGCCGCCGCGGTCCGTCGGCGTGCGGGGAACATACCCTCCGGGGAAGGAGGGACAGCTCAAGGAAGCCTCAGAATGCGGGCGTCGCGCGAGCCGCCCCGGGGCGGGCCGGACTAGAACGTGACGTCCGCGCACGAGTAGAACGCGTTCGCCGTGTCGCTGATCGTCCACACGCCGAGGATGATGTGGTGCCCGCTCTTGCCGCCCGGCAGCGTGCCGGTGTGCGAGAACGTGGACGGGGGGCGCTGTCCGTTGTAGGGAACGGTCAGGAACGGCGTGGTCTCCAGGTCCGCGCGGGTCAGCGCGTGGTTCTGGTTCCAGCCGTTCTTGGTGATGAAGTACTTGAAGTCGGTCGTGGCGTGCACCGCCGTGAACTGCCAGCGGAAGCCGTAGCTCTGCCCCGCGGTCACCTTCGTCGTCGGCCAGGCCGTGCCCGCGGGGGTCTTGGGCTGGTCCAGCTGACTGAAGTTGGTGTGGTCCGCGGAACAGATCCGGCCGTCGGCCGGACCGGCGGCCGGGAAGCCCTTCGGGCCCTCGACGCTCTGTGGCTCCCACTGGATGTCACCGCAGTTGGCGACGCTGCCGCCGTTCGCGGCGCACATCTTCTGCCGGCTGAGGGGCTGGTCGGTGTAGCCGTGGGCGTCGGCGCCGCCGGTCGAGAGCACGAAGGTGCCCGCGGTGGCGAGGCCGAGCACGGCCGCGTACAGCTTGGCTTTCCCGGTGGTACGGATCTCGGTCGTCCGTATGCGCATGCTGCCGCTCCTGGAGGACGTGGGGGAGGTTCTCGGTGAGCTGTGCGCGCGATTTTCAGGTCTAGACCAAGTCCCAGATTATTGCCGGTAGTTGAACATGTCCATACCAATCGCGAAGCTCTCCGCCACGCACGCCGGGGCCCGGCCGCGGCGCCGCCTCCCCGCCCCGGCCGCACGGGGCCCCGTACGGCCGGCCCGTCCGCACACCTACGAGGAGGCCTCCCTGCGCCCGGTGTAGAAGGCCACCGTCAGGTCCTTCACCAACGCCTTGCGTTCATAGTCGTCGAGCTCCACGAGCCCTCGCATGGTCAGCCGGGTCACCGTGTCCTCGACCGAGTCGACGACGGAACTCAGCACGGTGTCGCGGTGCTGGGCGTCCAGGGCGGCGACGCGGCGGCGCTGCATCACGGCCGCGACCTCGGGCGCGTACTCGATCCGGATCGGCTGCACCGAGAACACCTCCAGGCCCACCGGTGCCGTGTCGGCGGCCACCAGCCGGGTCAGCGCCTCACCCACCGCGTCCGTGTTGCGCAGGGTCACGTCCTTCACGACGGCGGGCGGCAGTTCCGCCGGAAGCTGCGACAGCAGCCGGGTGAGCGCCGCCTCCACACACGCCCGCAGATACTCCTCGTGGTCCTCGATACCGAGCGTCGCCCGCGCGGTGTCCTTCACCCGCCAGACGACGAGCACCACCACGCGCAGCGCGACCCCGTTCGCGTCGACCACCGACATCGGCTCGCTGCGCCAGTGCCGCAGCCGCACGTCCACCCGGCGGCGCAGCACCAGCGGGTTGATCCACATCAGTCCGGTGCGCCGGACCGTGCCGCGGTAGCGCCCGAACAGCCCGAGCACCCAGGCCCGCCCGGTCCGGCCGCGGGCGATCCCCCCGAAGCCGAACAGGCCGAGCGCCCCGGCCCCCGCGTACGCCGCCCACTGCGCGGGCCCGAGCCCGGCACCCGCGGCGGCCGGCAGCTCCAGCGCCCCGGTCACGGACGGCGGCAGCGCACCCGACCACCACGAGGTGAGCACGCACCCCGCCACCCCGCAGGCCCCGGCCAGCACCCCCGCCGCTCCGGACAGCACCCGGGCGGGCCGCTCCACCAGCTCGGGCTCGACCTCCGGCACCGGGCGTGGCGCCCGCCCGGGAACGGACCGTCTGACCCTCGGCTGTTCACCGGTGCCGCGCCGGCGGCCCACGACGGCGGGCGCGAGCGGCACGGAGACGGGCTCCGGGTCGTCCCGGAAGAGCAGGTGGACGGGGATCTCGGTGGTCGCCTCGTTCTGGATGAGGCGCGCGGACCGGGTCCCGCCGGCGCCCTCCGCGGTCGCATCGGACCCGGAGGCCGGGGAGGGCGCCCCCTCCGACTCCGGGGTGTGTGACGTCGTCGTGCTCATAGCTGCCTCCATGCCTCCGCGCCTGGAAGTTTCGTGAGAACCCGGGACGGGCCCGGGAATCGCCGAGCCGTGACGGACGGACCCGCAACCGACGGACGAACCAGATGTCCACGAGCCCCAGAACGGTGCTCAGGAGAAGAGCCGCCGCCACGTCTCCGGCCCCGGATAGCCGTCCGCCGCGCCGCCGCGCCAGCCCTGGGACCGCTGGAACGCCTCCACGTTGCGCCGGTCCGCCTCACCCCAGCGCGGACCGGGCCCCGAGGTGTAGTACTTGCCGAAGCCCTTTATGACCAGCTGCCGCCCCAGCCGGGTGACATGGGCGTTGTCGGCCCCGGGGCGGAACATGCCGCGTCCCGGATAGCCGGGCACGCCGTGCGAGGATCCGCCCGGCGTCTGGCCGCCGTCCGGTCCGGTGCCCTCCTTGCCACCGGTGGACCCCGAACCCCCCGCCGCCGCACCGGGGATGTCCTTGCCCTTGCTTCCCACCAGGTACGACCAGGTCTGCGGCCCCGGCAGCCCGTCCGCGTTCGCCCCGGTCCAGCCCTGCGCCCGCTGGAACTCCTGGGTGGCCCGCCGGTCCGCGTCCGACCAGCGCGGCCCCGGCCCCGAGGCGTAGAAGCGGGCCGCACCCCGGTCGACGAGGAGGCCGCCCAGCTGGGTGACGTAGCCGTTGTTCGCGCCGGGTCCGAAGTACGCCGAGCCCGGATAGCGTGCCGTCGCGGTACCCGGGGAGGACGCGCCCGCACCGGCCGTGGTCTCCGCGAGCCCCTTGTACCGGTAGGCCAGATAGCCGCTGGAGTGCGTCCAGTAGGCGTAGGGGGTGGACTGCTTGCGGGCGTGCGGGCGGGTCTGCTCGTAGGCGATGTAATAGGTGTGCGTGTAGTCGGTCCAGCCGCCGAACAGCACGACGTGCGACCCGTTCTGCGGATCGGCGGGATTGTGGAACAGCAGGATGTCACCGGGCTGAAGCTGGTCGCGGGAGACGCGCACCCCGAAACCCGCGAGACTGCCCGTCCATTCGTTGCCGGGCAGGTTCCAGGCCATCGAGACGAAGCCGGAGCAATCCTGCCGGTAGCCGTCCGACCAGTACGCGCTCATGCTGTACGGCACCTTGCCGGAGACCCAGGCCTTCGCCCGCTTGATGATGGCGGCCCGGGTGGTGGTGGGCACCGCGGCCCCGGGCCTGGTCGGTTTCGCGGGTCTGCCCGCCGGGCCGTGCAGCGGGGCCCGGCCGCCCTGCGGGGTACCGGGCTCGTCGGCCGCGGGGGCGCCCGGCCGGGCGGGTCCGTGCGCGACCGCGAGCGCCGGCACCGGCTGGCCGGCGCCGAGGACGGTGCCCGCCGCGGCGGCCAGGACGAGCGCCCTGCGTGCCGCCGGATGGCCCACGGGTCCGGGCAGCGCGGACGCGGGCATCACACGCCGCCAGTGCACGCACCCGGGGCAGTCGCAGCCGCTCGCGGGATCGATCTCCTCGAACACCGGAGCATCCATGCGACTCCCCTCGTACTCCCCGTCAAATTGTCCGCATTTCTGCACATTCGCCAGTCTGGCAACTGTGCCCCGGTGTCGCATGTTGACGGTCCGAATGATGTAGGCCACCCGGGCCCCCGCCTCACCCGGAGCCGCCCCCTCCCCCGGCGCCCGCCGCTCCGGCCCGGCCCTCAGCCGCTCCCACCCGTCGCCCTCCGCTCGTCCTCCGCGCCTGTCCCGACCCACCTCGTCACCCACCCTCCGGTCCTCCGGTCCTGCGGTCCGGAGCACCCTCCCGGGTCGGGTAGAGTTCTGCCGTCAGCAGGCGCCGCTAGCTCAGTTGGTTAGAGCAGCTGACTCTTAATCAGCGGGTCCGGGGTTCGAGTCCCTGGCGGCGCACCGACCGAAGGGCCCTCTCGCCACCGCGAGGGGGCCCTTCGCCGTACGCCACATCACCCTCGTCGTCGCACACGTGTCCCAATGAGCGCGTATGACCGGTTAACACATCGTTTCGCATCTTGCGATCATGAGGAACGGCGTAGAACCCTGGGCTTCAAGGGACTGTCGATACATGACAGTTGGGGGCAGGGCCGGTTGCGGGCATGGGGGGTTGGGGGCCCCGTTCATGAACGGATGCCGAGGGGGGCATCATGCAACCGGAAGGTCGTCGTTCCATGTCTATAGGGTGTGGAAGATGTGGTGACTGCGGCCTGCCAGTGATGCGTCCGGGAAGGTCGAGGGGGACCTGAGCGGGCGCCAAGAACCGACGAACACGCACCTGACCGTGCGTGCGGGGGGATGACTCATGACGTCGACGCCGACGGGCGCCCGGCATAATTTCGACCCGTCCGAGACGACCCAGCTCCGCGTGCCGTCGCACCGGACGGGCGGCTTCCGGAGAATCAAGAAGTCGCTTCCGAGGTACGACTACGAGCACTACAGCCGGCTTGCGGGGCCCCTCACTCAGCCGGACCCGGGCAAGCCCTACAAGGTGCAGTACCGCTCGCTGCTGTCGCAGGAGCCGCACCGCATACGGGCGGCCCTCATGCTGGGCGCGGCGCCGCTGCTCTCGCTGGTCCTGCTGGGCTGGCTGCTGCAGCCCGAGCACTGGACCGAACGCGACTACCCGGCCTACGACTTCCTGCCCGCGCTCGACATCGTCATGCTGGTCTCGATCGGTCTGATCGAGTTCTTCCGCTGCATGAACGTGCTGTCGAACGCGCACGCCACCCTGGTCGCCCGCGACCCGATCCCGGTGGTGCCCGAGACCGGCACCAGAGTCGCCTTCCTCACCTCCTTCGTGCCCGGCAAGGAGCCCCTCGCCATGGTGACGAAGACCCTGGAGGCGGCGGTCAAGCTGCGCCACCGGGGCCTGATGCACGTCTGGCTCCTCGACGAGGGCGACGACCCCGAGGTGAAGGAGGTGTGCGCGCGTCTGGGCGTGCACCACTTCTCCCGCAAGGGTGTCTCGAAGTGGAACCGGGCCAAGGGCCCGCACCGCGCCAAGACCAAGCACGGCAACTACAACGCCTGGCTCGAGGCGCACGGCGACGACTACGACTACTTCGCGTCGGTCGACACCGACCACGTGCCGCTGCCCAACTACCTGGAGCGGATGCTCGGCTTCTTCCGCGACCCGGACGTCGGCTTCGTCATCGGCCCGCAGGTGTACGGCAACTACGACGCGTTCGTCACCAAGGCCGCCGAGTCCCAGCAGTTCCTCTTCCACGCCCTCATCCAGCGCGCCGGCAACTTCTACGGCGCCCCGATGTTCGTGGGCACCTCGAACGCCGTACGCATCAAGGCGCTGAAGCAGATCGGCGGCCTGTACGACTCGATCACCGAGGACATGGCGACCGGCTTCGAGATCCACCGCGCGAAGAACCCCGCCACCGGCCGGAAGTGGAAGTCGGTCTACACGCCGGACGTGCTCGCCGTCGGCGAGGGGCCGAACGCCTGGACGGACTTCTTCACCCAGCAGCTGCGCTGGTCCCGGGGCACCTACGAGACGATCCTCAAGCAGTACTGGAAGGGCTTCTTCTCCATGCCTCCGGGCAAGCTCTTCAACTACACGATGATGATCATCTTCTACCCGATGTCGGCGCTGAACTGGATCCTCGCGGCGCTGAGCTGCGCCCTCTTCCTGGGCCTGGGCGCCTCCGGCGTGAACATCGACCCGACGGTCTGGCTGATGCTCTACGGCAACGCGTCCGCGCTGCAGATCGGCCTGTACATCTGGAACCGGCGCCACAACGTCTCGCCGCACGAGCCCGAGGGTTCCGGCGGTGTCGCGGGCATGGTGATGTCGGCGCTGTCCGCGCCGATCTACGCCCGCTCGCTGATGGACGCGGTGCTGCGCCGCAAGAGCAAGTTCGTGGTGACGCCCAAGGGCGATTCGGCCAGCCCCGACACGCTGTTCGGGACCTTCCGGATCCACCTGTTCTTCATCCTGGTCTTCGCCGGCTCGATCACCGCCGGCTTCGTGCTCGGGCACTCCCACCCCGCGATGATCACCTGGGCCACCTTCGCCCTGCTGATCACCGCCTCGCCGATCTTCGCCTGGCGCTGGACCATGCGCCAGGAGCGGAAGAAGCCGCCGACGCCACCCGAGGCCGCCACCGTCCCGCCGCAGGCCTCCGTGCCGCAGCAGGAGCAGCACGCCCCGCACGCGCCGCAGCAGCGGCCCACCTGGGCCTCGGCCGGGGGCAACGACCAGACCATGCAGATCGCCCTTGGGGGACGTAAGAAATGAAAGACGGTGCCCGCCGCCGCCGTGCCCGCCGCCTCGGCATAACCGGGGTGGTGGTGCTCGCTCTGGCCGGGATGAACGGGCCCTGGCTGTATCGCTTCGGGACGGACAAGTACCACCAGTACACGATCAACAAGCCCGAGTACAAAGCCGACAACGGCCACTGGGACATCGTCCAGTTCCCCAAGGAGTACCGGCAGAACACCATCCACGCCGCCCTGCTGCACACCGGCAAGGTCCTGCTCGTCGCGGGCTCGGGCAACAACCAGGACAACTTCGACGCGAAGAAGTTCGACACGCGGATCTGGGACCCGGTCAAGGGCACCATCAAGAAGATCCCCACCCCGAGCGACCTGTTCTGCACGGGCCACACCCAGCTGTCCAACGGCAACCTGCTGATCGCGGGCGGCACCAAGCGGTACGAGAAGCTGAAGGGTGACGTCACCAAGGCCGGCGGCCTGATGATCGTGCACAACGAGAACCCGGACAAGCCGATCACCCTGCCCGCGGGCACCAAGTTCACCGGCAAGAAGAACGGCAAGACGTTCGTCTCCAAGGACCCGGTGCTCGTACCGCGCGCCAAGAAGGTCTTCGACCCGGCGACCGGCGTGTTCCTGCGCAACGACCCGGGCCTCGGCCGCATCTACGTCGAGGCGCAGCGCAGCGGCCAGAAGCACGAGACCGGCACCCAGGACAACTACCGCGTCCAGGGCCTGACGGGCACCGACGCCCGCAACACGTACGGCATCGCGCAGAAACTCGCCCTGGACAAGAAGGACTTCCAGGGGATCAGGGACGCCTACGAGTTCGATCCGGTCGCCGAGAAGTACATCAAGGTCGACCCGATGAACGAGGCCCGCTGGTACCCGACGCTGACCACCCTGTCCGACGGCAAGGTGCTCAGCCTGTCCGGTCTCGACGAGATCGGACAGCTCGTCCCGGGCAAGAACGAGGTGTTCGATCCCAAGACCAAGAAGTGGACCTACACCAAGGGCATCCGACAGTTCCCGACCTATCCGGCGATCTCCCTGATGCAGAACGGCAAGCTCTTCTACTCGGGCTCGAACGCCGGGTACGGCCCCGACGACGTGGGCCGCAAGCCCGGTGTCTGGGACGTGGAGACCAACAAGTTCACCAAGCTCAAGGGCCTGAGCGACGCGAACATGATGGAGACCTCGGGCACGGTGCTGCTGCCGCCCGCCCAGGACGAGAAGTACATGGTGATCGGCGGCGGCGGAGTCGGCGAGTCCCAGCTGTCCAGCAAGAAGACCCGGCTCATCGACCTCAAGGACAAGAACCCGAGGTTCGTGGACGGTCCAGAGCTGGAGAAGGGCACCCGCTACCCGCAGTCCTCGATCCTGCCCGACGACACCGTGCTGGTGTCCGGCGGCTCCGAGGACTATCGCGGGCGCGGTGACTCCAACATCCTCCAGGCGCGGATCTACAACCCGAAGTCGAACACCTTCGACCGGGTGGCCGACCCGCTGGTGGGCCGCAACTACCACTCGGGCTCGCTCCTGCTGCCCGACGGCCGCGTGATGTTCTTCGGGTCCGACTCGCTCTACGCCGACAAGGCCGACACCAAGCCGGGCGTGTTCGAGCAGCGCATCGAGATCTACACGCCGCCGTACCTGTACCGCGACTCGCGGCCCTCGCTCTCGGGCGGCCCGAAGACGATCGCGCGCGGCGGCTCGGCCACGTTCTCCTCGCAGCACACGTCGTCGATCAAGACGGCCCGGCTGATCCGGCCGAGCGCCTCCACGCACGTCACCGACGTCGACCAGCGATCCGTCGCGCTGGACTTCACGAAGACGAAGGACGGCATCACGGTGACGGTTCCCAAGAACCGGAACCTCGTGGAATCCGGCTGGTACATGCTGTTCGTGACGGACGACCAGGGAACGCCGAGCAAGGCCCAGTGGGTCAGGGTGCCCTGATCCCGGCCGCCCGGCACCGGGTGCGCCTCGCCCCGAAGGGCGAGGACCACGGACGAAGGGGGCGCCCTCCGCTTCGAGCGGAGGGCGCCCCCTTCGTCGTGTCCGGCCGCCGATGCCCGGCGGCCCGCGCTACTCGGTGGCCTGTGCGAGCTTCAGCGCGTACTGCGGCCACCACTGGCCCGCTTTCGGTCCGCCCTTGCACGTGCCGTCGGACTCGCCCGGCCGCTTGACCCACAGATAGGCGTCGACGAGCGGGTCGGCCGTCTTGGTCGTCGGGGTCTCACCGAGCGCTCGGCCCGGCGGGTTGCACCAGTTCTCGTCGGCCTTGCCGCCCGTGTACGGGCCGTTGCCGTTGCGGCTGGTGTCGACGACGAAGTGCTTGTTGCCGACCTTCGCGGACAGCTGCTTGCCGTAGGCGATGGAGTCCTCGGTCGAGTAGAAGTTGGAGACGTTGACGGAGAAGCCGTCGGCCTGGTCGATGCCCGCCCACTGGAGGGGCTGGAAGATCTGGTCGGGGTGTCCCCAGCCGGCGTTGCCCGCGTCCAGGTACACCTTCGTGTTCTTCAGGGACTTGAGCTTGCCGATGGCGCCCTTGAGGAGGTCGTAGCGCTCCTCGTGGTACTCGTCCGGGGTGCACTGGTTGACCAGGTGCAGGACCGCGTCCGGCTCCAGGATCACCGTGGCGGGCCGGTCCCCGATGCCCTGGGCGACCCCGTCGATCCAGGTCCGGTAGGCGTCGCCGTCGGCGGCGCCGCCCTGCGAGAACTGTCCGCAGTCTCGGTGCGGGATGTTGTAGAGGACCAGGATCGCGGCCCGGTCCGCCTTCTCGGCAGCCTCCGTGAAGCCGCGTGCCTCCGACTCCGGGTTCTCCGGGCCGATCCACTCGCCGGTCGGCTGCTCCGCTATCTTGCGGATCTGCTCGGCCTCGTCCTTCTTGTCCGCCTTCAGGTAGGCGGCAACCTGCTCGGCCGCGTTCCCGTCCGGATTGACCCAGAACGGGTCCGAATTCTTGGGCTGTTGCGTGACCTTGGCATCCGAGCCGTCGCTCTTGCCGTCGCCCCCGGAGGAGGAACATCCCGCGAGAAGCAGTGCCGCCCCCACCACCGCCACGGACGCCCGTGCCCCGGCCCCCCTGCTGCCGTACATCCAACTCCCCCTTGGGTGCACCGTCCTAAGTCTCAATCCTGACATAGGTGTCGCGCGGCTCACGAGGTCACCCACCCTTGTCGGAGAGCTGTTACAGCCCCGGACCTTCCGGGACCCGGAGACATCCGCCCCGGGCGCGCGCAGCGCACACTCCGGGCACCGGGCCGCCCCGGCCCCTCCCGTGGCCACACCCACCTGCACCCATCACGCAGAGTCACGGGTCGTCGACTTGGCGTCAGACGACCTCTAGGCCGGAACGCTCATCCGTTCTAGAGTTGCCCCAAATGGCCACGGCCCCGAGCCTGTTGCCTCCGCCCGCGTACCCGCGCGGACGGCCCCAGAACCTCCCGCGCCGGTCGCCGGGTTACTCCCGCAGCCCGTGCGCGCGCGGTCGAGGACCAGCCCGGTCGGCGGCTCCCGGGGGAGCGTGTCGCCGACCGGGCCCGGTACCGCTCGTCAACCGCTTCCGGTGAGGTACGCCGACACCACCACGTTCGCCGTGTAGGTGCGGCTCGCGCGGTCGAAGGTGCCGCCGCAGGTGACGAGCCGCAGCTCGGCCCGCCCCGGCTCGTGGGCACCGTAGGCCTGCTGGGCGTCGAAGTGGTCGCGCGGGATCACCTGGACCTCGTCCACGGTGAACTCGGCGACCTTCCCGTCGTCGCGGACGACACGGACCGTCGCACCGGGCCGCACCGCGCTGAGCTTGTAGAAGACCGCGGGCTTGGTGTCGGTGTCGACGTGCCCGACGAACAGCGCGGCGCCGGCCGCTCCCGGCCGCACGCCGGCGGCGTACCAGCCGACCACGCCGGGCTGCTCGAAGGGCGGCGGCTCGATCGCGCCCTGCCCATCGAGCCCGCGGGCGACGACGGGGGCCTGCACCCCCATCGACGGGATGTCGAGGCGCTGCGGGCGCGCGTTGCCGAGCGGTTCCAGCGCGGGCGGCAGCGGGACGTCCGGGCGCCCGACGGCAGCGATGTCCCCGGTGGTGGGCGTCGTGAGCCCCTGCCGCACATCGGTCAGGTCACGGCCCCACAACCACAGCCCGAACAGCAGCACCAGCCAGGCCACCGCGGTCAGCAGCCGCCCCGTGCCGGAAGAACGCTCGTGCTCGGACATGTCAGTCGCGGTCGTCCCCCCGGCGCGTGACGGTCCGGGCGGAGCCGCGGACCCGGGGGAGGATCGCGACGGCGACGGCGGCCACGCCGGCCAGGACGAGGCCGATCACGGCCTGCCGGGTGCCGGGGCCGGCCGCTCGCGCGTCCGGGGTGGCCAGGAGCACGGTGCCGCCGCCGCCCGCGTGCACGGGCGCGATCGGCGAGGCCGGGACGTCGGCCGGTGCGGACGCGAAGCCGGAACCGTGGTCGTCACCGGAGCCCTCGTCGGAGCCGGAGTCCCGCCCGGGCTCGGCGGCGTCCGGTCTGTCCTGCGGCACGAGAGCCGTCGGGATGATGCCGGTGGGGATGATGCCCGTCGGCACGATGCCCGTCGGGAGGATGCCCTGCGGCACCCGGATGGTCGGCTCGATGTCCTGCGGCAGCAGGTGCTGCACGACGTCGTTCGGCAGCAGGTCGGGCACGGCGCCCTGGGTGGCGGAGCTCCGCGGCATGATCTGCGCGACTCCCCTGACCTTGCCGTCCCGGCCGTCGCAGGCGACCTCGACGGCGTACGTGCCGGGCGCCAGACCGCTGGTCACCCGGGTGTCGCCGGTCAGGACACCCCCGCCGGCGGCGGTGAGCCGCGCGTCCGAGACGAACGCCGCGGACGTGGCGGTGCCCGTCCTGCCCGAGCAGCCGGTCGCCCGGAGCCGGACGTCGGTGCCGGGGGCGGGGGCCGCGGGCGTCAGCAGCACGCCCGTACCCGGGTCGGCCGCGACGGCGAGGGGGGCGAGCCACGCTGTGGGTGCGAACGCGGCCACGACCGCCGCCCCGGCGCAGAGAGTGATTCGCTTGGAACGCATCGTGAACCTCCAGACAACAGGAGGTTCCCTCCAGCGGCGCCGGGGCGCATCTTCAGAGCGGTCCGGTTGCTCCGTCCGAGTCTGTGTGCCTTCGTGCGGGTTTCAAACGGGCCGGCGGGTCTCAGACCAGGTCGACGAGGTCGGCGATCGAGTCCACGACCTTCGACGGCCGGTACGGATACTGCTCGATCTCCTCGGGCGTGGTCAGGCCCGTGAGGACCAGGAAGGTCTGCATCCCGGCCTCCAGCCCCGCCAGCACGTCGGTGTCCATGCGGTCGCCGATCATCGCGCTGGTCTCGGAGTGCGCCCCGATCGCGTTCAGGCCGGTGCGCATCATCAGCGGGTTCGGCTTGCCCGCGAAGTACGGCTGCTTGCCGGTCGCCTTGGTGATCAGTGCCGCAACCGCACCGGTCGCGGGCAGCGGTCCCTCGGCGGACGGGCCCGTCTCGTCCGGGTTGGTGGCGATGAAGCGGGCGCCTTCCTTGATCAGCCGGACCGCCTTCGTCATCGCCTCGAAGGAGTAGGTGCGGGTCTCGCCGAGGACCACGTAGTCCGGGTCGTGGTCGGTGAGGACGTATCCGATGTCGTGCAGCGCCGTCGTCAGGCCCGCCTCACCGATGACGTACGCGGTGCCGCCCGGCCGCTGGTCGTCCAGGAACTTGGCGGTGGCCAGGGCCGAGGTCCAGATGTTCTCGACCGGCACGTCGAGGCCCATGCGCCGAAGTCTGGCGTGCAGGTCGCGGGCCGTGTAGATGGAGTTGTTGGTGAGCACCAGGAAGGGCTTCCCGGACTCACGCAGCTTCTTGACGAAGGCGTCGGCGCCGGGGATCGGCACGCCCTCGTGGATGAGCACACCGTCCATGTCGGTGAGCCACGATTCGATGGGCTTGCGCTCTGCCATCTGCTGGGTCTCCTGCCGTCCTGGCGTACCTGCACGCACTCGATCCGGGGGCGCCGGAACGACGTTGTGCCGGCGCCCCCAGCCTAGGGGGTGCCGTTCGGATCTGTTCGAGCCCGGATCCGAACGGCATCCCTGGTCACGACGGCGTGGTCCCGGCCCCGGTGGTTCCGGGGGCGTCGCGGGTGGGGCGGGGTTCAACTGCCGGTGGCGGACTTCCAGTCCGCGACGTACGAGGTCAGGTTCTCGTCGATGTCCGCCCAGTCGGGCTCGAAGACCTCGACGCCGTCCATGAGCTTGGCCAGGGCAATGGCGTCGGCCTCGGTGGCCCTGACGTCGGAGCGCGCGGAGAAGCCGCCGCCGATCGCGCTGACCTGCTGCGGGGCCTTGGCGGACAGCATGAAGTCGAGGAGCTTCCTGCCGTTCTCCGAGTGCGGGGCCTCGGTGGCGAGGCCGACGGCGTACGGGAGCGCGACAGTGGTCGGCCGGCCGGCGGCGTCGGCGGCCTTGCCGGTGGCCTCGGGGAACCAGATGCCGTCTCGCCCGAACCTCCCTCTACGTACTCGACCTTGATTCCGGTCTGCTTCTCGAAGTCCTCGAAGACCTGGTCGTACCAGCCGTCGCCGTTCTCGCCCTTGAAGCGGATTCCGCCGGTCATCGCCCGGCTCCGCCGAGCGGCGCGGCCCCGTCCAGGGGGCCGGGCGCGCCGAGGAGTTCGGGCAGCGCGGCCACGGACGGCAGCACGTGCCCGGCCCCTGCCGCACGCAGCGCCTCGGCGCCGTGCGCTCCGGTCAGCACGCCCGCGACGACGCCCGCCCCGGCGCGTACGCCGCTGAGCATGTCGTACGAGGTGTCGCCGACGACGGCGACCTGCCGGAAATACGGCCGTGCTCCGGGATGCCGGAACGGACGGGGCGCCGGGGTCCTGGTCGTTCGGGTAGTCCACGAGGGGATCGTCGCAGACGGTGCCGGGCCCCGCGGTACGGGTGTCAGCGGTGCCGGCCCCGGCGCTCCCGGCGGAAGGCCACGAAGAGGGCGGCCCCGGCGGCCGACAGCAGCAGGCCCGCCGCCACCCCGACGGCGTGCGGCGCGCCCGGTCCCGTGCTGGCCAGCACGTCCGCGGACGGGTTCGCGTTCGCGTCCGTGCCGGTGGCGTCGCGGCTCGCGTCCCCGGTGGCGGTGCCGTCCCCGGCACTCGCGGTGGACCCGACGCCGGGGTCGGCCCCGGCGCTCTCCCCGTCACCGACGCCCCGCCCCGGGTCCCGCCCTTCGCCCTGCTGCTCCTCCTGCGGCTCCTCTCCCGGCGACTCTTCGCCCCGCTCCTCGCTCTCCTGCGGGTCCTCGACGCGGAAGCGGTAGTCGTTCGACTCCCCCACCCAGTCGCCGTCGTCGTCGTGCCGCTGCACGACGGCCGCGTTGGCGACGACCTCGTTCGGCACGGGCGCGTCCGACGTCAGCGACAGCCGCACCTTCACGGTGAGGGTCCGGCCCGCGCCCACGGTGAACCCCGGGAACCCGTCGTCGAACGCGCCCACGTTCTCGGACTGGTCGCTCTTGTCGAACGTCACCGCGTGCGACTTCTCTCCCTCGTAGAACTCCAGCCGCGCCTGCTCCGGCCGCAGCGCCCGCTTCTCGTCCACGAGCACGACGATCGGGTGGATGCCGCCACAGGCGTGCGCGGTGGTGTTGGTGAGGTCGATGTACCAGGTCGAGAAGTCGCCGCCGACGTCGTACACGGCCGGACCGCCGTGGATACGGGTCTTGATGGGGAAGTCCCGGGTGTCGGGCGCGGCGCAGGCGGGACGGGGCTCCGAGGCGGTGAGCGCCGGGGTCGGGGTCGACACGAAGGCCGCCGGGGCGAGACTCCCCAGAGCCGCGGGGGCGGCGGCGGTCAGGGCGAACGGAAGCAGGGTACGCAGTCGCATGAAGGGCCTTTGCCGATCGGGGGGACGGCTGGGAGCGGGATCGAAAGCGGCAGGGGTACCGGGCAACGGCCTCCCCGACCGTGCCATGCCGCTCCGCCCGCGGCGCCCCACCACGCCGGACAAGTCGCACAAATAGCCCGAACGGCGGCCCCTTTCGAGTGCAGGGGGCCGTCAGGCCGCCGGGCGCCGACTGCCGTTGGCAGAGGCCTTTCGACACCGGGGAACGCAGAGCCCGTCCGGCGCCGGCTCCGGCGTGCCGAGCCTTTTCGGCTCCGGGGAACGTTCAGTCCGTCTGGCGTCGGCGTTCACTCCGAACCCCTTCCGGCCTCGATGCGGGAGACGGGCCTGGAGGCCGGTGCCGGGCGTGCCCGGTGTGCCCGGTGCGCCCGGTGCGCGCCGGACGGGTTTCGCCCCCGCCGCCCCTGCCCGTCCCTCGTTCCTGGGGGCTCCGCCCCCGGACCCCCGGATCGGCCGGAACGGCCTCGTCCCCGGACGCCGGACGGGCTGTTCACTCCCCGGCGCTGCCACGTCCCAGGCATGGCCCGGCCCCACCATCCCTGCCCGTCTCCTGATCGCCCTCCCAGGTACGGCGGTGCGAGCCCCGCCCCTACCCCTCCCCGCGTCCGAACAGCGGAGCCAGCAGCAACTGGGCGGCCCCCTCGGCGACGCCCCGCGCCCCGCCCGGAGCCACCCGCACGGGCACTCCCGCGGCAGCCCCTTCACGCCGGGCCCGCTCCTCCAGCACCGCCCCGACCCCGCGCACGAAGACGTCCTCCGCCGCCGCGACGGTCCGCCCGCCCAGCAGCACGAGATCGATGTCCAGCAGCCCCACCAGGTTCGCGGCCCCCGCTCCGAGCACCCGGGCCGCCTCCTCCGGCGCTCCCCGCCGGACCGCGTCCAGGCACAGCACCTCGATGCACCCCCGGTTGCCGCACCCGCACAACGGCCCGTCCAGCTGGATGACCTGGTGCCCGAACTCGCCCGCCCCGGTGCGGGCCCCGCGATGCACGGCCCCGCCGATCACGAGCCCGGCCCCCAGACCCGTACCGAGATGCAGATACGCGAAGGACCCGCCGCCGGAGCCCGCCGGCGCGGCGAACCCGGCGGACCCGGCGTGCTCGCTCCCCGCCACCGCGACGCCCAGGGCGGCGGCGTTGGTGTCCTTGTCCACCACGACCGGCCGGCCCAGCCGTCCCGCCAGCGCGTCCCGCAGCGGGAACCCGTCCCACTGCGGGAACCCGGTGACGCGGTGCAGCACCCCGCGCGTGTGGTCGAGCGGTCCGGGCAGGGCGACGCCCACGCCCAGCACGGACATGCCGGCAAGCAGCGCCTCGACCTCCCCGGCCGCGCCCTGGACGACCGCGTCGCCCCCGGCTCCCAGGTCCAGCGGGGCCCTGCGCTCCGCCACCACCGCTCCGGTGAGGTCGCACAGCACCGCCGTGAGTTCGTCCCGGTCGAGGTGGAGTCCGACGGCGTGACCGGCCTCGGGGACGAGCCGCAGCACCGTGCGCGGCTTGCCTCCGGTGGAGGCCCGGCGGCCCGCCTCCGCCGCGAGCCCCTCGGCCCGCAGCCGGGCGGTGATCTTGCTGACGGCCTGCGGGGTCAGCCCGGTCCGCTCGGCGAGTTCGAGCCGGCTGATCCCGGCGGGCCCGGCGGCCCGCAGCAGGTCGAGCACGAGGGCGGTGTTGTGGCTGCGCAATGCCAGCAGGTTCGCCCCGGCGGGCCCTGCCATGCCCACGGCCCCGCCCGCACCCGAGGAGCCGGCCGCCCCGGCGGCCCCCGCAGCCGGGTGCGCGCCGCCGCTCGCCGACTCGGCAACACCCGCCCGCGTGTGGCCCCCGGCCACCGTCGGCGCCGGCGCCTGTCCCGCCTCTCCCGCGTTCGTCCTGTTCACATCCGCCATTGTCTCCCGCGCTTGCACTTTGGCAACAGCGTTGCGAAAGTGGGAGGCATGACTCGTACTCCCCTCCGTGTGGGCCTCGTCGGCTACGGCCTCGCGGGCTCCGTCTTCCACGCCCCGCTGATCGCCACGACCGAGGGGCTCGCCCTCGACACGGTCGTCACGTCGAACCCGGAGCGGCAGGAGCAGGCCCGCGCCGAGTTCGGCGACGGCCTCCGGATCGCCGCCACGCCGGACGAGCTGTGGGCGCGCGCCGACGAGCTGGACCTCATCGTCATCGCCTCGCCGAACAAGACGCACGTACCGATCGCGACGGCCGCGCTGAAGGCCGGCCTGCCCGTGGTCGTCGACAAGCCCATCGCCGGCACGGCCGCCGAGGCCCGCGAGCTGGCGGCCCTGGCCGACGAGCGCGGGCTGCTGCTCTCCGTCTTCCAGAACCGCCGCTGGGACAACGACTTCCTGACCCTGCGCAAGCTGCTGGCCGAGGGTGAACTGGGCGACGTCTGGCGCTTCGAGTCCCGCTTCGAGCGCTGGCGCCCGCAGCCCAAGGGCGGCTGGCGCGAGTCCGGCGACCCGGCAGAGATCGGAGGTCTTCTCTACGACCTCGGCAGCCATGTCGTCGACCAGGCGCTCGTCCTCTTCGGCCCCGCGACGTCGGTGTACGCCGAGTCGGACGTCCGCCGCGACGGCGCCGCGACCGACGACGACACCTTCATCGCGATCACGCACGCGAACGGCGTCCGCTCCCACCTCTACGTCTCCGCGACGACCGCCCAGCTCGGCCCGCGTTTCCGCGTCCTGGGCTCGCAGGCCGGCTACGTGAAGTACGGCCTCGACCCGCAGGAGGCGGACCTGCGCGAGGGCAAGCGGCCCGCGGCGGGCACGGAGTGGGGTGCCGAGCCCGAGGCCCTGTGGGGCCGCGTCGGTTCCGGGGAGTCCCCGCTGAGCGGCGGCGGGCGCCCCGAGCCCACGGTCCCGGGCGCCTACCCGGCGTACTACGCGGCCGTCGCCGCCGCCCTCCGCGACGGCGGTCCCAACCCGGTCACCGCGTACGAGGCGGCCGCCGCGCTCGACGTCCTGGAGGCGGCCCGCCGGTCCGCCCGCGAGTCCGTGGTGGTGTCCCTGTGAACGCGCCGGAGATCGCCGAGCTGGAGGAGCAGGAGCGCCGTCTGACGCTGCCGCACTTCACTTACGACGACGCGTGGGCCCTGGGCACGCTCCTCGTGGAGCTCGCGCGCGAGCGCCGGGCGCCCGTCGCCGTCGACATCCGCCGCGGCGGGCAGCAGCTCTTCCACGCGGCGCTGCCGGGCTCGACCCCGGACAACGACGCCTGGATCGACCGCAAGCGCCGGGTCGTCGAGCGCTACGGCTGCTCGTCGCTCCTGGTCGGCTCGCGTTTCCGCGCCAAGGGCACGACGTTCGAGGAGTCCTCGCGCCTGGACCCCGACACGTACGCCGCGCACGGCGGCGCGTTCCCGATCACCGTCGAGGGCGCGGGAGTCATCGGCACGGTGGTGGTGTCGGGCCTGCCGCAGGTCGAGGACCACGCCATGGTCGTAGAGGCCCTGGAAAAGCTCAGGACCACCTGAACACCCCCCACCCGGCCCCGCCGACAGGCGGGGCCGGAAGCGCCCCGCAAGGGGCGCGAGGAACGGCGCGCCCAGCCACCCCCGACCCGCACGGGACGCAAACCCGGAGACGCCCCGCAAGGGGCGCGAGGAACGGCGCGCCCAGCCACCCCCGACCCGCACGGGACGCAAACCCGGAGACGCCCCGCAAGGGGCGCGGGGAACTGCGCACCCAGCCACCCCCGACCCGCACGGGGACCCGAAACCCGAAACCCCCGCCCCGGCCCCGACACCCCGGGCCCCGCAGAACCGCAACCCAAGCGGAGCGCCTACGCGTTCTTGAGGGCCTGCCGCTGCCGCCCCAGCCCCTCGATCTCCAGCTCGACGACGTCACCGGCCCGCAGGTACGGCTTCGGCTCGGGCTGCCCGAGGGCCACCCCCGCGGGCGTACCGGTGTTGATGACGTCACCGGGGTAGAGCGTCATGAACCGGCTGACGTAGCGGACGACTTCGGCGACGGGGAAGATCTGCTCGGCCGTCGTGCCGTCCTGCTTGAGCTCGCCGTTGACCCACAGCTTCAGCGACAGGTTCTGCGGGTCCGGGACCTCGTCGGCGGTCACCAGCCACGGCCCCAGCGGGTTGAACGTCTCGCAGTTCTTGCCCTTGTCCCAGGTGCCGCCGCGCTCGATCTGGAACTCGCGCTCGGAGACGTCGTGCGCGACCGCGTAGCCCGCGACGTGCGCGAGCGCCTCCTCGTCGGTCTCCAGGTAGCGGGCCGTGCGGCCGATGACGACCGCCAGCTCCACCTCCCAGTCGGTCTTCACCGAGCCGCGCGGCACGAGCACCGTGTCGTTCGGGCCGACCACCGTGTCCGCCGCCTTGAAGAACACGACCGGCTCGGCGGGCGGCTCGGCGCCGGTCTCGCGGGCGTGGTCGTGGTAGTTCAGCCCGATGCACACGACCTTGCCGATGCGGGCGAGCGGCGGCCCGACGCGCAGCCCGGCCGCGTCCAGCGCGGGCAGTTCCCCGGCCGCGGCGGCGGCACGGATCCGGCCGAGCGCCGCGTCGTCGGAGAGCAGCGCCCCGTCGATGTCGGGGACGATGCCCGACAGATCCCGGAGGGTCCCCTCGGCATCGAGCAGCGCGGGCCGCTCCGATCCCGCCGTACCGACTCGCAGCAGCTTCATGATCACAATCTCCCTCGATCGCGGGCTGTCGACCGACGGGTGCAGCCATCGGAGGACTGGTCGATCCTCCAAGTTCGGCGTCCAGTCCGCAATACCCCGTTCACGGACTGGACCGTAACCCGCGGACGGGCTCAGGTGAGGGCCGCCGCCGCGGGTGCCGCGCCCGGCATGTCGCGGTACAGCACCGCCCGCTCGACCGCGCTCCATGTCGTGCTGGTGACCACATACAGCGCGGCGGCCAGCGGTACCACGGCCACGGTGAAGAGCGTGAAGAAGGACAGGAACGGCATGAACCGGTTGACCGAGGCGAGTCCCGGCACCTGTTCGTCGCCGGCCGTCGGGGCGGCCGCCGCCATCGTCCGCCTCGTGCGCCGGTAGTTGAAGGTGGCGACGGCCGCGACGACCGCGAACAGGCCGAGATAGACGAGTCCCGGGGCGCCGATGAGCCCGCCGTCGCCCAGGGCGTCCGCCCACCGGCCGCCGAGCGGCGCGGCCAGCAGCCGGTGCCCGAGCAGGGCGTTGGCGTCGCCGCCGATCGTCGAGCTGGAGAACAGGTGGTAGAGGAGGAAGAAGGCCGGCATCTGGAGCAGGCTGGGCAGGCATCCGGAGAGCGGCGACACCTTCTCCTGCGCATGCAGTTCCAGCACCGCCTTCTGGAGCGTCTCCCGGTCCTTCCCGTGCTTCTTGCGCAGTTCCGCGATGCGGGGCTGGAGTTCGGCGCGCGCCCGCTGCCCGCGCGCCGCCGCCCGGGACAGGGGGTGCACGAGGAGTCGTACGAGCGCGGTGAACAGGATGATCGCCGCGGCGGCCGCCGAGTCGTGGAACAGCGGGCGGAGCAGGTCGGCGAGCTGCTCGACCAGGTCGGCGAAGGCGGACATGAACGTGGACATGGGTGAGCCCTCCGGGGGTCTCGTCGTGCCGGAATCGGACACCTCGACGGCGTCGGGGGCGACGTGCGTCGGGGGTGCGGCATGACGGGCCCGCGCGGGGTGCACGGAGTGCCGGTCGGCGTGACCGGAGGCGTGATGGTGCGGTGCGTCCCTACGCGGTGGCCGTCAGGAGGGCACGGCCGGGTGCGCGCGGGCGGGTGCGCCCGGCGGCGTCGGGATCGCGTTGGGGCAGGAACGCCGTGCGGTGCTCACGGTCGCGGATGGCCGTCCGGACCCGCGTGCGGGGGACGGCGGGCGCGCAGCGCGAGCCGGTGAGAGCGCAGACGGCGAGCGCGGATCCGGCCGCCGCGGTCGCGGTGAACGCGACGGCCACGGCGGCGGAGAGGCTGCCCGTGTCGAGCAGCGCGACCTCCAGGAGGAGCACCAGCAGCACGGCGGCGGGACGCGCGTTCGCCCAGTTCCGTGTCATGGACCGCTTCCCCTCTCTGCTCGTGCGTGTGGCCGTGTGCGGACGCGTGCCCGTGCTCCTGCCCGTGGCGCGGCGGGCCCGCGTCGGCCGTCCCGCACCGCGGCTTCCTGCCGTGCCTGCCGTGCCTGCCGTTATACAGGATCCGTCTCGATCGGCCGCAGCAGCCTTTTCGGCTTGAGCAGGGCCCGGCTGACCGGATCCGCCGGGTCCGGATCAAGTCCGGGTCCCGGCACCATTTCGACGTCCGGGACGGGCACGACGGTTCCGCAGGCGGAGCATTCACCGCAGAGACCGAGCTCCGTACCGCAGTCCGCGTGACGGAACGTCCGCAGCTGGGTCTCGGTGAAGTGCTCGCGGCCCCACAGTCCGAGTGCGCGCAGCGTGGGCCACAGGGCGATGCCGCGGTCGGTGAGGACGTACTCGTCGCGCGGCGGCGACTGCTGGTAGCGGCGCTTTTCGAGGATCCCCTCGGTGGTGAGCGTCTGGAGGCGGGCGGCCAGGACGGCGCGCGGGACGCCGAGGTGCACGAGGAAGTCGTTGTAGCGCCGCACGCCGTAGAGCGCGTCGCGGATGACGAGGAGCGTCCAGCGCTCGCCCACGACTTCGAGTGCGCGGGCGATCGAGCACTCCTGCGTCGCGTAGTCCTTGCCCAGAGCCATGCCCCCACTGTAGCCACTTTCCGACATCTTGGTTCAGTGAACGAACCTAGGGTGCTACGGTCGGAACATCCGCAGGTTCAATGAACGAACTCACGCTCGGAAGGAGCAGGCCATGACCCGGCTCGACCGGACCGACACCCCCACCGACGCCGCCGAGGCCGCCCGGGCTGCCGGGGCCGACGGGTCCACCGAGGCCGCCCGAGCCGCCGGCGCCGTCGACACCACCGGGACCGCCACCGCGGCCACGGGCTCCACGAGATCAACAGAGGCCCCCGTAACCCCGCCGCCGGGCACCACCCCGCGCGCCGCCCCCACCCTCGCCGTCACCAGCGCCGCCACCGCGGTGGCCCTGATGACGTACACGGCGCCGATGGTCACGCTGCCCGACACCGCCGCCGCGCTGCACACCTCGGTCTCCGCCCAGGCCTGGTTGCTGAACGGCACCCCGCTGGGCCTGGCCGCGCTGCTCCTGGTGGCCGGCAGCCTCGCGGACGACTACGGGCGCCGCCGGATCTTCCTGTCCGGCACGGTCGCCCTCGGCATCACCACGGCGCTGGGCGCCCTCGCCAGCTCGACCTGGCTGTTCACGCTGACCCGCATCGCGCAGGGCGCGGCGAGCGCGGCGATCCTCGCGAGCGGCCTGGGCCTGATCGTCCACGCCTTCCCGACCCCGCGCGGCCGGCTGCACGCCACCGGCGTGTGGGGCGCGTTCGTCAGCGGCGGCATCGCCGTCGGTCCGCTGCTCGCGGGCGGCATCGCCTCGACGCTGAACTGGCGGGTGGCCTACGCGGTGCTGGGCGCGGCGGCACTGGTCGTCGCCCTGCCGGGAAGCCGCGCCCTCACCGAGTCCCGCGCACCCCGGGGCGGCCGTCCCGACCTGGCCGGAGCCCTGACGTTCGGCCTCGCCCTGGTGGCCCTCGTCGCCGCGCTCACGATCGGCCGCGACGGCTGGCTGCGCGCACCGGTGGGTCTGCTGCTCGCGGCCTTCGTCGTCCTGACGGCGGCCTTCGTGGTGGTCGAACGCCGCACCGCCACCCCCATGATCGACCTCGGTCTGCTGCGGCACCGCCGCTTCCTCGCCTCGTCCGCGGGCGGAATGTTCACGGGCCTCGCGGTGATCGGCCTGTTCAGCTTCCTGCCGGCGCTGCTCCAGCGGACGCTCGGCCTGTCCGCGATGGACACGGCCTGGCTGTTCCTGCTCTGGTCCGGACTGTCCTTCGCGGTCGCCCTCCAGGCGCGGCGCCTCGCGGGCCGGGTCTCCCCGCGCCACCAGCTCGTCCTGGGCTTCGCCCTGCACGCGGCCGGCGTCCTGACCATGCTCGGCGCGGTCGACGCCGGTTCGTGGACGCGGCTGCTCCCCGGCTTCGTGGTCTCCGGGGTGGGCAGCGGTCTGCTCAACGCCTCCCTGCCGCTGCTCGCGGTGGAGTCCGTACCGGCCGCGCGCGCCGCGATGGGCTCGGGAGCCCAGCAGACGTTCCGCTACATCGGGTCCTGCGCCGGGGTCGCCCTCACCATCGCCCTGGTGACCTCCACCGGCGGGCCGGGACACGGCGCGGACATCGCGATCGGCGTCTCCGCGGGACTGTCCCTGCTGGCGGCGGCCGGCGTACTGGTGCTGCGGGAACGGACCTGACCGACCGCGCCGGGGGACCGCGCTCCCCCGTAGGGTGCCGGTCATGGCGACTTCGGCAGCGGAGGGCGACGCCTCCGCCCAGTACCGGCTCGGCAGCGATCTCATGGACCAGGGGCGTCACGAGGAGGCGAAGCGGTATCTCGTGCCGCTCGCCGAGGCCGGCCACCTCGAAGCGGTACGCCGACTGGCCTGGACGGCCAGCGGACTCGCCCACACCGACCCCGCCCACGAGGCGGAGGCCGAGCATTGGCTGCGCCGTGAGGCGGAGGTGCGCCGCGACCCCGACTGGCTGGTGACCATGGCCCAGGAGATGCGCCGGTGGGCGTCCGGCCGGGTCGCCGAGGCCGAGGAGCTGGTGGCCGGGATGGCACGGGCGGGCAGCGCGCGGGCCGCGGGCCAACTGGGCTACTGGAAGCGGTTGGACGGCGACCTGACGGCGGCCGTGGAGTGGTATCGCCTCGCCGTCACGCTCGGGCACCGCTTCGCCTGGCGCGACCTCGGCTCCTGCCTGGCGGCGCTGGGCCGGTACGCCGAGGCGGAGGAGCTGTACCGCCCACAGGCGGAAGGGGGCGACGTGGTGGCGCAGCACGAACTCGCGGTACTGCTGCACGCGCAGGGCAAGGGCCCGGCCGTGCGACCGCCGGGCCCGCCCCGTCTCTAGTGCCGCGGCACTAGGGGTGTCGGTCCCCGGGCACCTCGCGCGGGGCGGCCGGACCTCTCACGCGCCCTGCCCGCGGACTTCTCCGGTGGCCTCAACGGGGCCGCATGGAGCGCAGTACGCCCCACACCGCCAACCGGTACCTGGACGTGTACTCGGGGGTGCAGGTGGTGAGGGTGATGTAGTAACCGGGCTCGCTGTACCCGTACGACGGCCGGACGGTGCTGCGCGGCACGCTGCGGATGACCCCGCCGTCGCTCGGCGAGGTCTGCGGCAGGGTCCGGTCGACGACGTACGTGTACAGCGCGGTCCCGGTCTCGACGGTGATCGTGTCGCCGCGCCGCAGCCGGTTGATGTACCGAAACGGCTCACCGTGCGTGTTGCGGTGCCCGGCGAGCGCGAAGTTGCCTGCCTGGCCCGGTTGTTGGGTGCCCTTGTAGTGGCCGACGTATCCCTTGTCGAGCACGCCCGGCTTGCTGACGCCCTCGGCGACGGGGACACGCAGGGAGAGGCGGGGGACGGTGAGGACGGCGTACGCCTGCGACCGGCGGGGGAGCCGGCGGGAGCCGACGGCGGTGGCGGTCCGCCCGCCGTCGGCCGGCGAAGTGCCCTCGGCCGGGTCCGGGCCGCCGGCGGAGTCGCTGTCGCCCGCCGCGCCGCCACCGGGGCCGTCGGCCGGTGCGGAGGCGTCCGACCGGGGTTCGCCCCACTCCCGTTCCAGCGCCTGCACCTTGCGCTCGGCGTCGTGCCGGGCCTGCCGGTTGGTCCACCACAACTGGTGGACGACGAGGAGCAGCAGCACGAGGCCGACGGTGACGAGGAGTTCACCGCCGGTCCACAGGGCCCGGCGGCGCAGTGCGCGCCGTCTGCGGGTGCCGTGGTGCACGACGCCGGGAACCCGGCCGCGTACGCCCCCTGGGTGAGCCCGCATGCGTACGCCTCCTTCACCGCCCGGCGGGCAGCCGGGCCCGCACGGTAGGCGATCCCCCCGCAAGTCTCCAGACCCGCGCCTCCCGGTCCCTCGGACTCCTCTTCGTACACCGGTTTTAGAAAGGGCTGTCGCAACTCTCGACAACCTCAGGCGGCACACCCGATCCTTCCTGTGGCAGCAGCGCGACGGCCAGTGCCGGCGGACGGCCGGCAACCGAGTCGAGACGCCGACCCCGTGGGAACGGCCGGGAGTCGGCCGGACGGAGAAGCCATGATCCGACGCAGAACACTGCTGGCCGCCGCGGGCGGTACGGCCCTCGCCGGCACCCTGTCGACGGGCACCGCGCGCGCGGACGCGACGATCGCCGTCAACCCCGCAACGACGTACGGGACATGGGAGGGCTGGGGCACCTCGCTGGCCTGGTGGGCCAACGTCTTCGGTGCCCGGGACGACTTCGCCGACATTTTCTTCACCACCAAGTCGACGCCGTACAACGGCACTTCACTGCCGGGCCTCGGCCTGAACATCGCCCGCTACAACCTGGGCGCGTGCAGCTGGAACAGCGTGAACGGCGAGCGCATGGTCGCCTCCGCCGCCATCCCCGCCTTCAAGCAGATCGAGGGCTACTGGCAGGACTGGAACGACGAGGACCCCGCCTCCTCGGCCTGGAAGTGGACGGCCGACGCCACGCAGCGCGCCGCCCTCGTCAAGGCGACCGCGCGCGGCGCGATCAGCGAGCTGTTCGCCAACTCCCCCATGTGGTGGATGTGTCTGAACCACAACCCGTCCGGAGCGTCCGGCGGCGGCAACAACCTGCAGTCCTGGAACTACCGCCAGCACGCCTCCCACCTGGCCGCGGTCGCCCTCCGCGCCAGGAACGACTGGGGTGTGGACTTCGCGACGGTCGAGGCCTTCAACGAACCGTCCTCCGGCTGGTGGACGGCCACCGGCACCCAGGAGGGCTGCCACATGGACTCCTCCGTCCAGGCCGCCGTCCTGCCCCATCTGAGGAGCGAGCTGGACAGGCGGGGCCTGACCGGCACGCGGATCGCCGCGTCCGACGAGACCAGCTACGACCTGGCCCGTACGACGTGGAACTCCTTCGGCTCGACGACGAAGACGCTGGTCGACCGCGTCAACGTGCACGGCTATCAGGGGGCCGGCGGGCGCCGGGACCTCCTCTACACGGACGCCGTGACGACCGCGCGCAAGAGCCTGTGGAACTCCGAGTACGGGGACGCGGACGGCACCGGCGCCACCCTCGCGAGCAACCTCCTGCTGGACTTCCGCTGGCTGCACCCGACCGCCTGGGTCTACTGGCAGGTCATGGACCCGTCCGCGGGCTGGGCGGTGATCGCATACGACGCCGGGACCCTCACCCCCGGCGCGGTCCAGACGAAGCACTACGTCATGGCGCAGTTCAGCCGCCACATCCGGCCCGGCATGACGATCCTCGACACGGGGGCGGACCACGCGGTGGCGGCGCTGGACCGGAGCGCCCGGCGTCTGGTGATCGTGGCGCTGAACAAGGCGTCCTCCGCCCAGACCCTCACCTTCGACCTCTCGCGCTTCGGCACGGTGACCGGCTCCACCGGCGGCCTGGTGCGCCGCTGGAACACCCTCACCGGAGGCGGCGGCGACCGCTACGCCGCCCACACGGACACCTACCTGACCGGGAAGACGGTCGCCGTGCCGTTCGCGGCGGGGGCGGTGCAGACGTTGGAGGTGGACGGGGTGGCGGTCTGAGGGGGCGGGTCGGGGGCAAGGGCGAGGCGGGGCGAGGGCGTGACGCCCCGGCCCCGCATCCTTGCACCCGGGGACACCCAGCACTCGGGGATGCCCAACTCCCCGGCCCCACAAGCTCCCTCGGCCCTCTCGCCCCATAGACTCCCCGGCCATGAGCGCGTTCTGGCTGCTGGCCCTGATCCCCTTCCTCGCGGGCGTGGCGGTGACCGGTCAACAGGGCATGGTCGCCGTGACCGAGCGCGTCGTGCGCCGCACCGCGCGCCACGTCGAGGGCACGGTCACCGGGCACCTGGCCTCCCGCGAGGCGACGTACGCCGCCCTGCACCCGGTGGTCCGCTGGACCGGGGACGACGGCGTGGAGCACGAGCGCGCCGTCCCCGACACGATCGGCGCCCACGCCGTGCCCGAAGGCAGCCGCGTCCGCCTCCTGTGCGTCCCCGGCGCCCCCGACTCGGTCACCCTGGACGCCCCGGACCGCTACCGGTCGGCGGTCATCGGCGCCTGGGCGGGAGTCCTGCTGTGCGCGGGCACGCTGACCGCCGTGCTGATCCGCATCGCGACGCTGCTGCCCGAGGGGTACGGCTACTGATCCGCGCCGGGGTGAGGTGCGGGGTTCCGGTATCAGGGTCAGGTTCCGGGGTTCCGGTTTACCAGGGTCGGGTGCCGGGTTTCCGGTACCAGGATCGGGTACCGACGTTCCGGTACCGGGCCTCCCGGGCCCGCCGCCGGCGGCTCCCGGCCAATGCCCTGGCCTGCCCGTATCTCACTTTCGTACGGTGACGGCAGTACGGTGTCCCCCATGCGCCCCGACACGCCTGCCGAGAACGTCGACCACAACGCCGAAGCAGCACGCCTGGAGCGGACTGCCGAGCTCTACCCCGAGGACGCCGAACACCTGCTCGTGCAGGCCGCGGCCCACCTCGAACTGGCCGGCGACCGCGCCCGCGCCACGTCGCTCTACGACAGCCTGCTCGCCTCCCCGACGCCCCTCGACGACCCGTCCCTCGTACGCGCCCTGAAGGCGTCGAACCTGTGGGAGTACGGCCACGAGGCCGAGGCGCGCGCGATTATCGACGGCGTCCGTGCCGCGGCCCCGCGCGAGGCCGCCCCCTGGGTGATCGTCGCGGAGGCGCTGGAGCACCACGACGAGCTGGAGGCGGCGCAGGAGACGTTCACGGAGGCGGCCACGCTGCTGCTCGCGGACGTGGCCGAGCCCCCGTACTCGACGTTGCCCGTGCTCTTCGGCCGGCACCGGGTACGCAGGATGCTGGGCGCGGCGCACGACGACTGGGACACCCTGGCGGACACCCTGCACTCGTCGTCGGTCTCCCTGGACGAGCTCCACGACCCCAAGCGGGTCTGGTCCCTGGGCTCCGACAACCCGGCGGACATCCAGGCGGAGATCAGCCGGCTGCGGGCCGAGCTCGGCACGTACCGGGAGGCGCTCTCCCGTCCCTTCCCGGTGGCGGTCCTGCACTGGACGGCGCCCGAGCTCACGGAGCTCGTGAGCGCCTACCCAGGCCTCTCCGCCGAGTACCCCTCGCACGAGGAGCATCTCGCGACGATAGAAGCCTCCCTGCGCGAACTCTCCGCCTCGGGCACCCCGAACCTGGGCATCGTCACCGGCACGGTCCCCTCCTACGAGGCCTTCGCCGCCTCGGAGGCCACGTCCCCCTCCGACCCGGTTCTCCTCCCCCAGTACGCGACGACCCTGGCAGCCCGAGGCCGCGCGGAGGCGTGGCCGCCGCAGCGGGGGGCTGTCTGCTGGTGCGGGTCGGGGCGGGGGTATGGGGAGTGCCACGGGGCGGGGTAGTTCCCCGCCCCGCACCGGTCACACCGTGGGACCCCAGCGCTACTCGTGGCTGGGGTCGTCTCCGCCCAGCCACCACTTGCGGTGGTAGCGGATGTAGTCCACGTGCACCTTGTGCTTCTTATGCATCTTGAGTTTCGGCCTCACGTTCTCACCGAGCAGGCCTGCCCTCAGGATGATCGACCAGTCGTCATCGATGACGATGGCTCCAATGTCCAATCGCACGTGGCAGTTAGGGCACAGACACAAGACGTTGGGCTCGACGTCAGGGCCCCGGTGAGGCTGGCCAAGGGGGCGAATGTGGGCGCCTTCGCTATACGGCCTGCCGTCTGGGCCCACGAGACGCAGGCCGCAGGCCTGACACTCACCGTCGTACAGATCCTTAATGTTCCTGACGACCGCCGCGTCCCGCACTAGGCGCTGCACATGAGTGGCACGCGTCTCGGGAAACTTCTCTTCCTGCGCAGGCTCTTCTTCCTCTTGCTCCAACAAGCCGGCGAGCTGTCGCTCCAGCGTGGTCGGGCGTTGAAGCTCATCAGGCAAGCGCTGTAGATCAATTTGGCAGATGTAGACGGGCGTGCCGTCGGGCGCCGGCGACTTCGCCAGGGTCGTACGCGCATCCGTGATCTCGTACAAACCGTCATATCTATAGCAATCGATCGGGGAGTATCGCGCATCACCCTTCCAGCCGCGAATAACCCGAAGATGGCGGTTTCTCTCGAAGCTGCGCTTCAGCGCTGCATTGTCCTGGTATTCCCAGGATTGACTTCGTGAGAGTTTCGGAACCCCGTTTTCCTTGTACTTATCCTTGTCGGGCGATGCACCGGTGTACCGCACCGACGACCAGTCGTCTTGATCGTCCTCATATCCCCCATGCAGCACGATGGCGTCAGCGACGTCGCTGCCGTCCTCGTCCGCAAGCCATGAGATGCCCCGCACGGTGTCCCGGTGTAGCTGGGCCGCAGCCACCTGCTTCCGCCGAAAGAACTCCGCGCCAGGGGCTATGCCTGATATGTGACCGAACCCACGTTTTCCCACCGGCCCATACTGGAGCGCATCGATCACTCATGTCACTCCCGCACGCCTGTCAGTGGCCCCTGTTACAACTGGTCCCAGATGAACGTGTGATCGGGGGGGGCAGCATGACTCAGCCAGGGGACGGGACACAGCCTGTCGCGGGCCTGTACGAGGAACTCATGACGCGCCACAGGCAGGCGCAGTTGGAGCAGCTGGACGGGTCGGGCTGGAAGACCATCGCCGCGGACGTGAGCGAGGAGTCTTCTCCACATGTGATCGCACGGCATCTCTGCCAGGTCATCGAGCACAGGCTTGCGCAGGTCCCCCAGAGCAAGCGGGTCGCCATCGCGAATCAAGTCATCGAGTCACTCACCATCGACGTAGACCCTTCTGCAGAGTTTGACCTGAGTGACGCTGTTGAGCTGATCGCCGAGGGACCTCGCCAACTCCTGGCCCTGGCCGAGCAAGAAGCCCCAGGTGTCTACGCCGTACGGCCTCTGACGCCTCTATCTGAGACAGCTTTGATCACCAACGCGCCGGAGGACCCCAGTCTCGGCAGCGAGTTGCGCGCAGAGCTGGCGACAGCCGATCGGATTGACCTCCTCTGCGCCTTCGTCAAGTGGCACGGCCTGCGTGTGTTGGAAGACTCCCTTCGCAACGCCAAGGAGCGCGGTGTACCGATCCGCGTCATCACCACCACGTACATCGGTGCCACCGACCGACAAGCGCTTGATCGACTCGTGCGGGACTTCGGCGCCAAAGTGAAGGTCAACTACGAGATTCGATCCACTCGACTGCATGCGAAAGCCTGGCTCTTTAGGCGAGACAGCGGCTTTGATACTGCGTACGTCGGCAGTTCGAACTTGTCCAAAGCCGCCTTGCTCGATGGCTTGGAGTGGAATGTGCGTCTATCGTCGGTCGCGACTCCCTCTGTGCTCAAGAAGTTTGAGGCGACCTTCGACGCCTACTGGAATGACAGCGCCTTCGAGGCGTACTCCCCCGATGTCGATGGTGACCGACTCGACCACGCTCTATCCCAAGCGGGCGGTGGCCCCCACGGCGACGTGAACTTGCAGATCAACCTGTCGGGTCTCGAAGTACGCCCCTTCCCCCACCAGCGAGACATGCTCGAACGGCTTCGTGTCGAGCGTGAGATCCGCGGCCACCATCGCAACCTATTGGTTGCAGCCACCGGGACCGGCAAGACCGTCATGGCGGCCCTGGACTATCGCGCCCTACAGAACAAGTTCAACGGCAAGTCTCCGAAGCTGCTGTTCGTGGCGCATCGCAAGGAGATCCTGAGCCAGTCCTTGCGCACCTACCAAGAGGTACTCGATGACGCGTCCTTCGGGGAGCTCCTCCATGGCGGCGAGGACCCGAAAGAGTGGCAGCACGTCTTCGCAAGTGTCCAATCACTGAACGTGCAACGCCTGGAGCAACTCGCCCCCGACCACTTCGACATCATCGTCATAGACGAGTTCCACCACGCAACGGCCGCCACGTACCGACGGGTCATCCAGCACTTCAAGCCGAAGCAGTTGCTGGGTCTGACGGCGACCCCTGAGCGGATGGACGGACGCAATGTGCAAGACGAGTACTTCGACGGGCGTATCGCAGCGGAGCTGCGCCTGTGGGAAGCGCTAGAGAACGACTTGCTCTGTCCTTTCCACTACTTCGGCATCCCGGACGGGACAGACCTCACGAGCATCAGCTGGCAGAAGGGCGCCTATACCGACCGTGAGCTGGGCAATCTCTACACCGGCCACCACGCTCGCGCCCGCATCGTCGTCAAGCAGATCCAGGACAAAGTCGCCAACCCGGCTGCCATGCGTGCTCTCGGCTACTGCGTCACCAAGGCCCACGCGCACTTCATGGCCGACTTCTTTCGGAGCGCCGGCTTCCAGGCGGTCGCCCTGGACAGTGACTCACCCACTGGCGTTCGTACGCAGGCACTCGCTGACTTGCGCGCTGGCAAGCTCCAGGTCATCTTCTCCGTCGACTTGTTCAACGAAGGTCTCGACATCCCCGATGTCGACACGCTGCTCCTCCTCCGGCCCACGAACAGTGCGACGGTCTTCCTCCAGCAGCTGGGGCGTGGCTTGCGTCGCACCGAGTCGAAGCCGGTCCTCACTGTCCTCGATTTCATTGGCCAGCATCGAGCTGAGTTCCGCTTCGAGGAGCAGTTCCGGGCCATGACCAACCTCTCCCGCAGTCGCCTCGTCGATCACATCGAGCACGACTTCCCGCAGCTCCCGTCCGGCTGCCAGATCCTCTTGGAAGGCAAGTCGAAGGAGCTCGTCCTCGACAACATCCGCACGCAGCTGGGCGCGACCGTGAAGACGCTGATGAAGGAAGTGAGGGATTACGGCACACCCCGGCTGTCGAATTACCTCCGCGAGAGCCGTCGTGAGATCAAAGAGCTCTACAAGGGCGACAACTCTTGGACGACGATTCTCCGCAAAGCGGGCTTCCACGACAGCCCTGCCCCCACGGGTGAGGCCGAGCTCCTCAAGCGCGTTCATGCGTTTCTACACGTCGATGACCCCGACCGCGCACGGGTCTACCTGCGCCTGCTCGCAGACGACGCCCCCTCGTACGAGTCGCTGACCCCGACCGAGCAAACGTATGCGCACATGCTCTTCTTCAACCTGTGGGACAACGCAGGGGGGTTCACCAGCATCCAGCAAGGTCTCGCATCACTCGGCGTGCAGCAGGTGTTCCGCGACGAGCTGCGGCAGGTGCTGTCGTACGTCATAGAGCAGTCGGACCACTTCCCGATCGCGCTGTCGGACCCTCACCGCCACATCCCCTTGAAGGTGCACAGCTCCTACAACCGGTCCGAGATCCTGGCCGCACTCGGAGTAGCACGCTTGGGTGGGCAGATGCCTCGATCTTTTGCGCAGGGTGTCCAGTGGGTCGACGACATCAAGACCGACGCCCTGCTCATCACCTTGGAGAAGAACGAGAAGGACTTCTCCCCCACCATTCGCTACAAGGACTACGCGCTGAGCCCCACGCTCTTTCACTGGGAGTCTCAAAGCACCACGGCAGCAACCTCCCGAACTGGCCTGCGCTATCAGCACCACAAGCAGCAGGGCAGCCACGTTCTCTTGTTTGCGCGCCGCTACAAGAACACCGACATGGGCAAGGCTCAACCATGGATGCTGCTCGGCCCCGCCACCTACGAAGACCACACGGGCAGTAAGCCGATGGCCATCACCTGGCGCCTTCAGCACGAGCTCCCAGCCGACGTGTGGACGTATTCGGCGATTACTGCCGGTTGATCGTCAAAGCTCAGTAAAACGAGGAGTCTCGCGCGGTGCGTGGGGGCGCCAGGGTTACGGCCAGTCTGATGCGCCGCATCAGGCCGTCTGTATGTCCATGTCCTCGGCCACTGGGTAGCCCATTCTCGTGGCCGCCGCGGCGATGGTCTTTGCCAGGGCCGACGGATTGAGCGCGGTGATCTGGGCCCCCTCCAGCGGGCGCAGGGCGTACAGGTGGCGGAGGGCCTCGATGTCGACGGGCATCTCGTAGTAGTCCTCGGCGTACTCCTTGAACGCCTCCGGTGTCGGGTGGATCAACAGGTCGAAGAGCCATTCCGATCCGTCGGGATCCGGGTGGCCCTCCGGGTAGGTGATCCGGCCGGTGCTCCAGGACGGGGCGCCGGTCTCGCGCCATACGCACACCGTCACCGCGGGCGTTCCGTCCTCGACCGTGAACGCGGGCTCGTCGACGTAGCGTCGGAATGCCTCGGGGACCGAGTCGAGCATGCCGGGCCACGGGGTGGGTACGTCGTCATGGGCGTAGGGGCTCATGGGCGACTCGTGGTCGAAGCCGCGTATGTAGGCGCCCGCGGGGCTGAAGACGATGTCGTACTCGTCGCCGGAGCCGTTCCGCATCGAGGCGAGGGACTCCGTGGGCGACCATGCGGGCGCGAAGATGTGGTCCCGCTCACCGTCGGGGTTCAGGATCGCCTCCGCCATGGCGATCGAGCGGCAGAGGTTCCTCAGGGACTCGATGTCCGGCAGGGCGCGTACGACGTCGTGGGCAGTCATGGCGCACATCCAAGCGGGTGCCACTGACAACGGGCCGCGGCCCGGCGCCTGCCTGTCCTGCTCGGCGGCGGGGGCCGGCCCTCGCCCGGACGCCTGGATTGACCCCGATGCGCCGTTGGTGAGGGTGGGCGCCGGGTGACGCACGGGCCCGGGTTAGCCTCGGTTCGTTCTACTGACGCAGCAGCGGGAGGCAGTGATGGCGAAGGTACCGGCCGCGGTGGTGGCCGCGAGCGGGCTCATCGGCGGCTACGGCGTGGCGCGCTGGACCAAGAAGCGGCAGCTGGGCGGGGTCGTGCTGGCCGCCGCGGGTGCCACGGCCGCGCAGCAGTGGCGGCAGGCTGCCGGCGGGAAGGCCGCCGGTGCGCTGACCGCCGCCTACGTCGCCGCCTTCGCCGGGTCCCACCCGCTGGCCAAGAAGGTCGGCGCCTGGCCCGCCGTGTTCGGTGTCGCCGGGGCCGTGGCCCTCGCCTCCTGGGCCGTCGCCGACCGCAAGGCCTGAGAGGCGGGCGGAAGCGGCTGGGCGACGCAGGCCGCCCGCGCCCGGGCGTGGGCTCACCCCACCCGGCCCCGACCCTGATCCCGGCCTTGGGCATGGGCGTCGACTCACCCCGCCCGCCCCCAGACATGGGCGTGGGCTCACCCCGCCCGCCCCGCCCCCTCCCCCTGAAACGCCCGCCGATACGCGTGCGGGCTCGTCCCCGCCACCCGCTTGAAGCGGTCCCGGAATGCCGTCGGTGAGCCGAACCCCGCCTGGGCCGCGATGCGTTCGACCGGATATGTGGTCGTCTCCAGCAGGTACTGGGCGCGCCGCACCCGGGCTCGGTGCAGCCACTGGAGCGGCGTCGTGCCGGTCTGTTCGCGGAAGCGGCGGTTGAGGGTGCGGGTGCTCATGCCGGCGTGGGCCGCGATGTCCTCCAGGGTCAGGTCGCGGGCGGCGTTCTCCTCCAGCCAGTCCAGGAGCGGTTCCAGCGTCGTCCCCGTCGGCACGGGCGGCTGGGTGTGGACGATGAACTGGGCCTGACCGCCCTCCCGTTCCAGCGGCATGACGCACATCCGGGCGGCGTGCGCGGCGACGGCCGAGCCGTGGTCCTTGCGGATCATGTGCAGGCACATGTCGAGGGCGGCCGCCGCGCCCGCCGAGGTGAGGAACTGGCCGTTGTCGACGTAGAGGACGTTCGGGTCGACGGTGACGGCCGGGTGCAGGGCAGCCAGGTCGGGGGCCGCGATCCAGTGGGTGGTCGCGCGCAGTCCGTCCAGCAGCCCGGTGGCGGCGAGGACGAAGGCGCCCACGCAGACCGAGGCGATGCGGGTGCCGTTCGCGGCCGCCGCACGGAGCGCCTCCGCGACGCCCGGCGGGAGCGGGGCGGTGGGGTCGACGACGCCCGGCAGGATGATCGTGTCCGCCTCCGCCAGGGCCCGCAGACCGTACGGGGCGCGCAGGGTGAACGGTCCGGCGCCCACCTCTCTGCCCGCCTCGACCGCACAGACCCGGACCCGGTACGCCTCCCTGCCGTCCGGCAGCCGGGCCCAGCCGAAGACGTCGATCGGGGCGCTGAGATCGAACGGGATGACCTGGTCGAGCGCCAGTACGGCCACGGTGTGCATGGCGAGAGCGTACGCGGGCAGCGGGTTCCGGTCACTGCGACGACCTGGGTGTCCGCGTTCGGCCGTGGAGATTCTCCCCGTGTCCGAGGGGACAGGGCAGGGCGAGTGGCTTCCGTGGGAGTCTCTGGCGAGAATCCGTTGGGGCCTGGCAGAACCGCCACTTCTGCAAGATCCTCCCCCGCCCCTACCGTCACCCCGTGACCAAGTTCCTCCTCGCCGTCCACGTCATCGCCGCGATCGTCGCCGTCGGACCCGTGACGGTCGCCGCGAGCATGTTCCCGCCCGCCGCGCGCAGGGCCCTCGCCGCGCCGGACGACGAGCGTGCCCTCGCCACCACGCGCATGCTGCACCGCATCTGCCAGGTGTACGCGGTCGTCGGCGTCGCCGTCCCCGTCTTCGGCTTCGCCACGGCGAGCGACATGGGGGTCCTCGGTGACACCTGGCTGATCGTCTCGATCGCGCTGACCGCGCTGGCGGCGGTGGTCCTGGGCGCGCTGGTCCTGCCCCGTCAGAGCGCGCTCGTGGAGGGCACGGGCGACCGGCGGGCGACCGTACGGCTCGCCATGTTCACCGGGATCTTCAACCTCCTGTGGGCGACCGTCACCGTGCTGATGATCGTGCGGCCGGGGTCCACCACGGGGGCTTAGGATCCCGCCCATGTACCCACAGCAGGAACAGTCGGCGCCGGGGGCCTACCTGGCCTTCGTGGAGCGCCAGTTGACGGCCGACGGATGCGCGACGCGCTGGGAGGACTGGGCCGGGGTGCCCGTCCTCGTGGGGCGGCGGGCCGACTTCAAGATGCGCTGGATGGCGACCAGGCTGCATCTGTTCACGGTGGCCGCGGCGGTCCCGGAGATAACCGTGCCCGTCGTCTCGGCCTTCACCGACCAGGTGATGAAGTACGCCAAGGACACCAAGGGCGGTCTGCCCGTGGGGATGCAGAACGGCATCGGTGCCTTCCCGCTCCTGGTCAGCGACCGGGTCGATCCGGCCGCCGTGCAGTGGGCGGAGGCGCAGCAGCGCATCAAGTTCGCCTGCATGACGCGGCCCGTCGTGGTCGACAGCGCGCGCAACCACGTGGGGATGTACCGCGGCAAACCGGCCCTCGGCCGCGTCTACGCCTCCCACTTCATCGAGAAGGGTTCGCAGTACTTCTACGGGCAGTGACCGACCGCGCCCCACGGCGCCCGGGGTGCCGGGCGCCGTGGTTGCCCGGCACCGAGCGGCTCACGTCCGGTGCTCCAGCACGTTGACCACCCGCCCGTTCGGGTCCCGCACGAAGAAGCGCCGTACGCCCCACTCCTCCTCGCGCAGTTCGCGTACGACCTCGGCGCCCGAGGCGAGGACCTGCCCGTAGACCGCCTCCACGTCCTCGACCTCCACGCTCAGGTCGGGGACGACGGGAGCGGTGCGCTCCTCGGTGAAGAAACTGATCTGGGCGGTGGGGTTGGAGGGGGAGGCCAGTGTCATGACCCAGCCCAGGTGCATCACCTCCTCGAAGCCGAGCAGGCCGTAGAAGTCCCGGCTGGTGGCCATGGCCTTCTCCGACTCGACGTGGACGTCCGGGACGATCCTGCGCACGGTCATGCGGGGCTCCTCACGCCTCGTGGCCGCCGGTGACGGCTCCTCGCGCGTCACGGGCGGCGGGCCAGGCTCAGTTCCTCGTTGAAGTCGTCCGCCAAGTCTGCCCTGAACTGCCGTGCCACCGCCGCCGCGACGAGCACCCCGGTCGCCATCAGCAGCGTGAAGAACGCCCATACCAGCGACCATGCGCCCGCGAACCCGTCCGGGGGGCCGGGATGCGTGCGCAGCGACACGTACAGCAGCGTCGCCGGTCCGACCGCGACCAGCAGCAACGCCCAGGCCAGCGCGTCCCGGTGGCCGAAGTAGGCGGCCAGGAGCAGCAGGACCACGGCGAGGGTCACGACGCCGGCGCCGGTCACGGGGCTCGTCTCGGTGAGGGCGTCCTGCGTCGCGCGGCGGTTGCCCAGGTCCCAGGGCAGGCACAGGAGATACGCCGTGCAGGAGAGCACGGCGCCGAGCAGGCGCGTCAGCCAGCGTTCCGGCCCGGGGCACGTTCGCAGGGGGCTCAACAACTTCTCGGTCATGCGTACGAGGGTTCCCGTCCGCGCGGCGGGCCGACAGAGTACGCGTACTCAGGTGCCCGTACTCGGATCCGTGCGCTCGGGGGTGCCTGCCGGGGCCGTGCCAGGGAACCGGGAGTCCAGCCGCAGCCCGGGGCCCGTGCGGGCCGGCCGTCAGCTCCTCGTCGACGCGGACGACGCGGCGGCCCCGGCCGGTTCCACCGACAGCGGCGTGGCGATGTCCTCCAGCGAACGGCGCTCGGCGTTCACCGCGAGGAACGCGGCGACCAGGCCCGCCGCGCACATCAGGGCGGCGCCGATGCGGAAGGCGAGCACGGTGTCGCCGACCACCCCGGACTCCGTGAGGTCGGCGAAGACCAGCGGGCCGCTGATGCCGCCCGCGGCGGTGCCCATGGCGTAGAAGAAGGCGATGGCCATGGCGCGGGTCTCCATCGGGAAGATCTCGGAGACCGTGAGGTACGCGCTGGAGGCGCCCGCGGACGCGAAGAAGAGGACCGCGCACCAGCAGGCCGTGAGCGTCGCCGCGCTCAGCGAGCCGCGGTCGAAGAGCCAGGCCGTGCCGAACAGCAGCAAGCCCGAGAGCAGGTAGGTCGAGGAGATCATGATCCGGCGGCCGGCGGTGTCGAAGAGCTTGCCGAGCAGCAGCGGGCCGAGGAAGTTGCCGGCCGCGATGACGGCGAAGTAGTAGCCGGTGCCGCCGGTCGGCACGTCGAAGAACTTGGTGAGGATGGCGCCGAAGCCGAACGTGATCGCGTTGTAGAGGAAGGCCTGGCCGATGAAGAGGGACAGGCCGAGGACGGCGCGCTTGGGATAGTGCGCGAACACGGTCCTGGCGATGGCGCCGAAGCCGATGCTCTTGCGCTGCCGGATGGTGATCTCGCCGCGGGCGCGGGGCAGCGGTGCGCCCTTCTCCCGCTCCACGTCCCGTTCGACGGAGGCGACCAGTTCCTCGGCCTCCTCGCCGCGGCCGTGGATGAACTGCCATCGCGGGCTCTCCGGAACATGCCGCCTGACCAGCAGGATCACCAGTCCGAGAACCACGCCGAGGCCGAAGGTGAGCCGCCAGCCGATGTTCGCGGGGAAGATGTCCGTGTTCAGCATGACGATGGACAGCAGTGCGCCGCCGATCGCGCCGAGCCAGTAGCTGCCGTTGATGATCAGGTCGACCCGGCCCCGGTACTTGGCGGGGATGAGTTCGTCGATCGCGGAGTTGATGGCGGCGTACTCGCCGCCGATGCCGAAGCCGGTGAGGAAGCGGAAGGCGAAGAACCACCAGGCGTCGACGGACAGCGCGGTCAGCGCGGTCGCGGAGAGGTAGACGGCGAGGGTGACCATGAAGAGCTTCTTGCGGCCGTAGCGGTCGGTGAGCCGGCCGAAGAAAAGGGCGCCCGCGCAGGCGCCCGCCACGTACAGGGCCGCGGCGGTGCCGGTGACCTGGGCGGAGGTGATGGCGAGGCCGCTGCCTTCCTCGGAGAGCCGTCCGGCGATGTTGCCTACGGTGGTGACCTCCAGGCCGTCCAGGATCCACACGGTTCCCAGGCCGATCACGATCATCCAGTGCCAGCGGGACCAGGGCAGCCGGTCCAGGCGGGCGGGCACGTCCGTGGTGACGGTGCCGGTGGGGGCGGGTCCGGAGGCGCCCGGTGCTGGTGCGGTCATGGCTCCCTCTTTCCTGAGCGAACCACGTCCGGGTGCCCCTGCCTCCGGCCTTCACGCCTGCGCACGGCACCGTCCGGGCGGACGTGCGGGCCTGTACGCGGCAGCGGCGAAAGGGGCCTCCAGCCCTGTACGTGGCACCGGCGGGAGGGGCCTCCAGGCCTGCACCCGGCAGCGGCGGGAAGGGCCTCCATCCCTCCAGCCTGCACCGCACGCCCGGCACCCGCACCCGGCAGCACAGGCCCGCACTCGGCCCGCGGCACCCGGCACCCGCACCCGGCAGCACGGGCCCGTATCCGGCCTCGGCAGCGCGAGCCCGCATCCGGCAGCACGGACCTGCATTCGGCCCTCTGGACCCGCACCCGGCAGGAGCTCGGGCCTCGACCGCCGCTCGGGCCACGTCGGCCCCGCGCGGGCCGACGGCCGCCGCTCAGGCCCCCAGCGCCCGCGACACCACGTAGATCAGCAGACCCGCCAGCGAGCCCACCACCGTGCCGTTGATCCGGATGAACTGGAGGTCGCGGCCGATGTGCGCCTCGATCTTCCGGGTGGTGTGCTCGGCGTCCCAGCTCGCGACGGTGTCGGTGATCAGTGAGGTGATCTCCGTGCGGTACGTCGTCACCACGTACACCGCCGCGTCCTCCACCCAGGAGTCGACCTTCGCCTGGATCTTGGGCTCGGTGGCCATGCGGGCGCCCAGCGACAGCAGTGAGGCCCGCACGCGCAGCCGCAGCTCGCTCCGCTCGTCCTCGGCGGCGGACACGATCATGGAGCGTACGGCGGTCCAGGCGGAGGCGATGAGGTCCTGGACCTCCCCGCGGCCCAGGACCTCGCCCTTGAGTCGCTCCACGCGCGCGCGGGTGTCGGTGTCGGACTGGAGGTCGGAGGCGAAGTCGGTGAGGAAGCGGTCGAGTGCGCCGCGCGCCGGGTGCGAGGGGGCGTCGCGCATCTCGGTGACGAAGCGGAGCAGCTCCTTGTAGACCCGTTCGCCGACCCTCTTGTCGACGAACCGGGGGGTCCAGCCGGGGGCCCCGCCCTGCACGGCGTCCAGGACCTGCTCGTCGTGCAGCACCAGCCAGTCGTGGGCGCGGACGCAGATCAGGTCCACGACGCGTCTGTGGCCGCCGTCCGCGACGATCCGCTCCAGCATCTTGCCCATGCCGGGGGCGATCTCCTGGGCGTCGGCGCGGCGCGTGATGGCCTCGCCGACCACGGCCTGCACGTCGGAGTCCCGCAGGACGGCGAGCGCGCCGCGCAACGCGGTCGCCAGTTCGGCCGTCACCCGGTCGGCGTGTTCCGGTTCGGCGAGCCAGGAGCCGAGCCTGCTGCCGATGCCGACGGCCCGCAGCCGCTGCCGCACGACCTCCTCGGACAGGAAGTTCTCGCCGACGAACTCGCCGAGGGAGACCCCGAGCTGGTCCTTCTTGGTGGGGATGATCGCGGTGTGCGGGATGGGCAGGCCGAGCGGATGACGGAACAGGGCCGTGACCGCGAACCAGTCGGCGAGGGCGCCGACCATGCCCGCCTCGGCCGCCGCCGCCACATACCCGGCCCAGGCGCCGGCGCCCTCGTGGGACGCCCACTTGGCGAGGACGTAGACGAGCGCGACGAGCAGCAGCAGACCCGTCGCCGTGGCCTTCATACGGCGCACTCCGCGGCGGCGCTCCTCGTCGGCGGGGCTGAAGGTGGTCATCGCCCGGCCCGGCCGCCCGGCGGTCGCCGTCGTCGCGGGGTTCACGGCGGCGGCGGACCGGGCAGGCTGCTCTGGATCGCTTGTTTCACCTGATTTCGTGCGTTCCATCCACTCCATCCGTTCTCAGTCCCCGTACACATTGTCCCTTCCTGGGCTCCTTCCTGACCGACTCCTGGAACGGACCAGGAGTTCCCGGCGTCTGTTCGGACGGGGAATCGACCAGGGGGTCCCGTAGGGGGCGCTGTCGGTGTTCTTCCGCCCCATGACGCATCATGGGGTGATCACATCGGAGCCTCGGGCTCCCATCGTCCGAGGAGACACGCACCGCATGACCAAGCGTCACGCCGGGGGTGCGGGGCACGCTGTGGACCCACAGACGTCCGCAGTCCCCGTGAGGCACGGCGCCCTGTTGGCCGCGATCATCGCCCTGGTCGTGGTCCTTTCCGCCGGCATCTACATCGGTGTCTCGGCCGACGACGGGAGCGGCGACCGGAACAACCTCGCCGCGGGCCGTGCACCGCACAACTCGGCGGCGCCCGCGTCCACGGGCACCTGGGTGGGCGCCTGGTCGGCCTCCCCGGTGGGGGCCGAGCCCGGCACCGAGACGCACGGCATGGCGGGCCGCTCCATACGCAACGTCGTGCACGCGAGCGCCGGTGGTACGAGTGCCCGCATCACGCTTTCCAATCTCTACGGGCAGCAGCCGCTGACCCTCACGCACGTCTCGCTCGCCGTCGCCGCGACGCCGAACAACGCCGCCGCGGCGGCCGACACCATGCGCCGCCTCACCTTCGGCGGCAACCCCACGGTCGTCATCCCGGCGGGCGGGCAGGTGATGAGCGACGCGGTGCGCGTGCGGATCCCGCACGGCGCGGACGTCCTCGTCACCACGTACGCGCCGACCGAGTCCGGCCCGGTCACCTACCACCCGCACGCGCGGCAGGTCTCGTACGTCGCGGACGGCGACCGCACGGAGGACGTGACCAGCACGGCGTACACCGAACAGAGCCAGTACTGGCGGTACTTGACCGCGCTCGACGTGCTGAGCGACGAGGCGGCGGGCACCGTCGTCGTCCTCGGCGACTCGCTGACCGACGGCATCACGTCGACGGTCGGCGCCAACCACCGCTGGACCGACGTCCTTTCGGACCGGCTGCGCGCCGCGGCCGGGTCGGGCGACACGCCCCGCTACAGCGTCGTCAACCAGGGCATCAGCGGCAACCAGGTGCTCGCGGCGGGGCTCGGCCGGCCGGCGGACAACCCGAGCGGGCTGTCGCGGTTCGGGCGTGACGTCCTCGACCGCACCAATGTCAGGGCCGTCGTGATCGACCTCGGCGTCAACGACATCCTGCGCAACCCGAACCAGGTCGACCCGACCGCCGTCACCGACGGCCTGCGGAAGCTGGTGCGTCAGGCGCACGCCCGCGGACTGCGGGTCGTCGGCGCCACCCTGATGCCGTTTCAGGGGCACCGCGGTTACACCGACGCGCGTGAGGCCGTACGGCAGGCCGTCAACGCGGAGATCCGGTCGGGGAAGGTGTACGACGACGTCGTCGACTTCGACGCCGCGCTGCGCGACCCGTACAACCCGCGGCGGCTGCGGTCCGACTACGACTCGGGCGATCACCTGCACCCGAGCGACAAGGGGTACCGGAAGATGGCCGAGGTCTTCGACCTGGACGACCTGAAGGGCTCGGCCCCGGCGGAGCTGTGACGCTTCCCCCTGTGCCGGCGAGGCGCTCCCCCGGGGACCGTGCCCGGGGGCCGGGGGGCGGGCGGGACGGACGGACACCCGCTCTCCGAAGCCCGGAGAGGCCCCAGAAGGCCCGGGGAGCCCGGGGAGCCCGGAGAAGCGAACGGGCCCGGAGGCACCCGAGGCCGCAGGCAGCACCGCACGGCACAGGCACCCAGGGCACAGGCACCGCACCGCACCGCACAGGCACCGCACGGCACAGGCACCGCACGGCACAGGAGCGACCCGGCTCCCGGGCCGTCCGGGGCCCGCACGGACCGGGCCGCCGGCGACCGGTGCGGTCAGTAGTCCCCGTCGCGGTGCCGGTCGCGGTCCTCGCGCCGCTCCCGGTGGCGCTCGCGGCGCTCCTCCTGCCGGGCCCAGTGCCGCTCACGGCGCTCCTCGTGGCGCGCCCAGCGCTCCTCGTGGCGCTCGCGGATCAGATCGCGGGCCTCGTCGAGCGCGTCGAACATGTCGCCGAGGGCCTCCCGCCGGGAACCCCCGGCCTCCGACCCCTCCAGCTCGGCGCGGGCCGCCTTGCGGTCCAGCTTCTCCTGGCGGCGCTCCGCCTTCAGACGCTGCCGATCGGCGCGGGTCAGCTTGCGTTCGACGCCGACACCGCCCCAGAACGCGAAGCCCGTGACGATCACCCGGGGCGCTCCGGGTTCCCCGGGGCGGCCCTCCTCGCGGTGGTCGAACCCGCCCATGATGCCGATGCCGCGGACGACCACCTCGACACCGGGCGGCACGATGACGTTGACACCGCCCATGACCGCCACGCAGTTGATGACCACGTCACGGTCCGCGAAGTTCGCCTCGCGCAGGTCTATCTCGCCGCCACCCATGAACGCGAAGGAATTGAAGCGCTTGGGGACCGTCCAGCGGCCCCTGCGCTCGAAGCCCGAAAGGATCGCGACGCCCCACGAGGAAGACCCCTCGCCACCGACGATCCGCCCCGCCCAACTGCCGTCCCCCACAGGCTCCTTGACCATGGAGACCGGGGCCGCGGCCGCCGCGCCCGGAAGGTCGCGGGTGATCGGCGCCAGCTCCCCGTAGGTACGGGCCTGGTAGGTCGCCTCCAGCCGCTCCTCGAACTCCTCCATGTCGAGACGGCCTTCCGCGAGGGCGTCCCTCAGCTGCTCGGCGACTCGTTCACGGTCGGCGTCGGAGGCTCGCAGTTCCGGCACATCGTCGGTCATGGAGGTCAGCCTACGAGACTGCCTTGCCCGCGTACATGCGGCTGATGACCGCCTCGATGTCCGGCTCCCGCACCGAGAGGTCGACCAGCGGGTACCGTGCCGCGATCCGCGCCACGAGCGGAGCGGCCGACTCGGAGGCGGGGAAGGCCAGCCACTGCCGCGGCCCCTCCACCTTCACCACGCGCGCCGGCTCCGCCTCGATCGGCGGAAGCTCCCGCTCCAGGTCCACGACCAGCGTCCGCTCGCTCTCCCCCACCTCGTGCAGCCCGGCCGGCGAACCGTCGTACACCAGCCGGCCGTGGTCGATGACCATCACCCGCCGGCACAACTGCTCGATGTCGGTGAGGTCGTGGGTGGTCAGCAGCACGGTCGTGCCGCGTTCGGCGTTCAGGTCGCGCAGGAACTCCCGCACCCGCGCCTTGCTGATCACGTCCAGGCCGATGGTCGGCTCGTCGAGGTAGAGCACCTCGGGGTCGTGCAGCAGCGCGGCAGCGATGTCACCGCGCATCCGCTGCCCCAGGGAGAGTTGCCGTACCGGCACGTCCAACAGCTCGCCCAGATCGAGGAGTTCGACGCAGCGGTCGAGGTTCTCGCGGTAGCGGCCGTCCGGGATGCGGTACATGCGGTGCATCAGCCGGTAGGAGTCGATCAGCGGCAGGTCCCACCACAGGGTCGTACGCTGCCCGAACACCACCCCGATGCGCCGCGCGAGGCGGGTGCGCTCGCGGGACGGGTCGATGCCCGCGACACGCAGCCGGCCGCCGCTCGGCGTCAGGATGCCGGTGAGCATCTTGACGGTGGTCGACTTCCCCGCGCCGTTCGGCCCGATGTAGCCGACCATCTCACCGCGCCGCACGGAGAACGAGAGCGAGTCCACGGCGCGCACCTGCCGCCGCTCGGCGCGCAGGAAGCCGGTCCTTCGGCGCACCTCGAAGACCTTCTCGACACGGTCGAGAAGGATGAGGGCGGCGTCCTCGTTGTCCATGGGTCAGCTCCCTGTGCTGCGGTACGACCGAAGGCCCGCGCGCCAGGCGAGACCCGCCGGCACACAGCAGACCGCCGCGACCAGCGGCGGCGCGAAGGCGACCCACGTCGGCAGGTCGAGCGGATAGGGCCGCCCCAGCACGTACAGCGCGGGCAGCCAGTTGACGAACGCGATCGGGAACACGAAGGTCACCCCGCGCAGCAGCTCCGTGGCGAAGACGGTGGGCGGGTACTGAAGGAGCGTGCTGCCGCCGTAGGTGAAGGAGTTCTGCACCTCGGAGGCGTCCTGGGCGACGAACTGGAACGCCGCGCCGCCCACGAACACCGCGGCGAAGATCACTCCGCCGCTGAGCAGCATCAGCGGGACCATGAGGACCTTGAGCGGCGTCCAGGACACGTCGAGCACGGCGACGGCATACCCGAGGACCAGCAGTCCCTGGGTGATGCGGCCGAGACGGCGCAGCGCGAAGCGGTCCGCGGCGACCTGAGCGAGCACGGGCGCGGGGCGCACCAGCAGCGTGTCGAGGGTGCCGTCGCGCACCCGCCGGCCGAGCCGGTCCATCGAGCCGAACGCCAGGTCGGCGAACCCGAAGGCGGTGCCCGCCACCCCGTACAGGAAGGCCACCTCGGGCAGCGAGTAGCCGCCGAGCCGGTCGACCTGCGAGAACATCAGCAGGATCGCGGCGAAGTCGAGACCGGTCGCCGCGAAGTTGCCGAAGGCGGTCATCGCGAAGGAGGCACGGTAGGCCATCGTGGAGCGGATCCACATGGCGGCGATCATCCGGTAGGCACGCAGTCCCTCGCGGACCTGCTCGTACCTGCCCTGCGGGGCCCACACGGCGTCCGCCGGACCCCGCTCCGCGGGCCGTGTGCCGTCGCGCGGGGGGCTAACCACCCTGCACCACCACCCGTCGGGTCGCCGCGGACTGGACGAGCCGCCCGGCAGCGAGCAGCGCGGCGGCCCACGCCGCCTGGAAGAGGTAGGTGCGCGGCAGGTCGGCCGTGCCGAGCAGAACGTCCACGGGCGCCTGGATCAGCGACGACCAGGGCAGGGCACGCACCACCTCGCCGAGGACGCCCGGGAACACGTTCAGCGGCAGCAGCATCCCGGAACAGAAGATGCCCGCGATCCAGGCGAGTTGGGCCACTCCGGCCCCGTCGAGGAGCCAGAACGCACAGAGCGCCACCAGGAAGCGCAGGGCGAAGCTGACGACCACTCCGAGCGCCACCGCCACCAGGAACGCGATCCAGGCCAGCGGGTCGGCGGGCAGCGCCAGGTCGAAGAAGAGCGCGCCGAACGCGAGCGGGACGACACCGCGCCCCAGCAGATGGAACAGGGCACGGCCCGCGTCCTGGGCCAGCCACCACAACTGGAGGTCGGCGGGCCGGTACAGGTCGATCGCGATGTCACCCGTACGGATTCTCTCGATCAGCTCGTCCTCGAAGCCGCCGCCCATCACCGCGACGACCATCAGCAGGGCCTGGCCCAGCCACACGTAACTGAGCGCCTGCGCCTGGTCGTAGCCGCCGAGGTGCGGTCTGTCGTCCCACAACGCGATGAAGATGTACGCCAGGATCAGCCCGAAGACGGTGTTGGTGAACACCCCCGCCGCCGTGGCGGTCCGGTACGTGGCGTAGCGCCGGAACCCGCCGACCGCGACGGCGGCGTACAACCGCCCTGTGCCCACGAGGAGATCCTCTCTGGTGTGCCCGAGCCCGCCGGCAGCCGCGCCGAGGCCAAAGGTCGGGAGCCTAACCGCGGGGCCGGGGCACCCGCCATGCATTTTCCGGGCGGGACGCGTGCCGGGAACCGGGAACGGAATGACGGGTGCGAAAGTCTTCAAGTGGGGGCGCACAAGGCGTACGAGGTCGTACGGCGACGTACGAAGCGAAACGGGAGTCCGGCGAACTGATGAGTGACGAGCCGCAGCCGCAGCACGGAGCGGGTCCGCAGGAAGGAGCACCGGGCGAGCCCGGCAAGAAGCAGAAGCGGGGGCGCACCGGCTGGCGCCGGCTCGTGCCGACCTGGCGGATGGTGTTCGGCACGTTCCTCGTCGCGATGCTGCTTCTGATCGGCTTCTTCGCGCTCGGCTACTACCTGGTGAAGATCCCGCCCGCGAACGCCGCGGCGACCAAGCAGAGCAACGTCTATCTGTACGCCGACGGCAGCCAGCTCGCCCGCGACGGCGAGGTCAACCGCGAGAACGTCTCACTCGCGAAGATCTCCAAGGACGCCCAGCACGCCACGCTCGCGGCCGAGGACCGGGACTTCTACAGCGAGTCGGCCGTCGACCCGCAGGCGATGCTCCGCGCCGCCTGGAACACCGCCACCGGCAAGGGCAGGCAGTCCGGCTCGACGATCACCCAGCAGTACGTGAAGAACTACTACCTGGGCCAGGAGCAGACCGTCACGCGGAAGGCGAAGGAGTTCTTCATCTCCATCAAGCTCGACCGGGAGAAGAGCAAGGACGACATCCTGGAGGGCTACCTCAACACCAGCTACTACGGCCGCAACGCGTACGGGATCCAGGCCGCCGCGCAGGCCTACTACGGCGTCGACGCGGACGAACTGACGGTCGGCCAGGGCGCCTACCTCGCCGCCCTCCTCAACGCGCCCAGCGAGTACGACGTGATCGCGCACCCCGAGAACAAGCCCGCCGCCCTCGCCCGCTGGAACTACGTCCTGGACGGCATGGTCGCCAAGAAGTGGCTCACCCCCGCGGAGCGCACCGGCGTGAAATTCCCCGCGCCCAAGCAGGCCAAGGGCTCGGCCGGCATGTCCGGCCAGCGCGGCTATCTCGTGCAGGCCGTCAAGGAGTACCTCACCAGCAACAAGATCATCGACGAGGACACCCTCGCCGCCGGCGGCTACCGCATCACCACCACACTGCAGAAGCCCAAGCAGGACGCCTTCGTGAAGGCCGTCGACGACCAGGTGATGGACAAGCTCGACAAGAAGAACCGCAAGACCGACACCTACGTCCGCGCGGGCGGCGTCGCCATCGACCCCTCCAACGGCAAGGTCGTCGCCATGTACGGCGGCATCGACTACACCAAGCAGTACGTGAACAACGCGACCCGCCGCGACTACCAGGTCGGCTCCACCTTCAAGCCGTTCGTGTTCACCTCCGCCGTCGAGAACCACTCGACGACCCGCGACGGCCGCATGATCAACCCGAACACCGTCTACGACGGCACCAACAAACGCCCCGTACAGGGCTGGAGCGGCGCCGCGTACGCCCCCGAGAACGAGGACGGCTACTCGTACGGCGACATCACCGTGCGCACCGCCACCGACCGCTCCGTGAACTCGGTGTACGCGCAGATGGCCGTCGACGTCGGCCCGGACGAGGTCGAGAAGACGGCCGTGTCCCTCGGCATCCCCTCGAACACCCCCGACCTGACCGCCTCCCCCTCCATCGCGCTCGGCCCGGCCACCGCCAGCGTCCTCGACATGGCGGAGGCCTACGCCACCCTCGCCAACCACGGCAGGCGCGGCACGTACACGCTCGTCGCAAAGATCACCAAGGACGGCGCGGAGGTCGTGGACCTGCCGAGCCACGAAACCCACCAGGCGGTGAGCCGCGAAGCGGCGGACACCACCACCTCCGTCCTGCGCAGCGTCGTCCAGGGCGGCACCGGCACCGCCGCGCAGGCCGCGGGCCGACCCGCGGCCGGCAAGACCGGCACCGCCGAGGAGGACCAGGCCGCCTGGTTCGCGGGCTACACCCCGGACCTCGCCACCGTGGTGTCCGTGATGGGCCAGGATCCCGACACCGGCGCCCACAAGCCGCTGTACGGCGCCCTCGGCGAGAACCGCATCAACGGCGGCGCCTACCCGGCCCGGATCTGGGCGCAGTTCACCCGCACCGCGCTCCGCGGCACCCCGGTGGCGGACTTCGACCTCCAGCTCCAGCCCGGCGCCGAGCAGACGCAGACCCCGACGACCGAACCCAGTACGCCGGACACCATCGGCGGCCAGGACGACGACGGCGGCACGTCGGACGGCCAGGACATCCAGGGCCAGGACCAGGGCCAGAGCCAAGGACAGGTCGAGGGACAGACCGAGGGGCAGGACCAGGGCCAGGACCAGGGCCAGAGCCAGGGGCAGACCGAGGGCCAGACGGACGGCGGCACCACGGACGGCGGCACGATCGACGGTGGCACGTCGGACGGCGGGACCACCGACGGGGGCACCACCGACGGCACCAGCACCGGAGGGTCGACGGACGGCGGCACGACCGACGGCAGCACGAACGGGACGATCGCCGGCACCAACCCGTTCGGGCGGGCCCCGCACCGCCGCTCCTAGGCCCTCGGCCCGGTCGGTGGCCAGGCCGGTCGACGGCCGGGTGGGGCCGTGGCCGGGCCGCCGACCGGACCCGTCAGTGGCCCGAGGTCGCCTTGAGACCCACCACGGCGACCAGCAGCAGACACACGAAGAAGATCCGGGCGGCGGTCACCGGCTCGCCGAGCACGACCATGCCGAGCACCGCCGCCCCGGCGGCGCCGATCCCGACCCAGACGCCGTAGGCGGTACCGATGGGCAAGGACCTCGCGGCGTACGAGAGAAGAAGCATGCTCGCGACGATCCCGGCACCCGTGGCCAGGCTCGGCCACAGCCGGGTGAAACCGTCGGTGTACTTCATCCCGATCGACCAGCCCACCTCCAGCAGACCGGCGACGACGAGCAGAACCCAGGCCATGACGGCACCTCCGAGAATCGGACGACAGGGGGTGCGTCGTCTTTGCGATCCCGGTACGGCGCGTCTCGTCGGGTTCCTCCACGGTAGCAAAACCCAGGCAAAAGGGGCTGGTGACCATGGTCACCAGCCCCTTCGGCAGACGTACACCTACAAGTACAAGCCGGTCGAGTCCTCGGAGCCCTCGAAACGGTCCGCGGCGACGGCGTGCAGATCCCGCTCGCGCATCAGCACGTAGGCGATCCCGCGCACCTCGACCTCGGCACGGTCCTCCGGGTCGTACAGAACGCGGTCGCCCGGCTCGACCGTCCGGACGTTCTGCCCGACGGCGACGACCTCGGCCCAGGCCAGACGGCGGCCGACCGCCGCCGTCGCGGGGATCAGGATGCCGCCGCCGGACCGGCGCTCGCCCTCCGCGGCGTCCTGCCGCACCAGCACACGGTCGTGCAGCATGCGGATGGGCAACTTGTCGTGATGGGTGCTGTGCTTATCCCGATTGGCGCTCACGCACCGAACCTACCTGTCCCGGCCGCTTCCGCACGCGAGTGGGTCGATCCTCGCCCCGCGGAAACCACCCGGCACCCCCGGGACGGGCCGCACCCGCCCCACCCCCGGACGCCGGCGGATCAGCGCCTGCGGCGCCGGGAACCGACGGCGAGCAGCCCGACGACACCGACCACGACCAGGGCCACCGGCACGATGCGCTCCAGACGGGGCGCGCCCTCCTCGGTGACCAGCTGGCCCTTCACATCGCTGACGACGCGATTGACACCGACGTAGGCGCGGCCGAGCGTGTGGTCGATGTGCGAGGCGACCTTGGCCTTCGCGTCACCCACGATCGTCTTCGGGTGCACGCGCACGCCGATCTCGTCGAGGGTCTCGGCGAGCGTTTCGCGGCGGCGCTTGATGTCCGCCTCGATCTCCGCCGGAGTCCTGGTATCCGACGTTCTCGACGTATCCGACACCGCGCTGCCTCCGTGGTCGTGTTCTGACTCCCTGCTTTCGACAGTCTGTCAGCTCGGGCAGCCGCGCACCCCTCGGCACCCCCATTACGCTCGTCACCCATAGGTCCGTAAACCATCTCCCGGCCACGTGAGGTACCGATGAGCGAGCGACTCCAGCCCGGCGACACCGCCCCCGACTTCAGCCTGCCCGACGCCGACGGCAACGAGGTCTCCCTCTCCGCCCACAAGGGCCGCAAGGTCATCGTGTACTTCTACCCGGCCGCCCTGACCCCCGGCTGCACCAAGCAGGCCTGCGACTTCACGGACAACCTCGACCTGCTGGCGGGCGCCGGATACGACGTCATCGGCATCTCCCCCGACAAGCCCGAGAAGCTCGCCAAGTTCCGCGAGAAGGAGTCCCTCAAGGTCACCCTGGTCGGCGACCCCGACAAGACCGTCCTGGAGGCCTACGGCGCCTTCGGCGAGAAGAAGCTCTACGGCAAGACGGTCGTCGGCGTCATCCGCTCCACCGTGATCGTCGACGAGGAGGGCAAGGTCGAGCGGGCCCTGTACAACGTCAAGGCGACGGGCCACGTGGCGAAGATCATCAAGGACCTCGGCATCTGAGCCCCCACCCCTCCCGCAGCGGCTCGCCCCGCCCCGTCGGCGCGAGCCGCTCCGCGTTTCCCGCGTGACGGGACGGGCGTCGGTTCGTTACTCCGTACGAGGCGGCGAACGTGCGTCCGGAAGGGGAGGGGTATGGGCACCAGATACACCCGCGAGCTGTTGGAGGAGGCGGCGCGCGAGACACGGCACATCGACGACGCCGTCCGGTGGTGCGGCGGCCGGCCCACACCGGGGAGCCGTCGGTACCTGAGGCGGAAGATGGCCGAAGCCGGGGTGGACATCAGCCATCTCGCGACGAACCAGGTACGGCACACCGAGGAGCGACTGCGCGCCGCCGTCGGTGTCTCGACCAGCGTCACGGACGTCGTGCGCCACCTCGGGCTCAGCCAGGTCGGCGGCAACCAGGCGCACGTCGCCCGACGGATCACGGCACTCGGGATGGACACCTCGCACTTCACCACGGCTCGCCGGGGTGCTCCCCGGGGCTCGCTCGGCAGCCCCCTCGCCCTGCGTCCGCCGGAGGCCGGCAGGATCCCCGGCCGCCGGCTCCGCCGCGAGCTGCTGCGTCTGGGAGTGGACGAGCGCTGCGCCCAGTGCGGCACGGGCCCGATGTGGAACGACCGCCCGCTCACCCTCGAAGTCGACCACATGAACGGCGACTGGTGGGACAACCGGCCGGAGAATCTGCGCCTGCTGTGCCCGAACTGCCATGCCGTGACGGACACTTACCGCGGTCGCAGGCGGCGGCGCGCATGAGCCGGACGCGCTATCCGCGGGATGTGCTGGCGAGGACCGCGGCCGTCTCCACCAGTCCGGTCGACCTGCTGCGGCGCCTCGGCGCGCCTTTGGGCAGCCGCACGCTGGGCTACATACGCGGGCGTCTCGACCACTACGGGATCGACACCTCCCACATGGTCGACGAGCCCCTCCCCCCGCGCGAGAAGCGCGCCTACCCGAGAGAGCTGCTGGAGCACGCGGCGGCCCGCTCCCACAGCATCCGGGAGATGTTCGAGCATTTGGGCCTCTCCCCCGACGACGGTCCGTACAGCCACATCAGGAAGCGCCTCGACCACTACGGGATCGACACGTCGCACTTCACCCGTGGCCGCCGAACCGGTGCCGGACTCCTGCCACGGCAGCCGCTCATGACCGCCGCGGCCCGGTCGAGCAGTCTGGCCGGGCTGCTGACGGCGCTCGGCATCGCCGACAGCGGAGCCGCCCGAGCCCGGGTGAAGCGAAGCCTGAGGGAACACGGCGTCCCGACCGGGCACTTCACCGGCCAGGCGCACGGCCGCGGGTCGACGTCACCACATCGCAGGACGGCCGACGACATCCTGCGGCGCAGACCGCCCGGATCGCCTCGGACGGGTACCCCGCTCCTGAGACGAGCCCTCGACGACCTAGGTGTGCCGCACCGCTGCGCGGAGTGCGGCGTCGGGGACTCCTGGCAGGGCCGTCGTCTCGTCCTGGAGATCGATCACGTCAACGGCGACCGGCTGGACAACCGCCGGGAGAATCTGCGGTATCTGTGTCCGTCCTGCCACAGTCAGACGCGGAGCCACTCCCGGCCTCGCCGCATGGCCGACGCGCGCAGCCCAGTAAAGTAACCGCGACGGGGCCCGTACCCCAGCTGGCCAGAGGGCGCCGGTTTAGGTCCGGTGTGTCGTGGGTTCGAGTCCCACCGGGCCCACCGTCGAGAGGGGTGTCGTCGAAGGACGGCACCCCTTCGGCATGTCCGGGGCTCAGCCCAGCAATTCCCCCACCGCCGGTACCAGGGCCCGGAACGCCTTGCCGCGGTGGCTGATGGCGTTCTTCTCGGCGGGGGAGAGTTCGGCGCAGGTGCGGGTCTCGCCGTCCGGCTGGAGGATCGGGTCGTAGCCGAAGCCGTTGGTGCCGGCGGGGGTGTGGCGGAGGGTGCCGCGGAGTTGTCCCTCGACCACGCGTTCGGTGCCGTCGGGCAGGGCGAGGGCCGCCGCGCAGGCGAAGTGGGCGGCGCGGTGGGGTGCGTCGATGTCGGAGAGCTGGGCGAGCAGCAGGTCGAGGTTGGCCTGGTCGTCACCGTGGCGGCCTGCCCAGCGGGCGGAGAAGATGCCGGGTGCGCCGTTGAGGACGTCGACGCACAGGCCCGAGTCGTCGGCCACGGCGGGCAGGCCGGTGGCCTGGGCGAGGGCGTGGGCCTTGAGGAGGGCGTTCTCGGCGAAGGTGACGCCGGTTTCCTTGACGTCGGGGATGTCGGGGTAAATGTCCGCGCCGACGAGTTCGTGGGGCAGGCCTGCGTCGGCGAGGATCGCCCGGAGTTCGGTGATCTTTCCGGCGTTGCGGGTGGCGAGGATCAGGCGGGTCATGGGTGTCAGTATCTCCGGTGCCGGTGGGCGGCCCGGAGCCCGTGGCCTTTTCGCGTCGGGCCGGCCGGCGGGGTGTGGTGGGGCTGTGGCGGGCGGCCCGGCGCGAGGGGCGGGCGGGTGTTACGGCGTGCAGACCTTGGTGAGTTCGCCGGCGGCGTCGGTGACGGGGCTGACGTCGGGGGTGTTGTCGCCGTTCTTGATGGCGGTGCGGACGTTGCCGACGGCTTTGTCGAGGTCGTCGACGGCTTTGTTGATGTCGGCGTTGTCGGTCTTGTCGCCGATCTTGTCGAGGTTGTTCTCGATGGAGTTGAGGGATGCGTCGGTCTGTGTGGGGTCGTTCGCCGCGTTCTCGACGGCCTGTTGGAGGTCGGTGACGCTGTCGGCTATGGAGTCGGCGGTCTGGACGCAGTCCAGGGCCTTGTCGACGGCGTCGCATCCGATGGTCGTCGGCAGGGCGACGAGTGCGGCGACGGCGGCGATGGTGGCGGTGCGGCGGCGATGGCGCGCGGCCATGGAACGGTCCCTCCCCGTGGGCGTGATGTGGTCCCCGGCCGTCGCGGGCCGGTCCGGCCGGTGGTGGGTCGGCTCGGCCCGCGGTGCGGTCGGTGGGCGTTCGGCTGGACCGTACGCCCGTACCTCTTAGAACGCGAAGGGTTATCGTCCGGTTGCCTCGAGGGTCGTTTCGAGGGCGGCGCGCTGGATGGCGGCGAGTTCGTCGCAGCCGGCGACGGCGAGGTCGAGGAGGGCGTTGAGTTCCTTGCGGTCGAAGGGTTCGGCTTCGGCGGTGCCCTGGACTTCGACGAAGCGGCCGTCGCCGGTGCAGACGACGTTCATGTCGGTGTCGGCCTTGACGTCCTCTTCGTAGCAGAGGTCGAGGAGGGGGATGCCGTCGACGATGCCGACGGAGACGGCGCTGACGGTGCCGGTGAGGGGTTTGCGGCCGGCCTTGACGAGTTTCTTGCCCTGGGCCCAGGTGACGGCGTCGGCGAGGGCGACGTAGGCGCCGGTGATGGCGGCGGTGCGGGTGCCGCCGTCGGCCTGGAGGACGTCGCAGTCGAGGACGATGGTGTTCTCGCCGAGGGCTTTGTAGTCGATGACGGCGCGCAGGGAGCGGCCGATGAGGCGGCTGATCTCGTGGGTGCGGCCGCCGATCTTGCCGCGTACGGATTCCCGGTCGCCGCGGGTGTTGGTGGCGCGCGGGAGCATGGAGTATTCGGCGGTGACCCAGCCTTCGCCGCTGCCTTTGCGCCAGCGGGGGACGCCTTCGGTGACGGAGGCGGTGCAGAAGACTTTGGTGTCGCCGAAGGAGACGAGCACGGAGCCTTCGGCGTGCTTGCTCCAGCCGCGCTGGATGGTGATGGGGCGCAGTTGTTCGGGGGTGCGGCCGTCGATGCGAGACATGGCGACGAGCCTAGTCGTATACGGGTGAGGGGCTGCGTCCGGTGATGGATGCAGCCCCTCGGGGGTGAGCGGGGTGGCTCACATCATGTCTTCGATCTCTCCGGCGATGGGGTCGGCGTCGGTGCCGATGACGACCTGGATCGCGGTGCCCATCTTGACGACGCCGTGGGCGCCGGCGGCCTTCAGGGCGGCTTCGTCGACCAGCGAGGGGTCGTTGACCTCGGTGCGCAGGCGGGTGATGCAGCCTTCGACCTCTTCGATGTTGTCGATGCCGCCGAGTCCGGCGACGATCTTCTCAGCCTTGCTGGCCATGTCCTACTCCCTGATCCGAACCGCTTTGTCGCAGTAACCCACAGTTGGCCCATCTTTGCGAGCGGTCATGTCGTTCGTGCCGAATGATGGCGGTCACGACAGAGCGACCGGTCATCAACTGGTCTACACCAGTGGGCGGGCGGGCGCCAAACCCGGCCTCGCCCGGAGGACGCCCATGACTGCGGACAGCACCGCTCCCACCGCGCGCGACCGCTGGAACGGTCTGTTCCAGGGGATGCAGAAGATGGGGCGCAGTCTTCAGCTCCCCATCGCGGTGCTGCCGGCGGCGGGCATCCTGACCCGGCTGGGCCAGCCGGACGTGTTCGGGGCCGACGGGCTCGGCTGGGACGGCGTCTCGAAGGTGATGAAGGGTGCGGGCACCGCTCTGCTGGACGGTGAGCTGGGGCTGCCGCTGCTGTTCTGCGTCGGGGTGGCCATCGGCATGGCGAAGAAGGCGGACGGTTCCACCGCGCTCGCGGCGGTAGCGGGATTCCTCGTGTATCTGGGCGTGCTGCACGAGTTCCCGGAGAAGTGTGCCCAGCAGGCGAAGGTCATCAAGGACATCGGCTGCCAGGCGCCCGACTTCTCCGTGACGGCGTTCACGTACCAGAATCCGGGGGTCTTCGGCGGGATCCTCATGGGGCTGATGACCGCGTACTTCTGGCAGCGGTACCACCGCACCAAGCTGGTGGACTGGCTCGGCTTCTTCAACGGGCGCCGGCTGGTGCCGATCATCATGTCGTTCGTGGCCATCGTGTTCGCCGGGCTGTGCCTGTGGGTCTGGCCGCCGATCGGCGACGGGCTGGAGAGCTTCAGCGACTGGCTGGTGAGTCTGGGCGCGTGGGGCGCGGGTGTGTTCGGCGTGGCGAACCGGGCGCTGCTCGTCATCGGTCTGCACCAGTTCCTGAACGTGCCCATCTGGTTCCAGTTCGGCAGTTTCACCACGCCGAGCGGGGAGGTGGTGCACGGAGACATCAACATGTTCCTGCACGGTGACCCGGACGCGGGCCAGTTCACCTCGGGGTTCTTCCCGATCATGATGTTCGCGCTGCCGGCCGCCGCGCTGGCCATGGCCCACTGCGCGAAGCCGCATCGCCGCAAGGAGATCGGCGGGATGATGCTCTCGGTCGCGCTGACGTCGTTCGTCACGGGCATCACCGAGCCGATCGAGTACTCCTTCTTGTTCATCGCTCCGCTGCTCTATGTGATCCACGCGGTCCTGACAGGTGTGTCGATGGCGGTGACGTGGGGGCTCGGGGTCCACGACGGATTCAGTTTCTCGGCGGGTCTGATCGACTACGCCCTCAACTGGCATCTGGCGACCAAGCCGTGGCTGATCATCCCGATCGGGCTGTGCTTCGCGGTCGTGTATTACGCGATCTTCCGCTTCGCGATCACCAGGTTCGACCTCAGGACTCCGGGGCGGGAGCCGGAGGACGAGGTGGTGGACACGACCAAGCCATAAGTAAGGTCTTCCCCGTACCCGTCAGGGGCCTTCGGACCGTGTGGTCCGGGGGCCCTTCGTCACGTCTGCAACCCCGTGCGGCCACTTCTTCCGACTATGGCCCAGCCCACAAAATCCGCGGGTTCCTTATCCAGCCTTCACCGTGCTACAACAGGTCTACACCACTGAGTGGTGTAGACCACGCCGTCCCCACCCCTTGTCCCCCGGGCGGCGCCATGTTCACTGGAGGAACCTGTGTCCACGGCCAGCGCCGCTCCCGCGGCCGCGAAGAAGAAGGGCTCCGGCGCGATGGCTGTTCTGCAGCGCATCGGCCGAAGCCTGATGCTGCCGGTCGCCACCCTGCCCGCCGCCGCGCTGCTGGTGCGCCTCGGCAACGCCGACATGCTGGGACGCGAGTCGTTCCCCACGTTCCTCACCAAGATCGCCGGGTTCATGACGGCCGGTGGCAACGCGATCCTCGACAACATGGCGCTGCTGTTCGCCGTGGGCATCGCGATCGGCTTCGCGAAGAAGTCGGACGGCTCGACGGCGCTCGCGGCCGTGGTCGGCTACCTGGTCTTCAAGAACGTGCTGGCGACGTTCTCCGACAAGAACCTGCCGAAGGTGGCCACGGCCGTCGACGGCAAGGTGGTCATGGTCGACGCGCCGGTGGACGCCAAGGTCCTCGGCGGCGTGGTGATGGGCATCGTCGTCGCCCTGCTCTACCAGCGCTTCTACCGCACGAAGCTGCCCGACTGGGCGGGCTTCTTCGGCGGCCGCCGACTGGTGCCGATCCTCTCCGCCTTCGCGGGCCTGCTCATCGGCATCGTCTTCGGCTACATCTGGCCGGTCCTCGGCACGGGGCTGCACAACTTCGGTGAGTGGCTGGTCGGTTCGGGCGCCGTCGGCGCGGGCATCTTCGGTGTCGCCAACCGCGCGCTCATCCCGATCGGCATGCACCACCTGCTGAACTCGTTCCCGTGGTTCCAGGCGGGCGAGTACCACGGCAAGAGCGGTGACATCGGGCGCTTCCTGGCCGGTGACCCGACCGCCGGACAGTTCATGACCGGCTTCTTCCCGATCATGATGTTCGCGCTCCCGGCCGCCTGCCTCGCGATCGTGCACTGCGCCCGTCCCGAGCGCCGCAAGGTCGTCGGCGGCATGATGTTCTCGCTCGCCCTGACCTCCTTCGTCACGGGTGTCACCGAGCCCATCGAGTTCACGTTCATGTTCATCGCGCCGGTCCTGTACGCGATCCACGCGGTCCTCACCGGTGTCTCGATGGCGCTGACCTGGGCACTCGGCATGAAGGACGGCTTCGGCTTCTCGGCCGGCGCGGTCGACTTCGGCCTCAACCTCGGCATCGCGACCAACCCGTGGGGCCTGGTCCTGGTGGGCCTGTGCTTCGCCGCGGTCTACTACGTCGTCTTCCGCTTCGCGATCACCAAGTTCAACCTGCCGACGCCGGGCCGCGAGTCCGACGAGGAGCTCGCGGAGCTCCAGAAGGCCGAGGCCAAGTAACGGCACCGCCCGTGCGCGAGGAGGCCCCCGGAACCGTTCGGTTCCGGGGGCCTTGTCGTGCGTGGGGGCCGCGTCCGGGCGCTAGATCTCGTACGAAACCCGGGGCGCCGCCAGGTCCACCGGGCCCGCGTAGGCGGCGCGGGCGTCCGCGAGGTTGGTCCGCGGGTCCGTCCACGGCGGGATGTGCGTGAGGACGAGGCGGCGGGCGCCGGCGCGGGTCGCGGTCTCGCCCGCCTCGCGGCCGTTGAGGTGGAGGTCGGGGATGTCCTCCTTGCCATGGGTGAACGCGGCCTCGCACAGGAACAGGTCCGTGTCGCGGGCCAGTTCGTCCAGCGCCTCGGTCACCCCGGTGTCCCCGGAGTACGTCAGTGACTTTCCGCCGTGCTCCACGCGGATGCCGTAGGCCTCCACGGGGTGGCGGACCCGCTCGGTGTGCACGGTGAACGGGCCGACGTCGAACGTGCCCGGCTTGACCGTGTGGAAGTCGAAGACCTCGCTCATCGAGGAGGCGGACGGCGTGTCGGCGTAGGCCGTGGTGAGCCGCTGCTCCGTGCCCTCGGGGCCGTAGACCGGGATGGGATCGCAGCGACCGCCGTCGTGGCGGTAGTAGCGTGCGACGAAGTACGCGCACATGTCGATGCAGTGGTCGGCGTGCAGATGGCTGAGGAAGATCGCGTCGAGGTCGTAGAGACCGCAGTGGCGCTGCAGCTCGCCGAGGGCACCATTGCCCATGTCGAGAAGCAGCCTGAAGCCGTCGGCCTCGACGAGGTAGCTCGAACAGGCCGATTCCGCGGACGGGAACGACCCCGAGCAGCCGACGACGGTGAGCTTCATAAGAGCTGGAACCTCCGCGCTGGCAGGAAGTGCAGAGAGTAGATGCGATATGCAGATACTCGGAGCGGGTACGGGAACGGGGGTCGTGCGGTCCGTCGAGCGTAAGGCGCAAAAGGGCCGGTCGCTCCTCCGCCAGGGGCCGTTGTGGGCGAACTCACCTGTGGTGTCACCGTTTCGGTGGACGTCGGGACGAGCGTGCGACGCCCTGTGTTCGCGGCGGGGAGCGCGCTGGGATGCGCGCCGGTACCTTCGTTGCTATGGACACGTCCTGGTGGCTCGCGCTCGCGGCCGTGGTGCTGCTCGCGCTGGTCGCGACGCTGGTGGACGGCTGGGGGCGCCGCGGGCGCCGTCCGGCCGGGCGTACGCGCCCGCCCGGACGCCCCCCGGGCCGCAGGCGCGGAGCGCCGCGGCCCCGGCCGGCGGAGATCTGGTGGGCGAACGTCCCCTACGAGGACACACCGGGGGCGAAGGACCGGCCGTGCCTGGTGCTCGTCGTGCGCGGGGACCGGGCCGTCGTCGCGAAGATCACCAGCAAGTACCACGACGAGCGGGCCGGAGTGATCCCGCTGCCGCCGGGTGCCGTGGGTGACGCCCATGGACGCCCCAGCTTCCTGGAGACGGACGAGCTGCGGGACGTGCCGGTGTGGGACTTCCGCCGGAAGGTGGGCGTCATGGATCCCGTGCTGTGGGACCAGGTGCGGTATCTGGCGGGCTGACCCGGCGGTCGCCCGCACGCGGCGGGACCCGGCGTGGGGTGTCCGGCACGCGGGCGCTGCCCGCGCACGGCACCCCGAGGCGGTGGTCGCCCGCGCACCGCGGGCCGAGGCGGTGATTGCCCGCGCACCGTGGGCCGAGGCGGTGATTGCCCGCGCACCGCGGGCCGAGGCGGTGATCGCCCGCGCACCGCGGGCCGAGGCGGTGATTGCCCGCGCACCGCGGGCCAAAACTGCGGTCACCCGCGCACCACGGGCCGCGACGACGGCTGCCTGCCCACCGCGGGCCGAGATGACGAGGTGTCCGGCGTCAGAGACGGGGCCGTCCCGGCGCGGCTGCGCTGGGACGGGGACCGGCGCTCCTCGCCCGTGCCGCCGGACCGGAGGGGTCATCGCTCGCCCGCGCGGGCGGGCCGGACGGGCCGCCTGTCGCGCGCGTGGGCGGACCGGACGGGTCCGTGGACCCGTCCGGTGGGCGCATCACGCCCAGAGCTGGCCCTGGAGCGTCTCGATCGCTTCCTCCGTGGTGGCCGCCGTGTAGACGCCCGTGGAGAGGTACTTCCAGCCGCCGTCGGCGACGACGAAGGCGATGTCGGCGGACTCGCCCGCCTTCAGCGCCTTGTTGCCGACGCCGATCGCCGCGTGCAGTGCCGCGCCGGTGGAGACGCCCGCGAAGATGCCCTCCTGCTGGAGCAGTTCCCGGGTGCGGGTGACCGCGTCCGCCGAGCCCACGGAGAAGCGGCTCGTCAGGACCGAGGCGTCGTACAGCTCGGGCACGAAGCCCTCGTCGAGGTTGCGCAGACCGTAGACCAGGTCGTCGTAGCGGGGTTCCGCGGCGACGATCCTGACGTCGGGCTTGTGCTCGCGCAGGTAACGCCCGACGCCCATCAGGGTGCCGGTGGTGCCGAGGCCCGCCACGAAGTGCGTGATGGAGGGGAGGTCCGCGAGGATCTCCGGACCGGTCGTCGCGTAGTGCGCTCCCGCGTTGTCCGGGTTGCCGTACTGGTAGAGCATCACCCAGTCGGGGTGCTCGGCCGACAGCTCCTTGGCGACGCGGACGGCGGTGTTGGAACCCCCGGCGGCCGGGCTGGAGATGATCTCCGCGCCCCACATGCCGAGCAGGTCACGGCGCTCCTGGGAGGTGTTCTCGGGCATGACGCACACCATGCGGTAGCCCTTGAGCTTGGCCGCCATGGCCAGCGAGATGCCGGTGTTGCCGCTCGTCGGCTCCAGGATCGTGCAGCCGGGGGTCAACCGGCCGTCCTTCTCCGCCTGTTCGATCATGTGCAGCGCGGGGCGGTCCTTGACCGAGCCGGTCGGGTTGCGGTCCTCCAGCTTGGCCCAGATCCGGACGTCCGCGGACGGCGACAGCCGCGGCAGGCGCACCAGAGGGGTGTTGCCCACCGCGGCGAGCGGGGAGTCGTAGCGCATGAGGGATCAGCGGCCTATCAGGCCATGCCGCCGGCGACGGCCGGCAGGATCGTCACGGTGTCGCCGTCGGACAGCTTGGTGTTGATGCTGTCGAGGAAGCGGACGTCCTCGTCGTTCAGGTAGACGTTGACGAAGCGGCGCAGCTTGCCCTCGTCGACGATGCGGGCCTGGATGCCCGTGTGCCGGGTCTCGAGGTCGGCGAACAGCTCGGCGAGGGTGTCCCCGGTCCCCTCGACGGCCTTCTGGCCGTCGGTGTAGGTGCGGAGGATGGTGGGGATGCGGACCTCGATGGCCATGGTTGCGGGCTCCTGTCGGAAGTAGTCAGGGTCGGTGCGCCCCCTGCTCCGGCGAAGCCGGGAGCTCGGGGGAAGGCGCGCTACGGGGGCGAAGCAAGGGGCACGTGGCGTGCGGAGCCGCGGCTCACGGCCGTACGGCGGCAGGTCAGCGCGTACAGATGGCGCTCTGCAGCCTGCACAGGTCGACGTGCAGCCGCGCCACGAGCAGCATGCCCGGCGTCTTGTCGCTCACGTCAGGGGAAACCATGGGCTCATCGTATCGATTCCCGGTCCGGGTCCCGGAATGTGATCTCATATTCCGGACGCCTTTCGGCCGCCAGGTGAGATCAGTAGGACTCCACGACGGTGACCTCCTCCTCCGTCACCTCGCCCTCCACGATCCGGTAGGAGCGGAACTGGAAGGGTCCGGCGTCGTCCGCGTCGGCGGTCGAGACGAGCACGTAGTGGGCTCCGGGCTCGTTCGCGTACGAGATGTCCGTGCGGGACGGGTAGGCCTCGGTGGCCGTGTGCGAGTGGTAGATCACGACCGGCTCCTCGTCGCGGTCGCCCATCTCGCGGTAGAGCTTCAGCAGGTCACCGGAGTCGAACTCGTAGAAGGTGGGCGAGCGGGCGGCGTTGAGCATCGGGATGAAGCGCTCGGGGCGGCCGGTGCCCGCCGGGCCGGCGACGACGCCGCACGCCTCGTCCGGGTGGTCCTGCCGCGCGTGCGCGACGATCTGGTCGACGAGGGCCTGGGTGATGGTCAGCATGCTGGTCAGGATAAGCAGAAGGGCCGCCCCGTACCGAAGGGTGGTACGGGGCGGCCCAGATGGTGAGCGCTCAGGCCCGGAGGGCCTGGCCGCGCGGCCCTGCCGGGTCCGCCCGCGCGGCCCTCAGGGCCCGAGGCGCCGGCTCAGCCGACCTTCTCGAGCTCCGGCTCGCGGCGCTCGGCGACCTGCGGGTTCCGCGCCTTGAGGACCGCCCAGCCGATGCCGAGGGCGACGGCCCAGCCGGCCATCACGTAGAGGCAGACGCGGGAGTCGGCGTCGTACGCGATCAGTCCGGTGACGAAGAGCAGGAACACGACCGCGATCCAGCTGCACTTCGCACCGCCCGGGGCGGGGAAGGAGGACGCGGGCAGGCGGCCGGCGTCGACCGCGCGGCGGTACAGGATGTGGCTGATCAGGATCATCAGCCAGGTCCAGATGCCGGCCGCGGTGGCGACGGAGGTGACGTAGCCGAAGGCCTTCTCCGGGACGATGTAGTTCAGGACCACGCCGATGCCCATGAAGAGCATCGAGACGGTGATGCCGATGGCCGGGGTCTTCGTCGAGGAGAGCTTGTTGAAGACCTTCGGGGCCTCGCCGTTGTCCGCGAGGGTGCGCAGCATGCGGCCCGTGGAGTACATGCCCGAGTTGCAGGAGGACAGGGCCGCGGTGAGCACCACGAAGTTGACGATGCCGGCGCCGGCGGGGATGCCGATCATGGCGAACGCCTTCACGAAGGGGCTCACACCTGGTGCGAACTCGGTCCACTTCACGACGCAGAGGATGACCGTGAGGGCACCGACGTAGAAGAGGGCGATGCGCCAGGGCAGGGTGTTGATGGCCTTCGGGAGCGTCTTCTCGGGGTTCTCGGACTCGCCCGCGGTGACGCCGACGAGCTCGACGGCGAGGTAGGCGAACATGACGCCCTGGAGGGTCATCAGGGAGGAGCCGATGCCCTTGGGGAAGAAGCCGTCGAACTGCCAGAGGTTGGAGACCGTCGCGGTGTCACCGGCGGAGCTGAAGCCGAAGGTGAGCACGCCGAGGCCGATCACGATCATGCCGATGAGCGCGGTGACCTTGACCATCGAGAACCAGAACTCGATCTCGCCGAACAGCTTCACCGAGATCAGGTTGGCCACGAACAGGACCACCAGGAAGACCAGCGCCGTCACCCATTGCGGGACGGACGGGAACCAGTAGTGGACGTAGATCGCGGCGGCCGTCAGCTCGGCCATGCCGGTCACCACCCACATCAGCCAGTACGTCCAGCCGGTGAAGTAGCCGAAGAACGGGCCGAGGAACTCGCGGGAGTACTCCGCGAAGGAGCCCGAGACGGGGCGGTACAGCAGGAGCTCGCCGAGCGCCCGCATGATGAAGAAGATGATGACGCCGGCGAGGGCGTACATCAGGATGAGGCTGGGTCCGGCCTTGGCGATGTTCGCCCCGGCTCCCAGGAAGAGACCGACGCCGATGGCGCCGCCGATCGCGATCATCTGGACCTGACGGCTGCCGAGCCCGCGCTCGTACCCCTCTTCGAGGGTGTCGCCGCCCACGGCCTCACTGCCGTCGTACTGCTTGTCGACCTGCGATGAGGTCATGTCGGTGCGCCTTTCTCCATGCCGACCCGAGCCAGTCCCTTGGCTTCGGATCGGGTCCCGATCCCCCCGGATGGTGGAGCTTTGTGCCTGGCCGGCGATCCGCCGGCTCGGTGGCGCACCCGGCGGGACATGGGTGGTGTCCGCCGGGCGGTCGTGAAGATTTATCACGGCCGCAACAGAGATCGGGGGCGGCCGGTGTGCGGCACGCCACAGGAAGAACCGGACAAATAAGGACTCCGGTCCGCATTGCGGGCCGGAGCGGTGACGCGATCGTTATTCGGATTTGAGCGTCCGTTGAGCGAACATCAGGGGGTGATTTGTCCTGACAGTTCAGGGCATAAGGGTGGTCACCAGGGTTTCCTGGAGACCGCCGAGCCAGAGGTAGGCCATCACCATCGGCTTGCGCGGGTCCTCGTCCGGGAGCCGGTAGAGGTGGTCGGTGTCGTCCTCGTCGGTGACGTCGAGCCGGGAGCCGATCGCGAGGCGCAGGTCGTTCAGGGCGCGCAGCCACGACTGGGACTCGTCCAGGGACAGCTCGAGGACGGCGGCGCCGTCGCCGCCGGGGGTCAGCGCGTCCAGGGAACGGATCACCGTGAGGGCGTTCTCCCGCTTGGCCGCGCGCAGGTCGTTCTCGGTGAAGCGGCGGAACTCCGCGGAGTGGGCGCGCTGCTCCTCGGCCTCCTCGGGCGTGGCCGCCTCGACGCCGGGGCCGCTGTAGGCGTCGGGGAACAGACGCTGCAGCACGGGGTCGCTGGGCGGCTCGCTGGGGCCCTCCGCGAACAGCTCGGCGAGCGGGTCGTCCGGGGCGTTCTCCGCGGGGCCCGGGCCGATGAGCTCCAGGAGCTGCACGGCGAGGGAGCGGATGATGGAGATCTCGACCTCGTCGAGCGCGACGGCCGCGCCGCCGCCGGGGAGCGGTTCGAAGTGTCCAGGCATGGAGTGAGTTCGCTACTTCCGGTCCTGCTGAAGGGTGGCCCACAGACCGTAGCCGTGCATGGCCTGAACGTCGCGTTCCATCTCCTCGCGCGTGCCGCTGGAGACGACGGCACGACCCTTGTGATGGACGTCGAGCATGAGCTTGGTGGCCTTGTCCTTCGTGTAGCCGAAGTACGTCTGGAAGACATACGTCACATAGCTCATCAGGTTGACCGGGTCGTTGTGGACGATCGTGACCCAGGGGACGTCCGGCTCGGGTACGGCGAAGACCTCCTCGGCCGATTCGGTCTTTTCGATCTCTAGGGGTGCGGGAGCCGTCACATCGCCCATGCTGCCACCAGAGAGGGGGGCCCGCACAAACGGGCCCCTCTAAACGGGGGCCCTAAATCGTCAGAGTGACGAAATGGGGGTACGATCCCGTCCATGAACACAGCGGGCCTCGGGCTGCCGGTGGATGTCCCCTCGACAGCGCTCTTCACGGACCAGTACGAGCTGACGATGCTGCAGGCCGCGCTCGCGGCGGGGACCGCCGAGCGCCGCTCGGTCTTCGAGGTCTTCACGCGCCGCCTGCCCGAAGGGCGGCGGTACGGAGTGGTGGCGGGCACCGGGCGCGTCCTCGACGCCGTCGAGAACTTCCGCTTCGAGGCGGACGTCCTCGGCTTCCTGCGCGAGCGGGGCATCGTCGACGAGCCGACCCTGGAGTGGCTCGCCTCCTACCGCTTCAGCGGGGACATCTGGGGCTACCCCGAGGGCGAGGTGTACTTCCCGGGCTCGCCGATCCTGCGCGTCGAGGGCTCCTTCGCGGAGTGCGTGCTCCTGGAGACGGTGATCCTCTCGATCCTCAACCACGACTCGGCGATCGCCGCGGCCGCCTCCCGGATGACCTCCGCCGCCGGCGACCGGCCGCTGATCGAGATGGGCGCCCGGCGCACCCACGAGCTCGCCGCCGTGGCCGCCTCGCGGGCCGCCTACATCGGCGGGTTCGCGACCACCTCCGACCTGGCCGCCGGGTTCCGCTACGGGATCCCCACGGTGGGCACGTCCGCGCACGCCTTCACCCTGCTGCACGACCGGGAGCGCGACGCCTTCCAGGCGCAGGTGGACTCGCTCGGCCGGGGCACCACGCTGCTCGTGGACACCTACGACGTCGCCGAGGCGGTCCGCACGGCCGTCGAGGTCGCCGGGACCGACCTCGGTGCCGTGCGCATCGACTCCGGCGACCTGCTGCTCGTCGCGCACCGGGTGCGGCAGCAGCTGGACGAGCTGGGTGCGACCAGCACGAAGATCGTCGTGACCTCGGACCTGGACGAGTACGCGATCGCCTCGCTGGCGGCGGCACCGGTGGACGCGTACGGCGTCGGCACCCAGCTGGTCACGGGGTCCGGCCACCCCACCTGCTCGATGGTCTACAAGCTGGTCGCCCGCGCCGGCTCGACGGACGCGAGGGCCCCGCTGGAGCCGGTCGCCAAGCGGTCGAGGGGCGGGAAGACGTCCATAGGCGGCCGCAAGTGGGCCGCGCGGCGCCTCGACGACCGCGGGGCCGCCGAGGCCGAGGTGATCGGTACCGGGCCGGTGCCCGACGAACTGGCCGAGCGACTGCTCCTGGTCGAGCTGGTCAAGGGCGGTCAGGTCCTCGCCCGCGAGCCCCTGGACGTCGTACGCGACCGGCACTTCGCCGCCCGCGCCGACCTCCCGCTGTCGGCGACCCAGCTCTCGCGCGGCGAGCCGGTCCTCCCCACCGAGTACCTCTGAGACACCGGGAGCCGGGTGCGGCGGAAGGGGCCCGGCGCATGAACCTCCGGTGAGCGGGAATGCAACGGCAGCGTGCCTGCGCACCTCGCGGAAACCGTTTGCCCCCTCCCGCACCGCACCGGAAGTCTCTAGGCTCGGTAGTTCAACGGCCGGGCCCGCACCCTCCCGTCGCATCCCACCGTCGAAGGACACCGACCATGCGCCGCGCCTTGATCGTCGTAGACGTGCAGAACGACTTCTGCGAGGGAGGCAGCCTCGCGGTGGCCGGGGGTGCCGACGTGGCCGCCGCCATCACGGAGCTGATCGGGCAGGCGCCCGCCGGCTACCGGCACGTCGTCGCCACCCGTGACCTCCATGTCGCCCCCGGCGGCCACTTCGCCGACAATCCCGACTACGTGCACTCCTGGCCCGCGCACTGCGTGGCCGGCACGGAGGGCGTCGGATTCCACCCGAACTTCGCCCCCGCCGTCGCCTCCGGCGCGATCGACGCCGTCTTCGACAAGGGCGCGTACGCGGCGGCCTACAGCGGCTTCGAGGGCGCCGACGAGAACGGCGTCCCGCTGGCCGACTGGCTGCGGGCCCGCGAGATCGACGAGGTCGACGTCGTGGGCATCGCGACCGACCACTGCGTACGGGCGACCGCGCTGGACGCCGCCCGCGCGGGCTTCCGCACGCAGGTGCTGCTCGACCTCACGGCCGGGGTGGCCGAGGAGACCACCGAGCGGGCGCTGGAGGAGCTGCGCGCGGCCGGTGTGGAGCTCACCGGCAAGCCCGTCGTCTAGGCACGCGACCGCGTCGTCCGGCCACCTCGTCCGGGCGTGCCGCTCGCGTGCCCGCGGCGCCGACCCGCGGCCCGCCGCTCACGAAGAGTCACAGGCGATCGCGGATGGTCACATCTGGGGTGTCGGACGTCTGAGCAGGGCCCTGACGGGATGCCACAGCTCCTGGGAGAGCTCGACACCGTTGTCGGGTGCGGTCCGCCATATGAGGCCGTCCGGGTGGTGCAGGACCGCGGTGACCTCGTCCGGAGTGGGCGGGGCCGCGTTGCCGCGGAGGTAGACCGCCCGCAGCCCCAGGTTCCGCAGCCGGGTCAGGGCGCGGGCCCGGTTCTGGGCGAGCACCAGGAAGCGCACGCAGCCGCCCGCCGAGCCCGCCGGACTGGGCAGGTTCAGCGCCACCACCACGCTGCCGTTCGGCAGCTTGCAGAAACCTCCTGCGGCCATGCAGTCACACCCCCGTGCGGACCGGTGTCAATAAGAAAACCACAGCACGCACCTAAACACGATCGGCGGCAACCCGCCAGGGGGTTGCCGCCGATCGCCTTCTGACCTGCGTAAACGCGGTCTACTTCACCGCAGGGTCCACCCGGAGCGAGATCGTCGAGCCGTCCTTGGCCTCCTTGACGATCGTGATCTTGGTGTTGGTGTCAGTGATCTTGACACCACCGGTGGGGTTCCGGTTGTCGTAGTAGTCGCTGGTGTGGTCGTTGAAGACCGACACACCCTTCGACGACGGGATCTTCGTCGCGACGTCCGCGCTGTGCAGCGTGATGCCGTCCGTGCGGTACAGGCTGAACGTCGAGTCGTAGGCCTGGATGCGGTTGCGCATCAGCGTCCCGTTGTCCCACCACAGGGCCTTCGGGTGCGAGTCGACGGGCAGCGCGAGGCCGACACCCGGGTGCTGGCTGGTGTTGTTGTCCGCCTGCGAGGTGTCCCACTTCCAGATCAACAGGCCGTTCTGGTACGGGTAGTGCTCCACCCAGTCCGGACGGGTCGTCGAGAAGCCGAAGTTGTACGGGCCGACCTTGAGGGTCTTGTCGTACGAGACGTACTGGCGGTTCTCCGCGAGGTAGTACTGCGCGTAGTCCTTGGTGAACGAGGCGCCGATGCGGGAGAAGCCCGCCGCGGTCCAGGCGGCGTCCGCCGACTCGGCGTTGTCCGAGAAGAGCGGCGTACCGTCCGCGGTCACGGAGATCTCGTCGGCCGCGAAGCCCTTCTGCGCCACGCCGCCGTCGGTCTGGTAGCGGAAGCGGAGGTCGATCTTCTTGCCGGCGTAGGCGTCGAGCGAGTACGACAGCTTCTTGTAGCTGTCGACCGTGCCGGTCAGGGCGGGCTTGTCACTGCCGTCGCGCGGGATGGCGGCGCCGTCCACCGTGCCGTCGAGAGCGGTCCAGTTGGCGCCGCCGTCGGTCGAGACCTCGGTGTAGAGGTAGTCGTAGTTCGCCTCGATGTCGTACCAGCCGTCGAGGGTCAGCTTCGCCGCCGACTTGCCCGTGAGGTCCACGGAACGGGTCAGCGTGTTCTTGAGGTTGTCGCCGCTGCCGCTCCACCACTGGGTCGAGCCCTGCGCGGGGTTCACGACCGTGGTCGTGACCGCCTTGTCGGGCAGCGAGACGACGAGCGCCTGCTTGTTCCAGGTGTTGTACTCGGCGACGCCCAGCTTGTGCGTGGACTGCTTGCCGGCCTTGGCCGTGTCGTAGTTCAGCCAGCCCAGCTGCAGCTTGTCCCAGGCGTTGAAGTCGCCCGGCAGGTCGCCGATGGACTCCTTGCCGGTGCCGAGCCACGAACCGGAGGACATCAGGGTCCAGAAACCGGTGGAGTTGTCGCCGCCGGCGGTGTCGTAGTGGTCCGGCAGACCGAGGTCGTGGCCGTACTCGTGGGCGAAGACGCCGAGTCCGCCGTTCTCCGGCTGGATGGTGTAGTCGCCGACCCAGATGCCGCTGGAGCCGATCTGCGCGCCGCCCAGCTTGTTGTTCGCGGGGCCGGTGGCGCCGGCGTCGGTGCCGAAGGCGTACCAGCGGTGGGCCCAGATCGCGTCGGTGCCCTCGACGCCGCCGCCCGCGGACTCGTCCTCACCGGCGTGCACGATCTGGAAGTGGTCGATGTAGCCGTCGGGCTCGTTGAAGTTGCCGTCGCCGTCGTAGTCGTAGCGGTCCCACTGGTCGAACCGCGCGAGGTCCGCCTTGATGGCCGCGTCGGACTTGCCGGCCGCCTTCTGCTCAGCGACCCAGGCCGTGACGCCGTCGCTGACGACGTTCCACACGCTCGGGCAGTTGGTGGAGCCGCAGGCGTTGTTGCCGTAACGGGCCTCGTTGTAGGGGACCTTGACCCAGTCCGCGACCTCGCCGTCGACCGAGTAGCGGCCCGAGGACTGCTTCTCGTAGAACTTCTTCATCGACTCGGTCTTCTTGCCGGTGCCGAAGTAGAGGTCCTGGAAGTGCTTCTGGTTGTAGTCCGCCTGCCAGGCCGTGCTGTTGTCCTTCTTGCGGTCCGGCGCGGCGATCTTGTTGTGCAGCGGTCCGGCGCCGCCTCCGTACTTCGGGTCCGTCTTGTCGCCGAACTCGACCAGGATCGTGAAGATCTTGTCGGTCTTCTCGCGACCCAGCTCGACGTACTTGCTGTCGCCCTTCTTGCTCTTCAGCTGGACGACCTGCGAACCGTTGCGGTTCTGCACCTTGGCGTCACCGGATATGACCTGGTTCAAGGCCTCCTGGCGCTGCGCGTCCTGCGTCTTGCTGAGCGGCCCGTCGAGGTCGTGGTCGACCGTGTTCTTGGCCGGCATCGGGTCGTGGCGGTCCGCACGCACCGACGGCGCGTCGTCGGCCTGGGCCACGGCGAACGTCGAGAACGTGGCGGTGGCCGCCGCGAGGGCGACGCCCACCGCGGTCGCTCTGAACGTCCATGGTCTGCTGGTCACTTGATGTCCTCCCCCGCGTCCGCTCGCGCGGAGGGGGGTCCCGGTCTCAGGAGTGTCCGCGCGCGTATACGCGATTCAAGTGACGACATTCGACCGGAGTTGACACAGAAAAAACAGACCTTGACTTGAACCTGGCAAGTACACTATACGGAGCGGGCGTTCGGTATCCGAACGCCCCGAAACACCCCCAACGGGCGCGTCCACATGTCCACTTGATGGACGTAATGACTCCGTGCGCCCCCTGTGCTCCGGCACCGTGGGTAAGGTCACGCTTACCGGTCGTTCCACTCGGGCATGCAGGCGAATAGAGTCGATTGGCGGAGCGTCGGAAGTCGGCGGAAAGCCAAGTCGACACCGTTGTCTCACCCCCGATTCTTATCCGCACCCTCCCCCATCGCGAGAGGCACGGGGGGAGTACCCCCATCCGAGGACACGATTGCCATGCCTCGTCCGACCGCCGCACAGCTCGCCTACGGTTCCTGCACCGTGATCTTCTCCACCCTCGCCATGCTGTTGCTGTCTCAGACGAGTTCGGGCCTGGGGATCGCACTGATCACCGTCTCGGCACTCGCGCTCGGTCTGCTCGTCGCCATGACGGTGCCGTTGCCGAGGACCGCGCCACCGGCCGCGGCTCCGGCCGCCCGGCCCGAGCCGCGGCGCGTGCCCGTGCAGCGGGAGCCCGTCTCCGCCGGTGTCGACCCGGTGCGGGAGCCGACGGCCTCCTGACGACACGACGGCGGGCCCGTGGATCACGGGCCCGCCGATCCGTTGTCCCTCCCCCGCCTCAGCCCGCGCTGACCACCACCGTCTTGGCCGCCTTGTCGTGCAGGCCCTGCTTGTAGGGCTTGTCGAAGAAGCTCCAGCCGCCGGCGATCGCCGTCCAGATGCACGCGCAGCAGAACGCGAACGGCAGCCACAGGACCAGCGACCGGATCAGCATGGTCTGCACGGAGGGCGTGGCGCCGTTGTCGAGGTCGGCCACCCGCAGCTTGAACAGCTTCTTGCCGAGGGTCTGGCCCGTCCTGCTCATCATGATCGTGTCGTAGGCGACGAAGAGGACGGCGGCGATCACCTCCTTCCCGAAGGAATCGGCGAACTGCATCTTGTCCGTGTCCACGGTGTACTGGCGGAAGCCGAAGGCCAGCGACACCAGCCACACCACGATGCCCACCAGGATCATGTCGATGATCCTCGCCAGCACCCGCTTGCCGCTGTCGGCGAGCGGAGGCATGCCGGCCAGCGGGTCGCCGCCGTAGGGCCCTCCGGGGCCGTAGGGATCGCCGCCGCCCCCGCCGTACGGAGGCGGCTCTCCGCCGCCGTAGGGGGGCGGCTGGCTGCCGTAGGGGGTGTCGTACGGTGAGCCGCCGCCGGGAGGCGGGGTGCCGCCCGGCGGCGGAGCGCCGTCGCCCGGGGGCGGAGCGCCCCATCCGGGAGGCTGCGAGCCACCGCTCGGGGACGCCGGGCTGTCGTACGGCGAACCGCCGCCCTCGGCGGGCGGGGGCTGCTTCTTGAACGGGTCGTCGTCCGGTGGCTGGCCGGACCCGGGGGGCGGCGGTTCGCTGCTCATGGCCCGAGTCGACCGCGAACCCTCCCCCGCCGCATCCGGCGAGCGGCCGTCCGGGGGACCACCGGCTCCCGGCGCCCCGCTGGGGACCGGGGCCTAGGAGGACGCCACGAAGGTGTGGGCCGCCTTGTCGTGCCAGCACTGACGCCACGGCTTGTCGAACAGGCACCACAGCACCCCGACCACACCGACGACCAGGATCCCCGGGACGCTGTAGACGAGCCAGCGGCGCAACGCCAGGCCGAAGCCCGGCGGTTCGTGGGCCTCGATGTCGCGCACCTCCAGGCCGAAGAGCTTCTTGCCCAGCGTGCGGCCCCACTTGGCGGTGGGCAGCGCGTCGTACAGGACACCGAAGACGAGCAGGACGGCGAGGACGATGCCGAGACAGCTGCCGGTCGTGCCGTCGAGCAGCCAGACCGTCACCTTCTCACCGGACAGCTTGGCCGCGTCGATCTTCTCGTTCACGTGGTCGATCGCCCTGGTGCCCAGCGGTACGGCGGCCACGGCGGTCACACCGGCGAGGACGACGGTGTCCACGAGCCGTGCGGCGAGCCGCTTGCCGAGGCCGGCGGGCCGCGCCGCCGCCTGCCGTCGCGCCGCGGCCTGGAACACGTCGTCGACCGGCGGCTTCCACGGCGTGACCGGCCGGTCCTCCTCGGCCGGGGCACCCGCGAGCCGGTGCACCTGCTGTGCCCAGGAGGGCTGTCCGCCACCGGGACCGGAGGTCACGGGAGTGGAGCCGCCGGACTGCTGGGGGACGGCCGGAGCCGGAGCCGACGGTGCGGCGGCGTTCCGCACCGCGCCGGCGGCCTGCGCGGCCTGCCCGGCGCCGAAGCCGCCCGCCGGCGGGGCACCCGCGCCGGACGGTCCGGACGCGGCGGGACCGCTCGGCGTGCCGGACGTGGCGGGAGCACCGGACGCGGCGGGGCTGCCGGACGTGCCCGCGGCCGGGGCCGTGCTCCCCGTCTGCGCCCCGCCCTGTCGGTCCGTGCGCGGGGAGAGCGCGCGGAAGGCCATGGTGCCTTCGGCGGGAGGGGAGTCCTGGGCGCCCTGGGAGCCGGGTGCGGCGGAGCCGGTGTTCCCTGCTTCCTCCGCACCGCCGGAACCCTGGCCGTCCTCCTGGCCCGCGGGCCGCACCGGTCCCGTGGGCCGGCGGAAGACGACGGTGCCGCCGGACGCGGGAGGCTGAGCGCCGCCGGCGGAGTCCGCGGGCGGGATCGTCGCCGTGCCGTCCGTGCGGGCGGACACGCCGTCGGGCTGCACGGCCGGTTCTGCGGGCTGCGCGGCACGCGGCACGCGGGGGTCGACACCGTGCGGCGCGCCCCAGGAGACCCGGCGGTCCTGCTCACCGCCGAAGCCTGTCTGCCGGGACCGGTCGGCGCCCCACGCGCTGGCGGGTTCCGGCCGGCTGCCGTGCTGCGCGTCGGCCGGCGACACCCGCGGGGACGGATCGGCGGGCTGCGGGTCCTCGTCGAAGAAGTGCGGCCCCGTCTCCTCCGTCGTGGGAGTGGCCGCCGGTTCGCGCGACGTCCCGTGCGGGGCCGAGTACTCGGGCGAAGGTGCCGGTGCGGGCACATGGACGGGGCCCGCACCCGGCGGAGGCGCGAGCCGTTCGCCCTCGGACGGCGCCGGACGGCTCGTGCCCGGCACCCAGGCAGCGCCGTTCCAGTACCGGACGTATCCGGGGATGGAGGGGTCCGGGTAATACCCTTCGCGGGGCCTGTCGTCGCCGGGGGCCGGGGTTGGGGCGCTCATGTCCGTCGTCCCGTATCTGCTCGGTGGTCACTTGGGGGCTCCACATCTACCAGACCGGCGCTCCCGCCACGGCCGCTCCCGCCGTACCCACCCCTTTCGGGCGCGGATCCGCCACGTACGACCGTGATCCGGAACCGGTCCGGAAAAAAATCCGCGGAACCCGCGTAATGGTTCCGCGGCGACGCGCTCTCCACTCGTACGGGACCGCCCGACGGCCCCGTACGACGAAAGGAAGCGCACCGGCATGAACACCGTCGTGGAACGCGAACTCGAGCTGAGGCTCGTCCTGTCGCCCGAACGCAGCATCCCCGTCCCGGCACGGCTCACCTACCGCGCCGACGACCCGTACGCCGTCCACATCACCTTCCACATCGGCTCCGACCACCCCGTCCACTGGACCTTCGCCCGCGAGCTGCTCGTCGAGGGTGTGTTCCGGCCGTGCGGTCACGGCGACGTGCGGGTGTGGCCGACGAAGGTCGCCGGGCGCAGCGTCGTCCTGATGGCGCTCAGTTCGCCGGACGGGGACGCCCTGCTCGAAGCGCCCGCCGCGCAGGTGTCGGCCTGGCTGGAGCGCACCCTGCGGGCGGTCCCGCCGGGCACCGAGGCCGAGGAGCTCGACATCGACGACGGTCTCGCCGAGCTGCTGGCGCCGACCCCGGCCGACGACCTGTGGATGGGCGACCCATGGCCCTCGGACGAGTCCAGGGACGGGGAGTGACGCCCGGCGCGCGGACGGATCAGAACAGCTTGCCCGGGTTCAGGATGCCCAGCGGGTCGAAGACGTCCTTGACCGCCCGCTGCATCTCCACCCCCACCGGGCCGATCTCGCGCGCCAGCCACTCCTTCTTCAGGACGCCCACGCCGTGCTCGCCGGTGATCGTGCCGCCGAGCTCCAGACCGAGGGCCATGATCTCGTCGAAGGACTCGCGGGCGCGCCGGGACTCGTCGGGGTCGGCGGCGTCGAAGCACACCGTGGGATGGGTGTTGCCGTCACCCGCGTGCGCGCACACCCCGATGGTCAGGGCGTACTTCTCCGCGACGCGTTCGATGCCTTCGAGCATGTCGCCGAGCCGGGAGCGCGGCACGCACACGTCGTCGATCATCGTGGTGCCCTTGACCGCTTCGAGCGCGGTGAGGGACAACCGCCTTGCCTGGAGGAGGAGTTCGGACTCGGACGCGTCCTCGGCCGGCACCACCTGGGTGGCGCCCGCGGCCTCGCACAGCGCGCCCACGGCTGCGAGGTCGGCCGCCGGGTCGTGGGTGTCGAAGGCCGCGAGGAGCAGTGCTTCGGTGGTCTCCGGGAGGCCCATGTGCGCGAGGTCGTTGACGGCCTTCACCGTCGTGCGGTCCATGAGTTCGAGCAGGGACGGGACGTGGCCGCCCTCCATGATCCGGCACACGGCGTCACAGGCGGCGCGCGCCGACCCGAACTCGGCGGCCAGCACCAGCTGCGCGGGCGGCTGCGGCCTGAGCGCGAGGACGGCCCGGACGACGATGCCGAGGGAGCCCTCGGAGCCGACGAACAGGCGCGTGAGGTCGTATCCGGCGACGCCCTTCGCGGTGCGGCGGCCGGTACTCATCAGCCGTCCGTCGGCGAGGACGACGTCCAGGCCGAGGACGTACTCGGCCGTCACCCCGTACTTGACGCAGCACAGGCCGCCGGAGGCCGTGCCGATGTTGCCGCCGATCGTGCACATCTCCCAGCTGGACGGGTCCGGCGGGTAGTAGAGCCCGTGTTCGTTGACCGCGCGGGAGAGCGTGGCGTTGACGACGCCGGGTTCGACGACGGCGATCCGGTCGACCGGGTTGATCTCCAGGATGCGGTCCATCTTGGTGAGGGACAGCACGATGCAGCCCTCGGAGGCGTTGGCGGCGCCGGACAGGCCGGTGCGCGCGCCCTGCGGGACGACGGGGACGCGCAGGTCGCTGGCGGTCCGCATGACGTGCTGGACCTGCTCGACGGTGCGCGGGAGGACGACGACGGCGGGCGTGCCCGCCTCGCAGAAACTCGCCATGTCGTTGGCGTACGAGGCGGTGACGTCCGGGTCGACGAGGACGGATTCGGCCGGCAGGCCGCCGCGCAGGCGGTCCACGAGGTCGCCGGTCGCCGCCGTGGCTTCGTCGTACGGGGCTTCGATACGGCTCATGATCACAGGTTCGCACCCGCGGCCATCGGTGTGAACCCCATCCGCGCGAGGCTTGCCGTACCGCGATGTGGTCTTCGTATTGACGCACAGTGAGCCGCATGGAGAACGAAGAGCGACAGCCGGTCCTCACCGGGCTTCAGCCGCACGGGCCGGCCGCTCCGCGGCGGCGCCCCCGCACGGTCCGGCGCGTGCTGATCGGTATGACGGCCGGCGGCGGTGTCCTCGCCGGTGTGCTGGTGCTGCTGCCCGTGCTGCGGCCCGCCACGGCACCGCGGCCCGCGCCGGGTTCGGTGGCGCGGGCGATGACGGCGGTGGGGGCCGGGGTTCCGGTCGCGCTGCCCGATCTGAAGGCGCTCATCGGGGATCGTGAGGCCCATGTGCGGGCCCATCCCCGGGACGGCCAGTCCTGGGCGGTGCTCGGCGGCGCGTACCTGGAACAGGCCCGGCGGACCGCGCTGCCCGCGTACTACCCGAAGGCCGAGCAGGCGCTGCGCACCTCGCTGCGGGTCAGGACGCAGGGGAACGTGGAGGCGCTGGACGGCTTGGCCGCTCTCGCCGACGCCCGCGGCGACTTCCGCGAGGCGAAGAAGTGGGGCGAGGCCGCGGTGGAGCTGGCGCCGAAGCGATGGACGACGTATCCGCTGCTCATCGACGCGTACCGGGGTCTCGGGGACTTCAAGGCCGGCCGCAAGGCGCTCGACAAGCTGACGGCGCTGCACACCGGACCGGCCGTGCAGGCGCAGGCCTCACGGGTGTACTGGGACCGCGGCTGGCGCGAGGACGCGGTGGCCGTGATCACGGACGCGGCGGCGGGCGCGGGGAGCCCCGCCGAACAGGCGGTCCTCATGGAGCAGACCGGTGAGCTGGCGTGGGAGCGCGGCGAACCGGAGGAGTCACTGCGCTACTACCGGGCCGCGGTGCGCGCCGATCCCGACGAGCACGGAGCGCTCGCCGGACAGGGGCGCGCGCTGGCGGCGCTGGGGCGCAGCTCGGAGGCCGTGCGCGCCTACCGGGCGGCGATCGCCGAGCGGCCCACGCCCCGGTACGCGCTGGAGCTCGGCGAGCTGTACGAGAAGCTCGGCATGGACGCCGACGCGCGCACCCAGTACGACCTGCTGCGGCAGCGGGTGCGGAAGGAGAGCGCGGAGGGCGTGGACGACGAACTGGTCCTCGGGATCTTCGAGGCGGACCACGGCGACCCGCTGGAGGCGGTGTGGCGGCTGCGCGAGGCGTGGGAGCGGCACCCCAGCATGCCCGTCGCGGACGCGCTGGGCTGGGCACTGCACCGGGCCGGGGAGGACGAGGAGGCGATCAAGTTCGCCAACCGGATCACGGACAAGGAGCACGGCGGCGGGGTGCGCAGCGCGCTGTACATGTACCACCTGGGCCAGATCGAACTGTCCCTGGACCGCACCGGCTCGGCCCGCCGCCACCTCTCCGAGGCGCTGCTCCTCAATCCGCACTTCTCCCCGCTGCTGGTGCCGCAGGCCCGGCAGGCCCTGGCGGACCTGGGCGAGCCCCCGGACGTGGGGCCGGAAGAGCTGGAGGCGGAGGAGCCGGAGGTGGCACCGGCCGTGGGGGCGGCCGGCGCTCCGGCTCCGGCTCCTGCCCCGGCACCGGCTCCGGCTCCGGCTCCGGGGACGGGCACGGCGCCGACCGCCGGCACGGGCAGGACCCCGTCCGGGGGCGCCACCCGCACCCCGGCCGCCTCCTCCCCCGCCGCCCCGGCCCAGCCCTCCGCCGGGCCCACGGCGGCATCGACGGCGCGTCACCCGGCGACGCACTGAGCGGCCGCACGCCGCCGGACGGGCCCGTGCGGTTCAGACGGCGGCGGTGCCGATCAGCGCGTTGCGGGTGACCAGGGCGGCCAGTTCCGTCTCGTCGAGGGACTCCGTGCCGGCCGGGCGGCGCGGCAGGACCATGTAGCGGGTCTCGGCACTGGAGTCCCAGACGGAGATCTCGGTGTCCGCGGGCAGGCCGAGCCCGAACTCGACCAGCACCGCGCGGGGTTCGCGGACGACGCGGGAGCGGTAGGACTCGGACTTGTACCAGCTCGGGGAGGGGCCGAGAAGCCGGAGCGGGTAGCAGGAGCACAGCGTGCAGACGATGACGTTGTGGAGGGTCTCCGTGTTCTCGACGACCCGCAGCCGCTGGTACGAGCCGTCCATGAAGCCGAGTTCGCGGACGGCCGCGGTGCCGTCGGCCAGCAGACGGGACCTGAAGGCCGGGTCGGTCCAGGCCCGGGCCACCACCCGGGCGCCGTTGGCGGGGGACGCGCCCGACAGAAAGGCGTCGATCACCTCGTCCAGCGCGCCGCCCGAGAGCACCCCCTTCTCCTCCAGGAGGGTCTCCAGGCGCCGCACCCGCCGGGAGATCAGGGCGTCGTCGTGATGGTCACCGCTCATCTTCGGGGTCCTCTTCCAGATAGCTTTCCCACAGGTCCAGTACGACGCGGTGGTCGCCCTCGCCCCACAGGTCGCGGGCCGCGAACCGGACCGCGTAGACCTGCTCGACGGGGGCGTCGTCGCGCCCCTGGGCGCTGACGTCGGCGAGCTGCGCGCCGCCCTCCGCCTCGACGACCACGCCGCGCTTGCCGCGCGCGTAGCGGGGCAGGCGGGTGTGGTGCGGCGGGTCGTGGGGGTAGGTGCGCACGAGGTCGCCGGGCGCGAAACGGTCAGGCATCGGGTCCGCCCGGCTGTCCGGGGCCGGCGGACCCGCCGGGCCGCGCGAGGCCGTCCGGCCCGTCCGCGCCGTCCAGTTCACCCGGTGCGAGGACACCCTTGCGTTCCAGCAGGGCGCAGATCGCGATGAACCACCGCTCGTAGTACGACGTCGTGAGGTACTGCGTCGGCGGGATGGACTCGATGGCGTCGCGGAACTCGTTCGTGTTGAACAGCCCTTGCGCGCGCAGGGCGTTGAAGAGGCCGACGACCCGGGCCTCCCAGTCGGCGTGGAAGGGTTCGGTGTCGTCGGTGGTGTCGACGGCGCCGAACCCCTGCATGCCGCCCACGTCGTTGATCCTGGCCATGCGGTCAGACTACGTCCGGGGGCTGCGGCTCAGGGGGCGTGAACGGCTTGCAGTAGACGGAGAACCTGCGGGCCCCCCGCTCGCCCGAGGCGAGCCCGATGCACAGCCGCAGGCCCCCGGCGCGGCGGACGGCGAGGCCCTCGGGTTCACGGTGGTCGAGCGAGTACCCGGCCTCCGTGCGTGCCCGCTGCATCAGCGCGCCGGTGCGGACGTCGAGGCGGGAGACGTACGTGTTGCCGTGCCCGGAGGGCGGGTTGGCGGTCTCGTCGTACGCCGCGCCCGCGAGCTGGTAGAGGTGGTCGCCGTGCAGCGCGTACCCCTGGAACGGGACCGCGGGGTCCGGGTGGGCGCCGGTCTGCGGGAAGTCGGCCAGGTGCGCGGTGTAGTCGCCGGCGACGAACGCGTCGAGGTCCCAGACGCGGTAGCGCGGCACGCCGTCGACGCGGTGGCGTACGGCGATGCGGCGCGTGGCCATGCAGACGGCGGGCTGGTTGCCGGTCGAACCCGGTACCGGTCGGCGGACGTGGACCTGGCCGCGGGTGCGGGTGGCTCCGTCGACGAAGCGGAAGCGGGTCACGCCCTGCCCGTAGCCGTCCACCGCGTCGGCCTCGGTCCAGATCCACACGGTGCCGTCGGAGGCGTTCTGGACGCCCATGGACACGCCGTGGCCGAAGCCCGGCAGGTACATGTGGCCGAGCCGGTCGCCGTCCTGGTCGAGCCGGGTCAGGCACAGGTCGCCGGCCTCGCCGCCGCCCTCGGTGACCTGGAGCACGTAGAGATGGCCGTTCACCTCGTCGAAGGCGAACGACTGGAGGATCGTCGGCTCCCGGAGCGTGTCCTTCTTCCACAGCCAGCGCTCGGACGGTGTGGTCAGGTCGACCGGTTCGTCGACGGTGGTCCTGTCGGACCGCGGATCACCCATGCGGCCTCGTCCCTCCCGCGTCCCGTGGGCGCCCCCGTGGCGCCCACAGGACTTGAGAGTCCCCTCCCGGCCCCGCCGGTTGCGGGTTCTACAGGTTGCCGCGCTTCTCCTGTTCGCGCTCGATCGCCTCGAACAGCGCCTTGAAGTTGCCCTTGCCGAAGCCCATCGAGCCGTGCCGCTCGATGATCTCGAAGAAGACGGTCGGACGGTCCTGGACCGGCTTGGTGAAGATCTGCAGGAGGTAACCGTCCTCGTCGCGGTCGGCGAGGATCTTCAGCTCGCGGAGCGTGTCGATGGGCACCCGGGTGTCGCCCACCCACTCGCCGAGGGTGTCGTAGTAGGAGTCCGGGGTGTCGAGGAACCGGACGCCGGCCGCGCGCATGGTGCGTACGGTCTCCACGATGTCGTTCGTGTTCAGCGCGATGTGCTGGACGCCGGCGCCGCCGTAGAACTCCAGGTACTCGTCGATCTGGGACTTCTTCTTGGCGATGGCCGGCTCGTTGATCGGGAACTTGACCTTGAGCGTGCCGTCGGCGACGACCTTGGACATCAGCGCGCTGTACTCGGTCGCGATGTCGTCGCCCACGAACTCCTTCATGTTCGTGAAGCCCATGACCTTGTTGTAGAAGCCGACCCACTCGTTCATGCGGCCGAGTTCGACGTTGCCGACGCAGTGGTCGATGGCCTGGAAGGTGCGGTGGGCGGGCGGCTCGACGATCGGTTCGGCGGCGACGAAGCCGGGGAGGTAGGGGCCGTCGTAGCCGGAGCGGTCGACGAGCGTGTGGCGGGTCTTGCCGTAGGTGGCGATCGCGGCGAGGACGACGGTGCCGTGCTCGTCCTTGATCTCGTACGGCTCGGCGACCGAGCGGGCGCCGTGCTCGATGGCGTAGGCGTACGCGGCGCGCGCGTCCGGCACCTCGATGGCCAGGTCGACGACGCCGTCGCCGTGCTCGGCCACGTGCTCGCCGAGGAAGCGACCCCAGTCCGTGGCGGCCTTGATGACGGAGGTGAAGACGAAGCGCGCCGAGCGGTTCTCGAGGACGTACGACGCCGTCTCGCGGCTGCCGTTCTCCGGTCCGGAGTAGGCCACGAGCCGCATGCCGAACGCGGTGGAGTAGTAGTGCGCGGCCTGCTTGGCGTTGCCGACGGCGAAGACGACCGCGTCCATTCCCTTGACCGGGAAGGGGTCGGCCTGCCGGGCGGTGTCGGGAGTGTGGTGTGTGGTCTGCGTCATGCGCGCAGACTCCCTCTGTTCCACAAGGTGCGCAATAGTTCGCGTATTCACTGGACAATATGCTCAAGCAGAGGGCCGCCCCTTCGGGCTTTCTGTACATGATGACCATCTCGGAGGTCCGCATGGCGATCGATCATCTGGACGGCCGGCTCATCGTGCTGCTGGCCGAGGAACCGCGCATCGGGGTGCTGGAGATGTCCCGGCGGCTCGGGGTCGCGCGCGGCACCGTGCAGGCGCGGCTCGACCGGCTTCAGTCGAATGGCGTCATCCGGGGCTTCGGGCCGCAGGTCGATCCGGCCGCCCTCGGCTACCCCGTGACGGCGTTCGCGACGCTCCAGATCCGGCAGGGGCAAGGCCCCGACGTGCGAGCGCACTTGGCGACCGTCCCGGAGATGCTCGAACTGCACACGACGACCGGCAGCGGGGACATGCTGTGCCGTCTCGTCGCCCGCTCGAACGCGGATCTCCAACGTGTGATCGACCGGGTTGTCGGTTTTGATGGCATCGTCCGGGCCTCCACGGCGATCGTCATGGAGAACCCCGTTCCGCTGCGGATCATCCCGCTCGTGGAACAGGCGTCGGGAGACAGCTGACGTCCGTGGCCCCGGGCACCGTCGAGGTGAGGGCCGGTGCCGTGAACTTCTGGGAGTACCTGAGCAGCCGCCACCAGCAGTTGTTCACGGACGCCTTCCAGCACGCGAGCGCCGTCTTCCAGTGCATGGTCGTGGCGACGGCCATCGGCGTGCTGATCGGCATCGCCACCTACCGCAGCCAATGGGCGGGCAACGTCGCGACGACCACGACGGCCACCTTCCTGACGATTCCGTCGCTCGCCATGATCGGTCTGCTGATCCCCGTCGTGGGGCTCGGCGTGCCGCCCACGGTGATCGCGCTGACGCTGTACGGGCTGCTGCCGGTCGTGCGCAACTCGATCGTCGGCCTGCGCGGCGTCGACGCGTCGCTGGTGGACGCGGCGAACGGCATCGGCATGTCGCGGCTGGCCCGGCTCGTCCGGGTCGAACTGCCGCTGGCCTGGCCGCCGATCCTCGTCGGCATCCGTGTCGCCACCCAGATGATGATGGGCATCGCGGCCATCGCCGCGTACGCCTCCGGACCCGGCCTCGGCAATGAGATCTTCCGCGGCATCGGCTCCCTGGGCAGCAAGAACGCGCTCAACCAGGTGCTCGCGGGGACGCTCGGGATCATCATCCTGTCGCTGCTGTTCGACGCCGCGTACGTGCTTGTCGGACGGCTGACCATTCCCAGGGGGATCCGTGCCTGAGCCCGCGTCCGACACGACGGCCGAATCGCCCGCGGGGAGCGGCCCCGAGGAGCGGGCGGCCGGGAGCGGGCACGCGTCCACGACCGGCGCCACCATCGAGCTGGAGCACCTCACCAAGCGGTACCCGGGCAGCCGCGACGCCGCCGTGGACAACGTCACCATGGAGATCAGGGCGGGCGAGATCGTCGTGTTCGTGGGCCCGTCCGGGTGCGGGAAGTCCACCACCCTGAAGATGATCAACCGGCTGATCGAGCCGACCGGCGGCCGCATCCGCATCGGGGGCGAGGACGTCACCCACATGGACCCGGTGAAGCTCCGCCGCAAGATCGGCTACGCGATCCAGTCGTCCGGGCTCTTCCCGCACATGACGGTCGCCCAGAACATCGCGCTGGTGCCGAGGATGACGGGCTGGCCGAAGGGGCGGATCAAGGCGCGGGTCGAGGAGATGCTCGACCTCGTCGGGCTCGACCCCGGCGAGTTCCAGGGCCGCTATCCGCGCCAGCTCTCCGGCGGCCAGCAGCAGCGCGTCGGGGTGGCGCGGGCGCTGGCGGCCGATCCGCCCGTGTTGCTGATGGACGAGCCGTTCGGGGCCGTGGACCCGATCACCCGGGACCACCTCCAGGACGAGCTGATCCGGCTCCAGCACGAGCTGCACAAGACGATCGTCTTCGTCACCCACGACTTCGACGAGGCGATCAAGCTCGGCGACCGGATCGCGGTGCTGCGGGAACGCTCGCACATCGCGCAGTTCGACACCCCGGAGGCGATCCTCACCAACCCGGCCGACGACTTCGTGTCCGGGTTCGTGGGCGCGGGCGCGGCGCTGAAGCGGCTCAACCTCACCCGCGTACGGGACGTGGAGGTCACCGCGTATCCGACGGTCACCGTCGACGACCCGCTGCAGGAGATCTTCAACAGGCTCCGCTCCAGCGGGACGAACGAGATCCTGCTGCTCGACAAGCGGGGCCGCCCCTACAAGTGGCTGCGGCGCGGCGACCTGATGCGGGCCAGGGGCTCGCTGGCGCGGGCGGGGACGCTGGTGCACGACACGGTGACCCTGGACGCGACGCTGCGGGACGCGCTGGAGGCGGTCCTCACGGACAACGCGGGCCGGGTCGCGGTCACCGGGCGGCGCGGCGAGTACATCGGCGTCGTCGACATGGAGACGCTGATGAACTCCGTGCACGAGCTCCTGGAGGCCGACCGGCTGGACGCGATGGAGCACCAGCACGAGCTGGAGGAGACCCGCGCGCAGCAGACCCACTTCGAACAGGAAGGCGTCGACACCGGGGAGGCGAAGGCGTGAGCACACCGCCCACGGATCGGCGGCCCGAGGGCGAGCACGAGGTCAAGGGGCTCGCCTTCCGCGACGACAGCGACGGCTCCGGCGAGGGCGAGCGGGAGGCCCCGCCGCCGCCCCCCACCGCGCCGAAGCGGCGGATCACCTGGCAGAAGCTCACCTTCCTGCCGGCCACGCTGGTGGCGCTGCTGCTCGCCACCTGGTTCTGGTTCCAGCAGGCGGACCTCGACGAGATCTCACGGAACGCCCTGTCGAACGGCCAGGTGTCGAAGGCGCTGTGGCAGCACGTCGAACTGAGCGTGATCTCGACCTTCTTCGTGCTCGTCATCGCCATCCCGCTGGGCATCCTGCTCACCCGCAAGGCGTTCCGGAAGGCGACGCCGCTCGCGATGACCATCGCCAACATGGGGCAGGCCACCCCGGCGATCGGTCTGCTGGCGCTGCTGGTCATCTGGCTCGGAACGGGCACGAAGGCGGCCCTGATCGGCATCATCGTCTACGCCGTCCTGCCGGTGCTGTCCAACACGATCGCCGGGCTGAAGGCCAACGACCCGACGGTCCTGGAGGCGGCGCGCGGCATCGGCATGTCGCCGCTGGGCGTCCTGACCCGCATCGAACTCCCGCTGGCCGTGCCGCTGATCCTCGCCGGTGTGCGGACGGCGCTCGTCCTGAACGTGGGCACGGCGACCCTCGCCACCTTCGGCGGCGGAGGCGGCCTCGGCGTTCTCATCACCACCGGGATCACCAACCAGCGCATGCCGGTCCTGGTGCTCGGCTCGGTCCTCACCGTGGCGCTCGCCCTGCTCGTCGACTGGCTCGCCTCGCTGGCCGAACTGTTCCTGCGGCCCCGTGGGCTGGAGGTGGGGACATGAGGCGTCCGCGTGCCTGCCCGGCGCTGGCCGGCCTCCTCGCCCTGGCCGCCGGGTGCGGGCTGACCAGCGGCTCCCCCATGACCGACGACGTCGGCCCCGGCTCCATCGGACAGGGTGAACCGCTCAAGGGCGCGCATCTGACCGTGACGTCAAAGGAGTTCACCGAGCAGCTGATCCTGGGGGCGATCATGGGCATCGCCTTCCAGGCGGCCGGCGCGGACGTCCTCGACCGCACCGGCATCCAGGGGTCGATCGGCGCCCGCGAGGCCCTCAAGAACGGTGACGCGGACGCGATGTACGAGTACACGGGCACCGCGTGGATCACCTATCTCGGCAACAGCAAGCCGATCCCCGACCCGCAGGAGCAGTGGCGGGCGGTGCGCGACGCCGACCTGAAGAACGGGGTGACCTGGCTGCCGCCGTCCGCCCTCAACAACACGTACGCGCTCGCCATGAACCAGACCGACTTCAAGAAGTACCGGACCAGGACGCTCTCCGAGGTGGCCGCGCTCTCGAAGTCGGACCCGGGCGCGGTGACCCTGTGCGTGGAGAGCGAGTTCGCCAACCGGGCCGACGGGCTGCCGGGCATGGAGAAGGCCTACGGGATGAGCGTGCCCGCGAAGAACATCACGCAGATGGACACCGGGATCATCTACACCCAGATCGCGAAGGGCAGTTGCACCTACGGGGAGGTGTTCACCACCGACGGGCGCATCAAGTCGATGAACCTGGTGGTGATGCAGGACGACAAGAAGTTCTTCCCCAACTACAACGCCGCGCCTGTGATCAACACCAAGGCCCTGGAGAAGTACCCGGCGATCGCCCAGGTCATCGAGCCGGTGACGAAGAGGCTCGACAACACGGTGGCCCAGGACCTGAACGCGAAGGTCGACGTCGACGGCGAGGATCCGCACCAGGTGGCCCTGGACTGGATGAAGTCGGAGGGACTGGTGAAGTGAGCGGCGGGTGAGGTGCCTCGCCTGCCGCTCCGCATGGAACTGCTGAGGGTGCTGCGGCAACGCGGTCCGGCCACCGCGTCGATGCTCGCCGAGCGGCTGGGCGAGTCCAGCGGAGCGACCAGCTACCACCTCCGCCAGCTCGCCGCGCACGGCTTCGTCGAGGACGCCCCGGAGCAGAACAAGGGACGGGAGCGCTGGTGGCGGGCCGTCGACCAGGGCATGGGCTTCGACGAGGGGCTGCTCGACCACCCCGACCCGGCGGTGCGCGGGGCCGCCGACCTGTTCCTGCACGAGGTGGCGACGAGCCACGGCCACGAACTGTCGACGTGGCTGGCCACGCGCGGCGACTGGCCCGAGGAATGGTCCCACGCCGGCGACATGAGCGACTTCACCCTGCGCCTGACACCGGCAAGCGCCCGTGAACTCATCGGGAGGATGCACGAACTGATCGAGAGTTACCGCGCCCGCGAGGCCCCCGAGGACGACCCCGCGCGGCGGAACAGGTCCGTATCCACACGCACGCGTTCCCGCACGTCTCCGACTGACCGGCCCGATCAGGCCGCAGAAAGGTCGTCCCGATGCACCCGGACAACGCTCTTGGACTGCACCACGCCCGCGCCGCCGACCTGCGCGCCCGGGCGGACGCCCACCGGCTCGCGGCCTCGGCCCGGCCCCCGCGCGAGCTGCGCACCCGGCTCGGCTGGACCCTCGTGGAGGTGGGCCTGCGGCCGGCCGCCACGCCCGGGACGGCCGTGGCGCACTGACCCGGCCGTTCCTCGGGGGCGTCGCCCTAGCAGCCGGGGACCCCGCCCTTGCCCGCGTCCAGCGCCACCAGGGCGTCCACCGCGCCCGCCAGGCTGGTCACCGGGATCAGGCGGAGTCCCTCCGGGAGTTCCGCCTTCGCCTCCGAGCACTCCGCCTTCGGCACCAGGAAGACCGTCGCGCCGTCCCGCCGGGCGGCCTGGGTCTTCAGCGACACACCCCCGACCGCGCCGACCTTCCCGTCGGCGTCGATCGTCCCCGTACCGGCGATGTTCCGGCCGCCCGTGAGGTCGCCGCCGCTGCCGTCGCCGTCCAGCTTGTCGACGATGCCGAGCGAGAAGAGCAGTCCGGCACTGGGTCCGCCGACGTCGGCGAGCTTCAGCGTCACCTTCACGTCGTCCTTCTCGTGGAGGTACGACAGCGCCGCCTCCGTGGCCGTGTCCTGGGACTTCTTCATCTCGTCCGCGTTGTGCCGCTCGATCTCCTCGACGCTGTTCCCGCTCGGGTAGACCGAGTCGCGCGGCATCACGGCGCGGTCCGTGGCGAACCAGCCGTCGAGCACGTCACCGAGCGAGACGTTCGCGTCGGGACCCGTCGCCTCGATCGTGGTCATCCGCAGCTGACCGCTGGTGTCACGGACGGGCGCGCCGCTGATCGTGATCACGGGGACGCCCTTGTTCTCGCCGAGGACGTTCGCCGTCAGGCCGGGCTGCGCCACGGAGAACGGCAGCGGCGCGAACACCGCCGTGGCGAGCAGTGCCACGACGGGAACGGCGCAGACGGCGAGGGCCTTGGGACGTGTGAGGCGTGAGAGCACGGGATCAATCTAACGTCACCGCCCGGCGCGCCCCCCGTACAGGTCCCGCCGCGCGGTCGTGAAGCGGCGCAGCGCCTCTGGGAGCGGTTCGGTCCCGATCCCCGGGGTGCGCGGCACCGGCAGATGCCCGTCCTGCAGGACGAAGGGCTCGGTGATGTCCTCGGCGAAGTAGCGGCTCGACGCGGACGTGTCGCCGGGGAGGGTGAATCCGGGCAGGGCGGCGAGCGCCAGGTTGGGGGCGCGGCCGATGCCCGTCTCCAGCATGCCGCCGCACCAGGCGGGGACGCCGTGCGCGTGCGCGACGTCGTGGATGCGGCGGGCCTCCAGATAGCCGCCGACGCGGGCGGGCTTGACGTTGACGACCCGGCACGCGTCCATGGCGATCGCGGACGCGGTGTCGCGGGCGCTGTGCAGTGACTCGTCCAGGCAGACGGGGGTGGCGATGCGGCTCTGGAGCAGCGCGTGCTGGTGGAGGTTGTTCTCCTCCAGGGGTTCCTCGATCAGCAGCAGCCCGTACGCGTCGAGGCCGCGCAGCTGCTCGGCGTCGGCGAGGGTGTACGCCGTGTTGGCGTCCACCTGGAGCGGCAGCGCGGCCCCGAAGCGTTCGCGCACGGCGCGCACGGGGTGCAGGTCCCAGCCGGGTTCGATCTTCAGCTTGATGCGGACGTACCCCTCGGAGAGGTAGCGCTCGACGTCGTCGAGGAGGGCCGGGACGGAGTCCTTGATGCCGACCGAGACGCCCGCGGGCACCCGGTCGCGCACGGCGCCGAGGTAGGTGGCGAGCGACATGCCGTGCGCACGCAGTTCGGCGTCGAGCACGGCGGTCTCCAGCGCCGCCTTGGCCAGCTCGTGTCCCTTGACCTTCGCCAGGGCGGGTGCGACGGCGGCGGCCGTGAGGTCGGGGAGGACCGCCACGCGCGGCAGCAGGAAGTCCCGCAGCACGATCTCCGCGCCCGCCACGAACTCCGAGCAGTACAGCGGTTCGGGGTCGGCGGCGAACTCCGACCAGCCCTCGGCCACGTCCGTGACGACGTGCAGCAGGAAGGTGTCCTTCGTCGTCATGGTGCCGAAGGACGTCCGGAAGGGGGTGACCAGCGGGAGGGCGATGTGGACGACCTCGACGCGTTCGAGCTTCATGCGGTGCCCTCCTCGGGGCTGCGGGTGAGCGTGTACCAGCCGTCGCGGGACATCCCCGTCGCGGTGAACCCCTCGGCGAAGGCCTCCGTGAAGACCTCCCGGACGACGTGCCGCCAGCGCAGCGCCAGGACCGGGTCCGCGGACCGCAGCGCGACGGCGTCGTGCGGCACGCGGCACCACACGTGGCGCTCGCCGGGGTCCCGGCGGGCGAGCGGACCGCCGTCGGGGGCGCGACGCGTGGCGGGCGCGGCGTCGCGGGCCGCGGCGTCCGGCGCCGGACGCGACGGGGAGGGACGGACCAGGTCCCAGGTCACCGTGAGCCGGTCGCTCTCGTCCCCGTCGTTGACCCCGTCCGCCATGGGCCCGTAGAAGTCGACGAGGTACTCCGTGCCGGCGGCGCCCAGCTTGACCAGGTTGAAGCGGGCGTTGCGGCCGACCAGCGGGTCGAAGGTCCAGCGCATCGACCGGGCGCCGCGCTCCAGGGCCCAGACGCGCTGTGCCTGCTTCACGGCGTACCCGACACCCCGGTCGGAGGCACGGGCCGCAGCCACGAAGGAGTACACGTCCGCTCCGGCGGGCGGGCCGAAGACCGCGACCGAGGCGCCGGCCGGCCGCCCCCCGTCGAAGGCCACGTGCACCGCGCCGCCCGCGTGGACGAGGCTGTGCAGCACCTCGGCCGGGTACGGCGGAGTGCTGCGCGGGGTCTGCCAGACGTCGCTGAAGAAGTCGGTCACGGCGGCGATGCCGGCGACGTCGTGCACCGTGCGGACCTCTACGCCCGCGGCGCGGGCCGCGGCCCGCGCGACCTCCCGCGCCCCGCCCGTCGCGCTCTCCGCCACCCCGGGAACCCCTGCCGTGGCACCCGCCGCCCTGAGGGCGACTGCCGTGGAATCTCCTGTCATACGTCGAGTCTCCGAGCTCACCGCCGCCCTCGCGTTGTGCATCAGGACAACGAGCGCGTACGTTCCTGATGAGATCGGCCAAGCCACTGCCGGGAGGGAGGTCCCGTGGACGCCTGCACCCTCGGCGACCTGCTGGACGTCGTCGGCGGCCCGGTCCGGCTGCACACCGCGCCCCACGGGCTCACCGTGCCCGTGACGGAGGCCCTGCTCCACGACGCCCACACGCCACTGCCGAACGCGCCCGGGGCGCTGCTGCTCGCCGTCGGCGTCCACGCGTCCGCGGCGGCACCGCTCGCGCGGGCGGCGGCGCGGGCCGGGATGAGCGGGCTCGTCGTGCGCGGCCCGGACGGACCGCGCGCGGAGGCCGAGGCGGCGGGCGTGGCCCTGCTGTCCGTCGACGAGGACACCGCCTGGCACCACGTGCACCTGCTGCTCGCCTCGGCGATCGGCGCCGTCCCCTCGGGCCTCGGGAGCGGTGCGGCCCTCGGCGACCTGTTCGCGCTCGCCGACGCCGTCGCGGCGGCCGTCGGCGGCGCCACCGCCGTCGAGGACCCTCGCCAGCGGATCCTCGCGTACTCGACCGTGCCGGGCCAGTCGGTCGACGAGGACCGCAGGCAGGGCATCCTCGGCCTCCAGGTGCCGAGGAGCCCGGAGAACTCCGAGCAGTACCGGGTGCTGTTCGCGGCCGGCGGGCCGGTACGGCTGCCCGCGCTCGGCACCGGCACCGGAGCCGACCTGCTGCCCCGTCTCGCCGTCGCGGTGCGCGCCGGCGGCGAGACCCTCGGCTCGCTCTGGGTGGTCGACGACGGGAATCTCGCGCCGGACGCCGAGGCGGCCCTCGCTCAGGCCGCGTCCACCGCGGCGATGCTGCTGCTGCGGGCCCGGGCCGCGCAGGAGCTGGCCCGGCACCAGAACGGCGACCTGCTGCGCCGGCTCCTCGACGGCACCGCCGACCCCGCCGCCGCGGCCCACCGGCTCGGCCTGGGCATCGGCCCTGACGGCGGCCCGGCACCCGTCCGGGTGGCCGCCTTCGTGCTCGGTCCGGCCGTCTCGGCGGCCGACGTCGAACAGACCGCGCTGCGCCTCCTGGACCTCGTACGCCTCCAGTGCGAGGCGCGCTACGGGCGGCACGCCTGCGTCCTCGCCGACGGGGTCGTGTACGCGCTGCTGCCGGCGGTCGGCGAGCGCGGCGGGGCGCGGCACAAGCAGCTCGTGGAGGACGTCGTGCGGCGGGCAGGGCAGGCACTGCGGGTGCCCGTGCGGGCGGGCCTCGGCGAGGTCGTGCCGGGGCTCGCCGAGGTGACGGCCTCCCGCGACGACGCGGACCTGGTGCTGCGCGTCCTCGGACCGGAGCTGCCCGTCGCGTCCGTCGAGGAGGTACGACCCCGGGTCACCCTGCTCCGACTCGCGGAAGTGCTCGGCCAGAGAAGGGAGTTGAGCGCAGGAGCATGGCGCACGGTCCTCGCGTACGACGCCGAGCACGGCACCGACTACGCCCGCACCCTCATCTGCTGGCTGGACGCGGGCTGCGACATGGCGGGCGCGGCGCGGCTGCTCGCCGTGCACCCCAACACCTGCCGCTACCGCCTGCGGCAGGCCCGGCAGCAGCTCGGCATCGACCTCGACGATCCCGACGAACGGCTGGTGCTGTGGCTCCAGTTGAGGGCACTCGCGGGGCTCAGGGGGACGCCGACAGCCAGCTCCTGAGCCGCTCCTCGCACGCGTGCAGCTGCGCCACCGGCACGTACTCCCCCGCCGTGTGCGCGAGCACCGGGTCGCCGGGGCCGTAGTTGAGCGCGGGGACGCCGAGCGCGGCGAACCGGGCGACGTCGGTCCAGCCCAGCTTCGGGCGCGGTGCCACGCCGAGGACGGCGACCAGCGAGGCCACCGCCTCCTGGCCGAGCCCGGGCAGCGCGCCGGGGACGACCTCGGTGACCTCGACGTCGTGACCGGGGAACAGGTCCCGTACGTACGCCTCGGCCTCCTGGGCCGAACGGCTGGGCGCGAACCGGGAGTTGACGGTGATCACACACTCGTCGGGGACGACGTTCCCGGCGACCCCGGCGCGTACGGCGACGGCGTTCAGGCCCTCCCGGTACTCCAGCCCGTCGATCACGACCCGCTGCGGCGTGTGGTCGGCGAGCCGCTGGAGGACGGCGGCGGCGCGGTGGGCGGCGTTCACGCCCCTCCAGGACCGCGCGGTGTGCGCCCGCTCGCCGCGCACCGTGATGTCGGCGCTCAGCACGCCCTGGCAGCCGGCCTCGACCCCGGCGTCGGACGGCTCCATGAGGATCGCGAGGTCCGCGGCGAGCAGCTCCGGGCGCGCGGCTGCGATCACCCCGAGACCGTTGCGGTCGCCCTCCACCTCCTCGCACTCGTAGAAGACGTACGTGACGTCACGGGCGGCCGGCGTGGGGACGGCGGCCGCGAGGCGCAGGGCGACGGCGACACCGCCCTTCATGTCGCAGGCACCCAGGCCGTGCAGGAGGCCGCCGTCGAGGCGGGAGGGGAGGTTGCCCGCGGCCGGCACGGTGTCCAAGTGGCCCGCGATCAGGACCCGTTCGGGGTGACCGAGGTCGGTGCGGGCGACCACCGAGTGCCCGATCCGCTCGACGGTGAGATGCGGCAGCGCGGCGAGCGCCGCCTCGACCGCGTCCGCGAGCCGGGCCTCGTGGCCGCTCTCGGAGGGGATGTCGACGAGCGCGCCGGTGAGGGCGACGACGTCGGCGAAGAGATCGAGCCGGGTCATGCCGCTTCCTCACGTTCCGGAGCCTGGTCGAGCTTGGAGTGCCTGATCCCGTACAGCCGGTAGATCACCAGTCCGGCCGCCATCCACGCGCCGAACGCGACCCAGGTGTCGGCGCCCAGGCTGAACAGCATGTACGCGCAGAAGCCCACGCCCAGGATCGGCGTGACCGGCGCGAAGGGCACCCGGAACGAACGCGGCGCCTCGGGGCTGCGCCGCCGCAGCAGCACCACCGCCAGGTTCACCAGCATGAAGGCGAACAGCGTGCCGATGCTGGTGGCGTCGGCGAGGGCGCCCAGCGGGACGAGCGCGGCGAGCACGGCGATGAACAGCGACACGATGACGGTGTTGGCCCGCGGCACCCCGGTCCTCGGGTGCACCTTGGAGAACAACGGCGGCACCAGGCCGTCCCGCGACATCGCGAACAGGATGCGTATCTGCCCGTACTGCACGGTCAGCACGACGCTGGTGGTCGCGACGACCGCGCCCACCGACAGCAGCACCGGCCACAGGTTCCCGCCGCCCACCGACTGCACGAGCACCTGGCTGAGCGTGGCCTCCGTGCCCTCGAACCGCTGCCACGGCATCGCCCCGAGCGCGGCGACCGCGACGAGCACGTACAGCGCGGTGACCAGGACGAGGGAGAGGATGATCGCGCGGGGCAGGTCGCGCTGCGGGTTCCGCGCCTCCTCGCCCGCCGTGGAGGCGGCGTCGAAGCCGATGTAGGAGAAGAACAGCGACGCGGCGCCCGCGCTCATCCCGGCCGTGCCGAGCGGGAACAGCGGGGTGAAGTTCCCGGCGTGGAAGGCCGTGAAGGCCACCGCGCAGAACATGACCAGGGCGGCGATCTTCACACCGACCATCACGGTGTTCGCGACGGCGCTCTCCCGGGCCCCGCGCAGCAGCACGACCATGGACAGGACGACGATCGCGGCAGCCGGGACGTTCAGGACGCCGCCGTCGCCCGGCGGCGCGCTGAGCCACTCGGGCAGGGTGACCCCGACGGTCAGGTCCAGCAGTTCGTTGACGTACTGGCCCCAGCCCACGGCCACGGCGGCCACCGACACCCCGTACTCCAGGATCAGGCACCAGCCGCAGACCCAGGCGACGAGTTCGCCGAGGGTGGCGTAGGCGTAGCTGTAGGAGGAACCGGAGCCGGGGATCATGCCGGCCAGCTCGGCGTACGACAGCGCCGAGAACAGCGCGGTCACCCCGGCCAGCACGAACGACACGACGATGGCGGGGCCCGCCTCGGGGACGGCCTCCCCCAGCACCACGAAGATGCCCGTGCCGAGGGTCGCTCCCACGCTGAGCAGCGTGAGCTGCCCGACCCCCATGGTCCGCTTCAGCGGGCTCCCGGCGGCGTCGGCGACCAGCGCCCCGACGTCCTGCCGCCGCGTCAGCCGGCTCCCCGGACCGGCCTTCGGCCGTGTACGCACTGTCTCCACCGTGCTGCTCCCTCCACCGCACCGTCCGCTTCAGTGCCCTGATGATGCGGACGCCACAGCCCCGGCCGGTGGGAGCATCGGCCAGAGATACGCGAAAGGGTTTGTCGTCCCGGCCAAAGCGGAGGGAGCGCGACGGGCCTGCGCGGCCGGGCGACGGCGACTCCGGTTTCCGCGCGGAGCGCAGACTCCGGTTTCCGCGCGGAGCGCAGACTCCGGTTTCCGCGCGGAGCGCAGGCTCCGGTCTCCGCGCGGAGCGGGGGCTCCGGTCTCCGCGCGGAGCGCAGGCTCCGGTCTCCGCGCGGAGCGGGGGCTCCGGTCTCCGCGCGGAGCGGGGGCTCCGGTCTCCGCGCGGAGCGGGGGCTCCGGTCTCCGTGCGGGACGCGGGGGTGCCCGGTGCGGGGCGCGGGGGTGCCCGGAGCGGGGCGCGGCGCGGGGACGGAGCGATCGGGGCGTCCGGGGTCGGCGTGCGCACGGGGTTGCCCGGGGACGTCCGGGCTCGGCGTGGGGACGGGTGCCCGGGCAGCGTCCGGACTCAGCGTGCCGACGAGATACCCGGGCAGCGTCCGGACTCGGCGCGGCAATCTACGCCCTCCCCCGGCGTCGTCCGGGCTCGGGCCCGGCCCGGGAACGGGTTGCCCGGGACCGTCCGGGCTCAGCTCGGCGACATACGCACCCGGCGTCGTCCGGGCCCGGCGCGGCGCTGAGCCCGCTCCGTGGCGTCCGGTTTCAACGGAGGGCGTCCGCGACCTCGCGCGCGGCGTCGACCACGCGGGGCCCGACCCTCTCCGGCACGGAGTCGGCGAGCATGACGACGCCCACGCTCCCCTCGACCCCCGTCACGCCGAGAAGCGGTGCCGCGGCGCCGCTGGCCCCGGCCTCCAGCTCGCCGTGCGTGAGGGTGTACCCGGGCTCCTCCGCCGACGCCTGCCGGGCGGAGAGGATCGCCCGCCCCGCGGCCCCCCGGTCGAGCGGATGCCGGAACCCGGCGCGGTAGGCGACGTGGTAGTCCGTCCACGTCGGTTCGACGACGGCGACGGCCAGCGCCTCCGTGCCGTCGACGAGCGTGAGGTGAGCGGTCGCCCCTATGTCCTCCGCCAGCGCACGCAGCGCCGGCAGCGCGGCCTCCCGCACCAGCGGGTGCACCTGACGGCCCAGCCGCAGCACCCCGAGCCCGACCCGGGCACGACCGCCCAGGTCGCGGCGGACCAGAGCGTGCTGCTCCAACGTGGCCAGCAAGCGGTACACAACGGTCCGGTTGACGCCCAGTTTGTTCGAGAGCTCGGTGACGGTCAGCCCGTGATCCGTGTCGGCGAGCAGCTTGAGGACCCGCAGTCCCCTGTCGAGCGTCTGAGAGGTCTCCGCGGTCACGACGCCCACTCCTTAGTGGTGAGGTCGACGGCCCCCTCGCGGCTGTGCGTCACCGAGTCCCGTCGGCGACGCGCTTCAGAGGCCGCCGGTCGGCTGGCGACCCGGGGTGATCCCGGGCGGAGTCGCTTCACGGCTGCGCTCCGCGGCGGCGCTGCCACGGGGCGTGTGCGTAGCGGGACAGTAGCGAGCTGGTCCGCTCAGCGGAAGTCTCCGTCCAGAATCCGGGCATCGGCTGGTACGGACTGATTCCGTTTGCCCCGAATCATGGGGTGCGCAGCGCCCGAAGCGGACCGCGCGCACGCCCGGCGCACGTACCCCGCCGCGCACCGGCGCGGAGCCGGACTCGGGCGGCGCGGCGCACCGGTACTCGGCCGCACGCGGGTCGGGCCGCAACGCGACGCTCCCCTGCCCGACACCCGCGCCCGTACCCGATGCCGCCGCTCGGAACCCGTACCCGGCACCCCCGGCACGGGCACCCTCGGCAACGGCACCCACACCCCTTGACCGGCACCCCGCACCCGGGGTCACCGCATGCGGGTGGCCCACTCCTGCACCTTGGCGATCCGCTGCCGCAGCTGACCCGCCGTCGCCTCCGCGCTCGGCGGGCCGCCGCACACCCGGCGCAGTTCGGTGTGGATCACTCCGTGCGGCTTGCCGCTCTGGTGGACGTACGCGCCGACCATCGTGTTGAGCTGCTTGCGCAGCTCCAGGAGTTCCTTGTGGGTGACCACGGGCCGCCGCTCGGCGGGAAGCTCCAGCAGGTCTGCCTCATCGTCGGGCTTCTTGCGGCTGTGCGCGATCTGCCGCGCCTGCCGCTTCTGGAGGAGGAGCTGCACCTGCTCGGGTTCGAGGAGCCCCGGGATCCCCAGGTAGTCCTGCTCCTCCTCGCTCCCCGGGTGGGCCTGCATCCCGAACTCGGCGCCGTCGTACAGCACCCGGTCGAAGACGGCCTCGGACTCCAGCGCCTCGAAGGAGAACTGCTCCTGCTCTCCGGTGTCCTCGTCCTGCTCCCGGTTCGCCTCCTCCATCTCCTTCTCGGACTCGGCGTACGGGTCCTCCTCGCCCTCCTTCTTGGGCTTGTCGAGCGCGTGGTCCCGCTCGACCTCCATCTCGTTGGCGAAGGTCAGCAGGTCGGGGACGGTCGGCAGGAAGACCGACGCGGTCTCGCCGCGCCTGCGGGACCGCACGAAACGTCCCACGGCCTGGGCGAAGAAGAGGGGCGTGGAGATCGTGGTCGCGTACACCCCGACCGCGAGCCGGGGCACGTCGACGCCCTCGGACACCATGCGGACGGCGACCATCCACCGGTCCTGGTTGTGGCTGAACTCGTCGATGCGGTCCGAGGCGCCGGCGTCGTCGGACAGCACGAGCGTCGCCTTCGTCCCGGTGATCTCACGGATCAGCTTGGCGTAGGCGCGGGCCGAGTCCTGGTCGGAGGCGATGACGAGGGCACCCGCGTCCGGAATGGCCTTGCGGACCTCGGTCAGCCGCTGGTCGGCGGCGCGCAGCACGCTGGGCATCCACTCGCCCCGCGGGTCGAGCGCGGTGCGCCAGGCCTGCGAGACGGCGTCCTTCGTCATCGGCTCCCCGAGCCGCGCCGCGATCTCGTCGCCCGCCTTCGTACGCCACCGCATGTTGCCGCTGTAGGAGAGGAAGATGACGGGCCGCACGACGCCGTCGCCGAGGGCCGAACCGTATCCGTACGTGTAGTCGGCGGCGGACCGGCGGATCCCGTCGTTGCCCTCCTCGTAGGTGACGAAAGGGATGGGGTTGGTGTCGGACCGGAAGGGCGTGCCGGTGAGCGCGAGCCGGCGGGTGGCCGGCTCGAACGCCTCCAGGCAGGCCTCGCCCCAGGACTTGCTGTCACCGGCGTGGTGGATCTCGTCGAGGATGACGAGGGTCTTGCGCTGCTCGCTGCGGTTGCGGTGCAGCATCGGCCGGACACCGACACCGGCGTACGTCACGGCGACGCCGTGGTACTCCTTGCCGAGCGGGCCCGCGCTGTACTCGGGGTCCAGCTTGATCCCTATGCGCGCGGCGGCCTCGGCCCACTGCTTCTTCAGATGCTCGGTCGGCGCGACCACGGTGACCTGTTGCACGACGTGGTGATGCAGCAGCCAGGACGCGAGCGTCAGCGCGAAGGTCGTCTTGCCGGCGCCGGGCGTGGCGACGGCGAGGAAGTCGCGCGGCTGCTCCTGGATGTACTTCTCCATCGCCCCCTGCTGCCAGGCACGCAGCTTGTTGGCGGTGCCCCAGGGGGCGCGGCCGGGGAAGGCGGGCGAGAGGTGGTGCGACGAGGAGGCACTGGCGGCGGTGGTAGTCACGGTCTCCGTGGGTGGTCGAATCAAAGGCCGCGCGCCGGACGTCGGACGGATCGGTGGGGGGAGACGGGCGGGCGGCTCGGCTACGTATGACAACCGGGCCACCCTACCGGCGTACCCCTCGTGTCAACGCGCGGACGGTGCCGGGTCACCCGTGGATGGGACTGAGGTCACAGCTCGCGCCGACGGTGCCGGGGAAACCTTCGTGCGGGCACCGCGGAGAGGACCGAGGTCACACGGCCGCGGCCGGCGCGGGACCGCTCTTCCGGGCAGGCGACCGGCGTCACCGCTCCCCGTCACCGCTCCCGCAGGCGTGTCGTCACCCAGGCCCCCATCAGCGCGAGGGCCGCCATCGGCAGGAACACGGCGGCGAAGGCGGCCGGGTGGGAGCCGTCCGCCGAGGCCGTGACGTCCGTGACCGAGCCGCCGCCCAGCGCCGCGAAGGCCGCGCCGCCCGCGGCCAGCAGCAGGGCGTTGGACAGGGCGTCGGAGATCTGCAGGGAGGCGGAGTTGGTGCCGGCCTCCCCGGGCGGCGACAGCCGGAGCATCAGCACACTGGTGGAGGCGACCACGAGACCCATCCCGAAGCAGCCGAACCCCCACGCGACGGCGACGACCCACACGGGCACGGCGTGGATCAGCACGGTGGGAGCGCTGCCGATGGCGGCGGCCACCAGCACCATGCCGAGGAACATCAGCCGCTCCCGGTACGGCTCCGTCCGCGGCCGGGACTGCACATAGGACCCCAGCGCCCAGGAGCCGCCGCCCGCGGCGAGCGAGAGCCCGGCGAGCGTCGGGGACAGGCCGCGTTGGGTGACGAGCATGAGCGGCACGAAGGACTCGGCGGCGATGAACGTGCCGTCCGCGACCCCGCGCAGCAGCACCACCGACGGCAGGCCGCGGGCCGCCCGGCAGGTGCCGCGGGGCAGCAGTGCGAGCACGGCCGGGACGAGCAACGCGGCGCCGGCGAGGGCGGGGGCGAGGGACAGCGGGCGCAGGTCCTGGGCTGCGTACTGGAGGAGCCGCGCCCAGGGAGATGCCGAGCGCGAGCCGGATGCGGCGCCGGTCGAGGCGGGCGCGGCCGGTCCGGGCCGGGGGCCGCTCCCCTCCCGAGGCCCGCCGCCGCATCTCCGGCAGGGCGAGCGCCAGCGGAAGGGTGACCAGGGCCGGGATGCCGACGAACACCCAGCGCCAGCCGAGATGTTCGGTGACCGCCCCGGCGGCGAGCGGTCCGACCACCGACGGGACCACCCAGGCCGCGGCGAACGCCGCCATGATCGACGGCCGCAGACGTTCCGGATAGGCGCGCCCGACGACCACGTACAGGGCGACGCCGACCAGGCCGCCGCCGAAGCCCTGCACGGCCCGGCCCAGGACGAAGACCCACATGCTCCCGGCGGTCCCGGACACGAGCAGCCCCGCCGCGAAGGACGCGATACCGGCGGTGAGGGACGCCAGCGGGCCGTCCCGGTCGGACAGCTGGCCGGCGAGGACCATCCCGAACAGGCTCGTCGTGAAGTACCCCGAGAACCCGAACGCGTACAGCGACACCCCGTCCAGGTCCCGCGCCGCCACGGGCATCGCCGTGCCGACGGCCGTCGCCTCGAAGGCGATCACCAGCACCACGGACACGATGCCGATACTCAGCGCCCGGTGGGGCCGGCTCAGCACGCCGCCCTCGTCCGGTGACGGGGCGGTCGTGGCATCGCGGGCTTCCAGGGCGGTCATGGCCGTCAGCGTAGGAGGCCGGGGACCGCCCTGGCCCCTGTCCGAAGACGGTGATCCACTGGGCCTTTGGTCGTACGACCAGCCCGTTCCACGCGCCCACCGGGCCCGCATCAAGGCCCCGTCCACTGGGTTCGCACCACCGCACCGCTCGGCGCACCACCGCACCGCTCGGCGCACCACCGCACCGCTCGGCGCACCACCGCACCGCTCGGGGCACCACCGCACCGCTCGGGGCACCGCCCGGCGCTCGGCGTACCGCTCGCCGCTCGGTGCGCCGCGAGGCGCCCGCCGGTACGTCTCCCCGCGTGCCGCCCGCCCGTTCATGAACGGCGTATGGCAGTCGCGTTGCAGCGCCCCCGCAGCCCTTGAGCCCCGTCGTCACCCGCCCCTACGGTCGACTCATCGGGTTCGGAACGAGTGAGCCGTGCCGCACCTGATTCCGGCCGTGTGCCCGAGTGGCTCAGGGGCTCGCCTGCAAAGCGAGTTACGCGGGTTCAATTCCCGCCACGGCCTCCACCTGCCTGACCAGACGAAAGGTGAGGGGCGGCACTCCACATGGGCGCCGCCCCTCAGTCGTCCGTGGCCCGCTCGGGGCACCGAGGATCAGCTTCCCCCGTACCGACGCTCCGGGCGCGGTGCCTCATGGCGTCCCGGCATCATGCCTCGGCACGTTGGGTGATGGCTGCCTCGGTGCGGTCTCCCAGGAATTCGTACCACCGGCGTTCCAGGCAGACGTAGCGCACGTCCGCCTCGACGAGGCTGAGGAAACCCGACACGGTCTCTGTGAGGCGTTGCTGCAGCCCCGGGTCGGCCAGCGTTCCGTCCTCGGTGAAGGCCTCGTAGCTGTTGGCCACGCTGAACATGTCCGGGTAGACACGGGTGCCCAGGTGCTCCAGGGGAATTCTCAGGGCCCACAGCCCGCGGTTGCCGCCGACCAGGGACGGCGACGCGGAGACGAGCATCGCATGCTTGGTCTTGAACGGCTGCGGCCGGACACGGGAGACCCAGTCGATCGCGTTCTTCAATACTCCAGGCACGGAGGCGTTGTACTCCGGCGAGGAGATGACGAAGGCGTCGCTCTGCTCGAGTCGGTCGCGCAGGGTGAGGGCACCGTGCGGCAGCCCTTCGGTTGCCTCCGTGTCACCGTCGTACAAGGGCATGTCGAAGTCGCGCATTGCGGCGAGGTCGACAGCGGCACCGGTGTCGGAGATGAGCCGGGCCACGAGGGAGGCGAGGCGGGCGTTGGCCGAATCGGACCGCAGTGCCGCCCCGAAGACCAGGAATCGGAGCGGACCGGGATGCGTGTCCGTGGGCATGAGTCCGTCCTTCCGTCGTGGGCACGCTCCTCCAGCGGCAGCCTCACTGACCAGTGTGGTTCCGAGAGGGACAACACGCGACCGGCGGCCCGGAGCCGGCCGGGCCGTTGGCGGCGCAGACTCGGGAAGGCATGCGCGGAGAAATCTGGGCCTGGGCCTGCGGTCCACGCACACGCGCTTGCGCGACGGTTGCCGCTCCCCGGACAGCTCTGCTCCCAGATGAGTCCGTCGACCTGACGAGCGGCATCGGCACGAACCGCGTCCCCACCGTCAAGGTCCACGTCCCCGGACCTCACGCGTACAGCAGTCCCCTCGCCTGGTCGTCGAAGGTCTCCGGCCAGTAGCGGCGGCCGTCGTCGCCGGGCAGGGTCGGGGTCGGGTCGCAGGCGACGGGATCGACCGTGGCGAGGGTCTGGGACATCGTGGCGGCGAGCTGCTCGTAGGTGTCGCTGAGGTCGTGGGCCGCGTCGAGGGCCTTCTCGCGGTGCAGCAGCCAGAGCGTGAAGGCGAGGGTGGAGATGTCGGCGTTGAGCGGGCGGAGGGTGAGGTCCGGCTCGCTCCAGGCGAGGACCGCGCCCGTGCCGCCGTCCACCACGAGACTGATGTCCTCCACCAGGTCGCCGAGGCGTATCAGACGGTCGGCGCCGGCGGGGAGTTCGTCGGCGGAGAACTCGCCGGGGCGCTCGTCGGCGTAGTACTCGGTGAGGGCCGGCAGCGGCACCTCCGTGTCGAGCTGGAAGAGGAAACCGTCCTCCGGCAGCCCGGTCTCGCGCAGGAAGCGGCGGGTCGGCTCGTGGGTGAGCGCGGACGGGAAGTCGACGTCCTCGAACCGCATGATCCCGCCCGCGCCGAACTCCTCGTCCAGCAGCCGCTTCGGCAGGTCGAGGACGAGTCCGTCGCCGGGGCCCGCGATCCGGGTGAGCGGGCGGATCAGCGCGGCCATCCGCCAGAACGGCGGCACCCGGTCCCCCGCGGCCTCGGCGAAGACGGCGGTCAGCCGCTCCGAGGCCGCCGTGACGGCCTTGGGCCCGAACTGGGCGCGGGGTGCGGACAGTTCCTCCGTGACCGTCCGGGAGCCGAACCGGGAGCGGGGCGAGGACAGTTCCTCCGTGACCGTGGCGAAGCGCAGCAGGGCCTCCAGGGAGGGGGCCAGCGGGGTCAGGTCCATGGGGGCCGGGTGGCCGCCGATGTACGTCGTGGAGATCTCCCCGGTCGTGCCGTCGAGCACGATGGACTCCAGGTCCCGGTCCAGGCTGCGCAGGGCTCCCACGACGACCTGGTCCCGGAGCTCGCCGGCAAGTCTGTCGGCGTCGCCCGCGAGGTCCGTGAGCCGCCGCAGGCCGTGCTCGCGCAGTGCGCCGAACGCCAGCAGCGCGCCGTCGTGGGGCAGTCCGGGGCCGCTCAGCAGGTGCCGCGTCCCCTTGTGCGTGACGTACGGGTCCAGCTCGTCGTCCGTCAGTGTGATCGCACCGCCGACGCCGGTGTCAGTCGTGCTCATGGCTCCCCCGCGCATGTGAACGCATCGTGCTTCCCCCTGTGGGGAACAGCTCCGCGTCCCGCGGCGGTTCCCCATGTCCGAGAACCATACGCCGCGGCACTGACATTGATGCTGATACTCGGGTTCCGGCGGTCCGCCGCTCAGCCGAAGTACACGCCGCCCGCGACGACGACCACGGCGGCCAGGACGAACACCAGTACCCAGAGCGCCAGTTTCCCGACGCCGGGCGCGGGCTCGTACCGCGGCTCCCCGTTCCCGGGGGCCTGCGCGGGGTCGTCCGCCGTCGGCCCGGGCGTGCTCACGCGCCCGTCACCACGGCCGCCTGCGGGCGGATCGGCAGGCGGTTGACGGGACGGCCCGTCGCCGCCCGCACGGCGGAGGCGACCGCCGCCGGGGACGTCACGACCGGCACCGCGCTGACCGCCTTGGCGCCGAAGGGGGCGACGACGTCGCGCTCCTCGACGAGCTTGACGATGTGGATGTCGGGGGCGTCCAGGGCGGTGGGAAGGGCGTATCCGGTCAGGTCGGGATGGCGGACGAGGCCACGGGCCGTGCGCAGGTTCTCCGTCAGCGCGGCGCCGACGCCCTGGGTGACGCCCGCCTCGATGCGGGCGGCGAGCTGCGCCGGGTTGAGCACCCGGCCGACGTCCTGGGCGAGCGCCAGTTCCACGACCCGTACGGAGCCGAGCTCGATGTCGACGTCCACGACCGCGCGGATCGCGCAGAAGGCCAGGCCCACGAAGGCGTCGCCCTGGCCGGCCTCGTCGAGCGGCTCGGTCGGGTGGGGGCGGCACTGCGCGGTCGCCCACAGCTCCTTGCCGTCCATCGCCTCGGTGACCGTGGTGGACAGCACCCCGTCGTACGAGGTGATCTTGCCGTCGGTGATCTGGAGCAGTTCGGTCGACATCCCGAACTTGTGCGCCAGGGGCTGGAGCAGCTGGGTGCGGACCATCTTGGCCGCGCGCTCCACGGCTCCGCCGGACACCCAGGTGTGGCGGCCCCGGCAGCTCGCGCCAGCCGGGGGCTGGTCGGTGTCGACGGGTGCGACGTGCACCTCGTCGATGCCGAGCGTCTCCTGGACGATCTGCCGGGCCAGCGTGGTGAAGCCCTGGCCGGTCTCCACGGCCGCGCACAGCACCGTGGCGACGCCGTCGTGGACCTTCACGGTGGCCGTCGAGACCTCGTCGGCGCCCTCGGCGCCGAGCATGTGGACCATGCCGAGGCCGTAGCCGACGCCGCGGCGCACGGCGCCGGGCTCGCCCGCGCCCTCGGGCCCGCCGGGCAGCAGCCACTCGTCCTCGGGCGTGTCCTTGGGGAGCGCGGGGAGCGGGTGGTCCCGTACGGCCTGGAGCAGTTCGGCGACCGGGGCCGGGCACGTCACCGTCTGTCCGGTCGGGAGCACGTCGCCCGTGGCCATGGCGTTGCGCAGGCGCAGTTCGGCCGGGTCGACGCCGAGCTTCTTGGCCAGCTTGTCCATCTGCGCCTCGTAGGCGGCGCAGACCTGCATGGCGCCCTCGCCGCGCACGTGGCCGGAGGGCGGGTTGTTGGTGCGTACGGCCCAGCCCTCGATGAAGGCGTTCGGGACGACGTAGGGGCCGCAGGCGAAGGCGACGGCGGCGGCCAGCGACTCGGCGGAGGTGTCGGAGTAGGCGCCGGCGTCGAGCAGGATCTGCGCCTCGACCTTCACCAGCTTGCCCTCGGCGTCGGCGTGGTGCCGGTAGCGCAGCAGCGTGGGGTGCCGGTGGGCGTGGCCGAGGAAGGACTCCTCGCGCGTGGCGGTGAGTTTGACCGGGCAGCCGGTCTTCAGCGCGAGCAGGCCGAGGGGCAGCTGGAAGCCCTGGTCCTCGCGGTCGGCGGTGGCGCCGGGGACGCCGGTGACGACGACCTTCACGCGTTCGGGTTCCAGGCCGTAGCAGGCGGCGGCGGTGTCGCGGTCGGTGTGCGGGTCGGTGGAGGCGAGGTAGAGCTCGACGCCGCCGTCGGGGCGGGGCACGGCCAGGCCGGCTTCCGCGCCGATGGGTGCCGGGTCCTGGCGGCCGATGCGGTACTGGCCCTCGACGACGATCTCGCCGACCGCGTCCGGGTCGCCGTGGCGCAGCGGGATGTGGCGGATCAGGTTGCCGTCGGGGTGCAGGGGTTCGGCCTCGAAGGCGAGCTCCGGGTCGGTCACCGCGTCGAGCACCTCGTACTCGACGATGACGGCGGCGGCGGCCATGCGGGCGGTGTCGGGGTGGTCGGCGGCGACGGCCGCGATGGGCTCGCCGTGGTGGCGGACGACCTCGGAGGCGAACACCGGGCGGTCGGCTCTGCCGCGGCCGTGCAGCGGGTTGCCGGGCACGTCCTCGTGGGTGACGACCGCGCGTACGCCGGGCATCTCGCGCGCGTGGCTGGTGTCGATGGACACGATGCGCGCGTGGGGGTGCGGCGACCTGAGGACGGCGGCCCACAGCAGGCCCTCGGCCCACAGGTCGGCGGCGTACGGGAAGGTGCCTTCGGTCTTGGCGCGGGCGTCCGCGGGGGGCAGCGAGACGCCGATCCCGTGCGGCAGGGGCTCGGGGCCCGTGTCGGGCACCGCCGGTGTCGCGGTGACGGTTTCGTTGCTCACGCCTGGCCTCCGTCCTGGCCGTACGGCTGCTCATGCGGCGCCTGGGGGTCGTACGGAGAAGTGTCCTCGAAGGAGCCCGCTTCGTAGGCCGCCGGGTTGACGCCGCCCGCTCCGGGGCCCGCCTGGTGCGGGATGCGGGCCTCGTCGACGTCCGGCGTGGCATCGGTGGCGGAGTGCGCCTCGCGTTCGGCGACGACCTCGCGGACGGCGTCCAGGACGCCCCGGTAGCCGGAGCAGCGGCAGAGGTTGCCGCACAGTGCCTGACGGGTCTCCAGCTCGGTCGGCGCGGGATTGCCCTCCAGCAGGTCGTGCAGGGTCATCGCCATGCCCGGGACGCAGAAGCCGCACTGCACGGCGCCGCACCTGGCCAGCGCGCGCTGCACGTCGGAGGGCTGTCCGTCGGCGGCCAGGCCCTCGACGGTGCGCACCTCGCTGCTCGCCGCGGTGACGGCGGGCACCAGGCAGGAGGCGACGAGCCGGCCGTCGACCTGGACGTTGCAGGCGCCGCACTCGCCCTGCGAGCAGCCGTCCTTGGCGCCGGCGAGGCCGAGGCGCTCGCGCAGGACGTAGAGCAGCGACTCGCCGATCCAGGCGTCGGTGACGGGGCGGTCCGCGCCGTTGACGCTCAGGACGTACGAGGCGAGGGGGTGTTCGTCGTTCGAGGGTGCGGCGGCGGCCTCCGCGTCGTGGGCCGTGCCGGCCTCGGTGTCCGCCTCGGGGGCGGGCGTACCGGTCCGGGTGTCGTCGGATGCCGCGGCGGCCTCGTGCGCCCGGTCCTGCGCGTGCTCCGCCGGCCCGGCGGGGTCGGCCGTGCCGGTCTCCTCGGGGGCCTCGTGCGCGGGCCCGGTGGGCTCCTGGGCGTCCTGGGCGGGCGCGTGCGGGTGCGGGTGCGTCGAGGCGCTCCCGGAGCCCCCAGCGGGCCCCTGCGGCGGCTCGGCGGTCCACGCCTGACCGATGGCTTCGGACGCCCAGGGCGCGGCGGCGCCGCCGGGGAGGGTGGCGGGCGGGTTCCCGCCCCACTGCTCGACGAGCGCCGACGTGGTGAACTCGCCCGATTCGTCCGGGAGGTCACCTCCGGCGACGGGGATGGACCACTGGCCGGTCACGTCGTGGCCGGGGGCGGTGCCCTCCTGGGCGGCCTCGCTGAAGTCCCACTGTCCGGTGGCGGGCGGCTGGTACGAGAACCGGTCGTCCGGGGCGTCCTGGGCCCCGGTGCCCGGCTCCGGCCAGTCCGCGGACCCGGCGGGCACGTTCCAGGTCCCGGTGGCGGCCGGGTCGGTGGCGTCCGGGGTCGCGGGCTGCACGCTGATCTGCGGGGGCACGTAGCCGTGGCCGGGGGCCGCGAGCGGGCTCTCCCGTTCGGCGAGGAGGGCTTCGATGCCCCCTTCGGGGAGCTTGACGAAGGCGGTGGCCCCGTCGTCGTAGTCGCCCTGGGGCAGCGGGTCCCAGCGGCCCCCGCTCCGCGGGGTGCCCTCTCCGTGCTGGTCGTCGGTCACGACAGCGCCCTCCCCAGTGCTCGTCGGGCCAGCGCGGCGACGGTGCGCCGCAGGTGCAGTACGGCGGGCGGAAGCTGCCCCGGGGAGCCGTCCTCGGCGGGTCCCGGATCCGGGATGCAGGCCGCGGCGACGTACTCGCCGAACGCGTGGAGCGCCTCGGGCACGATCGAGCGGCTGTTGTCCCAGTCGATCAGCTGGGCGACCCACGCCTCGGCGTCCAGGGGGCGCAGCGGCATCGGCGCTATGGCCCCGACGGCGCACCGCACGCCGCGTCGCGCCGGGTCCAGGACGAGCGCCACCGAGGCGACGGCGCGGCCGGGCCCGGTGCGTCCGGTCGCCTTGAGGAAGACCTGCGGGGCGTGCAGCAGCGGCACGCGTACGTAGCCGATGAGCTCGCCGCCGCGGAGCATCTCCATGCCGGCCAGCAGGTGCGAGACGGGGATCTCGCGGCGGGCTCCGCCCGGGCCCGCGACGATCAGCGTGGCCTCCAGGGCGGCCAGCACGGGCAGCGCGTCGCCGGTCGGGGCGGCGCTCGCGATGTTGCCGCCGAGGGTGCCGGCGTTGCGGATCTGCGGCGGTCCGGCCGCGCGCGCGGCAGCGGCCAGCGCCGGGATGAGCGCCGCGAAGTCGGGTCGTCCCATGCGGGCGTGGGTGAGGCCGGCGCCGAGCAGCGCGTGGCCGTCCTGGTACTGCCAGCCGCGGATCTCGCTGATCCGGCCGAGGCCGACGAGGGCGGCGGGCCGTAGCTGTCCGGAGTTGACGGCGGCCATGAGGTCGGTGCCGCCGGCGACGGGGACGGCGGCGGGCATGGCTGCCAGAGCCGCGACCGCCTCGTCCAGCGAGGCGGGCAGCGTCACGGCCTGCGCCGCCTGCGGTGCGTGCGTGGTCAAACCGGCTGCCCCTTCCCGCTGCCCCACCTGGTCCCACCTGTGCTGCCGTACGGTACGTGCTGACAGGGCGGACGTGGCAACTCTGGCACATCTTCCCCGGACCTCGACGCGGGGGTCCGCTAGGAGGCATTCGCCCCCCTCACCAGCGAGATGGTCCGTTTTCGTACAGCATCGCCAATGAGAGCGAATTGCCACTCTTCGGTGATCCTTGGGCGCCTTTTTCCTCGTGAGGCCGCGGTGCCGGGGTGAACGTCGTGTGACACACCGGTGAGGAGTCACCTCACACGTTTGGGGGCGCCCCCTCGATCGGACGTCCGAGCACACCCGGTCGCTTCTGCCACGGCAGCGGTCCGGTGGGCGGACGGTAGGCCACTCCCAGGGCGTCGAGCCGACCGTAGTGGGTGGCCATCCGCCGCTCGAAGGCGGCGAAGTCCCGTGCGGCGGGGGCGGGCAGGGTGCTCCAGGCGACCTCGGCGAAGGCCGCGAGCCGCGGGAACGTCTGGTAGTCGACGCGTGCCCGGTCCTCCATCACCTCGGTCCACACGTTCGCCTGAGTGCCCAGCACATGGGCTTCCTGCTCGGGCGTGAGCCCCGCCGGCACCGGTTCGAAGCGGTAGACGTCCTCCAGGGTGCGGACGTAGGCGATGGGCACCGGCTCGTCCTCGCCGCCGTCCTGACGGTAGTCCAGGTACACGTGCTGTTCGGGGCACATGACGACGTCGTGGCCGGCGCGGGCGGCCGTGACGCCGCCCTCGTAGCCGCGCCACGAGGAGACGGCCGCGCCCTCGGCGAGCCCGCCCTGAAGGATCTCGTCCCAGCCGATGAGCCGACGCCCGCGCGCGGACAGCCAGTTGTCGAAGTGCCGGACGAACCAGGACTGCAACGCGTCCTCGTCCGCGAGTCCGAGTTCCTCGATGCGCGCCTGGACCGCCGGGGACTGCCGCCACTGGTCCTTGGGGCACTCGTCCCCGCCGATGTGGAAGAACTCGGAGAACCGCGGGAAGCGCGCGGGGTCCGCCGGGAACAGGTCGAGGAGTTCCTCGAACACCCCCTCGTAGAACCGCAGTGTGTTGTCGGTGGGGGCGAGTACGTTTTCGGAGACACCCCAGTTGTCCCAGACGCTCAGGGAGGCCGTGTCGACGACGTCGGTGTTGCCGAGTTCCGGATACGCGGCGATGGCCGCCTGCGAGTGGCCCGGTACGTCGATTTCGGGGACGACGGCGATATGCCGCTCGGCCGCGTACGCCACGATCTCGCGGATGTCGTCCTGCGTGTAGAAGCCTCCGTGCGGCTTCTCGTCCCACAGCGGTGAGGCGCGGTGACCGAATTTCGTGCGCGCCCGCCAGGACCCGACCTCGGTCAGCCTCGGGTACTTCTTGATCTGAACACGCCACCCCTGATCGTCGGTGAGGTGGAAGTGGAAGACGTTGAGTTTGTGGGCGGCCATCAGATCGAGATGGCGCAGCACCGCATCCTTGGGCAGGAAGTGGCGTGAGACGTCGAGCATGACGCCGCGCCAGGGGAATCGGGGGGCGTCCTCGATCACCTGCTGAGCGAGGGCGTACGTCGTGCCCGGCCGGACGGGGGCGCGGCGGAAGGCGTCGGGACCGAGGAGCTGACGCAGCGTCTGCGCCCCCCAGAAGACGCCGGCCGCGTCGCCGCCACGGATCTCCACGCCCTCCCCGGCGACGGCGCGGAGCCGGTAGGCCTCGGGCTCCAGGGCGTCGTCGAGGACCAGCCGTACGGCGTCGCGGGCGTCCTGCGGCCCTGGTGGCAGGCCCAGACCGAGCGCCGCGCCGAGGGTGGAGCGCAGCCAGCGTTCGGCGGTGCCCGTGCCGGGCGCGGCCCACAGCGTGGTGTCGGCGCCGAGGCGGACCTCGCCGGGCACGGATTCGTCGACGGCGCGCGGCGCCGGGATCACATCACTCACGTCAGTCAGTCCTTCACCGCTCCGCCGAGTCCGGCGACGAGCCGTCGTTGTACGAGTACGAAGAAGATCAGTACCGGAATCGTCATCACCGTGGAGGCGGCCATGACGCCGCCCCAGTCCGGCTCGTCCGGCTTGTAGAACACGAGCAGCGCCATCGGCAGGGTCGACTGCGAGGTGTCGCTGATGATGAAGGACTTGGCGAACAGGAAGTCGTTCCAGGCCGAGATGAAGGAAAAGACGCTCGTGGCCACCAGGCCCGGGAAGACCAGGGGGAACAGAATCCGCCAGAGGAATCGCGCGCGGCTCGCCCCGTCGATGTAGGCGGCCTCCTCCAGCGCCTCGGGCACGGCCTTTACGAAACCGCGCAGCATCCAGATGGCGAAGGGCAGCGAGAAGGCGATGTGCGGCAGGATCAGCGAGCCCAGCGTGTTCAGCTGGCCGAGGTCCCGCATGAGGAAGAAGAGGGGGATCGTCAGGGCTTCGACGGGCACCATCTGCGCGACCAGGAACATGATCAGCAGGGTGGTCCGGAACCGGAAGCGGAATCGCGTCACGGCCGTCGCCGCGAGAAACGCCACGAGCGCGGAGACGATGACGACGGTTCCCGCCACGGCAAGGCTGTTGAGGAAGTAGCGGCCGAATTCCTGCTGCCCGAAGACGCGCCGGAAGGAATCCAGCGAAGGCGAAAGCGTCCAGGGCCGCGGCTCGGTGGACTCGATCTCCCCGGCCGGTCTGAAGGCGCTGAGCACCATCCAGTAGAGGGGGAAGGCGACCACGACGGCGATCAGCAGTGCGGACGCCTCGGCGGCGAGCCTCCACGGTCGGCGGGGACGGCGGACGACTCCGCGCAGAATGCTCACAGTTCCTCCCCCTGCCTGCGCAGCAGCCGCAGGTACACCAGCGTGACCGCCAGCAGCAGCACCAGCATGACCACGCCGATCGCGGAGCCGAGGCTGTACTGCGAGGCGGCGAACGCCTTCTGGTAGGCGTACACGTTCAGGACCAGGTTCTGGCCCGCGATGCCGCCGCCGTTCGTCATCACGTAGATCTGCGTGAAGACCTTGAAGTCCCAGATGACCGACTGGATGGTGACGACGACGAGGATCGGCCGGAGCATCGGCGCCAGCACCGAGCGCCAGATCCGCCACTGCGAGGCGCCGTCCAGGGCGGCGGCCTCCAGCACCTCGCCCGGCACCGCGCGGATCCCCGCGTACACGGTCACCATCACGAACGGGAAGGAGCACCAGACCACTTCGAGCAGTACGAGCGCGAAGGCGCTGAGCCGTCCGTACGTCCACGAGTGGTCGCCGAGCCCGAGGACCCGGTTGACGGGTCCGAAGTCGGGGTCGAAGAGGAACAGCCAGACCGTGGAGCCCGTGACGGCCGGTGTCGCCCAGGCGCCGAGCGCGGCCAGCATCAGCGCCAGCCGCGGCACCGCCCGCACCCGGGTCAGCAGCACCGCGAGCGCGCAGCCGGCGGCCAGCGTCGCCAGCACGCAGGCCGCCGCGAACAGCACGGTCGCGAGGAGCACCTGCCAGAACTGGTCGTCGGCGAAGAGCGCCGCGTAGTTGCCGAACCCCTGGAACGTGGTCGGCTGCCCGCCGCTGACCTGCGCCTGGGTGTACTCCAGGAACGAGATCAGGCCGAGCTGGTAGATCGGGTAGACGAGCAGGCCGCCGAGGACGGCGAGGGCGGGGGCGAGGTAGAGCCAGGGGGTCCAGCGGCTGCCCGTGCGCCGGGACCGGGCGGGCGGGCCGCCCCGGCGCCCGGGACGGCGCGGGGCCGCCTTGGTGACCGGGGCGCGCGCGGCCCGCTCGGCGAGTGCGTCGTGCGTCATCGGATCAGCCCACGGAGCTGAAGGCGTCGTTCATCTTCTCGGCCGCGTCCTTCGAGGCGGCGGCCACGTCCTTCTTGCCGCTGATGACCTCCTGGAACATCGTCGGCAGGACGAGCGAGGCGTCGATCTGCGCCCAGGCGGGCGAGGCCGGCACGAACTTGGCGCCCGAGGCGAGGGTCTTGACGAAGGGCTCGACGAAGGGCTCCTCGGCCGCGACCTCCTGCCGCACGTCGGTGTAGGTCGGCAGGAAGCCCATCGCGTCGAAGAGCGCGCCCTGGGTCTTCTTGGACGCCAGCTGCTTCATCAGGTCCACCGCCAGCGTGCGGTGCGAGGTGCTCTTCAGTACGCCGATGTTGTTGCCGCCGGCGAAGGCGGGCGCCACCGAGCCGGGCTTCACTCCGGGCAGCGGCACGACCGCGTACTTGCCCTTGACCTTCCCGGCCTCGATCGCCGCATGGCTGAAGTCGCCGCCGATGGCCATGCCCGCCTTGCCCGAGGCGAAGGCGGTCACCGTGTCGTTGCCGCCCATGCCCGCGCACTTGGCGGCGGGACAGTTCGCTGAACCGAACAGCGAGGTGTAGGCCTTGATGCCCTTCTGGGCCTGTGCGCTGTCGATGGTGGAGGAGTACGACCCGCCCTTGCCCTCGGCGAGTTCACCGCCGCGGGACCAGATGAACGGCATGGCGCCGTACGTGTAGGCGCCGCCGACCGCGAGGCCGTACAGGTCGGGCCTGGCCGCGTGGATCTTCCGGGCGGTCTCGGCCAACTCGTCCTGTGTCTTCGGGACTTCGAGGCCGAGGTCCTTGAGGACGTCGGTGCGGTAGTAGAGGGCGCGGACGCCGACGAAGTACGGGGCGCCGTAGATCTTCCCGTCGACCGTCACCGACTGCCGGGCGGTCGGGTCGGTGTCCTTGGCCTCGCTCCAGCCGTTGAACTCCTTCGTGATGTCGGCGAGTCCGCCGTCCTTCACGTAGCCGGCCGTGTCCGTGTTGCCGTACTCGATGACGTCGGGGGCGCTCTTCGGGTCGTTGAAGGCGGCCTTGACGCGCTGGGCGCGGGTCTCCACGGGGATGTACTCGACGGTGACCTTGACGCCCTCGTGCGTCTTCTTGAAGGCGGCGACAGCCGCGTCGACGACCTTCTGCTTCGGCGCGTTGTCGACCTCCTGGAAGAGCCAGACGCGCAGGGTGCCCGTCTTCTCGTCCTTGCCGGAGGAGGAGCCGCCCGAGGTCTGGGGGGCGCAGGCGGTGGCGACGGCAAGGGCCGCGACAGCGGCGGCCGTTCGGACAGAGAGCTTCACGAGCATCCTCCGATGGGGGGCGCGTTGCAACATGCGCAATGGCGGTTTCGCTCTGTACAACACACGGAGGCTATGGAGTACATGAACATGCCCACAAGAGGTCTCAACCACTCTGTGACCACGGGACGCACTCCGTGCAACGCCGGCCCGCCACCGGGCCGCACGGACGCCGCGCGCCGGGCCCTCCCCGCCGCCACGCTCCGGGCCGGCGCGTGCCGCGCTCCCGCTCGCCGCCACGCGCCGGGGCCCTCCCCCGCGGCCGTCGCGCGCGGGGGCTCTCCACCGCAGGCCGTCGCGCGCAGGGGCCCTTCTCCGGCCGGCGTACACCGGGCCCCGGGCTCCATCGGACCGCGGCGCCGCCCGGCGCCGGGGCGGGCGTCAGCGCACCGCGGCGCCCCGCCCCCGGGCACGACAAAGCCGCGGCACCCCGACTCGGGGGGCCGCGGCCTTGCTCAGCGCGCGACCTGCCGCGCCCGGGGGCGCGGCGGCGCTACTTCTTGTCGCCGTCCTTGCCCTTGTCGCCACCGGCGCCCATGGACTCGTAGATCTCCTTGCACATGGGGCACACGGGGTACTTCTTCGGGTCACGGCCCGGGACCCACACCTTGCCGCAGAGGGCCACGACGGGCGTGCCGTCGAGGGCGCTCGCCATGATCTTGTCCTTCTGGACGTAGTGGGCGAAGCGCTCGTGGTCCCCGTCGCCGTGCGACACCTGCGGCGTCGGCTCCACGAGGGTCCCCGTCCCCGTGCCTCGCTGGGGCTGGGTCTCAGGCTCAAGAGTGCTCATGAGTGCAAGGGTACTGAAGCGCACGGGCATCAGTTGAGCGAAGGGTCGTCCGGGTACGTCGCGACCATCGCGAGCTCGTTGCGCTGGCGCCGCAGGACCTCGCGCCACAGGCGCTCCGGCGACGGGGAGGAGACGTCGCCCGGCTCCGACTCGACCACGTACCAGGCGCCCTCGACGAGTTCGTCCTCCAGCTGGCCGGGACCCCAGCCCGCGTATCCCGCGAAGATGCGCAGCGAGCCGAGGGCCGAGGCGAGCAGCTCGGGCGGGGCCTCCAGGTCCACCAGACCGATCGCGCCGTGCACGCGCCGCCAGCCCAGAGGGGCACGCTCGCCGGCCCCGCCGCCCGGGATCACCGCCACGCCGAGGGCCGAGTCCAGCGACACCGGTCCGCCCTGGAAGACGACGCCGGGCTCGCCGGCCAGGTCGGCCCACGCCTCCAGGATGTCGCCGACGTCCACGGGGGTGGGCCGGTTGAGGACGACACCGAGCGAGCCCTCCTCGTCGTGGTCGAGGAGCAGCACCACCGCGCGGTCGAAGTTCGGGTCCGCCAGGGCGGGCGTGGCCACGAGCAGCCGCCCTGTGAGCGAGGACACCTCGGTCATGCCAGACATGATCCCGCATCTTCCCTCCACATGGGGAGCCAATGCCCGTAAGGGAGTGAATGCAGCTCAGGGCGCAGAGGAGCGCCCCCCGCGCACGCCGGTTCCGGTGACCCCGTGTGCCCGATTCGGAACGGTTCGTGTTGTGGCAAAGCTATGACGGACCTGAGTGGTCCTTGGGCTTTCTGAGGGGGGGTGGGCGGCGATTACCCTAGCCTCTCGGCTCCTGCACGACGGGCCTGCCGACCGCTCACACCTGCCCAACTCATCGGAACGCGAGATACATGACCGTCAATGACGATGTCCTGCTTGTCCACGGCGGAACCCCGCTCGAGGGCGAGATCCGTGTCCGTGGTGCGAAGAACCTCGTACCCAAGGCCATGGTCGCCGCCCTCCTGGGCAGCGCGCCGAGCCGGCTGCGCAATGTTCCCGACATCCGCGACGTGCGAGTCGTACGCGGGCTGCTCCAGCTGCACGGTGTGACGGTCCGTCCGGGTGAGGAGCCGGGCGAGCTGGTGCTCGACCCGTCCCACGTCGAGAGCGCCAACGTCGCCGACATCGATGCCCACGCCGGTTCCTCGCGCATCCCGATCCTGTTCTGCGGCCCGCTGCTGCACCGGCTGGGCCACGCCTTCATCCCGGGCCTCGGCGGCTGCGACATCGGCGGCCGTCCGATCGACTTCCACTTCGAGGTGCTGCGGCAGTTCGGCGCGCGGATCGAGAAGCGCGCGGACGGCCAGTACCTGGAGGCTCCGCAGCGGCTGCGCGGCACCAAGATCAAGCTGCCGTACCCGTCCGTCGGCGCGACCGAGCAGGTGCTGCTGACCGCGGTGCTCGCGGAGGGCGTCACGGAGCTGTCCAACGCGGCCGTGGAGCCGGAGATCGAGGACCTCATCTGCGTACTGCAGAAGATGGGCGCGATCATCGCGATGGACACCGACCGGACCATCCGCATCACCGGTGTCGACAGCCTCGGCGGCTACACTCACGCGGCGCTCCCGGACCGCCTCGAGGCCGCCTCGTGGGCCTCCGCGGCGCTGGCGACCGAGGGCAACATCTACGTCCGCGGCGCCCAGCAGCGCTCGATGATGACCTTCCTGAACACCTACCGCAAGGTGGGCGGCGCGTTCGAGATCGACGACGAGGGCATCCGCTTCTGGCACCCGGGCAGCCAGCTCAAGTCGATCGCGCTGGAGACGGACGTCCACCCGGGCTTCCAGACCGACTGGCAGCAGCCGCTGGTCGTCGCCCTGACACAGGCGACCGGCCTGTCGATCATCCACGAGACGGTCTACGAGTCCCGTCTCGGATTCACGTCCGCGCTCAACCAGATGGGCGCGCACATCCAGCTGTACCGCGAGTGCCTCGGCGGCTCGGACTGCCGCTTCGGCCAGCGCAACTTCCTGCACTCGGCCGTCGTTTCGGGCCCGACCCGGCTCCAGGGCGCCGACCTGGTCATCCCCGACCTGCGCGGCGGCTTCTCGTACCTCATCGCGGCGCTGGCGGCGCAGGGCACCTCCCGGGTGCACGGCATCGACCTGATCAACCGCGGCTACGAGAACTTCATGGAGAAGCTCGTCGAGCTCGGCGCGAAGGTGGAGCTTCCGGGCAAGGCGCTCGGCTAGTCACCGTCGTACGTACGCCAATGGGGCGGCCCCCGGTGAAAGGGGGGCCGCCCCATTGGCGTTGCTGCGCCTCGTACGCGTCCCGTGGCGTACAGGACGTACAAGCGGGCTTACTTGCCCTTGGCGGCTTCCTTGAGCTTGCTGCCCGCGGAGACCTTCACGCTGTAGCCGGCCGGGATCTGGATCGGGTCGCCGGTCTGCGGGTTGCGCGCGGTGCGAGCGGCACGGTGGGTGCGCTCGAAGGTCAGGAAGCCGGGGATGGTGACCTTCTCGTCGCCCTTGGCGACGATCTCGCCGACGGTCTCGGCGAACGCGGCCAGAACGGCGTCGGCGTCCTTGCGAGTCACCTCGGCGCGGTCGGCCAGCGCGGCCACCAGCTCACTGCGGTTCATGTTCTTACTCCCGTGTTCTTCTTGCCATTGAGGCGTGCCACGCGGCGGAGCCGCATGTCGGGCACGTCTAAGCCGATGCTGCCAGGGTCCTCGTTCGGTCCCCGCACCCGGGTCCGTGGCCAGACCCTCGCGCCCGAAGACGCATCCTGCCCCCACCTGCGGCGGGAAAGCCAATCCGGCACCCCTGGGAGTCACACGAACACCCTTGGGAGTCACACGAAAAGGCCTGCGAGGCCTGAACCTGGCCGCCACCTTAGGGGGCGCCCACAAGCCCGGCGTCCCGCGACGCGCCGGTGCGAGGGGGGCCGTGGCCATCGTCACAGCCCCCGGAACACCGGGCGCGGACCCGGTCGCGGGGTACCGGGCGCCTACTCCGCGGCGGGCGCCGCGCCCGCCGCCTTCGCGGCGTTGCGCACCGCTCCGGCGACCGCTCCCGCGACCTTGTCGTTGAAGACGCTGGGGATGATGTAGTTCGGGTTGAGCTCGTCCTCGGTCACCACGTCCGCGAGGGCGGTCGCGGCGGCCAGCATCATCTCCGTGTTGACGGTACGCGACTGGGCGTCGAGGAGTCCGCGGAAGACGCCCGGGAACACCAGGACGTTGTTGATCTGGTTGGGGAAGTCGGAGCGTCCCGTGGCCACAACTGCCGCCGTCTGGCGGGCGATTGCCGGGTCGACCTCGGGGTCGGGGTTCGCGAGCGCGAACACGATGGCGTCGTCGGCCATGGCGGCCACGTCGTCGCCGTCGAGCACGTTCGGGGCGGAGACGCCGATGAAGACGTCGGCGCCGCGGACGGCTTCCTTCAACGATCCGGTGAGGCCTTCGGGGTTGGTGTTGTCGGCGATCCAGCGCAGCGGCGAGTCCGTGGCGGCGTCCACCAGGTCCGCGCGGTCCGCGTGCACGACGCCGTGGATGTCGGCGACGACGGCGTTCTTCACACCGGCGGCGATCAGCAGTTTGAGGATGGCCGTACCGGCCGCGCCGGCGCCGGACATGACGACGCGGATGTCGCCGATCGCCTTGCCCGCCACGCGAAGTGCGTTGGTCAGGGCCGCGAGGACGACGATCGCGGTCCCGTGCTGGTCGTCGTGGAAGACGGGGATGTCGAGGGCCTCGCGCAGCCGGGCCTCGATCTCGAAGCAGCGCGGCGCGGAGATGTCCTCCAGGTTGATGCCCGCGAAGCCGGGGGCGATCGCCTTCACGATCTCGACGATCGCGTCGGTGTCCTGGGTGTCGAGGCACAGCGGCCAGGCGTCGATGCCGGCGAACCGCTTGAAGAGGGCCGCCTTGCCCTCCATGACGGGCAGCGCGGCCTTGGGGCCGATGTTGCCCAGACCGAGCACGGCGGAGCCGTCCGTCACGACCGCAACGGAATTGCGCTTGATGGTGAGGCGGCGGGCGTCCTCGGGGTTCTCGGCGATCGCCATGCAGACGCGGGCCACACCCGGCGTGTAGACCATGGAGAGGTCGTCACGGTTGCGGATGGGGTGCTTGGACTGCATCTCGATCTTGCCGCCGAGGTGCATGAGGAACGTACGGTCGGAGACCTTGCCGAGGGTGACGCCCTCGATGCCGCGGAGCTTCTCGACGATCTCGTCGGCGTGGCCGGTGGACGTCGCCGCGATGGTGACGTCGATGCGGAGCTTCTCGTGCCCCGAGGCGGTGACGTCGAGGCCGGTCACCGAGCCTCCGGAGGACTCCACGGCCGTGGTGAGCTGGGAGACCGCGGTTCCGCTCGCGGGCACCTCCAGCCGGACCGTCATCGAGTAGGAGACGCTGGGCGCCGTTGCCATGGCCGACTTCCTCTGCTTTCACCGTGTACTGCGTGTACTGCGCGGCCTTGCCGGGTCGCGTCATGCCGTCCGATCGTCGCACCTACCGCCGAGTACGCGGTAGCCGCCCCGGATTGCGAACGTTTTGTTCGCGACCCGTCGCGTGCTTTCGGAAACTTGTTTCCACCATACGAGAACTTGCGAGCACAGCAAAGAGACCCACGTCACTGGATGACGTGGGCCTCTTCGGTGCTGCTCCGTTCAGTGACACCGACCCGCCATGCTCGCCTCGCGGCAAGTGGTCGCTCGTAGCGACGAAGGTTGGGCCCGGGGGCTTGGATCGGGCCGGTGCCACACCAAGGCTAACAAACAGATCCCGTATGGCCATTCCCGCGCCGGAAGTTCATACGGGGTCCCGTGGGCTCAGTCACGCAGCAGGTCCGGCACCCCGTCCGCGTCCGGCTCGTCCCGCTCGCCCGACACGAGCGTCAGCTGCTGGGTCGCACGGGTCAGCGCGACATACAGCACACGCAGGCCGGCCGGCGACTCGTCGGCGATCTCCGCGGGCGAGACGACGACCGTCGCGTCGTACTCCAGTCCCTTCGCCTCCAGGCTGCCGAGAGCCACCACGCGGTCGCCGAGACCGGCGAGCCAGCGGGCCGCCTCCTCGCGCCGGTTCATGGCGACGACGACGCCCACGGTGCCGTCGACGCGGTCGAGGAGCCGTGCGGCCTCGGCCCGCACCGTCCGGGCGAGCGATTCCTCCACGACCGCGAAGCGCGGCTCCACACCGGTGGAGCGGACCGCCGACGGGGACTGCGAGCCGGGCATGGCCAGGGCGAGGACCTTGGCCGCGAGCTCGGCGATCTCGGCGGGGTTGCGGTAGTTCACGGTGAGGGTGAACCGGCGCCTGGGGCGCGTTCCGAGCGCCTCGTCGCGCGCCTCGGCCGCCTCGTCGGGGTCGGACCAGGAGGACTGGGCCGGGTCGCCGACCACGGTCCAGGTGGCGTGCCGGCCCCGCCTGCCCACCATCCGCCACTGCATCGGCGTGAGGTCCTGCGCCTCGTCGACGATGACGTGCGCGTACTCGGTCCGCTCCTGGGCGAGCCGCTCGGCGCGCTCGCGCTGCGACTCCTCGCGCACCGGCATCAGCTCCTCCAGACCGGTGAGCTGGTCCAGCGGATCGAGCTCGCGCCGCTTCCTGGGCCTGGCCGGGGTGCCGAGGATCGCGTTCAGCTCGTCCAGCATCGCCACGTCGTGCACGGACAGCCCGTCCCGCTTCAGCGAGCGGGCCACCCGGCGCACCTCGCCGGGGTTCAGGATGCGCCGCGCCCAGCGCCCGAGCCGCCGCTCGTCGGCCATGGCGGCCAGCACGCCCCGCGGCGTCAGCTCCGGCCACCAGGCGTCCAGGAACGAGACGAAGGAGTCCTCGGACATGATGTCCTCGTCGAACGACGACCTCAGCTCGGCGGCCAGCTCCGGGTCCGTGTGCCGGGTCCCGGCCCCCGACTGCGCCCACAGCGCGTCGAGCAGCAGCTTGCGGGCGCGCGGGCGCAGCAGGTTCACGGGCGCGGTCCCGCCCAGCGCGTTGCGCCGGATGCGGTCCAGTTCCGCGGCCTCCAGCTCCAGCCGTCGGCCGAAGGCGACCACCCGCAGTCGGGTGGGTGCCGTCGCCGCGTCGTCCCGCGTCCCGGGCTCCTCGCCGAAGGCGAGCTGCCCGGTGCCGCCCGCGCCCTCGCCGCCCCGCGCGGAACGGCCGGCCGGGCCGGACCGTCCCCCCTGGGCGGGCGCCGGCTCCAACGCGCCCCGCGCCGCCTTCCGCAGCACCTTCAGCATCCGGTACGAGCCCTTGGCCCGGGCCACCGCCGGGGAGTCGTACAGGGTCGCCTCCGCGCCGTCGACCAGCGAGCCGATGGCGCGGATGGCGACCTGGCCCTCCTCGCCGAGGGAGGGCAGGACGCCCTCGGTGTAGGCGACCAGCAAAGGGGTCGGGGAGACGATCAGGATGCCGCCCGCGTAGCGGCGGCGGTCCTGGTAGAGCAGGTATGCGGCCCGGTGCAGGGCCACCGCCGTCTTGCCGGTGCCCGGGCCGCCCTCGACGTACGTCACCGAGGCGGCGGGCGCCCTGATCACCAGGTCCTGCTCGGCCTGGATCGACGCCACGATGTCCCGCATGGTGTGGCTGCGGGCCTGGCCGAGCGCGGCCATCAGCGCGCCGTCGCCGATCACCGGGAGTTCACGGCCGTCGAGAGAGGCCTTCAGCTCCGGGCGCATCAGGTCGTCCTCGACACCGAGCACCTTGCGGCCCTTGGAGCGGATGACCCGGCGGCGCACGACACGGCCCGGGTCGACCGGGGTGGAGCGGTAGAAGGGCGCCGCGGCGGGCGCCCGCCAGTCGATGACCAGCGGCGCGTACTCCGCGTCGAGGACGCCGATCCGGCCGATGTGCAGCGTCTCCGCGATGTCGGCGTACTGCCCGGTCGCGTCCTCGCGGACCGCGCCCTCGGCGGGCTCGACCGCGGTGTACGCGCCGTCCGGGCCCTTCTTGCCGTCCTTGCCGAGCAGCAGGTCGATCCGGCCGAAGAGGAAGTCCTCGAATTCGTTGTTCAGGCGGTTGAGGTGGACACCCGCCCGGAACACCTGGGCGTCCCGCTCGGCGAGCGCACCCGGCGTACCGACCTGCCCGCGCTGGGCGGCGTCGTTCATCAGGAACTCCGCCTCGTCGATCTTCTCCTCGAGGCGCCGGTACACCCGGTCCAGATGTTCCTGTTCGACGCTGATCTCCCGGTCCCGTACGGAATCGTCCCGCAGGGAGTCCTCCTGCGTGGAGTCCCCTACGGGTTCGTGGACCGAGCCGAGCGCGGTTTCCTGCTGAGCCTGAGCGGCCACCGGGCCCCCTTCTGACGTGCTGGGCAGCCGTCAACCGTACGCGAAGGGGACCCCGGCAGGCTACGTGCGCGCCCGGGGTTCGCTCAGGCGGCCACCTCCACGAGGCGCTTCCCGTCGAACGTCATGACCTCGAAGTGATCGATCTGGTTGGGCGAGAAGGCCGCGCCGCCGTGCACGTAGAGCGGGTTCTTCGCCTCTTCGGTCTTCGCGTTCGCGATGCCGTAGCCCCACTTCGGGACGGCCCAGGAGGTGACCGTCTCGCGCTCGCCGTTCTTGCCGACGGCGATCAGGGAGCACTTGAGCGGGCCCGTGACGTTCTTGAGCTGGAGGACGGCGTGGGTGCCCCAGTCCTTCTTCTCGACCGCGACGACGGCGTTGACCTGGGTCTTCGGGTCCGTCGCCTCCTTCTTGTCGGTCATGACCTCGAAGGCCGCCTTGGCCGGGCTGGTGGCGTGCGCCTGGGGCATGTTCGTCCCGGTGTCGCTGCCGCCGTTGACCGCCATCACGGTCAGCGGGCCGCCGATGATCAGCGCCGCGGCCGCCGCCACCAGGTACATGCCGCGCCGACGCTTCTTGGCGCGCCGCTCGGACACCTCGTCGACCAGCCGCTCCGCGAGCCGTGGGCTCGGGCGCGCGGACAGGGACTCGGCGATGGCCGGGCTGCCCTGGGAAGCGGGCAGGTCCGCGAGCGCGGCGAGCATCGGCTCCATCCCGGCCAGCTCGTCGAGCTGCTGGGCGCACCACTCGCAGGTGGCGAGGTGCGCCTCGAAGGCGGTCGCCTCGGCGTCGTCGAGGATGCCGAGGGCGTAGGCGCCGACGGTCTCGTGAATGTCGCCGGGGCCTTGCTGTCCCCGTGGACCCTGCATGGCTCCTGGACCACCCGTTCCGTATCCCCCGTATGTGTTCATGCCGTCACCCCCCGCTCCTCCAGAGCCAGCTTCATCGAGCGCAGGGCGTAGAACACCCGGGAGCGCACGGTGCCGCTGGGGATGCCGAGGGTTTCGGCCGCCTCATTGACCGTACGCCCTTTGAAGTAAGTTTCGACCAGAACTTCCCTGTGAGCAGGGGTCAGGTCGTCCAACGCGTCCGACAGTGTCATCAGCCACAACGCCTTGTCGATCTCGTCCTCCGCGGGGATGACCTCCAGCGGCGACGGGTCGACCTCCTGAGGCCGGGCCTGCCGGCTCCGGTGGCCGTCGATGACGATGCGCCGGGCGACCGTCACCAGCCAGGGGCGTACCGAACCGGTTGCTCGATTGAGCTGACCGGCGTTCTTCCAGGCACGGATGAGCGTTTCCTGTACGACGTCCTCGGCGCGCTGGCGGTCTCCGGCGACCAGTCGCAGGACATACGCCAGCAGGGGCCCCGCGTGTTCCCGGTACAGCGCACGCATCAGCTCCTCGTCGGGTTCGGTCGACGAGGACTGGGACATGCGATGTCGGGCCCTTGGCCTTCGTTCATCAGCCACGGCGGAATCCTTGCGCACGCCTACCTCCGGTGTCCGGGGGTTCCCCCAGTCGGTCGCTCATCCCCGGGTACGTGCACTGGCGTGCGTGTGTTCAAAGGGGCCGCACATATTTCTTGATCGGGGTTTGAAAAGGGGGTTGAAGGGCTTTCTGAAAACTGGTTGCGGTCGGGGGGTCACGTACGGGTCATCTGCCGGCCGCACTCCGGTCCGCGGCCGGAAAACCCGCCCGGGGGCCGGAGTGGGCAGGATCACACCGGCCCGGACGTCCCGACCTGCCGCGCGCCGGGGGCCGTTGTCGCGTACCGCGAGGTGACGGGCACCCCGCGCGACGAAACCCGGCGCGGGCTGCTGCTCAGGCGCGGGCAGCTGCTCAGGCGCGGGCGAGTGCCGCCCGGCGCCGGTGCCGGGCCACCCGCTCGCGGTTTCCGCACACCTCGCTGGAACACCAGCGCCGGCGCCGGCCCCGCGAGGTGTCGAGGTAGACGATCGGGCAGTTGTCGCCCTCGCACTGCCGCAGACTCGCCCGCGCCGTCGGATCCGTGACCAGGTCGAGGGCGTCCCGGGCGACGACGGAGAGCAGTTCGGCGCAGCCGGGCGGGGCGTGCAGCCTGCGGTGCAGCGAACCGTCGTCCGCGCGTACCGCCCAGGGGGCGGGCGGAGCGGCGAGGGCGGCCGCGTTGACGCGGGCGAGTGCCGCGTCGGCCGGCCGTCCGTCCAGTTCTCCGCGCACCAACCGGGCGACGTGCCCGCGCAGTTCCCTGAAGGCCAGGAGCCACGCCGCGTCGGCCGAGCCCAGCGGGGTTCCCGCGGGGACCAGCTCGGAGGCGGCGATCCAGGCGCGCAGCCGGGCGGCCGAGTCGAGCCGTTCCTCGGGATGGGTGGTCGCCGTCAGGTCCAGGCAGATCCGCCCGGAGTCGAACCGCAGCTCGTACGAGGCCGTGGCCATGCCCGATGCCATGTGCCTGTCACCGCCTTGGGGTTACCGCCGTGAGGGGCCGGTGAGGGTCGTACCCCCTACAGTGCATGCCCGCGCGCCCGGCCGGAAGACTCAGTACCGCTCCCTTACCGCGTCCACACGGCGCCGGATCCCCCTGCCCGCGCCGGACCGGGCACCGGCACGTGCTGGACGCCCGCTTATGCGGCCGCGCGCCTGGGCCATGTCACCTGTTCCGCGGCGCCGGTTGACTGAGAGACATGACGGACAACAGCACGGGGCGGCACAGCTCCGCCGGGGGTGTACTGGGTGCGGCCACGGTCGCGATGGGCCTGATCGCCGGGGTCTTCTACATCTTCGCCTGCGACATCATGCCGTCGCTGGCGCGCAGCGACGACCGCGTCTTCATCGAGGTCATGCAGAACATCAACGACGTGATCCAGAACCCGGTGTTCTTCGTGAGCTTCCTGGGTGCGCCGGTGCTCGCGGCGATCTCCGCATGGCAGTTGCGCGGCACGAAGGGCGGCGCGCGCCGCTGGGTGCTCGCCGCCCTCCTCGCCTACGGACTGGCCTTCCTGGTCACCGTCGCCGTGAACATCCCGCTCAACGACGACCTGGCGAATGCCGGCGACCCGGCGAAGATCGGCGATCCGGCCGCCGTACGGGAGAAGTTCGAGGACACGTGGGTCGCGTGGAACGCCGTACGGGCGGTGCTGTCGACGCTCGCGCTCGCCTTCCTCGCCCGCGCCCTCTTCCTGTGCCGCAGGCCTCACACGTCCGCGTACTTGGAGTCCGCGACCGGGTCGAGCGCGAGCCGGTAACCGCGCTTGACCACCGTCTGGATGAGCTTGGGAGCGCCGAGCGCGGTACGCAGCCGGGCCATCGCCGTCTCGACGGCGTGCTCGTCCCGGCCGGCGCCCGGCAGCGCGCGCAGCAGCTCGGCCCGGGCCACGACCCAGCCGGGCCGCCGCGACAGCGCCCGCAGCAGCGACATCCCGGCCGGCGGCACGGGCCGCAGCGTGCCGTCCACCATCACCGCGTGCCCGCGGATCTCCACCCGGTGCCCGGCGATGGGCAACGCCCGTGCGCGTGCCGGGAGTTCCTGGCACAGCAGCTGGACGAGGGGGCCGAGCCGGAAGCGCTCGGGCTGGACGGTGTCGATGCCGCGGGCCTGCAGCGGCAGCGCGGTGACGGGCCCGACACAGGCGGGCAGCACGTCGTGGCCCAGGGCGTCGAGGAGTTCGGGCAGCAGCCCCCGGTCCTCCGCCCTCGTCAGCAGGGAGGCGGCGGCCGGCGCGCTGGTGAACGTGAGCGCGTCCAGACCGCGGGTGACGGCCGCGTCCAGCAGCCGGTCGACCGGCCCGAGGTCCTCCGGCGGCAGCCACCGGTAGACCGGGACGCCGACGACCTCCGCGCCCGCGGCGCGCAGCGACTCCACGAACCCGGGCAGCGGCTCACCGTGCAGCTGGATGGCGATGCGCCGTCCCTCGACCCCCTCCTCCAGCAGCCGGTCCAGCACCTCGGCCATGGACTCGGACGACGGGGACCAGTCCTCGGTCAGGCCCTGGGCCCGGATCGCACCCTTCACCTTGGGGCCCCGGGCGAGCAGTTCCACTCCCCGCAGTCTGCCCAGCAGGTCCTCGCCGAGACCCCATCCGTCGGCGGCCTCGACCCAGCCCCGGAAGCCGATGGCCGTGGTGGCCACGACGACGTCGGGCGCCTGGTCGAGCAGTTCCTTGGTGGCGGCGAGCAGTTCGCTGTCATCGGCGAGCGGCACGATCCGCAGGGCGGGCGCGTGCACCACCGAGGCACCGCGGCGCTGGAGCAGCGCGCTGAGCTCGTCGGCCCGGCGCGCGGCGGTCACGCCCACGGTGAATCCGGCGAGGGGACCGTTGTCCGGTCGCTGCTGTTCGTCGTACATGGCTCTCGTCTCGCGCTCGTCGAGTCGTCGTGCGGGGGTGTGCTGCCCGGTGCCGTCGTCCCGGCGGCCCGTTCTCGTCCGCGGCGGCCCGCTGCCGTCCGCGTGTGGCTGATCCGAGCCTGTCAACGTGCCGTGACAGGCTCGGATCAGCTTGATGTCGGGCGTGTTACGTCACACCTCGGCATAGCTGAGCTGGGGCTTCGCCTCCGTGGTGGCCGTGGCCGGTGCCCCGGCGGCGGCCGGGCGGCGAAGGTATACGGCCCAGGTGACCACGAAGCACACCGCGTAGAAGGCGAGGAAGGTGACGAAGGCGCCGGTGCCGGAGCCGTAGGAGAGGAAGGACTGCCGGAAGGCGAGGTTGATGCCGACGCCGCCGAGCGCGCCCACCGCGCCGATGAGTCCCATGGACGCGCCGGACAGCCGCCGCCCGTGCGCGGCCGCCTCCTCCGCGCTCAGCCCCAGGGCGAGGGCCTTCGCCTGGAAGATGCCGGGGATCATCTTGTACGTCGACCCGTTGCCGAGCCCGCTGAGTACGAAGAGCACGACGAACACCGCGACGAACAGCGGGAGCGACTTCTGCATGCTGGCGACGACGAGGACGGCGGTCGCCGCGGCCATGCCCACGAAGTTCCACAGGGTGATCCGGGCGCCGCCGTAGCGGTCGGCGAGCCAGCCGCCGACGGGCCGGATCAGCGAGCCGAGCAGCGGGCCGATGAAGGTGAGGTACGCCGCCTGAAGGGGTGTGCGGCCGAACTGGTTGGTCAGCACCTGGCCGAAGGCGAAGCTGTAGCCGATGAACGACCCGAACGTCCCGATGTACAGGAAGGACATGATCCAGGTGTGCCCGTCGCGTGCGGCGTCCTTGGCCGCGCCGGTGTCGTTCCTGACGGAGGCGATGTTGTCCATGAAGACGGCGGCGAGCACCGCGGCCACCAGGATGAGCGGGATGTAGATCCCGAGGAGCACACGCGGCCCGCCGCTCGCGCCGATGATCGCGAGCGCCACCAGCTGGATGACGGGCACGCCGATGTTGCCGCCGCCGGCGTTGAGGCCGAGCGCCCAGCCCTTCTTCCGCAGCGGGAAGAACGCGTTGATGTTGGTCATGCTGGATGCGAAGTTGCCGCCGCCGATGCCGGCGAGCAGACCGACCAGCAGGAAGGTGTCGAAGGACGTCCCCGGCTTCATCACCATGAACGCGGCGACGGTCGGTACGAGGAGCAGGCTCGCCGAGACGATCGTCCAGTTCCGGCCGCCGAAGATCGCCACCGCGAACGTGTAGGGCACGCGCACGGCCGCTCCGACCAGCGTCACCACGGACGTGAGCAGGAACTTGTCCGCAGGGGTGAGCCCGTACTCCGGCCCCATGAACAGGACGAGGACCGACCACATGGTCCAGATCGAGAAGCCGATGTGCTCGGAGAGCACCGAGAAGAGGAGGTTCCGCCGGGCGATCTTCTCGCCCTTCTCCTGCCAGAAGGCCTCGTCCTCCGGATCCCATTCCTCGATCCAACGGCCTCCCCTGCTAGGTGCGGGGGCTGTATTAGGGGCTGTCATGACGCCTCCACGGTTCCGGTGCGGTGCGCGTGTCGTCCTGGGGATGACAACCGAAGGTAGGGAGGACGCGTTTCCGGCCTGTGGCCATGAGTGACCGGAAGGGAACTTTGCTCTCACTCGGGCCCGGGGCCGACGGTGAGGCCCCGACCGGGACCGGCGGTGAGGCCTCGCCCGGCTCAGACCTGCGGGGGCCTGCCGCCGGGACGCTGGGGCGGCTGAGTGGCCTGGGGCGGGTGGGGCGTCTGGGGCGTCTGGGGCTGGGCGTACGGGTTCGGGGGCTGGGCGCCGGGGGCCTGGGGGTGGGCGTACGGGGACGGCGGCTGGGCGCCAGGGGCTTGAGAGTGGGGCGGCTGAGCCTGGGGCTGGGCGTACGGGGTGGCCGGCTGGGCACCGGGGGCCTGGTAGGGCGGGGCGGGGGCCGGGTGCGGGCTGCCGTAGGGGCCGGGGGTCTGGGGCTGTGCGTACGGGGTTCCGGGCTGGGCGGCGTACGGGGTTCCGGGCTGAGGGGCGTACGGGATCCCCGGCTGAGGGGCGTACGGGGTCCCTGGCTGAGGGGCGTACGGGATCCCTGGCTGAGGGGCGTACGGGGTCCCCAGCTGGGGCGCGTACGAAGCACCCGGAGCCTGGGCGTAGGGGCCTGATCCCGTCCCGGCCCCCGTCCCGGCCCCGGCCTGCACTGCGTACGGCGCCGGCGGCAGGTACCGGACCCGGCCGCCCTCCTCCGTCACCGGCGTGAACCCGGCGCTCTGGAGCCGGGCCGCGAACTTCGCGTTGCGTTTGCGCGTGACGACCAGGCCGATGCCGAGGACGACCATGAGCAGCGCCCACAGCGCTCCCGCCACGGTGAAGGCGACGGAGTCCCCGCCCGCCCGCACTCCGAGGACCACACACCCGACGGTGGCGCCGACCGCCCCGTAGAGCATCCGCTTCTCGGCGTGCCTGCCGGTCAGATCGAAGTTGATCCGGGCCTTGAGCAGCTCCAGCGCGTCGGGGACGACAGGCGGCAGCGACTCCCCGTCGGCGGCCTTCGGGAACTGCGCCCGGTTCTGCGCGGCGCGCGCCTGGGCCTGCGGGCTGTGGTCGGGCACGATGAGCATGGTGAGCGCGTTGTTCCGCCCGCTCCCCTGCCGCACGTCCGCGTACTCGTAACCGAACTGCTGGGCGACGAAGGCGAGCCGGGCGAGCTTCTTCACGGAGGCCATGCCGCTGGTGAGCTGCACGGGCTCTCCGGCGGACATGAGCTGGAGCATCTTCCTGATCTGTCGCTTGCTCATTCCGCCCCTAGCTCCCCACCCAGCAGGCTGGCTTCCGCCTTCACGTACGCAACTGATCCACGGTGTCATGACCTCACGTCGCAGCAAAACCACAGACGGCTCACTTGACGTGCCTTTGACGCGCTCTTGGCACACGTGCGCGAACGGAGCGGCACGGATCCCGTCACGACGAGGAATGCCTCTTTTCCACTGCTTTATCAGCCTCAAACGGATCGTCGAAGCTGACCGTTTCCGTGATTCGCCGAAGGACCGCACGGTATTGCTCGCGGTACGCCGCGGCGGTCGTGCTCAGGGTGAGAAGCGCGAGTGACGTACCGTCCGGGTGCGGCAGGTGCGCCTGGATCTGAAGCAGCGGTTTCCGCGGGAGGCGGGAATCGGCCGTAGGGGTCCGCACGATCTCGCTGAACGTGGCCGGCCCACAGGCAAGTTCCTCGTACTCGACGTTCGAGTACTCCTCGGCGGCGACCACGGCCCGTGCGGCGGTGAGCCCACGCGGGGCCCAGGAAGCGCTGATCCAGGTGAGGGTGAAGAGGGAGAGCAGTGTGCCGCCGTCACCGCCACCTGTGTCGTCTCTGTGCAGTCCGAGGGAGGCGTGCGCGGTGCCTCCCTTCACCAGTTCCTGGAACATCCTTCGGCCGAGATCCAGTTGGTCGAGCATGCGTTGGCGGGCCATGTCGTCGGGAGCCGATGCCAGAAGGGGAACCAGCGCCTCGTCGGCGGCACGGGCCTCGGTGGAGCCCTGAGGCGCCACAAGACCGTCCAGCGGGAGGTCCATGAACCCCGGCGGAGTGGCGAACCAGACGCCGTCTCCCGGCGTATGAACGCTGGGGTGCACCACGACGGCCTGCGCAGGTCCGGTCATCGGCTGCCCGCGCTCCCCGTTACCCCCGAATGGGCCGCGGCACTGGGGTCCGGCACACCGGCCCGACGGGCCAGCTCGACATCGGCGGCATCGACTGTCCAGCTCCCCGGCTCACAGCGGCGGTCGAACACCGGCCGCTGGTGGAGGACGTGGAAACGCTTGGGGGTTCTGCCGTCCCGAGCGGGAGCGGCGATGACGGCCAGGTACCGCGGGTCACCCGCGAACCAGAGGGGCTCGATCTGCGCCCTGCGCACCGGCTTGGTACGGGGGCCGTCCATGCGCCTCAGCCACCAGTACGACCGCGTGTGTCGGATGAAGACCATCGGGATCTTCTCCCCGCGATCGGCCGGGTTGCGGAACTCGAACCAGATCCCGTCGTCCCGCGCTCCGGGGTACTTCCCGATGCCGCTCGGAACACCCTTCAGCACCTGCCACGGGTACACACGAAGGACGCGGCGCATCCGCAGGGCCCAGGGGAAATAAGTGAGTTGGACGAAGACGCGGTAGAACCCGTAGATGAAGTACGGCATGAAGATCCATACGACCCAGTTCGGGGTGTACGTGGAAATGCCGATCAGCGCGATCCAGCCCCCCGCCCAGCCGAGGAGGCCGCACACGTTCATGGCTATGTGCCTCGCCCAAGCGTTGCGGGTCGCCGCATCGTCCCAAGCGGTCGGGTGTCCAGTCGGATACATGCAGTGTTGCCTTCTTGTCTGGTTCTTCAGCCGACTGCCTTCGCCGACCCTGAACTCACTGGAAGAACCGGCGGACCAGATCGACGGTTTCGGCGGCATCGACCGGCCCCAGAAAGACGCCGTCGACGGACGTACCCACGTTCGCGACAGCGTCACTGTCCAATGTGTCGCTCAGCGACGCCGACAGGCCGTAGGTCGCGGTGGCAAGACCCGCCCACGGGGCCGCCATCTCACCCACGTCCACCGTCCTGGTCAACTTCGGCGCCTTGCGTACGACCCATTCGGTGAAAGGGTTCCTCAGCTCGGAGAACTCCTTGGCCGCTGTCATCGTCCTGCCTCCCGCGGCGGCGAGTCTTTCACCGAGGGTGAGCGCTTCGCCTGTCTCTCCCACACCCCGGAGCAATGCAGGCGCCCCCTTCGCCGCGGCTCCGACACCCGGAAGCATCCCGAGGCCGTCAGCAGCCACGCCGATCGCGTTGCTCCAGAAGTCCGCGTCGAGCTCCCCCTTGCTCACCCCGTCCCACAGAGAGGCCCGGACAGTCGGATCCGACAGCCTAAGGGCGAATGCTCCCGCGCTCAGCGCCGCTGCGACCATCAGCAGTACGGCTGCGGCAGTACCACCTGAAATCACGAACAGCGCGACGATGCCGATGGCCGCGGCTGTCCAGCTCAGGATGTCCGGCAGATTGTCGACGAGCCAGTCGAGCGTCTTGTCGAAGACTCCCGGCTCGTGCGGCGCCAGCTTCTTCGTGGCGTCGCTGATCTTGCCCGCTCGACATCCAGCCGCCCGCTCGTGCTCCTCAGCAAGCTTCCGCGCCTTGCCGACGATCTTGTCGAGGTCGGCCTGGGCGTCGTCGACGGCCCCGTTCGCATGGGTCAGCGCCTTCCGCGCGTCGTCGTGCCGGGCACCCTTCCGGTCCAGGCCGGGGTCGTTCTCCGCCTTGCTGACTCGTCCTTTCGCAGTGTCCAAGGCGCTGCGGGCATCCTTCGCCTCTTCCTCCAGACGCTTGGCCCGGCGCTGGAAATCCTCGAGCTCGCCTTCCCAGCGGCCGAGTTGCCTGGCTGCCTTTCGGATGGAGTGCGCGGCGTTCTTCAGGTTGAGCGGCAACGGCCCACCGTCCAGCTGCTCCCGGAAGGCGACAGCCGCGTCGCCCTTCCAGTAGCTGCCGTCCATCAGTTTGCTGACGACGCCGTGCGTCTCCTCAAGGACCTCGGCGCAGCTCGTGAGCTTCTTGTGCAGTGCGCGCACGGTATCCGTGCTACCCGGCACCGGATTGAAGCCGAGATGCGGATAGCTGGGGTTCGGAATGTTCGGTGCCGCCTTGAGCCCTTGCGGCAGGTCGCCGTTCTTGCGGGCCGCCGAACCTGCGTACGGGTCGGCCTCGATCCCGGGGACGTACGTCACTTGCCCCTGTCCCCCTTGCCGTGGCGGGCCTTCCGCAGCGCTTCCTCGAGCGCCTTGTCCACTTCGCGGTAACTGTCCCTGCTCTGGCCGATGATCTTCGCAAGGTCTTCCGTCTGCTCGCCGATCTGCTCCGCACCGTACTTCCAGTCGCTCTGGAAGTCTTCGCACGCGGAATCCAGGTTGTCGGTCCCCAACCCGGTGACCGAGGCGTTGCTCAGCGCCTTGCGCAGGCCGTCCAGCGAAGTGCTCGACTTCTTCAGCATCTTCATGAAGTGGTCGAGCTCATCACCGTCGACAGCCAGCCTTTCCGCCACGTACTCCGTCCGTCCTCTCGCTTCGGCAACCGGAATCGTGCCACCCGATTGCCGTAGCGGGCGCCCCCACTCGGGTCGGCGCCCACCGCTGCCCACTTCGGTGACCAATACCGGTCGTTGACCTGGTCGTCAGCGGTTGACGGCCTGGATCTCCTGGACGACAACGTCCTGTTCCGCGCCGAACGTGCCGTCCGGGAGGTCGTCACCGGTGTTGCCGGTGCCCGTCCAGTGGATCTTCCAGGTGATGGTCGCCCTGAGCTTGTACGACCCGTCGCCCGACGAGCGCAGGTACTGCACCCCGCACGGCGGTGTCTCGTCCGACTTCCCCTTCGCGTACGCCTCCCCGATCCGGCCGCCCTTGATCTCACAGACACCGGAGGCCGGATAGGTGGTGGCGTCTTCGGTGCCGGGTTCGATCTTCAGGGAGACGGGCTCCGCGGTGGTGGTCGCCGAGACGCCGAGCAGCGGTACCCGTGCCGTGACGGACACCGGCTTGAACTCCGCCGTGTCCAGCCATGCCCAGGTCGGCAGATTCACCTTCGTCGTGCCCGCCGGGGCCAGATCCACCTTCGTCGACGGGACCCGGATCTCGGCGTACGCGAGCTGCGCCAGCATCTTGGGCGTGATGGCCTCGGGGATGTTCGCCGGTGGGGGATCACCCTTGTCCACCCAGAAGATGGGCTTGTCGCAGTCGAGCGCGCCGGGGTCGCCCTCACGCCCCTGGGTGACGTACGAGTCCCACCAGTAGCCCTTGTCGGCCTTGTCCTTGTTGAAGTCCTTGTACGGTTCGCCGTTCACATAGCGATTGCGCTGCTCCAAGTCCCACTGAGAGCCGGTCGACTCGGCACTCCAGATCGGCTCCAGGTACTTCTTGAGCTGGTCCGGGGAGTACTTGGGGGCGTAGTAGCAAGCGGGTGGAGTCCACGTCGTCGTGGAGACCACGGGTCCAGCGGAATCGCCGGAGCCGTTCTTCGAACGATCGAACACCACGGCACCGGCGGTCGCCGACAGCGTCTTGTCCTTCTGCTGTCCTTCGACCTGCGTCTCGGAGCCCGTACCCTTGCCGCCCGGCGTGAAATCCGCCCAGGCATTGGGGCAGTTGACGAGCACGAGAACGCCGGCGAGCAGAGCGACCCTGGCGGCGTTCGTGGTCATGGCTGGCACTGCGCTGCCCCCCGAGTGGAAATGATCTGCGAGGTCTGCCACACGCCTTCGGAGTTCTTGTCCAGGCGCGTGTTGTAGAAGACGTAGCTGTTCTTGGTGACAGGCGTCTTCGCGACCTTGTTCGTCTTCTTGTCCTTGCTGAAGCCCTTGCTCTCGTCGGCACAGAAGGTGAGCGAGGCCGTCGTCTTGTTCTTGAGAGTCACGGTGCGGTCGTAGTAGCGAGCCTCGCCGGTGAGCGTGGCGTCGGCGTCCTTGAACTGCTTGACCCAGGTCAGCGCCGCTTCGAGTGCCTTACCGGTGTTGTAGTAGGCGAGCGCCTCACCCTTGGCGTCCGTCCCGGTGATCGCCGCATCGACCGCCCGCATGCGCTCGGCATTGTCGGCGAGCACGGCTTCCTTGACGGCGTCCCCGCCCTGCGGAGTCTCGAAGGTCAGCGTCAGGTCGGAAGGCAGCGCGATCTTCGGTCGCCCCGCGGCAGCCGTCGCGCTCGCGCTCGGCGACGCCGGCGTCTCGCTCCCCGTGTCGGCACCGGCGATCTTGTCGTTGTCCTTCGAGCTGCCGTCGCTCCCGCCGCAGGCGGTGAGGAGGAGAGCCGCAGCCGCACCGACGGCGGCTGTGGTGAGCAGGCGAGGACGGCGATTCACGGCGGGCTCCTGATGGGGCGTATGGGGTCTGGAGAGCAGCGACACGCTATCGGTGACGCGTGAGGCGACACCAGAGCGAATTGCATACACGGAGGGAACAAGCCGCTCAAAGCCCCCCGCACTATGCCCAATGCATCCCCGAAACCAGCCCCTGAGTGACGTAAACGACCATGCTTCGACGGCGAGTTGGCCACCGCAAAGGGCTCCTTCGTCACTCCGCCGTGCCCGGCCCTCGATCCAGCGGATCGTCGAAACTGACCAGCTCCGCCATCTGCCGAAGGATCAAGCGGTACTGCTCCCGACGGGCGGTGGCCGTCGTGCTCAGCGTCAGGACGACCAGACGTCTGCAGTCCGGGTGCGGCACATAGGCGTGGATCTGGAGCAGCGGTACTCGGGGTAGGCCACTGCAAGCAGAAGGAGTGAGCGTGGTCTCGCTCAGCGCCGCCGGTCCACAGGGCAGTTCGACGTACTCGATGTGCGTGTGCCCCTCGGCGGTGGCCACGGCACGGGCCGCCGTGGCACCCCGCGACGCGACGGCCGTCTGCTTCCACGAGACCGTGAAGAGGGACAGCAACGGCGGGCCACCCCCTACGACATCGTCATGGTGCAGCCCGATCGCGCAGTGCACAGTGCCGACCTCGCACAGAGCGCCCAGCAGTTGTGCCCCCTGGGCCAAGTGGGCGAGGAATAGCTGGCGAGCCATCTCGTCGGGCGCCCCGTCGAGAAAGGGCGCGAGGGCCCGGCGTACGTCTCCGCCGCGGACATCGGGCGCGGCAAGCAGGGCGCCCATGGGAACGGCCACGAAACCCGCCGGCTCCGCGAACCAGACGTCGGCATCGGGGTCCCTGGCCGAATCGGCAACGGTGACGGGGGAAGCCGTGGTCATCAAGTCCTGTCCACCGCAGATTAGTTCGGACGCGGAAACGGCGGTACGGATTCGGGCACGTGCGCTCCGGCCCGGCGGGCGCGTTCCAGCGCGGCAGGGCAGGCGTTCCAGTGCATCGGATCTGCGCCCCGGCGACCCGTAGCCGCGCGCTGATACAGCAGGTGCAGCCTCTTGGGGCCCTTGCCGCCTCGGCCGGTGGCCGCGACGACCGCCACGAAACGAGGGTCTCCGGCGAACCAGAGCGGTTCGATCTGAGCTTTCAGCTCCGGCTTCGTACGGGCCGTTCCGAAGCGCCGCATCCACCAGAAGGTGCGCATCGTCGACAGGAACGGCAGCGGAATCCGCTCCTCGGGATCCTCCGGATTGGGCAGTTCGAACCACATCGCGTCGTCCTGGAGCCCGGGGTGCTTGTTCCGGCCACGGGGAACATCCGTGAGGAACTGCCACGGGTACTGCCAGAGGACCCGCTGGATCTGGATCGACGGGCCGAGGTGGGCGAGTTGAAGGACGGCGCGGAAGGCTGCGTAGCCAAACAGGGGGATGAAGAGGATGGTGAAACCTGGCGACAAAAGGGTCACCAGCACGCCCAGCGAAGCAACCCATACCGCGATCCAGCCCCCCAATCGCACAATGGTCGTGCTCACGTGCTGAACCCAGGCCCGTCTGGTCGGTGGGTGATCCCAGGCAGTGGCGTATTCAGTCGGATGCATTCGGATGCTTCTCCATTCGGGGCTCAGAACACATGCCGGGCAATGCTGACGATTCCACCGGCGTCGAGACCGAGACGCGCTCCGTCGACACTCGCCACGGAGCCGTCTTTGATTCCGTCATCGTCCGTATCCACTGCGGTCATGATCAGACCGAACCCAGACGTGGCCACACCGGCCGAGGCCGAGGTGACCTCGACCGCACTGACGATCTGCGCAGCCCGAGCGCCGCGCACCGTGACTCCGAGCAATGCATTGTTCAGAGTTGAGATCGACTTCGCCTGATCCAGGGTGCTGCTCCCCATGCGCCCCAGGCGCTGACCGAGCGGAAGGACTTCGCCGGCCTCGCCAGTGGCACGCATGGCAGCCTGCACCCCCTTCCCCGCGGCCGCGATGCCGGGCACCATCCCAAGCCCATCACCTGCCACCGTGACGAAGTTGCTCCAGAAGTCCGTATCGAATTCCCCCTTGCCGAAGCCGTCCCGCAAGGACGCCCACACCGTGGGGTCTTGGCTCAGCCGCAGGGTCAATGACGTCGCGCTCAGCGCCGAAGCCGCAATCAACAAAACCGCCGCAGCCGTCCCACCCGACACCACGAACAGGGCTGTCAGTCCGATCACGGCGCCCACGGTGCTGAGAATGTCCGGCAGGTTCTCCCCCACCCACTCCAGCGCCTGATCGAAGGCTCCCGGCTCGTGAGGGGCGAGTTTGTTCGTGGCGGCGCGGATCTTGGCGGCGTGGTGCTGGGCCTGGTGTTCGTGTTCGGCGGCGAGCTTCCGGGCGCGGGCGCGGATCTTTTCGAGTTCGGCCTCGGCGTGCTCGACGGCGGCGTTCGCCTTGGTGCGGGCCTTCTGGGCCTCGTCCTGCCGGGCACCCTTTCCCTGCAGGTCGGGGCTGGTGCCGGCCGTGGCGGCATGGCCCTTCGCCCGGTCCACGGCGGCCTGCGCCTCCCCGGCGTCCTCCTCCAGCCGTTTCGCCCGGCACTGGAAGTCGTCGAGTTCGCCCTCCCAGCGGTCGAGCTGCCGGGCCGCCTTGCGGATGGAGTGCGCGGCGTTCTTCAGGTTCAGCGGCAGCGGGCCCCCGTCGAGCTGCTCGCGGAAGGCGACGGCGGCGTCGCCCTGCCAGTAGCTGCCCTCCATGAGCCTGGTGACGAGTTCGTGTGTCTCTTCGAGCACCTTCGCGCAGCCGCCGAGCTTCTTGCGCAGGCCGCGTACGGTGCCGGTACTGCCCGGCACCGGGTTGAAGCCGAGGTGCGGATGCTCGGGGTGGGGGATGCGCGGGGCGGACTTGAGTCCCTGCGGCCGGCCCAGGTCGGCCCGGGAGCGCGGGTCGAGAGCCGCTCCCGATCCCCCGGCGGGCCGGTGCGTCATCGCCCGCCCCCGGCGCCGGTCACGCCGGTCCGGGATTTCCGCAGGGCCTCCTCCAGCGCCCTGTCCACCTCGCGGTAGCTGTCCTTGCTCTTGCCGATGATCTCGGCGAGGTCCTCGGTCTGTTCGCCGATCCGGTCGGCGCCGTACTTCCAGTCGTCCTGGAAGTCCTCGCAGGCGGAGTCGAGGTCGTCGGTGCCCAGGCCCGTGACCGTGGCGTCCTCCAGGGCTCTGCGCAGCCCCTTGAGCGAGTCGCCCGACTTCCTGAGCATCTTCATGAAGTGCGCCAGCTCGTCGCCGTCGACAGCCAACCGCTCCGCCACGCTTGCTTCCTCTCTGCGGGAAGGGTCCGCTTTCGGGACACGCGGAACGACACCAGAGCAGGTCACGTCGGCGCGAACGACAAGTCGGGCAATTCCGCGCAGAGCGCGAGTAATAGCAGGTGGGAAACCTTCGATCGGGTGACACGAAGCGAGGGGCGGGACATGTCGTCCCGCCCCTCGGCATCCGGTCATCTCAGCCCCGGGCCACCTCGACCCGGGCCGCCTCGACCCGGGCCGCCTCGACCGAGCCCCAGGTCACCTCGGTCCCTGGCCGCACCGCCGGGTCCGTCCTAGCCCCGGTGCGAGGCCGCGCGGCCGGCCCGGCCCCGGGAGCGGCCCTTCTTCACCCCGTTCGGCCACAGCCGAGGACTCCGCTTCGCCGCGATGTCCTCGATCCAGCCGAAGGCTAGGATCGTCAGACCGATCAGCGGCCAGACGAGGACGAACATCCACAGCATGTACGTCGAGTCGAGGGCCGCCGTGGCGCGCTCGCTCTCCATGAAGGGGAGGTTGTACACCTGGTCGATGATCGGGACCGTGGCCATGATCAGCATGTTGTGCCACAGGTAGATCGTGACGGCCCGGTTGTTGGACAGGGTGACGAGCTTGTCCCACTTGGCCAGGCGGCCGGGGAGTTCCTGCCAGGACGGCGAGTACTGGAGCAGGATGACGACGAAGCCGAACGACCACGTGGCCTGGGCCAGCGGAATGTCGTTCAGGTCCCAGCCGTCCGGGCCGAGGTGGCCCGAGGCCCACCACAGGCCGAACGCCATGACGAGGGCCGAGCAGGACACGGCGACGTAACGGGGCACCCGTTGCAGGATGCCCTCGTGGTGGGCGAAGCCGAGGACCCAGCAGCCGCCGTACACGGCGAAGTCCGTGATCGCGTTGCCCGTCTCGCCGGGGATCGTCACGATGCCGGTGCCGACGACGGCGGTGAGCGCGAGCGGGAAGAACAGCGTCGCCCACGGCACCCGGCGGAACGCCCACAGGAGCAGCGGCGACGCCACCACGAACCACAGGTACGCCCGCAGGTACCAGAGCGGACCGACCGCCTGGACCGCCCACGTGTCCTCCAGGAGGCCCGCCTTGTCCCCGATGTGCCAGGGGAACGGCGGCGCGCCGAACGGGAAGACGTAGTTGATCATCTCGACCAGGCCCCAGGTGCCGCCGTGGTCGGGGTCCTTGGTCACGCTCCAGCCGCCGGCGAACATCAGGACGAGCGCCACCGCGCTGAACGCCCACAGGGGCGGCAGCAGTCGGCGGACACGGCCGCGGATCACGCTGAACGCCGGGCGGTTCAGCGAACGCGCCATCAGGGAGCCGGCCAGCGCGAACATCACGCCCATGGAGGGGAACAGGACCGTGAGCCACGCCCAGCCGAAGAGGTGGTACACGACCACGCGGACCAGGGCGATGGAGCGCAGCAGGTCCAGGTAGCGGTCGCGGCCCGGGCGGCGCGGCGCGGACGGCTCCGGCTGCGCCGGGGGTCCGGCCTGCCGGTGCGAGGGCTGGTGCGGGATGGAGACCCGCGGCGCGCCGAGCGGCGGCGTCGGGGTGGCTCCCGTCGTGTACTCGTGCGTCGTCATCCCACCGGCCTCCGATCGTCACCGCTGTGTGCCGCCCGCTGCCGCGGGATCGCCCCGGGCGCCTCCACCACTCCGGTGCGCCGCAGCTTCTGCCAGCGCAGACGGCCTCCGGTGAGGGCGGTGATCCAGGACTGGAGCAGCACCACGTACATCAACTGCCGGTAGAGGATCTGCTGGAGCGGGAGGGAGATCAGGTGTGTCATGCGTTCTCTGTCCAGCCGGAAGGCGTACGCGGCGCAGGCCGCCTGGACGGCGAGGACGCCCAGCCAGGCGACGATCGTCTTCTGGGTCGGGCCGAAGACCACGCCGTAGAGGAGGAACACGTCGATCAGGGGGGCGAGCAGCGGGGCCAGCACCATGAAGAGCGAGACGAGCGGCAGGCCGACCCGGCCGAAGCGGCCCGACGGACCGCGTTCGATCAGGGCCTTGCGGTGCTTCCAGATCGCCTGCATGGTGCCGTACGACCAGCGGTAGCGCTGGGACCACAGCTGCTGGACGGACTCGGGCGCCTCCGTCCAGGCGCGCGCCTTCTCCGCGTACACCACGCGCCACCCGTCGCGGTGCATCGCCATGGTGATGTCGGTGTCCTCGGCGAGCGTGTCGTCGCTCATCCCGCCGACCCGTTCCAGGGCGGAGCGGCGGAAGGCTCCGACCGCGCCCGGGATCGTGGGCATGCAGCGCAGGATGTCGTACATGCGGCGGTCGAGGTTGAAGCCCATCACGTACTCGATGTGCTGCCACGCGCCGATCAGCGAGTCGCGGTTGCCGACCTTCGCGTTGCCGGCGACCGCGCCGACCTGGGGGTCGGCGAAGGGCTGGACGAGCTCACGGACGGTGGCCGGTTCGAAGACGGTGTCACCGTCCATCATCACGATGATGTCGTACCGGGCGTTCGCGAGGCCCCTGTTGAGGGCGGCGGGCTTGCCCGCGTTGAGCTGGCGCACGACGCGTACGTTCGGCAGGCGCAGGTTCTCGACGATCCGCGCCGTTCCGTCACTCGAACCGTCGTCGATGACGATGACCTCGATGGGGTGCTCGCTCGCCATCAGTGAGTGCACGGTGTTCTCGATGCACTTGGCCTCGTTGTACGCCGGGACCAGGACCGAGACCGGTTCGGTGATCGGCATCGGACCCCAGCGGAAGGTGCGCCGCCGCACCCGGCGCGCGTGCGCGGCGGACAGCAGGAGCATCAGGCCGAAGCGGGTGAAGACGAGGACACCGGTGATCGCGATGCCGACGACGAGGGCGTCGGTGATCCCGTCGGAGGCGCCGACCAGGAAGATCCACGCCTTGCCCTTCCACAGGTCGAGGCCGGTGACCGGGGTGTGCGCGCTGGGCGCGTTGAGCGCCTCGGTGAGGTTCTTGAACTCGTAGCCCTGCTTCTGGAGCTGGGGCAGGAAACGGTCGAGCGCCTGCACGGTCTGGTGGCGGTCGCCGCCCGAGTCGTGCATCAGGACGATCGCGCCCTTGCCGCCCTTGGGGGTGGCCCGGCGGATGATCTCGTCGACGCCCGGCTTCTGCCAGTCCTCACTGTCGGTGTTGTTGACGACGGTGATGTAGCCGCGCGTGCCGATGTACTGCGTCACCGGCCAGGACTTGTCGTCCATGGCGTCGGCGAAGGAGGAGTACGGCGGGCGGAAGAGGGAGGTGCGGATGCCCGCCGCGCCCTCCAGCGCCAGCTGGTTCTGGGACAGCTCCCAGTCGATGCGCTTCTTGGACTGGTACGAGAGATCGGGGTGGTTGAAGGTGTGCAGGCCGACCTCGTGGCCCTCCTCCACCATGCGGTGCACGAGTTCCGGGTAGCGCGAGGCCATCGTGCCGGTGACGAAGAAGACGGCGTGCGCGTGGTGCGCCTTGAGGACGTCCAGGACCTTGGGGGTCCACTCGGGGTCGGGGCCGTCGTCGAAGGTGAGGACGAGCCGGTGGTCCGGCACGCTCATGCTGGTCTCGCGGCCGCTGCGGGTGTCGATGACCGGGCCGCCCTCGAGGATCTTCTCCGGCACCTTGTCGGTGGCGGCCTCGGGCCGGACGCGGTGGTCGGCGAGGATCTCGCTGTGGACGTAGCCGCGCAGCATCAGCATCGCCATCAGGGCGACGAGGAGGAGCAGCGGCAGCAGCAGGCGCAGGGGAATGCGGCGACGCCGGGCTTGGGGGGCTGCGCGACGCGGGCTGCGTGCGGGGCCGTGACGGCTGGTGCGGGATGCCATCAGAGGACGTTCTCCGGGGACGAAAAGGCGTACGAGGAGCTGCCGGCAGCCTGCTGCCCGAGCTCCGGGGAGGTCTGTTCGAGGGACGCGGGAGCGCCGTGGGCGACGGCGTCGCTGCCGGCACCGGCGCCGCCGGCGGTCTCGGTCGGATCGGCCGTGGGGCCGCCGGTGTCCGTCGGGCCGGCGGTCGTGGGTTCGACCACCGGGTCGGTCGGATCGGGGTCCGGGTCCGGCTTCTTGGTGGTGCTGCTGCCGGAGCCCGGCTTCTTGGTCGTGGACGTCGTGGGGTCCGGGTCGGCGGACGTGCCGGGGGCGGCCGCGCTGCCCGAGGCGCCCGGCGTCGGGCTCACGCCCGCGGACGGCGTGGTGCCGTCGCTCGCCGTGGCGCTCGCGCCGGGCGAGGCACCGCCCGCTCCGGACGGGTCCACCGAGCCGGTGGGCAGCGGCGAGCTGTCGACCTGGCCGGCCGGCGGGTCGTCCTGCTGGCCCGGCACGGGGAGCCAGGGCGCGTCGGAGCTGCCCGACAGGAGCGTGGCGACGATGACGACGGCGTAGACCGCGCAGGCGAGGCCCACGAGGATGCCGAGGCGGCGGAAGCGGCGGCTGCGGCGGCCCGACTCGTCGACGAAGACGGGACCGTCCGAGCCGTCCTGGGCGCCGGGAGCGGCCTTGGCCTGCTTGACGAGCCACTCCTCCAACTGCCGTCCGGCGCCGTCGAGCTGGACGGTGACCTCGTGCGGGTCGTGAGTGTGGCCGGGGTCGTCGGGGTGTTCCCAGGACGTCCGGCCGTCGGTCCGGGCCGCGAGCGGGCGGTCCGGTCCGCCGGGGGCGGCGGAGGAGAGCAGCCGGGTCTCCGGCTCGTCGTTCATGGAGTGCGCGGCGGACGGGAACGGGCCGATACCGCGGGTCGCGGGCCAGGACGAGGTGGCGCCGGTCGCCTCCGGCCAGGACGCCGTTCGGCCGGCCGCGTCGGGCCAGACGACGGCGTCGTCGGCTGCTGCCCCGGGTGACGGATCGGCTCCGTGCCCCTCGCCCTGACCGACATCACGCCGACCCGGTTGGTCATCTTTCCGCCAGTTTTCCACGCGCACGCACATCCCCCCACGGGACAGTTCTCGGGTGCGCAACGACTCCGGGCACTCCACGTTCGCCGTCGGACCGGGCCCCCACCCAGCCCGAGCGCCCCCCTTATCACACTGTGCCCGGAGGAAGAATGTAGCGCACGTGGCGGAGACGTGCGCTTGCAGCTCATGTATGGCTCATCATGATGAGTGCATCCGTGGCCGGAATCCACCCATTCTCGGGGCGAAGCAGCCACCCTTCCTCGGCCGCGAGTTCGACGGCGGCTCGTCGAAGCGCGTCAATCCCGGGATGCACCAGCCCCTTCCGCCACACCAGCGACACGGGTGACAGAGGAACGGGGTCGACCAGAGGCCTCAGCACCGTTTCAGGCATGGCCGGAAACTCCACGACGGCGAGGACGGGGTTCCGGTTCTTGGCCATGATCCGCCGGAACTCCTCGGCTCCCACGGCCATCGGAGCGGGGGGCGCGAGCGCGATCCCACGTCCCTCGAACAGGTGATGGGCCAGGTCGGTCCATTCCAGCGTCCGGGGATTGCCCGCGCCCGCGTACACGGTCTCGCCCGCGAGCGCGGCCAGCGGGACCGCCTCCAGCGCCGCCAGCGGGTGGTCCTCGGGCAGCAGGACGGCCATCGGCTCGTACCGTACGGGCTGCTGTTCCAGACGGGCCCGCACCGCGGGGTCGAGCCCGGCGAACCGGCCGAACGACGCGTCCAGCCGGCCGGTGAGCAGATCCTGCGCCGCGCCCGTGAGGCCGCTCTCGAAGCGGGCCATCAGCTCGCTTTCGGGCGCGAGTTCACGGGCCCGGTCGAGGACGCGGCCCGCGGCGAGTCCCGGGGTGTTGACGTCGACGAGCAGCGGACGCTGCTCCTGTCCGCGCGCGAACGCGGACAGCAGGGCCTCGTGCGCGGCGAGCACCCGCCGCGCGTACGGCAGCAGGCGCTCCCCGTCCGCGGTCAGCGTCACCTGCCGCGTGGTCCGCGAGAACAGCTGCGCGCCGAGTTCCCGCTCCAGCCGCCGTACGTCCCGGCTCAGTGCCTGTTGTGCCACGTACAGCCGGGCGGCGGCGCGAGTGAAGTGCAGTTCCTCGGCGACGGCGAGGAAGGCGTGCAGCAGGCGCGGGTCGAGGTGACCGCCGGCGGGTGACTGGACAGACATCACGCGAACCTACAACCCAGATGCGTCAATCACCACGGACAAGGTGTTGGACCTCGTGATCCGCTCCGGGCGACGGTTGATCCATGCCGCACCAGCCCGCCCCCGGCCCGACTCCCGCCCCGTCCTCCCCCGCTCTCGCCCCGACGCCCGCGCCGTCGTCGCCCGCTCTCGACCCCGTGCCCGCGCCGCCTTCGCCGGCCGCCGAGCACGCGCCGAGCCGGTCCGCCCGGGCGCGGACGCCCCGGGGCCGCACCCCGTACCACCGTCTCTTCGCCGTCCCGGGCGCCCGTGCCTTCACCGTCGGGAACCTGATGGCCCGGCTGCCCATGGGGATGTTCAGCGTGAGCGCGGTCATCATGATCGCGGGCTCGCGCGGCTCGTACGCGCTGGCCGGCGCGGTGACGGCGACCGGGCTGGCGGCGACCGCGGTGGTCGCCCCCTGGACCGCGCGCCTCGTCGACCGGCACGGGCAGGCCCGGGTGGCCGTGCCCGCCACCCTGTTCGCCCTGCTCGGCGGCATGGCCCTGGTGCTGTGCGTGCGCTGCGGCACGCCCGACTGGACCCTCTTCGCCGCGTACGCCGCCACGGCCACGACCCCCAACACGGGCGGCATGTCCCGGGCCCGCTGGGCACATCTCCTCAAGGGCGACCCTGCCGCGCTGCACACCGCGAACTCCTTCGAACAGGCCGCGGACGAGCTGTGCTTCATGCTGGGGCCGGTGCTCGCGGCGTTCCTGTGCGGGACGTTCTTCCCGGAGGCGGGCACGCTGGCCGCCGGCGTCCTGCTGATCACGGGCGTGCTGGTCTTCGCGGCGCAGCGCGCCACGGAGCCGCCGCCCCAGCGGCGCACGAAGGCCCCGTCCCCGGTGCTGTCGCCCGGCATGCCCCCGCTGCTGCTGTGCTTCCTGGCCACCGGTGCGGTCTTCGGTTCGATGGAGGTGGTCACGATCGCGTTCGCGGACGCCCAGGGGCACAAGTCGGCGGCGGGCGCGGTCCTCGCGCTCCAGGCGGCGGGGTCGTGCGTGGCGGGTCTGCTGTTCGGCACGGTGCGGCCGGCCGGCCCCGCCGAGCGGCTCTTCCCGCGCTGCGTCGCCGCGATGGCGGCCCTGCTGACGTTGCCCCTGCTCGCGGCCTCGTCGACCGGATCGCTGCCGGTCCTCGCGGGCGCGCTGCTCGTCGCGGGGATGGCCACCGCGCCGACCATGGTCACCGGCATGACCCTGGTCCAGGCCCGCACGCCCGAGGGCCGGCTGAACGAGGGTATGACCCTCGCGGTGACGGGTCTGCTGGGCGGGATCGCCGGGGGTTCGGCGGCGGGCGGGTGGGTGGTGGAGCGTGTGTCGGCGACCGCGGGCTACGGGGTTCCGCTCGCCGCGGCGACGACGGCGCTCCTGATCGCGGCGGCCGGTGCCGTCCTGCACACGCGTCGCGCCGCGCACCGGCGGGCCGGTGCGGCCCACCACGCGTAGGCCGGCGGCCCGCCGCGTGCGGGGCGAGGCGCCGCCAGCACCCGGCCTCTCACGGAAGGGCCGAAGAGGGGGCCCATGCCACCGCAACCCCCTCCGGCCCGCACCCGGCCTCCCACGGAAGGGGCCGTGCCGGTGCATCACATGCCCGTTGCGGACGGCAACACGAACCCACCGCACCGACACACCGGACCACACGACGGCTGCAACGGGCGGATCACCGGCACGGACCCGACCCGCCCACCGGACGGCCCCGATCGAGCGCCATGCCGTCCGCGAGCGAGCGCCGTGCCGTCCGGCCCGTCGAACCCGCGCCCCAATTCCGGCGCACCCCATTGACGCGCCCACGGCCCCCACATACCTTCCCCCGTCGAAGCGCTTCGACGTCACGCATCGAAACGATTCGACGATTGCTGCGTGACGCTTCCGTGACCCATCCAACTCCCCCGGAGGCAATGGATGTCGACGAAACGAAGGCGCACGGCGGCGACGGTGGCGGCGGCCCTGGCGGGCTCCCTGCTGCTGGCCTCCTGCGGCGGCTCGGACAGCGGGGCCGAGGACGGCAAGACGCTGCGGCTGTGGCACTACGAGGCGCCGAACAGCGCGATGGGAGTGGCCTGGAACGAGGCCATCAAGGAGTTCGAGGCGAAACACCCGGGCGTGAAGGTGAAGTTCGAGGAGAAGGGCTTCGAACAGATCCAGAAGACGGCCCCGATGGTCCTCAACTCCGGCGACGCGCCGGACCTCATGGAGTACAACAAGGGCAACGCGACGGCGGGCAAGCTCTCCCAGCAGGGACTGCTGACCGACCTGACCGCGGAGGTCACCCGGCACGGCTGGGACAAGAAGATCAGCGGCGGGGTGCGGACCATCAGCCAGTACGACACGGACGGAGTCATGGGCTCCGGGAAGTGGTACGGCGTCCCCAACTACGCCGAGTACACGATGGTCTATTACAACAAGGACCTCTTCGAGAAGTACGGCGTCGCCGAACCCACCACACTCGGCGAACTCACTTCCGCCATGGACACCTTCGTCGCCAAGGGCGTCACCCCGCTCGCGAACGGCGGCGTCGAGTACATCGCCCAGCAGTACCTCTACCAGCTGGCGCTCTCCAAGGCGGACCGCTCCTGGGTCGACGCGTACGAGCTCTACAAGGGAAAGACCGACTTCCACGACGCCGCCTGGACGTATGCCGCCGAGACCTTCGCCGACTGGGTGAAGAAGGGCTACATCAGCAAGAAGTCGACGGGTGTGAAGGCGGAGGACGCGGGCGTCTCCTTCATCCAGGGCAAGAGCCCCATCCTGTTCAGCGGCAGCTGGTGGTACGGCCGCTTCAAGGAGGAGAACAAGTTCGCCTGGGGCACCTTCCTGTGGCCCGGCAGCAACCTCACACTCGGCTCCGGCGGCAACCTCTGGGTCGTCCCCAAGGGCGCGAAGAACAAGGAACTCGCCTACGACTTCATCGACATCACCATGTCGAAGAAGATCCAGAACCTGCTCGGCAACAAGGGCGGCATCCCCGTGGCCGCCGACCCCGCCGCCATCACCGACCCACAGGCCAAAACGCTGATCGCCGACTTCAACACCCTCTCCGGCAAGGACGGGCTGGCCTTCTACCCGGACTGGCCCGTCGCCGGCTTCTACGACGTGCTCGTCTCGGAGACCCAGAAGCTGATCACCGGGAGCGAGAAGCCGGACGCCTATCTGAGCGCGTTGCAGAAGGCGTACGACAAGGGCGTACCGAAGACATGACGGTCACCGTCGAGCGGGGCGGCCGGGTCGTCCGCAAGCAGCACGGCAGCTCACCGCGCCCGCGCCGCCCCCGCGACTCCTACCTGCCCTTCCTGCTGCCCGGCGTCCTCGCCTTCCTCGCGGTGGTCGTCGTCCCGTTCCTGATGAACACCGGTGTCAGCTTCACCGACTGGCAGGGCGTCGGCAGTCCCAGGTGGTCCGGGCTCGCCAACTACCGTGAGCTGATGGACGACGCGGAGTTCTGGGCGTCGTTCCGGCACAGCCTGTTCATGGTCGTCGCCATGGCCGCCGTACCCACCGTGCTCGGACTCGTCCTCGCCGCCGCCCTGTTCGACTTCGTCGGCCGGCACTTCGGCGGCAGGGTCGCCTCCGTACTGCGGGCCTGCTTCTATCTGCCGCAGGTGCTGCCCATCGCGGTCGCCGGCATCGTCTGGAGCTGGATCCTCGCTCCGGACAACGGCTCGCTCAACGAACTGCTGAAGGCCGTCGGTCTCGGCTCCTGGCAGCAGGACTGGCTCGGCGACCCCGACCTCGCCCTGTACAGCGTCATGGGCGTGATGGTGTGGGTGCAGCTCGGCTTCCCGCTCGTCGTCTTCATGGCGGGCCTGCAGCGCGTCGACCCGCAGCTCCACGAGGCCGCCGAACTGGACGGCGCGGGCTGGTGGCGGCGCTTCTGGCACGTCACCCTGCCGCAGATCAGACCCGAGATCTACGTGGTGCTGCTGTGGTGCACGATCGCCGCGCTGAAGGTGTTCGGGGCGGTGTACGTCCTGACCAAGGGCGGACCGGGCGGCGCCACCGACGTCCCCTCGTACTTCTCCTTCACGACCTTCTTCGAGAAGACCCAGGTCGGCTACGGCGCCGCGATCTCCACCGTGCTCACCGTGATCATCCTCGTCCTGGCCCTGGCCGGGCTGAAGTTCCAGACCCGCGCGGAGGACGCGGAGGAAGGGGTCCGCACATGACAGCCGTCCGCACCGGCGCGGTCAGGACGCGCGGGCCCGCCCGCGGTGTCCTCGCCCGCTACCCGGTCCTCGTCGCCCTGGTGATCGCGGCCCTGTTCATGGTGCTGCCGTTCCTCGTCGTGGCGGTCAACGCCGTCAAGTCGCCCGCCGAGTACGCGGAGAACGGTCCGCTCAGCCTGCCCCGTGGGCTGTACCTCGACGGCATCGAGGACTTCTGGGACCGTGTCGACTTCGGCCGCAAGCTCGTCAACTCCGTCCTGATCTCCGGGTCGGTGGCGGTCGGCGCCGCCGTCCTGTCCGTGCTCAACGCCTACGCGATCGGCATCGGCCGGATCAGGGGCCGCACCTGGGTGCTCGCCTTCTTCGTGCTGGCGAACATGCTGCCGCAGGAGGCGCTGGTCTACCCGGTCTACTACCTGAGCAAGCAGGCCGGCCTGTACGACACGAGGCTCAGCGTGATCATCGTCTTCACGGTGATCCAGGCGGCCTTCGGCACCTATCTGCTCGCCTCCGTCCTCGGCCGTTTCCCACGCGAGATCATCGAGGCCACCCGGATCGACGGGGCGAACAAGTGGCAGGTGCTGTGGCGGATCGTCGTCCCGGTCAGCCGCCCCACCATCGGCGTGCTCCTCGTCTTCTTCTTCATCTGGACGTGGAACGAGTTCCTGCTGCCGCTGGTCATGCTGATCTCCAACGACAACCAGACGGTGTCGGTGGCCCTCGGCGTCCTCCAGGGCCAGCGCCTGATGGACGCCACCATGACGAACGCGGCCGCCCTCCTGGGCGTCCTGCCCGCCATCGTCTTCTTCCTCGTCTTCCAGCGGACCCTCACCCGCGGCATCGCCGTCGGCGCAGTGAAGTAAGGGGTACGACAGTGAAGTTCACGGACGGCTACTGGCTGCTGCGCGAGGGCGTCACCGCGGCCCATCCGGTCGAGGTCCTCGACGTGACCTCCGGACCCGGCAGCCTGGAGATCCACGCGCCGACCCAGCCCATCCGCCACCGCGGCGACCTGCTGAAGGGACCGGTCGTGACGATCACCGCCCATGCGCCGATGCCCGACGTCATCGGTGTCACGCTGACGCACTTCGAGGGCGAGCAGCCGCGCGGCCCCGAGTTCGAGGTGCGGGCCGGGGAGGGCGCCGCCCAGGTGTCGTACGACGAGGAGTACGCGACGCTGACGTCCGGCGCGCTGTCCGTCCGGGTCGCCCGCGGCGGACCCTGGCACGTCGACTTCCTCGCCCACGGCCGCACGCTCACCAGCAGCGGCCCCAAGGGCATGGGCATCATGAGGGACGCCGACGGCTCCCACTACCTGCGCGAGCAGCTCGGCCTGCGGGTGGGCACCAGCGTCTACGGCCTCGGCGAGCGCTTCGGCCCGCTGGTCAAGAACGGCCAGGTCGTCGACATGTGGAACGCCGACGGCGGCACCGCGACCGAACAGGCCTACAAGAACGTGCCGTTCTACCTGACCGACGCGGGCTACGGAGTCTTCGTCGACCACCCGGGCCGGGTCTCCTTCGAGGTCGGCTCGGAGGCGGTGTCCCGGGTGCAGTTCAGCGTGGAGAGCCAGCAGCTGACGTACTACGTCATCCACGGCCCGACCCCGAAGGACATCCTGCGCAAGTACACGGCCCTCACCGGGCGTCCCGCGCTGCCGCCCGCCTGGTCCTTCGGACTCTGGCTGTCCACGTCGTTCACCACCTCCTACGACGAGGAGACCGTCACCTCCTTCATCGACGGCATGCGGGAGCGCGAACTGCCTCTCTCCGTCTTCCACTTCGACTGCTTCTGGATGCGCGAGTTCAACTGGTGCGACTTCCGGTGGGACCCCCGGGTCTTCCCCGACCCGGAGGGCATGCTGGCCCGGCTGAAGGAGAAGGGCCTGCGCATCTGCGTGTGGATCAACCCGTACATCGCGCAGCGCTCACCCCTGTTCGCGGAGGGCAAGGCGCTCGGGCACCTGCTCCGCAAGCCCGACGGCAGTGTGTGGCAGTGGGACCTGTGGCAGCCCGGCATGGCGCTGGTCGACTTCACCAGCCCGGACGCCCGGGACTGGTACGCGGCCAAGCTGGAGGCGCTGCTCGCGCAGGGCGTCGACTGCTTCAAGACCGACTTCGGCGAGCGGGTGCCCGTCGACGTGGCGTACGCGGACGGCTCGGACCCCGAGCGGATGCACAACTACTACACGTACCTCTACAACCGGACCGTCTTCGAGGTGCTGCGCAAGCACCGGGGCGAGGCGGAGGCGGTCGTCTTCGCGCGCTCGGCGACGGCCGGCAGCCAGCAGTTCCCGGTGCACTGGGGCGGCGACTGCGAGGCGACCTACGAGTCGATGGCCGAGTCGCTGCGCGGCGGGCTGAGCCTCGGCATGTCGGGGTTCGGGTTCTGGAGCCATGACATCGGCGGGTTCGAGGGGACGCCGTCGCCGGCGCTGTTCAAACGGTGGATCGCCTTCGGTCTGCTGTCGTCGCACAGCCGGCTGCACGGATCGTCGTCGTACCGCGTGCCGTGGCTGTTCGACGAGGAGGCCGTCGACGTCCTGAGGCTGTTCACGCGGCTGAAGCTCAGCCTCATGCCCTACGTGTACGAAGCCGCGCGCGCCGCCCACGCGGAGGGCGTGCCGGTGATGCGGGCGATGGTCCTGGAGTTCCCCGACGATCCGGGGTGCGCTCACCTGGAACGGCAGTACATGCTCGGCCCCGATCTGCTGGTCGCGCCGGTCTTCAGCGACGACGGCGACGTGTCGTACTACGTGCCGGAGGGCACCTGGACGCACTTCCTGAGCGGGCGGACGGTGACCGGGCCGCGCTGGGTGCGCGAGCGGCACGGGTTCCTGAGCGTGCCGCTCCTGGTGCGGCCCGGGGCGGTGATCCCGGTGGGCGCCGTGGACGACCGGCCCGAGTACGACCACGCCGACGACGTCACGCTGCGCGCGTACGGCCTGGGCCGGGGCGCCCAGGTCACGGTGACGGTCGGCGGCGTCACCTTCACTGTCGTACGGGAGGGGAACACGCTGCGTGCCTCGTCGAGCGATCCGGCGGCGCCGTGGGGGCTCGCGGCGCAGGGGCGCGAGGTGCGGGCGCGGGCCGGCACCGGGTTCCTGTCGCTGGAGCTGGAGTCCGACTGATGGTCAAGATCACCGATGTGGCGCGGCACGCCGGGGTGTCACCGAGCACCGTCTCCTACGCCCTCAGCGGCAAGCGCCCGATCTCCGAGGAGACCCGGCAGCGCATCGAGGCCAGCATCCGCGAGCTGGGCTACCGGCCGCACGCGGGCGCGCGGGCGCTGGCCAGCAGCCGCTCGAACGTGCTGGCTCTGGTGGTGCCGCTGCGGACGGGCATCCATGTGCCGGTCGTGATGCAGTTCGCGGTGTCCGTGGTGACGGCGGCCCGCCGGCACGACCACGACGTCCTGCTGCTCACCCAGGAGGAGGGCGAGGAGGGGCTGCGGCGGGTCGCCGACACCGCGCTGGTGGACGCGCTGATCGTGATGGACGTCCAGTTGCACGACGCCCGGCTGCCGCTGCTGCGCGCGCTCGACCGGCCCTCCGTGCTCATCGGCTTCCCCGCCGCCGCGAACGGGCTCACCTGCATCGACCTGGACTTCAAGGCGGCGGGCGAGCTGTGCGTGGAGCGGCTGGCGGGGCTCGGGCACCGGGTCGTGGCGCTGGTCGGCTCGCCGCCCGAGGTGTACGTGCGGGGGACGGCGTTCGCCCAGCGGGTGGTGGAGGGGTTCACGGCCGCCGCCCACCGCAACGGTCTGTCGTCGTCCGTCCATCCCTGCGAGGCCTCGCCGGCCGCCGCGCGCCGGATCGCCGAGCAGCTGCTGCGCGAGCACCCGGCACTGACGGGCGTCGTCGTCCACAACGAGCCGGTCCTGGAACCGCTGATCGACGCGTTCGAGCAGCTCGGGCTGCGGGTTCCCGGCGACCTCTCCGTCACCGCCATCTGCCCGGACGAGGTCGCCGAGGGCCTGCGGGTGCCCGTCACCTCCATCGCCCTGCCGTCCGCCGAGGTCGGCGCGCGGGCCGTGGAGCTGCTGATGCGGAAGCTGGACGGCGCCGACGCACCCGGGGCGACGCTGCTGGCGCCCCGGCTGACGGAGCGCGCGAGCACCGCACCGCGCAACGCCCCCTGAACGTCCCGAACGCCCCGTGCAAGGCCCTATTCGAAGGAGCCGTGACATGAAAGGCACGAGAAGAAGACCCGGCGCCGCCCTCGTCGTGGCGCTGGCCCTGCTCGCGGTCCCCGGCGTCTGCCTCCCCGCCCACGCCGAAGCCGCTCCCGCGTTCCGCGACCCGGACCTCCCGGTGGCCGCACGCGTCGACGACCTCCTCGCCCGGCTCACCCTCGACGAGAAGGTCTCGCTGCTGCACCAGTACGAGCCGGCGATCCCCCGCCTCGGCATCGAGGCGTTCCGCACCGGCACCGAGGCCCTGCACGGAGTCGCCTGGCTGGGGAAGGCGACGGTGTTCCCGCAGGCGGTCGGGCTCGCGTCGACCTGGGACCCGGCCCTGATCGAACGGGTCGGCTCCGCGGTCGGCGACGAGGCGCGCGGCTTCCAGCAGGAGCGGCCCGACGGCTGGGGCCTGAACCTGTGGGCACCGGTGGTGAACCTGCTGCGCGACCCGCGCTGGGGACGCAACGAGGAGGGCTACTCCGAGGACCCGTACCTGACGGGGTCGATCTCGACCGCGTACGGCGACGGTCTCACCGGCGGCGACCCCGACCACCTCAAGACGGCACCCACCCTCAAGCACTACCTCGCCAACAACAACGAGGCCCACCGCACGACCACCTCCTCCGACCTGCGCCCGCGGGTGCTGCACGAGTACGACGAGGCGGCCTTCCGGCCGGCGATCGCGGCGAACGCGGCGACGGGGGTGATGTCCTCCTACAACCTGGTCAACGGCCGACCCGACACGGTCAATCCCGACCTGGACGACGTCGTGCGCGGCTGGACGGACAAGGATCTCCTCAACGTCACCGACGCCTTCGCCCCCGGCAATCTGCTCCCCGGCAACCAGGACTACTACCCCACGCTCGCCGAGGGCGACGCCGCCGCGCTGAAGGCGGGCATCGACAGCTTCACCGACAACAGCGCCGACCCCGGTCCGACCACGACGGCCGTCACGTCCGCCTTGGAGCAGGGCCTGTTGAAGGAGTCGGACGTGGACACGGCGGTGTCCCACATCCTCGCCGTCCGTGTCCGGCTCGGCGAGTTCGATCCGGGCGGCGGCCGGTACGGCTCGATCGACAGCTCCGTGATCGACAGCCCGGCCCACCGGAAGCTGGCCCGCGAGGCGGCGACGAAGGCCGCCGTCCTGCTGAAGAACGACAAGGCGCTGCCGCTGAAGGCGTCGGCCAGGAACGTCGCCGTCGTCGGCCCGCTCGCCGACACCCTCTACACCGACTGGTACTCGGGGACGCTGCCGTACGCGGTCACCCCGAAGGACGGCATCGCGGCGAAGCTCGGCACCCCGGTGGCGAGCAGTGAGGGCGCGGACCGCATCACCCTCAGGAACACGGCGACCGGCCGGTACGTCACCGCGGGGGCGACGGCCGACGGGGCGGCCCTGAAGGAGAGCACCGAGAACGGCACCGCGTCCCGGTTCGACGTCTTCGACTGGGGATCCGGCATCGTCACGCTGCGCTCCGCCGCCAACGGCAAGTACGTCGGCTACAACTGGTCCGGCTTCGTCAACGACCAGGTCCAGCCCAACGGCTGGTACGTGCAGCAGCAGTTCGTGCTGGAACGGCAGGACGACGGCAGCAGCCTCCTGCGGTACGCGGGGTACGAGACCGCCGAGTCCTGGTGGTCGAACCCCGTCTACCTCGGTCCGACCGACGACGGCACCCTCGGCCTGGTTCCCAAGGAACGGGCCGCCCACTACGACAAGGACGTCGTGCGCAGCGGCGTCGACGAGGCGGTGGCCGCGGTGAAGGGCCGGGACGCCGCGGTGGTCGTGGTCGGCTCGATGCCGTCGATCAACGGCCGCGAGGACCACGACCGCACCGACATGGGTCTGGCACCCGCGCAGGAAGCCCTGGTCGAGGCGGTGCGCGCGGCCAACCCGAAGACCGTCGTGGTCGTCGAGAACAGCTACCCGACCACGCTCGGCGCCCTCCAGAAGAAGGTCCCGGCCGTGCTGTGGACCACGCACGCGGGCCAGGAGACCGGCAACGCGCTCGCCGACCTGTTGTACGGGGACGCGAACCCGGCGGGCCGCCTCACCCAGACCTGGTACGCCTCCGAGTCGGACCTCCCGTCGATCCTGGACTACGACATCATCAAGTCCGACCGCACGTACCAGTACTTCAAGGGTCGGCCGCTCTACCCGTTCGGCCACGGCCTCTCCTACACGTCCTTCCGCTACGGCGGGCTGAAGCGTGTCGACGGCGGTTACGAGGTCGCCGTCACGAACACCGGTTCCCGGGCGGGCGACGAGGTCGTGCAGCTGTACACGCACCAGCGGACCTCGCGCGACAAGCAGCCGCTGAAGCAGCTGAAGGCATACGCGCGGGTGTCGCTGAAGCAGGGCGAGACGAAGACGGTGCGGCTGGGGCTGCGCACCGAGGACCTCGCCCACTGGGACGTCACGCGCTCCCGCCCGGTGGTGGAGAGCGGCACGTACGACGTACTGGTCGGGGCGTCCTCGTCCGACATCCGCGCCCGCGCCTCGCTCGCGGTGCTGGGCGAGACGATCCCGCCGCGGGACCTGACGAGGGCGACGCGGGCCGAGAACTTCGACGACTACGCCGGGGTGCGGCTGGTCGACGAGTCCAAGGTGCGCGGTACGGCGGTGGGCGCCACCGGCGACGGTGCCTGGCTGAAGTTCGCGGACGCCCGGCTCGGACGGGGCACCGGACGGTTCACCGCCCGGGTGGCCGGGACGGCGGGCACGGTCGAGGTGCGACTCGGCTCGCCGACGGGCACCCTGCTCGGCACCGCGCACACGGACGGCACGGCGTCCCCGTACTCCTACGAGACGGTCTCCGCCACCGTGGCCGCCGCCGCGGGACGCAAGGACGTCTACCTCGTGCTGAGCGGCGGTCTGCGCCTGTCGTCGTTCACGCTGCGGTGAGCCGGCCCGCCGAGGTGGTCCGCTGAGGCCCGAGGGCGCCGCCCGGGCCACCGAAAGGAAAGGCCCCGCTGCCGTGGCAGCGGGGCCTTTCCTCTGTATCCAAACATGGGATGAGTGGAGATGGCGGGAATCGAACCCGCGTCCAACGGTGCAAAATCAGGGCTTCTCCGTGTGCAGTTCGCTGTGATTTTCTCAGCCCCGGCGATCACGCGAACAAGTCGCCGACGGGCTCAGTCGCTGTTTGATTTCCTTCTGCACCCCGCGACCGGGTTCAGAAGTTTAGTTCCCTAGCTGATGCCAGGATCCGGGTCGGGAACAGCCCCGGGCTGACACTTCGCAAGTCGCTACTTAGGCAGCGAGGGCGAAGGAATCGCGCTTGGTGTTGGCGATTATTTTTTGCGACATATGGTTTACGAGATCATTGCCGCTTCCTCGACACGCTTCCCCTGCTTCAACAGCCGCTGTCGAAACCGATCATCCCCATGTTGTTTTTTCAAACCGGGACCTTGCGGCCCCTGGACCTTTCGGTCCGCGCACCCTCTGTGAGGTACGTTGCCATCGTACGTGACCAACGCACGACGATGCCAGCCTATTCCTGCGGGCGGCGGCCTAGACGCCCCGCTGCTTCCGCTTGGCCGCCGCGATCGCGCGGTCCGACTCCCGCCGGTCCTGCTTCTCACGCAGTGTCTGCCGCTTGTCGTACTCCTTCTTGCCGCGGGCGAGGGCGATCTCCGCCTTGGCACGGCCGTCCTTGAAGTACAGGGCGAGGGGCACGATCGTGTGACCCGTCTCCTGCGACTTGGACTCCAGCTTGTCGATCTCCTCGCGGTGCAGCAGCAGCTTGCGCTTGCGCCGCACGGTGTGGTTGGTCCAGGTGCCCTGGCTGTACTCGGGGATGTGGGCGTTGTGCAGCCACGCCTCGTTCCCGTCGATCTGGACGAAGCCGTCGGTCAGCGAGGCACGTCCCTGGCGCAGCGACTTCACCTCGGTGCCGGTCAGCACGAGCCCGGCCTCGTAGGTGTCGATGATCGCGTAGTCGTGGCGCGCCTTCTTGTTCTGCGCGACGATCTTGCGCTTGCCGTCCTTGGCCTTGGCGGAGCCGCCCCCGCCCTGCTTCGGCTGGGACTCCTTCGGTACGTACATTCCCTTGCTCATAGTGCTGGCCATTTTCGCACCACACAGGGGTGTGGGGGAAAGTCGATTACGCGGACCGCGAGCAGCAGCTCAGCGGGCGTCCCCGAGACCGCTCAGCACGGTCTCGGCCCGCTCCAGCGACTTCTTGTCCGCCTCCAGGTCGGGGGTGATGCCCCGGCCGTCGACACCACGCCCGGACGGGGTGCGGTAGTGCCCGACGGTCAGCTCGGCGACGGAGCCGTCGGGCAGCCGGCTCGGCATCTGGACCGAGCCCTTGCCGAAGGTCCTGGAGCCGACGACGACCGCGCGACCGCGGTCCTGGAGGGCTCCGGTGAGCAGCTCGGCCGCGCTCATCGTGCCGCCGTCGACGAGCGCGACCAGGGGTCTGGCGGTGTCGCCGCCGGACTCGGCGTGCAGGGCGCGCTGGCGTCCGTCCACGTCGTACGTGGCGACGAGGCCGCCGTCGAGGAAGGCGGAGGCGGCGGTGACGGCCTCGGAGACCAGGCCTCCGGAGTTGCCGCGCAGGTCGAGGACCATGCCGGCCTCGCCCGGTGCCTGGGTGACGGCTGTCCGTACCCGGTCGCCGACGCCCTTGGTGAAGGCGGCGACCTTGATCACGACGACGCCGCCCGGGAGCCGGTGCACGGTCACGGGATCCGTGGAGAGCGTGGCCCGGCGCAGGGTCTCGGTCCACTCGCGGGTGCCGCGTTCCAGGCCGAGGGAGACCTCCGTGCCGGCCGCCGCGTCGTCCGCGTCGCCCCGCAGTAAGGAGACGACCTCGGTGACGGGCAGGCCGTCGACCTTCTCGCCGTCCACGCTGCGCAGGCGGTCGCCCTCGCGGATGCCGGCGCCCGCCGCGGGCGAGCCGGTCCGGACGCGCGTCACCTCGATGCGTCCGTCGCGCTCGCGCCGGGCCGACAGCCCGACGCCGGTGTACTGGCCGTCGAGCGCCTCCTCGAACTCCTCGTACTCGCCCTGCGAGTAGACCGCGCCCCAGCGGTCCCCGCTGCGGCTGACGGCGCGCTCGGCGGCCTCCATGGGGGACTTGCCGTCGGCCATGGCCTCGGCGGCGGCCGCGGTGACGTCCTCGTGGTGGGCGGCCGGCGTGGAACGGGCCTCGGGGGAGCCGGGAGTGCGCGGTCCGCGGTCGGCGTCGGAGAAGGATCCGGTCGCCGCTCCGGCGACGAGGACGCTCGCGAACACCAATGTCAGGGCCGCCCCGCGGCGGATGCGGCGGGGCTCACAGAACAGGTCACGGCCTGACATGCCGGTGAGTCTAGGACAAGGCGAAGGGCCGCACCGCCGGTTGACGGTACGGCCCTCTTGGCATGTGTCACACCTTCAGGTACTTGCGCAACGCGAAGAACGCGGCCAGCGCGGGCATCAGCAGACTTGTCGCGAGGATGAGCGGCAGCTTGGTCAACACGGCGTCCCAGCCGATGAAGTTGATCAAGTTCAGCTTCTCGGACAGGGCCAGACCGTGGTCGATGATGAAGTACCGGGCGATCAGCAGGAATCCGCAGGCGACACCACCGCCGATGAGCCCGGCGACCGCGGCCTCCATGATGAACGGCGCCTGGATGTAGAACCCGGACGCGCCGACCAGGCGCATGATCCCGGTCTCCCGCCGACGGCTGAACGCCGAGACACGCACCGTGTTGACGATCAGCATCAGCGCGACGACGAGCATCATCGCCATCACCGCGCGTGCGGCCCAGTTCATGCCGTTGAGCAGCCCGAAGAGGTTGTCGAGGATGCCCTTCTGGTCCTGCACGGACTGCACGCCGTCCCGCCCGTTGAAGGCGGTCGCGATGACCCGGTACTTCTCCGGGTCCTTCAGCTTGATCCGGTACGACTCCTGCATCTGGTCCGGCGTCAGGGAGCTGGCCAGCGGGGAGTCGCCGAACTGCTCCTTGTAGTGCTTGTACGCCTGGTCCGAGGACTCGTACGAGACCTTCTCGACGACCGTCATCTTGTCCAGGTCGGCGAGGATCTGCTTCTTCTGGTCGGCGGTCACGGCGCCCTTGGCGCACTTGGGGTCGGACTCGGCGTCGCTCTTGTTGCAGAGGAAGATCGAGACGTTGACCTTGTCGTACCAGTAGCCCTTCATCGTGTTCACCTGGTCGCTCATCAGGAGCGAACCGCCGAACAGGGCGAGGGACAGGGCGACCGAGACGACGACCGCGAAGGTCATCGTCAGATTGCGGCGGAGACCGACACCGATCTCCGACAGAACGAACTGGGCGCGCATGGCGTCTTCTTCAGACCTTTCCGTGGACGATGATCAGTGCTGGTAGCCGTAGACGCCGCGTGCCTGGTCGCGGACGAGACGGCCCTTCTCCAGCTCGATGACGCGCTTGCGCATCTGGTCCACGATGTTCTGGTCGTGGGTCGCCATCACCACGGTCGTGCCCGTGCGGTTGATGCGGTCGAGCAGCTTCATGATGCCGACGGAGGTCTGCGGGTCGAGATTTCCGGTCGGCTCGTCGGCGATGAGCAGCTTCGGCCGGTTGACGAACGCGCGCGCGATGGCCACGCGCTGCTGCTCACCACCGGACAGCTCGCCGGGCATCCGGTCCTCCTTGCCGCCCAGGCCGACGAGGTCGAGCACCTGGGGGACGGACTTGCGGATCTCGCCGCGCGACTTGCCGATGACCTCCTGCGCGAAGGCCACGTTCTCGGCGACGGTCTTGTTCGGCAGGAGCCGGAAGTCCTGGAACACGGTCCCCAGCTGGCGGCGCATGTGCGGCACCTTCCAGTTGGAGATGCGCGCGAGGTCCTTGCCCAGGACGTGCACCTGACCGTGGCTGCACCGCTCCTCGCGGAGGATCAGCCGCAGGAAGGTGGACTTTCCGGAGCCGGAGGACCCCACGAGGAACACGAACTCACCACGCTCGACCTCCAGGGAGACATCCCTGAGAGCGGGGCGGGTCTGCTTGGGGTAGACCTTGGAGACATTGTCGAATCGGATCACGGATGCACCACGGGTCGCCGGGGGTAGGTGTGCGTGACCATACGCGAACCGGGTGTGCGTCCGCAGTCGGCGTACGGGGTTTGCGCGAGGCTCGCACGTTTTGTCGGGGATCTGAAGGGGCGGGGGCCGCCCGATTCACGAGGGACCGGCGTCCCCGGCCCGTGACGCGGGCCGGGGACGCCGGTCCCGGGGAACGCGGGCGTCCGGATGTCGCCGTTCCCGGGGCTGGGGCCCGCCGGCGCGGGGCAGGATAAGGCGAGCCGCGCCGAAATCCGCGGAACCTGGCACAGTGGAGGGGGAACGGTTGCGTACCCCGCAGCGTTATGTACAGCGTTGTGTACGCGGAGATGGCGCAAGGAGGGCGAGCGCATGACGTACGACCGATTGGTGTGCGCGAACTGCGCGGCTCCCGTCAGCGAGGGCCGCTGCCCGGTCTGCCGCGCGAACCGTGAGCGGCTCCAGCAGGAGAGCCCCTTCGCGGGCCTGAACCCGATGGCGCTGATCGCGCTGCTCGCCGTGCTGATCGCGGCCCTGGCCCTGGTGGCCCACCAGACGGTGTGAGACCGCCGGGATCCCGGGCGGAGTCGGCCGTACCGCATGCTTGGTCCCCGCCGCCCGCACGCGGGCGTGAGCAAGACCACATGTGACCGAGAACACGAGAAGGCCCGGAGCGAGCCGCTCCGGGCCTTCTGTCATGCGTGGTGCGCCCGTCAGGCGGCGGCACCGCCGCGGCCGCCCATGACGCGCGGCATCATCCGGAAGCCGATGCCGCCGGCGATCATCGTCGCGGCGCCGATCAGCAGGAACGTGGTCTGACCGGCACCGGTCTCGGCGAGCTCGCCGTCCTTCTTGCCCTGGGCCGAGGTGTCCGAGCCCGTGTCGGTGAGGGCCGAGGAGCCCTCCTCCTGGGCGGAGGAGCCACCGTCGGGGTCGGCGTTGTTGCCGCCGCTGCCGGAGCCGCTGGTGCTGCCGTCGGTGGGCTCGGTGGTGGAGGTGGGCTCCTCCGTGGGCTGGGTCGGCTCCTCGGTGGGCTCGGTCGGCTCCTCCGTCGGCTCCGTGGGCTCCTCGGTGGGCTCGGTGGGCTCCTCCGTGGGCTGGGTCGGCTCCTCGGTGGGCTCCGTCGGCTCACCGGTGGGCTCGGTCGGAATGCCCGTCTCGGTCGGGGTCGGGGTCGGGTCCTCGTCGCCGACGTTGACACCGATGCCGACGTTCAGGTCGAGCGCCGAGGCCGCACCCGCGGCCGTCAGCGAAGCGCCCGCGGCAATCACCGCACCGGCGGCTATCCGCGCCACGCGGATCCGCGTCTTCTTGGTCATCTGCCTGCTACCCCCAGTAGCTGATCGTCAATGGAGCAGCGTCCAGGGCCACGGCGTCACAGGCGACTTGGGCTCAAGCCCCCCGGTGCACATGCGCCCCAGTGATACGCATGCCACGCGTAACCCTTCCCAGTTTTCAAAGCATCGTCAAGGTCGTTGCGTACGCGATGTCCGTATCAACATCATTTGCCTGCCGTGAGGACATGTGACTGTGACGTAAAACCCAGACAACCCCCACACAAAAGGCAACTGCCGTCCGCTGGACGGCAGTTGCCTTGTCGACAAAGAGGTCCGAACAGGACCTGTTCGTGCCCGCTTACTTCTCCTGCTGCTTGCGCCAGCGAATTCCGGCCTCGAGGAAGCCGTCGATCTCGCCGTTGAACACGGCCTCGGGGTTGCCGACCTCGCACTCCGTACGCAGGTCCTTGACCATCTGGTACGGGTGCAGCACGTACGAACGCATCTGGTTGCCCCAGGAATTGCCGCCGTCGCCCTTGAGGGCGTCCATCTTGGCCTGCTCCTCCTGCCGGCGCCGCTCCAGCAGCTTGGCCTGCAGAACGTTCATGGCCGAGGCCTTGTTCTGGATCTGCGACCGCTCGTTCTGGCAGGAGACGACGATGCCGGTGGGAAGGTGGGTCAGCCGCACCGCGGAGTCGGTGGTGTTGACGCCCTGACCGCCCGGCCCGGACGACCGGTACACGTCGACCCTGAGCTCCGACTCGTCGATCTCGATGTGGTCGGTCTGCTCGACGACGGGCAGGATCTCGACACCGGCGAAGGAGGTCTGGCGACGCCCCTGGTTGTCGAAGGGCGAGATGCGGACGAGCCGGTGGGTGCCCTGCTCCACGGACAGCGTTCCGTACGCGTACGGGGAGTGGACGGCGAAGGTGGTGGACTTGATGCCCGCCTCTTCCGCGTACGAGGTCTCGTAGAGCTCCGTCTTGTAGCCGTGGCGCTCCGCCCAGCGCAGGTACATGCGCTGGAGCTTCTCGGCGAAGTCGGAGGCGTCGACGCCGCCGGCCTCCGCACGGATGGTGACGACCGCCTCACGCGAGTCGTACTCCCCGGACAGGAGGGTGCGGACCTCCATCTCGTCCAGCGCCTTGCGGACGGACGTGAGCTCGGTCTCGGCCTCGGCACGGGTGTCCGGGTCGTCCTCCTCCTCGGCCATCTCGAAGAGCACAGCGAGATCGTCGATGCGCCCGCGCAGCGCCTCGGCCTTCCTGACCTCCGCCTGGAGGTGGCTCAGCTTGCTGGTGATCTTCTGCGCCTCGTCCGGGTCGTCCCACAGGGACGGCGCCGCCGCCTGCTCCTCGAGCACGGCGATGTCTGCCCTCAGCTTGTCGAGGTCCAGGACGGCCTCGATCGACTCCATGGTCGAGGAGAGGGACTTGAGCTCTTCGGATACATCGACGACTGCCACGCCTCCAGCGTAACGGCTACGGCAAGCGGGGCTCGCCGCTCGCCCCCGCGGGCAGGATCAGCCCCTGGGGCGCTCGAGGAGCGGGGTCCCGGGCGCAGCCCCGAAGATCAGCCCCTCCGGGATCAGCCCCTCCGGCGTTCGAGGAGCGGGGTCCGGGGCGGAGCCCCGGGACGGGTCGGGCAGGGGCGGAGGGGGCGGGAAAGGCCCGTCGTCCCGCCCCGCCGGGCGGCCCCGGGGGCGGCGCCTCCAGGCAGATTCCCGGGGGTGCCCCGGGCCCACGGCACCCCGGGCCGAGGCGAGGCAGGACTCACGCGGAGGCGTGCGTCACGGCGAGGCGGGCGCCGAGTTCTTCGTGTCCTGGGGCGTGGCGTCCGCGTCGTCGCCGGACACGGCGATCCAGGTCCCCACCCCGATCGCGGCGACGAGCACCGCCCCCGCCACCCCGAGCGTGATCCGCCGGCGCCGGGCGGAGGCCCGATGGCGTGCGGAGCCCGGCCGGGGCGCCCCGGTGGCGCGCGGCGCGCGAGCGGTCCCGCGCGCACCCCCCGCCAGTTCGTCGGGAGCCGGCACCCGCATCGACGTGTGGGTGTCCCGGTTCGAGTCGGGCACGGCCCCCGGCACCAACGGCACCGCGCCGCGCCGCTGCCGCGCCACGGGGGCGGACGGCTCCGTCGTCTCCTCGTACGCCTCGTCCGGTTCCGCCGCCTCGGAGTCCGGGGAGTCGACGTCCAGCGGCGGCATCCCGGCGAGCAGCGGCAACTGCTCCCGCAGCCGCGCGCCGAGCTCCGACGCCCGCAGGCGCGAGGCCGGCGCCTTCGCCAGGCACTGCACGATCAGCTGCCACAGCTCCTCCGGGATGCCGGGCAGCGGCACCACGGTCTCGGTGACGTGACGACGCAGGACCGCCCCCGGGTGGCCGCCGCCGAAGGGCGTGAAGCCGGCGAGCAGCTCGTACAGCACGGTCGCGAGGGCGTAGATGTCGACGGCCGCCCGCGGGGGCAGTCCCTCGATGATCTCGGGGGCGAGGTAGTCCGGCGTCCCGATGATCTTCGTGGCACGGGTCCGCCGGGGCGAGTCGATGAGCTTGGCCACCCCGAAGTCGGTGAGCAGGGCGGGGTGCGAGCCGCCGGGGCCGAGCGGGCCCTGCATGTCGAGCAGGACGTTCTCCGGCTTCACGTCCCGGTGGACGACGCCCGCGGCGTGCGCGGCGGCGAGGCCGTCCGCGACGTCGGCGACGATCGCGACGGCGGCCTCGGGGGCGAGGCGCCGCTCCCGGTCCAGGCGGGTCCGCAGATCGGTGCCGCGGACGAGGTCCATGACGAGCGCGAGGTCGTTGCCGTCCACCACCAGGTCGCGCACCGAGACGACGTGCGGGTGGTCGAGTCCGAGCAGCGCCGTGCGCTCCTGCACGAAGCGCCCCACGAGCTCCTGGTCGGACGCGAGGTCCTCGCGCAGCAGCTTGATGGCGACGGGCCCCTCGGGGCCCTCGCCCAGCCACACCGTGCCGGCGCTGCCCCGTCCCAGGATCTGGTTCGCGGTGTACCGGCTGCCGATCTTCCGTGCCAAGACTGCTCCTACAGACGCGTGGTTGCCGCTAAAAGTACGCGTCCGTGGCCCCAACCTTCACCGCGGAGACGGAAATCACCCGCCAGGTGTCGACAAATCACCAGAGTCGGCTTCCCGGAGGGCCGGATACGGCAGACTCCGCCGACGGAAGTCCGCCGGCGGAGGTTTCTGTCGCAGGGTCAGTTGCCGGACGAGCCGCCGCCGAGGTCACCGATCCATCCGGTGACCGTGCTGAACCAGTCGCTCAGCTGGGCCCAGTAGCCCTTCGTGGTCCCGATCCACTCCTGGAGCGGGCTCAGCTCCCAGACCAGCCATCCGGCGACGAACAGGATGACGAGCGTGAACAGACAGCCCTTCAGGCAGCCGAGTCCCGGGATCTTCATCGGGTTGGAGCTGCGCTGACGGGGCTCGCGCGGCTGGCGCGGCGCCGGCTGCTGCGGCGGCGCGTAGCGCTGCGGCTGGGGCTGCTGCTGGGGAGCGGGGGCGTAGCGCTGCGGCTGCTGCTGCGGCGCGTACTGCTGCGGCTGCTGCTGGGGGTAGCCGTACCCGGGCGGCGGCTGCTGGCCGCGCTGGGGCCGCTGCTGCTGCTGCGGCCGCGCGACCTGGCGCTGCGGACGACGGCGCAGCGGGTCCTCGTTCGGGTCCAGGTACTGCACCTGGGTCTGTTCGTTGCGGTCGCGGGCCGCGCGCAGCTGGTTCTGCCAGGGGTGCGGGTCCTCGGGCTGTCCGCCCTGCCCGCCCGGCTGGTGCTGCGGCACGGGCGGCATCACGGCCGTCGGGTCCGCCGCGCCGCGGTGCGGCAGGACGGAGGTGGGGTCGGCGTCGCCGGTGTGCCGCATCACGCTGGTCGCGGCGTTCGGGTCGTACGTGCCCGCCGGGGCGCCGTGCGGCAGCACCTGCGTGGGGTCGGCCGCACCGGGCGTGCCGGGGACGGTCGCCGGTGCCGGGTCGGGGGCGAGCAGCGCCCCCACGCCCTCCGCGGCGGCGATCTGCGCGGCGTTCGCGTGCACACCGACGCCCGCGGCGACGGCGCGCAGTCCGCGTGCCAGGTTCTCGGCGCTGGGCCGCTCGTCCGGGTTCTTGCGCAGGCAGCGTTCTATGACGGTCCACAGCGGGTCCGGCACGGTCGACGGGCGGCGCGGCTCGGCGCTCAGGTGCTGGTGCAGCACTTCGAGCGCGGAGCCGCCGGAGAACGGCGGGCGGCCCGTGACCAGCTCGTACAGCAGGATGCCCGCGCCGTAGATGTCGACCGCGGAGGTCTGCGGACGTCCTTCCGCGGACTCCGGCGCGACGTAGGCGGGCGTGCCGACGAACTCGTGCGTGCGCGTGAGGCCCGGGGAGTCGGCGAGCCGGGCGATGCCGAAGTCGGTCAGCATCGGGTGCATCTGGCCGGCGTCCTGCTTGAGCAGGACGTTCGCGGGCTTCAGGTCGCGGTGCACGACGCCGTCGGCGTGGCTGGCGGCGAGCGCGTCGGCGACCTGGGCGGTGAGCAGGGCCGCGGCGACCGGGCTGAAGGGCCCGTTCTCGCGGAGGTAGCGGTGCAGGTCGGGCCCGTCGACCAGGTCCATGACGAGCGCGAGCAGATCGCCCTCGACGACGAGGTCCCGCACCCGCACGATGTTCGGATGGGTCAGCCGGAGCAGCACGGAGCGCTCCCGCAGGAACCGCATCACGACATCCGCGTCGCTGGCGAGTTCCTCCTTCAGGACCTTGATCGCCACGGTCTCGCCGGGCTGGCCCGCGACAGCCGCCTCGGCGCCCGCCGTCTCCCTCTGGCGGGCCCGCCAGACGGTGCCTGTGGCGCCGCGCCCAAGCGGCTCCTCAAGGAGGTACTTGCTCCCTACCGGCCGCACGTCATGCGCTCCCTGTTGCTTGCTTGCCTGGTCCGTCCACCGTGATCACCGTGGTAGAGGTGTTCCGACCCACTCTAGTGCCGCCGTACGCGGCACCGGGCTGTCGTCTTCGTGTGCTTCTCATGGGTTCCACGCGCACCTGTGCCTCGCATAAGCGCTTACGTACGCGTTCCCGTACATGTTCGATGGAAAGACGCTCGGTCCGGTCACTTGGTTGCCGAACCCCGGACGTGACCGATCTCAAGCGGACACCGGTCGGGCACTGGTCAGGCACTTTTGCGGGCAGAGCCGACCAATCAAGATCACTTACGGGTGGGGGGCGGGCGTGTTGTCGGTGTCAGGTGCGAGGATGCCCTCAGTACTGGCCGACGTGCCCGTGCGCGGTGGGGGAATTCTGCGGTGGGGGACCGCAGCGCAGCCTCGTCCTCGTCGCGGACACCTGCGCGGAAGGGACCCCGGACGGCGATGCAGATCCGGCTGACCGTCGTAGACCCGCTGGGCCCGCCCTCGGAGCCACGGGGGCGAGCAACGGCCTGCGATGTGCTGGTGACCGCGCCCGCCGGGACGGCGCTGGCAGCGGTCGCGTCGGGGCTGGCCTCGGCGGTCGGCGGGGAGGCGGGCGGCGCCCCGGCCGAGCGGGGACGGGACCTCGGGGGCGGCCCGGTCGTGCTGTACGCGGGTGCGGAGCGGCTCGACACGCAGCGCTGCACACTCGGCGAGCCCCCGCTGACGGACGGCGCGGTGCTGTCCCTGGGCGCGCCCGCGGAACCGGGCCCCGAGGTGGACGACGTCGCCCCCCAGCTCCATGTGGTCGCGGGCCCCGACGCGGGCGGCGTCCACCTGCTGCACGGCGGCCAGATCCACATCGGCCGCTCCGCCGACGCGGACGTCCCGCTGGACGACCCCGACGTCTCCCGGCTGCACTGCGCGGTCACCGTCACCCCCGAGGGCCGTGTCTCGGTCTCCGACCTCGGCTCGACGAACGGCACCTCACTGGACGGCGGCCCCGTCGGCACCCGCCCCGTCCGCTTCGCGCCGGGCTCGCTGCTGCGCGTCGGGGAGTCCGCCCTGCGGCTTGCGCCGCCCGGGGGACCCGGGGCCCTGCGGACGGCTCCGGACGGGGAGGGCCATGTGCGGGTGACCGCGGCCGGGGCCGACACCGACGGGGTCACCGCCCCGCGGCCGGACCCGACCGCCGCCGTGCCGCACACGCGCGGGGAGGGCGCCCCGGACGGGCGCACCGGCGACAAGGGCGCCCCCGCCCCCGGCGGCGACACCCCGCACACGCATCACGCGTACGGAGCGGCCGAGTGGGGCTCCGCGGGCGGCGGCGTCCCCGGGGCCCAGGAGCACCGCCGCGGCGTACCGGCGGGCGTCCCGGAACAGGGCGGGGCACCCGGCATCGAGAGCAGGCCCCGCGGCACCGGACCGGACGGTGCTCCGGCGTCCGCACCGCACCCGGCGGAGTCACCGGGCCCGTCCGGAGCGGACGAGACCTCCGGCACCCGCAAGGGCACCCCAATGCGCGGCACGGAGGTCCCTTCGGGCGTGCGCAGGCGGGGCGGCATCGGAGCGTGGGCCCGGCGGCTGGCCGGCGGTCGGCCCGGCCCGGCCGTGGCAGGACAGGACGTGTACGAGGAAGGCGAGACCGCGGCGCGGGAACCGCTGCCCGCCGCGCCCCGGTCCCCGGAGAGCTGGCCCGACCCCGCGACGCTGCTGCTCACCGCGCTGGGGCCGGGATCCCGGCTGTGGGAGCGCGGCCCCGGGCACCCGGAGGCGCTCACGGTGCGGCTGGGCACGGCGGACCGGACGGCGCCGGACGGTTCGGGCCTGCTGCCCGCGGTGCCGGTGACCACCGGTCTGCGCGAGGTCGGTTCGCTGGGCCTGGCCGGGCCGCGGGCGCGTCTGGCGGGTCTGGCCCGCGCGGTCCTCGCACAGCTCGCCGCGCTGCACTCGCCGGACACCCTGGAGATCGTCCTGATCAGCACGGACCGCTCCCGCACGGCGCAGGAGCGCGCCGCCGAGTGGTCCTGGCTCGGCTGGCTCCCCCACCTGCGCCCGGCACACGGCCAGGACTGCCGTCTCCTCCTCGCCTACGACCGCGAGCAGGCCACGGCCCGCACGGACGAGCTCCTGCGCCGCCTGGACGAGCAGCTCGCGGAGGCGGGCCGGGCACCCCGAGGCCGTCCGTACGAGGGCGGCAGCGGTGCGGACGGCACCGCGGGCGCCCGGCCCGCACCGGACGACCGTGCGGGCCGCCCGGCCGCGGAGGACGGCGGCGTGCGCGGAGCGGCGCGGCGCCCCTCCTGGGCGCGGGACGACGACGCGGACGACGACCGCTTCGACGGGCCGCACACCGTGCTCGTGGTGGACGGCGACCCCGGCGGCGCGGACGTGCGGGAGGCCGTGGCACGGCTGGCGCACGAGGGTGCGCGGGCCGGGATCCACGTGGTGTGCCTCGCCGAGACGGCCGCGGCATCGCCCGCGTCGCCGGTGACGGCGACGTACGAGGCGGCGTGCCAGGTGTCGCCCGCGTTCCGCGAGTGCGGCGCGGTCGCCCTGCTCAGCGGTGACGTGGCCACGGCGCTGCGCCTGCTGCGGGTCGCGCCGGGCGGGCCGGCCGGGCAGCGGCCGGACGGCACCCCGGGTGCGGCGCGCGGCGAGGGCCGCGAGACCGGCCGGGGCGGACGCGCGGACGACGCGGCGCACCGCTCGCACGGGAGCGGCCGCCCGGCCGACGCCACGCACGCGGGCTCCGCGTACGGCGGCTCCGGGCTCGAAGGGACCGCGCACGGCGGATCCGATCACGGCGTGCCCGGTGGGTACGGCGGCCCGTCCGCGGACTCGTCCCGGTCCGCGGACGGCACCGGTCCGCTCCCGGGCGGCCGGGTCTCCCCCGGTGGCACCGGACAGCTGCCGCGCGGCCCCGTGGGCCACGGCACGGTCGCCGCGGTCGACGCCGTGTCGGTCGCCTGGGCCGAGCGGTTCGCGCGGGCGCTCGCGCCCCTGCGCACGGACGGCACACAGTCCGACCGGCAGGCGCGGGTGTCGGCCCCGTTGCCGCAATCGTCGCGGCTGCTCGACGAGTTGGGGCTGGCGCGGGCCACCCCCGCATCGCTGATGACGCGTTGGGCGGACGCTGCGGACGACACCGGGGCGCTCGGCGGGCGGGCCCGCGCCGTCCTCGGCGCCGGCCCGCGCGGGCCGGTCGCCGTGGACCTCGTCGTCGAGGGACCGCACGTGCTGATCGAGGGCCCCGCGGGCAGCGGCCGTACGGAGCTGCTGCGCTCCCTCGTCGCGTCGCTCGCCGCCGCGGAACGGCCCGACCGGCTCGGGATCGTCCTGATGGACGGCCGGGACGCCACGGGCGGCCACGGCGCGGGACATCCGGCCCAGGCCGGCGAAGGTCTCCAGGCGTGTACGGACCTCCCGCACGTCACGACCCACCTCACCGCCAACGACCCGGTGCGGATGCGGGAGTTCGCCCAGTCCCTCAGTGCCGAGCTGAAGCGGCGGGCCGAGCTGCTCGGACGGGTCGACTTCACGGAGTGGCACACCCGGCGCCGGGTGCCGGGCCGTATCGTCGCCCAGCGCTCGGCCCCGTCGTCGCCCACCGTCACCTCCGGTGGCGCGACGGGCGGCGCCGCGCCCGGGGCCGCCGATCTCGACGCGCCGCCGAGCTCGACGCTGCGGCTGCGGCCGGCCGGCGCGCGGGAGCGCCCCGAGCCGGGACCGCCGCTGGCCCGGCTCGTCGTGGTGGTCGACGACCTGGACGCCCTGCTGGCCCCCGCCCTGGGGTCGCCGGGCCGTCCCGCGGCCGGTTCGGTCATACGGGCCCTGGAGGCGGTCGCCCGTGAGGGCGAGCGGCTCGGCGTGCACCTGGTGGCGGCGTCCGGCACCAACGGCCGCACGGAGACATCGGAGTTGGCTCGTTCCGCCGCGTTGCGCATCACCCTCGACACGGTGTCGCCGGGACCCGAGGAGCCGGCACCCGGCCGGGGCAGCCTGCACCGCCCGGACGGAAGGGAGACACCCTTCCAGGGCGGCCGGGTCACCGGGCGCATCCCCCGGACGGCCACCCTGCGTCCCACGGTCGTCCCCCTGGAGTGGCAGCGCATGGGAGACCCTCCGGCCCGTCGCCCCGTCCGCGAACTCGGCAACGGCCCGACGGACCTGGCCCTGCTCGCCAGCGCGCTGGAGCGTGCGGCGCGCTCGGTCTCCGCGGCCGAGGTGCCCTCCCTGCTCTAGCCACCGGTCCGTCCGGGCACGGGAAGGGGTGAGCGGATCTCTCGCCCCGCCCTCCGGTGCCCGGGCATTCCGCTTGCGGACCACCGCCCGTACGGCGGGCGCGTCCACGCGCGCCCGCCGTACGGGTGGGAGCACGTCACGACCCAATCACGATCGCTCTCTTGACAGCGCAGGCGCTCTTGCAGCTTTCAAGCCACCGGGCGTAGACCAGATCACACGGGACAGCGCTCAGACGTTCGACGAGGCTCGAAGAACGGGGCAGTGATGCGCAGGAATCTTCGTACACCCAGGGCCGCTCAGGCCGCCGCGGCCGCCGTCGTCGCGGGCACCCTCATCCTCACCGCGTGCGGCGGCGACAAGGACAACGACAACGACAGCGGCGGGAAGGAGAGCGGCGGAAGCGGCTCCGTCTCCCTTCCCAAGCTCGACGGGGCCAGCCTGGAGGTCGCCGCCGTGTGGACCGGCTCCGAGCAGGCCAACTTCAAGAAGGTGCTGGCGGAGTTCGAGAAGCGCACGGGCGCCAAGGTCACCTTCGTACCCGCGCAGGACCCGATCATCAACTTCCTCGGTTCGAAGATCGCGGGTGGTGCTCCGCCGGACGTCGCGCTGCTCCCCCAGGTCGGTGCCATCAAACAGGCCGTCGACAAGAAGTGGGCCAAGCCCGTCGGCAGCGAGGCCCAGGCCCAGCTCGCGAAGAACTATTCGCAGGGCTGGCAGGACCTCGGCAAGGTCGACGGCAAGCAGTACGGCGTCTACTACAAGGCGGCCAACAAGTCCCTGGTCTGGTACAACGACAAGGTCTTCGAGAACGCGGGGGCCAGCGAGCCGAAGACGTGGAAGGACTTCCTCGCCACGGCCCGGACCGTGTACGACTCCGGCGTCACCCCCGTCTCCGTCGGCGGCGCCGACGGCTGGACCCTCACCGACTGGTTCGAGAACGTCTATCTCTCGCAGGCCGGCCCGGAGAAGTACGACCAGCTCGCCCAGCACAAGATCAAGTGGACGGACCCGTCCGTGAAGGACGCGCTGACCACACTGGCCGAACTGTGGGGCAACAAGGACTACATCGCGGGCGGCCCGGACGGCGCGCTCCAGACCGAGTTCCCGGCCTCGGTGACACAGACGTTCACCGGCGGCGACCAGCCGAAGGCGGGCATGGTCTTCGAGGGCGACTTCGCGCAGGTCAACATCGCGGAGACCAAGGCGAAGGTGGGCACGGACGCCAAGGTGTTCCCGTTCCCGGCGGTCGGCGACAAGGCGCCCGTCGTCAGTGGCGGTGACGCGGCCGTCATCCTCAAGGACTCCAAGGCGGCGCAGGCACTCGCCACCTTCCTGGCCTCCCCGGACGCGGCGACCGTCCAGGCGAAGCTCGGCGGCTACCTCTCCCCCAACAAGGGCGTCTCGCCGTCCGCCTATCCGAACGCGGTCCAGCAGAAGATGGCCGAGGCCCTGATCGCCGCCGGGGACGACTTCCGCTTCGACATGTCCGACCAGGCCCCGCAGGCCTTCGGTGGCACACCCGGCAAGGGCGAGTGGAAGGCCCTGCAGGACTTCCTGAAGAACCCGAAGAACGTGGCGGGGACGCAGGCGAAACTGGAGGCGGACGCGACCGCGGCGTACAAGGGCTGATCCGGCGATGACGTCGGCTACGGCGGGAGGGGCCTCCGGGGCCCCTCCCGCGGCACCGCGGCACAAGAGCGTGACCGGCACCCGCAGAACGGTGGTGGCGCTCTTCCTGCTGCCCGCGCTGGTGCTGCTCGGCGCGCTCGTGGTCTACCCGATCGGGTACTCGGTCGTCCGCAGCTTCTACGACCAGTCCGGTGACGGCTTCGCCGGGATCGACAACTACAAGTCCCTGTTCACCGACGACGGCATCCGTGCCGCGCTGAAGAACAACATCATCTGGGTGGTGTTCGCCCCGACGGTCGCGACCACGCTCGGGCTGATCTTCGCGGTGCTCACCGAACGGGTGCGCTGGGGCACGGCGTTCAAACTGGTCGTCTTCATGCCGATGGCGATCTCGATGCTCGCCGCGGGCATCATCTTCCGGCTGGTCTACGACCAGGACCCGGAGAAGGGCGTCGCGAACGCGGTGTGGGTGGGTGTGCACGACACCTTCGCCGAGTCGTCGGCCTTCCCGAAGGCCCATCCGGGACGGCAGTCGCCGCTCCGGCCCGAGGGGGGCGGGTTCATCACCAGGCAGCCCGTCCGGGCCGGGCAGCCGGTCGCCCTCCCGCTCGTCGGTGTCGCCCCCGACCAGATGCCCGGCAACGCGAAGAAGGCCGCGCAGGCGAGGACCGAGCCCGGCAAGGTCACCGGCACGGCCTGGCAGGACTTCACCCGCGGCAAGGGCGTGGGCAGGCTCGGCCAGGTCGACACGAGCGAACTCGGCTACCCGGGCATGAAGATCGAAGCCGTCAAGGACGGCACGGTCGTGGACTCGGCGAAGGTCCGCGACGACGGCACCTTCACCCTCTCGGACAAGGCCGACGGAGCGCTGCTCCGCCTCCCGGCGGACAACTTCCGCGAACCGTACAACGGGCTGGACTGGCTCGGCCCGTCGCTCGTCACGCCGGCCATCATCGGCTCGTACGTGTGGATGTGGGCGGGCTTCGCGATGGTGCTGATCGCGGCGGGGCTCGCGGGTGTGCCGCGTGAGCTCCTGGAGGCGGCGCGGGTGGACGGCGCGAACGAGTGGCAGGTGTTCCGCAGGGTCACCGTGCCGCTCCTCGCACCCGTGCTCGCGGTGGTCACCGTGACGTTGATGATCAATGTGCTGAAGGTCTTCGACCTGGTCTTCATCATCGCGCCGGGTTCGTCGCAGGACGACGCGAACGTGCTGGCCCTGGAGCTGTACCGCAAGGGCTTCTCCGAGGACCAGCCGGGTGTGGCGAGCGCCATCGCGGTGTTCCTGCTGCTGCTCGTGATCCCGGTGATGCTGTTCAACGTCAGGCGGCTCAGGCGGGAGGTGCGGCGATGACGGCGCACACCGGAAGTCTCACGAAGACGGCCACCGCGACGCAGACCGGCGCGAAGAGGTCGCTGGGCGCCCGGCTCGCCGAGGGGGTCGGCGGCGGACTGCTGCGGGTGTTCCTGATCGTGGTCGGCCTGTTCTGGCTGGTGCCGACGATCGGGCTGCTGCTCTCCTCGCTGCGCGATCCGCAGGACATGAGCGCGAGCGGCTGGTGGAAGGTCTTCACCGAGCCGTCGCAGCTCACCGTGGACAGCTACCAGAAGCTCCTGGAGAACGGCGACATCACCGACTCGCTGGTGAACACGGTGCTGATCACGGTGCCGGCGACCCTTCTCGTCGTGGTGATCGGCGCGCTCGCGGGCTACGCCTTCGCCTGGATGGAGTTCCCGGGCCGCGACTGGTGGTTCCTCGGCGTGGTCGGCCTGCTGGTGGTGCCCGTGCAGGTGGCGCTGATCCCGATCGCCGAACTCTTCGGCAAGATCGGCATCTTCGGGTCCGTGATCGGGGTGGTCCTGTTCCATGTGGGCTTCGGTCTGCCCTTCGCGGTGTTCCTGCTGCGGAACTTCTTCGCGGAGATCCCGCGGGAGCTCCTGGAGGCGGCCCGGCTGGACGGCGCGGGTGAACTGCGTCTGTTCGTGCGGGTCGTGATGCCCCTCGGCGGTCCGGCGATCGCCTCGCTGGGGATCTTCCAGTTCCTGTGGGTGTGGAACGACATGCTGGTCGCGCTGGTGTTCTCCGACTCGGGCAGTCAGCCGATCACGGTCGCGCTGCAGACCCAGGTACGCCAGTTCGGCAACAACATCGACGTCCTGGCCCCCGGCGCGTTCATCTCGATGGTCGTCCCGCTGGCCGTGTTCTTCGCGTTCCAGCGTCAGTTCGTGTCCGGTGTGATGGCGGGCGCCGTCAAGTAGGACACCGAAACGCGCAGTTGAGGGGCGGGCCGGACACCGGCCCGCCCCTCGGCGTTCACCCGGCATCCCCCGGATGCCACATCTGGCGTAACCAAGTCACCCCTTCGGCCGTTCCCGGGCAGGTATGCCCGCGCCGACCCATGGATGTCCCGTGCCCAGGTTCAGTGTCATCGTCCCCGCGTACAAGGTTCAGGCGTACCTGCACGAGTGCCTGGAATCAGTGCTCGGACAGTCCTACCCGGACCTCGAACTCATCGCCGTGGACGACTGCTCACCGGACGCCTGCGGCGCGATCATCGACGAGTTCGCGGCCCGCGACCCCCGCGTGCAGGCCCTGCACCTGCCCGAGAACGTGGGCCTGGGACGCGCCCGCAACGCGGCCCTGGAGCACGCCACCGGCGACTACCTGATCTTCCTGGACAGCGACGACACCCTCACCCCGGACGCGCTGCGCGCCATCGCCGACCGGCTGAAGGAGACCGCCGAACCGGACGTCCTGGTCTACGACTACGCGCGCACCTACTGGTCCGGCGAGGCCGTCCGCAACCAGTTCGCGGGGCAGCTGACCGAGGAGGGCCCGGCGCCGTTCCGGCTCGACGACCGGCCGGGGCTGCTGCGGGTCCTGATGGTGGTGTGGAACAAGGCGTACCGCCGGGAGTTCGTCGAGCGGGAGGGCTTCACCTTCCCTCCCGGCTACTACGAGGACACGCCCTGGACGTATCCGGTGCTCATGTCCGCCGAGTCGATCGCCACGCTCGACCGCGTCTGCGTCCACTACCGGCAGCGGCGGCACGGCAGCATCCTCGGCACCAGCAGCCGCAAGCACTTCGACATCTTCGACCAGTACGACCGGGTCTTCGCGCACATCGACGCCCGCCCCGAACTGGCCCACTGGCGCCCGGTCCTGTTCCGTCGCATGACCGACCACTTCTCCACGGTGTTCCTCAAGCGGGGCCGGCTGCCGCGCGGCTCGCGGGCCGAGTTCCTGCGCAAGGCCCGTGTCCACTACCGCCGTTACCGCGCCCCGGGCGCCCCCGTCCGCCCACGCACCCGGCTGCGGCACACCCTGGTCGGCCTGGGCGCCCACCGCACGTACCGCCTGCTGTCCCTGGCGTCACGCTCGCGCCGTCTGGTCCTGCGCCGGTGCGCCGCCCTGCTGCGCACCGTACGGGCGGCCGCGCTCCAACTGCACTACCGCGTCCAGCTCCGCCTTCCGCTGCGCTCCGACCGCGCCGTCTTCTCCAGCTACTGGGGCCGCGGCCACGGCTGCAACCCGGGTGCCCTGGAGGCCGCCTTCCGCAGCCACGCCCCGCACATCACCACCGCGTGGATCGCGCACCCCGAGCACCACCACACGATCCCGGCCGCGACCCGCCGACTGCGCCCCGGCACGGCCGCGTACTGGACGGCGCTCGCCCGCTCCAAGTACCTGGTGAACAACGTCAACTTCGACAGGAGGCTGGTCAAGCGGCGCGGGCAGATCATGATCCAGACGCAGCACGGCACCCCGCTCAAGCACATGGGACTCGATCTCCAGGACCGTCCGGCGGCGGCGCGCGGCACCGACTTCGCCGAGCTGCTGCGCAGCGCCGACAAGTGGGACTACTGCCTGTCCGCCAACCGCCACTCCACACTGGTGTGGGAACGCGTCTTCCCGTCCTCCTTCACGACGCTGGAGTACGGCATGCCCCGCAACGACGTGTTCCAGCGGGCGACTTCGGCGGACGTGTCGAGGCTGCGCGAGTCGCTCGGCATCCCGCAGGGCACGGTCGCCGTGCTGTACGCGCCGACGTACCGGGACTACCGGCGCACCCAGCGGCGCACCCTGGACCTGGAACGCGTCCTGCGCCGGCTCGGCCCGCGCTTCGTGGTGCTGACCCGCGCCCACCACTCGTACGAGGCGCCGCTCGCCCAGGCGGCCGGCGGGCGGCTCATCGACGTGTCGGACCATCCGAGCGTCGAGTCGCTGTGCCTCGCCTCGGACGCGCTGGTCACCGACTACTCGTCCCTGATGTTCGACTACGCGGGCCTCGACCGGCCGATCGTCGTGCACGCCGACGACTGGGAGACGTACGAGGCCTCCCGCGGTACCTACTTCGACCTGCGGGTCTTCCCGCCGGGCGCGGTCGCGCGCACCGAGGACGAACTGATCGACATCTTCGCCTCCGGTCACTGGCGCGGCTCACGCTCGGCACAGCTGCGGGCCGCGTTCCGTGACCGGTTCTGTCCCTACGACGACGGACAGGCCGCCGAACGCGTGGTGCGCCGGGTGGTGCTCGGCGAGAGCGCCGGTCTGCCGCCGTTCGTCCCGGTCGCCGACCGCCACCCGGTCCCCTCGGCGATGGCCGCCCGCCCGACGGCCGCCCTCACGACCGTCCCGGCACCGGGTGGTCCCGTCCCCGTCACCGAGAACCTCTGAATCGGAGGCCACGTGCCCTCCAGCTCGTCGCGACCCACCCCGACGCGACCCACCACGTGGCGGCCCACCGGACGCCCCGGGCGTTGAGATCCGATCCCGGCGCCCCTGAGAGAAAGAGCAGAATGCCCCGCTTCAGCGTCATCGTGCCCACCCATGGAGTCGCCGGACGCCTGTCCCAGGCCCTGGACTCGGTCCTCACCCAGTCCTTCGGCGACGTCGAGCTGATCCCGGTCTGCGACGCGCCCCGGTCCCCGGCGGGCGAGGTCGCCGCCTCCTACGCCGCGCGGGACGGCCGGGTCTCACCGGTCCACTCGCCGCCGTCGGGCGGGCTGGGCGCGGCACGCAACACCGGGATGGCGGTCGCGACCGGCACGTATCTGCTCTTCCTGGACGGCGACGACGTCCTGGTGCCGGGCGCGCTGGCGGTCCTGGACGCCGGGCTGCGCGACGACGGCGACGCGGACGTCCTCTGCTTCGCGCACGAGCGGGTGCACTGGTGGGAGGGCGAGTCGAGCGTCCCGCCGCTCGGCAAGGGCCCGCACGTCATCGGTGTGCACGTCCCGGCGTGGAGCGCGGCCTATCGGCGGGCCTTCCTCCAGGAGCAGGACCTCAGCTTTCCCGACGGGCACTTCACGGACGCCGGCTGGGGCGGCCTGGTGGCCCTGGCGGGCGGGCGGACGGCGGTCCTGCGCTCGGTGTGCGTGCGGCATCACCTGCGGCGCCAGGGCAGCCGCGTCAACGCGCCGGGTGAGCACCAGTTCGATCTCCTCGACCAAGTGGAGCTGGTGCTCACCCGTGCTTCCGGCCGGACCGCGGCGGTGCCCGCGGCCGTGTCGCAGGCACTGTTCGGCGGGCTGTTCGCCCTGGTGCTGAAGTCGGCGGCGCATCCGGCACGGGTGCCTGCGCGCCGCCGCCGGGCCTTCTTCCGCCGCGCCGGCCGGCTCTACCGGCGCCACCGTCCGGACGGCTTCCGGCCGCCCGAGGGCAGTCTCGGGGTGCAGCACCGGCTCCTCGCGGCCGGCGCGTACGGCGCGTTCCGGGCGCTGCGGGGTGCCAACCAGGGGGCGGCAAGGGCGATGCAGCGGTTGCCGCGACCGCGCGGCCTGCGCACCCGCGCCCGCTACGCGGTGCAGCTGCGCCGCCCGCTCGACGAGAACCTCGCCGTGTACTGCGCGTACTGGGGCCGCGGCTACGCCTGCAACCCGGCCGCGATCCACGCCAAGGCCCGTGAACTCGCCCCGCACATCCGCTCGGTGTTCCTCGTCGAGCCCGACGCGGTGGACGCGGTGCCGCCGGGCGTCGACCACGCGGTGATCGGCAGCCACCGGTCCTGGGAGGTGCTGGCCCGCGCCAAGTACCTGGTGAACAACGCCAACTTCGCGGACGCCGTCGTCAAGCGCCCCGGCAGTGTGCACGTGCAGACCCAGCACGGGACGCCACTGAAGAAGATGGGGGTCGACCAGTCGACGTACCCGGTGGTGGCCGCGGCGACCGGCAGCTTCACCAAACTGCTGAACCGGGTGGACCGCTGGGACTACAACCTCTCCTCCAACCGTCACTCCACGCAGATGTGGGAGCGGGCCTTCCCCGGCACGTACGAGGCGCTGGAGTACGGGTATCCGCGCAACGACGTCTACTACACGGCGACCGCCGAGGACGTGGCCCGGGTGCGCCGGTCCCTCGGCGTCCCCGAGGGCGCGACGGCGCTGCTGTACGCGCCCACGCACCGCGACTACAGCACCGGCTTCGAGTCCCGCCTCGACCTGGAGGCCTTCTGCGAGCAGCTCGGCGACGAGTTCGTCGTCCTGCTGCGCGCCCACTACTTCTACGACGCGGGCACCGCGCGCGGCAACGGCCGGATCATCGACGTGACCGGACACCGGTCCTCGGAGGACGTCTGTCTGGCCGCCGACGCGCTGATCACGGACTACTCGTCGATCATGTTCGACTACGCCAACCTCGACCGGCCGATCGTCGTGTACGCGGACGACTGGGAGGTCTACCGGGAGACGCGGGGCGTCTACTTCGACCTGCTCCAGGCGCCCCCGGGGCCGGTGGCGCGCACCCCCGGGGAGCTGGCCCGGCTCTTCGGCGACGGCATCTGGTCGGACGCGGTCTCGACAGCCCTGCGGGCCCGGTTCCGTGAGCGCTTCTGCCAGTTCGACGACGGAAGGGCCGCCGAACGGGTCGTCCGCAGAGTGCTGCTGGGCGAGTCGCCGGAGGCGATCCCGCCCGTCGTGCCGCTCTCCGAGCGCATCCCGGCCCCCGCCGCGTCCCTGGTTAGGAGCTGACGTGCCCCGCTTCAGCATCATCGTCCCCGTCTTCAAGGTGCAGGGCTTTCTGCGCGAGTGCCTCGACTCGGTCCTGGAGCAGTCGTACACCGACCTGGAGGTCGTCGCGGTGGACGACTGCTCGCCGGACGGCTGCGGCGCCATCCTCGACGAGTATGCGGCCCTCGACCCGCGCGTCCGGGTGCTGCACCTTCCCGAGAACGTGGGACTCGGCCGGGCCAGGAACGCCGGGATGCCGCACGCCACCGGCGACTTCCTGTTCTTCCTGGACAGCGACGACACGCTCACGCCGGGCGCGCTGCGCGCCATCGCCGACCGTCTCGACGAGACCGCCGACCCGGACGTGCTGGTCTTCGACTACGCCCGCACCTACTGGTGGGGAGGCACCCGCAGGAACGTGCTCGCCCGGCTGCTCACGGCGGACGGCACCTTCACCGCCGCCGAGCAGCCCGAGATCCTCGACCTGCTGATGGTGGTGTGGAACAAGGTCTACCGGCGGGAGTTCGTCGAGCGCGAGGGCTTCGCCTTCCCGCCCGGCTACTACGAGGACACGCCGTGGACGTTCCCGGTGATGCTCAGTGCGGGGCGGATCGCCACGCTGGACCGGATCTGTCTGGCCTACCGCCAGCGCCGCCAGGGCAACATCCTGTCCACCACCAGCCGCAAGCACTTCGACATCCACGACCAGTACCGGCGGGTCTTCGCGTTCGTCGACGCCCGTCCCGAGCTCGCCGGCTGGCGCCCCTACCTGCACCGGAAGATGGGCGAGCACTGTCTCGACATCCTCTCCAAGCCGGACCGGCTCCCGGAGTCCGACAAACGGGAGTTCTTCCGGCTGACGGCGGCCCTGTACCGCACCTTCCGGAGCGGCCCCGTACCTGCCGAACTACGCGTCCTGGAGGGCGGCTTCACGCGCTACCGGGCCCGGCTGCAGGCGGGCCGGGCGGTCCGTGAGCTGGGCCGTCGCGGCGCACAGGCACGCAGCGCCGCCGCGACGCGGGCCGGGCGGAGCTGGTCGGCCGTCCACGAGCACCGGCCGCTGGACCCGAATCTGGCGGTGTACTCGGCGTTCTCGCACCGGGGTGTACTCGGCGACCCGGCGGCCGTGTACCGCGCGGCGCGCGAACTCGCCCCGCACATCCGGGGGGTGTGGGTGGTGCGCGACGAACAGCAGGCGGCACTGCTGCCCCCGGACGTCGAGCATGTGCTGCTCGACTCGCTGCGCTACCGCCGGATCACCGCGCGGGCCACGTACTTCGTCAACAACGTCAACTGGCCCGGCACGCTGGTCAAGCGCCGCGGCAGCGTCCACATCCACACCCACCAGGGCACCCCGCTCAAGCACATGGCGGCCGATCTGCTCGACAAACCGGGCGCCCGGCACGGCATCGACGTGCCGCAGATACTGCGCCGCGCCGACCGCTGGGACTACAGCCTGGTCGCCAACCGCCACTCCGAACTGGTCTGGGACCGCGCCTACCCCTGCCACTTCGCCTCGCTGCGCACCGGCAGTCCGCGCAACGACGTCCTGGTGCGTGCCCGGTCCGGGGACGGCACGGCGGCTGCCGCGGTCCGCGCCCGCCTCGGCATCCCGGACGGCCGGCAGGTGGTGCTGTACGCGCCGACGCGCCGCGACTACGTCCGGGGCGGCCACGCGGACCGGCTCGACCTGGCCCGCTTCGCCGACGACCTCGGCGAGGACCGCACGCTCGTCGTACGGCTGCATCCGTCGCTCGCGGACGGCCCGGCGCGCGGGATGGGGCTGTCGGAGCTGCACCGGCGCGGCGTAGTCGTCGACGCGACGGACGAGCCGCACGTCGAGGACCTGATGCTCGCCTCCGACGTCCTGATCACGGACTACTCGGCCCTCATGTTCGACTACGCCAACCTGGACCGGCCGATCGTCGTGTACGCGGACGACTGGGGCGCCTACGCGGCGAGCCGGGGCGCGTACTTCGACATCACCGCCGACGCGCCCGGCCATGTGGCGGGCTCCTACCGGGAACTGGCGTGCCTGTTCGCCTCCCAGGCGTGGCGGGACGACGAGTCGGCACGGCTGCGCGCCGGATTCCGGGCGCGGTTCTGCGAGTTCGACGACGGGCGGGCCGCCGAGCGGGTGGTGCGGACGCTGATGCTCGGCGAGCGGCCCGGGGAGCCGGCCTCGGTCGTCACGGTGCCCGCGCAGGCGGCGCACGACGCCGTCACCGCGTCGTGAAGCCGCGCTCGCCCCGGTTCTGGGTGCTCGTCCTGGCCGCCGTGTTCGCGCTGCTCCAGCTCGCCAACGTCACCGGCCGGGACACCCCCGACACCAAGAACTACCTCTCGTACGCGCTGAGTCTGCGCGGCGAGAGCAAGCACGACGCCGCGGCCGCCACGATCGACTACGCCTGTGCGGGCAAGGTGGCGATCGCGCACCGCAACCACGACGTGGACGTGATCCGCTTCCACGCCGCGAGCCCCGACGCGCGGGTGCTGGAGGAGTGCCGGCGCGACCAGTGGCGGGGGGTGTCGAAGCGGCTGGCGGCCGGGGAGACGGCCGGGCACACCGTGCCGTTCATGCCGCCGCGGTTCATGCGGATCTTCGAGGTGCGGCCGGGCTATCCAGTGCTGCTGGTGCCGTTCATCACGGTGCTGGGGGTGACATGGGGCCTGTGGGCGTCGGCTGTCGTCATCACGGTGGCCGGGGGCGTCCTCGCCTTCCTCGTGCTGCGCCGCCTGCGCGCCTCCACCGTGACGGCGCTGACCGGACAGGCCCTGTTCTACGTCCTTCCGTGCGGCACGACGGCCATGCGCCCGATGACGGAGGGGCTGCTGCTGACGCTGACCCTCGCCGCCCTGTGGGGCTGCGCGCTGGTGCTGGAGGGCCGGGCGCGGGCCGGGACCTGGCTCGTCGGGGCGACTCTGGCGCTGCTGTTCACGGTGAAGCACTCGCAGGCGCTGTTCCTCGGCCTGTGCCTTGCGGGCGGGTGCGCGCTGCTCTGCCTGCGACGGCGGCGGTGGTCGGGCCCGCCGCGGACGCTCGCGGTGGTCGGCGGGTGCGGGGCGGCGGCCACGGTCCTGCTGGCGAGGGTGCTGCACTACCCGTCCGAGACCGAGAGCCTCCAGGATCTGCTGACGAACCACTTCGCGCGTCCCGACCGCGTCCAGGTGTGGCCGGAGTTCTTCCATCTGCAGCTCAACTTCTGGCTGGAGTGGCTGCGCCGCCAGTTGTGGGAGCCGCTGCTGCCGGCGGCGCTGGCGGCAGCCGCCTGGGGCGTGCTGCGCCGGCGTCCTGCCTTCGGTGTCCTCCTGCTGGCGGCGGCGTTCACCGGGGTCCTGAACCAGGCCGGGCACCCCGACATCAACATCTGGGGCGACCGGCTGATCGTGCTGGTGTGGCTGCTGCCGGTGGTCGGACTGCCGCTGCTCCTGGAGGAGGCCGTACTGCCGCGACTGCGGGCGGCGGGAGCCATCGTGCCGGGACCGTTGCGCAGGGACACCGAGGTCGCTCGATGAGGTGACACCCGGCTAGCGCGTCGACCTTCGCGGGAATATACGGCAAATGCCGCATCCCGCCCTGGTCCGCCCGCCCTGCCGCGCCCGCGTCCGCCCGCGGGCCCGTACCCGGCCCCGCCCGCTCCCATGGCGGGTCCCGGCACCGGCGGGGCGGCTCCGGTGAGCGCCGACGTCCTCGTCCGGCGGGTCGCGCACGGCGCGACCGCGCTGCGCGGCACATCCCTCTGGCGGCCCACCCCGTACCAGCTGTTCGGCGGTCTGTTCTTCCTGGTGATGACGCTGGCGTACTGGCGCGTCCCGCTGTGCTGCGACGCCGGCCAGCACGCGGCCGTCGTCGAACGTCTCAAGGCGCACCTGCTCAGCCCTCGGCACCCGATGGCGGACCTGCCCGGCGCGGGCAGTCCGTACTACTCGCCGTACGCCGTGGCGCAGGGGGCCTTCGCCCGGCTGACCGGGCTGGGCGGCTGGGCGGTGGTACGGCTGTCGGGGCCCTTCAACCTGCTCGTGCTGCTGACGGGCATCGGCCGGTTCGTCCGTGTCCTGACCCCCCGCCCGTGGGCGCCGGTGCTGGGGCTGGGCGCGATGGTGCTGCTGTGGGGCACCGAACGGGCCTGGTGGAGCGGCTATCTCGGACTGATGTCGATGACGGGCAACCTGGGCTACCCGTCGACGTTCGCCATCGGACTGGCCTTCTGGGCCTGGGCGCTGACGGGCGCGCGCGCCGGGGGGACGGGCGGCCCCGTCCGCTACGTCGGGCCGAGCGGACTCGGCAGCGCCTACGGGTACGCCGGGGTCGGCGCCCTGTACGGGCTGATCGTGCTCGTGCACCCGATCACGTCGATCGCGGCCGTGCTCGGCGCGGTCGCGTTCGTGGCGGGATGGTGGCGCGGGACGGGGACCGGCACCGGACCGGTGGCGCGGAGCGCGGCGGCGGTCGCGGGCCGCTGGCTGCTGGCCGGTGCGGCGGCCCTGCTCGTCGCCGCCTGCTGGCCGTACTTCGACGTGTTCGCACTGGCCGGTGACCGCAGCGTGGACGCGATGCACGAGCGGCTCTACGAAGGGATGCCCGGACACTTCTGGCTCGCGCTGACCGGGGTTCCCGCGCTGTGGCTGCGGGCGCGACGGGCCGGGCGGGAGGCGGGGCACCGGTGGCGTGACCCGTTGGTGCTGATGTTCGCGCTGGAGTGCCTGGCGGTGGCGTACGGCTGGGTCGGCGGGCACTACACGTACGGCAGGATCCTCGGGCTGACGCTGGTGCCGCTCCAGTTCGCGCTCGGAGTGGAGCTGGCGGCGCCGCGGCCGTGGCCCCGGTGGCGGCGCGGCCTCGGTCTGGTGGCGGCGGCGGGGGCGTGCGCCGGTTTCCTCACCGTGCAGGCCGGCGCGGTCGTGCCGCCCGCGCTCGACCCGGTCGGCTTCGACCAGCCGCCGCGGTGGCCGACGTACGCCTGGGCGGCGCAGCACATCGAGCCCGGCGAGGCGGTCATCACCGACGGGTACTACGCCGTGCACCTGATCTCGGGCTACGGACCGGACCTCGCCGCGCCCGCCTGGCCCGACCCCGCCCTGGACGAGGGTGAGCGGCTGCGGCGGCTCGCGGCGGTCCGTTCCTATCTCGACCCGGCGTCGACCCGGGCCGAACGCACCGCCGTCGCCCGCCGGTACCACGTCCGCTGGCTGCTGCTGACGCGCTGGCGGAAGGTTCCCGAGGAGGCGACGGTGGTGGCGTGGAGCCGGGAGACGGGCGAGGTGCTGGCCCGGGTGGGGCCCTGAGCCGTCTCCCACGGCCGGGCGACTACTCGACGACGAGGTCGACCTCGATGTTGCCGCGGGTGGCGTTGGAGTAGGGGCAGACCTGGTGGGCCTGCTCGACCAGCTTGCGGCCGGCGGCCTCGTCCACGGTGTCGGGCAGCTCGACGCGGAGCGTCACCTTCAGACCGAAGCCCTCGCCCTGCTTGCCGATGCCGACCTCGCCGGTCACCGCGGCCTCGCTGACGTCGACCTTCGCCGCGCGGCCGACGAGGCCGAGGGCGCTGGCGAAGCAGGCGGCGTAGCCGGCGGCGAACAGCTGCTCGGGGTTGGTGCCCTGCCCGTTGCCGCCCAGCTCCACCGGCGGGGCCAGCTGGACGTCCAGCTTGCCGTCGGAGCTGACGGCGCGGCCCTCACGGCCGTGGGTGGCGGTGGCGACAGCGGTGTAGAGCGCGTCCATGAAGACCATCTCTCTCAGTCGGGGGATGCCGGGGCGGCCGGTCCGGCCGCCTTGCGAGCACTATTAGAGCACGCAATTCAATTGCACACAACTCAAGGGTTCGCCAGGGCTATCCTTGACCCATGACCGCCACGCCCGCCCCGAGCCCCGAGAACACGTCCGACGACGCCTTCCTCCGCCTCGACGAGCAGATCTGCTTCTCCTTGAACGCCGCCTCGCGCGCCTTCGGGGGCGTCTACCGCGTTCTCCTGAAGGACCTCGGACTCACCTACCCCCAGTACCTGGTGATGCTGGTGCTGTGGGAGCACGGCGAGCAGCCCGTGAAGAAGCTCGGCGAGCACCTGCGGCTGGACTCCGGAACACTGTCGCCGCTCCTCAAGCGCCTGGAGACGGCCGGTCTCGTACGGCGCGAGCGCAGCGCCCGCGACGAGCGCTCCGTGCATGTCCATCTCACCGACGAGGGCGCCGCGCTGCGCGAGCGCGCCCGGGTGGTGCCGCGCCGGATCGCCGCGGCGACGGGCGCCGGCCTGGAGGAGATCCGCGAACTGCGGGCCCGCCTGGACCGGCTGACCGAGGCCCTGGACAGCGCGGCGCTGGAGGAGACCCCGGGCTGCGACTGAGCCGTCAGTCGGCCGGCGAGGTCCTGCGCACGTACAGCCGCAGTGTCACGCCCTCCCGCACCACCTGCTCCCGGGGTACGAACTGCTCGCCGACCACGGCGAGTTTGACCCGCTCGGTCGCGCTGTGCGGGTACCAGGACGGGCTCAGCGCGAAGGGCTCGGCGACCATCCACACCCGGTCGAGCCGGTTCAGCCGGCGACGCAGCTCGTCCGGTCCCGCCTCCTGTCCGTACAGCGTCCCGGACGCCGGGCCGGGCACCCTCAGGGCGACGTCCCGCACCCCGCGGAACCCCCGCGGGTACGCCAGCGCCGAGCGTCGCACGATCGACGGCAGATACAGCACCGGGTCCCCCGGGCGCAGCGCGCGCCGGGCGGCGGCGGAGACGGCGGCGAGATTGTCGGCGCCGTGATGCTCGGGCGTGCGGTCCCGGCGCATCAGGGGCAGTTGGGCGGCGAAGGCGAGGGCGACGGTCAGCACCCCGGTCAGCGTGACGGCGGTGGCACCGGCGGGGCGGGGACGCACACGCCGCCGGACCCCGGCCAGGAGCCGCGCGCCCCTCGCCGCGGACGAGGACCTGAGCCCGGCGTCGACACGCCCCCTCGCGCGGGCGCGCACCCCCGCCCCGGCGATCAGCGTCGCCGCGCGTTCCGCCCCGGCCCCGGCCAGCAGCGGCGCTCCGGCGAGGGCGTACAGCACGTACCGCTCGTCGTAGAGCGGCCAGGCGTGCGAGACCGTCATCAGTACGGCCGGCGGGACCACCGTCAGGGGCAGGGCCACCGCGGGGAGCGAGAGCCCGCCGTACCGGAGCCGTGACGGCCGCACGGCGAGGGCGACGAGGAGCAGGTACGGGACGGTCACCGGCAGCGCCGGGCCCGTGAACGCCCCGAGCAGACGCCCCACGCTGCCCGGACCGGGTGGCGTCAGCCAGGCGACCTGGGCGGACTGTCCCCGCGAGACGAGGACGAGCGGCACCAGCGCCACGACCGCGGCCCCGGCCGCGCACGCCCACCGCGACCACACCCGCGCCCGCACCCGGGCCAGCGCCAGCGTGCCCGCGTGCGCCAGCAGCACGAGCGCCGCCAGTTCGTGCAGCAGGCAGGTGCCGGCCACCGTCCCGCCGTACGCCGCCCACCAGCCGCCCGTCCGCCGGGTCCGTGCCGCCCGGACCAGCAGCAGGGTCGCCCCCACCGCCCCGGCCGCGACGAGCGCGTACGACCGGCCCTCCTGGGCGTAGTGCCCGGCCATCGGCGTGACGGCGTACAGCAGTCCGGCCCACAGTCCGACGCGCGGGCGGCACAGCCGGACGCCGAGCGCGGCGACGCCACCCGCGGCCGCCGCCGCACCGCAGACGGAGGGGAGGCGCAGGGCGAACTCGCCGGGGTGTGCGGCGAGGACGGGGTGCATGAGGAGGTAGTACAGACCGTGCACCGCGTCGACGGTGTGCAGCAGGTGCCAGATCTGCGGCACCGAGCGCTGCGCGACCTGGAAGGTCACCGCCTCGTCCCGCCACATCCCGCCGCGGTCGAGCCCCCAGAGTCCGACCGCGGTCATGACGAGCACGGGCAGCAGGACGGCCACCGCTTCCGGACGTCCGCCCCCGACACGCCTCAGCCACGCACAGACCATGCGCCCAATTTTTTACTATTAACCAACCTATGCGGGGCATTGACGGCGTATCAACTCTGCTGAGGCATTCATGCGGCTTACGATCCGGGCTTGATGAGCACCTTGAAGAGCCCCAGGAAGAGTCCCGGCCACCTGAAGAGCGCACCGGACGGGCAGAGCCCGCCGGACCGGGGGAACGGCCCGCGCGGGCGCCGCCCGTGGGCCGTCGCCGCCGCCTGGCTGGCGACCCGGGCCCTGATGGTGTGGCTGCTCGCGCACGACCACCTCGCGCTGCTCGGCCGGAGCGGAGTCTCGCGCGAGGTGCGCCACCTGTACTTCGGCTGGTACGGCGTCCTGGAACAGGGCGCGTTCCCGGCCGGCGACCACCTGTGGCAGTACCCGCCGGGCGCCGGTCCGGTACTGCTCGCACCCGCCCTGCTGCCGGCGCTGACGTACTTCACGGCCTTCGTGACGCTCACGCTCGCGACGGACGCGGTGATCACATGGGCCCTCACGCGCGCGGGGCGCCGGCCCGGCCGCAGCCTGCGCGGCGCCGCCCTGTGGGTGCTGGCCCTCCCGCTCCTCCTGCATCTGCCGCTGGCCCGGTACGACGTCCAGGTCACCGCCTTCGCCGTCCTCTCCCTGCTCACGCTGACCCGCTCCACGCGCGCGTGCGGCGCGTTCGCCGCGCTGGGTGCCCTGGTGAAGGTCTGGCCCGTGCTGGCGCTGATCGGCACGCCGCGCGGCCGCACCACCCGGGAGGTGTGGACGTCGGCGGCGGTCACCGCGGTCGCGCTGCTCGCCCTTCTCGCCGCCCTCTTCCGCAACTCCTTCGACTTCCTGCGCCAGCAGGGCGGCCGGGGTGTGCAGATCGAGTCGCTCGGCGGAACGGTGCTGGGCCTGGCGCGCCGCGCCGGATGGCCGGGCAGGGCGCGCTACCGGTACGGCGCGATGGAGTTCGTGGGCCCCCACGTCGCCGCGGTCGCCGCGGTCTCGCTGGCCCTCACCGTCGCCGCGTTCGGGCTCCTGCTGCTGTGGCGGGTGCGAGCGCGGCACTGGACGACGGCGACACCGTACGACGCGGCGCTCGCCGCGGTGCTGCTGTTCACGGTGACGAGCCGGGTGATCAGCCCCCAGTACATGGTGTGGCTGCTGGGCCTGTCGGCCGTGTGCCTGACCTCGCGGCACACCACACAACGGCCGGTGGCGGCCCTGCTGGTGGCCGCCACGGCGGTCAGCTCGGTGATCTATCCGGCCCTGTACGGCGAGGTGGTCCACAGCAGCTGGACGGGCTGCGCGCTGATGGTCGTGCGCAACGGCCTGCTGGCGACGGCGACGGGCCTCTCACTGGTGCGGCTGTGGCGGCCGGGCCCCGTCGCGACCCTTCCCGACCCGGCGGCCCCCGACCGGCCTGCCCGTGCGGCCGGCGGAACTCCCGTGCCCTTCCGGGCAGGACACTGAGCACCCTTTAACGGATAATTGCCCGAAACCCCTACGATTCGGGCCTCGGGATCCATGAAACCTCAGCAGCCGCAGGTCAGCGTGGTCGTGATCGGGTACAACGACGCCGTCCACGTCGCGGACGCGGTGCGCTCGGCGCTCGCGCAGGGCCCGGCCGTCCACGAGGTGCTCGCCGTGGACGACTGCTCGACGGACGGCAGCGCGGCCCTGCTCGACGGCCTCGCCGCCGACGAGCCACGCCTGAGGGTGATCCGCCGTACGGTCAACAGCGGCGGTTGCGGCACCCCGCGCAACGACGGGATCGACGCCGCGACCGCCCCGTACGTGATGTTCCTGGACAGCGACGACGTGCTGCCGCCCGGCGCGGTGGACGCGCTGCTCTCGGCGGCGGACGGGCAGCACACCGAGGTCACGGCCGGCCTGTGCGTACGGCGCGAACTGCCCTCGGGCCGCGAGACCCCCTGGGAGCGCGCCCTCTACGCGAGGCCCGCCCTCGTCCCCCACCCCGCGCGGCGCGACCGCCTGGTGCACGACACGCTCTGCGTCAACAAGCTCTATCGCACCGACTTCCTGCGCGAGCACGGCATCCGCTTCCCCGAGGGCCGCTTCCGCTACGAGGACTTCGTGTTCGGCGCGCGCGTCCTGGCCGCGGGACCGCGCATCGCCCTCGTCCCCGACACGGTCTACGTCTGGCACGTACGGCGCGACGCCGACCGCCTGTCCCTCTCCCTCGACCGCGCGGACATCGGCAACTGGCTGGCGCGGACCGAGGCGAACCGGGCCGCCCACGAGATCCTCCTCGGCGCGGGCGAGAAGGGGCTGGCGCGGGCCGTGCACGCCAAGTTCCTCGACCACGAACTGCGGATGTACACGCGCGAGCTGGAGCTGCGCGCGCCCGAGTACCGCCGCGCGTGGTGGGACCACGCGCGCGCGTACCTGGCGACCTTCGACGCGGCCGACCTCACGGTGAACCCGACCGCCCCCGGCCGCCTGGTCGCCCGGGTCGTGCTGGCCTCCCCCGTCCCCCGCGACCTGCCCCGTCTCACGGAGCTCGCGGCCCGCCCGGCCCGGCTGCTCCCGCCGTACGCCCGCGCCGGCGACGCCACGCCCGTCTGGTCGGACGACCTGCCCCGGATCACGCTGGACCACTTCCTGGTGCGCCCCGCCCATCTGCTGCCCGCCGCCGTGGACGCGGAACTGCGGCCACGCGCGCGTGGCACCCGACTGCGGCTGCGTCTGCACGAGCTGTACGGCCGGCTGGCCGAGGCCGGTCCGGCCTCGATGGACGTGGAGTTCGTGCACCGGGACGACGGGCGGGTGGGTCTGCGGCGCCAGGTCCTTCTGCGGCCCGACCGGTACGGCGACCTGTGGTCGGCCGAGGCGCCGGTGGAGCTGTCCGCGCTCGGCGCGGGCACCTGGGACCTGCGGCTGAGGCTCCGCTTCCGCGACGGCTCCACCCGGGACGTCACGGCGCACGCGGTCGCCGGGCGCGGTCTGCTGCGCCGCCGCGCCGTCCCGGACGCCCGTCACGGCGTACTGCTGGTGCAGCCGTACCGCACGCACTCAGGCGCGCTGGCGTTGCGCACCGCGCCCGGATGGAGAGGAATGACCGAAGTGGTGCGTCGCCGCCTCCGCCGCCTGCTTCACTGATACGCGACCGAACGACCCGTGCAGCACCGGGCTCACTGACGAGGGGACGGCCCACATGACCTGGCTGATCACCGGCGGCGCCGGCTACATCGGGGCGCACGTCGTCCGCGCCATGCTGGAGGCGGACGAGCGGGCGGTGGTCTACGACGACCTGTCGACCGGCATCCCGGAGCGCGTGCCGTCCGACGTGCCGGTGGTGATCGGCTCGACCCTGGACGCCGAGACGCTGGCGAGGACGCTCAGGGAGCACTCCGTCACCGGCGTCGTCCACCTGGCCGCGAAGAAGCAGGTCGGCGAGTCGGTGGACCTCCCCCTGCACTACTACCGGGAGAACGTCGAGGGGCTGCGCGTCCTGCTGTCCGCCGTGACCGACGCACAGGTCCCCTCCTTCGTCTTCTCGTCCTCCGCCGCCGTGTACGGCATGCCGGACGTGGACCTGGTGCGCGAGGAGACGCCGTGCGTGCCGATGAGCCCGTACGGCGAGACCAAACTCGCGGGCGAGTGGCTGGTGCGTGCGACGGGCCGTGCCACCGGCCTGTCCACGGCCTCCCTGCGGTACTTCAACGTGGCGGGCGCGGCGACACCGGAGCTGGCGGACACCGGCGTGTTCAACCTGATCCCCATGGTCTTCGAGAAGCTCACGGAGAACGCGCCGCCGCGCATCTTCGGCGACGACTACCCGACCCCCGACGGGACGTGCGTGCGCGACTACATCCATGTGGTGGACCTCGCGGAGGCCCACGTGGCCGCGGCCCGCGCACTGCAGGCGTCCCCCGGCCACGACATGACCCTCAACATCGGCCGCGGCGAAGGGGTTTCGGTCCGCGAGATGATCGACCGCATCAACGCCCTCACGGGCTACGACCGCCCGCCGGTGACCACTCCCCGCCGTCCCGGCGACCCGGCCCGCGTCGTCGCCTCCGCCGACCGCATCGCCACCGAGCTCGGCTGGAAGGCGAAGTACGACGTCCAGGACATGATCACCTCGGCGTGGGCGGGCTGGGTACGCCTGCACCCGGAGGCCAGCCGGTCCTGACCGCCCGCGCCGGGTCCGGCCGCCTCGGGGGTCCGGCCGCGGGGGTCGGGGTACGGCGTGATCACAGCGCCTTGAGCGCCGCGGCCGTGGCGCGGGCCAGGCTGGCCAGGTAGCCCTTGGGCAGCTTGGGTCCGCGGACCACCACCGCCCGCCAGTACAGCGGGCCGGACATCAGGTCGAGCGCGAGTTCCTGGTCGAGGTCCGCGCGCACCTCGCCCCGCTCGGCCGCCGCCGCGACGATCCCGCTGGCGACGCTCTGCTGCCCCTCGCGCAGCGCCTTCTGCATGGCGTCCGCCATATCCGGGTTCCGCGCGGCCTCCGCCTGGAGGTCGGGGATGATCTGGCCGGCCACGGGGTGGCGCAGGGCGCGCGAGGTGACCTCGTACAGCAGCCGCAGATCGCCCTCCAGCGAGCCCGTGTCGGGCGCGGGCAGCCCCTGGACGGCGACGGCCGACACCAGGTCCAGGACCAGATGGAGCTTGGAGCGCCAGCGCCGGTACACGGCGGTCTTTCCGACGCCCGCGCGGCGCGCGATGCCCTCGATCGACATCCGGGCGTACCCGACGGCGGCCAGCTCCTCGAAGACGGCGGCGCGGATGGCTTCCGTCACGTCCTCACGGAGGACGGCCGCGCCGGCCGGGGCCCGGCGGCGCGGGGCCTTGGCGGAGGCACTCGCGGTGGCATCGGCGTTCGTCATGCCGACCAGCATAGGCCGTTACGACGAAACGGTTGCGTTCCGACGTCGAGAAGCCCTACGCTCGCGTTGCGACGATACGGTCCCGTCCCGACGTAAGAAGACGGCAAGAACGACGTAAGACACGTCGAGGCGGACCCCGCTCGCACCCCACCCCCCGAGCGAAAGCAGCGGATGTGAGCCAGGTCCTCGACACGCCGCCCCCGACAGCGACACCGGGCCACCCCTCCGACGACGCCGCGGCGCTCGCCGCCCGGTACGGACTCACCGTCAGCGGCGCCCGCCCGTCCCTGCCCGAGTACGTCCGCCAGCTGTGGGCGCGACGCCACTTCATCACCGCCTTCGCCACCGCCAAGCTGACCGCGCAGTACAGCCAGGCGAAGCTCGGCCAGGTGTGGCAGGTGATGACCCCGCTGCTGAACGCGGCGGTCTACTACTTCATCTTCGGTGTGCTGCTCGGCACCAAGCACGGCGTGCCGGACTACATCCCCTTCCTCGTCACCGGCGTGTTCATCTGGACCTTCACGCAGAGCTCGATCATGGCGGGCACCCGGGCGATCTCCGGCAGCCTCGGCCTGGTCCGCGCCCTGCACTTCCCCCGGGCGGCGCTGCCCGTCTCGTACGCCCTCCAGCAGCTGCAGCAGCTGCTCTTCTCGATGGCCGCGCTGCTCGTCATCCTGCTCTGCTTCGGCGTCCCGCTGAGCTTCTCCTGGCTGCTCGCGGTGCCCGTCCTGGTCCTGCAGTTCACGTTCAACGCGGGCATCGCGATGATCATGGCGCGGATGGGTGCCAGGACGCCCGACATCGCGCAGCTCATGCCGTTCCTGCTGCGCACCTGGATGTACGTCTCCGGAGTCATGTGGAGCATCGACAAGGTGCTCAGCCGCAGCGACCTGCCGCACTGGGCGATGGTCCTCCTGGAGAGCAACCCGGCGGCCGTCTACATCGACCTGATGCGCTTCGCCCTGATCGACAGCTTCCACGCGCACCAACTGCCGCACCACGTATGGGCGCTGGCCATCGGCTGGGCACTCGTCGCGGGCGCCGGCGGCTTCATCTACTTCTGGAAGGCTGAGGAGACTTACGGCCGTGGCTGACACCATCACCCTGACCGAGGACATCCGGCCCCAGGACCCGGCCGCCGCGGCCGAGGCCCGCGTGCCCACCGTCATCGCCGACCGCGTCGACATCGTCTACCGCGTCAACGGCACCGGCGCGGGCCGCGGCAGCGCGACCGCCGCCCTGAACCGCATCCTGCGCCGCAAACAGGCCGAGAAGGCGGCGGGCGTCCGTAAGGTGCACGCCGTCAAGAGCGTCTCCTTCACCGCGTACAAGGGCGAGGCCATCGGCCTGATCGGCACCAACGGCTCCGGCAAGTCGACGCTCCTGAAGGCCGTCGCCGGCCTGCTGCCGGTGGAGAACGGCAGGATCTACACCGACGGCCAGCCCTCGCTGCTCGGCGTCAACGCGGCCCTGATGAACGACCTCACCGGCGAGCGCAACGTCCACCTCGGCGGTCTCGCGATGGGCATGTCCAAGGAGCAGGTCCGCGACCGCTACCAGGAGATCGTCGACTTCTCCGGCATCAACGAGAAGGGCGACTTCATCACGCTCCCCATGCGCACGTACTCCTCCGGCATGGCCGCCCGGCTCCGCTTCTCCATCGCCGCGGCCAAGGACCACGACGTCCTGATGATCGACGAGGCCCTGGCGACCGGCGACCGTTCCTTCCAGAAGCGCTCCGAGGCCCGCATCCGCGAGCTGCGCAAGCACGCGGGCACCGTCTTCCTGGTCAGCCACAACAACAAGTCGATCCGGGACACCTGCGACCGGGTGCTCTGGCTGGAGCGCGGCGAACTGCGCATGGACGGGCCGACGGAGGACGTCCTCAAGGAGTACGAGAAGTTCACGGGCAAGTAGGGCGGGCGGCGCCCGCGCGGCCCTGAGCACCCGCGCGGGCCCGCCTCTCACCCCGGCGGCTCACCTCTCCAGGAAGGCGAACAGGTCCTCCCAGCGGCGCACGATCTCCTCCGCCGCGTAGCGCTGGATGTTCACCCGGGCCGCCTCGCCCATCGCGTCCCGCATCCCCTTGTCGGACATCAGCGTGTCCATCCGGCGCGCGAGTTCGCCGGTGTTGCCGAGGGTGGCGAGCAGACCGTCCTCGCCGTCGCGGATGATCTCGTGCACGCCCGGCGCACAGTCGAACGCGGCGCACGGCACCCCCGCCGCCATGGCCTCCATGACGGCCAGCGGGAAGCCCTCGCCGCGCGAGGGCAGCACGAAGACGGAGCTGTCGCGCAGCGCGCCCGGCACATCGCCCGTCGGGCCCATCCAGTCGACGCTGCCGTCGAGACCCAGCGTGGTGCACCGCTCCTGAAGGATCTCCTCGTCCTCCCCCGTGCCGTAGATCCGCAGCCGCCACTCGGGGTGGTTGGGCGCGACCTCGGCCCAGGCGTCGAGCAGCATGTCGATGCCCTTCTGGTCGTGCAGCCGGCCGATGCTGACCACGGCCTTTTCGGTGCGCGGGGACGGCGTCTCGGGCATGAACGGGATCGGGTTCGGCATGAAGGAGGCGTTGTTCATGCCCTGCCGGATCCACAGATCGGCGTCCTCCCGGGTGAGCGCCAGCATCCGGTCGACGTTCCGGTAGTGCCGCTGCACCCGCCCGAAGCGGGAGGTCTTCCGGCAGTACGCGAACGACTCGTGGCTCATGCCGACGACGAGGAGACCGGTCGTGTCGGCGAGCGCCACCCATTCCATGGCCCACACCTGGGTGACGATCACGACGGCGCCGGGACGCGCGGCCCGGAAGAGCGCGGTCAGCTTGGCTGCCTGCTCGCGCATGCCCTCCGCGCGCGCGGTGCGCCGTCTGCGCTCGGCCACGTCGAGCCGCCCCTTCAGCCCGCGCATGGGTCCGATCTGGGGCGGATGGACGTCGTACAGCGTGGTGGTGGGGTACGCCGTCTCGCCCAGCTCCTGCGGGACTTCGGGCTCGGTGATGCCGACGACGTGCACGCGGTGGCCGCGCCCGGTGAACAGGCGGGCCATCTGGTGCGACCAGCTGGTCACCCCGCCCAGCTCGTCGACGCTGTTGGAGACGATGAAGACGTCCCGCGGACGGTCGCTCGTGCCGGTCGCGACGCTCGCCGCCGGCCGCTCGGTCAGCCACGCCTGGTCGGTCATGCACGCCTCCATTGCGCGAAGAACTGGTCGACCACGCTTCGGGCCGAGGTCCCCTTGTCGTACTCCCCGAACTCGGCGGTGAACTGCTCACGCGCCGCCGCGTACTTGACCGTCTGCTCCTCCAGCGAGCCGAGGACGGCGTGCAGTTCGTCCTCGGTGCGCACCACCGGACCGGGCGCGCGCTCCATCAGGTCGAAGTAGGTGCCGCGGCCCTCGTTCACGTACTCGTCGTAGTCGTAGGCGAAGAAGAACATCGGCCGGTCCAGCAGGGCGTAGTCGAACATCACGGACGAGTAGTCGGTGATCAGCCCGTCGGCGAGGGCCAGCAGCGGGGTCATGTCGTGGTGCGCGGTCACGTCGACGACCCGGCCGCGCACGGAGGGTGGAAGCACGACGTGGTTCAGGTAGTGGGAGCGCACGAGGAGGACGTAGCGGTCGCCGAAGGTGTCGGCGAAGCACTCGACGTCGAAGGGCAGTTCGAACCGCCGGGGTGCGCCGCCGTGCTGCCGGAAGGTCGGGGCGTACAGCAGGACCTGCCGGTCGTCGGGGATGCCCAGCTCGGCGGCGAGCGGCCCGCGTACGCGCCGCCCCGACGACACCTCCAGTTCCCTGGTCCGCACCAGTTCGTCGTTGCGCGGGTAGCCGACCCGCAGCAGGGTCCGTTCCTGGAGCCGGAACGCCCGTGCGAGCGTGCGCACATCGTGCTCGGAGCGGATCAGGAACCGGTCGAAGCGGTCGAGGACCCGCTGCTGGACCTCCTGCTGCGCACGGGACTTGAGTTTCCAGCCCGGTTCGTCGAAGCCCATCCGCTTGAGCGCCGAGCCGTGCCAGGTCTGGATGTACGTCGTCTCCGGGCGTTTGGTGAGCTTCAGCGGATAGCTCTGGTTGTCGACCCAGAACTCGGCCTGGGCGAGCGCCTTGAGGTACGGCAGGGACCAGCGGCGTACGAGCGTGGCGTCGGCGGGGAATCCGTCGGGACTGCCCGCGTACGACCAGACGGCCTCGAACCGGAGGTCCTGGCGGCGCATCTCCTCGTACACGGCCTTGGGGCTGTCGCTGTACTGCCGGCCCAGGTGGCTCTCGAAGACGACGAGACCCTTGCGGACCGGCAGTCTGGTGAACACCTCGTGGTACAGCCGGATCTTGGTGTCGCCGGAGGTGAGCCGTTTGCGCAGGGACTTGGCCTTGCGGTAGCGGGACTTGGCGAGTCGGGCGACCTTGCCGTGCACCTGTCTCTGGAGGAGTTGGTTGGCCTTCTTGTCCGGGACCAGCCGGAAGGCGAGGTGGCCGCGCGAGGAGATCACCGGCTCGATGCGGTCGGCCACCAGCCGGGTGAGGCGGGGGCGCACCGGCACCCGGCCGGCGAACGGGCCGGGGCCCGCGGCCGTGAGCCGGGTCGAGGTGCGTGCGCCGTCGACGTCCAGGCGCAGACGCACGTCCCACACCGCGTCGACGAGGCCCAGCGGCCGCAGGGCCGTCAGGTCCGGCGCGGCCTCCCAGAGAAGGGACTCGCCCTCGTTCCGCACGCTCGCCACGGGGAAGCGGAAGGTCTGGAAGCGCACACCGGCACGGCGGGCGTAGAACTCCAGCTCCGCGGTGAGCCGCGCCCCGGGCGGAACGACACCGAGCGGGTTGACGATGCGCCCGGCGAGGCGCACGGTGCCGCCCGCCCCCCGGGGTCCCTCGTAGTGGGTGAGCGCGTTGCGCAGGAACATCCTCTCGACCGGCCTGGTGTGATAGCCGAATTCGGTGACGTCCAGGACGTGCCGGCCGAACGGGTCGCCCAGATGCTCGGCGCACCAGTACACCCGCCCGTCGCGCTCCACGAGCGAGGAGGAGATCTTGTCGCGGTTGGTGAGCGTGTCCACGGCGGGCAGCAGATTGTCCCAGTCGCCCATCTGGAGGAGATAGGCGCAGATGGCGTGGATGGGCTCGGCCTCGTCGAAGGCGGCCCGGTCGATCGACTCCAGGTACTGCCGCGCGATCGCGGCGAACTCCCGCCGGTACGGCGCGTCGCGGGAGGGCAGCTCCCGCAGGTGCAGCACCAGGTCGTGCTTGAGGAACTTCACGTCCTTGGCGAACTTCAGCTCCAGCATGCCGCGTTCCGCGAGGAGCCGGTCCACCCGGCGGTGGATCTCCATGCGGTGCGCGAAGTTGGCGATCTCGTCGCGCCGGTTGCTGATGGACCGCGCCGCCGTCCCGGCCGGCGTCTCCACGACCCGCCATTCGTAGACCCGGTTGGGGATGAGCGTGATGCGGCGGGCTGCGGCATAGGCCTGGGCGGAGAAGAGCAGGTCCTCGTAGTGGATGCCGACCGGGAACTCCAGCCGTTCGTCGAGCAGGAACCGCCTGCGGTAGCACTTGTTCGTCGACAGGGTGTCGAAGACCATCAGGTCGGGCAGCTCGGTGATCGACTCCAGGGTGCGGGTGCGCTCGTACAGCCAGGGATACCACTTGACCTGCTTGCGCGTGCGCGAGTCGACGTGCACCCGCACGCACAGGCCGGAGACGAGGTCGGCGCCGGTGGTCTCGGCGGCCTCCAGCATGTTGCGGCAGGCGTTGCGTTCCAGCACGTCGTCGCTGTCGAGGAAGAGGACGTAGTCGCCACGGGCCTCGGCGATGCCGCGATTGCGGGGGGCGCCGCAGCCGCCGCTGTTCTCGGGCAGGCGGAACACGCGGACGCGGTCGGGGTGCTGGGCGGCGAGCAGCCGCGCCGTCTCGTACGAGCCGTCCGTGCTGCGGTCGTCGACGATGACGACCTCGACGCCGTGCAGTGTCTGGTCCAGGACTGAGCGCACGGCCGTGGGCAGTCGGTCGGCGTCGTTGTAGACGATGACGACCACGGAGACGGCGGGGCCGGCCGGCGCGCGACATTGATCCACATTCATCCTATTAATCGTAGACACAATGTCCCGCTGTGCGCCGTTATCGCCCGTGCTTCGCGTGTTGGAAGACCCAGGTCCGGTACACCACGAAGCGGAAGGCCGACGCCAGCACGATCGACAGCGCCTTCGCGACGTTCGAGGCGAGCGGACCGCTCATCCCGAAACCGTGGTAACCGCGGTAGAACAGGGCACTCTCCATGGCCACACCGAGACCGCTGAACGCGAAGAAGAGGACGATCTGCCGCGTGGTGCGCGAGGCGCGGTCCCGATAGGCGAAGAACCGGAATCCGAGGTAATTGCTGCCCATGGCGACACAGCTGGCGATCACCGTGGCGACCATCGGGGGCCACACCAGGCCGTGCAGCAGCAGATTGAAGAAGAGGATGTTGACCGCGACACCGCTGCCGCCGACCACCGAGAACCGGACCACCTCGAGGGCGAGCCGGCGGGTGCGCACGAACGGCCTGGAGCGGGGAGCGGGCACGGCCGCGACCGGGGCCCGCCGCTCGGTGAGATGCACTGTCACGGGTCCGAGTCCTCCAGCCAGCCGTCGACGATCGGGCCAAACCTAACCCAAATGTCGTATTTAGCATGAATAGCCAAATTCAGGGCTCGATTCCCTTCGGACGTCGGAAAGAAAAGCCCGATCAGGCCGCGCCGGAAAACACGAACGGGGGCGCCCCGGACCTCGTACGAGATCCGGGGCGCCCCCTCGGCGTATCGCCGTGTCGCCCTGCGCCCTGAGGGACGGCCTACGAATGCGTCCGCATCAGCGTGCGCATCGTCCGCATCGCCACCGACAGGTTCGCCAGGTCGAACGCGTCCGAACCCTGGATCTCCTCCAGCGTCGTGCGTGCCCGGCCGAGGATCGCCGCGTTCTTCTCCTCCCAGGCCTTGAAGCGCTGCTCGGGAGTCGCGGAGTCGCTGCCCGCGGCCAGGACGTCCGCCGTCAGGGCCGCGTGCGCCGCGTACAGGTCCTCACGGATCGACGCACGGGCCATGGACTGCCAGCGGTCCGCGCGGGGCAGCTCGATGATGCGGTCCATGAGCTGGGTGATGCCGAGGCGGTCGGCGAGGTCGTAGTACACCTCGGCGACGGACATCGGGTCCTTGCCCGTCCGGTCGGCCACCGCGACGATGTCCAGCGTCGGGAAGGCCGAGGAGAACCCGGCCACCCGGGTGGCCAGTTCGTCCGGGACACCCGCGCCCGTCAGCTCGTCGTAGATCTGCTGGTACCACTCGAGGTCGGCACCGCGCAGCAGCTTCGGCAGCTCGGACCAGACCTGCTCGACGCCCTCGCTGAAGAAACCGATCGTCTCGGCGAGCTGGAGCGGCTGCGGCCGGTTGTTGAGCAGCCAGCGCGTGCCGCGCTCCACCAGACGGCGCGAGTGCAGCCGGATACGGGTCTGGATGTCGGCGGCGACGATGTTGTCGAGCGCCTCCACCGCGTCCCACACCTTGCTCGACTCGAAGATCGCGCGGGCCGCGGTCTGCGCCCGGACGATCTCCTCCAGCGACGCGCCGGTCTCCTCGCGCAGCCGGTGCAGGAAGCTCGTACCGCCCGTGTTGACCGTGTCGTTGACCAGGACGGTCGTGACGATCTCGCGGCGCAGCGCGTGCCCGTCGATCTGCTCGCGGAGCTTCTCGCGCAGCGCGCTCGGGAAGTACGCCAGCAGCAGCCTCTCCAGGTGCGGATCGTCCGGCAGCGACGTGGCGAGCAGTTCCTCGGCGACCGTGATCTTCGTGTAGGCGAGAAGGACGGCCGTCTCCGGGCCGGTCAGGCCCAGCCCGGCGACCATCCGTTCCCGGATCTGCCGGTCGCTGGGCAGGAACTCCAGCGCCCGGTCGAGGTGACCCTCGCGCACCAGGTGGCGGATGAACCGCTGCTGGGCGTGGAGCATGCTCGGCGACTGGGCCAGCGCGTTGGCGATCGCCACGTTCTGCGCGTAGTTGTTGCGCAGGACCAGCGCGCCGACCTCGTCGGTCATCTCGGCGAGCAGCTTGTTGCGCTGCTTGACCGTCAGATCGCCGTTGGCCACCACCGCGTTGAGCAGGATCTTGATGTTCACCTCGTGGTCGGAGGTGTCCACGCCCGCGCTGTTGTCGATGGCGTCGTTGTTGATCTTGCCGCCCTGCTGGGCGAACTCGATCCGGCCGAGCTGGGTCAGACCCAGGTTGCCGCCCTCGCCGACGACCTTGACGCGCAGGTCGGCGCCGTCCACGCGGATGGCGTCGTTGGCCTTGTCACCCACGTCGGCGTGCGACTCCGCGGACGACTTCACGTACGTGCCGATGCCGCCGTTCCACAGCAGGTCGACCGGCGCCTGGAGGATCGCCTTCATCAGGTCGGCCGGGGTCATCTTGGCGACGCCCGGCTCGATGCCGAGGGCCTCACGGATGTGCGCGTTGACCGGAATGGCCTTGGCGGTGCGCGGGAAGACGCCACCGCCGGCGGAGATCAGCTCGGTGTCGTAGTCGGCCCACGAGGAGCGCGGCAGCTCGAACAGGCGGCGGCGCTCGGCGTACGAGGTCTCCGCGTCCGGGGTCGGGTCGATGAAGATGTGCCGGTGGTCGAACGCGGCGACCAGACGGATGTGCTCGGAGAGCAGCATGCCGTTGCCGAACACGTCACCGGACATGTCGCCGACGCCGACGACCGTGAAGTCCTGCGTCTGGGTGTTCACGCCCAGCTCCCGGAAGTGCCGCTTGACGGACTCCCAGGCGCCACGGGCCGTGATGCCCATGCCCTTGTGGTCGTAGCCGGCCGATCCACCGGAGGCGAAGGCGTCGCCGAGCCAGAAGTTGTAGCTCTCGGCGACCTCGTTGGCGATGTCCGAGAACGTCGCGGTGCCCTTGTCGGCGGCGACGACGAGGTACGTGTCCTCCCCGTCGTGACGCACCACGTCGACCGGCGGCACGACCTCCCCGCCGACCATGTTGTCGGTGATGTCGAGCAGCGCGGAGATGAAGGTGCGGTAGCTCCGGATGCCCTCGGCCAGCCAGGCGTCGCGGTCCACCGACGGGTCCGGCAGCTGCTTGGCGACGAAGCCGCCCTTGGCGCCGACCGGCACGATGACGGTGTTCTTCACCATCTGTGCCTTGACCAGGCCGAGGATCTCCGTACGGAAGTCCTCACGGCGGTCGGACCAGCGCAGACCGCCTCGCGCGACCTTGCCGAAGCGCAGGTGCACGCCTTCGACGCGCGGCGAGTACACCCAGATCTCGTACGCCGGCCGCGGCGCCGGCAGGTCCGGGATGGCGGTCGGGTCGAACTTCATCGAGACGTACTCGTGCGGCTTGCCGCCGAGCGCCTCCTGGAAGAAGTTCGTCCGCAGGGTCGCCTTGATGAGGTGCAGGAAGGACCGCAGGATCCGGTCCTCGTCGAGCGAGGCGACCTGGTCGAGCGCGGCGTCCAGCTCCTCCAGCAGGGCGTCCGTCAGCTCGACGCCGGCGCGCTGGCGGTCCGGCGACATCCGCGCCTCGAACAGCGAGACCAGCAGCCGGGTGGTGTGGACGTTGTTGCGGAGGGTGTTCTCCATGTAGTCCTGGCTGAAGGTGGATCCGGCCTGGCGCAGGTACTTCGCGTACGCGCGCAGCACCATCGCCTGCCGCCAGTTCAGCCCGGCGCTGAGCACGAGGGCGTTGAAGCCGTCGTTCTCGGCCTCGCCGGTCCAGGTGGCGGAGAAGGCCTCCTGGAACCGCTCGCGGCCGTCGTCGCCGAGGGCGTCGCCGTTGCCGTTCGCGGACTTGGGCAGGCGCAGCCCGAAGTCGTAGATCCAGGCCGTCGTACGGTCCGAGCAGCGCAGCTCGTACGGGCGCTCGTCGGTGACCTCGACGCCCATGCGGTTGAGGGCCGGGAGGACCGCGGAGAGCGAGACCTGCTCGCCGGTGCGGTAGATCTTGAAACGGCGCTCGCCGGGCGCGGCGCCCACCGGCTCGTACAGGCTGAGCGCGAAGTCCTTGCTCGCGTCCTGCGTGAGCGCCTGGAGGTGGACCAGGTCGGCGACCGCGGCACGCGGGGTGTGGTCGGCCTTGTAGCCCTCGGGGAACGCGTTGCCGTAGCGGCGCAGCAGTTCCGCGGCGCGCTCCTCACCGCACTCGGCGGTCAGGGCCTCCGCGAAGCCGTCGGCCCAGGAGCGGGCGGCCTCGACGAGCCGCGCCTCGATGCGGTCCTTGTCGTTGTCGGACAGCTGCGGGAGCTCGGTGCCCGGCTCGACCCGGACCACGAAGTGCAGCCGGGACAGGATCGACTCGGTGTTCCAGGCCGTGAAGTCGACGCTGGTGCCGTGCAGCTCCTCCTTCAGGATGTCGATGATCCGCAGGCGCACACCGGTGGTGTAGCGGTCGCGCGGCAGGTAGACGAGGGCCGAGTAGTAGCGGCCGTACTCGTCCTGGCGCAGGTAGAGCCGCAGCCGGCGCCGCTCCTGGAGGTACAGGACGGACGTGACGATCGAGCGGAGCTCGTCCACGGGCGTCTGGAACAGCTCGTCGCGCGGGTACGTCTCCAGGATCTGGAGCAGGTCGCGGCCGTCGTGGCTGTTGGGCGAGAAGCCCGCGCCCCTGAGGACCTCCTCGACCTTGCGGCGGATGACCGGCACCCGGCGCACGGACTCGGTGTAGGCGGCGGACGAGAACAGGCCCAGGAAGCGCCGCTCCCCGACCACGTTCCCCTGCTCGTCGAACTTCTTGACGCCGACGTAGTCCAGGTACGACGGACGGTGCACGGTCGCCCGGCTGTTCGCCTTGGTCAGGACCAGCAGCTTGTGCTCCCGGGCCTTGGCGCGCGCGTCGGCGGGCAGCCGCTCGAAGGACGGGCTGACCGGGTGGCTGTCCTCGCCCGCGTGGTGCGGGTCGGAGCGCAGGATGCCGAGGCCGGTGCCCGGCACGGCGGCCAGCGAGTCGTCGTCGCGAAGCTCGTACTCCCGGTACCCCAGGAAGGTGAAGTGGTCGTCCGAGAGCCAGCGCAGCAGCTCACGGGCCTCCTCGACCTCCTGGTCGCGCAGGTCGCCCGCGGTCGGCTCGGCGGGCAGCTCCTCCGCGATGCGCAGCGCGGAGTCGCGCATCTTCTCCCAGTCCTCGACCGCCTCGCGGACGTCGGACAGGACGCGCAGCAGGTCGGAAGTGATCTGCTTCAGGTCGGCACGGTCGGTCTCACGGTCGATCTCGACATGGATCCACGACTCGACGTGCGCGTCGTGCGGCAGCTCCTCGGCGGCCGGACGGGCGGGCAGCACCTCGATGAGCCTGCCGGTCAGATCGCGCCGCACCACGAACTGCGGGTGGATGACGACGTGGATGCCGCGCCCCTGACGGGACAGCTCGTTGGTGACCGAGTCGACGAGGAAGGGCATGTCGTCGGTGACGACCTCGACGACGGAGTGGCTGCAGGTCCAGCCGTTCTCCTCGACGGTCGGCGTGTGGACCCGCACGTTGGCCGTGCCCTGTGGGCGGTTCTCGGCCAGCCGGTAGTGCGAGAAGGCGGCTCCGAAGACATCGACCGGGTCACGGTCGGTGAGGTCCTCCGGGGCTGTGTGCAGGTAGTAGCGCTGGAGGAACGCGAGCACGGTGTCCCGGTCGGGGGTGCCCTCGCCCGTCGTCCCAGTCGGTAGGTGCCCCCCGACCGGGCTGTTCTCAGCTACCCGGGCAGCCCGTTCGAGCAGCTCGGCCTTGGCTTCGTCCAGCTTGGTCTGCATTGTCCTCTGGCTCCTGTCGCGCGCCGTTGCGTGACGTTGATGGAAGTACGGTCTCGGTGCTTCCGGCATGACGCCGTGACGCGGGGTGTCCGGTCTGGTCCGACGCTATGCCGCAAGATGAGATGGGCGGGGGGTTATCGGTCATTCTCGACACCGCCGGGGACTGTGACACCGCTCTCGTCGGCGTCCGCTCCCGGGGCGTCCTCGACGCACGGAGGGCACGCGGCCCGCTCGCCGTCGTCCTGTCCCGCCCGCGAAGATCAGCGATTGCCGCCCGGTCACGGATGTGGTCCGTGCTCTCCGGGCGCGGGGCAGGGGCGACGATGCCCCCGCGAGATATCGCGCTGATCACGCCACAAGGCTATCGCCCCCTACCCCGCACCCGTCATGAGCCGTATGTGTACAAAACCGGGGGTGGAACTTTGACAGTATGCACAGGGACGAAAGGGGCGAGGGCATGCAGTGAGGGCGGAGACGGGGGTGACCGGCCGGGCTCCGGGACGCCTCCCCGCGGCCGGAAACGCACCCCCGGCATGCGGCCGGAGACGCGCCGGCGCCCTCTCGGCACGGCCCCCCTTCGGCCCCACGCTGTCAGGACGGCCGCCGGGGACGGCAGCACAATGGACGTGGGACATGGCTGACGCACGACTCGGACACGGCGAGGGGAGCGGCCGACATGACTACGAAGATCCTGATCGTCACGGGCGACGCGGCGGAGTCGCTGGAGGTCCTGTACCCCTACCAGCGCCTGCGCGAGGAGGGCTACGAGGTCGACATCGCCGCCCCCACCCGCAAGCAGCTCCGGTTCGTGGTCCACGACTTCGAACCCGGCTTCGACACGTACACGGAGAAGCCCGGCTACACCTGGCCCGCCGACCTCGCCTTCGCCGAGGTCGAGCCCAGCCGGTACGCCGCTCTCGTCATTCCCGGCGGGAGGGCACCGGAGTACCTCCGCAACGACCCGGAACTCCGCAAGATCCTCAAGTCCTTCTTCGACACCGACAAGCCGGTGGCCCAGATCTGCCACGGGCCCCTGCTGACGGCTGCCGTGGACGGCCTGCGCGGGCGGCGGGTCACGGCGTATCCCGCGCTGGAGCTCGACATGCAGGCGGCCGGGGCGACCTTCCAGGACGCGGAGGCCGTGGTCGACGGCACCCTGGTCTCCTCCCGCGCCTGGCCGGACCACTCCAGCTGGATGCGGGAGTTCCTGAAGGTGCTGCGCGCGAAGGCACCGGCGAGCTGAACGGAGACCGACGAGGCGGAGTCCTGCGGGGTCCCGACACCCTGACGCCGCCCCTGCGGGCTCCGGCGAGGCCTGCTCCCGGCGCCGGTCAGGCCGCCAGCCGCTGCGCTTCCTCGACGGCCTCGGCCAGGCTGTCCACCACGGGCACGCCGACCTCCTCCAGGCTGGCGCGACTGTGCGAGCCGCCGGTGTAGAGCACGGCCCCCGCACCCACGCTCCGGGCGGCCAGCGCGTCGTCTGCCGCGTCGCCGATCACCACGACGCGGGACGGCTCCACACCCGAGAGCGCACCCACGTGCCGCACCATGTGCTCGGCCTTGCTGCCACCGGACGGTCCGGTCCGCCCGTCGACCCGTATGAAGTGCGACTCGATCCCGAATCCCCGGACCAGCGGGACCAGTTCGTCGTGCACGTACATGCTGAGGATCGACTGGCTGCGCCCCGCCGACCGCCACCCCTGGAGCAGCTCGGTCGCGCCCTCGGTGAGCCCGCACGCGACGCGGTGCTCCGCGTAGTACCGGTGGAAGGTCTCGTCCATGATCTGCCACTCGACGTCCGTGGGCAGCCGGCCCATCAGCCGTTCGTAGAACTTCGGCACCGGTACGCAGTACAGCGCTCGATACCGCTCCAGCGTGATCGGCTCCAGCCCCAGCTCGGCGAAGGCCGCGTTCGTCGCGCCGATGATCGCCTCATTGTCGTGGAACAGCGTGCCGTTCCAGTCCCAGACGATGTGCGCAGCTCCGTGCATCCCCATACCAAGAACGTACCTGCCGCCACTGACATCGCGCCCCCGACCTACCCGAGGGCCGTACCGCGGGCGGGCGTCAGTCGCCCTGCCCCACCAGGTTGGGGATCTCCTGCGTGGCGAACCACAGCAGCTCGTGGTCCTCGGCTCCGTCCACGACGAACTGGGCGTCGTCGTCCCCCATGTCCGCCGCGCCGAGCGCCCGGGCCGCCGCGGCGACGTCCGCCTCCGCGTCGTCCGCGTCGACGTGCACGGCCGCCGCCTTGGCCAGGGTCACGGCCTGGGAGACCCGCACCTCGCCGAGCGCCGCGGGATCGAGCCCCCGGTCGGGGTCGGCGACGGCGGCCCGGTCCGGAACGTCCACAGCGACGACGACCCGCCGCCGTACGGCACCCGGGTCGACGGCGAGCAGCCGCAGCGAGGCCAGCGCGGCACGGCTCAGCGCCGCGTACTCCAGTTCCTCGATGTCCTCGGAGAGATACCACTCGCGCAGCGCGGGCGTCACGGCGTACGCGACGAACGGTCCCGCCGCCAGCTCCCCCGTCTTGTACGCCTCGGCGAGACCGGAGAGGGTCAGGGGGACGTAGACGCGCATGGCTGCCACTTTCGTCGTCGGACTGCGAGGAGGGCGGTCCTCCGGAGAAGGACGTGAACGCCTCCCGAGAGGGCCTTCAGGATACGTGCGGGCGTCCCCTTTCGAGTCCCCGGAGGCACCCTCCACGACGTCCACCCCGGGCCCCCGATTCACCCGGCACTCCCCCGTGCCGACAGGGCCGACGCCCACCGGACGCCCCTGATAGGTGAACCTCCCGGGCCGCCGCGACACGCGCGCCGCTTCGTTGCGAAGGCCTTCCCCCGCCCCGTACAAGATCCCCAGCACGCAAGTTACCGCTCGGTATCGACCGGGCCCCAGCGACCGGGGACGACGCATGAACAAGGTGATGACCAGGACGAAGCGCCACCCGGGCACCCGCCCGCCGGGCCGCCAGGACACCCGCGGGCCGGGGAGCGCGCCGCCCCGGGCGCCGGGTGCGCCCCGCAGGACACCGGGCGGCAGCCCGCCGCCACCGTCGCCGGGCACGGCCACCCTCCCGGCACCGCCGGGCACCGGAAGCCCCCGTCCGACGGCGCCGGGCACGGCCTCCGACACGTCGGCGCCGGGTACGTCCCCACGTACGTCGGAGACGGGCACGTACTCCCGTTCCGTCCCGGCGGTCCGCCCAGGGCCGCGTACGGCGCCCGCTCACGGCCGTACGGCGACGGCGACGGATAAGGACGCCGCGGTGACGGCACCGGGCGGCGACGTGCCTCTCGGCGCGCCCGTCCGCGGCGCTGGACGGACCGCTCCGCAGCCCCGGCCCACGGACCTCTTCGCGGAGCGCCTCGTGGCCGTGCTGAGCGGCCGGCGCCCCGTGCACTGCATGCTGCGCCACACCGTGGGCCGCGCCTACGACGAGCTGGCCTGGCTCGCCGAACGCAGCCCCCTGCGTACCCGCGGCACCCAGCCCGTCGTCCGCGACATCGGCTACTACGTGCCGCGTCGCGGCGCCATCGAGGCGTTCGCCCGGATCGGTGCCGGTGACCAGCTGCGCGCCATGGCCTTCCGCCTGGAACAAGGGCCCGACCTCCGCTGGCGCTGCACCGCGGTCGAACTGGGCGGCCCCCGCATGCCCCACGACTGAGCCCGCCGCACACCCGGTCGCCGCGAAGGGCTCCCTGGCACGGCGAAGGACGGCGCCCAAGGCCGACGCGAAGGGCCGACAGCTCATGCGACGCGAAGAGCCGGCGGCCCAAGGCGGCACGAAGAACCAGTGGCCCTGGACTACGCGAAGAACCAGTGGCCCTGGACGACGCGCAAGCCCGGTGCCCCACGGCAACGCGAGAACCGGCGGCTCCGCGCCACGCGAAGGGCCGGGCACCCCGAGGTGCCCGGCCCTTTCACGCACTGGCGGCGCGCGCGGCGAACATCACTTCCTGCGGCGACGCGCACCCTTCTGCTGCTTGCGGCGCTCCGCGCGCGTGAGGCCGTCGACCTCGGAGCGCACGGGCTCGTCGTCGTGGGTGAAGTCGCCCTCGACGATGCCGCCCTCGCCGTCCACCGTCGGCGCGGAGAAGTGCAGGCGGTCCCGTCGCTGCGGGACGTCGAGGCCCTTGGCACGGATCTCCGGACGCGCACCGGCGGGGACGACGTCCTCCTTGTCGAGGGACGGCGCGGTGTCCTCGACCGGGACCTCCTCGACCTGCTGCTCGACCTGGACCTCCAGGTTGAACAGATAGCCGACGGACTCCTCCTTGATGCCGTCCATCATGGCGCTGAACATGTCGAAGCCCTCGCGCTGGTACTCGACCAGCGGGTCCTTCTGCGCCATGGCGCGCAGGCCGATGCCCTCCTGGAGGTAGTCCATCTCGTAGAGGTGCTCACGCCACTTGCGGTCCAGCACCGACAGCACGACCCGGCGCTCCAGCTCACGCATGATCTCGGAGCCGAGCTGACCCTCGCGGGACTCGTACTGCTCGTGGATGTCGTCCTTGATGGACTCGGAGATGAACTCGGCGGTCAGACCGGCGCGGTCACCGGCCGCCTCCTCCAGCTCGTCGATGGTGACCTTCACCGGGTAGAGCTGCTTGAAGGCGCCCCACAGCCGGTCCAGGTCCCACTCCTCGGCGAAGCCCTCGGCGGTCTCGGCCGCGATGTACGCGTCGATCGTGTCGTCCATGAAGTGCTGGATCTGCTCGTGCAGGTCCTCGCCCTCCAGGACGCGGCGACGCTCGCCGTAGATGACCTCGCGCTGGCGGTTGAGGACCTCGTCGTACTTCAGGACGTTCTTGCGGGTCTCGAAGTTCTGCTGCTCGACCTGCGACTGGGCCGACGCGATCGCGCGCGTGACCATCTTGTTCTCGATCGGCACGTCGTCGGGGACATTGGCCATCGACATGACGCGCTCGACCATCTGCGCCTTGAAGAGCCGCATCAGGTCGTCGCCGAGCGACAGGTAGAAGCGGGACTCGCCCGGGTCGCCCTGACGGCCGCTACGACCGCGCAGCTGGTTGTCGATACGGCGCGACTCGTGCCGCTCGGTGCCGAGGACGTAGAGCCCGCCGAGGTCCTTGACCTCCTGGAACTCGGCCCGCACGGCCTTCTCGGCCCGCTCCAGGGCGTCCGGAAGCGCGGCGGCCCACTCCTCGATGTGCTCCTCCGGGTCGAGGCCGCGCTGGCGCAGCTCCGCCTCGGCGAGGTCGTCGGGGTTGCCGCCGAGCTTGATGTCGGTACCGCGACCGGCCATGTTCGTGGCCACGGTCACGGCGCCCTTGCGGCCGGCCTGGGCGACGATCGTCGCCTCCCGGTCGTGCTGCTTGGCGTTCAGCACTTCGTGCTGGATGCCGCGCTTGCTGAGCTGCTGCGAGAGGTACTCGGACTTCTCGACGGACGTCGTGCCGACGAGGATCGGCTGACCCTTCTCGTGCTTCTCGGCGATGTCGTCGACCACCGCGTCGAACTTGGCGACCTCGGTGCGGTAGATCAGGTCGGACTGGTCCTTGCGGACCATCGGCTTGTTGGTCGGGATCGGGACGACGCCGAGCTTGTAGATCTGGTGGAACTCGGCGGCCTCGGTCATCGCCGTACCGGTCATGCCGGAGAGCTTGTTGTAGAGGCGGAAGAAGTTCTGCAGGGTGATCGTGGCGAGCGTCTGGTTCTCGTCCTTGATGTCCACCCCTTCCTTCGCCTCGATCGCCTGGTGCATGCCCTCGTTGTAGCGGCGGCCGGCGAGGATACGGCCGGTGTGCTCGTCGACGATCATGACTTCGCCGTCGATGACGACGTAGTCCTTGTCCTTCTTGAAGAGTTCCTTGGCCTTGATGGCGTTGTTCAGGTAACCGACGAGCGGTGTGTTCACCGACTCGTAGAGGTTGTCGATGCCCAGCCAGTCCTCGACCTTGGAGACGCCGGACTCGTGGATGGCGACGGTGCGCTTCTTCTCGTCGACCTCGTAGTCGCCGGTCTCCTCGATGCCCTTGAGGGGGTTGCCGGCCTCGCCCTTCTTGAGGCGGATGACCAGCTTGGCGAAGTCGCCGTACCACTTGGTGGCCTGGTCGGCCGGGCCGGAGATGATCAGCGGCGTACGGGCCTCGTCGACGAGGATCGAGTCGACCTCGTCGACCACCGCGAAGTTGTGGCCGCGCTGCACCAGTTCGTCCTGCGACCACGCCATGTTGTCGCGGAGGTAGTCGAAGCCGAACTCGTTGTTCGTGCCGTAGGTGATGTCGCACGCGTACTGCTCACGGCGCTGGGCCGGCGTCATGTTGGCGAGGATGCAACCGACGGTCAGGCCCAGGAACTTGTGGACGCGGCCCATCATCTCGGAGTCGCGCTCGGCCAGGTAGTCGTTGACCGTGATCAGGTGGACGCCTTCTCCGGAGAGGGCGTTCAGATACGTGGGCAGCGTGCCGACGAGCGTCTTGCCCTCACCGGTCTTCATCTCGGCGACGTAGCCGAGGTGGAGCGCGGCGCCGCCCATCAGCTGCACGTCGTAGTGACGCTGGCCCAGGACGCGCTTGGCCGCCTCGCGGACGGTCGCGAACGCCTCGGGCAGCAGGTCGTCGAGGCTTTCGCCGTCGGCGTACCGCTGCTTGTACTCATCGGTGAGGGCCCGCAGCTCGGCGTCGGAGAGGTCGACGAAGTCCTCTTCGATGGAGTTGACCTGGTCCGCGATGCGGTGCAGCTTGCGCAGGATCTTGCCTTCGCCTGCACGCATGATCTTCGAGAGGACGGACACGGGGGTTTGTCTCCTTGCCGGTCGGGCCTGGGACGGTCGGTTTCACTGACACTTACAAATCACAGCTTGAGCAACGGCCATCGTAAGCGAGGACCACACCGCGCCGGGAGGTCTGCCCGCGACAGCCACTAGGACAACGGACGAGGGTTGCCGAAGGTGCCGTGTCCACGCGTCGAAAAGTAACCGGCCGCTCACTCACGGCAAAGGGATGGCGCCCCTCCGGCCTTCCCGAGCAGAATCGCCCGATGGACCCCGTCACCCTGACCACCGACCGTCTCGTGCTGCGCGCCGTGGGCCCGCACGACACCGACGCCGTGTACGAGGCCGCCCAGGATCCGGACATCCAGCGCTGGACCACCCTTCCGTCGCCGTATCTGCGCGAGCACGCGGCGGGCTTCACCGACCAGATGGTGCCGGACGGCTGGGCGGACGGCTCCATGTTCACCTTCGGGATCTTCCTCCGCTCCGGCGAGCTGGTGGGCATGCTCGGCATCACGATGCGTTCCCTCGGCGTCGGCGAGGTCGGTTTCTGGGCGACCAAGGAGCACCGCGGCCACGGCTACATCACCGAGGCCACCGTCGCCGCCTCCCGCTGGGCCTTCACGGATCTGTCCGTCGACCGTGTCGAATGGCGCGCCGAGGTCGGCAACACCGGCTCCCGCGCCGTCGCCGAGCGCGCCGGCTTCGTCATCGAGGGCACCCTCCGCTCCGCCATCAACAACAAGGGCGTACGGCGCAACTGCTGGGTCGGCTCGTTGCTCCCCTCGGACCTGGGCCTGCCCTCGACGGCCCCGTACCTGCCGGCCCCCGACCGTCCGTCGGAGGCCTGAGAGCCGGCGCGGCCCGGCGCCCCTCGGCCTGCTCGGCCTGCTCGGCCCCAGGTGAGCGGGCTCGGGGCCCACTGTCAGTGGCACCGCCTACCGTGTGGGCATGACGAGCCTCCCGCGTCCCACCGCAGAACTCTCCGCCGACGAAGCCCGCCGCATCGCCCTGCGGGCCCAGGGCTTCCTGGGAGCGCCGGACCGCAGGTCCGGCGTCCGCGGAGTCCTGCGGCACCTGGGCGCGGTCCAGCTCGACACCATCTCCGTGCTCGCCCGCTCCCACGAGCTCGTGCCGTACGCCCGTCTCGGCGCCGTGGGCCGCAAGACGGTCGACTCGGCCTACTGGACGGGCACGCACGCTTTCGAGTACTGGTCGCACGCCGCCTGCATCCTCCCCGTCGAGGAGTGGCCCCACTTCGCCTTCCGCCGCCGCGCCTACCGCTCGCGCCCGCACTGGAACCACGCCCTGCCGGACGGCACCTACGACCAGGTGATCAAGCAGCTCCGGGCGGAAGGCCCGCTCACCGCCACGGATCTGGGCGGCGCGAAGAAGACCAGCGAGTGGTGGGACTGGTCGGGCACCAAGGTCGCCGTCGAACGCGCGCTGATGTACGGCGAGGTGGTGTGCACGGAGCGGCGCGGCTGGAAGCGGGTGTACGACCTCGCGGAGCGCGCCATCCCGGACGAGCTGCTGCACGACGAGCTGGACGACGCGGAGTGCCTGCGCCGTCTCGTCCGTCTCGCGGGCCAGTCCCTCGGCGTCGGCACGCGCGCGGACATCGCCGACTACCACCGCCTCAAGGGCGAGCAGGTCGACGCGGTGATCGCGGACTCGGGCCTGGTCCCGGTGAAGGTGGAGGGCTGGGGCAAGCCGGTGCAGGGCAGGAGCGGCGCGAGCCAGGCCGGCCGGACGGCGGCGGACGCGTGGGCGGACCCGGCGGCCCTGGAGACGGCCCCGCGCGGCCGCCACCGCACCACGCTGCTGTCGCCGTTCGACTCGCTCATCTGGGAACGGGCGCGCACCGAGCGGATCTTCGGCTTCACCCACCGCCTGGAGGCGTACACGCCCAAACCGAAGCGGGTGTACGGCTATTTCGCGATGCCGGTGCTCGCCGGTGGCCGTCTGGTCGGCCGTGTGGACCCCGCCCGGGAGGGCCGCACCCTGGTCGCCAAGCAGGTCGGCCTCGACGGCCCCAAGGCCGTCCCCGCGGTGGCGCAGGCCCTGGTGGAGGCGGCAAGCTGGGTCGACTGCACGGACGTACGGGTGGAGCGGGTGGACTCTCCGGAGCTGCGCGAGCCGCTCACCCGGGAGCTGGCGCGCGCCCTGGGATGACAGGGAGCCGCCCCGTGTGATCACGGCGGGCCGTGGCGGGTCCCGGTGGCTCCGCCGGGACCGGGGCCGGTCAGGCGGTCACGCGGTCACGCGGTCACGCCCTCATCGGTCACGCGGTCAGCGGATTTCGAGGATCTTCTCCCGCATCGCGTACACCACGGCCTCCATCCGGGAGTGCAGCTGGAGCTTCTCCAGGATGTTGCGCACGTGGTTCTTGACCGTGTTCTCGGAGATGAACAACTCCTTGGCGATGTCCCGGTTGTTCATTCCCGTGGCGACGAGCTTGAGCACCTCCAGCTCACGGTCGGTGAGCCGTGGTGCGGGCACCAGGCGGCGCTCGTCGGTGCGCTGGATCATCGACTTGAACTCGGTGAGGAGTTTCGACGCCATCGAGGGACTGATCTGCGACTGGCCGTCGGCCACCGCACGAATGGCCGTGGCCACTTCGTCCGTGGAGATCTCCTTGAGGAGATAGCCCGTGGCGCCCGCCTTGATGGCGTCGTAGAGGTCGGCCTCTTCGTCACTGATCGTCAGCATGATGATTTTCGCGCTGGGGGCGACCTCCTTGATGGAGGTGCACGCCTCGATGCCGCCGCGCTTCGGCATCCGCACGTCCATGAGCACGATGTCGGGCAGCAGGTCGGCCGCCTTGTCGACCGCCTCCGCCCCGTCGCCCGCCTCGCCGACGACCTGGATGTCCTCCTCGGCCGCGAGCACGATCTCCAGACCGCGGCGGAAGAGGGCGTGATCGTCCACGACGAGGACCCGGATGGGCTCCTTGCGCGAAGAGCCCGTGTCCGGGCCCATGCCGACCACGCCGTCGTCGGCGTCGTCGTCACGCATCGGTCCGAAGCTGTCCGCCATCGTTCCTCCCCCTGAAGGCCGTGGCCTGTGTTCCTGTGCCATCGCCAACCCAAGGCAACGGCCCACCGGTTGGGCCGGTGCGGCCATGATTCCATGCCCGGACGACAGTGCGGTGACGGAGCGGTGCTCCAAGTGGTCGCACACCGGTGCCCCTGGGGGCGCACACACGCTCCAGGGGCACCGGCTCAGCTGTCACCGGGAGGGTCAGCCGCCGAGCGCACCGCCCGGCGCGTCCGCTCCGGCCTGCGTGACCATGGGGTCCGTGCTGAGGTGGATGACGCCGTAGTCGTACGCGTGCCGTCGGTAGACGACACTGGGCTCCTTCGTCTCGGAGTCGACGAAGAGGTAGAAGTCGTGCCCGACCAGCTCCATCTCGTAGAGCGCCTGGTCGAGCGTCATCGGGGCGGCCACGTGGGTCTTCTCGCGGACGACGAGGGGGCCTTCGCCCATGACCTCGAGCGAGCCGATCTTCTTGGTCGGCACACTGTCCGGTTCCTCCTCGCGGACGACGCTCCCGTTCCCGTTCAGCGTCGCGGCACCGGGGACGTGGTCGGCGACCTCCGCTGCCGAGATCCTGCCGTTGCCACGGCGGGTGTAGCGCTTGTCGTGCTGCTTGCGCAACCGTGCCTCGAGTTTGTCCGCCGCCAGATCGAGTGCTGCATACGGGTCGCTCGCCGCTGCCTCCGCCCGGATCACCGGACCGCGAGAGCGGAGGGTGATCTCCACTCGGTCGCAACGGTCGGCCTGTCGGGGGTTGGGCTCCTTGGACACCTCGACGTCGAGGCTGATCACCTTGCCGTCGAGCTTCTGGATCTTCTCCAGCTTCAGCTTCTCGGCCACGTGCTTGCGGAACCGCTCGGGCACCTCGGTCTTGCGGCCCTTGACGACGATGTCCACGCAGAACTCCGTTCCCGGATAGCTCCGCTCCACTGGCGGAGCATCTCCCTTTTGCACCCGGCTCCGGTGTCTCCCGGAACCTCGGACTCGGTGACTTTCACCTCCTCCTCCCCCATGGGCAAGATCTCCACCCCACCGATGCGGGTGATTGCCGGAAACCCGCAGCACGGCGTTCGGATTAGCGAGGTCCGGCCTGCGCCATTGCCTCACAACCGAACATATCTCGCCCGGACGGATGTCGTCACCCTCTACTGCGGCGTACCTCCGTTCAGGTGAATTGACCGTCTCATTACCTGCAACGATGCAAGTTCTCTGTCAGTTCCGGTTTATTTCGAAGGCGTCCGGTGACGCCGCGATCACGGCCGCGCAGGTCGTGTCGGTCCTCCCGTCCATGACTTCGCCAGTACCCGCCCTTGCCCGAATCACTTCCGTCAGATCCGCCCCGTCCTCCTCTTCACCCACTTGCCGTACGGCCGATCGAGCCATCCGGACGGCGCGTGCCGCCTCCGTCAACGAGGCGCCCGTCGTCATCAGGTCGTCCACGAGCACCACCGGCCCGCCGTCCACCAGCAGCCGCGCGCCTCCGGCGGCCACCTCCAGGGCGCCCGCGAGATTGTCCAGCCGCTGGCGGGAATTGAGTCCCGCCTGGTCGGCCACGGCGCGCCGCTGCCGCAGCACGGCCGCCACCCTGGCCGGTGTCCCCGTGCGCCGCAGTTCGCCCGCCGCCGCGAGCGCGATCCGGCGCACCGGATCGTGTCCCCGGGCCCGCACGGCCCGCCGTGACGACGGCACGGGGACGAGGAGCAGCGGCCCGGCTCCCGCGTCGCACGTTTGCCCCTTCCTGCCCCTGAGCCGCCCCTCCGCAGCCGTGCGGCGCGCGCCCGGACCAGCACGTCGCGCGCAGCCCTGCCCTACCCGTACGGCCCCCGCCAGGGCCGCTCCGAGCGGAGCCGCGAGCGCCAGAGCGCCCCTTTCCTTGTGGGCGAGCAACGCCGCCCGCACTTCGTCCTCGTAGGGAGCCGCCGCGTGCACCACGGGCAGCCCGCACGGCTCCGGCACCGGTCGCACCCGGCGCGGTGCGGCCCCGGTCAGGACGGCACGGCACTCCGGGCAGAGCACCGTACGAGGCCGTCCGCAGCCTCCGCACTCGGCCGGCAGCACCAGGTCGGTGAGGTCCTGCCACCACCCCCGCATGACCACCACTGTGCCAATACGGGGACTTACCGGCCACCCCTGTGGACAACTCCCTGTGGACAACGCACGCGGGCGTCGGCGGCGGCCACCCGGGAGCTCGGTGCACGCCGTACGAGCCCGAGCACCCGTACGGCACCGGGCCTGCCGGTGTGCGGCTGAGGAGCGTGGCCTGCCGGCCGGTGCGCGTCTTGGCGCAGACATGCCGACGCACGCCGCCGGGCGGAGGCCCGGCGGCTTGGCCCGTGGTCGGACAAAGGCCCGTCGGCGTGGCACGCGGTCGGAGGGAGGTCCGTCGGCGTGGCACACCGCCGGGCGGACGCCCGGCGGCTTGGCGCGCGGTCCGGCGAGAGGTACCCCTATCCGGGATAGACCGGCGCCGTCCCGTCCTTCACGACCTTCTGCCACTGCTCCCCGGACGAGAGCCGCACGATGCCGTCCTCCTCCGAGTGCGCCACCAGCGGCAGCCGCTCGTCCTCGGACGCGGCGATCTCCTTGACGCCCGTCAGCGTCGAGGGCGCCGTGCCCACCGGGGCGGACCCGTCCACCTGGACGTACCGCATCTGCTGGACGCCGTCCTGCTCGCGTCCGATCACCACGAGCCGGCTGTCCCCGGCCCACGACATCGCTGTGACCTCCTCCAGCTGAGGCGCCACCGAGCGGGGTTCGAGGATGGACACGGTCGGCTGGTCACCGCTGGTGTCCCGGACGATGCGCCCGATCTGCAGCGAGCTCTTCCCGTCCTTCTCGACGATCAACGCGATCCGCACCCCGTCGGCTGCCACGCGCACCGCCTCGACGCGCCCGTCGAGGCTCGGTGTCTCGACCGTCAGCGGCTCGCCCTCGCCCTTGCGCAGCAGAAGCAGCCGGGGCTTCTTCGGGTCGCGGTCGGCCACCCACAGGTCGCCCCGTCCGTCCCAGCTGGGCGTCGTCAGCCGGTCGTCCTCCGTGCGGCCCGCGCTGTGCAGCACCGCCTCACCGAGCGAACCGCCCGACACGAGCGACCCGACGTACAGGGAACTCCCGTCGGTCGACACCCCTGCCGCGCTGCTCTCGTCCCGCGACACGGCCGCCGCCCGCAGCTTCTTGTCGCCCTCGCCGAGCGCGCCCGGCACCGGTTCGGGCTTCTTGTCGCCGTTGGGCATCCGCACGAGCCGCTGCTTGTCGTCGATGAAGTACTGGTACTCGGGGCGGTGAGCCGTGCCGTGCGAGGCGACGGTCCCGGCCTGGTTCTCCGTGAGCACGCACAGCTGCGATCCGTCCGACTTCTGCAGTTCCACCTCGTCCACACCGGTGGGCGTCAGGTCCTGGAAGGTGAAAAGGAGTTGGGCGGCCATCCTGGTGCACTGGGACCGTCCGACATGATCCGCCTTGTGGTTCAGCGGCACGGTGACCCTGTTGCGGTCGTCGGGCGACAGCGACTTGACGCCCTTCTTCAGCTCCGTGCCCGAGGGGAAGCTCGACCTGACGACCGGGTCCAGCCAGCGCGTGGGGCCCTTCAGGAGCGCCCGGACCATCTGGGTCATCGGGTCCACCTGCTCGCGCACGTAGACCGGGTCGGCGACGGTCCCGAGCGGGCCGCCGGCCCCGGAGTTCGAGTTCGACGTGTAGTAGTACTTGTTGATCGACACGTAGTTGCGCTGGAAGTCGGACTTGCCCATCACCACGCCCTGCGGCAGCCCGTCGATGCGCCACTGCTTGGTGTCCTTCAGCCGCGTGAGGTGCACCGTCTTGCTGTAGGCGCCGGAGTCGGGCGAGTACGCGTGCTGCCCGTCCACCGTGGCGACCTTGCTGCCGCTGAGCCGGTACAGGGAGTTGCCGTCGGCGCCGTCACGGTTTCCGGCGTTGCCCGACTCGGGGTTCGGCGCGTCCGTCAGTACGGTCGTGGACCGGTACGGGTCCCACGCCTTGCCGGCGCTCTCCGTCAGGTACTTGCGCGCCGTCTCGTACTTCGCGTCGTCGCTCGTCAGCGCCTCGAGGAAGCCCTGCACGATCTCCGCGGGCTGGGCGTCGTCCCTGGGCGGCATCGCGTAGACGCGGACCTGCGAGTCCTGCCTCGGCGTGGACTCGACGCCGCGCAGATCCCCGCTGTCCGGCATCGACGCGCACCCGGCCAGCAGCAGGGCACCACAGCAGGCATACGCCCCCACCCGAACCGGACGTCGACGACCACCGCTCCCCTCGCGGTCAACGCCCACGAAATGCCTCCCCATGCCCGAGTTCCTCCGGCTCTGCGCCGTCCCGCCCCCGCTCCTGCCCGGTCCGCTCGCCGTCCGTCGGCGCGTCGTCCTGGCGCCGCACCGATCCGGACGGCCTCGGCACCACCCGTGAGCCGCTGCCTGGCAGCGCCGTCGGGTCGGCCGTGGGCGACGCCCCGGCCATGCGCGGCACGATCGGGCCCCGCGACGGTGCCGCGGACGACGCGCTTCCGCCCGCCTGCTGCTGCACCGGCACCGTGGCCAGCTTGCCGCTGCCGCCGAGCGGCAGACCTGCGTCGTTGAGTCCCCGGTTGCGCCGCGAGTCCTTGGGCTCCAGCGGTATCGGCGACCCCCTGAGCGGTTCGTCCGCGGTCCGCGGCAGTGTCAGCCGGAACTGCGAACCGCCGCCCGGCTCGCCCCACGCCTGGAGCCAGCCGCCGTGCAGCCGCGCGTCCTCAAGGGCGATGGACAGGCCGAGGCCCGTTCCGCCGGTGGTACGCGCGCGTGCCGGGTCGGCCCGCCAGAAGCGGCTGAAGACCCGGGTCGCCTCGCCGGGCTTGAGCCCGACGCCGTAGTCGCGGACGGCGATCGCGACCGCCCCGCCCGCCGAGGCGAGCTTGACGATCACGTCCTTGCCGTCGCCGTGCTCCACGGCGTTGACGACGAGGTTGCGCAGCACCCGCTCCACACGCCGGGCGTCCGCCTCGGCGACCACCGGCTGCAGGTCGCCTACGACGCGTATGTGCGTGCCCTTGCGCTCGGCGAGCGGCTCGGCACCGCTGACCACGCGGCGGACGACCTCCCTGAGGTCTATCGGCTCGGCCTCCAGCGCCGCCGCACCCGCGTCGAACCGACTGATCTCCAGCAGGTCCGCGAGCAGCGACTCGAACCGGTCCAGCTGGTCGGCCAGCAGTTCCGCGGACCTCGCCGTCACCGGGTCGAAGTCCACCCGCGCCTCGTGGATGACGTCGGCCGCCATCCGGACGGTGGTCAGCGGCGTACGCAGCTCGTGCGACACGTCGGACACGAACCGCCGCTGCATCCGCGACAGGTCCTCCAGCTGCTGGATCTTCAGCTGCAGGTTCTGGGCCATCTTGTTGAAGGCTTCACCGAGGCGTGCGATGTCGTCCTCGCCGGTGACCTTCATACGTTCCTGGAGGCGCCCCGCGGACAGCCGCTCGGCGATCCCGGCGGCCATCCGCACCGGCGTGACGACCTGGCGCACCACGAGCCACGCGATCGCCCCGAGGAGCACCACGACGAACAGACCTGCCGTCGCCAGCGTCCCCTTGACCAGGCTCAGCGACTTCTCCTCCTGCGTCAGCGGGAAGAGGTAGTAGAGCTGGTACGGGTCTCCGTTCGGGTCGTTGACCTGCTTGCCGATGACCAGTGCCGGCTGCGACGGCCTGCCGTCCTTGTAGACGACACGCGTATAGCTCTGGGCCGCGAGCGTGTTGCTGTCCAGCCGCTCGCGCAGGGACGTCGGCACGCTCACCGTCGGATCGACGTCGCCCGAGTAGCGCGGGCCCAGTCCCGCACCGCCGCCGGCCGCGCTGGAGCTGAGCGTCACCACGTCGAAAGCGCCCTGGCCACCACTGGACAGGGACACCACGAGGTCGCTCATCCACTGGCCGACGTTCTTCGACGGACGGCCGTCCGCACTCGAGCCGTCGTCACCATCGGCCGTCACCGCGGCGTCGGCCTTCTGCTTGGCCACCGAGAAACCACCCGTGGCCTGGCTCTGCGACGCCTTCACCTTGGCGTCCAGCAGGCCGTTGCGGACCTGCCCGATGACGACGAAGCCGAGCAGCAGCACGACACCGAGCGACATCAGCAGCGTCGTGACGACGATCTTGAGCTGGATGTTGCGCCGCCACAGCCGCATCACGGGCAGCAGCGGACGACGCACCCAGCGCATGAACAACCGAAGGACCGGGCTGCCCTGGACTCCGCCCTGCAGCAGCCCGCCCTCCATGAACCGTCCCCAGCGGGAGCCCGTCATCTTCCGGCCGACAGGCCGCCCCGAACGGACCCCCGACTCGCCGGGCGCCGAAGCGGCACTGTCCCGGGACATGTCAGCTCGGTCCGGCCTTGTAACCGACACCACGGACGGTCACCACGATCTCCGGCCGCTCCGGGTCCTTCTCGACCTTGGAGCGCAGCCGCTGTACGTGCACGTTGACCAGGCGGGTGTCCGCCGCGTGGCGGTAGCCCCACACCTGCTCCAGCAGGACCTCACGGGTGAACACCTGCCACGGCTTGCGGGCCAGCGCCACCAGGAGGTCGAACTCCAGCGGCGTCAGCGCGATCGACTGGCCGTCCCGCTTCACAGAGTGACCGGCGACGTCGATGACGAGGTCACCGATGGCCAGCTGCTCGGGCGCCGGCTCCTCCGAACGGCGCAGCCGCGCCCTGATCCGTGCCACCAGCTCCTTCGGCTTGAACGGCTTCACGATGTAGTCGTCGGCACCCGACTCGAGGCCGACCACCACATCGACGGTGTCGCTCTTCGCCGTGAGCATCACGATCGGCACCCCGGACTCCGCCCTGATCAGGCGGCACACCTCGATGCCGTCCCGGCCGGGCAGCATCAGGTCCAGAAGCACCAGATCGGGCTTGGTCTCACGGAAAGCGGCCAGCGCCTTGTCGCCGTCGGCTACGAAAGACGGCTCAAAACCTTCGCCACGCAACACGATGCCGAGCATCTCGGCCAGTGCGGTGTCGTCATCGACGACAAGGACTCGTCCCTTCATAAACGACATCATCCCATTAACTAAATCGTTACCTGGCGTGACCTGTCACACAGCTCAGCAAGCGCCTCAGCCGTCACGGGCGACACGACGCCCTCTTCGGTGACGATCGCCGTCACCAACTCGGGCGGCGTCACGTCGAACGCCGGGTTGTACGCCTGGGTCCCCAGGGGTGCCACCGGCATCCCGCCTCCCGCTTCCACTCCCGCCACCGGCACCAGTGGTGCTGTGACCTCAGTCACTTCATGACCGGCGCGCTGCTCGACCTCGATGGATGCTCCGTCCGGGGTGTCCGGATCCACCGTTGTCAGCGGCGCCACCACGATGAACGGCACATGGTGATACCGCGCCAGCACCGCGAGCGGATAGCTCCCCACCTTGTTCGCCACCGAACCGTCGGCCGCGATCCGGTCGGCACCGATCAGTACCGCGTCCACCTCGCCCGCCGCGAACAGCGACCCCGCCGCATTGTCCGTGAGCAAGGTGTACGCCATCTCGTTGCGCGCCGCCTCGTACGCCGTCAGGCGAGCACCTTGCAGCAACGGACGCGTTTCGTCCACCCACAGCCGTCGCAGCTTCCCTGTCCGGTGCGCCGCGAGCGCCACCGCGAACGCCGTCCCCTCCCCACCGGACACCAGCGCACCGGTGTTGCAGTGCGTCAGGATCCGGTGCCCGCCACCCGGCAGCAGCTCGTCGAGCAGCGCCAGCCCGTGCGCGGCCATCCGCCCGCTGGCCTCGGCGTCCTCCTGGTGCAGCGCCCGCGCCGCGGCGAGCGCCGCCGCGGCGGCCTGCTCCTGATCACCGCCGCCGACGAGCGCGGCCCGGTACGCGGCCTGAGCCCGGCGCACTCCGACGGCGAGGTTCACCGCCGTGGGCCGCGCCCCGGCCAGCGCCGCGGCTGCCTCGTCCACGTCGAAGCCGCGCGAGGCGGCGAGCGCGACGCCGTACGCCCCGGCGATGCCCAGCAGCGGCGCCCCACGCACGGCGAGCGTGCGGATCGCCTCCACCAGGGCGGGAGCGTCGGTGCACACCCGCTCGACTTCTTCGGCCGGCAGTCTCGTCTGGTCGAGAAGCACCAGTACGGGGCCTTCGGGGGGCTCGTCCCAGCGGATCGCGGGTATCTCCGTCGACCCGCTGTCCTCGCGGGATTGCGCGTACTGATCAGCCATCCGCCCAGTCTGCCCCGTACCGGGCGGACAATTGAAGGTGTGCAGCCCATACGGCGGCCGGTCCCTTGCAGAGCGCACCGTGGCACGATGGCTGCCAAGCTGCCGCCGCGACCGCGGACGGGCACCGTGAAGGAGCGACGATGAACGACACTCCGGGCTGGGCCTCGCCCGGATCTGCCCCCTCCGACGGGCAGGAGCCGGATTCCTCCGGCACCACGCAGCCCACGGACAAGCCCTCGGACCAAGGCGGCACGGACCAGCCGGAGCAGCCCTCGAAGTGGTCCAAGGAGCAGCCCCCGCCCGGCCAGTGGTCCGCTCCCAGCCCGCAGGGCCCAGGCCAGGCCACACCTCCGCCACCGTCGCCCGCACAGGGCTGGGGTGGACGGCCCCCCGCCGGAACCGGCGGCCACGGAGGCCAGGGCGGCGGGTACGGCGGCTGGGGAGGCCCCGGCCGCGGAGCCGGCGGCCCCGGCGGTCCCGCCGGCTGGGGAGGCAACTGGGGCGGTCCGCCTCCCGCCGCCAAGCCCGGCGTGATCCCGCTGCGCCCCCTCGGCGTCGGCGAGATCCTCGACGGCGCGGTCTCCACGATGCGCGCCTACTGGCGCACCGTCCTCGGCATCTCGCTCGCCGTCGCCGTCGTCACCGAGATCGCGGTCATCCTGCTCCAGGGCTTCGTCCTGGACGACAACACCGACACGGACGTCCTCAACGACCCGAGCGCCACGGTCGGCGAGCTGAGCCGTGCCCTCGGCGACACCCTGCTGAGCTCCGGTGTCGTCCTGCTCATCACGCTGCTCGGCACCATCGTCGCCACGGCGCTGCTCACGTCCGTGACCAGCCGCGCGGTACTGGGCAAGCCGGTGACGACGGCCGAGGCGTGGCACGACGCCCGCCCTCAGCTGCCGAAGCTGTTCGGCCTGACCTTCCTGCTGCCGCTCATCGCCCTCGTGGTCGTCGGCGTCGGCACGCTGCCCGGTCTGCTCGCCGCCCTGGCCGGCGCGGGCGACGCGGGCACCGCACTCGCCGTCCTCGGCGGACTGGGCATGGGCGTCGTCGCCCTCTGGCTGATGATCCGTTTCTCGCTCGCCTCTCCCGCGCTGATGCTGGAGAAGCAGAGCATCGTGAAGTCGATGCGCCGCTCCTCGAAGCTCGTGCGCGGCTCCTGGTGGCGGGTCTTCGGCATTCAGCTGCTCGCCACGATCATCGCGAACATCGTGGCGTCGATCGTCGTGATCCCCTTCGCAATCCTCGCCGCCGCGCTCAGCGGCGACGGCATGAGCAGCTTCCTCGACAGCAGTGGCGGGAACCTCGGCTGGACGTTCCTCATCGTCAGCGGCATCGGCTCGGTGATCGGGTCCATGCTGACCTTCCCGATCACGGCCGGCGTCACCGTCCTCCTCTACATCGACCAGCGCATCCGCCGCGAGGCTCTCGACCTCGACCTGGCCCGCGCCGCCGGCGTCGAGAACTACGGCGGCTCGACCGGCACCACTTCGGGGAGCTGATGCGGTGAGCCCGGTGGGGGGAGTTCTCACTGCGGTGCTCGCGCTGCCGCACACCGGCGCCGCCGGCGTCCTCGCGCTGCCGCGCGGCGACGAACCACCGGTGACGACGCCTCGCGATCCCGCGCGGGAGGCGGCCAGACGCGAGCTGTCCAAGCGGATGTACCACGAGAACGACCCCAGCCTGCTCCAGCGTGCCCTGAACGCCTTCTGGAAGTGGGTCGACGAACTGTTCAGTGCCGCCTCCTCGGCGACACCCGGCGGAGCACTCGGACTGGCCGTCATCCTGCTGGCGGTGGTCGCGGTCGCGGCTGCCCTGTGGTGGCGCCTGGGCACCCCCCGCCGCACCCCCACGTCGTCCGCCACGCTCTTCGACGACCGCCCCAAGAGCGCCGCGGAGCACCGGGCCGCCGCCGAGGCGCACGCCGCCCAGGGCCACTGGAACCAGGCCGTCCAGGAGCGGATGCGCGCCATCGTCCGCTCCCTGGAGGAACGCGCCCTCCTCGAACCGCGCCCCGGCCGCACGGCGGACGAGGCAGCCGCGGAAGCGAGCCGCGCCCTGCCGGCCCACACGGACCGACTGCGCTCCGCGGCCAGGGACTTCGACGACGTCACATACGGCGGCAGGGCAGCCGACACGCGCGTGTACCACCGCCTCACCGAACTCGACGGCGAGCTGGAACGCACCAAGCCCGTCCTCACGAGCAGCGCGCAGAGCACGGCCCACAACGACCGCCAGGGGGCCGCCTCATGACGGAGGCCACCCTGCCGTCCACCTCGGTGTCGCCCACCGCCCGCCAGGTGTGGACACGCGGCCGGGGCATCCTGCTCGCCGCCGTGCTCCTGTTGGCCGCCGCGATCGCGATCGCCGTGGTCCGCTCGGACGCCCAGCACGGCCGCCTCGATCCACGCTCCGCCGATCCCTACGGCAGTCGCGCCGTCGCCGAACTCCTCGCCGACCGGGGTGTCTCCACGCGCGTGGTCACCACCCTGGACGAGGCCCGAGCGGCGGCCGATGCCGACACCACCCTCCTGATCGCCGCCCCCGACCTGCTGACCGAACGTCAGCAGAGGCTCCTGCACGCGACGACAGCGAACTCCGGCGGCCGCACGGTCCTCGTCTCCCCTGGATCGCCCTCCGTCGGCACCCTGGCCCCCCAGGTCAGCGCCGACCCCGCGGTCAGCTTCGACTCGACGCTCTCCCCCGACTGCGCCCTGCCCGCGGCCGGACGAGCGGGCAGCGCCGACACGGGCGGCGTCCGCTACACCACGCCCGCCCCCGACGCCGACAGGTGCTACCCCAGCGACGGCCTGCCCACGCTGCTGCGCATCCCGGCGGCCTCCGGGAGCGGCGACACCGTCGTCCTCGGCGCCCCAGACATCTTCTACAACGATCGCCTCGACGAGCAGGGCAACGCTTCGCTCGCCCTCCAACTGCTGGGTTCCCGCTCCCACTTGGTCTGGTACCTCCCCTCGCTCTCCGACGACTCGGCCACCGACACCGGCGACCGGGGCTTCTTCGACCTGCTCCCCTCCGGCTGGCTGTGGGGCACACTGCAACTCTTCATCGCGGCAGCCCTGGCCGCCCTCTGGCGAGCACGACGACTGGGCCCCCTCGTGCCCGAACGACTCCCCGTCGCGATCCGCGCCTCCGAAACCGTCGAAGGCCGCGCCCGCCTCTACCGCAAGGCCGACGCCCGCGACCGTGCCGCGACGGCCCTGCGCTCCACCACGCGCACCCGTCTCGCCCCCCTCGTGGGAGTGCCCCCCGCTCAGGCGCACGCGCCCGAAGCCCTGCTCCCCGCCCTGTCCGCCCACCTCCAGGGCGACGGACAGTCCCTGCACCCCCTCCTCTTCGGGCCGCCGCCCCACGACGACGCGGCCCTCGTCTCCCTCGCCGACCAACTCGACGCCCTCGAAAGAGAGGTACGCCGTTCATGATGGACCCGACCACTGACAACGCCGGGTACGCCGGGGATCCGGGCACCGCCCGCACCTCCCTGGAATCCCTGCGGGCCGAGATCGCCAAAGCCGTGGTCGGCCAGGACCCCGCCGTGACCGGCCTCGTCGTCGCCCTCCTCTGCCGCGGACACGTTCTACTTGAAGGAGTCCCCGGGGTCGCCAAAACGTTGCTCGTCCGCGCCCTGGCATCCGCACTCGACCTCGACACCAAGCGGGTCCAGTTCACCCCGGACCTGATGCCCAGCGACGTCACCGGATCCCTGGTCTACGACGCCCGCACCGCCGAGTTCTCCTTCCAGCCCGGCCCGGTCTTCACCAACCTCCTCCTGGCCGACGAGATCAACCGCACCCCGCCCAAGACACAGTCGTCCCTCCTCGAAGCGATGGAGGAACGCCAGGTCACGGTCGACGGCACCCCGCGTCCGCTCCCCGACCCGTTCCTCGTCGCCGCGACCCAGAACCCCGTCGAGTACGAGGGCACCTACCCTCTCCCCGAAGCCCAACTGGACCGCTTCCTCCTCAAACTGACGATCCCTCTCCCGTCGCGCCAGGACGAGATCGACGTCCTCACCCGTCACGCCGAGGGCTTCAACCCGCGCGACCTGCGCGCCGCCGGCGTACGCCCCGTGGCGGGCCCCGCGGATCTGGAAGCCGCGCGGACCGCCGTCGCCAAGACCGCCGTCTCCCCCGAGATCACCGGCTACGTGGTGGACATCTGCCGCGCCACCCGCGAGTCGCCGTCCCTCACCCTCGGTGTGTCCCCCCGTGGCGCGACCGCCCTCCTCGCCACCGCCCGCGCCTGGGCCTGGCTGACCGGCCGCGACTACGTCATCCCCGACGACGTGAAGGCCTTGGCCCTGCCCACCCTCCGCCACCGCATCCAACTGCGCCCCGAAGCGGAGATGGAGGGCGTCACGGCCGACTCCGTCATCAACGCGATCCTCGCCCACGTCCCCGTCCCCCGCTGATGGCACTCACCGGACGCACCGCCCTCCTGGCGGCCATCGGCTCACTGCCCGTCGGCATCCTGGAGCCGAGCTGGTTGGGCATCCTCGCCGTGAACGCGCCGCTGGCCCTGGCCTGCGCCTGCGACGCCGCACTGGCGGCACCCGTACGGCGTCTCGGCCTGACCCGCTCGGGCGACACCTCCGTACGCCTCGGCGAGACAGCGGACGTCACGCTCACCGTCACCAACCCGTCCGGTCGCCCCTTGCGTGCCCGCCTCCGTGACGCATGGCCGCCGAGCAGCTGGGAGCCCGGCACCGAGACGGCCGCCTCGCGTCACCGTCTCACCGTCCCGCCCGGCGAGCGACGCCGTCTGACGACCCGTCTGCGCCCCACCCGACGTGGTGACCGCCAGGCCGACCGCGTCACGATCCGCTCGTACGGCCCTCTTGGTCTCTACGCGCGACAGGGCAGCCACCGGGTCCCGTGGACCGTGCGCGTCCTGCCGCCCTTCACCAGCCGCAAGCACCTGCCGTCCAAACTGGCCCGGCTCCGCGAGCTCGACGGCCGCACGAGCGTGCTGACCCGTGGCGAAGGCACGGAGTTCGACAGCCTTCGCGAATACGTTCCCGGCGACGACACCCGTTCCATCGACTGGCGCGCCACGGCCCGGCATTCCACGGTCGCCGTCCGTACCTGGCGTCCCGAACGCGACCGGCACATCCTTCTGGTTCTCGACACGGGCCGCACCTCCGCCGGCCGGGTCGGCGACGCACCGCGCCTGGACGCCTCCATGGACGCGGCTCTCCTCCTCGCGGCCCTGGCGTCCCGCGCCGGCGACCGCGTGGACCTCCTCGCATACGACCGCCGGGTTCGTGCGCTCGTCCAGGGCCGCGCATCCGGCGAGCTTCTCCCGTCCCTGGTCAACGCGATGTCGACCCTGGAACCGGAACTCGTCGAGACCGACGCCCGCGGCCTCACCGCCACGGCATTGCGTACGGCTCCTCGCCGTTCCCTGATCGTCCTGCTGACGAGCCTCGACGCGGCCCCCATCGAGGAGGGCCTCCTCCCGGTGCTCTCACGCCTCACCCAGCGCCATACGGTCCTGGTGGCCTCCGTGGCAGATCCGTACGTCGCCCGAATGGCGGCGTCGAGGGGAAATCCCGAGGCGGTGTACGCGGCTGCGTCCGCGGCTCAGGCCCAGGCGGAGCGCCATCGCACCGCGGAGCAGCTGCAACGCCACGGTGTCACCGTCGTCGATGCTCCCCCGGAAGACCTCGCCCCGGCTCTCGCCGACGCCTATCTGGCGCTCAAGGCAGCCGGCCGGCTCTGACCGCACAACAAAAAAGGGCCCCTCGATCCGAGGGGCCCACTGCAATTCAGGAAGCCACTGCAAGAAGTCACCGTAAACGCAGAAAGCCCCCGTACCGGTATCCCGGTACGGGGGCTTTCTTCAAAATTAGTTCGGCGGCGTCCTACTCTCCCACAGGGTCCCCCCTGCAGTACCATCGGCGCTGTAAGGCTTAGCTTCCGGGTTCGGAATGTAACCGGGCGTTTCCCTCACGCTATGACCACCGAAACACTATGAAACTGTCAACCGCACCGTACGTGACCTGTACGGGGTTGTTCGTGGTTTCAGAACCAACACAGTGGACGCGAGCAACTGAGGACAAGCCCTCGGCCTATTAGTACCAGTCACCTCCACGCCTTACGGCGCTTCCAGATCTGGCCTATCAA